>NZ_JBPUKX010000002.1:0-1055463 GCF_054729195.1 Streptomyces sp. YIM S03343
CGCCGGCGCAGCGGTCGTATCCCCGATACCCCACCACGAAAGGAAGCCGGATGCAGGTATGCGCCGCCGTCAAGGTGCCGCCCGGGGACCCGGGGGCACCGCGGCGGCGCGCGCCGGCGGCCAGACCGGCTCGAAGCGGAGAATCTCGGCGGTCGCGGCACCCGTGGTGACGAACGGGTCGGAAGCAACGGCGGCCCCGATCGCCGACACGTCGCCCTCCGCGATGATCAACCCGCCCGTGCGGGGCTCCAGAGGACCTGCACAGCGCGCCATTCCCTTGGCGAACACCCCGTGAGGGTTGGTGTAATGGGCGTCCCTGAGCGCATCGATGGTGTCCAGCGGCGCGCCGTACCTGAGCACAATCACGTACATGCCCCCAGCAAAGAACAGGCAGCCGCTGCAGCGCCAAGAGCAGTCTGCGACCCGTCCATAGGCCGGCGCCTATGGGCGCTGATCAGAGTGGGTGAGCCGGGAATGGACGAGCTCTCGGGTGTGGAGCTGCGGCAGCCGCGGTACTTCGCCGCTGTTGCCGAAACCGGCACCGTCACCGAGGCGGCCCGGCGCCTGCACATCGCCCAGCCCAGCCTCAGCCAGCAGAACCGGCTGCTGGAACGACACACCGACACACCGCGGACGTCTGCCACTGAGTTGCCGGACACCTCAAGCGGATTCGCCTTCCCGGCCGGGGAATCAGGTGGACCTGGGCCAGCCGCGCAGCAGGGTGGCGATCCTCGCCGCTGTGCAGGCCGGGTCGCGAAGGAGGTCGCGCAGGGCGGCGGCGTCCTCCCTGGCGGGCTTGACCGGGATCCCGGAAGCCTCCAGGTACATCACGCCCGTCGCAGCGGCCACGGCCAGGTTGGAGCGCTCCAGCCATCGGCAGCGGCCGAGGATGTGCACCAGGGCGGCGGCGCGGGCGTAGGGGCCGTCGTAGACGGGCTGGTCCAGCAGCTCGGCCCGGTGAGCGGCGACTGCGGCCACCGGCACTCCGTAGTCCTCGGGGGCGGGGTCACCTGCCCCCGCGATCTCCGCGACCCGCAGGATCCAGGGGACGTCGATGTGCAGGTCCATTACGCGGCGTGTGCTCCCGGGGTGCGGCAGTCGGCGTCTTCGGCTTCGTCGAAGAGCCCCTGGTGCTCGGTGAGGAACCGCTCCGCGGCGTCCAGGCCCCGCTGCCGCAGTCCTTCGGTGTCTTCGTGCACGAGGACAGCGATGTAGTCGCCGAGACTCAGGCCCCGGTCCCTGGCGCGTGCTTCCGCCAGTTCCTTGATCTCGCTGTCGACGCGCGCGCCCAGCTGTGTCTTCGCCATACCCTGATGGTAACAGCTGTTACCAGACGCGGGCGGCTATCTGGAGGAACTCCGCGACGCGGCGGACACGCGGCACCGAGCCTGCGGCCGGTCCGGCCCGGCCCGGTGGGCCTGCCGCACCCGACCGGAGCGGGCACAGGATGTCGGGTGCTGCAGGCTTGGTCCTTCCTAACGTTGGTGATCGAAAGGGAAGGAGGCCGGGGTTGCTGGATCGGCTGAACCAGGCCATGGGGCACATCGAGGGTCACCTCGACCAGCACATCGACGTGTCCTCGCTGGCCCGGATCACGGTCACGTCGGAGTACCACTTCCGACGGCTGTTCTCGTCACTGGCGGGGATGCCGCTGTCGGAGTACATCCGACGCCGGCGGCTCACCGTCGCGGGGGCCGAAGTGCTGGCCGGGGAACCGACCTTGCTGGAGATCGCGATCCGCCACGGCTACACCTCGGGGGAAGCCTTCGCCAGGGCGTTCCGCGCCATGCACGGCGTCGGTCCCGGCGAGGCCAGGCGTACCGGCGCGGCTCTGAACTCACAGCCCCGGCTGTCCTTCCGCCTCATCGTCGAAGGGAACAGCACCATGCGGTACCGCATCGTGGAGAAGGAAGCATTCCGGGTCGTGGGCAGGAAGGCCCGCGTCCCGCTGATCTACCAGGGCATCAACCCGCACATCGCCGAGCATGTCCGGAGCATCTCGCCGGATACGATGCTGCGGATCGTCGGCCTCTCGGACCAGGACCCGGAAGGCGTGGTGTCGGCGACCGTCCGCCTGTCGGACGGCTTCGAGGAGGGCAGCGAACTCGACTACTACCACGCTGTGGTGACCACTGCCACCGAGTTGCCCGGGGACCTCGACGTGCTGGACTGCCCGGCGGGCACCTGGGCCGTGTTCGAGAACACCGGGCCGTTCCCGCAGGCGCTGCAGCAAATGTGGGGTGACGTGGCCGCCCAGTGGATCCCGTCCAATCCCTACGAGTACCGTCCGGGACCGGAGATCCTGCGCACCCGCCCGTCACAGGACGACCCGGCGCAGTCCGAAGCGCAGCTGTGGATCCCGGTAACCCGCGCCTGGGTCTGAGCAAGGCGCCAAGTGACGTTCCGGGGGGCGAGGCGCCCGGCCCCGGAACGTGCGGATCCCCGACTCAGAGATCCGTCGGCACCGCCTCGGCGGACACTCCGCGTTCGAGCAGCGCGGTTAGGAGGTGGCAAGCACACCGGGTGAGAACAGATCCGGCAACAACGGCTCTATCTGCGCCCACCGCACGTCACTCAACGACACAACCAAGCCAACGATCAGATGACCGGATAGAAACGGCCTGGGCGCTGGGTGCGCGGGCACCACGGGGTGGTCGACAGCTTACGACCACCGAGCGGGCCGCCCACGAACCCGACGATCACAGCGGTACCTGGGGCTCGGCACCCAGGACAGCACCGAGGCGCCAACAACTTCCGCTCCAGCTCCGCCGCCGGGCTGACAGCGGCGAGGCGCGGCTGCCCCCGCCGACGCGCAACCGGCTGCGCGCGCCGCGATCCCCGGCCGCGGCCGCACCACCCTTCCCGCCCGTCCCTTCCTCCTTCACTTCAGCCAGGGAACATGGGCAGAGCAGCCGCAACGGGGATGTCAGCAGGCCGACCACGGTAAAACGGGATGGTGACCTGCGCGGCCCCGGGAACTCCCGCGGGCCGCGCAACAGCAAGCGCACCTCTTGGTGCAACGCCCGGCGCAACAGACAGGCGCAACCCCTGTCGCAACCTCGTGCTCCTGGTCGGCCGAGACGACCGGTCACGCGGCCCGGGCGACTCCGTAGACGCGGGCCAGCCGTAACTGGGCGCAATGCCGGGCATCGGGTACGGGGCGCTGCGCGGGGTGAGGCCGACCCACTCGTCGTCGTTGCCGGACACCCCGAGTTCGGCCTCGGCCTGGACGTAGTACGGCTCGAGGTCCGCGTAGGTGATCGGCCAGTCCGCGCCGACGCCGTACTTGGTCTTGAGCCGGAAGTCGTTGGGCAGGAAGCGCGGGGTGTTACCGCGCCAGGCCCAGGTGCTGCCGCCGAGCATGCGCTGGAAGCCGCTCTCGTACAGGTTCGGGCCATCCTCCACGTAGTAGCGGTTCATCGCGACCGGATCGGGGGTGCCGTCCGAGGAGGGGGCGTAGCCGAGCCGGTTGTTGTCGAGGCCCGCGTACGGAGAGGGGACGTTCTTGATCGCGGCGGTCTGGTAGGCCGCGACGAACGCATCACGGTCGGGTTTGGCGGTGCCATTGCTGCCGGCGTCGAGCAGCAGGATCCGGGCATTCGGCTTGACGGTCTTGATCCGGCAGGCGGTGAGGGCTCCGGCCACTCCACCGCCGACGATCACGACATCGTACTGGGGGTTCATGACGGGGCGTCTCCTCGGCTCACGGGTGGTCGGTCCAGTAGCCGTAGCCGCTCGGCGCCGGCGGCTGGGGTGCGGCGGGGGGGTGGGCCTTGATGACGGGCCAGATCAGGCCGTCCTGGTACTGCGCGGGTGTGCCCGGGGCGTCGGGCTTGCCGTCAGGCCGGGTGAACTGGGCCGTGTACCACACGGCGATGGTCTCGCGGGTGACCCGTGCGAGGGCGGGGTCGGCGTTGACCGCGTCGACCAGGGCCTTGCCCGGGTCGGCCTGGCTCGCGGCGGTGCGGTAGGCGGCGATCAGACGCGGCACGTCGGCGGGAAAGGCGGCCGTGAGGCGCAGGCGGTAGTCGTTGGCGCGCTGGGCGTCCAACCCGGCCTCCCGTCTACTTCTCGACGAACACGAGGTCCTCGATCGGGCGGGTCATCCGGAACGTGTTGCCGTTGGTGACCTCGATGACGTGCTGGAGGCCGACGATGCTGTGTTGCTGGTCGGGGACGAAGAACTCGTCGGCGCCGCCGGCCAGATAGGCGGGGAGACAGGTCAGGGACGGGCCGAAGAGCCGGACGTAGTCGGCAAGGCGGCGGAACAGCTTGGGCACGATGACCAGCTCGTCGGTGAGCGAGGCGAGGCTGGCGATCTTCGCGCCGGCGGTCGTCACGTCGTGCAGCCAGACGCTGCCCGGGGCCTTGGTCGCCCTGGCCTGCTGCGTGGTGGCCGCCATGTCCGCCCGCAGATCCTTGAAGAGGTTGCTGTAGAAGGTCGGGTAGACCAGGCCGAGGGACAGCAGGTGGTGGTTGGCGGTCTGGTGCAGCATGTCGACCGTGACCTCGATCCGGTCACCGCTCTTCGCCGGCTTCGAGGGATTGCCGACCTTCGGCGGGTCGCCGCGCCCGATCAGCGCGACGCAGCGTTGGTAGGCGTCGACGCCGTTGGTAAGGATGTAGCCGGGCACGGTCTCCGGGGTCGAAGCCGTGACCTTCTCCTCGACGTCCTGTGCGACCTTGCTGAAGCCCAGCCAGTTCAGCAGTTCGTCCCGGGCGGCATGCGCGCCCAGGTCCAGCGGCTGGTGGACGTAATCGGGTCCGACACCTTTGTAGTGGGTCTCGAGGGCGTCGATCCCGTCCAACCGGAGCGATGCGCCCCCATCCGCGTTCCGCTTGACGCGGCGCTGGCCGGGGACTTCGCACCAGAACCCCGGGTCGCGCGGGGTGAAGCGGACCGTGTCACCGTCGGGCCGGTCACCGAGGATCCGGTACGAGCCGGTGATGAGCAGCATGGACATATCTACCTCCCGTGTCCGATTAATCACTGAATGTTGATCAGTGTTCGAACTAACCCTGGGTATTCAGCGGAATTGGGTTGTCTGACGCCCCGATAGCAGAAAGGTGCCGTTGATCTGCAAGGATGTGAGTGTCTAGGTCATATCCGCTGCGGGAGCAAGGCACCTTTCTGGTGGTTGAGCGTACAGGGTGGGACGGTCGGCTGTCGGTGGTGGCTGACGGGAAGAGGCTGATCGGGCATGCCGGGGCGGTGCTGCTGCGCCGATGCGCGGACCGGACGGGGCTGACGGGGGCGCTGGCGAAGGTGCTGCCGTCCAGTGCGGTGGCCGGCTGGCGGGACCGGGCAGGGGTGCTGGTGCACCTGGCGGTCGCGATCGTGCTCGGGGCGGCGAACCTGTCGGAGGCCGAGCAGCTTCAATTTCACCATCGCCCGCTGTTCGGGCCCGAGGCATCGGACTCGACCGCCCGCCGCACTCTTGCCGCGCTTGACGAGGCCACCCTGGCGAAGATCGCCAAGGTGCGGGCGAGGGGGCGCCGGCACGTGTGGGGCCTGCTGCATCTGCGGCCGGGCGGCTTCCCCTGGCTGACGGTGGCGGGCAAGCGGCTGCGCGGCTGGATCGTCATCGACATCGATGCGACGGTCATCACCTCCGCCTCGAAGAAGGCCGGGGCGGCGGTCACCTTCAAGAAGACGTTCGGGTTTCATCCGCTGGCCGCGTGGTGCGCGAACACCACGGAGTCCCTGGCCATGCTGCTGCGGCCGGGGAACGCCGGGGCGAACACGGTGGCCGACCACATCGCCGTGCTCACCGACGCCCTCGCGCAGATCCCCGGATCGTCGGCCGCGAAGATCCTGGTCCGGGTCGACGGGGCCGGGGCCACGCACGGGCTGCTCGAACACCTCGAAGCGTTGAACACCACGCGGCGCACAGTCCGCTACACCGTCGGCTGGAAGATCACCGAAGACGACGAGCGTGCCGTCGCGCAACTGCCCGAAATCGCCTGGGAGACCTCGATACATCAGGACGGCCGCCTCCAGGAGGGCTACTTCGTCGCGGAACTGACCGGGCTGAACACCCGTGAGGGCTGGCCCGGGGGCATGCGGCTGATCGTGCGCCGGGTGCGTCCGACCCGACGGCACCTCAAGAAGCTGACCGCGTTCGAGAAGAAGACCGGCTGGCGCTACTGCATCACCGCCACCAACATCCGCCACATGTGGGGCATCGCCGGCTCGGGCCACGCCCACTTCCTCGACGTGCTGCACCGCTCCCACGCCGGCGTGGAAGACCGGGTACGCACGAACAAGGCGATGGGGCTGGACAACCTGCCCTCGCAATCGTGGGAGGTCAACCGCCAAGGCCACGAAGTTAACGTGATGGCGGTGCTGTCAAGGGGTTGAGGGAAACCAGTCCGCGTAGATCGGGACTCCGGTAGTGGAACGAGGGTCCGCCAAGACCGCCGTTCCTCCGGAGTCCTGATGAGCTACGAGTCTGCCACCGATCCTTGCGGTCGTGGAGGTACTGGATTGCTTGCCCCCGGTCATCTTGGGGCACTCACGTCGTTCGTTCCGTTCGAACTCGTGGATGACATCCTTGCCCGGCATCGGGTGCAGCGCCGTGCCCCGCGCTTGCTGCCTGCCCGGGTCGGCGTGTACTTCCTTCTCGCCCAGGCTCTGTTCGCGGGGGTCGGGGCGCTGGGGATCTGGCAGAAGTTGACCCGCTGCGTCTCGTTGCACGAACGACGGCCCTCCGAGAAGGCTCTGCGTGATCTGCGGGCGCGTATCGGGACGGGCCCGATACGGGAGCTGTTCGACGTCCTCGCCGGACCCCTGGCCCCAACGGGCGCGACCGGCGTGGGCTACCGCGGGATGCGCACCGTCGCCTTCGACGGCTGCGCATCCACCAAGGTTCCGGACAACGTGGACACGGTCAGCTGGCTGGGGAAAGTCCTTCATCGGGTCGGATGGGCCGGTTACCCGGTCGTGATGACCGTGGCGCTGGTGGAGACCGGCACCCGCGGGCTGCTGGGGGCGAGCCTCGGCACGCCACTGACCGGGGAGATGGCTTTCGCCTGCGGTCTCCTGCACCACCTGCGCGCCGGCATGCTGGTGTTGCTCGACCGCGGTTTCGATGCCAACACCTTCCTGACCCGTACCGCCGCGACCGGTGCGCACTTCCTGGTGCGCATGCAGTCCAGGCGCCGCCCGCCGATCCGCGCCAAACTGCCTGACGGCAGCTACCTCACCGAGTTCGACGGCCTGCGGGTGCGCGTGATCGAGGCCCGCACGCACGCCGTGCTGGCGGACGGCCGCATCGTCGGCGGCACCTACCGCCTGGCCACCACCCTGCTCGACCACCGCCGCGACCCGGCCGCACGACTGGTCAGCCTTTACCACGAACGCTGGGAGATCGAGTCCGCGTTCTTCGCGCTGCGCCACACCCTGATGCAAGGCCGCATCCTGCGCTCGACCACGCCAAGCGGCCTGGAACAGGAACTGTGGGCCATCCTGTGCGCTTACCAGTTGCTGCGTCGTGCCATGGCCGACTCCATTCCGGCAGGGCGTCCCCTCGACCCGGACCGGCTCAGCTTCACGGTCGCCCTTCGGTGTGCTCAAGAAAGCCTGGAGAGCGCCGAGGGAATCCTCGATCAAACTCCGTGGATCGACACGCAGTTCGCACACGCTGTGCGCGGCGCGGCCATGCCGCCCCGGCGGGCCCGGCTGAGCACCCGCAAAGTCAAGAGCCCGATCAATCGCTACCACGACCGCAAGGACGACGGCCGCCCCCTCACCAGCACCCCCGTCCAGCACGTCCGCATCCTCGTTGACGCACCCGTCGGGGAGGCCGAACCCCTCGTTGTCCGGATTCCAGGAATCGCGGAACGGATCCTCCAGGTCATCCGCGCCGAGCCGACTGTCGACACCTGGCGCACTCCCGAACTGCTGAAACGGATCGCGGGGGCAACCGAGAACCAGGTCCACAAGTGCCTCTACCGGCTGACGCGTTCAGGCATTCTGCGCCGGATCAGCCACGGCAGCTACCAACCCTTGACAGCACCGCCGTCTCGTTAACTTCGTGGCCTTGGGTGAACCGCGGCTGGATGCTCGCTGCGAACATCGCCGCCGACCTCGACGCGTGGGTGCGGCTGCTGGCCCTGCACGACATCGACGGCCTGTCCGACGCCGAGCCGGACACCATGCGTTTCCGCCTCTACCACCTGCCCGCCCGACTCGCCGACCACGCCCGCCGCCGCTGGCTGCGGATCGAACGGACCTGGCCCTGGGCAGAGGCGTTCACCACCTGCTGGCACCGGCTGACCGCCCTGCCCGCCGTCACCTGACGATCTGGCCACCAGGCCGATGAGACAAGGAAAGGAACAGACCCGCACGACCTCCGGGTGGGGTGGAACCCCGGCGCAGCCGCAGCGACACGCGAAGGCCCCGCCCGCGATCATGCGGAACAAACAGGGTGAACCGACGACCTGGTCATGCACTCCCGGCCTCTGAAGAATCGAGGCTAACGGTGGGGCCGGACCGGCGAGTGCGCACTCCGGAAAGGTCGGCCAGGCTCGACCGCGAGGACGAAAATCTCGACTGAGACCACGAAACGACGAAGGCCCGGACCGCCGAGAACCTGTTTGCGAACTCCAGGTCGAATGCATTCGCATTGGCTGATTAGCGATCGGCCGATGGAGTGACGGGCGAATGAGCGAGTCTCCCCGGGGGGAGGAGCCCACAGTCACCGATGGTGACTATAGGTATCCGAAACGGTGGGAATCGCCATGTCAATGATCCAGCCCGGAAGCGTCGAGCTGTCGTCGAACCAGCCCATCGAGACGCGCGGGAGGAACACGTCCACCTTCAGCGTCACGTTCCCGACCCCGTTTCCCAGCGGATCCCAGGTGATCGTGCTGCCGCAGACGCAGACGTTCAACGGCCCGGAGACGCCCGGCATCCGCCTGCACGACGTCAACGCCGAGGGCTTCCTGATCCGCTTCAACGACGTCAACGTCAATCCCAACGTCCATAGCGACGGCCTCCACGTGACCGAGACCGTCGGCTGGCTGGCCACCACGGTCTGACACACAACGACCTGCCGCCCCGGGACACTGGCGCACTGACAGCGTTCTTATCAGCACCCCAACTCGTCACCGCCGACTGCCGCCGTATCCTCCGCCTCACCGGGCACTGACCCTGGACCGATGTGATCACCGATGCCCTGGACCGGCTCCAGACCCTACCGAACCCAGCCTGACCAGCACCTGCCCGCCCCTGCGAGCAGCACCATGCCACCGGAGCCGTGGAAATTGGCGTACACCCGACGCGACAGCCGGGCACTCCACCTGCCCAGACTCGAAATTCCCCACCAACGCTCGCCGCAAAGGGTCCGTCAGCAAGCTTACGGGCCCTCACTCAGGATCGAGGTCAAAGGCGGTCCACGCGTTGGGCACCCGCGGCTTCGAGTCCTCCCGATTGGACGTGGACGATCTGCACTATCCGGTGGCCAGCTCAACCGCGCTGTCGCGGACCCGATCGGCTTGATCACAGACCTCGTCGTTGATGTCGTGTGCATGCCGCACTGCACTCATACATCTGGCCGGGAAAGCATGTTCTCAGCCCCGGTCGGCCCAGGCCGGGCGGGGGTGGCGGAACACACGCAACAGCACGCCGCCCAGCACGCCCGAGCTGGAGAAGTAGCCGATCTGCCGTGAATCCAGGCTCTGTTCAGGGTTGTCTCCGAGCAGGACCAGTTTTCCGGAGGGCACTTGCTGCTCCGGGAC
Organism: Streptomyces sp. YIM S03343; assembly: GCF_054729195.1. Classification (NCBI taxonomy): domain Bacteria; kingdom Bacillati; phylum Actinomycetota; class Actinomycetes; order Kitasatosporales; family Streptomycetaceae; genus Streptomyces; species Streptomyces sp. YIM S03343. Next base: position 9,742 of record NZ_JBPUKX010000002.1, read on the forward strand.
GTGGGAGAGGGCCGGGACGCGGTCTCTCGGCACCGGATCGCCAGGGGCTGCCAGTACCCGCTTGATCAGAAAGCCGTCCTCGTCACGCGGGTCGGCGACCACGATCACCCGGTTGCGCAGGGCCCTGCTCCCCCGCACCACCAGAACTCGGTCACGGTTGTAGTAGGCGGGCTCCATGCTTCGGCCCCGCACGGTGACCAGCACCAGGCGGCGTCCGAGCAGATGGGCAACACGTCCGGCGAAGCGCCCGGGCCGGGTTTCATGCCACGGCGTCCGCTGGAGGGAAGGCCATGAGGCGGCAAGCGTGTCGAGTTCCTCCCGGGTTGGCATCCGCCCGGCCGCCGGTTCGAAGGACGGGTGGCGAGCCGCACGGGACGGGCGCGGCGTCACCGGGACACCGCCACGTCGGAGACGCCCGGCGCGGTGTCCACGTGCTGGTCCTGGTAGTCCTTGGCCTGCAGGGTGAACAGCCCGGCGTACGTCCCGCCCGCCGCCAACAACTCGTCGTGGCCGCCCTGTTCCGCGATCCTGCCGTCTCGCAGGACCACGATGACGTCCGCGCCCCGCACCGCCCCGAGCCGATGGGAGATCAGAACGCTGGTCCTCCCGGAGCGAAAGCGCCGCAGGGATGTGTGGATCTCGTGTTCGGCCTCCGCGTCGAGGCCGGAGGACGGCTCGTCCAGGATCATCAACTCCCGTTCCTGCCGCATCAGGGCGCGGGCCAGGGCGACCCGCTGCTGCTGGCCCCCGGACAGAAGAACCCCGACGGCAGGATCGGAATCGTCCGGTGTCATCACGAACTTCCTCGAGAGCAGGGTGTCGTACCCCTGAGGGAGCGCGGCCAGACAGGTGTGGATCCCCGCGCGGCGGGCTGCCTCCTGGATACGGGACCGATCGGTAAGCGCGTCCAGGTCACCCAGCCCGATGTTCTCAGCGGCGGTGAGGTCGTAATGCATGGATTCCTGGAAGACCACGCCGATCCGGGACCGCAGCTCGGCCGGGTCGATCTCCCGGATGTCGACCCCGTCCCACAGGACGGCGCCCCGAGTGGGGTCGTAGAGCCGACACAGCAGTTTCACCAGGGTCGACTTGCCCGCGCCGTTGAGTCCGACCAGAGCCAATGCCTGCCCGTGCGGGAGAAAGAGGTCCACCCCGCGCAGCACCCACGGCAACTGGTCCGCGTACCGGAACCACACGTCGCGGAACTCGATCCCGCACCGCAAGGAAGGCAGCCGCCCGGGCCGTTGGGACACGGGCAGGTCCGATCCCAGGACCGTGACCGCCCGGTAGCGCTCGAAGAGCAGCAGGGCCTGGGCCGTCGCCGCCAGCTGTGTGGCCAGCGCGGCCAGCGCGCCCTGCACCGCCGTGACGGCGGCGGCGAACAACGCGATGCCGCCTACCGACAGGCTGCCCTGGCGTGCCGCGTCCACAGCCCACAGCAGGCCGCCGCCGGAGACCACCGCGGCCAGGCTCTCCAGACAGAACTGCACGGACAGTTCCCGGCGGTCCATGCTCCTGCGCGCCGCATTGGTCGCCAAGCGCTCGCGCCGCATCGAGGTCCTGAAGAACCCTCCCAAACCGAAGATCCGGACCTCCTTCGCGCCCTCGACCGTGCTCAACAGTTGGCTGTAGAAAAACTCCTTGCGTTCGATCGGGCTGACGTCCATGACGAGCTGCGCACGCCGACGCGCGAGCAGCCCTTCGGCAACCACCGTCGGGACGGCGGCTCCCAGGACGATCAGGGCCATGACCGGTTTGAGGACGAAGAGCGAACCCGCGAAGCCGAGGAGGGGAAGTATTTGGCCGACGATGTCGAGGCTCCCGCTGACGATCTGGATCGGGGCACTACGGCTCGCCGCCTGAGCGAGCCGGAGCTCGTCGAGAAACCGCGGGTCCTCGAAACGAGCGATACCGACGAACCGGTTCACAGCCGCGAACAATCGATCCATGGCCGCCACCCCCGTCCGGCGGTCCAGTTCAGCATGCAGATACTGCGCGACGAGCGGGATGACAGCCGCCGCGATTCCGACGGCGGCCAGCACGGCCGCCAGTCCTGCCAGCACGGACAGCCCGGCCCCCCGCACGAGGTCGTCCAGCAGGATCTTCATCAACCACGCGGTGGCCAGGGGAAGCGCCCCGCGACAGAGCGTTGCCACGGCGAACGCGGACAGGTGCCAGGAAGCCGTCCCGCACACCAACAGCGAGGCCGCCTTCCCCAGGCGTACCGTCCGGGAGATCCCGGCACGTACCGCCGGGCACACCTTCCGCCACGACGCTGCGCCCACCCGATCACCCCCGCTCATACGGCAGCTGCGGTTGGCGTGACCAGCACCCGGTCGGACGTCACCACAGTCCTGCCACGGACGGTGCCGACCCGTAGCACCGTGGGTGTGGCGGACGTCCGGAAGGCCGTGCCGACCGTGCCCAGGGGCTCCTCCACGACAACATGGGCGACGGGGCGCAGCATCGCCACCAGTTCACCGGAGGCCGCTGCGTCACCGACGACGACCGCGATCCTGCGGTCCCTGCCGTTGTCGTCGGCTTCCGCCCACCGGATGAAGTCCGGGACCAGTGCTTTGCACGGCCGGCAGTGGGGTGCGAAGAACGCGACGACGCTGTCCGGGGCCAGTGATTCGCGGCCCAGCGGTTCGCCGTCCACGCCCCGCACGCTGAAGTCGCCCACCTCGTCCCCTGTTCGGATGCCGGCCTGCTGCCGGATGGGCTCGATGATCTCGGTGTGCTCGCGCAGACGCTTGATCACGCCGATGGTCAATAACAGGTTCAGCAGACAGAGCACCGCGACCAGCACAAAAGCGGCCGTCAGAACGTACATCAGGACTCCTGGGGTTCGATCGGGAAGCGAGGGGAGGATCGGGACGCGTCGATGTCCGTGAGGGGCCGGAAGAGCGCGAAGATCTCGTCGAGAACTGTTGTCACCAGGCCCATGGCCAGACCCGCGAGTGCCGCCACCGCCGCCTCGCCGACGCTCGCCGAGCCCGAGACCGGCGCCAGGAGGCAACTGAGCGCCACCGCCGCGAGCAGGGCGTTGCGCGCGATGTGCCGGAAGCCCACAGGTGCGGCGGAGGCTCCGAAGCAGCCGCAGGCCACGGGCGAGCGTCGTCGCATGGTCCGTGCGATGGCGACCGTGAACGCGGCGAGCAGCCACAGTGCGAGGAACTGTCCGAGTCTCCAGGCCCGGGCCGTCGGCACCGCCAGGAGCACCCAGACCGCGAACTCCGCAGCCACGACCGCCCGTGCGGCGAGTCCTTCCGCTGCCGCGGGGACCGCACGTATCCGCGCCAGTGAGTCCGCGAAATCCCGGTATGCCTCGCGGCTGCGCGCTTTGCTCAGGGACGAGATCAGGAAGACCGTACCGATGAGGCTCCGTGCCGCGATCTCGAAAGAGGACAATGCCGTTCCCTTCGGCGGATCCGACGGCCCGCGGGCCGGGGCGGTTGCTCCCGCCGTCGGAAGGTCCGGCGGCGGGAGCGGCGTTCATGCGGGGCCGCCGACGGTTCAGCCGCAGATCCCGCGCGTGAACCTGGAGCCGTTCCAGTACGCCTCGCAGGGCGCGTTGTAGCCGAAGTGACCCCACGGGCCGTTGTTGCACTGCCAGCACTGGGAGAAGCTGTACCAGCCGGGGGCAGCCGCGGCGTCCGCCGTGACGCTGGGCACGACGCGTTCCAGCAGAGCGGTGCCCAAAGCCTCGATCTTGGCGAGCATGGTTCTTCTCCTTCTTCTCGGACGCCGCACCGCGGGCCGCGGAGCCGGTCGTTGTGTGCCCACCGTGCCGGTGCGACCGTCGGAAAACCTTCGGAAAGTCTTGAATCAGGCTGGAGCGGCTGATCAGGGGCGGGTACACCGGTGATCAAGCAGGCTCAGCAGGAAGGGGGCGCCGATGGCGGTTCGGTTCGGGATGCTGGGCACCATTGAGGCGTGGTCGGACGGCGTGCCGCTGGAGGTGGGGCACGCGCGCCAGCGGAGGGTGCTCGGGGTCCTGCTCGCCGATGCCGGACGGGTGGTGTCGGCTGACACGCTGGTGGACCGGGTGTGGGGGGAGAGCGCGTCGCGGCGGGGCCGGGAGGTGCTCTACGGGTACGTGTCCCGGCTACGGCGCGTGCTGGCAGAGCCTGGGCTCGACATCGTCCGGGAGCAGGGCGGCTACCGGCTGGCGGTGGAAGCGGAGGCGGTGGACGTGAACCGGTTCCGTGGCCTCACGGACCGTGCTCGTAGGGCACACGCAGATGAGCAGGCTGTGGCGCTGTGGGAAGCAGCGCTGGGGCTGTGGCGGGGAGAGGCGTTCGCGGGGGCGGACACGCCGTGGTTCAACGCCCTACGCGACCTGCTGCACGCCGAACGACTCGCCGCGCAGCTGGACATGGCCGACCTCCGGCTGCGTCTGGGGCAGCACCGCCTCGTGGTGAACGAGCTGTCCGCTCTGGCGCAGGCGCATCCTCTGGACGAACGGCTGACCGGCCAACTCGTTCTCGCGCTCTACCGCTGCGGTCGTACCTCCGATGCCCTCGACCTCTACCACCGCGCCCGGCAGTTGCTGGCACAGGAGCTCGGTCTCGACCCCGGGCCCGCGTTGCAGCAGCTTCACCAGGACATCCTCACCGCCGACTCCCAGCTCGCACCCGCCCCCGAGGCCGAACCACGGGGGCCACGGATCGAAACAGAAACCCACCACGCGGAGCGGCCGCAGCCCCTCGTGGGACGGGCCGAAGAAGTTTCCGTTCTGCGATCGGTGCTCGACGACCGCAGCGAGCGCGGCCCGCGGTTGGTGGAGATCGTCGGGGAGCCGGGCATCGGCAAGACCAGGCTGCTCGCCGAGTTCCGTACGCTCGCGGTACACAGCGGCGCACAAGTACTGACCGGCCGTGCCGCCGAGATCAGCGAGATTCCGTACGGTCTCTTCATCGACGCTCTGGAAAGTTCTCCCCCTCCGGTGGACCCGGACCGTCCGCAATCACTCGTTGCCGACGAACGCGAAATGCAGGGCTCGCTGTTCACCCTGCTGGCCGACCCCCACACCGCCGGACAGGCGTCACTGCCCGCCGAGCGCTTCCGCCTGCACCGGGCAGTACGGGAGCTTCTGGAGGAGGTACACCCCGGTTCCGCATCGGCATTGGTCCTGGACGACGTGCACTGGGCGGACGAGAGCAGCATCGAGCTCATCGAGTACCTCGTGCGGCATCCACCGCGAAGGGCGGTGACTGTCGTCCTCGCGTACCGCCCCCGGCAGATCCCGCCGAGACTGGCCTCGGCACTCGTCAGGGCCGACGCCGACGGTCGTCTGACCAGGGTCACACTCGGTCCGCTGTCGGTGTCCGCCACCGCGGAACTGTGTGGGCCTCGGGTCAGCCGGCTGAGGTGTCGCCAGCTTTTCGAGGCCACCGCGGGCAACCCGTTGTATCTGCAGGCACTGCTCCATCGAGCGGACTGCATGGAACTGTCGGACGACCAGCTGCCGTTGTCCGTACGCGCCACACTGCTGGACGAACTGCGTGACCTGCCAGCCGTCGCCCGCACCGTCGTGCACGCGGCAGCCGTCCTCGACGATCCCTTCGACGCGGAAATGACGGCCGTGGTGGCACAGGTCGGCGAGATGTGCTGTCGGCACTGGACGAGCTGGTTCGCCGGGATCTGGTGCGGCCCGTGGGCGCCGTCCGGCAATTCGAGTTCCGTCATCCCCTGGTACGCGCTGCCGTGTATGACGGGATGGGGGCGGGCTGGCGGCTGGGGGCCCATGCCCGCGCCGCGGAGGGCCTGGCCCGACGTGGGTCGCCGCCGGTCGCCCAGGCACCGCATGTGGCGCGCTCGGCACGTGCCGGGGACGAGGCCGCTGTCGCACTGCTCACTCAGGCCGCCGACGACCTGCTGGTCAGTGCGCCGGCGACAAGCGCACGCTGGACGCGGGAGACCCTGCGCCTGCTCCCCACCGACGATCCGCGCCGATCCGAACTGCAGCTGAACGAGGCGACCGCGCTGGGGGCGGCCGGACGTCTGCGGGAGAGCCACGACCTGCTGCGCGAACTCGCTTCGTGGAAGCTTCTTCCCTCGCGTCCGCGACGCACGGAGGCTGTCGTCTCCTTGGCAGTGATGGAGCGGCTTCTGGGCAGGTTCGAGGCTGCGACGGCCGTTCTCCGGCGTGAACTGGCGCAGAACACCGAGCTCTCGTCGGCGCAGACCACCGTGCTGGAGGTCCAAGTCGCTGCCGCCGAGCTGCGCAGCGGTGACTTCTCCCAGGCCGTCGACTGGGGGCGGCGCGCACTGCTCTCGGCCCTGCGAGCGGGCGAACCGGTGCAAGTGGCGGGGGTCCGCGCGCTGTTGGCGCTGGCCCACACCTCCACCGGGGAGGCCAGCGAGGGAACGAGTTGTCTCGACGCCGCAGTGCGGGTCTTGGACGACACCGGGGACCGACGCCTTCTGGAGTATCTCGACGCGCTGATGCTGGTCGGCTGGGCGGAGATGCTTCAGCGCCGTTACAGGGCGGCTCTCCGCCACCTCGATCGCGGCCTGGCCCTGGTACGCCACACCGGCCAGAACTACCTGCTGACGGATCTGCTCACCGCGACGGCCTTCGCTCACCTGGGACTGGGGAACCTCAGCGAGGCAGCCGCGTACGCCGACGACGCCCTGGAGGCGGCTCTGCTGCTCGGCACCAGCGAGCCCCGTGCGCTGGCAATGGCGGTGGGCGCCGCGGTCTCCCTGTGGCGGGGGCATTTCGCCGCGGCACTCAAGACCTGCGAGGAAGCGGTCGCTGTGGAGCGGGGGGAACCGTCGGAACGGAGAACAGTCGTGATGGGGGTGCTCGGCCTGGCCCAGTTGCTGTGCGGAAATGCCGCAGGGTGCGTACGCACCGTGCTGGACAGCGGGGGTGGCCCGGAACTACCCCTTGTCGAGGCAGCTGAACGGCCGTCGTGGTTTCGTACCCTGGCCCAGGCCGAACTCGCCCGGGGCGACATCGAAGCCGCGCAGAGATGGGTGCGCCGGGCCGCCCACGTTGCGACAGCCGACCAGCCCGCGGCCGTGCGCGCTTTCGTGCTGCTGGCCCACGCCGAAGTATGCCTGCTCCAGGACCACACCAACGCGGCGCGTACGGCGCTCGAAGCAGCGGCAGCGTTCGGCGAGGCCGAGATGCCGCTGTACGAGGCTTCAGCCCGCACCCTCGCCGCGAGCGCGCTCGCCGCGTTGGGTGATCAGCCCGCCAGCATCGACGAGGCAGCGCGTGCCCAGACGCTGTTCGACGCCTGTCAGTGACGGCGGCTCGGTCGCGGGCGGCCCCGATCATGACTCGTGCAGAGGTGCGGCGGAGCACCGCGCTCAGCCGCCCTTCTGGTGGTGGGCACCGGCCCAGACGCATGCACCGCCATGGGACTGTCCGATCAGACACCTCAGGGCGCGTGGTACAGCAGGGCCGTCGTCCCTCCGGGGGATTTTCGATCGGCTCGCGGCTGGGATGTCCGCTACCCAGGCCCGGTGACTCATCCATGTCTCCTCAGGCCCGTTACCGGCGGCGAGTTCGCCCTGTGCGGCGGTGTGCCACTGACGATCAACGAAGAGGAATTTCTCCGGCCGGGGGCCGTCCGCCGCGCGAGCCGTTGTGCAGGCGGGCGGGCCGGCTGCCGGACTTCTCTGGGATCGTGTGCCGCATGCCCCGGCGCCGCAGGTACTCGCGGCACGGGCCGTTGCTGTTTCCCTTGTCGGCCGCGACCCTGTCGGGCTTCGTGCGTGGCCGACCCGGACCGACCCGCGGAACGCGGATCTTCGCCTGGAACTGGGTGAAGTCCGCCCGTATCCGTCGGTGACGACCAGGGACAGCTGGCGGCAGCGGCCGTCCGCGCTCGGATGGAGTCTGCTGGGGAACCCGCCCCGCGAGCTCCGCAACCGTTCCACTCGGCACCGGTCAGATCACCCCACTCCATGCCCCCAACAACAGCCCAGACGTTGGGCGGTCACATGATCGCCCGGACAGCTCCTAGTAGTACCTTTTGTGTGAATTTCTTGCCTGCAGGAGTCAGGCCGATGCCGCCAAGGCCCTTTGCATACTCCTACACCGCAGCGCGGACAGCCCTGATAGCGGGGATGGTCGCTTCGACGGGCGGCAGGTGAATACTGGTGGTATGGATCTTCGTCGGCTGGAGATTTTCGTCGCGGTGGCCGAGGAGCGCAGTTTTACGCGGGGCGCGCGGCGGAGCCGGATCGTGCAGTCGGGCGCCTCGGCCGCTGTAGCGCGGCTGGAGCGGGAGCTTGACGTCACACTGTTCGATCGGGCCGAACGGCGCATCGAGCTGACGGAGGCCGGGCGGGTGCTGCTGAGCAAGGCACGGGTTCTGCTCGACGACGCCCGTTCGGTGCGCGAGGCGATGGACGGCCTCCGTGGCGGGCTTCAGGGCAGCGTGACGCTCGGTACCGTGCTGTCGACTGGATCGCTTGACCTCGGACTCGCTCTGGCCGACTTCCATGCTCGGCATCCGCATGTCAACGTGCGTGTCAGGCTGTCGGCAGGCCCGATCGACGGGCACTTGGCAGCCGTTGTGGACGGAACGTTCGATGCCGCGCTCATCCCGCTGCTGCCGCGGACACCACGCGAGGTCGCGATCAAGCCGGTGGCGCGGACCAGGCTCGTCGCGGTGTGCCGTGCCGACGACCCGCTCGCCGGGGTGAGCGAGGTTGCACTCGACGAGCTTGCACGACGTGTCTTTGTCGACTTTCCGCCGGAATGGGGGAATCGGAGCATTGTGGACGCCCTGTTCGCTGACGCCGGCCTCGAACGCGATGTCGCCGTCGAGGTCGGCGACATCACCACGGCCCTCGACCTGGTGCGCAGCGGGCTGGGGATCGCATTCGCGCCAGCCGGTGCGGCGGATCATTGCCAGGACCTGACCGTCATCCAGTTGGCCCGTGAGCCGGACGAGGTGCGCCTTGGGCTGGCTGTGGGGGCCGATCGACCAGCTTCCGCCGCCACCCGCGCCCTGCTCGCGGCCCTGCTCGCGCACGGTGAGTGACGAGTTCTGTTTCAGGACTCGTTGTGCAACCGCGTGGACGCCAGTTCGGCCCAGTTGCGGAACTCGATCGAGAAGTGCCGCAGATGGCCTCGCACAAGGTGGGACGGTGCCGCGGCGGGCAGGTGGATGGTCAGCTTGGCGATCATCCCGTTCTTGCTGTCCCGCATCTCGTGCAGCGCCGAGCCGATTCGTGTCCCGTCGCGATCGCTGATGAAGACACCGAAGCAGTGGGTGAACGCGGGGTCCCACGGCGTGGGGAACTCTGTCTCCCTGCCGTGGAAGGTGAGGAAGATGTGCCAGGGCAGTTCGTCCTCACCAACGTTCTCGATCACCTCGGCGGGGGCGCCGGGACGCGGGTGGTTCAGGAAGTGGTCCGGGTGCCCGGCCCGCAGCGTCGGTTCGTCATCCCTGCGGATGGCGTCCATGAACCAGTGCTCGAACGCTTCAGCTTGCAGGCCCGGCAGCTCCAGGGTGACCACACCGGTGGCCCATTCGCCTGCCGAGGTACGCGCCCACTCGGCCACCCGCGCCGTGGTCGCGTCGAGATCGCCCTTCAGCAGCGCCAGCATCGCGTCCTTGCCGAGCTTCTGCTTCAGGTAGGCCAGGGCACGCCGCGAACGCACCAACTCCAGATCGCGAATGTCCTCGCCGGTCAGATGCTCGCCGTCGAGCGACGCGCTGACCTGGAAGGACGACGAGTCCCTGACATCGTTGAACATCAACATCACTGCCTGCCTCTCACGGTGGTCCAGGCTGTCAGTGCCATGGTCGAGCCGGCCGTGCGGGGCGTCCAACAGCAGTTGTTGCTACCCCCCATCGCCGATGCGAATGGACGGCAGAGTCGGCGACGGCGACAAGCCCGCCTCCTGCTTGCCCGGGCTGGCGGGCGGCAGCGCGGGAAGTACTGGCCTGACGGCGGCGCTGAGCCACAGCCGCCGCGATCGGGGCAGGGACGTGGTCCAACTCGGGGAACGCACGGGCGCCGAGTTCGCGCATCGCACGAGTCTGCCGCTCGACCGCCTCAGCGACGAGCGGGTCCGCCAGCCGGGCCGTGGCGGCCTGCCGGTGGGCGGCGAGCGCCCGTTGGTAGCCGTCGCTGGCCGACTCGCTCGTCTTCACGGGCCTCTTGGGCACGGCTGGCACCTGCGGGACGTCATCGTCCCGGACGGACACGGGCAAGGAGCCGGGCGCGAGGATCATCAGGGCGCGCACGACCGTGCGGCCGGCCGACGCGTTGGCGGCCACGATGACGCGGACCTGCTCCAGGCGCAGCTTCGTCGCCCAGGCCGGCGACTCCGGGCACACGCTGAGTCGGCCGGAGTCGGCGTCATACCCGATGGCGGTGACGTGCGCGGCGAAGGTCGGGGTGATGGCCGCCCAGCGGTCCTGAAGCGTGGCGCCGGCGGCCGGAAGTTCCCAGGCCCGCTCGGTGACCAGCGCGCCGATCGCGGCACCGAGGCCCATCGGCTCGCGCCCGTCGCGCCGCACCATCCGGGTGGCGCGCGGCTTCGGCTTCGCCGTACGGCTGTGCCGTTCTTCCTCGGAGTCTCCCCTGCGGCCCGCAGTGCGACCCGGGCCAGGTCGACGCCGGATAGCTCGCCGGTCATGACTGCCCCCAGGGTAGGCAGCCGACGCTGAGGTGCTGGAGGCGGAACAGGCGGGTCACCTGCTTGACGAGCTCCCTGGTGAACAGGCGCTGTGCCGAGTGCTCGCCGTGGCGGGCGATGTGGTCGTGGACGACCCGTTGGTCGTGGACGACCTGTTGGTCGTGCGCGGCGCGGGGGCGCCAGTCCAGGACCTGCTCGCGGGTCAGGTCTTCGAGGACCAGCTCCTGGCCGTCGATGTCCGTGCACCCCGGTTTCGAGGGGCGTGGGAACGGCCGGACGGGGCGCGGGCAGTACAACCGGGGTCACCGGCGCGGCCAGGACGTCGTGAGGCGGTTACGCGGGCGCGAGCTGCGGCGGCCTGCCGGGCGCGGACCTGCTGCCACTCGTGCGCCTTCGCCCACATCCTGGCCGTCACATCCTGGTGAAGCTGCCGCGCGACCGCCGCCCTCCGCTTCACCTCCGACGCCCCGGGCATTACGGCGTCGACCTTGGCCGCGGCCGCGTGGCGCTGCGCACGGCGGTCGGCCTGCCGGTCCTCGCACCGGGGCAGTCCCGGCCGGAATCGAGCAGCACCCGGTCGTCGCACCGTACGTCGCCGCGGTGAACGTCTCTGGCAGCGCGGGCTCGGCCGCCAGGAGACGACAGTCGGGGCAACCGGGGAGTCGGTTCTCGCTGACACACCGTTCACGACATCCCTAACATCAGGCGCGGTCGGGAGACGCGTAGGTGATGCCGACGTCTCCGGCGGAGGTCGCCCGGTCAACCCGAAGGTCACCGTCACGTGTTCTCAGCGGGACGATGTGGGGCGCCGAACTCCTGGTCGGTGAGTGTCCCGAGCAGCGGCTTCGCAGCGACAGGACGGGCCTCGGGGAACTCCGCACAAGGGCCCGCAGTTACCGTCGGGAGTGACCCATATGCCAGCCCACCGCGGGTGGCGGTCGGTGATGGGCTTGCCGCAATCCGCGCAGAGCACAGCCGGGACACCGTGTTGGCGTAGCAGGCGGGCAAGTTCGGTCGGCTGGAGCTCGGGGACGTGGTCGTAGTTGCCGAGCCAGCCGGACATGATCTGGGAGCTGTTCCACGCAACGGTGTCGCGCGTGTCCTCCCAGGTGGTGTCCGGGCCGACCGGATGGAGAAGACGCCATCCGAACACCGACCGGGTTCGGATCAGCGGTCCTTGGGCATCTCCGTACGACGTGGTGGAGTCCGCGCTCACAGGACCCGCGTCGTGTACGTGACCGGGCAGCCCAGGGCGGACAAGGCCGAGACCGCCTGGCTGGCGCGCCGCGCGACATGGCCCGGGCGGTGCCGGGGTCCACCCAGCCGGGCGGGGCCACCTCCTGATGACGGGGAGATTCGATCTTCGCCTGCGCCATCGAGGCGAGGCGCCGCTCATCTCCAGCAATCACTCCGCCTGGTGTTCCCGACCTCCGAAGTCCGGGCTGGTGTAGTCCGGGCTGGTGAAGCTTGGGCGTGGGCCCGGGGTGGAATGGCCGTCGGGGCTGCTGAAGCCCGGGCGGTCGAAGCCGATGTGCGGCAGGCGGCCGGTCGGCGCCGGAGAAGGGGCACAGTGCAGGCCGGACGCCGCGGCGGGGTCGCCGAGGGCAGCCTGCAGGAAGGGGAAGATGCCGCGTTCCAGCAGGGCCTCGTGCCAGGCTTCCCTGGCCCGGGTCACCTCGCCGCTCGAAGGCCATGTGTCAAGCGAGGGAGTGTTGCGCAGGATGGTGAGCAACAGCCCGCCGGCGGCGACGAGGATCGCGGCCGCGGTCACGGCGCCGAACACCCAACCGCCCGTGAGCATCGCTTGGGCGAACGCCGACTTGGGGTAGACCATCTTCGAGATGTAGCCGACGATCAGGAAGATCGCCGTGGCGGTTCCGGCCAGGATGGGGTCTGTCAAATGATCGTTTTACAGTCCCCGAAACGGCCCTTTTCTCCCGAGGCTGCCACGAAGTGACAAGTAACTCAGCGTGTCGTTAGGGCCCTGGCCTCGGTGCGGGTGGGGAACATCGGCACAGTGGGCGCTGAGATTGATCACGGTCGTACAGCACAGTGTGCGTGTGCGCGCCTCGTCACAGCCGCATGACGATCAGGGCGGTGTCGTCCGTGAGGCCGGCTGGGGGGATCAGGTCGGCCAGGAGGGCGTCGCTGAGGGTGTCGGGGTCAATGGTGCGGTGCCGGGTCAGGGATTCGGCGAGGCGGGCGAGGCCGGTGTCGATGTCTTCGTGACGGCGTTCGACGAGCCCGTCGGTGTAGAGGAGAAGGATGCAGTCGTCGGTGAACGCGGTCTGGGCCTGGGGGCGGGGGGTGTGCTCGGGGCGGGCGCCGAACGGTGGGTCGGTGGCCTGGTCGAGGAAGATGACGGTGCCGTCGGGATGACACAGGGCGGGCGGGGGGTGGCCGGCGCTGCTGTAAGTGAGGATGCGGCTGTTCCAGTCGATGAAGACGGATGCGGCAGTGGTGGATTCGGCGCCGTCGACGGAGCGGGCGTACAGGCCGAGGACTTCGAGGGCCTGGGCGGGGCCGGTGGCGACGCGGGAGGCCGCGGACAGGGCGCTGCGGAGCTGGCCCATGACGCCGGCGGCGCGCAGTCCGTGGCCGACGACGTCGCCGACTGCGACAGCGGTACGGCTGCTGCCGGGCAGGTCGACGAGGTCGTACCAGTCGCCGCACACGTTCAGTGCCCCCATGGCGGGCCGATAGCGTACGGCGGCACGGTGGTGGCCGAGTGGCCGGGGCGCGGGCAGCATCGCCTCCTGCAGGTGGAGGGCGACCTCGCGCTCGCGGGCGTGGGCCTTGCGCAGGCGTTCGTTGACCTCCTGCAGTTCCCGGCCCCGGGTGTAGAGCTCGGCTTCCAGCACCCGTGCGCGGTCCCCTTCCGGCCGGCCGCCGCGGGCGCGGATGAGTTCGGTGACCTCTTCCACCCGGTGCAGCAGGAGGGCAACGCTGCCGTCGGGGGCGAGGACGGGGACATTGACCGGGCTCCAGTACCGCTCCTGCCACATCCCGGGCCGATCGAGATCTTCCACGTCGTAGCGCTGCAGCGCCATCGTGTCGGGCTCCCCGCTGGCTGCCACCCGGCGCAGCGAGGCGTACAGGTTGCGCGTGCCGTTCGCGGCGGGATCGCGAGGGCTGTCGGGGAAGACGTCGAACAGGAAGCGGCCGATGAGCTGGCTGCGGGCGCGCCCGGACAGGTTGGCATACGCCTCGTTGACGTCCGCGTACACCAGGTCGGGCGTCAGCAACGCCACACCGGCGGGAAGGGCCTGGAAAACGGCCTGGTAGTCGATGCCGGGTCCGTTCACGGTTCCACCTGCCGCACCTGCGGCTCTCGTCGGTCATGCGTGCTTCCACCATGGCACGCGTGCGGGCCGCGGGCCCGTCGAGAGCGCGTTGGAACACTTCCGCGATCAGGCCGTGCGGAACCGTCACCGGCCGACCGTCCGAGGCTGCCAGCAGGTGAGCGAGCGCCCGGTCGGCTGCCGCCTCCCACTGCGGGCTCCATGACCACCAGTGGTCCAGCCCGAGCAGCGAACCCCATCTGGTGATCGGGGCAACCGGGGGCGTGCCCGTCCCCTCCGCCAGCAGTTCCGCCCAGGAGAGCGTCGCGGTGCTGGTATTGTCGACGGGGACGCGGCGCACGGCATCTGGCGCGAGCCAGACCGCCTGCCAGAGTGAACAGTCGTCGATCCGGTTCGCCACAGGCAGGCCGCACGCCTCGCACCCCGTGTTGGGGCCGTCACCCCAGTCGAGGTGCAGCAGTAGCCGCCGGCTTTCTCCGGGATGAGCACGGTGCCACGAGTATCCCCAGGTGCGATGACGATCCTTCCGGGCGCGCCCAGGCACCCGGAAACGGTGCTCTCGTCGAACTCGTGCTCCCCCAGCACTCTTCTTCTTGACCGTCTCATCGTCCTCTCATGGACCGGTCGGCACCCTGAAGCCGTGAACAGACACCTCAGGCACCGGTACGCCGCCGATCCGCAGCAACGCTCGGAGAGCACACGATTGTGCCGCTCCGTCGCGAGCGTCGTAGCAACGGTGCTGCTGATGACGCTCACCACACTCGCCACCGCGTGTTCCCGCTCAGAATCGGACATGGGTGCGGATCCGATAGACCGACCCAACGTTTCCGCTCAAGCAACGGCGCTGCGTAAGACCCCTCTGGTCCCTGCGCACGGAGCGCTGCTCGGTCACTACTACGGTGCAGGCACGATGGCTGAGACCGACGCGCGCGTGGGAAGAAAGCCAGCCGTCCACCTCACCTATTACAACTGGGCGGACGACTGGGCCGGTTCCCCGACCGTGCGCGGAGACTTCGCTGACGGCCGCATCCCGCTGGTCAACTGGGAGCCGTTCGACGTCGACTTCGACGACATCATCAGCGGAGATCTGGACACGACGATCCGAAAGCGCGCCGACGGGGCCAAGGCACTCAGCAAGGAGTTCTTCCTCGACTTCGCGGCCGAGATGAACGAGCAGGAAGGCTGGGGCGGACACGACCCGGCGAAATACATAGCCGCGTACCGCCACATCCATGACATCTTTGTGGCACGAGGCGCCACGAACGTCATCTGGGCGTGGTGTCCGAATGTCACGGACAGCCCCGACGCCCCGTCGGCGATGGCCTACTACCCCGGCGATCGATACGTCGACTGGACCGGCGTCGACGGATACAACTGGGGCACGTCCGATCCCGATTTCCAGTGGCAGAGTTTCCCCCACCTCTTCACCGCGATCTACGCCAAGCTCGCCGCGAAGGGGAAGCCCGTCATCATCGGCGAGATGGGCTCCGATGAGGTCGGGGGCAGCAAAGCATCATGGATCGACGGCATCGTTCCGGCACTGAAGACAGAATTCCCGCTGATCAAGGCGCTCGTGTGGTTCGACATCGACAAGGAACGCCACTGGCAGATCAACTCCTCGCCGTCGTCGCTTGCGGCCTACACACGCATGGCGAAAGACCCATACCTCAATCCATGACGCTGCCCTTGCCGAAATTCTCGTCCGTGCAGGTCAGGCTGCATGCTGCTACTCGTGGAGATGCCGCCGAGGCGATCGCGCCGTCGTCCGCCGAGGCGGGCGATCCCGTCGGGCTCGATTGATAGGAGCGGGCAGCGGGTACGGCGGGCGGGCGTGGGCGATGCCCTGGTGGGGGCGGTGGGAGTTGTAGACGTCTTCGGACTCTCACAGTGCGTGGCAGATGCCGCTGGTTCCAGAGCAGCATGCGGTCCAGCAGTTCGCGGCGGCAGGTCTGCACCCACCGTTCCGGCTGCGCAGCCTCGTCCACGACCCCATGCAGTAAGGCCAGTTGTTCCTCCTTGGGGACGCCGCCCGCATCGTGTCCCCCATGGGCGGCAAGGGCATGAACCTCGCCTTGTCCGACGCCGATCTCTTCGCCCGCGCGGTCCAAGACCAAGTCCGCGACAGGTCATCAGTTCCGCGCAGGCCAGCGCGGCCGTCGGGGAGTTGGGACCGGCCGAGGCCGCGCCCTACGATCTCCGCGGTTGAAGCCGGCGCCACGGGGCACTGCCCTGGCTCACGGTGCCGACTGGATGTCGCCGCGCGTGGAGGATGTGATCGTGTCGCCGTGCGCGAAGTCGCCCGGAGGGATGCCGGGGTGGTGACCGACGCGGGCCGACGGTACCGGGGCCGAGGGGCCGAGGGTGAGCCGGGACACGATGCGGTAGCGGTCTCCGCGGTAGATCGAGTGGACGTACTCGACGGGCTGTCCCGTGGTGTCCGAGGTGAGCCGCTCGAAGAGCAGCGCCGGAGACAACTCGGGCACGTCGAGCAGTTCGGCCTCGGCCCGGGTCACGACGGTCGGTTCGATCGTCTGGACGGCCTCCCGGACATGCACGCCGTGCTGTTCACGCAGGTGCTCGTAGAGGTCGCCGGCCTCCAGTTCCCCGGCGGACAGGGCGGGGACCAGATCGGCCTTGATGTGCAGATGCTCGATGGCCATCGGGGCGCCGTCGACCAGGCGCAGCCGCGCCACGTACACGATCTCGGCGGCGGGGGAAAGGTGCAACTTGCGGCCCACGCGGGCGCCTGCCGGGATGGTGGTGAACTCCAATAGCCGGCTCGACCAGGCTCCGGCGGCCCTGGGAACGGTCATCGCCTGTTGCCCGGAGACGAGTTCCTGGGTGATCTTCTCGGGCGCGACGAACATGCCGCGTCCGTGCTCCCGTACCAGCAGCCCCGCGGCGATCAGTTCGTCGGCCGCCGCCCGCAGGGTCGGACGGGACACACCAAGGCGGGCGCAGAGGGCCCGCTCGGAGGGGATCGCGTCCCCCGGGCGCTGTGACTCGACCAGGTCGAGGAGGAAGTCGCGCACTCGCTCCCGTTTGAGTACCGCACCTGGTTCGTCGGCCGTCATGTCGCACTCCCTCTTGCCCGGAATCTCAGTTGACCAGTTGACCAGCGGTCGCCTGCGATCGCCCTCGTGGTTCGGGAATTGTAACGGCTGTCGGGTCGTGATCGTCCGCAATCCTGCTGAACTTCGCACCAAAGCCCGTTACGCCCTAGGGGGTTGACGCCCTGATTGGTCTATGCCACCTTCTTCCCCACATCACGAGGTGAGCTGACCAGTGGACTTCACTGGTCAGACTGGTCAGGCTACGTCCTCCAGAGGTGAACCGTGAAGCTCCGCTTGTTTGCCGGTGTGTCCGCGCTCCTGATGACGGCCGGGCTCAGTGCCTGCAGCAGCTCCTCCGATGCCTCCGACGACAGCTCCGGCGGCAGCACCACCATCGACGTGTGGCTGATGCGCGACAGTGTCTCGACCCAGTTCCAGAACGACTTCGTCAAGGACTTCGAGGCCGCCCATCCCGACATCAAGGCCAAGGTGCAGATCCAGGAGTGGGACGGGATCGGCGAGAAGGTCACGGCGGCCCTCGCCAGCAACGACGCCCCGGACGTCATCGAGACCGGCAACACTCAGGTCGCTCAGTTCGCACAGAGCGGAGGGCTGCTCGACCTCAGCGACAAGGTCGGCGAACTCGGCGGGCAGAACTGGCTCAAGGGCCTCGCCGAGCCGGGTTCCTACGAAGGCAAGCAGTACGGCATCCCCTACTACGCCGCCAACCGCGTCGTCATCTACCGCACCGACCTCTTCAAGAAGGCGGGCATCGACGCGACCGCCATCAAGACCCGCGACCAGTGGCTCGCCGCCACCAAGAAGCTCAACACCGGTGGTACGCAGGGCATCTACCTGCCCGGCCAGAACTGGTACGCCCTCGCGGGCTTCGTCTGGGACGAGGGCGGCGACCTGGCCACCCAGTCCGGCGGCAAGTGGAAGGGCAGCCTTGACACCCCCGAAGCGATCCGCGGCATGGAGTTCTACAAGAAGCTCCAGGCCCTCGGCAGCGGGCCCAAGGACGCCGACGAGGCCAACCCCCCGCAGGCCGACGTCATGGCCAAGGGCAAGGTCGCCCAGGCCATCTCGACGCCCGGCGGCGCCAACGTGGTCATCCAGAACAACCCCGCGCTCAAGGGCAAGCTCGGCTTCTTCCCGATCCCGGGGAAGACAGCCGACACACCCGGCGCGGTTTTCACCGGCGGCTCCGACCTCGTCATACCCACGGCCTCCACCAAGCAGGACGCGGCCTACACCTTCATCGAGGAACTCGCCGGCGACACCTGGCAGAAGAAGCTGGCTCTCGTCATGAGCTATGTCCCGAACAAGACCACCCTGGCCTCCGCGGTCGCATCCGACCCGGGAGCCGCGGCCATGGCGGTCGGCGCGGCCGAGGGCCACGCCACGCCCAACACACCCGGCTGGGCCGCGGTCGAGGCCAAAAACCCGATCAAGGACTACATGACGGCCGTACTCACCGGAGGCGATGTGCAGAAGGCGGCCACCACGGCGTCCGACGCCATCACCGCGGCAGTGAACTCCGGCTCCTGAACCGTCGTCGACGCATGGGAAGGAGGAGCGCCGTGTCGGCAGTCCGAGAGCAGACCGCGGCCCGCCCCCCACTCACCACCCGGCCACCCCGGCGGTCCACCGACGCGGGCAGGCGCCACCCGTCGACGGCCGCTGGCCGCGGGATCTGGCCGTACCTCCTGATCGCGCCGGCTGTCCTCGGCACGCTCTACCTGCTCGTCTATCCCCTGGTCCGCTCCGTGGTGATCTCGCTCCAGGACTTCGGTCTGCGCCAGCTCATCATGGGCGACGCGCGTTTCGTCGGATTCAGGAACTACGAGACGCTGCTGAGCGACGACCGCTTCTGGGAGGTGGTGCGCCGCACCTTCCTCTTCATGGCGGTCAACGTCGTACTGATCATGGTCCTGTCCACGCTTGTCGCGCTCGTGGTCGAACGCCTCGGCCGCTTCGGCCGGACCACGGTCCTCAGCGCACTCGTGCTGACCTGGGCGATGCCCGTCATCGCGGCGACCACCGTGTTCCAGTGGCTCTTCCACTCGGAGTTCGGCATCGTCAACGCGGTCCTGACCGACCT
The DNA here is from genome assembly GCF_054729195.1 of Streptomyces sp. YIM S03343. Classification (NCBI taxonomy): domain Bacteria; kingdom Bacillati; phylum Actinomycetota; class Actinomycetes; order Kitasatosporales; family Streptomycetaceae; genus Streptomyces; species Streptomyces sp. YIM S03343. The sequence continues at coordinate 28,819 of NZ_JBPUKX010000002.1, forward strand.
GGGGTTCGAGTCCTTCCACCGCTACCCCTGGTTCGCGCACGGCCCGGCCGCCTTCGCGATCGTGGTCCTCCTCGTCGTGTGGCAGTCCGTGCCGTTCGCCGCGATCACCCTGTACTCGGCCCTCACCACCGTCCCCACCGAACTGTACGAGTCGGCGCGGCTCGACGGGGCGTCGGGGCCGCGGATCTTCCGCTCCATCACCCTCCCGATCGTCCGGCCGATCTTCCTGCTGGTGCTCTCGCTCGAAGTGATCTGGACGTTCAAGGCGTTCGTCCAGATCTGGGTGATGACCAATGGCGGGCCCGGCGACGCGACCACGATCCTGCCCGTGTACGCGGTGCAGACCGCCTTGTCGAGCCAGCGCTACGACCTCGGCTCGGGAGCCTCCATGCTCACCGTCGTGCTGATGTCGGGCGTGCTGGTCTTCTACTTCCGTCAGATGTTCCGCCAGGAGGACGAGCTCGGATGAGCACCACCCGGCCCCGGATCCGCCGCCTGCCCTTGAACGCCGCCGCCGTCGTCACGGTCGTAGTCTGCCTGTTCCCGGTCTACTGGATGGTCGCCACCGCGTTCACCCCGACCCGCGACATCCAGTCCGACAACCCCCGGATCATCCCTGAGAGTTGGACCCTCGATCACTTCCGCACCGCCGTCGGCGCAGCCGGCTTCGGCCTATTCTGGCGCAACAGCGTCCTCGTCACGCTCAGCGCCGTCCTGCTCGCCCTCGTCATCGCGCTCGGCGCCGCCTATGCGGTCGCCCGGATGCGGTGGAAGGGGCGCCGGCAGTTCATGCTCATGGTCTTCATCGCCCAGATGGCGCCCTGGGAATCGCTGATCATCCCGGTGTACATCATCTCCCGGGACACCGACATGCTCGACCGGCTGCCGACCCTGACCCTCGTCTACTTCATGATGACGCTGCCCTTCACCGTCATCATGCTGCGCGGCTTCATCGGCACGATCCCCCCTGAACTGGAGGAGTCCGCCCAGGTCGACGGCTGCACCCGGCTCGGCGCGTTCCGGTACGTGGCGTTCCCGCTGCTGGCACCCGGGCTGATGGCCACCTCGCTGTTCGGCTACATCACCGCCTGGAACGAGTTCGCGTACGCCAACTTCCTGATCATCAAACAGCAGGACCACCGCACCCTGCCCGTGTGGCTGTCCTCGTTCCAGAACGTCTTCGGCACCGATTGGGGCGCCACCATGGCCGCCTCGACCCTCTTCGCCGCCCCGGCACTCGTGGTGTTCCTGCTGCTCCAGCGCCATGTCACCGCCGGCTTCGCGGCCGGCGCTGTCAAGGGCTGACCACACACCACCCCCACGCGACCTGCTTCCGGAGACGATCCATGCCCGCACACCGACCTGTGCTCGCCCTCGTCCCCCGTCCCGCCAAAGCCGTACTCCGGCCGGGGCACTTCACGCTCGACACCGACACCGCGCTGCGCATCGGTGCGGGCGCCGAACCGGCCGCGGAACTGCTGCGCACCCTGCTCGCCCCCGCCACCGGGCTGCCCCTGCGACCGTCCCCGGGCGGACAGTTCACCCTGGCACTCGCCTCCGGGCTCACCGGTCTCGGCGACGAAGGGTACGGGCTCACCATCGCCCCGCACACCGTGCTGCTGCGCGCCGCGCACCTCGCCGGCCTGCTGCGCGGCATCCAGACGATCCGTCAACTCCTGCCTCCCGAAGCCCTGTCGGAGACCCCGCAGCCCGGTACGCACTGGGTGCTGCCGTGTGCCGAGATCACCGATGTCCCGCGTCACCCCTGGCGCGGCGCGATGCTGGACGTGGCCCGCCACTTCCAGCCCGTCTCCTACCTGCGCCGATACGTCGACCTGCTGGCCCTGCACAAGATCAGCATGTTCCATCTGCACCTCACCGACGACCAGGGCTGGCGCATGCCGGTCGCCGCCTATCCGAAGCTCACCGAGGTCGGCGGCCACCGCGCCGAGTCGCAGACGGGCCCGGCCGGCAGCGGCACGTACGACGGCGTCCCGCACGACGGGGCGTACACGCGGGCCGAACTCGCCGACCTGGTCCGGTACGCGGCCGCGCGCGGCGTCACCGTCATGCCGGAGGTAGAGATGCCCGGGCATGTACGCGCAGCCCTCGCCGCCTACCCCGGACTGGGCAACCACCCGGAGCGCACCCTCGACGTCTGGACCCGCTGGGGCGTGTGCGACACCGTCCTCGGGGTCCACGACGAGGCCCTCGGCTTCTGCCGTACCGTCCTCGACGAGGTCATGGACGTCTTCCCCGCGCCGTACATCCACATCGGCGGCGAGGAGTGCCCCACCGTCGAGTGGACGCACAGTGCCGCCGCACGCGCACGAGCGGCGGCCGAGGGCTTGCGGAACCCCGAGGCCCTGCACGGCTGGTTCCTCGGGCAGATCGGCGACTTCCTGGTCCAAAACGGACGCCGCCCGGTCGGCTGGGCCGAGACCGGCGCCGAACTTCCCCTCGACTTCACCGTGATGACCTGGCGCGACCCGTCCCACACCCGCACGGCGGCCCACCGCGGCCACCCCGTCGTGAACGCGTACCACCGGGCCACCTATCTCGGCTACGCCCAGTCCGACGACCCGCGCGAGCCACTGGCCCAGCCCGGAGGCGTCGTCGATCTGCGCGCCGTCCACGCCCACGACCCCGTACCCGAGGACACCGATACGGACGTGGCCGGGCGGGTGCTCGGCACCCAGGCCCAGCTGTGGACCGAGTTCGTCAAAACGCCTGCCCGCATCGAGTACCTCACCTACCCGCGGCTGTGCGCCCTTGCCGACCGCGGCTGGAGCTGCGTCACCGACTGGGCCGACTTCCGTGCCCGCCTCGCCGAGCACACGGCCCGCCTCGACGCGCTCGGCGTCCGGTACCACTCCTGACATCACCCCGAACACCGCCCCAGACCCTGTCCCGTTCCGGAATCACCCCACCTTCTGGAGAACAATGATGAGATTCGCGAAGAAACGGCTGCGTGCCGCCGCGTCCGCCGCCGTCGCGGTGGCCATGGGCGCCGCTGTACTCACCGCACTCCCCGCCGCCGCGGCCGACGACGGGCTGAGCGTCCAGTACCGGACAAGCGCCACCGGAGCCAGTGCCGACCAGGCCGAGCCCTGGTTCAAGGTGAAGAACACCGGAACCACCGACGTGCAGTTGAGCGGCGTCAAGATCCGCTACTACTTCAAGGCCGACTCGGCGAGCGCGACCTACCGCTTCGCCTGCTCCTGGGCCGTCAAGGGCTGCGCCAACGTCACGGGCACCTTCGGCACGCTCGCCCACCCGACCGCCACGGCCGACAGCTACCTGGAGATCGGATTCACCTCGGGCGCCGGATCGCTCGCCCCGGGCGCGGACACCGGCGACATGCATCTGCGTTTCTACCAGTCGACGTGGGCACCGCTGAACCAGAGCGACGACTACTCCTTCGGCGCCTCCCAGACCTCGTACGGCGACTGGTCCAAGGTCACGGCGCAACTGTCCGGCACCACCCTGTGGGGCCGGGCCCCCGCGGGCAACGACCCGACGGACCCGCCGACCGATCCCCCCGCAGGCGGCGCCACACTGTTCGACGACTTCAACTACAGTGCCTACAACGACCCGAAGATCTCTGCGCACGGCTGGAACGTGCGCTCCGCCTCCGGCGGCCCCGGTGTGTCCGGTGCCACCTGGGCGCCCGAGAGCGTCACCTTCGCCACCGCCGACGGCAACTCCGTGATGAACCTGGAGACCTCGACCGCGGGCACCGGCGAGAGCACCAAGCAGACCGAGGTCGTCACCAACATGCGTAAGTTCAAGAACGGCACCTACGCGGCCCGGGTCAAGTTCAGCGACGCGCCCAAGTACGGCCCGGACGGCGACCACCTCGTCCAGACCTTCTTCACCATCAACGACCTCACCGCACCGATGGCGGACGACTACTCCGAGTACGACTTCGAGTACCTGCCCAACGGCGGCTGGGGCGAGCCCTCGAACATCCTCTACACGACGTCCTGGGAGACCTACCAGCCCGACCCGTGGGTGGCGGTCAACCAGCACACCGAGGGCCGTCAGAGCTACAACGGCTGGCACGACCTCGTGCTGACCATCGACAACAACAACATCAAGTACTACATCGACGGCCAACTGTTCGGCACACACGACTCCGCGTACCTGCCGGAGCGACCGATGTCGATCAACTTCAACCAGTGGCTGATCGACTTCGGCGGCCTGACGAGCTCCACCGCGCGGGCCTACGACGAGCAGATCGACTACGTCCTGCACGTCAAGGACCAGGTCCTCACACCGGCTCAGGTCGCCGCGAAGGTGGCGGCGTACCGTAACGCGGGCACCACGTTCGAGGACACCGTCCCCAGCAGTTGATCGCAGCGTCGCCGTGCGCCCGGCGGGCAGGCACCGGGTGCGCGGCGGACGCGTTCGACCGGCTTCAGCGGAACGCTACGTGGCCTGCCGCCTCCGCGGAGATCACCAGGGGCCTCGAACCAGAACGCGGAGCGCTCGAACCCCTGCACCACTTCACGGGGCACGACCCGAAGCGGCGCCCGCCGGCTGTCCACTGACCATCTTCTTCCCGGTCCTGGGCGTACCTCAGCAGGGCCGGGGTGCGTCGGTCCGCGCCCATGGGAACGACCCGAGATGCCTGAATGACCATCTTGAGTCGCAGGTGAAGAAGTACCGCTCCGTGGCGCTGCCAGGCTCGTCCGGGTGGGGGGCGGCCCCTGACCTTCACGGACGCGATGGCCGACGCTGACGCGGGCGAACGACGCCGGACGTGAAAGGAGTCTGCGCGCGCCGACTGTGCCTGCGGGGCCATCGTGACGATGCGTTGCCCGGCGAGGAGTCACACCCCGGACCGTATGAATCGTGACCTACATGGTGTTTGCCCTGCCCGTTCCGATGCGGAGAAGGCCGGTCATTCGGCTTCAGTCCCTGGCGGCACTCCCCAAAGGGTTCACCGCTTCCGGTGCGGGGGCGGCTGTCCAACTCGCCAGCAGGTCCAGCGCCCTTCGGGAGTCCGAGCCGGGGGCCGCGGTGTAGGCGATGATCGTGAGCCCCGGGTGGGCCGGGAGTTCGAGCGCCTCGTAGTCCAGGTCGAGGTCGCCGGCCATCGGATGGTGGAAGGTCTGGATGCCGCTGCGGTAGTAGGTGACGTCGTGGGCTCCCCACCCGGCCCGGAACTCCTCGCTGGACTCGGAGAGCTCGGCGATCAGCTCGGCGAGGTCCGGGTCGCCGGGGTTGCGGCCCAGCTCGTTGCGCAGACTCCCCACTGTCAGCCCCGCGGTGTTCGCCCAGTCCCGGTAGAACCCGGCGGAAGGCTTGAGGAAGATGAACCGGGCCAGGTTGGCGGGACGTTCCGGACCAGCCAGGACCTCGGCGTACAGGGCGCGGCCGAGGTGGTTGGCTGCGAGCACGTCCAACCGCCCGTTGCGCACGAACGCGGCAGCCCCGGTCATCGCGTCCAGAAGCTGCTGGACGTTGATGCCTACCCGTCGGGGCGTGGGCGGACGCCGGTAAGCCGGAGAGGCGTTCGCGGTCCGTACGAGGTTGAACAGGTGCGCCCGCTCCACCTCGTCAAGGCGCAGCGCGCGGGCCAGGCACTCGACCACGTCGTCGGAGACACCGCGCACGTTGCCGCGCTCCAGGCGGGTGTAGTACTCCACGCTGATGTCGGCCAGCCGGGCCACTTCCGCACGCCGCAACCCCTGCACGCGGCGCCTGCCACCGTAGTCGGGCAGCCCCGCCTGCTGCGGGGTGATCTTGGCCCTGCGCGTGGTCAGGAACTCGCGGATGTCGTCGCTGACGTCGATGCCGGATCGCACGCTGCAAGCCTACGCACCACCTCGGCCCGGGGGTCCCTGGCAGTACCCCCAACGACTGTGACTCCCTGCCCGCCCCGCGGGCTGGTTGCCTGGAGATGTCTTCGCCCCGTGACGAACAAGCCACGTACCGCAGGTCGACGCCTCCTCGCTCGAAGGACCCTGATCCGCCATGCTGCTCAAAAGCTCCACCACCCGATCAGCCGCCGTCGCAGGCGCGCCGGCCGAGCGCCACACGTCCGCCACGCTGGCCGCGGCCGTCCTCGGCTTCTTCGTCATCACCCTCGACGCCACCATCGTGAACGTGGCCCTGCCGTCCATCCGCGCGAGCCTGGGCGGCGGCATCACCGGACTGCAGTGGGTCGTCGACGGCTACACCCTGATGTTCGCCGCGCTGCTGCTGTCGGCCGGAGCCCTGTCCGACCGGATCGGCGCCCGCCGCGCCTTCGGCTCCGGGCTCGCCCTGTTCGTCGTAGCCTCCGCCGCCTGCGGACTCGCGCCCAGCCTCGGCGCGCTCGTCGCCGCGCGCTTCGTCCAGGGCGCGGCGGCCGCGGTCGTCATGCCCACCTCGATGGCCCTGATCCGCCACGCCTACCCGGACGCGGGCAAGCGCTCGCGTGCCGTGGCGATCTGGGCCATGGGCGGCGGCGTGGCCGCTGCGGCGGGCCCGGTCCTCGGCGGTCTGCTCACCCTGGCCGGCTGGCGGATGATCTTCTACATCAACCTGCCCATCGGCATCGTCACCCTGCTGCTGCTCGCCCGCACCCAGCCCTCACCGCGGCACAAGGTCCCCTTCGACTTCACCCGGCAGATCACCGGCGTCCTCGCGATGGGCGGCCTGACCTACGGCGCCATCGAAGCCGGCGCCGCCGGGCTCACCTCCCCGCGGGTACTGCTCGCCCTCGCCGTGGCCGTCCTCGCCTCCGCCGCTTTCCTGATCGCCCAGGCCAGGGGCAGGCACCCGATGGTGCCGCTGGACATGTTCCGCTCCCGCACCGTCGTGGTCGCGGTCGCCGTCGGGTTCGCTTTCATGGTCGGCTTCTACGGTCTGCCGTTCCTGTTCAGCCTCTACCTGCAGCAGATCCGCGGCCTGTCCGCGCTCGGCGCCGGCATCGCGTTCCTGCCGATGATGGCCATCAGCGCGTTGCTCAGCCCGTACTCCGCGCGGATCGCCGAAAGGCTCGGAGCACGCCGGACCATCGTCACCGGCCTGGCCGTCATGGCCGCGGGCTCGGTGATCCTTAGTGGTCTGCGTCGTAAGTCCTTCGGGGGTTGACTTCAGAGCCGGTCGTGGGTGTGTGCACTGTCAGCTGTCGAAGGCGGTGAGGTGGAGGTGGCAGGCGGTGTCGAGGGCGTCCTCCGGGGTGCCGCTGCCAGTGCCGGTGGGCAGGAGGGCGTCCTGGTAGCGGTCGCTGGCCGGGTCGTGCAGGGCGAAGCCCCAACGGCTGGCGGTGCCGTGGTAGCGCAGGCGCATCAGCTTGACGCTCTGGCCGTCGGCCAGTTCACCGTCCACGTAGGCGTACTGGCCCCGGTGGCGGACGCGCAGGCCGGCCAGCTGCGGCCAAGCGGCCTTGGCGTGCATGTTCAGATACAGCTCGAGTTGGAGCCGGGTATGTTCCGAGGGCGTTGGCACAGCGGACATCCTGCCGGAGGGCCGGCGATCGGGGGGCGGGCAGGATACGGCCTGTCGTGATCCACTTCTCGTGATCGGCTTGCCCGCCTTGCCCGTTGCCCCTGCCCGCTCGATAACCCTGACCGCCTCCGAGCGCAGGCGGCTCAAGACGATGGCCTACGGCCACAAGACCGAGCACCGGCTCCGTCAGCGCGCCCAGGTCGTCCTGCACGCAGCCCGGGGCCGCCCCAACGCCCGCATCGCCCGCGAGACCGGGCTGCACCTGGACACCGTCCGCACCTGGCGCGGCCGATTCGCCGAGCACCGGCTGCCCGCGCTGTCCGACCGCAAGCGCTCCGGGCGTCCCGCCTCCTTCACGCCGCTGCAGACCGCCCAGGTCAAGGCCCTGGCCTGCCAACTGCCCGCCGAGAGCGGCACACCGCTCTCGCGCTGGTCAGCCCCGGAGCTGGCCCGCGAGGTCGTCGGCCGCGCCATCGCCGGCGCGATCTCCGCCTCCACCGTGCGGCGCTGGCTCAGGCAGGACGCGCTCAAGCCCTGGCAGTACCAGTCCTGGATCTTCATCACCGACCCTGCCTTTCGGTCCAGGGCCGAGCTCGTACTCGACCTCTATGCCCGCATCTGGAACGGCGAAGCGCTTTGCGCGGACGAGTACGTGATCAGCGCGGATGAGAAGACCTCCATCCAGGCCCGCTGCCGCTGCCACCCCGCCCTGGCCCCCGGGCAGGCCAGGGCGATGCGGGTGAACCACACCTACGGCCGCGGTGGCGCCCTGGCCTACCTGGCCGCCTACGACGTCCACCACGCGAAGACCTTCGGCCGCTGCGAGCCGAGAACCGGCATCGCCCCGTTCATGGCCCTGGTCGACCAGGTCATGACCCAAGAGCCCTACGCCAGCGCGAAACGCGTGTTCTGGGTCGTGGACAACGGATCCTCCCACCGCGGCAAGAAGGCCGCCGACCGGCTGACCGCCGCCTACCCGAACGCGGTCCTCGTCCACACCCCGATCCACGCCTCCTGGTTAAACCAGGTGGAGATCTACTTCTCCGTTGTGCAGCGCAAGGTCGTGACACCCAACGACTTCACCGACCTCAACGAGGTCGCGGACCGGCTCCGAGCCTTCGAAGACCGCTACAACGCCACGGCACAGCCGTTCCAGTGGAAGTTCACCACCTCCGACCTGGACGATCTCCTGGCCAGGCTCGACCGGCACACCGCCGATCACCCAGAAGAATCCTCCGCCGCCCCGGCAACATGATCAACCCCCGAAGGACTTACGACGCAGACCACTTAGCCTGGTGCCCGCTTCAGTCTCCGTCTGGGCCCTGGCGCTGCTCCTCGTCCCGGTCGGCGTCGCCGCCCCGCTGATCATGCCTCCGACGACCGCCCTGCTGCTGGAGCACGTCCCCGCCCACCGAGCCGGCACCGCAAGCGGCGTCTTCAACACCAGCCGCCAGGTCGGCGGCGCCCTCGCCGTCGCCGTCTTCGGCGCCCTCATCACCAGCCACGCCGGATTCGTCCACGGCCTGCGGGTCAGCCTCGTGCTCGCCGCCTTGGTCGTCCTGGCCGCAGCCGCCGCAACGCTGCTGCTCCGCCCCTCCGCAGCCGGCGACCAGGCGTAACCCCGCGGCCTGCGCAGCCCATCGGCCCGGTCGCCTCACCCCGTGCGGCGAAGGCGACCAGTACGAGGCAATCCGTCCATGCCTTCCAGTCGGGTCCGGTGGGTCGGTGGGAGGTAGAGGTCGTCCCTGGCGTTGCGGCGGGCCAGTGTCAGCTTCCGGCCGCGGCGTGCCGCGAGGTCGCCAGCAGGGCGTGGGAGAACATCGGCAGCCCGCCGGGCTGGTCCGCGACCTCTTCGACGATCCTGGCGCTGAGCGCCCCTTCCACCAGCAGCCCGGCGGCCAAGGTCGGCCTGATCACGGCCTCCCGCAGTTCCGCCGGGGTCATCGGGCCGACCAGCAGGTGGACGTCCCAGGATGTGATCCGAGGCTATGGCCGTTCACGGCCCGCGGTGACGAACCGCCGTGCAGCGGCGATGCGCTCGACCGCCGTGGGGTGGGTGCCGAAGAGCACATGCTGAACGCGCGGCGGATCCGGGTCGCCGACATTGGCGACGGTGAGGCGGCGCTGCATGGCGATGAACTCCACCGGGTCACCGGTGAGTTCGAGGGCATGACGGTCGGCCCGCCGCTCGACGCGGCGGCTGACGGCGCACCCCAGCGGCCCTACCGACGCGGAGCCCACCGCCACGGCGGCCGCGAGCAGCCACAGCGACCTGGGGTCGGCAAAGCCGTCGACGCCCGCCAGGTCCAGCAGCGGCCGCCACCGTACGACCAGCGCGAGCACGCAGACCCCCGCGGCCGCGCCGAACGCACCCAGGACGGTTCCCCGGGCCACGTCCCGGTGTTTCACATGCCCCAGCTCGTGCGCCACGACCAGCTCCACCTCCCGGGGGGCGGCGGTCGTCAGGAGCGTGTCGTACACGACGATCCGCCGTGTCCGCCCGAAGCCGGACACATACGCGTTGAGCGCGGTGGTCCGGCGCGAGGCGTCCGCGACAAGCACCTCGCGCACGGCGATCCCGTCCCGCCCGGCCAGGGCCAGCAGAGCGTCACGCAGCGGGCCCGGCTCCATCGGGCGGAACCGGTTGAAGACCGGCTCCAGCACGACCGGCGCCAGCCAGGACAGCACCACCACCACGCACGCCGCGCCGAGCGCCGCCCACGCCCACCACCGGGCGGTCGCCCCCGCAAGCGCGTAGACGCCGTAGAGGGCGCCGAGCATCAGCGCTACGGAGACCAGCAGACCGCGCAGAACGTCGACCGCCCAACCGCCCCAGCCCTGCGTGACGAGCCCGAACCGGGCCCGCACCACCCGCACCCGCGCGGCGAACGGCAGCGACACCGCCTGCCGCATCACCACCAGTCCCAGCCCGCCGCACAGCACCCGCACCGCCCACCCGTCCCCGAACAGCCCCACCAGCCAAGCGCCCGCCGGCGTCAGCCCGAGGACCACCAGCAGCGCGAGCCCGGCGGCCCGGCCGCCGAGCAACCAGGGCAGCTGCGCACGCCGCAGCGCCCGCCCCCGTGCCGCCTCCCCGGGAGTGAAGTCCGGGCCGCCACCGGCCACAGCGACCCGCCCCGCACCCGCACCCGACCCGGCATCCGCGTCCCCGCCTGCCCCGGCACCCGCCGACGCGGGCTTCTGCTCGCCGCCGCCCACGCCCGCGCGCCGCCCGGCACCGTCACCGTCACCGGGCTCCTGGCCCGCGTCCGCCCCGGTACCCGCGTCACGGGACGCACGGTCCCGTTCGGGCACCGGACCACCCGCCGTCAGGTCGTCTCCAGACGTCATCTCAACTCCCGCCGGACCTACGCGCGCCACCGCTCGGTGAATGCGCCGAGGCCGATGCCCAGCGTATGACGCATCGTCGTGTCGACCGTGGTGCCGTAGCCCACCGCCCGGTACACGGCCGCCAGCTCGGAGCTGCCGCATTCACCGGCGACCATCCAGCCCGCCAGGCACAAGCCCTCGCATTCCTGGGCCGGCCCAGCCAGCGCCTTGACGGCCACTGCGATGGACTCGTGCAGCCGCAAGGTCGAGGACGATCCCGAGCGACGGAGCGTGGCCGAGTATGAGGTGGCGGGCCAGGCCCTCGGGAAGCACGCGCCCTCCCGGCCTTGGGAGTGTCCGGGCACTACAACCGCGGGAACAGGTACAGCGCGGCGGCCCACGTGGCGAGCCCAGAGACAGAGCGGGCACGCGCACGACGCTTGAGTGGCGACGAAGATCACGAGGCCGGAGCCGAGAGGGAGACGTCCAGGCATGCAGATCGTGAGGAATTACCTGACCGTCGACACGCAACACTGACCGGGACAATCGGACGGGCAGTGCTCGACAACCTCCTGTCCGAGCACGGCCGCCGACGTGTGAAGGCCCGCACGAGAAGGCGGTGCTTCACGGTTCAACCGCCCTGTTTCCTGCGGTGTTTAACCATTCACGACTTGCGGAATGACTCGTCCGGAAAGATGATGAAATAATCAGATCGGGCATGTCACGGTCGTGTCCGCTCACGTGGTGTAGCTGATCACATTCCGTTTCGCTGCGCATGCCCTGCGAACAGGGCATTGGCGACGAAGGAGCGCCACTGGCGCTCGGCGTCACACCACTCTGCTGGACACGGTCCCGTTTCACCAAGAGCCGTAACACCGTGGTGGCGATCAGTATCACGCCGCCGACCTCCTTCTCCGCCCGACCACCGGCCGACGGCTGGGTACGCGCTCACCCTCGCGGTGAAAGACACGCGCCTGAAGGAGACACCATGAACGCGCCGACCGAAAGCGGGACAGCTGTGCCCCGCTACTGCGCCCAACCACCGCAGACCCAGCCCGTGTTGCGCCCGGACCTCAACCCGAACCGCTCGAGGGCCATACTCCTGATCCGCGCCAAGTGGATCAACGGCACGATCCTGCACTACGCCTTCCTCGACCAAGGCGGCGACATCGGAGGTCCGGAGCAGCTGGACGAGGTCCGGCACGCCTTCCAATCCTGGAAGGCCCTCGGGATCGGGCTGGAGTTCCAGGAGGTGGCCGATCCCGGCGACTCCGAGATCCGCGTCCTCTTCCGGGAGAGTGAGGGGTCCGCGTCGTATGTCGGCCGGGACAATCTGGGGATCGGGACCACCGAGCCGACCATGACGTTCGGCTGGGACCTGACCACCCCGTACGGCAAGGCCACCGCGCTGCACGAGACCGGGCACGCGATCGGCTTCGCCCACGAGCACCAGAACCCGTTCGCCGGCATCGTCTGGAACGAGGAGAAGGTCTACGCGGACCTCGCCGGACCGCCCAACAACTGGCCCCACGAGGTCACGTTCAACAACATCCTGCGCAAGCTGTCGCAGAACGAGGTGACGGGTTCCACCTGGGACCCCGACTCCATCATGGAGTACAGCTTCGGGCCCGGGCTCATCGTGCGTCCGGAGAACTACCGCGGCGGCATCCCGGAGACGCTGGGCCTGTCCGCCACGGACAAGGAGCGTGTGCTCCAGTGGTATCCGCCGCTGGTCGCCCAGCCGGCCAGACTCCAGCCCTTCCAGTCGGCGCCGGTGCAGCTCGCCACCGGGGGTCAGGCCGACTTCGAGATCGTTCCGCCGGAGACCCGGAGCTATCAGGTCGGCACCTTCGGCAACAGCGACGTCGTCCTGGCCCTGTTCGAGGAGACCGCCGACGGTCTGCAATACGTCACCGCCGACGACGACAGCGGACAGGACCGCAACGGACGCCTCGGTGTCAAGCTCGTGAAGGACCACCGTTATGTGGCTCGGGCCCGCCTGTACTCCAGCTGGGGTAGCGGCTCGATCGCTCTCATGTACTGGTGAGCGGTGGTGGCCGCCCCGAGTCCGGGGCGGCCACCGGGCGAATGGCACGGCCCGTGTGCTCAGTGCGTCATCGTCTCGACGCGGCGACGACGCCGACCCGGTCCTGGCCGAGACGTGCGACAAGCCTGTGCCGCATGCCCGGTGCGCTCGGTGGCGGTGGTAGCCGCGCCCTCGTCGGCACCGCACACACCAACACACCCTGGTGGACCGGCCATTGGGTCCTCACGGGGACACAGTCCGGCCGCAGGTGCACCAGTGCTTCTGCCACCGGCGCTGCACCCGCACGACGTTCGCCGAGCAGGTGCCGGGCCTGACCGAGCGGCCCGGCCGCTCCAGCACCGGGCTGACGGGCCGGCCGCGTTCGATCACGATCGAGATCGGTCGCCGTCCGGCGATACGACGTGAGTCCGGTGGACGACCAGCCTCAGTGGAGAGACGCTTGAATGGAAACGACCGAATTCGGCCGGATCCTCACCAGTTGTCCGTCAAGCAGGATCGCCGAGGTCACCGCACATGCCGGACGCCAACCTCGACCTGCTGAACACCTCTACGACACAAGGCACTTCACGCGGCAGGAGGGATGGTCATGACTAGGCGTCTGGTGGTCTGCTGCGACGGCACATGGAACTTTGCCGACCAGCCGAGCAAGACGAATGTCAGCAAGATCGCCCTGTCGGTGCACCCCGGACCCGCTACCGGGAAGGACCAGCGCGTCTATTACCACAGCGGCGTCGGCACCCACCGGTGGGAGCATCTGGGCGGCGGCGCGTTCGGTGTGGGACTGTCCCGGGATGTCACCGACGCCTACCGCTTCCTCGTCCAGACGTACCAACCCGGCGACGAACTGTTCCTGTTCGGCTTCAGCCGGGGCGCCTTCACCGCCCGCAGCCTTGCGGGTCTGGTGCGCAACAGCGGCATCGTGCGCAGGGACCATACCGACCGGATCCGGCAGGCCTGGGCCCTCTACCGTGACCGGATCGAGAAGCCGAGCGGTGTGGCCTCCACGCTCTTCCGCCGCTCGTACGCGCACGAGACGGAAATCCACTTCATCGGGGTGTGGGACACGGTGGGCGCCCTGGGCATACCGGTTCCGGACCCTCGGTGGCTCCAGCCGGCCGTGCACCGGTTCAACCGCCGCTGGGCGTTCCACGACACCGAGCTGAGCAGCTGGGTCAAGGCGGCCTTCCACGCCCTGTCCATCGACGAACAGCGCTCAGCGTTCCAGCCGACGCTGTGGCACCAGCAGCCGGGCGCCGCCGAGCAGGGCCAGGAGCTGAAGCAAGTGTGGTTCGCCGGGTCGCACAGCGATGTCGGTGGCGGCTACGAGGAGACGGGGCTGTCCGACATCGCCCTGCTGTGGATGGCAGAGCAAGCCGGCCGGCACGGGCTGGAGTTCGACTCCGAGGTGCTCAGCGCAGTCGGCCCGAGCGAGATGAAGGCGGGCGGGAGCGTCGGCTTCGGTGTGCGGCCGGACAGCTCGGGCACCTTGCACCCCTCGCGAACGGGTCTGTACCGACTGGGCGAGCCGCTGCACCGGCCCCTCGGATGCGCAACCGACGAAAAGGGCAACCTCGACGGAAACGAGTTCCTGGGAGTGCCGGCCAAGAACCGCTACGACACGATCGGCGACTACCGGCCACCTGAGCTGCAGCGGTATCTCACCGATCAACAGCGCATCCGCCTCGAGCCGGTGCTGCTGCCCGGCCCGGCGGCCAGGCAAAGGGAGGGCGACAGAGAGCAGCGGCCGGAAGAGGAGAGGAGGCGAGTGGACCTCGGCCACCGTCGCCACGGGTGACGTCCGGGCGGCGGAGTCGCGTTGCACACACCCGGCCCTCAAAAGGGCGGTGCCGAGGGCGCCTGGCTCTGGGCCCGAAGCGAGTGCCTGACCGGCGTGCGGTTCACGGTCTGGCCCCCATCCCTACAGGCCGGTCCACGGTTCCCCAGATCTTCACCCGGACCGGCAGCGCTCCGTGCTCCTCCGGGTGTTTGAGGTTCTTGGTGTTGTGTCCTACCACCCGCCCCAGGCGTGGCACCCGCCCCGGAAGCACCGCCTGACTGTGGCCGGACTAGCCGGCTGACGGACGTTCGGAGTTCCCCCGTCCTGCTCCGCGAAGGGACCGAGGACAGCTGTGCCGTCCTCGCGCCGCTGGCCGGCGGCCCGGCATTGCTTGCCACCGCCGTCGCACCGACCTCCTCAGCCCTGCGGGAGCCACTCGACGAAGCACTCAGACAAGATTGCGCTTGGACCGAGGCGGCCGGGTCACGTCTCCTGCGTGCCGGGCGCAGGTTGCTCTCCCGAGCCCCGGACGATCAGGCGAGTCGGTACCGTGATGGTTCGGGCGCGGGTGCGGTCGCCGTCGAGGCGGGCCAGGGCGGTGGTCGCCGCCGCTCTGCCGAGTTCCTCGGGGTCCTGGGCGACGACGGTCAGGGCCGGTTCGAGCACCTCGGCCAGGGAGACGTCGTCGAAGGCGACGAGGGCCACGTGCTTGCGCTTGCTGCGTGCCAGTTCGGCGACGATGCCCATGGCAATGATGTTGTTGCCGGCGAACAGGGCGGTGGGGGGATCGGCCAGGGCGAGAAGCTGGGCGGTCGTGGCCTCGGCCCCTTGCTGGTCGTGGGCATTTGTGACGACCGCGCGGTCGTAGGGGATGCCGGCTTCCTGCAGCGCCGAGCGGTAGCCGGCCAGACGCTCACGGCGTGTGTACAGCTTCTCGGGCAGGTCACCGACGAAGCCGATGCGCCGGTGCCCGTGAGCGATCAGATGGGCGACGCCGTCCTGAGCGCCCGCGCGGTTGGAGCTCACGATTCCGTCCGCGGCGAGGCCTGCTCCTGGCCGGTCGAGGAAGATCACGGGAAGTCCCGCCGTACGGTGGGACTTGAGGTGGGCGTGGTCGGCACCGACGGACGGCACGACGATCAGGATGCTGACGCGGCGGGCGAGGAACTTGTCCGTCAGGTCGCGTTCGCGGTCGGGATCGTCCGCGGAGGAGCCCATGAGCAGTGTCAGGCCACGGTCGCGGACGGTGTCTTCGATGCTCCGGGCCACGGCTCCGAAGAAGGGGTTGGCGAGGTCGGGGATGACAAGTCCGATGGTGGTGTCAGGTCCGCCGACGCGGATGTTGCGGGCCATGAGGTTCGGCTGGAAGCCCAGCTTGGCCACCGCGGCGAGAACCTGTTCTCTGGTCCGGGCCGAGGCGGGCCCGTCCTCGTTGAGGACGCGGGAGACCGTCTTGGCGCTCACTCCGACCTCTCGGGCGACGTCGGCCAGGGTGGGGCGGCGGTTCGCTGCCATGGAAAAGCTGTCTCCTGTTGTGGCCTCGGTTCCGGCCTGGCCTCGGCCGGAAACCACGAGAGCTGGGTTGTGCTGTCAGGTGGCCTGGATTCCTGCCGCCTTTGCCGCCTCGGAATCCGCTACGACAGTATCTCCGGCCGCATCGACGGTGAGGGCGCCGGTCATGATAGCGACGACCTCCGCCATGGAGTAGTCGGAAGGCTTGATCACGGCGGCGCGTCGGCCGAGGCGGTGGACGTGGATCCGGTCGGCTATCTCGAAGACGTGCGGCATGTTGTGGCTGATCAGGACGACCGGCATGCCTTTGTCGCGCACGCGGCGGATGAGGTCGAGGACCTGGCCGGACTCCTTGACACCGAGAGCGGCGGTGGGCTCGTCCATGACGACGACACTGCGGGCCCAGGCGACGGCGCGGGCGACCGCGACGGCCTGCCGCTGTCCACCGGACAGGGTCTCGACCGCCTGCGTGAGTGAGCGCAGGCCGATCTTCAGGTCGGCCATGTGCTCGGCGGCCTCCTGGCGCATGCGCTTCTTGTCGAGCATGCGGAAGGCGCTGCCGAGGACGCCGGGCCGACGCAGTTCGCGCCCGAGGAACATGTTCGAGGCGATGTCCATCGAGGCGGCCACGGCGAGGTCTTGGTACACCGTCTCGATGCCGTGGGCGCGTGCGCTCTGCGGACCGGAGAAGGTGATGGGCTCGCCGTTGAGGCGAATCTCGCCCGCATCGGGGACCAGGGCCCCGGTAAGGGCCTTGATCAGGCTGGTCTTGCCGGCGCCGTTGTCGCCGATGACGGCGAGGACCTCGCCCGGCAGCAGGTCGAAGTCAGCGCCGTCGATGGCGGAAACATGGCCGTAGCGCTTGACCAGACCGCGGGCCTGCAGCACGGGCGTGGGTGAGGAGGTGGCGGTCATCGGGCCCTCTTCCGGGAGATCTGGTCGACGGTCACCGCGAGGATCACCAGGACACCGGTGATCAGGGTCTGGTAAATGGAGGCGACATCCATCAACTGCAGGCCGTTGCGGAAGACACCGACGATGAGCACGCCGATGAAAGTACCCAGAACTGATCCGCGCCCGCCGAAGAGGCTGGTCCCGCCCAGGACCACAGCGGTGATGCTGTCGAGGTTGTCGGTCTGGCCGGCCTGCGGGTCGCCGACCCCGGTACGGGAGATGAGCAGTAGGGCGGCGATGCCGTACAGCAGACCGGCCACGGTGTAGATGCCGATGGTCAGTCGGGAGGTGCGGATGCCGTTCAGCCGTGCCGCTTCCTGGCTGTTGCCCAGCGCGTAGACGTGCCGACCCCAACCAGTGTTGCTCAGCGCGTAGGCGAGCAGGAGGAACAGGGCGATGGTGACCAGAGAGCCGTAGGTGATGTCGGTGTGGCCGAGCGGGAAGGTCTCGCCGAGGGCCGTCAGCGTGCCAGGCAGGTCGGCGACCGTCTGTTCCTTGGAGTAGATGTGCGTCAGCGCGAATGCCACGTTGAGCATGCCGAGGGTGACGATGAACGGCGGCAGTGGGATCTTCTGCACCAGCAGCCCGTTGAGCAGCCCGAACCCGCCGCACACGGCCGTGCCCAGCACGATGGCGAGGAGCGGGGGCAGGGAGCCCTCGGCAGCCATCTTGGCGATCACGATGCTGCCGAACGCCATCACGGCACCGCACGACAGGTCGATGCCCGCGGTGAGGATGATCAGGGTCTGTCCGATGGCGAGGGTGCCGACGACCATGACCTGCTGCACGATCAGCGAGAAGTTGCCGCCGGTGAGGAACTGGTCGGTCGAGAGGGCGAAGAAGGCGCAGGCGAGGAGGAGGGCGACCAGCGGGCCGGTGGTCGGCGCCGTGAGCAGTCTGCGGGCCGTGGTCGGCGCTTTGAGCTCGGCATATGGCGAAAATGTGCTCGAAGGCGTGGTCGTGGCTGGCATGCGAAGTCCTTGTCGGATGACAGATGTCCTTGTCGGAGGCGGGGACAATCCCCCACCGCCGGGACAAGGGGCACTCGTCCCTGGTCAGGGAGGCGGGCCGGCCGCCCCGCTTGGGGGGCGGTGTCGTACGGCCCTACGGGGCTCAGCCCCAGCAGTTCTGCAGGCCGTAGGCGGTGTCCTTTGACGTGACCCCGTCCTCTGCCTTGTCGGTGATCAGAGTGACGCCGGTGTCGGTGGATCCGGATGCCTTCCTGCCGTCCTTGGCGTATGTCACGACAGCCTTGACGCCCTCGGCGGCCATCTTCAACGGGTACTGCTGCGAAGTCGCAGCGATCTTGCCGTCCTTGACGGCTCGGGTGCCGGTGCAGCCGCCGTCGACGGAGACGATCAGGACGTCCTTTTCTCGGCCCTTGGCCTTGAGCGCGGTGTACGCACCCAGGGCGGCCGGCTCGTTGATGGTGTAGACGACGTTGATGTCGGGTTCCTTCTGGAGGCAGTTCTCCATCGCCGTCTGGCCCTTGGCTTGGTCGCCACCGGTGTCCTGGGCGCAGACGAGGTCCTTGTCGGTCACGCCGAAGCCCTTCAGGAAACCGTTGTGCCGCTGGACGCCGACGGAGACGCCCGGCGCGAGGTCGAGGGCGGCTATCCTCGCTGTCTTGCCCTTCATGGCGGCCTTGGCGTACTCGCCGATCAACTGGCCGGCCTTGAGGTTGTCGGTCGCGAACAGCGCGTCGACCGCGCTCTCCGGATCAGTCGGGG
Source organism: Streptomyces sp. YIM S03343 (assembly GCF_054729195.1). NCBI lineage: Bacteria > Bacillati > Actinomycetota > Actinomycetes > Kitasatosporales > Streptomycetaceae > Streptomyces > Streptomyces sp. YIM S03343. Next base: position 47,612 of record NZ_JBPUKX010000002.1, read on the forward strand.
TGTCCAAGGCGATGACCAGGACGCCCTTGGCCTTCGCCTTCTCGATCGCGGGCACGATGGCCTTGGAGTCGCTCGGGGTGATCAGAATGCCCTTCACACCGGAGGCGACCATGTTCTCCATGGCGGTGACCTGGCCGGTGTTGTCGCCATCGAACTTGCCTGCCGCAGTGACCAGCTGGGCGCCGTTCTTCTTGGCGGCCGTCTCCGCGCCCTCCTTCATCTTCACGAAGAACGGGTTGGTGTCGGTCTTGGTGATCAGGCCGACCTTGACGCCGCCCGAGTTCGAGGAGCCCGATCCGGAGCCGGACCCGCACGCCGTCAGCGTGAGGGTCACGATGCCCGTGACTGCGGCTGCTCTGAGGAAGCAGGAGGAGGGACGAGTGGTGCGGGACATGTTCGGCTCCTGTGGGATAGCGAGCGGCACGGGGTTGGGATCGGAGCATGTCGCCGGGGTGTCAGCGTTGACTCATGTCATCGTTGACACTCCCTGGCCGGGATGATGGACTCCGCACCCCGGCAACGTCAATGCCTTCCACCCGTCACAGATCGGCAACGTCCGTCGCTGTCGTCGCCAGGCAGCCGGTCAGCGCCCGCGTCGCCGTGCGGCCCCTCTGCCCCGATCTTTCCGAGCCTTTCCGGGGGAGAGCAGCGCATGAGCCCGCGTCAGATCACCGTTCTGGAACATGTGCGTCACGGACGCCTTCATTGAACCGACAAACTCCTCGAACAAACTCGCCCTGCGGGTGCTGCCAGGCGGCGGAGCTGCGAATACAGCGGTGCCCCTGACCCGGCTGGGCACACCAGCCGCTCCCTCGCCCTCCGACGAGGTGAAGCCGGATGGCGGGGTGGTCCGCGAGGCGGGCGGCGATCGTCAGAAAGTGTGTGACGACCGTGAAAGACGGCTCCAGGAGGATCGCCCCTGCGAGGCGTGCGACGGTCGTGCCGACGTCGAGGATCAACGCTCCGTCGGCCGGCAGTTCCGCGAAGGCGGCCTTGGAGATGCAGTCCCTCTCCGTAGTGACCGTGGTCTCACGCTCGGCGAGGTCCGGCTCGAAGCCGAGACGCCCGGCCGGGATGACGCCGCCGTGCACCCGGAGCACCAGACCCGCGCGGTCGAGTGCCGTCAGATCGCGGCGGATCGTCTCCAGGGCAGCCCGGGACTCCTCGGCCAGCGACACCGCGTCGACCCGGCCGCCGTCACGGGTGAGCCGGAGAATCTCCTGCTGCCGTTCCGGCACATAACATGCCCGATACCTCCAACCCATGCCCGAACCTGTGGTTTCCACGCAGAGGCTACCTCCGAATTGGCACACCGTAAACAGGTTCGGACTTCATCCGGACACGAACGGACTTGACACACCGGCCGGATTCCACTCATCATCGGGCCACTCGATGTCATCGATGACATAAGTCAACGATGACATCTGGCCGACGGCATGTAGGCGAGACGCCGACCGGGGTGTCGCTTTTCGGTCGGCCCACGCCAAAGTCCCGCTTCCGCCCACTGGACGGCCACAGGCCAGGAGGCATCTTGAGGTCAAGACATGTATCCCAGCATGCCCGCTTGCGGATGACGGCGGCGATGGCGACCGCCTGCGCCCTGTCCGCCGCCCTGATCACCCCGGGCCGTCGCCACCGACGTCCCACCACGTTCCCGCTCAGAGTCGGCGACGGCAGTAATATCCGATTCGCCCGGTTCGGCGGCCTGAGCGACGTGGACCTGCTGATCACCGACAGCGGGCTGAGCCCCGACAACGCAGCCGTCATGGAACGCGGCGGCATGGAAGTAGTGCGCGCATGATTCTCACCGTCACCCCGAACCCGTCCCTCGACCGGACCTACGAGGTCCCGTCGCTCGACCGCGGCGAGGTCATCCGCGCCACCGGTGAGCGCACCGACCCGGGCGGCAAGGGGGTCAACGTCTCAAGAGCCGTGACCGCCGCCGGGCAGCACACGGTGGCCGTACTGCCGCTGGGCGGTGCGCCGGGAGCGCTCGTCTCCGATCTGCTCGACGCACAGGGCATCCAGGTCGCGCCCGTCCCGATCGCCGGCCCCACCCGCTCGAACATCGCCCTCGCCGAACCGGACGGGGTGCTCACCAAGATCAACGCGCCGGGTCCGGAGCTGTCCGCCGCCGAGCAGGAGCTGCTGCTGGAGACGGTGCGCGAGCAGTCCCGTGACGCGGACTGGATCGCCTGCTGCGGCAGCCTGCCGCGCGGGCTCGCGCCGTCCTGGTACGCCGATGTGGTCGCCCGGGCGCACGCCGGTGGCGCGCGGATCGCGCTCGACACCTCGGGTGCCGCGCTGCTGGAGGCGCTGCGCGAGCAGCCCGATGTCGTCAAGCCCAACGCCGAGGAACTGGCCCAGGCCGTCGGACGACCCCTGACGACCGTGGGCGACGCGCTGAAGGCGGCCGAGGAACTGCGCGCCATGGGCGCCCGTGCCGTGCTGGCGAGCCTGGGCGCCGACGGGCAGCTGCTCGTGGACGACGCCGGCACCTGGTTCGGCAGCGCACGCGTGGACGTCGTACGCAGCAATGTCGGCGCGGGCGACTCCTCGCTCGCCGGCTTCCTGATCGCCGGCGGCAGCGGGCCCCAGGCGCTGGCCTCCGCCATCGCGCACGGCGCCGCGGCCGTACAGCTGCCGGGAAGCGTGATGCCGACCCCGGACGACCTCGACCCGACGGCCGTGACGGTCACGGACGACATCCCGGTGGACCGGGTACTGACCGAACCGGCCTCCTGAACGCGCCGACCGGCGCGACACCCAGCCGTCCCCGGCACCCCGGCCGCGGACGACTCCCCCGGACCGGCCATTCGAGCGGTGAGCCCCCGATTCTCGCTGTGGCCGACCGGAGGCGGGGCCCGAACAGGCACCCACCTCCTCTAACTCCCCCTCAATGCCCCTCGTTCCCTTTCCCGTTCTTCATCCCCCTCTCCCCTTCTACCTGTCAGGCGCCCCCTGACGGCACCCCTCCCGTCCCCAATCCCGCCCCCGGGCGTACGTGTACAAAGGAGTCCGCGATGAGCAAGATGATCGTGGCGGATCTGGTCGATCTCGACCTGTCAGCCGAAACGAAGGAAGCGGCGGTGCGCGCACTCGCCGAGCGCATGGTGTCGCTGGGGAGGGTGACAGACCTCGACGGCCTGATCGCCGACGTGGCCGCCCGTGAGGCACAGATGGCCACCGGCCTGGACGGCGGCATCGGCATCCCGCACTGCCGCAGCGAGCATGTCACGGAGCCGACGCTCGCCTTCGGCCGCAGCGCCGTCGGTATCGACTTCGGCGCCGCCGACGGCCCCGCCGATCTCGTCTTCCTGATCGCCGCTCCCGCCGGGGCGGACGACGCCCACCTGACGATCCTCTCGTCACTCGCGCGCCGCCTGATGGACAGCGACTTCACCGCCGCACTGCGGTCGGTGGACAGCCCGGCGGAGGCCGCGGCCCTCATCGGCGGGGACAAGAAGGCCGCAGCTGCCGCCGCCGTGAAGAGTGGAGACACCGCCGGCGCCGGAGAGCGCCCGTTCCGCATCGTCGCCGTCACCTCCTGCCCGACCGGCATCGCCCACACCTACATGGCGGCCGAGTCGCTGGAGAAGGCCGGCCGTGAGGCGAGCGTCGAGATCGTCGTCGAGACCCAGGGCTCGGCCGGTTTCACCCGGCTCGACCCGGCCGTGATCGCCGCCGCGGACGGCGTGGTCTTCGCACACGACGTGCCCGTCCGGGACAAGGACCGCTTCGCCGGCAAGCCGACCGTCGACGTCGGCGTGAAGGCCGGCATCAACCGCGCCCCCGAACTGATCGCCGACGTGCGCGCCAGGGCCGGGCGCGGCGAGGTCACCGCGGCCGCCGCACCGGGTGCCTCCGGCAGCCCGGTCGAGCGCGCCGGTGAGCCCGGCGAGGGCTACGGCACCAAGCTCCGCAAGTGGCTGATGTCCGGCGTGAGCTACATGGTCCCCTTCGTCGCCGCGGGCGGTCTGCTCATCGCCCTCGGCTTCGCGATCGGCGGCTACAAGATCAACAAGGCGCCGTCTGTGATGGACCACTTCGTGTGGACCCAGGGCGACAGCTGGGCGGCCCTGCTCTTCCAGATCGGCGCCGTGGCCTTCGGCTTCCTCGTCCCGGTCCTGGCCGGTTACATCGCCTACGGCATGGCGGACCGACCCGGTCTCGTCCCCGGCTTCGTCGGCGGCTCGATCGCGCTCACCATCAACGCGGGCTTCCTCGGCGGCCTCGCGGCCGGTCTGATCGCCGGTGGCGTGGTGCTGTCCATCCAGAAGATCGACATACCGGCCTCGCTGCGCGGCATCATGCCCGTGGTGGTGATCCCGCTGATCTCCTCGGCGGTCGTCGGATTCCTGATGTTCGTCGTGATCGGCAAGCCCATCGCCTCCGCCCAGAAGGGCATGACCGACTGGCTGAACAGCCTGTCCGGCACCAACGCGATCCTGCTCGGCACGCTGCTCGGTCTGATGATGTGCTTCGACCTCGGCGGTCCGGTCAACAAGGTCGCCTACACCTTCGCCACCGCCGGAATCGCGGTCTCCGACCCGAGCAACTCCGCGATGAAGATCATGGCGGCCGTCATGGCGGCCGGTATGGTGCCGCCGCTGGCCATGGCCCTCGCCACCAACGTGCGCGGCAAGCTCTTCACCGAGACCGAGCGCGAGAACGGCAAGGCCGCCTGGGTCCTCGGCCTCTCCTTCATCTCCGAAGGCGCGATCCCGTTCGCCGCGGCCGACCCGCTGCGCGTCATCCCCTCCTCGATGGCGGGCGGCGCGGTCACCGGCGCCCTGTCGATGGCCTTCGACGCCACGCTGCGCGCCCCGCACGGCGGCATCTTCGTGGTCCCGCTGATCGGCAACCCGTTCCTCTACCTGATCGCCATCGCGGCAGGTGTGGGTGTCACCACGGCGCTGGTCGTCGTCCTGAAGGGCATGCGCAAGCCGAGCCAGGGGAACACCCCCGGCACACCGGTGGGCGCGGCCGCTGCGACGGCGAACGCCGACGGCAGCAAGGACACCAAGCAGCCCGCGACGGCCTGACGACCCTCACCGTAACGGTCGCCCGTTGCCGCTACGGGGCGTCGAGGATCCCCAATCCCTGAACAGTAACCAACCACGTCTGACGACGTACACCGTGGAGAGTCCGCCGTGCGCTGAAAGGCGCACGGCGGATTCGGCGAGAGGTCCGGAGATGCGGGACCGGGAGCAATCCTGGCACCGCTCTCCGGGCCTTCTCGGCGACGCCGCGCGTCTGACCTGGGTGTCCACCGGGTCTGCGATTCAGCGGGTTTGGGGCCGCCCGCCCCGAAACACATGTCGCCCGCTGGATCATGACCAGCCTCGGACAACTCGCACATCAGAGTCCCTGCCGAACCCGGAACGGTTCATACAGGACGCCATACCCACTTCGAGCGCACCTGTGTGTTGTCTGCCTTGGACAGACCGGTCTTTACAATGCCGTTCACACCCTCCGGGTCACCGCACATGGTCCTGCCGTCGAACTCACTGCGCGGGTCGGTGAAGACCACGCGCACACCCCGGACAGCCATACATGAAACCGCAGGTCACCAGTGGTGCGTGATGCGATTCGGCAGCCGGTCGGCCGCACAACCACACCATCCCTCTACACAACCGGAAACATGAGCACAGCAGACTTCTGTTACATACCGCCCACATCGCCGTGACTCTCACATACATCCCACAACGACTCTGACATGACGTCAAATTGACGCCCCGCCATCCCTCCCGGCCCTCCTACGTCTGGCCCGGCCGTCCGACCGCCACCCCCACGCCACCCCAGCACGCTTCCCGCCACCACCCGACGGTTTCATGGGGCGGGAGTGCTGCTCTCGTCGGTTGCGAGGCCGCGGGCGTCGGCCGTACCGGAGCTATGTGGTAGACATTCATGTTTCCGCCCTGGACCCCGTAGGCATGACCGTAGTCACGGGCGGTGATGTTCTGCACCCACTGCTGTCGAGGTTGGGGCAGCTCAGCCCGAACGGCGTCAACGAGGGCTTGAAACTCCTTGTGGAGGTCGGGGTGCCGGCGCAGGAAGTCTGCCAGCCGCCGGTTCCAAGGCGCGACGAGGTCCTGGCGGGCACCGTCGGTGTGTCGGGGTCCTGTGCCACCAGGGCAGCATCGCCGTCCAGTTGAGCTGCGATCACGGCGGCCTGTCGGCCCTGGTCATAGGCGAACAATTGCACGACCGCGTGCCGGGTGCTGTCCCAGGCGCTGGTGGCGATGGCCGCCACCACGGTCGTGGCTCCGGTCATGGCCAGCCCTGCCAGTACTTCTTCCAGCATCTGTGTCTCCTTTGACCCTCGCCGGAAACGGCCGATGTGTGGTTCTGCCGCAAGCACTGGGGCGGCCTTCCGTCTTCGCCGCTCAGCAGTCTTCGAGCTCGGCCAGGCGTGTATGTATCTCCTCTGCGTCCGGGACGCCCAGCTCCACGTACAGCTCGAGTGCTCTGCGCCAGCCGTCGCGCGCTGCGATGGCGTCCCCCGCCTCGAAGCGCAGCCGGGCCAGGCCAGCCTGAGCGCGCGCCTGCTCGTAGCGGTCGCCGATCTCGGTGGCCAGTGCCAGCGCCGCCGCGTGCTGGGTGCGCGCCAGCACTGGTTCGCCGCAGCCTCGGAACGCTTCCCCGAGACCGTTGAGTGTCTCGATCTCGCCCGCGATGTCTCCGAGGTCCCGGAACAGGGCGAGGGCCTGTCGCTGGTGCTGCGCCGCATCTGCGTGCCGACCCTCACCGATGTCGCGGGCAAGCCCCGCTACTTCCAGAGTTACGACTACGACGAAGCCGACGAAGCCGACGACCAGATCCTGCACGAACCACGCACCGGCCCGATCGTGCGCTACGAGTCGATGGACACCATCGGCGGTCCGGTCGTGATCGGTGTCCCCATCTGACCCTGGCTCAGGGCCGGTAGACCATACCCGGCTGGGACTTGGCCGGGGCGAGCAGCTGCGACACCGTGACGATCGTGTAGCCGCGCTGCTTGAGCGCCCTGAGGATCCCAGGAACGGCGGGCACGGTGCCCTTGTGCAGGTCGTGCAGCAGGATGATGCCGTCGCGGTGGGTCTGATCGAGCACACGCTTGGTGATCAGGGCCGAGTCGGTCGTCTCGTAGTCCTTGGCCGTGACGCTCCACAGCACTTGTGCCAAACCCAACTCTCGGCAGATCTTGGCCACTTTGCGGTTGGTGCGGCCTTGCGGCGGGCGCATCAGAGCGGGCCTGGTGCCGGTGATCCTCTCGATGGCGCTCTGCGTGCGCGTCAGTTCCTGACGCGCCTCGTCCTGATCGATCTGCGTAAGGATCTTGTGACTCCAGGTGTGGTTGCCGATTTCATGCCCCTCGTCCGAGATGCGACGCAGAATCTCGGGGTACTTCCCGATGTGGCCAGCGCCCTGTACGAAGAATGTCGCGTGCAGGTGCTCCCGCTTCAGGATGTCCAGCAGCCCGGGGGTCGTCGGGCTGGGGCCACCGTCGAAGGTGAGGGCCACACACTTCGCCTTACGGCAGTCGACTGGTCCGGCCACGGATCCGGATGCCTTGTCCCGGGCGGCGCGCGGCGACGTGTGATCGTACGTCGTGACCGTCAGGGCAATGATCACCGCGACGGTCAGGACGACGGTCACTGCTGCCACGAGCACGATGAGTATGCGCGACCGTCGTATTCGTACTGATGAAGGCACGGGAGACCTTTCCCTGGATCGGATGATGCCCGACGTGCTGATTGACGGCCTTTCCAGTCCTTGGGTTCGTCCGCGAGTGTGTTCCTTTGGCTGTCGCGCGAAAAAGGGGAAGCGGGCGGGCCGGGCCTGCTCTCTCTCGCGCTGGGACGTCCCTCCATCCCGTACGGTGATGAGGCCATGGCCGAGGAATCGGCCGGGCCGACGATGAGGTATCGCGGATGGCCGCTTCCGCCCCGGGACGGAGTTGCCTACCGGTGGTTCGTTGAGATCCGGTGGTGGCGTGGTTTGACGGCTGGCCGGGTTGGCCGTAGGTCGGCGGTTGGAGTCAACTGCCTTGCTGGGGACTGAAGATGACCGCTCGCCGTCCGTGTCCGCCTGCGCCGGGTCCGTTGGAGGAGTACGCGCCCCGGTTCGACGACTTCTTCTTCAGCCTGGCCCAGCGACGGGGGTTTTATGAGTATCTGACCGGGCTGCTGGCGCCGAGGTAGAGGAACAAGACGGTCACCTGTCTGGCGGGTGCGGGGATGCCGGGGGCGCAGTGGCTGCAGTTCTTCCTGTCCAAGTCGCCCTGAGATGGCAGCAGGTCAACGACCGCTGCCTTGAACTGCTGGGCGAGGAGCCGGCAACGGCTCCGCACGACGGCGGGGTCATCGTGATCGACGACTCCGGGGACCGCAAGGACGGCACGGCCACCGCGCACGTGGGCCGGCAGTGGCTGGGCCGGCTGGGCAAGACGGACAACGGCATCGTCACGGTGACCACGGTGTGGACCGACGGCCGCGTCTACACCCGCTGCACGCGAGGCCTTACACCCCCGCCCACCACTTCGCCCGCGGCCGGTCCGATCCCGCCTTCCGCACGAATCCGCAGCTGGCCGCGGCCCTCGCAGCCCGGGGCGAGGAGGCGGGCTTCGGCTGCCGGGCGGTGGTCGCCGACTGCGCCTACTCCGTCAGCGACGACCGGTACCTCGCAGTGCGCGAGGCAGGTCTGGCCTATGTGACGGTGCCGACGGGGAGGGCGAGGCGGTCGGCTCGCCGGCCCCCGCAACCGTCGACGACGCCGAGGGGGCCGGCGACTCCGGCGGCCCCTGGGTCTTTGTGGTGGAGGCCGCTTGCGTGGCGGAGGCCGACGGCAGCGACGTGCCGGTCGTGGCGGACGCCGGGCCGGTGCCGAGTACGCCCGTGCACAGGCCGAGCGCAAGGGCCGGAAACCATCTGTATATGGAACACAACGAGGAATCTTCCCATCTTGGAGGAAGCCGAACGATGAGCGGTACCGAACTCCTCGGAATCGCAAGCCAGTTCGACGTGAAGATCGGTAACATACTAGCGATCAGTTCCTGACATGGCATCAAATATCAGACAGGTAGGCGATGGACCGACTCCGTTCAGCCGCGTGGACGGCAATCCCGCTCCTGCTGCCCCTCCTGGCGGCTGGGCCGGCCTCGGCCTCCTCGCCGTCGCCGACTCTGCCCCTGCACAGTGTCCGGTCGGTGCATCCCGGCGACACCCTGACGGCCATCGCCAAGGTCGGACAGGCCGCGTACGGCGACACCGTCAACTCACACGCGTTCGTCGCGGCCGGCAAGCTGCGCATGATGGCACCACTGCTGACAGCCACCGTCACCATCGCCTGCGACGCTCGCCCCGGCACCTATCCGGTTACCCGGGACTCCGCCGGAGTCAACGCCGAGGTGCCGGCTGGTCAACCGGCCCCATGGGCGCGGGTGCAGGTCGAACCCGCTGACGAGGACGCACGCCGCGCGTGCCGCGACAAGGTCAAGAACATGCCCCCGCCGGACCGCGAGGAACGCAGGGCGGCAAGCGACACGTGGCCCCAGTCGCCCTGGGACGTACGGACCTTCAAGGCCGACAGCCGCATCACGATCACCGACAACGACGACGAGGGATCGGACGGGTACATCACCCTCACCTCGCGTGCCTTCACCGACCGGCCCACCCTCCGCGGCGACAAAGCCGTCCTGACCCCCACGACCACACTCAAGTGCGACGCCACACCCGGGCTCTACGTCGTCTACCGACATGACGTCAGCCAGGACGGCACTGACAAAGCGTGGGCCCGGCTGCGGATCACCCCCGCCGCACGAGCAGGTGCCTGCTCCACACAGGCGGCACGCTCTTCCGGGACATCCCGCACCGCGCTGGCGGCCTGGAGCGTGTGGCGGCGTGCTCCTCGCCTCAGCAGTGGGTTCAGCGCTACTCCTACGGGCCCGGTCCCGCCGCCCGAAGCCCACGTGAACGCAGCGCCGCGCGCTGCGCCTGGAGGTCCTCGTGGCGGGCCGGACCGTCGATGAGGCCAGTTGACGGGAGAGTGGGCCAGACTTTGCGCTCGGGCCCGGCCGACCGATGCCCCATCGGTGCACATCGTTCCAGGAGAGGCATACATGTCATCGATCGAGACCCTGCTCCACCGTCGCACCGACCTGTCCGCCTTCGTGGTCCACTTCACCCGCGACACCGCGGACGGCACAGCCAGCGACAATCTGAAGGCGATCTTGGAAGATCGCACGATAGAGGCCCGCAGCGTCTTCGGCATGGCGGCCAAGCTCTCCAAGGATTACGAGGTCATCGCTGACACCCAGCGGACTGTCTGCTTCACCGAGACACCCCTCGAACACGCCTGGATGATGTGTGAGCAAATTCCCAACCGCACCATGAGGTTCAACGGCTACGGCATAGCCTTCACCCGTACTTTCGCTCGGCGCATGGGTGCCAACCCAGTGTGGTACCTCGATATCACTCCTGGCCACAACTGGCTGACCGTCCCTGTCAACAGCATGGTCGCCGAGGTCAGAGAAGTCGCCAGCGACCCGTCTGAGGGAGGAGAGGATGCGGCGGCGAAGGCCGATATCTTGCGCTTGACCCCCTTCATTGAGCAGATGGGCAAGCCACTGGAGACCCGGAAAGAGTTCTGGTGGGAGCGGGAGTGGCGCCATATAGGCGATTTTCACTTCACCTTCAGTGATCTGGTCGTGGTCTTCGCGCCAGAGGAAGAACACGACGACTTCGACGACCACCTCTGCGAGTTGAAGAAAAAGGGAAGGCGACCCAAGCTGGTCGACGCCCGCTGGGGTCTGGAGCGGATGATCGCCGCGCTCGCCAACGTCTCCGAGCCTGGCCCCTTCCCGCAATAACACGGGGTGAGCGGGCGGGCGCCGCGAACGCCCGCCGGCCGCCCCGGCCGTCGCCGCCACCTTCGCCGGAATGCCGACACCGACTTGCTGCGTGTGCTGCTGGAGGCCGACGCCGCCCAAATCACCGATGACGTAAGGCAGTTGCTGGTCGTCCTGCACGCCGAGCTGGCCGCGGCTCACATGCAGCCGAAGCCGTCCTTCGCGAGCGGCCAGGCCTCGACGCCTTCGGAGGTACGGACGTAGGCCTTCGCGCGGTCGTCCGTCAGCCACAACTGCCAGTCGTTCAGACGGTATCCGGTGTCATGGGCAGCCGCAGGCATACGGGCGTCCCCGTCGTAGGGGGAGGTGAGCATGTCCTGTGGCATCACCCGGTCCGGGTCGCGGACGTACAGCTTGTCGTGCTTGCTCTTCCGGATCGACAGGAAGGGGCGTCGGCGCAGACCTTGCCCGCGCAGTGGGAATCTGGTGGTCGAGGCGACGGCGAGTAGGTAGCCGATCTCGCGAGCCTCTCCAGGTCAATCGCCGCGTGCCCGAGCGGGGTCGAGTAGGCGAGGTAGTCGGCGCCGAGGTCCTGCTAGCAGGTCTTGTGGCAGAGGATGTGCCAGATCGCGACGGCGAGTTTGTGCATCACCGCGACCAGGGCCCGCTGCCGTTCGCGGCGGGCGGCGATGCGCCGGTGGTAGGCGCAGCAGTCTTTGTTCCGGTTCACCGACATGGGGCGGCGACGGCGGAAGGCTCACTGAAGTGCACGCTGGCCAAGCCGCCCTCGGCCCGGTCAGGGCCATCACCATGGTGCATGCCGTCTTCGATGCTGTTTCCCTGCTCCTTCGCCCACCATCTGCGGCAGACGTGGCAGCTGTCGACATGAGCGGAGCGCAGCCTGAAGACCGACTCACCCGGCTGTGGGAGGAACACCGGCGCGCCCTGTACCCGGACAGCTTCCGCGGCATTGACGTTGAGGGCGTGGAGCTGATCCTCCTGGACGCCGACGTCGCCTGCCTCGTCCAGAAAGAGCTGAACGGTGGGCTCGACGACAGCGGCATTGCCATCCTCTGGGCTTGCATCGCCGACCTCGACAAGGTCGTGACCCTGATCAACTCGCAGTACTGCGCCTCCTACTTTGCGAGACTTCGGACGATGGCCAAGCTCGCAGCAGCCCGCTACATCCCGACCGCGACCTGACACGTGGAGTCCACATTGGGATCTCCCACGACACTCGTCAGGGTCTGGCCCGGTCGCGTTCGATGATGATATCGGGGCGTCTGACGGTTTTGCCCACGTCGTAGCGGGTGGCGGGCTGCTGGTTCTTGGAGCCGAGCGGCCTGCCCGGGCCGGGCCGGGCAGGGCCGGGCCGGGCAGGGCCGGGCCGGGCAGGGCCGGGCCGGGCCGGTTGGGTTTGGGCGCACGGGCCGGACAGGGCAAAGTCGGGCGGAGGTTTCTGAACCCGCCTCGGACACGGGCAGAGGTAAGCCTGTTCGATTGGAAAGCAGAGCGGGAGAAGGAACATCATCCCGGTGAGCGCGACGCGAGCAGCCACGTTGTGGCGGGTGGTCCGGGCACTCCTGAGACACCGGCACGCCTGTTACCTGTAAGGAGCCTTAACAGATCCTCAAGCCAACCTTGATCAGAGTCATTGCCGCCTGTCACCTGCTGGGATGAGATTCGGGCGGCTCACCGCGGCCGCCGCTCTCACCCGTACGCTCTCGCATGAGGGCCGCGGAGAGCCGATTTCCAGGAGAACACAGTGGCGCACTCCCACCGGCAGCGCCGGCTCAGCCGACGGAAGGCCGTGCTCACGGCCGGATCGGCCGTAGTGGCCGGCACACTCGCCGTCGTCGGCACCCACGCCATGGCGAGCACCGGCGGCGCCAGCACCGCCACCGGCTCGGTTGCCGCCGGCAACGCGACGGCCAAGGCGGGGAGCTGGAAGCTGATGTGGCACCCGGACGCGGCCAAGGACGGGCTGGGCGCCTTCGAAGGCGTCGAGGACGACCGGTCCGGCTCGCACCCCGGTGTCAAGCACATCTATGTCAAGGACGGGGCGTACCGCTTCGACATGCACCTCAAGGACCGCGACGGTTCGGACCGACAGCGCAACGAGGCCAAGGGGATGTCTGCAGCCGGCCAGGACCTGAAGATCCTCCGGGGCCAGACCTGGCGCTTCACCTACTCCATGTACATCCCGAGCTCGCTGCACGCCACGACCAGCTTCACCCACATCATGCAGTTCAAGGAGCCTGGCGGCGGCACATCGCCGATCATCGTCATGTCGCTGCGCCAAAGCGGCGGCAAGCCCACCATCGAACTCAACTCGGCTCTGAGCGGGAAAATCGTCGGCCGTACCCCTCTCACCCCGCTCCAGGACAAGTGGATCAGCACCCAGCTGGACATCACTTTCAAGGACGGCACCAGCGGCAAGATCGACTGGACGGTCAACGACGGCTCCACCACCGTCGCCAACGCCTCCGCAAGCGGCCTGGACACCTGGCTCGGCCCCGAGCGGGCGCGCCCCAAGTGGGGCATCTACCGCTCCCTGAAAGACCAAGCCAACCTGCGCGACACCTACCTGCTCATCAAAGACGTCAAGGCCTACCAGCAGCAGTAGCGAGCTCAACACAACGAACGGCCCTCATCGCCCTGGCCAACCAACACCATCGGCAGGGTCCTGCTGAGATGGCCACCACCGAGCAGACCACCTGGTGATCGCCCCCGAGGTGCGTATCGAGCAGATCAGGCGGCGGCCGGCCGGACTGCGCATCGAGGGGCTGGTCGACCGCATCGCCGTGCCGCAGGCCGGACGGACAGATGTGTGGTTCCCCACCCCTACGGCATGCAACGCGCCTCCGAATGGCCCGAGATGCGCGGGCACCGGCCGTCCAGGACCGCGGCTGATCCGACCGCCCTGCGGCTGAAGGCCGGCCACACGCCGACCGTGACCGAGACCGCCCTCGCTTTCCAACTGGCCGTCTGGACGGGGGCGCTCACCAACTGATGCCGGCCTCCACCGGCAGGTGGTCGCTGCCGTCGGCCGGGAGCACCCACGAGCGGTCCGGTTCCACACCCCGGACCAGGATCTGGTCGATCCGCACCACCGGGAACGCGGCCGGCCAGGTGAAGCCGAAGCCGGAGCCGGCCGTATCCTGGGCCGAGCGCAGCTGTGAGGTGAGGTCGGCGAGCGCGCGGTCGCCCGTCGTGCCGTTCAGGTCGCCGAGCAGCACCACCTGCTTGCTCGGATCGGCGGCGACGGCCTTGCCGAGCGTCTGCACACCGATGTTCCGCGAGGCCGTCCAGAAGCCTTCCCTGGGCATCACGCGGACGGACCCCAGGTGGGCCACGTACACCGTCAGCGGCCCGTGGCTCGTGGCCACGGTGGTGCGCAGCGCCCGGTTCGTGGCCAGCTTGTCGGCGGCCGGCTTTGAAGCGGCCAACGGCCCGTAGTCCATGATGTCGATCGTCCGGGTGTCCGAGATGGGCAGCTGGCTCCACAGACCGACTGCGCCCTGCACCGTGTGGTACGGGTACGCGTGTGCCAGGCCTTGCTCGTACAGGGGCGTGGCCTGCGGGGTCAGCTCCACCAGGGCCAGCACGTTCGCGCCAGAGGCGGCCAGGTGGCGTGCGGTGGCGGCCGGGTCGGGGTTGTCGGCGTCGACGTTCTGCTCGGCCACGGTGATATCACCCCCTGTGTGGGACTTGTCACCGAGCAGCCCGCCGAAGAGGTTCAGCCACACCACGGTCGGCAGCAGCACCGCGACCACCGCAATGGCGGAGCGGCGCCACAGGGCCGCGACCAGCAGCACCGGGACGAACAGGCCGAACCACGGCAGGACGGTCTCCACCAGGCTGCCGAGGTTCCCGAACCCGTTCGGGATCTCGGCGTGCAGCAGCATGACGAGGCCCAGCAGCAGCGCCGGCGCCGCGAGCACCCGGCCGCGTTTCCAGGGCTCCGGCCGGGAGGCGGCGCGCCTCGCCCTGCAGACCGTGGCGGGGACGGCGGCGATCACTGACCGTGGAGTGTGGTTCATGCGGCCAGTCAACGCAGCGCGGTGTTGCCGGCGCGTATGGGATTTTCGATACGCGGACGATATGTCCCGGCTCGTAGCATCGGGAGCATGCGCGTGCTGATCGTCGAGGACGAACCCTTTCTGGCCGAGGCCGTCCGCGACGGTCTGCGCCTGGCGGCGATAGCGGCTGACGTCGCGGGGGACGGCGACACCGCACTGGACCTGCTGAGTGTCAACGCCTACGACATCGCCGTCCTCGACCGCGACATCCCCGGGCCGTCCGGCGACGAGATCGCCCGACGCATCGTCGCCTCCGGCAGCGGCATGCCGATCCTCATGCTCACTGCGGCCGACTGTCTCGACGACAAGGCCTCCGGGTTCGGACTCGGCGCCGACGACTACCTCACCAAGCCGTTCGAGCTCCAGGAGCTCGCGCTCCGGCTCCGGGCGCTCGACCGCAGGCGCACCCACAGCCGACCGCCCGTGCGCGAGATCGCCGGCGTGCGGCTGGACCCCTTCCGCCGCGAGGTCTACCGCGACGGCCGCTACGTCGCGCTCACCCGCAAGCAGTTCGCCGTGCTCGAGGTCCTCGTCGGCGCCGAAGGCGGTGTCGTCAGCGCCGAGGAAATGCTGGCCCGTGCGTGGGACGAGAACGCCGACCCGTTCACCAACGCGGTGCGCATCACGGTGTCGGCCCTGCGCAAGCGTCTCGGCGAGCCCTGGATCATCGCCACCGTGCCGGGCGTCGGCTACCGCATCGACGTACAGCCCGAGGCCGGAGGTCAGGGAGCCGTCCGTGGATAGGGCGCCGGGGGTCAGCGTTCGTCTCAAGCTCACCCTCAGCTACGCCGGCTTCCTCATGGTGGCGGGCGCCCTGCTGCTCGCGGCGGTGTGGATGTTCCTGCTGCGCTACGTCCCCGACCGCGCGCTCATCATCCCCGGCTCCATGGGCGGCACGACCCACGGCGTCTTTCCCGTCCGGTCCAACCTGCTGCACGTCTTTGCACCGAGGGCCGCCGCGGTGTTGGGCTTCCTGCTGGTGTTCGGCCTCGTCGGAGGGTGGCTGCTGGCCGGCCGGATGCTCGCCCCGCTGTCCCGGATCACCGACGCCACCCGCCGGGCCTCGACCGGATCGCTCTCCCACCGGATCCGGCTGCCCGGCCGCAAGGACGAGTTCCGCGAACTCGCCGACGCCTTCGACACGATGCTGGCACAACTGGAAGCCCAGGTCGCCGAGCAGCAACGGTTCGCCGCCAACGCCTCGCACGAGCTGCGCACCCCGCTCGCGATCTCGAAGGCTCTTCTCGACGTGGCCCACGCCGATCCGGACCGCGACACCGCCGAGGTCCTCGACCGCCTCAACGCCGTCAACACCCGGGCCATCGACCTCACCGAGGCCCTGCTGCTGCTCAGCCGCGCGGAGCAGCGGTCCTTCACCCGGGAACCCGTCGACCTCTCCCTCCTTGCGGAGGAGGCCACCGAGACGCTGCTGCCCCTCGCGGAGAAGCACGGCGTCACCATCGAGACCGGCGGCGACATCACACCCACGTCCGGATCGCCGGCGCTGCTCCTGCAGCTGACCACGAACCTCGTGCACAACGCGATCGTCCACAACCTGCCCGAACGCGGCACCGTGCGGGTGCAGACCGGTGTCCGCCCGAACAGCGTGGTGCTCACCATCGAGAACACCGGCGAGCAGGTCACCCCGGAACTGGTCGCGACGCTCACCGAACCGTTCCGGCGTGGCACCGAACGCCTCCACACCGACCACGCGGGTGTGGGCCTCGGCCTGGCCATCGTCAGGACCATCACCCACGCCCACGACGGAAGCCTCACCCTCACCGCCCGCCCCGAAGGCGGGCTCCGCGTCACCGTCGAACTACCCTCGACCGACTTGCCCTCCCACTGACCTGGCCGGGGCTTCTGCACGTTCGCGGGGCGGGAGCGGCCCTGGGCGCGCAGGGGGTCGTAGAGGCGGGAGCCACTGAGGCCCACACACCCGTCTCCGCTCGGCTCCGCGGAGGGATCAATCCGCCGGATCGGGCTGTCAGCCATGGGGTCGTTCCGGGTCGAGCCGTGCGACAGGACGTGATGCGGCCCGACGTGATCACGAGGGCCCGGCGGTGCCCTTGAAGGTGGCGGCCGGCTGTGCGTGACTGGAGGGAGCAACAGCGGCCTGGCCGACTCGAGGTGCCCCGGATGGGATTCATCGGCACAGTGGGACTGGTACTCCACCCCGAGCGCACCTGCGCGCCCACCGTGGAGGCCGTGGTCGGGTGGAGCCGGGCCCGCGGGACGAAGGTCCTGGGGCTGGCGGCGGAGGTGGCCCGGATCGGCTGCGAGGCCATTCCGGTCGAGGCCGAGGAGATGGCCACGAGCGCCGACCTGATGATCAGCCTCGGCGGGGACGGCACCATGCTGCGCGCCATGCGGCTCGCGACCGCGGGCCACGCACCGGTCCTGGGCGTCAATGTCGGACGTCTGGGCTTCCTCGCCGAGGTCGACATACCGGAACTCCCTGCAGCCCTGGATGCCATCGACGCCCACCGTTTCACCGTGGAAAACCGCTCCGGCGTCCACGCCCGCTTCGGGACCGCACAGGAGACGGCACTCAATGACGTCGTGCTCGTGCGCAGCCCGGGACACAAGTCCGCAGCGGTCGCCGTACGGGTCCAGGGCGAGCCCTTCGTGGCCTACACCGCCGACGCGGTCGTCGTCGCCACGCCGACCGGCTCCACCGCGTACAGCTTCTCCGCCGGCGGCCCGATCGTCTCCCCCAACGCAGAGGGGCTGCTGATCACCCCCGTGGCTCCACACGCCGCGTTCAACCGCTCCGTGTTCCTCTCCAGCGGCGAGCGACTCGACCTGGAAGTCCTGCCGCACAGCGGCGACCTCGCCGTGGAGGCCGACGGCCTCCTGGCCGGCCACGTCGCACCGGGCGACAGCGTGCAGGTGACCATGCTGCCCGCCGCCGCACGCGTCGTCCGACTCGGCCACACCACGTTCTACCAGCGCGCCCAGCGCAAACTCCGGCTCACCGGCTCGGCGGAACACGGCTGACGCCCCGTTCCGCGCAGGGTGGGCGGGGATTTGGTGCGGCCAGGCCGCGCGGGTGAGGTAGAGGACCGGGTCGACCTCGTCCCGCCGGGCGCCGTCCCAGTCCTCGTCCGTGACGTCCTCGAGCCAGCTGAAGCGGGTCCTGGCAGCTAGGTTGAACAGGACGTCGATACGGCCGAACTCGACGACCGCGAACTCCACGAGCCGCGCGGCCTCGGCAGGATCGGACAGGTGGCACGGCTGCAGCGACACCATCGTGCCGCCCGCCGCACGGACCAGATCCACGGTCTTCTCCGCCCGGTCGACCACCACGTCACAGCCGACGACCAGAGCTCCCGCTCGGGCGAAGGTCAGGGCGGTGGTGCGGCCCATGCTGCCGCCCGTGCCCGTGACGACGCAGACCTTCCCTTCCAGCCGGCCAGCCATCTCAGCGGCCCTCCAGGGTCGCCGCCGCGGCGCGCTGCTCCGCATCCACAACACCCACCTCGGCCTGCTGGTCGACGAGCACCACGGCGCAGCCATGGGCAGTCCAGCCGCTCAAGTCCTCCGTCATCATCGTTCTCCTCTGCGCGGACTGCCCGGTCGATCGTCCGTTCAGGCTCACGACTGGGAAGTCAGGGGTTGTCTCATGCAACGATTCGGTACATGTTCACGCTCCGTAGGGGGAAGGAGCCGCTCGCCCGGCGGTCCCGTCTCACGGTCGTATCCGGTGTCAGGGTCACGCCGGAGCAGGTGACACTCATCGCCGGAATCCGGTGATTCACCTCGTCCACCTTGCTGACGATGGCCAGGTCGGCCGGGTACGGGTGCAGCGCCTCGCGGATGAGCTCGTTCACGACGCCGGGGCCGTAGTACTGCGCGGTGTCGATGTGGGTGACGCCGTTGTCGACCGCGGCACGCCGCACGCGCAATGCTTCGTCGCGGTCGCGTGGCGGGCCGAAGACGTTGTCGCCGGCCAGCTGCATCGCGCCGTATCCGATCCGGCGCACGCGCCATGGGCCGAGAGCGGACGACCCTGCGGCATCGATGGCGTACATGTGGTTCGACCAGGCCTCTTCCGGGGTTGGGTCGCTGCTGGTGCTTGTGCCCGAGCGCTCGCCCGGATCCGACGGCATCAGAAATCCTCCCGTTCGCATCGCGGCTGCGGTGATCCAACCGCAGAGGCTCAGCAGAGGCTCAGCTGCGCAGGGTCTTCATGGCTGTTGACCAGGACTCCAGCTGGTCGAACAGGCCGGCCGCCGCGGCGTCGTGGTGCGCGTCCGGTTTGAAGAGGGAGAAGTTCTCGAAGTCGGTGAACAGCGAGAAGCACAGCTGCTGCCTGACGTGGGCCAGCTGGAGTTCACTCGCGACGGAGCGCAGGTGCTCGACGGCCCGGACGCCGCCGACGGTGCCGTAGGAGACGAAGGCAGCGGCCTTGTCGTTCCACTCGGCGTAGGCGAAGTCGATGGCGTTCTTAAGGACGGCGGGGAGGGAGTGGTTGTACTCGGGGGTGACGAAGACGTAGCCGTCGTACTCGGCGACCTTGGCGGCCCACGCCCGGGTGTGCTCGCCCTGGTACTGGCCCATGGACGGGGCCAGCGGCTCGTCCATGAAGGGCAGGGGCCAGTCGGCGAGGTCGACCAGTTCGTACTCGGCGGCGGTCCTATCACCGGCGCGGCCGATGACCCAGTCGGCGACGCCCTTGCCGTTGCGGCCGGGGCGGGTGCTGCCGAGGATCATGGGAACCCCCGCACGAGGGGCGGCCGTACGCCACGGCCGTCGGCTGCGGGACTCAGCCGAGGGCGCGGTCGAGGTTGACGGCTGCGCTGATCAGCGAGAGGTGGGTGAACGCCTGCGGGAAGTTGCCGAGTTGCTCGCCGGTCCGGCCGATCTCCTCTGCGTAGAGGCCGACGTGGTTGGCGTAGGTGAGCATCTTCTCGAACGCCAGCCGGGCCTCCTCCAGGCGTCCGGCTCGGGTGAGTGCCTCGACGTACCAGAAGGAGCAGATCGAGAACGTGCCCTCGGAACCGTGCAGGCCGTCCGGGCTGGCCTCCGGGTCGTAGCGGTAGACCAGTGAGTCGGAGACCAGGCCCGAGGTGAGCGCGTCCAGGGTGGAGAGCCACTTGGGGTCGGTGGGCGCGATGAACTTGGCCATCGGCATCATCAGCACCGACGCGTCGAGGATGTCGCTGCCCAGCGCTTGGACGAATGCCCCGCGCTCGGCCGACCAGCCCTCGCGCATGATCTGCCGGTAGATCATGTCCCGGTTCTGCCGCCAGCGCGGGAGATCGGCCGGCAGGCCGCGGCGGTTGGCCATCCGGATGGCGCGTTCGATCGCCACCCAGCACATCAGCCGCGAGTAGACGAAGTTCTTCCGGCCGCCGCGGGTCTCCCAGACACCTTCGTCGGGCTGGTCCCAGTGGTCGCAGAGCCAGTCCGCGACGGCACTGACCTCGTCCCAGTGGTCGCTGCTGATGGGCTGCCCCCACTTGTCGTAGAGGTAGACGGAGTCGATCAGTGCACCGTAGATGTCCAGTTGGAGCTGCCCGGTGGCGGCGTTCCCCACCCGCACCGGGGCTGAGCCCAAGTGCCCCTCGAGGTGGGTCAGCTCGGACTCGGGCAGGTCTCTCCGCCCGTCGATGCCGTACATGATCTGCAGCGGACCGGTGGGCCCGGTGCCCCGGGCAATGCCCCGCTCGGACAGGAAGCCCATGAACGCCTCGGCCTCCGAGGTGAAGCCCAGGCGGAGCATGGCGTAGACGCAGAAGGCGGCGTCACGGACCCACACGTACCGGTAGTCCCAGTTGCGCTCACCACCGACCCGCTCGGGCAGGCTGGTCGTCGGCGCGGCCACGATCGCACCGGTCGGCGCGTAGGTGAGCAGCTTCAGCGCCAGCGCGGAGCGGTGCACCACCTCCCGCCACCGGCCGCGGTAGCGCGAGCGGCTCAGCCACTGGCGCCAGAACCGGACCGTCGCCTCGGCCTGTGCCTGCGCCTCGGCGCGCGGGCAGGCCCGCGGGCGGACATCATCGGCGAGCTGGTCGAGGGCGAACACCATGGACTCGCCTTCGAGGAGTTTGAAGTGCGACCGCACGTCCGCGCCGTCGCATTCGAGGGGTGCGGTGGAGGTCAGGGCCAGTGAGAGCGAAGGAGACTCGAAGACGGCCTCCTGGGCCTGCATACGGACGGTGTGGGCCTCGGTGCCGTAGCCGAAGCGGGGCGCGATCCGCGCCCTGAACGGGAGGGTTCCCCGGACGCATATCACCCGTCGGATCAGCCGGTGGCGGGCTTCCTCGCTCGACTCGTCGACGACCGGCATGAAGTCCTGGATCTCCGCGACTCCGTCGGCCGCGTAGAACCGTGTGATCAGCACGTTGGTGTCGGGGAAGTAGAACTGGCGGGTACGGGCCGGCACGGCGGCGGCCAGCTCGAACGATCCACCGTTGTCGGCGTCGAGGATGGACGCGAACACGCTCGGCGCGTCGAAGCGCGGGCAGCAGTACCAGTCGATGGTGCCGTTGGTCCCGACGAGCGCGGCGGTGCGGAGGTCACCGATCAGGCCGTGCTCGGAGATCGGCAGGTAGCGCGAGTCGTCCACCCGTCCGAATCCGTTCCCGAACTCCATGACGGCCTCCCTAGCGTTTCGCTGTGGGCAGGTGCGCGGATCAAGAAGACTTCGCATTTCATGGTAGATCGCCCTGGGATACCAGCGCGGCAGGGTCAGGGTCAGCCCGTACGAACAACCCGCGCCCCAGATCCCGGCCGGAAACGGGTCCCGGGTGCCGGCGGCAGCGTCCCGGGCCAGGATGTCGCCCGGAGTGAAGAACGGACGTGAATTCATCCTCGCCCGCCGGACGAATCAGGTGAATCACCGGAATCCGGTGAGGCCCTCTCACCGCGTCGGCAGCGAGCCTGGTCCCCTCGCGAAAGCTCGCACGGCCGCCAGGGACGTGCTCCGAGGCCCAGGGAGATACCGTGACATCACCAGCCTCCGGCGCGGGTGATGTTCGTCAACGTCCCGATCGGGATCGTGGTGGCGGCTGCGGCACCACGCGTGCTGGCCGAATCGCCGCGCAGGCCCGGGCGGATCGACGCGCCAGGCGCGGTCACCAGCACCGGCGGAATCGCGCTGCTCGTCTACGGCCTCTCCAAGGCCGCCACCGGGTCCGACGGAGTTTCGCACTGGGGTGACGCGCAGGTGCTGGCATCGCTGACCGCGTCCGTAGCGCTGCTCGTATCCTTCGTCTGGATCGAAAGGCGCAGCCCCCACCCGCTGCTCCCCATGCGGATCCTCGCCGACCGCAACAGGGCGGGTACCTACCTGATCATGCTGTGCATCGCCACCGCGCTTTTCGGCCTGTTCTTCTTCCTCACCCTCTTCATGCAGTCCGTACTCAGCTACAGCGCGATCCAGTCGGGCGTCGCCTACCTGCCGTTCGCCATCGGGGTCGTGGCCGGTTCCGCGCTGGCATCGCCGCTGGTGGCGCGCATCGGCGCCCGGCCGCTGATCCTGGCCGACGCCGCCGCCGTCGCAGGCGGCACGTTCTGGTTCTCCAGACTGACCGAGCACTCCGGCTACACCGGCCAGCTGCTGGGCCCGCTGCTCCTGACCTCGGTCGGGCTCGGCCTGGTGTTCGTCCCGCTGTCCCTGGTCTCCCTGCACAATGTGGCCGAGCAGACTCCGGTGTCGCCTCCAGCCTGCTCAACACCGGCCAGCAGGTCGGCGGCGCGATCGGGCTCGCACTGCTCGGCACCGTCGCCTGGACCGCCGTCGCGAACAGCGTCAGGACTCAGACCGCGCACGCCGCCGCCGCGAAGCCGGGCACCCCTCCGTCCGCGTCCATCTACGACCACGCCCTGGCGGTCGGCTTCTCCCGTGCGTTCGTTGTCGCCGCAGGCGCAGCGCTGCTCGGCCTGCTCATCGCGATCGTCACCATCCGGGTCCACCGCCGGGAACTGGCCGGTGCCACGCCGGAGCCGCCGGCGGCAGTACCCCAGTCCGCCACCCCTCCGCCAACAGCGCCGCTGCCGGTGACCGTGCCGCGGGACGAGGACCGGGTCGCACGTGGCAAGGCGGCCAGACCGTGCCGGTACTGCTAGCCGGCACGACCCGTGCCGGCACTTCGGCGGGCGTAGCCCACAGCCCTCCCCCCACCTGGAACAAGGACCCCAGCGAGTCGAAGGAGAGAGATCCAGTGGCCGGTCCGGGCGCCAAGGTGCTCGCCGAGCTGGCCGACCTCATCGCCGAAGGACACCTGGAGGTGCCGATCGCGAACGTCTACCCGCTGGCGCAGGTCCGGGAGGCCTACACCGAGCTCGAACTCCGCCACACCCACGGCAAGACCGTTCTCAGACCCTGGAGAACACGTGCCAAACAGTCACTTCAGACGTTCCTCGGGGCGATGATGTCGGGGTCGGCGTAGACCAGGGCATGTGCCACGGCTCGGATTTCGGCGGGGAGCTGGTCGAACGCGTTCTGATAGTCGGGGCGGGCGATGCGTCCGCGGAGCCCGTCCGGCATGGCTGCGTAAGCGGCCGGAGACATAGTGCTGGCGAGGTCGCGCATGGTGATTGCAGCCATGAGGAGAGCAAAGGCAGCGTCGACCATCACTGTGCGTTCGTCTGAATTGAGCATGGACATCATCTCGCAGTGGTATCGCCCTGCGGCTGTTCTCCGTCGACCGGTTGCACACCTCTTCAGTCCTCTCGCGGTGGAGCCCGAACCTGAAACTTTGCAGCTCAGGGTCGGTATCCGGAGTGAAGTCGGCGAGTTCTGGCGTCTCGGTAGTGGCAGAGGCTTGTTGTCCTGCAGTCATCGACCTCTTGGCTGTTCCACGAGGCGCCACAGTCGTGGGCGGCACCTTTGCTGCGGCGCGCCTCAGCCTCGGCAGGCGTGGACTGGCCATGCTGCCTTGCCACGTAGTACGAAGTGGATGAGCAGTGCGTTCACGAAGCCGCCGTAATCACTGGGTGGCTTTCTGCTCCGAGCAGACGGCTGGCGCCCCACCACTTCGTCGACAACGACTCGGCGCACCACGGGCGCGTCCTGATCCCGCCGACGCGAACCAAGGCCGCGAATGAGGTCGCGGCGGTACTCGACCGACAGCATCGGCACGCCGCTGGCGGACACGTAGCGGGCGACGGGCCCGTCGAACAGGTCGATGTGGCCGAAGATGTACCCGCCGCCGTGGAAGAACAGCACGGCTGAGCCCGGCGTCGCCCCGTCCTTGACGTACCAGCGCATCTTGATCTGCGCGCCGTCGCCGGCGGTCGCATGGTGCTCGCTGGTCCTGACGTCGGCCGGGACGGGCTGGGCCGTTCCCGCGGCGCCGATGATCGGCTCCCACATGGCGCGGCGCCCTGCGATATCGCCTACGGCCGGTGGTATGACATCCGCCATCGCGCCGGCCTCGGCCCTTTCCTTTCGGTGGAGGATCGGTGTCAGTCTGCGGACGGGACGACGATGACCTTGCCGTGCACCGCGCCCTCGGCGGCGCGGGCGTGCAGCGTCGGCAGCTCGGCCAGCGGCACCCGCTCCGCGACGGCGACGCGCAGTTCGCCGCGGTCGATCAGGGCCACCAGCTGCGCCAGCTGGTCGGCGTCGCTGCGGACGAACAGGTCGATGCCCCGCACGCCGCGTTCCTCGTCGCTGGGGGCGGGCATCCATACCGTGGTGTTCACGACGACCCCGCCGGGACGGACCAGGGTGACCAGCGCGGCCAGCTCGGCCGGGTCGACCGGTGCGAGGTTCAGCGCGATGTCGACCGGTTCGGTCACTGCCGCGGTCACGCTGGTGGTGGTGTGGTCGATGACTTCGTCGGCGCCGGCGGACTTGACCGGCTCGCTGCTGTGCGGGCTCGCCGTGGCGATGACGTGGGCACCGGCATTCTTGGCCAGCTGCACGGCGTAGCCACCGACCGCGCCGCCGGCGCCGTTGATCAGCACGCGTTGCCCGGCCGTCAGCTCGCCGTGGTCGAACAGCGCCTGGTACGCGGTCAGGCCCACCAGCGGCAGCGCGGCGGCGTCGGCCAAGGGGACGTTCTTGGGCGCCGGGGCCAGGACCTCGGCCGGTGCGAGGACGTACTCCGCGGCTGCTCCATTGCCGTCCATCGGCAGGAAGCCGACGACGCCGTCGCCGACCTCGAGGCCGTCGACGCCCTCACCGAGCGCGTCGACCGTGCCGGCGACGTCGATACCGGGGGTGTGGGGCAGCACCACCGGGATGGGGCCACGCATGAAGCCGCCGCGGATGTTGCCGTCGACGGAGTTGAACGATGTCGCAGCGACGCGGATCCGGACCTGCCCGGTACCGGGGACGGGCTGCGTCACGTCTTCGTAGCGCAGGACGTCGGGGTCGCCGTACTCGTGGAAACGCACTGCCTTCATCAGAGTCTCGCTTTCACTTCCTGTCGATTACTTCGAACTCGAAGCAACTTCAGAACACGCTACAGCTGCTTCGAATTCGAAGCAAGTGGGGTCGGTCACCGCCGGTACGCCCTCATCGCCGCGATTGGCTCGACGTCGGCTTGGGCGATGCGTTCGCGCAATGGAGGTGCTCGAGCTGGACCGGCCTCATTCCTGCGGCCGGGCTGCCGTCATCGAGGAGGGCAGAGAACGACACTGCCCGACAGCCCGGCGGCCTCGACCAGCAACTGCGCCGGGAACTCGAAGCCCTCCGGGCGTGGCTCACGCAGGTCACGGCCCGCGTGGCGGAACATCTTCTCCAGCCCGCCGGGGGTCGCGATGAGCAGCAGGTCGGCCTTCTCGGAGGTGATGAGGATCCACTCGAGCTGTTGCTGATCCTCCCACTGGGCCAGGTAGGGGATGGTCATGGCCGGTCCTCAGGATCCTGGGCGGCGGCGCCCTCCTGACCGCGACCCTGCGCCACCCTGCCCGATCTCCACGTTCTGCGGTGCTCAGTCGGGCTCAATGCTGCCCACACCGTGCTGCTGTGACGGCTGGGACGGCTGGGACGGCTGGGACGGCTGGGACGGCGGCAGACCCATACTCTTCGAATTCGAAGCAGTAGACTTCGCTCATGCCTGATTCGCCGCCGTCGCTCGACCCCGTGCAGCTCGGCGCCTATTTCGACCTCATCGAGGTGACCAGCCTGCTCCGGCACGCGGTCGAACAGCAGCTGCGCGACGCCGGCGATCTCAGCTACGTGCAGTTCCAGCTGCTGGCCCGGCTCGGCGACTCACCGACGGGCAGTCATCGCATGACCGACCTGGCCGACGGCGTCGTCTACAGCCGCAGCGGCCTGACCTACCAGGCTGCCTCGCTCGAGAAGGCGGGCCTGGTCGTGCGCGCCCCTTCTCCGGACGACGAGCGGAGCATCACGGTCACCATCACCGATGCCGGGCGCTCGCTGCTCGCGCAGGTGCTGCCGGGGCACATCGAGGTGGTCAGCGGCCTGCTGTTCGAGCCGCTCTCGCGTAAAGACGTCGAAGCCCTCGCAGGTCTGCTGGCACCGGTGCGCGACCACATGCGCTCGACGCCGCCTCGCTCGGCCGCGCCTCGCCGACGCAGAGGCGGAGCATGAGGCCTCGACTCAGTCCAAGCGCTTGATCGGATCTTCGACGGCAGGACAGATCGGTGAAACTATTGACCCCGAAGCCGCGCCGGGTGTCGGCGGGTGAGGCTGCGCGCGCCGGCGTGGGGCGATCTGGTGATGATGCGCCGTCAACTGCTCACACTCGGGGAATTGGCGGAGCGGCAGCAGGCGCGACAGGACGGCATCGCCGAGCGCTGAACCCACCGCGGCCAGATCGTGGTGGGAGACCGTCACGACCGAGCACATCGCGAACATCGCGGTCCGCAACCCCGAGGTCGTCGGGGTCGGCCGGCACTACGGCATGACCATCCGCACCTGCCTGCCGACAGATCCCGAGACGAAGGGTGGAAGCGAGGACTTTCCCGCTGCCGGAAGCTCCGACCACCACTGCGAACCGGTGCTCATGCGCCAGAACCAGCAACGCCTTTCCATCCGCCGGCCCCGACCGAAGAAGAGCCCGTGGTCACCCGGCTCAAACCGCCTCAGCCCCCGGGTCAGGGCCCGTCGCGCAGGGTGCTGTGTCCTTGACTTCGCTGGGTCTCGCCGGGTGGGAGGCTCCCCCAAGGGAATGGGGTGTCCTTGGGCGCGATGAACATCCCTGGCCGGGGGGATGCGACAGGGGTGTGTAACCGCTCACGCGCCCGCCCGTGGATCCGGCGGATACCGATGCGTGTGCCGTGTAACGCCTGAGAGAGGTCTGCGATGAGCCCCATGGCCTCACCGAACTGGTCGGAAAGAACATGCGAAGAGGGTTCCCAGGCTCCCGTAGGAGAGTGCTGATCCGCGACTCGCCTGCAGGCGGCGAGCAGGCCCGTCACCAGTTTGCGGTATTCGTCGATGTCGGTCTGAGTGAAGTCAGCGCTGATCGGGTGTCGCGTAGTCAACCGATCCCCCTTGATGCGGATGACGGGGCAAGATACGCGTCGCGCTCCTGCACCCCGCGAAACCCGGCGGTCTGAACAGGAAGCCCCTGACGGTCTTGGGGCG
Organism: Streptomyces sp. YIM S03343; assembly: GCF_054729195.1. Classification (NCBI taxonomy): domain Bacteria; kingdom Bacillati; phylum Actinomycetota; class Actinomycetes; order Kitasatosporales; family Streptomycetaceae; genus Streptomyces; species Streptomyces sp. YIM S03343. Next base: position 75,042 of record NZ_JBPUKX010000002.1, read on the forward strand.
ACAGCCCCGGTGGGCGGAGCCACCTTGTTACAGCAAGGGCGCAGGTTGATACGTACGACCCGATGCGTGGGGCCATGACGCACATCACGACGACAACGAGTGGAAGGGCGTCGCGCCCATGATCACCGCGCCCGGCAGGAGCAGTCGGTGCCGCTCCCACCGACGCGCAGTACAGACACCTGGCGGCTTGTCACAAAAGGCGCGTCGCAGCACAGCCACGCGGAGTACCCCCGTCTTTGTGTGTCTGGAGTGTGGTTGCCGCTCAACTCGGAGGTGTGCACGACAACGCGTTCGGCCTGGATGGTGCTACGAAGGTCGCCTGGATGTCAACGATCCTTCGTTCCAAGAGTAAGGATCGATCGTTCCTGACATGCTGTGTCTGGCCACTCGACCACTCGAGGCCATAGGGTCTGCCCGTGCTCCGTACACCCCCGATTCCCGGAGGCTGCCAGGTGAGTCACCTCCCCAATGCGTCACAACCCCTGCCTGAAAGAACGCTCAGGGCTCTTGACGAACTCGTCCTGAGCAGGAGCCTTGACCTGAGCAAAGAACTGGACATCCCCGAGCTCGCACGCCGGTCCTCACTTACCACACAGCAGGCTCGGGCCCTGCTGGACGGAAAGACCGTCCGGGAGCCGCGGACGGTCGAAGAGCATGTCCCGAAGCGAATCTCCCAGACCTTCAGAATCCACGTGGAAGCTGCCGGAAGGAACGAGGCCACCGTCCGGAAGAATCTGGCGGCGGCCCTTGGCTGCTCCGACAGGTGGGCCACGGATCTCTGTTCCGGACGCAAGATGCCGAACGTTCCGACCCTGCTCGGGCTGGAGCGGTTCTTCGGAGTCAGCCGCGGCTTCTTCGGCATGACCGCGGCAGAGGCACTCGACCTCACCCTCGCCCCCGAGCTGGACAAGCTGCGCCGGCGTGCCGAGCCGAAGCCCTCCGATCTGCCGGCCACGGCTTCGGACACGCTGGAGGATCTCCTGCAGCGCTTCAGGGGGCTCGACGAGGGTGAGCAATTGCGTGCCCTCATGCAGCAGTTCAAGGTCGACCCCGACTTGATCGCATTCCGTGGAACGAAGCCGTCGCCCCACCAGATGGCGGCGCTGCTGATCCTCGCTCTCAAGGATGACCAATGAGCAAGAGAACACCGAAGCGCTTACTCGATCAGCTCTTACGGGACACCGCGCGCACGCTGACGCCGCCGACGGATCCCAGAGCCGTGCTGAACGCCGTGTGCGCGACGCTCAGTCCTCAGCTCGATCGCCCCGTCCGGCTGAAGTTCGTGACGTTCCCGACAGACATGGGATTATCGGGAGTGACGCTGGCGAAGGATGACGAGTACATCGTCGTGGTGGAGGACACCGCCCCCGATCAGCACAAGTTCGTCATCGCCGGCCACGAACTCGGGCACTGCTACTTCCAGACTCTCGGTGTCCACTACCCCACAGGGCTGAGCGCTGCCGCCCGGCGTCTGCTGGCCCGAAACGACGACGACATCCCTTGGGACGAGGTCGTAGCCATGGCCACCCGGTCGGCTGACGCCACAGACCCCGAGGCCGAGTGGGAAGCGGAACAGTGCGGACTCCGCCTGGCCGCCAAGTTCCACAAGCTCGTCGGCCCACAGGCAGGAACCGGCCACCCCACCCAGGAGACACTGGCAGACCGGCTCTCGTCCTCACTCGGCATCATCGGCGGGCTGTGATGCGCTGGGACATCGCCGGATCCTTCATCGGCTATGTCATCCCAGCACTGCTGCTCTTCGTGGCCTTCGTGATCAAACTCCCGCTCCTCCGGCGTGCCTGGCGCGACCCGATCCTCCGGGCCACTGCCATGCTGCTCGGCATCGGCGCCGCCGTTTTCGTTTCCCTGCCGCCGAACAACCTGCACCGCATCAACGAGATCACCGGTGTACCCAACTTCGCCGGCGTATGGGTCTACTCCCTGCTCAGCGCCTATTGCGGAGCATGCCTCTGGCTCATCATCGTCTGGCGGGAGCCCCCCTCCGCGGCCCGCAGCAGGCGCACCCGCATGGTCTGGGTCGCGTACAGCATCATCATCCTCGGTCTGTGGGTGACCTTCTTCCTCGGCGACCACAGCGTCGAACGCCTTCGAGATCTCGACGTCTACTACGCCAACACCCCGTGGATGGTCGAGCACTCGATGCTCTACCTCGTGGCCCACATGGTGTCGGCTGTCGTTGCCGCTTCCATTCTCTGGGCTTGGTTCAAGGAGCTCGCGAGCAAGAAGTGGCTGCGTCGTGCGGTGATCTGCCTCCAGGTGGCATACGCGCTCGGGCTGATTTTCGACATCGCGAAGATCGCGGCCATCAGCGCACGTTGGAGCGGACGGAACCTCGACTGGCTGTCCACCTACGTGGCTCCGCCCTTTGCCATCACTGAAGCGCTCCTCGTGGCCGTGGGCTTCATCGGCGGCCAGGTCGGCCCCCTCGCAGAGGACCGCTGGGACATGTGGCACACCCATCGGCGTCTGGCACCGCTGTGGGCACTGATGCAGACGGTGAGTGACGCGCCGGCCCCGGCCACCGGACGGGTCAGCGGGACGGAACTCCGACTGGAGCATCGCAAGGCATGCATCAACGACGGTCTGCTCGAGCTGGCACGGCATCTGAGCCGTTCCCGACGCGAACAGGCCTGTCGGGAAGCCCTCGTTGCAGGCTTCCCCGAGGCTGAATCCCGCGCCATCGCCGGCGCCGTCGACATCCTCGTCGCCATCAGCCTCCTGAGGGCGACCTCAGCCTCGGACGTCGCCGCCCCGCCCGGACATGAGGCGCCCGGACATGAGGCGCCCGACCGGCCGGCGAGCGACCATGCGCGACCTGACAGCGAACTGGTCGCCATATCACATGCATTACGGGCCCACTCGGCCACGATCGATACAGTCCGCCGGCAGGCGGCCGCGACAGAAGGTGTCACTTCCCATGTCTGAGAGACCCGGCAATCGCCACCGTACGGCCATAGTCATCGGCGGCAGCACAGCCGGCATGCTCGCCGCCTCAGTGCTCTCGACCCGCTTCGACGAAGTCACCGTCATCGAGAGCGACAGACTTCCAGCAGGCGCCGAGCACCGCAAAGGCCTCCCCCAGGCCCATCACGCCCACCTGCTCTGGTCCGGCGGGGTGGCCGCCCTCGAAGATCTGCTCCCCGACATCACAGCCACCCTCGTGGCCCGAGGCGCCAGGCTCATCAACGTGATGACCGACCTGGTGAGCAAGGCTCCTTCAGGGCAATGGTTTCGCAGATTCGACAACTCCCACCACCACATGATCACCTGCAGTCGCGATCTGCTGGACGCCACCGTTCGTGATCACGTTCTGCCGAAGTCGCACATCACGCTCGTGGAGGGCACCAAAGTCCACGGACTGACCGGCGAGAAGAACCACGTCTCCGGCGTTCGCCTGTCCGCCGACAGCGGTGTGAGCACCCTCGACGCAGACCTCGTCATCGACGCCAGCGGTCGCGGTTCACAGGCCCACCAGTGGCTGCAGGACCTCGGCCACCCGCCGGTCGTCGAGCGGGAGGTGGACGCCGGAGTCGTCTACGCAAGCCGCCTGTACCAGGCGCCCGGCACGACGGCGGAACTGCCCTACCCCATCGTCAACGTCCAGGCCGACCCTCGCACCGCACCAGGCAGGGGCGGCATCATCGTGCCCATCGAAGGGGGACGGTGGATGGTGACCCTCTCCGGCACCCGCGGCGGTGAGCCCACGGCCGATCCAGGCGAATTCCTCGAGTTCGCACTGACCGGTCCGCAGGACCCCATCATCGGCCAGTTGATCCGCGGGGCCTCCCCGATCACCGACCCCATCACCACGCGCAGCACCCGCAACCGGCGTCGCTACTACGAAGACACCCCCGGCTGGCCCGAGGGATTCGCCGTACTCGGTGACGCGATCGCCGGCTACAACCCGGTCTACGGGCACGGGCTGACGGTGGCAGCTCAGTCTGTGATCGCGATGCGGAAAGTACTCGACCGGCACGGCCCGATCTCACACGGCAACGGCCGTCGCATCCAGCAAGCCGTTTCACGGCCTGTGGCAAACGCCTGGAATCTTGCCGTCGGCCAGGATGCCTACTACCCCGGTGCGGCCCCGAACCCTCCCACGGCGATCGAGCGCGCGCTCTCGGCCTACGTCGATCGAGCAGTCGCCGCCGGGGCCGAGAACCCACACGCCCTGCGCGCTTTGCTGGACGTGATGAGCCTCAAGACACCCGCCCCTCGCCTCTTCGCCCCGGACATGCTGTGGAACATGGCCTTCGGGCAGCGGAAGGGCCCTCTGAGCGGGCCTCCCTTGAGCCAGGTGGAACGCGAAGCAGCCGGACTCACGTAGTACACGCCCACCTCGCATCTACCGGTAACACCGCTGGCGCGGCCCTCAGGGCCGCGCTTCAGTGCATCCGAAGGGCAATCCCTCTGGCAAGTCGCTCGGCGCTGTCGCCAGCCGTCGCCAGCCGAGCCGTCGCCGGCCGTCGCCGAACGCCGCCGCCATCTGCGCGCCCACTCGTCATGGACCCACTCGTCATGGACCCACCCGCCATGACCATTCCGACAGTTCCGCGTCCGGTTGCCACTCTTCGATGCCCGGCTTGCAGGCCGGGAACACGCCCGCTACGTTGAATGAACATTCACTCGGAGGTGTGAGATGGGCTGGACCGCAACCGACATCCCCGACCAGCACGGCCGCACGGCCGTCGTCACCGGCGCCAACGGCGGGCTCGGGCTGGTGACCGCGAGGAACCTGGCGGCGAAGGGCGCGCACGTCGTGATGGCCGTGCGCAACCAGGAGAAGGCCGCCACCGCGGTCGAGGCGATCCGGGCAGCCGTCCCGGACGCCTCACTGGAACTGGTCGCGCTCGACCTGTCCTCGCAGGCGTCCGTGAAGGAGGCCGCGGGGGAGATCCTGGCCGCCCACGACAGCCTCGACCTCCTGGTCAACAACGCGGGCGTCATGGCAATCGCTGAGACGCGCACGATCGACGGCTTCGAGATGCAGTTCGGCGTCGACCACCTGGGCCACTGGACACTGACCGCACTCCTGCTGCCCGCGCTGCTGCGCAGGCCCGGATCCCGCATCGTCACTGTGACCAGCACCGCCCACCACATGGGCCGCCCCGTCAACGTGGCCAACCCCCACCTGAAGGGCCGCTACGGGCCCTGGCGTGCCTACGGCCAGGCGAAGCTGGCCAACTTCCACTTCGGGCTCGGGCTGCAGCGCGACCTGGAGCGGGCGGGCGCGCACACCGTCAGCCTGATCGCGCACCCCGGCCTGTCCGACACCGACCTGCAGACGGTCAGCGTGGAGGGCTCCGGCGGCGGCGCCTCCCAGCGGTTCTTCCACGCCATGGCCCGGCACACCGGCATGTCCGCCGACGACGGCGCACTGCCGCAGTTGCGCGCCTCCACCGACCCGGCGGCCAAGGGCGGCGAGTTCTACGGTCCGGTGTTCGTGAACAACGGCGCTCCGGTCCGCAAGCCGATCCTGCGCAGGTTCGGGATGGACCAGGCCGTCGCGAAGCTCTGGGAGGTGTCCGAGCGTGAAACCGGTGTCGCGTTCGACCTGCACACCCCGGCCGGCGCGTGATGGCGGCGCCGACCGACCGGGCGGCCGCCGTCCGCGCAGCCCTGCGCAGCCTGGTGGCACAGAACGGCTTCCACGGCACGTCCATGACCGCGGTCGCCCGCGAGGCCGGCGTGGCCACCGGCACCGCCTACACCCACTACGCCTCCAAGGACGAACTGGTGCTGGCCGCGTACGGCGAGACAAAAGCCGCGCTCGGCCTCGCCGTCACGACGGATCTGGACCCGGATCTCCCTGCCGAAAGGCGGTTCCACGTCCTGTGGCTGGCCTGCTACCGGTATTTGAAGGCGAACCCGGACCACGCGCAGTTCCTCCTGCAGGTGGAGCACTCCCCCTACCGCGGCCCCGCCCACGAAGCCGCCCTCACCAACGAGAACGACCCGCTCCTGGCCCAGGTGGCTCTGCCCGAGATCGCCGCACGGCTGCGCCCGTTTCCCATCGACGTGCTCTACGAGCTCTCCCTCAGCCCGGCCGTCCGCCTCGCCGCCGGCGGCATGGAGCTGACCCAGGCCCAGCTCGATGAGATCGCCGACGCCTGCTGGCGGGCCATCAGCCGACCGGAGTGACCACCGCGAGCACGCCGCCGACCAACGGATCACCCCGGCCTCCTGACGGGGCGGCGGGGAGGAGGCCCCGACGACGCTCCTCGCTGCAACCCCCGTCGCGGGTACGTCAGTACGCGTGACGGTCGGTCTTGAACGCCCAGGCTTCGTATGCCTCGGCGCCGAGTTCGGGGTGGATCTGCTCGATGTGGATCCGGCGCTGGTCGAGGGGCTTCTGGAAGTCCTCGTACTGGAAGGCGTCGTCGAAGCCGATCTCGCGTGTGGCGTGCAGATCGCAGCTGAAGTAGACGTTGTCGATCCGCGACCAGTAGATGGCGCTCATGCACATCGGGCAGGGGGCGCCGCTGATGTAGATCGAGCAGCCCTGGAGCATCCTGGCCCGCTCCGGAACCGGGTCGGGCGATCCTTCGGGGCGCGGCACGTATGCCAGCGTGCTCTCGTTCTGGTGTTCCTGCGGTATCGAGGGCGCCGCGGGGTTCAAGCGCTGTACGGCCTTGCGAATGGTCTCCACTTCGGCGTGCGCGGTGGGGTCGCCGGTGAGCAGCACACGGTTCTGTCCCCGGGCCAGGACTTCGCCGTCCCGGGTGATGACGGCACCGAACGGACCGCCCCAGTCGTTCTCGACGGATTCGGTGGCCAGCTGTACCGCTTCGGCCAGGAACTCCTTGTGACCCATGTCCGACCTCCACTCAGCACTGCAGCGGAAAATGCTGGATGATTTCTTGCTCGTCCCCGCTTGCCCACCCTCGCCACATATCCCCGTTTGTCCGACAACTCCCCTTTGAACTAGACTACTCCGCATGGGTGTCAGTGCAATCCGTGCCCCCGCCGGAGACGGCGCGACCGTGGTGACCTCCCAAATGGTGCGGGAAGGTTGCGAGGACGACTATCAGCGCTGGCAGGAGCGGACCAATCGGGCCGTGCGCGCATTCGACGGATTCGAGGGGACGGAAATGTATCCCCCGGGCGTCGGTGACGAGCGCGCCTGGGTGGTGGTGTTCCGCTTCTCCCGCATCGACAAGCTGACCGCCTGGCTGGACTCCGGCGCGCGCCGGGAACTGCTCGACGAGGGCCGTCCGCTGTTCGACGGGTCGCCGACGCAGGAAGTCCTCGCCGGTGCGGCGCCACCGCCCGCCAAGGAGGAAGCCGTCACGGCGGTCATCTCGCATCATGTGCGACCCGGCCGCGAGGAGGAGTTCGCGCGGTGGCAGGACAAAGTCCTCAAGGCCCAGGGGAAGTTTCCCGGTTTCATGGGCACCGAGTTGTTCAGGCCGGTCGAGGGAATCCAGGAGAACTGGGTCGTCGTCTTCCGCTTCGACACGCGTGAACACCTCGACCAATGGCTCGCGTCCGACGTCCGCGCCGGGCTCCTGGAGGAGGGCGAGGACTACTTCTCCACGTACGACGTGCACAAAGTGGGGTCGGCGTTCAGCGGCTGGTTCCGCTTCGGTGACGGCGCGGACGACGAGGTCCCGCCCAACTGGAAACAGGCCATGTCCGTGGTGCTGGCCCTGTATCCCACCGTCATGGTCCTCAATCTGACGGTCGGTCATGGGCTGGACGACCTCGGACTGCCCGGCTACATCGGCCTGTTCATCGGCAACGTACTGAGCGTTTCCATTCTTACCTGGTTCTTCATGCCCCTGGTGAACCGGGTCCTCGCCTTCTGGCTGGTGCCCCTGCGGGCACAGTCCGTGCGGATCCATGTGGCGGGGGCTGCCCTCGTGGTGCTGTGCTGGGCGCTGTGCATCCTGGTCTTCGGGCTCACGACCGGCTGAGGAGCCGTCATGAGCGCTGAGATCGAAGGGGAATCGTCCGCCGTGCACCTCGGCCATGGGACCGGGGCGCACGGGCACGTACGGCTTGACCCCGAGTTCCGGTCACCCCCCGTGGCCGACGCTCAGGATCCTCTCGTCGAAGAGCCGCTGCAGTGAGCGGCTGGCGCCGTCCAGGTGTGCGCGCATCCGGCGCACCGCCTCGTCGGCGTCCCCGGCCCGCAGCGCCTCCAGTACCTCGCTGTGCTCGGTGACGATGCGCTCCCGCCCCAGGGTGTGCCGGGTCTGCACCATGCACAGGTGCACCTCGCCCTGGATGCCGTGGTAGAGCCGGGTGAGCCGCGGGCTGCCGACGGCCTCCACGAGTGACTGGTGGAAGCGCAGGTCGGACTCCACGAACGTGCTGTGCGGCGCTTCGGGCCCCAGCCGGTCCAGATCCGCTATGGCTCGCTCCGCCGCGGTCACCGGCACCGTTCCGTGCTCGACCAGCACCTTGACCACCTGTGTCTCCAGCGGAATGCGCACGAGGAACAGGTCGGCGACGTCGGCGCTGGTGAGCTGCGGTACATAGGCCGGCTTGTTCGCTTCCCGGTGGAGCAGCCCCTCGTGGACCAGTGCGGTCACCGCGCTGCGGGCGGTGGGCCGTGAGACACCGTACTCGGCCGCGACCTCCGCCTCCGCGAATGTGGTGCCGGACACGAGCCGACCGTCGAGCACCCGGCTGCGCAGGGATGCGGCGAGCGCGTCGACGACAGAGACGGTGGACAGCCGGATTGCGGCGTCCTGAGCCATGAATACCTCCATTGGGGACCCCCCACATAGTCTCACGACGTGTAACAAGACCCATTGACAGACATGAGAGATTGTCTGACAATCGACCAGCCCCGGAGCCAGAGGTGACGGGGGTCACAAGTTGGCAACCGACGAAGCAAGGACGCTTTCATGGCCGATTACCAACAGATCTTCGACCCCGTAGGGGGCTCTCTCGGGTGGAGCGCCGTATGCGCGGCGTTTCCCCTGGTCACGCTCTTCGTCTTGCTCGGCGGGCTGCGCTGGAAGGCGTGGAAGGCATCGCTCGTCTCGCTGGCCGTCGCTCTGGCGGTGGCGGTCCTGGCCTACTCGATGCCTGTCGGGCAGGCCGCCCTCGCGGCGAGTGAGGGCGCGGTGTTCGGTCTCTTCCCGATCGTCTTCATCGTGCTGAACGCACTGTGGATCTACAAGATGACCGAGATCACCGGCTGGGACGCGGTCCTGCGCCGCGCCTTCGGATCACTCTCCGGTGACCAGCGCGTCCAGGCCGTGATCATCGCCTTCTGCTTCGGCGCGCTGCTCGAGGCACTGGCCGGCTTCGGTACCCCGGTCGCGGTCTCATCGGTGATGCTGATGGCCGTGGGGCTGCGCCCGCTGAAGGCCGCTTCCGTTTCCCTGGTCGCCAACACCGCACCCGTGGCCTTCGGCGCCATCGCCATCCCGATCACCACCCTGGGCAAGATCACCGGCCTTGACGCGGCCGACCTCGGCGCGATGGTGGGACGTCAGACCCCGCTGCTCACCCTGTTCGTTCCGCTGATCCTGGTGTTCATGGTGGACGGGCGCCGGGGTGTGCGGCAGACCTGGCCGGTCGCCCTGGTGGGCGGTTTCGCCTTCGCCGCCGCACAGTTCGTCACCGCGAACTACCTGTCGTACGAGATCGCCGACATCGTGGCCGCCTTCACCGGCGCGCTGGCGGTCATGGCGATGCTGCGCGTGTGGCAGCCCTCGGAGGTGCTGGCCGCCCAGCGGACGGCGCCGGTCATTGTCACCGGGTCCGTCGGCGCCCAGGCCTCGGACGCGGTGCTGCGGCGCCGGGAGACCGGTGAGGGCTCCGCACTGAAGGCCTTCGCGCCGTACCTGATCGTGGTCGCTCTCTTCGCCCTGGCCACCTCGGGTCCCATCAAGACATGGCTGGAGGCGCACTCGGGCTGGAAGTTCGCCTGGCCCGGCCTGGACGTGGTCAACGCCAAGGGCGAGCCGCTGTCCTCGCTGGTCTTCAACTTCAACGTCGTCAACGCAGGCGGAACGATCCTTCTCCTGGCCGGGCTGCTCACCGCCGTGCTCTACGGCATCGGCGTCCGCCGCGCGGCCGGGTCCTACGGGAACACCGTGCGGCAGTTCCGCTGGACCATCGTCACCGTCATGGCGGTGCTCGCCCTGGCCTACGTGATGAACCTGTCGGGCCAGACCGTCACCCTCGGCCTGTTCCTGGCACAGGCGGGCGGCGCCTTCGCCCTGCTCTCTCCCATCGCCGGCTGGCTCGGTGTGGCCGTGACCGGCTCCGACACCTCCTCCAACTCCCTGTTCGGCATGCTCCAGGTCACCGCGGCCCAGCAGACCGGCATCTCCCCCTACCTGCTCAGCGCCGCCAACACCACGGGTGGTGTCCTCGGCAAGATGGTCTCCCCGCAGAACCTGGCCATCGCCGCCGCGATCGTCGGCCTGGAGGGCCGCGAGGGCGAGCTGTTCCGCAAGGTGGTCGGCTGGGGCCTCGGCATGCTCGTCGCGGTCTGTGCCCTCGTCTACCTGCAGTCCACCCCGGTCCTCAGCTGGATGGTGGTGCGCTGATGCCGACCGGGACCGAGCTGGCCAAGGACCTCGCGGCCATCGTCGGCGACAGCCACGTCCGGATCGACGACGGCGCGCTCGCCGCCTACGCCCGCGACGCCACCCCGCTGTTCAACGCCCGCCCGCAGGCCGTGGTACTGCCCGGCAGCACCGAGGAGGTGGCGGCCGTGCTGCGGTACGCCACCACCCGCGGCATCCCCGTGGTGCCGCGGGGCGCCGGCTCCAATCTGTGCGCCGGCACCGTCCCGCTGGAAGGAGGCATCGTCCTGGTGCTGACCCGGCTGGACAAGCTGCTGGAGATCAGCTCCGAGGAACTGCTGGCCCGCGCGCAGACCGGTGTCACCACCGCGACGCTCGCGGGCGCCGCGGCCGCCCGGGGACTGCTCTACGCCCCCGACCCGGGCAGTCACACCGTCTCCACGATCGGCGGCAACGTGGCCACCTGCGCCGGCGGCCTGCGGGGACTGAAGTACGGCGTCACCCGCAACTACGTGCTCGGTCTGGAGGCGGTGCTGCCCACCGGTGAGATCATCCGCACCGGCGGCAGACTGTGGAAGGACGTCGCCGGCTACGACCTGACCCGGCTGCTCACCGGCTCCGAGGGCACCCTCGCGGTGATCACCGAGGCCACCGTGGCCCTGCTCCCCGCACCCGCGGACACCGGCACGGGAGTGGCGTACTTCGACTCGCTCGCCGACGCCTCGCGCGCCGTGGCGGCCGTCATCGCGGCCGGGATCGTCCCGGCCACGCTGGAGTTCCTCGACCGCAAGTGCATCGCCGCGGTCGAGGAGTACGCCGGGCTGGGTCTGCGCGGCGACGCGGGCGCGCTGCTGATCTTCGGTGACGACGGCTCGCCTGCCAATGTGTCCGGCAACCTCGCCCGCATCCAGGACGTGTGCATGGAGACGGGTGCCCTCGAGGTCACCCTCGCGGAGAGCGTGGCCCGCGCCGACGCGCTGCTCGCGGCGCGCCGCTGCTCGCTGCCGGCGCTCTCCCGCCTCGGCTCGCTGACGATCCTGGAGGACGCCACCGTGCCGCGGCACCGGATGGCCGAGATGGTGGACCGCATCGACAAGATCGCCGATCGTCACGACCTGAGGATCGCGACCTTCGGCCACGCCGGGGACGGCAATCTGCACCCGACCTGTGTGCTGGACCCGGACGACACCGATGGCGCCGAACGAGCCCACAGGGCGTTCGCGGAGATCTTCGCGGCCGCCATCGCGTTCGACGGCACCATCACCGGCGAGCACGGTGTGGGCGCCGCCAAACTGCCGTACCTCACCGATCGGCTGGGAGCGGACCAGATGGCCCTGCTGCGGCGCATCAAGCAGGCCTTCGACCCGGCAGGCATTCTCAATCCCGGAAAGCTCGGATCATGACCGGACATCCCACCGGCCCGACCGGCCGTACGCCCGCACCCGCGCCCGGGCAGAAGCCTGGCCTCGGGATCTTCGACAAGGACCTGCTGGACCGCTGCATCTCCTGCGGGTTCTGTCTGCCCGCCTGTCCCACGTACGCCCTGACCGGCGAGGAGACCTCCTCCCCACGCGGCCGTATCACCCTGATGCGGGCACTGGAGGCCGGCGACCTCGCCCCCGACGACGCCACACTGGCCGAGGAGTCGTCGTTCTGCCTGGGCTGCCGGGCCTGTGAGACGGTGTGCCCGGCGGGCGTGGAGTACGGGCAGCTGCTGGAGCAGTGGCGTGACCACCAGTGGAGCGGTTCGAACCGGCCGTGGATCGCCCGCGCCCTGATGGCGGTGGTGTCCCGGCCGGGGCTGCTGCGGCTCCAGGGGCTCGTACGCCGGCACGCGCGAGATACGGCGACGGCCGCGCCCGCCCCGTCCGCACCGGAGACCGTCCCGGCGGCGACCTCCGCGCCGACGCGGTCCGCGTCGGCGACGGCCGGTCCCGAGCCCGCGCAGGGGTGCGGGGACGGCGGCTGCTGCCGGCAGCAGGCGGACGGGCCGCAGGTGTCGCTGATGCTCGGTTGCGTGGAGCGCGGCATGTACCCCGGGGTGTCCCGAGCCGCACAGCAGCTCTGCCCCGAGATCACCGTGCCTTCCGAGCAGGGCTGCTGCGGTGCGCTCCACGCGCACAACGGGGACTCCGAGACCGGTGCCGACATGGCCCGCAAGCTCGGAGAACAGCTGCCCGGCACCATCCTCACCACCGCGGGCGGCTGCGCGGCACACCTCGCGCACCACCTGGGCCGGGACCGGGTGCGGGAGCTGAGCGAGTACCTCGACGCCAAGGACCACCAGCCCGTCGGTCAGGTCATGGTGAACGGCCGCCGGGCGCGCGCGGCACTCCAGGACTCATGCCATCTGCGCAACGGTATGGGAGTGACCCGCCCGCCCCGCGAGCTGATCGCCGAGGTCGCCGACTACGTGGAACTGCCCAGCGCCGGAAAGTGCTGCGGCGCGGCGGGCACGTACGCGCTGCTCAGGCCGAAGGACAGCAGAAGGGTGCTCGAACCGAAGCTGCGCGAGGTCGAGGAGGCCGACGTCGACTACGTGGTGACCGTCAACCCCGGCTGCCTGCGGCAGGTGCAGCAGGGCCTGCGCCGCAGCCGTTCCCGGGCGAAGGCGATCCACCTGGCGGAGTTCCTCGCCCTCGCGGCAGGGTCCGTCCCCGACGAGCCGCCCTCCGGCGACCCGGCACAGGAGTGAGGGTCGATGCCCACCGACCATGCCTGCCACGCCGCGGCCGAACAGGCGAGCCAGATCCTGGACCCGCTGCAAAGGGCCCTGCTCACCAGGGCCTCCGCCGACGGCCGACCCCCGTTCGCGGACGCTCCCCCGGACGGCGCGGCCGGGCTCCTGGCCTTCCTCGACGGTCTGTCCGCGGAACTGCACGGCGCCCTGGCGCCGTGGCACACGACCGTCGGGGACCGGATCCGGGACGCCGCCGGCGTCCCGGCGCCGAGAGCGCCGACCGCCGCGCCCGCCCGGCAGCCGTCCGGGTGGGAGGCACTCGGCCTGGTGCGGGTCCGGGCCGACGAGGTACTCACCGCACTGGCGCACGCGCCGGGCGGTGGGCGGGTCGGGATCGCCGGTATGGCCATGCGACTGAACCTGGTGGAGGACGCCCTCGCCGGTGCGCTGAGCCGGGCGGACGTTCAGGCCGAGCAAGCCGCCTACTGCGCGGCCGGGCTGGCTCAGGCCGCGGGATCCCTCTTCGGCCTCCGCCCGGCCCACCGGCACTCCCCTGTGCCACAGCCGTCACCGGACCCGGTGACGCAGGCCTTTCCGCAGATGAGCGACTGGATGAGGGACGGACTGCCCTGAGGCAGCGGGCCGTTCTGAGGCAACTGGCTCCAGGAGGACCGGGTGAGTGCTTCCGTCGATCGGGCTTCTGCGCTGACCTGCTTGCGGCCCTCTTCATGAGAGCCGGTCGATGAGGATCATCGCCACGTCGTCCGTCAGGCGGCCCTCGGTGTGGCGGATCAGTGAATGGTGGAGTTCGTCCAGGAACTCCTGTGGGGAGGTGCCGGCGGGTATCTGCTCCATGGTCTCCGGCAGAGGGAGGAAGGCGTTGTCACGGTTACGGGCTTCGATCACGCCGTCGGTGTAGAGCAGCAGCCGGTCACCGGGCAGGAACGGGAAGCCCTCGGGCTCGGCAGGAGGCCCGTCGACGAGGTCTTCGAAACCGAGCGGCGGCAGCGGCGAGGCCGACATCAGGGCCTGGACCTTGCCATGGTGCAGCACCAGCGGAGGCGGATGGCCGCGGTTGACCAGGTACACCACTTGTTCGTCCGGCACCTGGGCGATGAGCGCGGTGGTGAATCCCTCCAGGAGGACTTCGGGAAGTTCTGCCTGAGAGTAGGTACCCGGTACGGCGGCCTCTCGCCGCAGCGCGGCCCCGCAATGATTCATGACCTCCTGCACTTTGTCCTCGTAGTGAACGGCCTCCCGGAACGCGCCCAATGCCACTGCGACCGCGCGTATGGCGGACAGACCTTTCCCCCGGACGTCCCCCACGATCAGGCGCACGCCGTAGCGCGTCTGCACCGCCTCGTACAGATCGCCGCCTATCTGTGCACCTGTCCCGGCCGCGAGGGCCAGGCTGGCCGCCCGTACCGGGCCCAGGAGCTCGGGGACGGGCCGCAGGACCACCTCCTGAGCCGCAACTGCGATCCGGCGGACCCGGTCGAGCTCGCTCTGCCTGCGCGTGCGCACCGCGTTACTCAGGATGACACTGGCCACAGACACCACGATCAGCCCCAGGAAGTTGCCGATGATCAGCTGGGTCTGGGTTCCCCACGAATGGTTGTAGGTCGCGGAGGCTGCGTTCACACCCCCGGCGAAAGCCGCCGCGGACAGCGTGCCCACCGGGCCCATCGTCATCGCGGCCAGCGCCGGCGTCGTGGTGAGGACGGGACCGGTCACCAGATTGTGTGCGGGCGAGAGCTCGACGCCCAGCACGCCCAGCGCGATCGCGAAGGGCGCACACTGCGCCAGCGTGAAACGGACCTCGCCGCGACCGCCCACTCCTGATCGAGGGGGCACTCCCGGCCGAACGGGCGAGCGAGGATGTGACCTCATGGGAACAGCCTGCCTCGCACAAGCAGCGGCGGCCTCCCGGAAGCCCGGCAGGGTTTACCAGAACTGCCGGAGGTTGAAGCTCCTCAAGGAAATACGGCTCGCAGGCTCGGTCGAACTCCTGGCATAGAGCAGCGGCATCTCCGTCCGGGTCGAGCCGTACGCGACGCTCCAAGCGAGCCACTGGTACGCGTCCCATCCCCGCTCCATCCCTATTCCCACCCCGCCTTTTCGTAAGGTGGTCAGAGCCAGGCGATGGTGGAAAGCGACATCGTAACGAGCCCGGACCTCGAGTGGTTGCCGCTGATGCCGGTCGAACCAGTGGAGCGCCGATACACCGCGTTCGCTGGGATCCTCGGAGTTCTTGTGAACCCTGAGCAGACGGTCCAGTTCGAGCGGCTCGTTCCGCATGAACCGCGCCATCTTTCCCTTTGCCTCCGCGACGGCCGCGTCCAGCGTCCCCCCGCTTCTCCATCGCGGGTCGGCGGGCGCGCCGGACCAGTCCGGGCCGAATACTTCTTCCATATGGCGCTCGACCGAGTCGCTGAGGGGATCGAGCGGCTTAAACCTGAATTCCGTGCCCGAGACGGTGTTGTGCCGCGCCACCGCCGTCCGCATGTCGTCCGCGTGCTGATCGAGAATGCGGAGCAGATACTCCACCCTTCCTCCGGCCGCGTAGTGCGTGAAGACGAGGGAATTCACCGTGCTCGCGGCCCGATCGGTCGCCGTTTGCTGAAATATCTCGACCGTCCGCTTCTTCGCGAGCGAGTTGTCCATCAGCGAACCGACGAATGCCAGCATTCGGCTCAGGCCCGTACCGCTGACGTGCTCGGGAAGAACCGGGTTGCTCACACCGGCCCGGTGCGCACACAGCCCGATCTCCACGTCGAGGGCCGGCCGGTCCTCCAGCAGCACCGAGAGGAAACGCGCGCCTTCCAGGTAGCGGTTCGACTCCGGGTTGAACGTCTCGCCCTGCCGGCTGAAGCGGAAGCCGGCGATCATGGTGGGTACCAGCGCCAGCATGCGCGACACGGTGAGGGCCCTGCGATCGGTCCTCGGGAGCCGATCCAGGAGCTCTCTTGCCTTGATCACCTCCTCTCGCGCGGCGATCTGACCGCTGCAGGCGTAGATCGTCGCGACGATGGCCGCCTCCCATCGTCGAGGCCGCGTGAGTGCCAGCGGATGGATCCCCGCCATCTCGTCAGGGGAGGGAAGCTGCAGGTCGACCGATTCCGTGTCCTTGCGGATGCCGCACAGTTCCGCTATCCCGCGCACGTCGATCTTCGAACCGTTGTAGCAGCTGAGCGCCTGCGACCTCGAGTAGTCCCAGAACGTCATCCGGTCGGCCATCCCTCTGTTCCTCCTGCTCGCCGTCTCGTTCGGATGTTCTTGCGGCCGACCTGTCACAGGGCCCCGGCCGCCCCCGCCGGCCGCGCAATTCCCGCTGATCACTTCCGTCCCCGCAGGATGAGGAAGTACCCTGCGGCCGCCAGCGCGCCGAGTGCCGCGCTCGCGCCCCACAGGGCGGCCGGGCCCACGGTGTCCAGTGCGTATCCCGAGGCCGCCGGGGCAACGCACGCCGCCGCAGCCCAGGCGAAGCTGTACGCACCCTGGTAACGCCCTTGCGCGCGGCCCGGCACGAGTTCGGTCGCGGTGGCCATGGCGGTCGGCACCAGAACGATCTCGCCGACCGTCCAGATCACCACGGTCAGGGCGTACACCTCGAGGGAGGCGGCCACACCGGTCAGCCCCAGCCCCGCCCCCAGCAGCAGGGCCCCGGCGACCAGCGGACCCGTGGGACCGTACCGCGCGGTGATCCGGCCCGCGGGGAGTTGCAGCATCACCACGAGAAGGCCGTTGAGACTGATGACCAGGCCGTAGTCCCGTGCGGTGTGACCCGCCTGCGTCATGGTGAGCGGGAGTGCGGTACTGACCTCCTGCATCAGCAGCCCGACCAGGAAGGTCACGGCCGCGAAGGCGAGGAACCGGCGCCGCGGCCGCGAATCCCCGGCTCTCTCGGGCGGGTCGGCGTCCGGGCGCCGTGCCGGATCGGGCCGCGTCTCGGGCACGGTGAGGTACACGGTCAGCGCGCACAGCGCGGTCACCGCCGACTCACCGAGGAAGAGCAGGAGATAGCCGTGCTGCGCCAGCGCCCCGGCAAGCGCCGCGGAGACGGCGACACCGATGTTGACGGCCCAATAGGTGAGAGAGAACGCCCTGACCCGTGCCTCCGGGGTGACCACGTCCGCCACCACGGCCTGGACGACCGGCCGGGAAGCGTTGCCCGCCACACCGACCAGGCACGCGGTGACCGCGATAGCCACCCGGTCCTGGGCGAACGCCAGCGCCCCCGTGGTGAGGGCGCTCAGCAGTTGGGCACCCAGCAGCGTCACCCGCCTGCCCAGGCGGTCCGCGAGCACACCGCCGCCGACCGCGCCCACCGCGCCGCCGACGCCGTAGAGCGTGGTGACGAAACCGGCTAGGGACGCCGAGTAGCCCCGCTCCAGCGTCACATACAGTGACAGGAAGACGACCACGAAGCCGCCGAGCCGGTTGACGAGCGTGGTGGTCCACAGCCACCAGAACGCGCGCGGCAGCGCCGGCCTCGCATCGGCCGCTTCGGGCGCCGCGCTCCGGGCATCGGTGGTCACGGTACGACGGACTCCTCCCTCTCGTTGTACGGGCGCACCGTGGCCGGTGGCGGAAGCGCAGCCCCCGGCACCGGCGGGCGGTCCGTCAGGTCCTGGCCGGGGGACGCCGGATCCTTCGCCGGGGCACGCCGAGGCGCGCCGGGCCGTCGCCGGTGACGGTGGGGGCGGCGCTCATACGGCGGCCATCGCGTTGCCGATGTAGTTCGGCAGCCTGACGAGCCGCTCCCACAGGTCGTCCAGACTGACCGGGTAGCGCTCCCGGTAGCGGCGGGTGACCGCCTCCACCTCGGCCCAAGTCGTCGGCTGGGTACCACCGTTGTAGTCGGCCGCCAGTTCGTCGTAGAGCGGGGTGCCGGGGCGCAGGAAGAGCTGGTTGAGCCCGAAGTAACCGGGCAGTGAAGCAGCCCAGTCGACCACTTCGCCGCTCAGGCACGCCGGGTCACCGGGCAGGCCGAGCAGAACGAAGGCGAAGGGGGTGATCCCGGCCGTCGAGAGCCTGCGGATCGCCGCGTCGATCTTCTCCGCGGTCACGCGTTTGCCGACGCCGGTTTCGGCGACGGCCGGCGATTCGGCTCCCAGCCACATGCCGTTGCATCCCGCCGCGGCCCACAGGTCGACGTCCTGGCGCAGAACCACCTCTGCCCGGCTCTGACCGGTCCAGCCGATGCCGCCTCCGGCGAGTCCGGTGCACAGGTCCTTGTAGAAGTCCGGATGCAGACCGAACACGTAGTCGAGGAAGAACAACGAGTCCACGCCGCGTTCGCGGATCGCATCGATCTCCGCGAGCGTGCGCCGCACGGACTGCGGGCGCATCCGGGTACCGAACGGCAGATGGCAGAACGTGCAGCCGTACGTGCACCCGCGCACCCCCAGCACCATGCCGCACGGTCCGCGCCGGACCCGCCCGCCGGTGATCATCTCGGCGGTGTAGGCGGTCAGGTCCAGCAGGTCGTAGGCCGGCAGGGGCGCCTCGTCGAGCACCAGCGGCGGGTACGTCCCGGTCAGCGGCAGCTCGCCGAGCACGGGGCTGCCGCTCAGCAGGTCACGGACGCCGTGCACCGCCGCCGCGTCCGCCTCACCGCGCGCCACGTGGTGCACACCCAGCTCACGCCGCGTGGCCGCGGGCAGTTGGGTGGCGTGCGGGCCGACCGCGACGACCGTGGCCCGCGGCCAGGTCCCTCGCACATGTTCCACGGCGGTGCGCACCGGGTGCAGGTCGAGCGGATAGCACTGCGCGCGGTCCGCGATCGCCGTGACGACGACGGCCACGTCGACCGCGTCGACGGGAGGTGCCGTGGAACTCAGGCGGCGGTCCCAGACCGTGACGTGGGCACCGTCCTGGCGCAGAACAGCGGCCGCGTTGGCGACGTCCAAGGGAAGTTGCAGGAAGTCACGTTCGAACTCGTCGTCAGCAACGACGAAACATACGGTGGTCATGCCGACTCCGGGGTCATGGGGGCGGACGAGGCGAACAGGGCGGGTGCAGTGACCGGGGCCGGGTCCGACGACACACGGGTGACGGTGCCGGTGCGCGCCGCCTCGTACACCGCGAGAACGGTCAGCAGGGCCTTGCGGCCCTCCTGGCCGTCGACGCTGGGCGCCCGGCCCTCGGCGACGGCGTCACAGAAGTCGAGGAGCTGGTCGCCGTGCGGCGAGGGGAGCAGCCCGCTGGCGTCCCGCTGCTGCGCAGAGGCGGCCGGGCGGCGCTCAGCGGCCTGGTTGCCCGCCCCATAGGCGCCGTAGGCGGAGGTGTCGTCTCCCGGCCCCGCGGCGTGGAAGTAGGTGAGTTCGTCATTGTCCAGCACGGCGCTTCCCCGGTCGCCGTGCACCGCCAGGCGCGTGGTGCGTCCCGGGTAGGCAGCGGTTGTCGCCAGCAGGGACGTCAGGGCGCCGTCGGCGTGCCGCAGGCTCGCGGTGACGACGTCCTCGACCTCGATGCCGTGGTGCCCCCGCAGGGCGGTGTGCGCGGTGACCTCCACGACCGGACCCATGAACCACTGGATGAGGTCGACGGCGTGCACCCCCTGGTTGAGCAGCGCTCCCCCGCCGTCCAGGGCACGGCTGCCGCGCCAGTCGCCCGAGTCGTAGTACGACTGGCCGCGCCAGAGCGGGACCTCGACGAGCCCGGACGTGACAGTGCCGAGTTCCCCCGCGTCGAGGGCGCGACGCAGCATCCGGGCGGCGGGGTCGAAGCGGTGCTGGCTGATGACAGCGAGGGTGCGTCCGGCCTTCCGTGCGCTGTCGATCAGCCGGTCCGCCGCCCGGGCGGTGACGTCCACTGGCTTCTCCACGACGACGTGCTTGCCCGCGGCCAGGGCCCGTTGCCCCACTTCGGCGTGGAGTCCGCTGGGTGTGCACACGCTGATGACATCGATATCGGTCCGGTTGAGAAGGGTGTCGGCATCGGTCGCCTCACTGCCGGTCTCCGCCGCCAGCCGATGTGCTCGCTCCGGTGCGGACGAGGCGACGGCGACGAGTCGCGCCCGCGCGGAAAGCGGTGGGTAGGAGCTGAGCACCCGGGCGTGCAGACCGCCGATCACCCCGCAGCCGAGGACACCGAAACGGAGCCTGCTCATGCGGCCCCTCCGCTCGACTGCCCCACCGCGGCGGTGGCACGGTCCCGCCCGAAGTGGCCGGCGAGGGCGCTGATGCGGTGTACGGGCCGCAAGTCGACCGGGGGCAGGGGCGCATCGCCGAGCAACCGCGCGACCACGGTGCGCAAGGCGTTGTCCATGGGTGAGTCGTTCACCAGTATCTCCCTGCGACCGGTGGGGAGGTGGGCCGTCAACCGGTGTGTACCGCCGGGAAGCCGGTAGCCGTCCGGCAGGGCGACGGGGTCCATCTCGGCTGTGAAGAGCGCGGGCCCGACCTGGATCTGGGCGAGTCGCTGGCGGCCACCGGTGGAGTGTCCGAAGGCCTTGGTCCAGTCGGGGACGTCAGGGTCGTCCGGTGGATCGCCGAGGACCGAGGAGTACAGCTCCAGTTCGACGCCGTCCGCCGTCATGGCCCGTTCCCGGGCGGCCGTGACGAAGTAGTCGTGATGGACGACGCCGCGCACGTCCTCGACGGGGCTCTCGACGTAGGCGCGGTAGGCCTCGGAGGGCAGTAATCGGCTCACCACCGCCAGCATGTGCGGCCATTCATAACCGAAGACGCCGTGGTCGCGGTCGACGAACCGGCCTGCCTCCATGTCGGCGCGCCGGTCCTTGCTGAAGGCGACGCGCACCGCCGTCACCGGGTGGGACGGCATGTGGTGGCGCCGGAGGTCGTCCAGCAGGCGCAGCGCGTGGGCGTGCCGGTACTGGTTCATCACCACCACGCGCGCTTCGGGATACCGCTCCAGCAGATTCAGGAGACGGGGCACATCCTGCGCCCGGCAGGCCGGCTTCTCCAGGATGATCCGGGCCCGGGGATCACGCTCCAGGACCGCCGCCAGGGCGTCGACGTGGGTCTGCGTGGGAGTGCAGAGCGACCACAGATCCACGGGAGCCGACACGTCCTCCACTCTCGCCCGGTGCTCGACGGGACGGTGACTGCAGGCGCCGGCGGGCACGCCGGTCAGTGCCGGATCGACGGTGCAGACGCGCAGACCGGTGGCTTCCAGCAGCCGATGGTGCAGTTGGCCGGCCACTCCGTAACCGACGATGCACACACGGGGCAGGTCATGCATGCGCGTCGCCACCGTCCTCGGCGTCCTCGGCGTACTCCGCAGCCGGCCCGGCGGTGTCGGCGAGATACGTCTCGTAGTACGCCTCGAACAGCCCCGCCTCCCGCACCACCTCGTCCACGGCCTCCAGGTGAACCCCGGACGACAGCGTCGTCGCGGAACGGCACAGATGCTTGGCGGCGACCAGCGTGGCGGCGCGGTAGGCGTCGTAACCGCGGTTGGGGATGCCCTCGTACGCATAGAGGTTCAGTGACCGGCCGTCACCGAGGAGGATTGCCGAGCGGCCCCCGGGCAGAGTGTGGCGGACGCCGACACCCGGGACGTCCGACACCGTGGTCGCGACACGACGCTCACTGAGCAGGCTGAAGTCCCGGGTGGCGAATCCGGCCAGGAGCACGCCGTCGGGCAGCAGCCTCAGGTCGGCCCCGGTGAGCGCGTCCTCGCCGGTGGTGCCGAGGACCAGGAAAGGACGGATGCGCGACAAGGCCTCATGGGCCGAGCGGCTGGTGTCGAACCCCTCCTCGGCGGCGCGCACGAGTGCGAGTGCGTCGGTGTCCACGACGGTGACGCGGCACCCGGCAGCGCGCAGCGCCCTGGCGATCCGGGCACCGAGGGTGCCGAAGCCCAGGGACAGCACCCGTCGCCCCACGAACTTCTCCCCCGGCACGATGGCACGCAGCCGCCGGACGCAGGAGTCGGCGATCTCGTTGTAGGCCAGGTGCGTCTTGACCTGGGAGCGTGCCATGTTGAAGACAGGAAGGCGCATGTCGTCGGCTGCCGCGATGCGTTTGAGGCCGCTGACGGTCAACTCCAGTGCGGCGTCCGGCTGCTCGGTGACCAGACGGTCGCGCGCGGAGCCGAGGGCGATGATGCCGCCGTCGTCGACCATCAGCACGCGCCTGCCTGCGGCCCGGGCCGTCCGGATGAAGGCGTCGACGTCGGCACCCACGTCCCGCGCACGAACCACTTCCTCGTCGGTGGCGGTGCCGTTCACGACCGAGTTGTCGAGCGTGGCGCTGCGGTAACCCCGGGACAGGAACCATCCGTGCACGCGATCCCGGCGTAACGTCTTGTCGCCCTTGTCCAAGGCGTAGATCCACTGCGGTGAGAATCCCGCGCGTTCGGCGGCCAGCAGGAAACCGACGCTGTTCTCCACGTAGTGGTCGCGGAATATCAGGGCCCAGTCTCCGAGGGCACTGTCCCCGGTGGCGTATCGGCGCAGCAGCGGCATCGCCTCCCACAGTGTCGCGACTTCCGTGTCGCTGAAGGCGACGCCTTCGCTCCGCAGGGCTTCGGCCAGCGCCTGTGCCACCGCGGCCGGCCTCGGAGCGTCCGGCCGGACGCCTTCCGTCAGCACGGCGGCACGCCAGCGCGGGGTGGGTGGGTCGCTGTGCTCCAGCGTGTGCGGCGCGGAGTCCGGCTCGGGCGTGAACTGCACGGTGACTAAGCCTGTGCCCGTGTCCAGGATGTGCGTGTGGCCGCCGTCGTGGAGAGCGACCACCTCGTGGCCTTCCAGAGGCGGTTCCGCCGGGTCCGGCCATTGCCGCAGACGCAGGCGCAGCAGGACGTCCGACGGCCAGTGACCGCTGATCACGGTGTGGAGCCGCGCGGCGGCACCGACCCGCGAGAGCCTGTCGCCGTTCGGGGATGTGCCCATCAGGGCGTTGAGCGTCATGTGCACACTCCTTCGTCACTCGCATGCGGATATCGGGAAAGCGGGTGTGATGGTTGGAGCAGCGGATACGGCAGCGGAACCCCGTCAGCGAGGGCCCGCGCGCACGCTCAAAGGCGTGTCGGCCTCTTCTAACCCGACGCCGGAAGGGTCAATGCACTGCCGCACCGCACCGTTCTCGCTGGTCAGGCGAGTGCGGAGGGTCTCGTCGCCTTCGCGCGGGACGTCCGGGGCGAGCGCATGGGGGAATGCGGGCGGGGGCTGCGGTCGAGCGGGCCAACCGGGGCGTCGGGCGGGGCGGAATTCGCAGGAGCTGATTTACCAGGGACGGGTTTGCCGGGCACGCGGGAAAGAATGCGGGGGGCGATGTGCATCGACTGAATCTGACCTTCCCGTCTACTGCATCTCTGACGGTCGGCGCCGAGCAGGCGCACCGGTTCATGTCGAACGGCAGGAAAGAATCCGGCGACCCTATGACCAGGCATCGGTCATGTTCACCGGGATATGAGGTTGCGGAGACCGGGCGGCACGCTCGCCGCCCTCTGCGGAGTCTCTCGACTGCGGAACCGACAGGGCACCAATAGAGGACGTGGGGGATTCTTCAGTGCTTCCGAGATCTACCCGTGATCCTCGATCACCACCTCAGGGTGTGTCAACAGTGCAGCTCCGCAAGGCACTTGCGGTATGCACTCACCGGTGGGCAGCCGGGCGCCCGACCAGCGCGAATCGCGGCCGGCCGGGTCCGGAGTGACCGTGAAGTCTGCCCGAAGAGGAAATCCTGAGGTCCTCCCCGGAAGGCCTGGGGCAGCCCGCCCGTATCGCCATGGCTCAGGCTCGCAGGTGGTGTGTCACATTCCCCACGAGGTCGACATGTACGCGCCGTTCGGTGAAGTGCCACCGCTGTTCACGGCATTCGAACCGGTCGTGATACCGGCCCGCGGCGATAACCTGCAGAGGCAGGTCCGGCAGCGCCTGCAGCACGGTGAAGTACGACCGCGCGGTTGCGTGCGTGGAATCAGCCGCGATGTCGATGACGGTGTTGGTCGTGACGTGCTTGGTTCGCGGCGTACCGTCCTGGTAGGTGATGAGCGTGTCCCGGAACATCGCCTCGATGGCCTCTTGGCCGCGGACGGGTGTCCCGCTGCCGACGAACACGGCATCTGCCAGCAGCGCGCCGACGGCCCCGAAGTCTCCACTGTCGACGTGCTCGGCGTAGGCGGCGATCAGGTTCTCGATCGCACGGTGAGTCGATGAGATCTCCATGACAGTTCGGCGACCTGTCCTTCCTGTTCTCCGGAGCCGGCCGCCACGGCCGTGACGGCCGGCCTCGTGCTCACCGCACGGCTTGGCAACCGGATGCGGCGCCCACTGCCGCACCACCGGGCACCCTTTCACGTCGGCTCGTGCCGGGTGAGGTGAGCCGGGAGGACTCCTTCATTTTTACGAGTGCTATCGTAAAAACAAGCCGGGATAGTACGAAATGAAGGAGGGAGTCGACGATGACCGGACCGAAGGTGCCCACCCAGCGCGATGTGCACTCCGTGCCCAGCGAGGACACGGACGCGGACGCGGAGATGGCAGCCGTGGTCGACCTGCTGGTGCGGGGGCTGCGGGCTCTCGGTAGCACCGGTCAAGTCGACCTGGCCAGCCGGCTGGCCGGCCACGCATGGTCAGTACTGCGCAGCAACCATGCACGCTCCGCCGACCGGCTCAACGGCCTGCTGCACTATCTCGCCCGACTGCCGGACACCGGAACCACATCGGCACCCACCCCACCCCACCCACCAAGGAGTAAGTCATGACCGCTGCCAACAACGAGCTGGACGTCCGCCAGGAGATCCCCGCACGCCGCCACGACCTCATCTTCTCCACCTACGGCGCACTCGACGTCGACGATCACTTCGTGCTGGTCAACGATCACGACCCGAAGCCGCTGTACTACCAGCTGGCCGCCGAGCACACCGACCAGTTCACCTGGGAGTACATCGAGGAGGGGCCGCAGGTGTGGAAGGTCCGTATCGGACGCGTCGCCGGCTGATCGGCCGCCGCGCCCCATGAGCTGGGGCTTTACGACGACCGCTGGAACGCAAACGACTCCAGTGCCAAGTGAAGCCACTTCGGACCGTCGGGACAGGGTCTATCAGGAATTAGGTGTGATTCGTCTGTTTGGCCTACGAGTTGATCGGTGGGCTGTTCGGCCTACACCCGGCCGGCGGTAAGGCGTCCGTCGAAGAGGACGTCGAACTCGTCGAGGGCGGACTTCCAGCGGTTGTTCCAGCGCTGGCGGCCGCGGCCGGTGGGGTCGAGGGCGAGGGTGGCCAGGTAGAGGCGCTTGAGGGCGGCCTGCTCGTTGGGGAAGTGTCCGCAGGCCTGGGCCGCGCGCCGGTAGCGGGCGTTGAGCGACTCGATCGCATTCGTGGTGTAGACGACCTGGCGGATCGCGTCGGGCAGGCCGAGGAAGGGCACGAACTCGCTCCAGGCCCGTTGCCAGGTCCCGGCGATCGACGGGTAGCGCTTGCCCCACGTGGCGTCGAACTCGGCGAGCCGTTGACGTGCTTCGTCCTCGTTGACCGCGGTGTAGACGGGCTTGAGGTCGCGGGCGACCTCGGCCCAGTCACGGCGGGAGGCATAGCGCAGGCTGGCGCGGATGAGGTGAAGCCGTCAAGAAACAACCTGGTGTTTATCGGCGCCGACTGAGGTGAGCAGGTCGGCTGCGGTGGGGTGGCGGTGGTCGGCGGGAGTGATGTCGGTGTGGCGGGCATCGAGGATCGGCAGGACATCACGGATCGCGTTCCACAGTGTGCTGCGGCAGACGCCGAACAGCTCGGCGAGAGCGTCGAGGCCGCAGACGCGGCGGCGGTAGAGGATCGTGGCGAGGATCCGGTCGCCGTCGGTGATCTTCTGCCGGAAGACTCCGCCGCGAGTGCCCGGGCGCCGGTTGCCGCCGCGCTGGCGGTGGCGGCGCTCTTCGATCGCGGCGGCATAGGGCACGATCAGTTCTTCGAGCAGGGCATGCAGTGCCTCGTGACTCATGCCGGTCAGAGTCGGGGCCGTCAGCGCCTGGCGGGTCAGTGTCGCGGGAGCGTGCTGGGCCGGGCCGCTGCCGGTGACCCAGGCGCGGAGGTCCTCGGCGCGGGTGAAGTAGCGCACGATGGTGGGCGTGATGCCGATCTTCTGTTCGTCCAGCAGCTTCCGGGTGGCCTTGATGCCGTGGCCGATGGTGACGGGATTGATCCCGAGCAGGTCGCCCAGCACCTTCTGTGGGCAGACTTGGCGCAGGTAGATGACGGTGATCAGGACTTCGTCCGCATCGGAGAGCAGTGATCGGCTGCGGCCGGTGGTGGCGACGCGGCGCCCTTTGCGGAGCACGTAGCGGTGTTGTTCAGCAGCGGCTGCCTGGGCGGGGGCCAACTTGGCTTTCAGCGCGTTCAGTTCGTCGGTACTCATGCCGGTCAGGCGGGGGTCGGTGAGCAATTGGAGGGCTTGGGCGCGGGCCTCGGTGCGTTCGTCGGCGCGCGGGGCGAGGGCGGTGCCGCCGCTCGGGGCGATGCTGTAGTTCCACTGGCCGTGGTCGGCATGCGCGGTGATCGGCAGGGCCTGCAACTGTTCTCGGCTGACCGCGATGCCGGTCGGGTAGGAGCCTTCGTCGAGAGCGGCCTCGACGCGCAGGCCGGTCCGGGTGGTGGTCGCGGTGATTGTTTTGAGGACGACTTCGTGGCTGGTCAGGGGGCGTCCGCGCCAGTTCATCGTGATGTGGGAGAACAGCCTGTGCTCGATTTTGTTCCATTTGCTTGTGCCCGGCGGAAAATGACACACCGTGACGTTCAGGCCGACATCGGCGGCGAACGCGGCCAGTTCGGCCTTCCAAACCCGGTAGCGGTAGCTGTTGGACCCCCCGGCGTCCGCGGTGATCAGCAGCCGTGATGCCTGGGGGTAGTCGTGGCGGCCGCGCGCCTGCCACCAGCGGCGGATCGAAGCTGCCGCGAACGTGGCAGTGTTGTGGTCGGTGCCGACGTTCACCCAGCCAGTGTTCGTGCTCATGTCGTAGATCCCGTACGGGATCACGGACTCCACATGCGGACCGGCGAAGAAACTGTGGTCCTCGACCTCGACGGGCTGTCCGGCCGGCCGCCATTCCTGCCCGGGCATCGGCAGTTGCCCCACTTGTTCCTTTTTCTTCGCGTCCACGCTGATCACCGGATCACCCGCAGCCTGATGCTCCTTGACCTGCTCGTTGATATAGCGGAACTGCGCGTCCCGGTCAGGGTGTTGATCGCCTTCCAGCGTCTTGGCGGTGCCCTGCAGGCTGAACCCCTGCTCCTTCAACAGCCGACCCACCGTGGGTGCGGTCACGCGATGCCCTTGCCGGGACAGCTCTGCGGCCAGGTGCCGCAGCGACTTCGTCGTCCAGCGCAGCGGCGACATCGGATCACCGCGCTCGTCCGGTTCAACCAGCGCCATCAGGGCCGGGACCAGCTGAGGGTCGACCTCCTCGGCCCGCATCCGCCCGCCACCAGGGCGCCGGATACGCCCCTCGGGCAGCGGGTCGGCCCCGGCCTCGAGTTCGAACACGCCCTTGCGGACAGTCGTCTCGCTGACCTGGGCTATCCGCGCAATCAGTCCGACGCCTCCGTGCCCGATCAGCCGGGCCTCGGTCGCCAACGCCAGTCGCCGTTGACGCTCGTTCAGATGCGGGAGAAGAACGTCGAACCGTCGTGCCAACTGGCTGCGGACCTCGTCGGATATGCGCATACCAGATCAACGATCTCGTCTCCGCGAAGCAACGCGTTGTTTCTTGACGGCTTCGGTGGACGACGCAGGTCTGCACCACCGTGCGAGGCCAGACGGTGTTCACCGCGTCGGGCAGAGCACTCAGCCCGTCGCAGACCAGCATCAGTACGTCGCGCACGCCCCGGTTCTTGATCTCGGTCAGGACTGTGGTCCAGTACTTGGCACCCTCACCGCCGTCGCCGACCCACAGGCCGAGGATCTCGCGGTAGCCGTCGGCGGTGACCGCGACGGCCACGTAGATCGGCCGGTTGGCGACATGACCGTCCCTGATCTTGACGTGCACGGCGTCGACGAAGACGACCGGGTAGACCGGATCGAGCGGGCGGGTGCGCCATTCCGCCATCGATTCCAGGGCCTTGTCGGTGATCGTGGAGATGGTCTCCTTCGTGGTCGTCATCCCGTACGTCTGGGCGAGGTGGGAGACGATCTCACCGGAGGTCAGGCCCTTGGCGGTCAGCGAGAGCACCAGATCGTCCAGCGCGCCCGTGCGGCGGGCGTAGGCGGGCAGGATCCGGGGCCGGAAGGTCCCCAGCCGGTCACGGGGGACCTGCACCGTCACCGGGCCGACCTCCGTCATGACCTTCTTCGCCCGGTAGCCGTTGCGCATGTTGCCGCCCGAGCGCGATCCGCGCCCGCCCACCCGGCCGGCCCCGGCAGCCAGGTGCTCGTCCATCTCGGCATCCAGCGCGGCCTGCATCAGGTGCTGGGCCAACTCGGGCAGCAGCCCGCCCTCGCCCATCAGCCGCAGTCCGCCCCCGCCGCGGACCTTCTCGGCCGCCAACGCGGCCAGCTCCTCCAGCAACTCACTGGACAGACCGTTCTCAGACACCGGCATCGACCTCACGTCGGCACCCTGAACGCCACCGCCAGCCACGGCAAGCGACACGCTGCCCAAGGACTCGATCCGGTGATCCATCGTCGTACTCATCAGGTGACTCCTTCGGGGAAGATCACACCTGATTCATGACACTCCCTCGGGACACCTCCGCTCTAGCGGAGGTGTCCCGTTCCTGCCTGATCAGGTGTGTGCGGTGGGGATCCAAACGCGCATGGCTCCCTGGCCGCGGTTGCCCCAGCGGTGGTACGGGATGGCGGGGACGGTGAGTACGCGGTCCTGGTTCGCCGGGGCCACGCTGCCGGGTACGGGTCGGTAGAGGGGGGCGTGGTCGGCGGGGTGGTGGCGCAGTCGGACGATGATGCCGGCGGTGGAGGTGGCGTCGGAAGGCGGGCCCTGGATGTCGTGGAGGGAGAGGTCTTCGAGGACGACTCCGGCGGGCAGGTCCGCGGTTTCGAGAGCGTAGACGAGGGGGCCGCGGGTGATCGCCCGGCAGCCGCGGACGCTGTCGACGCGCGGGTGCGGGCTGATGAGGGTCACGGGCATGTCGAGGGTCAGGGCGACGACGTGGCGGTGGTCGTGCCAGGGACGGCGGATGCGTAGGTAGCCGTTGTGGGAGGTTGCGTCGGCAGGCCGGCCGTCGGTGTGGAGGGTCCAGGAGGTGCACCAGGCCGGGATGCGCAGGGCGAGTTCCCAGGTGCCGGTGCTGGTGGCGTCGACGGCGAGGGTGGTGGTGGGGCTGTACGGGTAGCCCGTGGCCACGGTGAGGGTGGCAGTGCCGTCGCCGACGGTGGTGCGGATGGTTCCGGCCGCGTAGTGGTGGATCTGGACGCCGGTCGGGTCGGTGGTGGCGAGGTAGTCGTGCGCGGTGGCCAGCAGTCGGGCGATGTTGGGCGGGCAGCAGGCGACGGCGTACCAGGGGCGGCGCGCGGAGGGGGCGTCTTCGTGTCCGCCTTCATGACCGGTGCGCAGGTGCAGCGGGTTGGAGTAGAAGAAGGCGGTTCCGTCGACGGAGGTGGAGACGGCGATGGCGTTGTAGAGGGCGGTCTCCATCTCGTCGGCGTGGCGGGCGTCTCCCGTGGCGAGCAGGAGCCGCCAGTTCAGGTGGAAGCCGGCGATGGCGGCGCAGGTCTCGGCGTAGGCGCGGTCGGCGGGCAGCTCGTAGGGGTCGCCGATGGACTCGTCGCGGTGGCGGGAACCGTGGGCTCCGGTGATGTAGGTCTTGGTCTCGACCAAGTCGCGCCAGGTACGCAGCACGGCGTCGAGGAGTTGGGGGTCGCCGGTCTCGACGGCGATGTCCACGGCGCCGGTGAGCAGGTAGAGCTGACGCACGGCGTGGCCTGTGGCGGGGCCGCCGTCGCTGACGGGCCGGTGGTCCTGGAAGTAGGCGGAGCCGAACAGGGATTCGCCGAGCCGGTGGTGGCCGCGGGCTTCCAGCTGGCGCCTGGCCAGGTCGAGGTAACTGGTGTCGCCGGTGGTGCGGTAGAGCTCGACGAGCGCGGTCTCGACCTCGGGATGGCCCTCGACGTAGGCGGGGGCGTCGGGGCCGAAGCGGGCGACCAGGTGATCGGCGAAACGGCGGGCCACATCCAGCAGCCCGGGAAGTGCGTCGGTGCGGGCGGCGGCGACGGCGGCCTGGAACAGGTGCCCGGCGCAGTACAGTTCGTGACCCCATTGCGGGTCTGCCCAGCGTGTGGCGGTGTCGGTGCCCTGGACGTAGGAGTTGAGGTAGCCGTCGGCCTCCTGGGCCCGTTCGAGGAGTTCGACCAGGCGTGTGGCGCGCTCGAGCGTCGGATCACCGGGCGCGAGGTTCGGGGCGGCCCAGGCGATCGCCTCCAGGGTCTTGTAGACGTCGGAGTCGCTGAAGAAGGGCATGTGCCAGGGCTCTTGGCTGTCGCCGACGAGCCGGGCCAGGTTGCTGTACGCCTCGCCGTCCTCCACCTCGGTCAGGACATGGGGGATGGTCGTGGTCCGGTTGAGCTGCTGCCATTCTCCCAGCCAGCCGGCGGAGTCGAGCGTGACCGCGGTGTGGGGCAGTGGGTGGAGCACGCCGGATGCGGTCACGGTGGGTGCGACTGGTCCGCTCATCGGGTGGGGCACGGGACTGCCCTTTCTGACTCTGGTCTGGTGTCGTGGCGGGTCGGTGAGTCGGGGTGTGATCCGGTGGCGGGCCCGGGCGGGGCCCGCCACCGGGTCAGAAGGCCGGGCTACTCGATGTCTCCGTGGATCTGGAAGTTGTCGATGGCGCCGTTGAGGTACGGGTCGGGGAACTGGGACTTGCCGAGGTAGTCGCCGGTGGTGTGGCCCAGCTCGCGCGGCGCCACGGTCATGGCCGTGTTCTGGCCGATCTGGGTGCCGTTGGCGTAGAGGGTTCCGGTGGTGGTGCCGTTGCCGTTGTCCTTGAAGGTGAGCTTGATCGTCACCCAGGTCCCGGTGGGCATCGTGTAGTCGGTGGTGATCTGGGATTCGTTGCCGTTGCCCGATGTGCTGATCCCGACGCCGACGGTGCCGGACCCGGTCCTCGGGGCGAGGTAGAGGTACTTCTGGGTGCTGGAGCCGATGTCGAGCAGCCTGCTCCAGTCGGCGGCGCTGTTCACCTTGGCCCGCATGCTGATGGTGATGTCGGTGCCGTTGGCCAGGATGTCGTCGGGCAGCTGGGCATAGGTGCCGTCGCTGCCGTCGAGTCTGAGCACGCTGTCGCTGCTGTCGGCGCCGGTGACGGCGTTGCCCTTGAGTGTGAGGGCGTTGTTGTTGCCGGACAGGTCGGGGACGGTGCCGTCGGAGGAGGAGTCGAAGGAATAGTGCACCCAGTTCGCCGGCATCGGCGGCAGTGCGTCCACGGTGACCTGGACGGTGTCGCTGCTGCTGAGGGCGCCGTCACTGGCGGTCAGCCGGAACACGTAGGTGCCGGGCCTGTCCTCGGTGACGGTCGGGTGGAGGCTGGAGGCGTTGGTGAGGCTTACCGTCGCGCCAGCGGGCTTGCTGTCGACGGACCAGGTGGTGGTGAGGGTGCCGTTGGGCCGGCCCAGGCCGTCGTCGGAGACGGCACCGCTGAGCTTGATCGTGTCCAGGCTCTGGCGGAGACCGGTCTGGTCGGTGCCCGCGTTCACCGTCGGAGCACTGTTGGCGTCGGAGGTGGTGGGCACCAGGTGCACCGTGTAGGTGGACCCGGTGGGTGCGTCGTAGGTGACCGTGGTGGGTACCTGCAGGTTCGATGCGTCGGCGGGTGCCGTGTAGACGTTCACCTTCTTCTGGGTTGTGCCGTTGACCTTGACCGCGTAGGTGCCTTGCGCAAGGCCGGTCACCTTCAGCGAGGCACTGTGGGCCGCACCGCTCAGGTTCTTCAAGGTGAGATCGACGTCGCTGTTGTTCGAGTCGACGGTGGCCGCGGTGTACCGGTCGTTGTCCAGGGACACCGACAGCTGCTGGGTGATCAGGTTGAGACGACGTCCCAGTCCGTCCTTGGGGACCACGCCGGTGGAGTCGTATCCGGACGTGACGGTGGCGCCGTAGCCGACGGTGCCGAAGATCGGGTCGTTTGTGACGACGTCCGCGCTCAGCGTCTGCAGTGCTCCCCACAGACCGAGGTCGGACTCACCGGTCATACCGCGCCAGCCATTGAGCAGCTGGACACCGGTGCCGCCGCCGGTGCCCAGGGTGCCGAGGTTGCCCTTCTCGGACTGGTAGCTCCATGCGGAAGCGCCGATGTTGTCGGGGTGGTTGCTGATCTGGCCGGAGTTGATGGTGGAGAAGGTACCCAGCTTGGCGGCGTAGTTGAGCCGTTGCAGCGTGGCTCGGTCTGCGGAGGAGACGGCGTTGGTGCCGGTCTCCAGCGCGGACGTGTGGTTGATGTAGTCGTCCATCGTGTAGCCGGCGAGGGCGATGCTGTACTGGAACTGCCACCAGTTCTCACCGGTGATGGAGGTGGGATCGGCGTACCAGTACCAGACCGGCATCTGGCCGCGTGCCGCCCGGGTCTTGAGGACGATGTCGCGCATCATCCGCAGCGCGTTGGCCTTGTCACCGTTGACGTTCTGCTTGGCCAGGGTGTAGACCGCCTCCTCGCCCGTGTTGTCGTAGCTGTACTCGGAGCCGTAGGGGTACTTCTGTGCCGAGAAGTTGGCGTACTTGGCCGCCATCTTCGCTTCGACGTCGTTCGCGTAGTCGCTCAGGTTCTCCGCGCGCAGGGCGGTGATCAGGGCCGGGGTGGTCAGCTCGCCCATCAGGCCGGTGTTCCAGTTGTAGGCGACCGGGCCGTCGTACAGCTCCTTGAAGATGTGGTAGGCGGTGCCGAGGTACCAGTTGGCGTCGTGGGCATAGGTGATCAGACCGGGGTTCTGCTTCTCGATCTGGTACATCCCGAAGTAGGTGTTGAAGACGTGCGCATAGGCGTAACCGCGGTAGCTGGGCGTGGTGTTCTGGCTGCCGGGGTGGCCCTGCTCCCAGAAGTCGTAGACGAGGTAGCTCGGGTCCGGCTGGTTTGCGGTGTTGCCCATCAGGTGTTCCCAGACGGCCTTCTCGAGGTAGTCGTCGAGGGCCTGGGCCTGGGTGGCGTCGGGGCGTGCGACCAGTTTCGCGGCAAGGAACTCGCCGTGGGTCAGGCCCCAGTCGTCGCCGAGACCCCAGTAGCCGGCGTACGCGTTGCGGCGTCCGGCCGGCGGGTCGGAGCCGCTGGGGACGGAGCCGTCCGCAGCGTTCATCATCCAGTCGTCGAACGTCTTGTAGCGGATGTCGGCGGTGGTGATACCGGCCGAGGTGTTCCACTGGGTCTTGTCGGCCATGAACTTGGCGTGCGAGTCCAGCAGGTCCGAGATCTTGCCGATGACATCGAACTGCAGGACCGACGTCCTGGCGCGGCCGCCGCTGTCGGTGTAGTTGACCGTCAGCTGGTCGTTGCCGATCTGGGTGGAGTCGAAGCCGACGTTGTAGATGCGGTACTGGCCCTTGGTGCGGGAGAACGTGACGCTGGGGTCGGTCGGGGAACTGTTCCTCGAGTCGTTCAGGTTCTTCGCGACGACGCTGTTGACGGTTCCCTTGACGCGCAGGGCGATCTGGGCGGTCTGGTCGTACGGGACGACCATGCCGGGCACGACGGTGGCGTCGAGGAGGCCCTGGTTGTAGAGGCTGTCCTTGACATCCTGGTCGGAGTTCACCTTGCCGATGTGGAAGGTGTACGTCTTGCTGCCGCCCTGGGCCAAGGAGAGGCTGGTCGAGGGCAGGTACCCGCGGTTCGTCTTCTGGGCCGCCATGGAATGGACGTAGTAGACGTTGAGGCCCTTGACGTTGGAGCCCTCGTTGTTGGCGTTCCAGGCCCAGGTGGTGTCGCCGACCTCCTCGGTGCGCCAGCGGTCCTGGTACTCGAAGCCGGAGCCCGTGGCGGTGTCCGGGGTGAACAGCACGGAGGGACCCTGGCCGCTGGGTCGCTGCAGGGTGACGTAGGAGCCGTTCTTGCCGATGTAGGAGTGGCTGAGGACGCGGGTCTCGTAGATCTGGTCGCCGCTCTTCCACAACTCGTTGTCGGGCATCGGGACGCCCCAGTCGCCGATCACCAGGCGCCGACCCGAGGTGTTGGTGACCTTCTGCGTCCAGGTGAGCGAACCGTCCGCCGCGAGGCTGTAGGTCTCGGTGAAGGTGAAGTCCTTGATGCCGTTCGCGTCGGACGACGTGTTGTAGGTGACGGTGACGGTCTTCCCGTCGGCCGACTTGGTCACCGTGCGGGAGTCCGCGGAGGAAGTGGTCCAACCGGACTTCCAGCGTGTGCTGCCGACGCCGGTGCTGCTGACGGTTCCGGTACCGGTGGCGTAGGAGAACATGACGTTCCCCAGCCACTGGCGGTACCTGGCACGGGGCTCGTTGCCCTGGTCGGGAGCGACGTCGGGGTTCATGACGTACTCGGTGTCGAAGGTGTCTCCTGCGACCTTCAGGGACTGGATGCTTCCGTCGGAGGCGAAGCCCACATTCAGCTGGCTGGAGGAGAGGGTGAAGGGATAGGTGGTGGCAGCGTGTGCCCTGGTCGGTGGAGCGATGGCGAGGGACACCACCGCGAGGACCGCCGCA
Organism: Streptomyces sp. YIM S03343; assembly: GCF_054729195.1. Classification (NCBI taxonomy): domain Bacteria; kingdom Bacillati; phylum Actinomycetota; class Actinomycetes; order Kitasatosporales; family Streptomycetaceae; genus Streptomyces; species Streptomyces sp. YIM S03343. Next base: position 109,796 of record NZ_JBPUKX010000002.1, read on the forward strand.
AGTGCGGCGACGGCCAACCGTGGTTTCGGCGGTGAAACCATGACGACCTCTCGGGTTGGACGAATGGTCAACGGCCCGGCCGGGGCGGCCGGGCCGGGCTTCACTTCACGGACCCGACGGACAGACCTTCACGCAGGGACCGGAAGGACAGGGTGTAGACGGCCAGCAGCGGAATGGACGAGAGGGTGGCGAGTGCCATCAGGCCGGGCCAGTTGACGCCGTAGCCGGAGGTCTGCTGGGCGATGAGTGCGCTCATCGGGTAGTTGACCGGGGTGATCAGGAAATTGATGGCGTAGACGAACTCGCCCCAGGCGACGAGGAAGATCAGGGCACCGACGGTGGCGACACCGTTGCGGACCATGGGCAGTTCCACAGAGAAGAACGTGCGCAGACGCCCGGCCCCGTCGACCATGGCCGCCTCCTCGATCTCGCCGGGTATGGCGGCGAAGAACGGCCGGAGCAGCAGGGTGGCCCAGGGAAGCAGCATGGCGCTGTCGGCGACGACGAGGCTGGCCGTGGTGTCGAGCAGGTGGAGCTTGTTCAGCACGGTGAACAGGGGGATGACGTTCGCGGTCTGCGGCACCATCTGCAGGAAGATCAGCAGGCCGAGGAAGACTCCGGCAACGTGTCCGCGGACCTGCGCGAGTGCGTAGGCGAGCGGTGTACCGAGCGCCAGGACGACGAGCACGGTGCCGATGGAGATCTGCGCCGACTGGAGGACGGCGTACGGCAGGTCCGGATTGGCCAACGCGTCCCGGTAGGCCTGCAGCGTGGGGGTGAAGGCGAAGGTGCTGGACAGCACGTCGCCCTGGCGCTTGAGGGACGTGAGCACGATCCACAGCAGCGGCAGCCCGTAGACGACGGTCAGGACAGCCCGGGTGGTACGCGCGACCGGCTGTCGCTCACGGCGGGGCTTGTGCCCCCGGTCGCTCTTGGCCTTCTTGGGCTTCCTGGCCTTCTCGGGCTGGAGAGAGGTGACGTCATTCGCGGCCACGGGTGCGGACTGGCCTTCCGGTCGGGGGGCGAGCGGTGTCGTGGACGGCACGGGTGCGGTGGACGGGCCGGGGCTGAACCGAGTCACTCCGCCTCCTTGCGGGCTGCGCGGACGTACACGACTGCCAGGGCGGCGACGATGAGGAGTGAGATCACGCCGGTTGCCGAGCCGATGCCGAAGTCGCTCTCGGTGAAGGCCTGGGTGTAACTGAGGTACGGCAGCGTGGTCGTGGCCTGGCCGGGGCCGCCGGCCGTCATGACGTAGACGAAATCGAAGCTTCGGAACGCGTAGACAATGGTCAGGATGGTCAGGATGAACGCGGTGGGCCGGGCCGACGGGATGAGGATGCTCCTGGCCTCGCGCCACTTGTTCGCGCCGTCGAGCGATGCGGCCTCGAGGATGGACGGGTCGATGTTGAGGAGGGCCGCCCGGAAGACCAGCGCGTTGAAGGGGATGACGGCCCAGGCGTTGACGAGGGCGACCGAATAGAGCGCGAGGTGCTGGTCGTAGAGGAACGGCACGCCGTCCGACAGGTGGAGGTCGCGGAGCAGGCCGTTGATGAGGCCGTTGTCTGCGAGCAGGAACTTCCACACGCTTCCGTTGACGACCGGCGGCAAGGCCCAGACGAACACCATCACGGCCAGGAGGACGGAGGTGGTGAACTTGTTGCCCCGCATGACGAGGGCGACGCCCAGGCCGCCGGCCACACCGAGGACGGTCACCACCGCCACGAAGACCGCCGTGCGCACTGCGGCACTGCCGAGGTCCGGTCCGTCCCAGAGGGCCCGGAAGTTGCGCAGGCCGACGAACGGCCACGCCTGGTTGACTGTCCCGGAGGACACCTGGCTGACGCTCATCCTGATCAGCACGTAGATCGGATAGATCGACAGCGCTGCGAGGAAGGTCAGGGCGGGCGAGGCGAAGCCGAGGCGGCTCCGCCCGTGCGCCGCCCGCCTGCGCCGTGACGGCATAGGCCGGAAGCCGGCCTTTCGGGGGCTTGGGTCCAGATCCAATGCACTCGTCATGGTGTCTTCTTTCGCGCTTTTCGCGTTCGAGCAGGGGTCTGCGCGGGTGGCCGCGCCGGCTCAGCGGCTGGAGAGCAGCGGCTTGAGCTGGCTGAGCAGCCTGGAGCTCAGCTTCGAGGGGGAGCCGTTGCCCGCGATGGCCGCGCTCCACTGGGTTCCGACGTTCTGCAGGACCTGGGCGACGTTCTTCGGGGGGATGGCCGGGTCGGGCGACGCGTGACCGTTGTTGGTGACGATCTTGCTGAAGACCGACAGGATCGGGTCATCGCTGATGGCCGGGTCGGTGCCGGCGTCGGCGCGAGCGGGGATGGAGCCGAACGCCTTCAGGAGGGTGAGCTCACCCTTCTTGGAGAAGAACTCCTGGTCGAGGAACTCCTGCGCAAGCTTCTTGTTCTTGGAGAACGCGCCCACGTTCTGGACCTCACCGCCCAGGTAGACAGAGCCCTGGCTCTCCACCGGCAGGGGCACCACGCCGTACTTGAACGAGGCGTTCTGCTTGGCCGAGGTGATCTGCCAGTTGCCGTTGACGGCGAAAGCGGTCTTGCCGGCCTCGAACTTCTGGAAGGGGACGGTCTGGTCCCAGGTGGAGGCCTCCTTGGACAGGTATCCCTTGTCGGTCCAGTCCTGGACCTGCTCGAAGGCCTTCTTCAGGGGCTCCTGCTGCGGGGCGCCGTACTTCCAGCCGAGCCGCGAGAGCCACGGGAAGGCCTGCCACTCACCCTCGGAGTTGGGCTTGCCGGTCAGAGTGATCGCGTCGTAGCCCTCGGCCGTGGCCTTGGCCATGTCCTTCTCGAGTTCCTGGTACGTGGTCGGCGGCTTGACACCGATCTTGTCCAGGATGTCCTTGTTGTACCAGAGGCCGATGAGGTTGACGAAGCCCTGGACGCCCATCACGCGACCGTCCACCTTCTGCACCACGGCATCGGGGAACTGCGCTTTGTCGGCGCGCCCGTCCCACCAGGCGCCCATCGGCTTGATGGCGCCGGCCTGGGTGAGGGTGTAGGTGTCGGCGGCGTTGTAGACCACCACGTCCGGGCCCTTTCCGGTGCCGGCAGCCTGGACCAGCTTGTTGGTCAACTGGTCAAAGGGTATGTAGGTGTTGACGACCTTCACGCCGGAATGGCCGGCGGCGAAGTCCTTGCCGAGTTCGTCCAGGCCGGCGGTCTGGCCCGGAACCGAGTAGTAGTGCCAGACCGTGAGGGTCTTGCCGCCGCCCGACCCGTCGGCGCCCGCGCTGGAACTCGGGCTGCATCCGGCCACGGCCAGCAGTGTCGCGCTCAGCAGCACCGCGCCGGCCGTTGCTCTTGCTCTCATGACGCCTCACTTCGTTGTGGGTCAGCTGCGACCACAGGCGTTCATCGATGACTTCATCGATGAAATCTGTGGAGCCGTGCGAAACAGTAGGAACGCGTGTGGCGCGCGTCAAGGGGAGGCGTTCACAACTGGGTTACCGTGTCGGGAGCTTGATCAATGCAGACATCGGCGGTGGCACGGCATCAAGGGCGGGTGGCATAGTGTGTGGCCACCCACTGGTTTCCACGATGAAATATCTCTTGGTAAGGGGCTACCCGGTGCCAGCTGCGAAGCGTGCAGACGTCGTTCTGCACCCCGGATTCACGATCGGTCGTATCGATCCTCGGCTGTTCGGCAGCTTCGTCGAACACCTCGGTCGCGGCGTGTACGGCGGCATCTACGACCCCGCGCATCCCGACGCGGACAACGAGGGCTTCCGGACGGACGTCCTCAAGCTCACGCAGGAACTCGGCGTCACCACCGTCCGCTACCCGGGCGGCAACTTCGTGTCCGCCTACGACTGGCGGGACGGCATCGGGCCCCGCGACCGGCGTCCGGTCCGCCTCGACCCGGCCTGGCACAGCGTCGAGCCCAACGCCTTCGGCGTCGACGAGTTCCTCGCCTGGTGCCGCTCGGCCCGCGTCGAGCCGATGATGGCGGTCAACCTGGGCACCGGCGACCTGCGCTCCGCCCTCCATCTGCTGGAGTACCTCAACCACCCCGGGGGAACGACGCTCTCCGACGCCCGGCGCGCCAACGGCGCGGCAGACCCCTACGGGGTGCGCATGTGGTGCCTGGGCAACGAGATGGACGGACCGTGGCAGATCGGCCGCAAGGATGCCGACGAGTACGGACGGCTCGCCGCCGCCACCGGCACCGCCATGCGTGCCGTCGACCCGGACCTCGAACTGATCGTCTGCGGCAGCTCCAACAACCGCATGGACACCTTCGGGTCCTGGGAACGGGACGTCCTGATGCGGACCATCGACGTGGTCGACTACGTCTCCTGCCACCAGTACTTCCGAAACGACGGGGACCTGCCCCGTTTCATGGCCTCCGGCGTCGCCATGGACCGCTTCATCGAGGACATCGCCGCCACCATCCGCCATGTCAAGGCAACCACTCGGTCCACCCGCGACATCGCCATATCGTTCGACGAGTGGAACGTCTGGGACTGGGAGAAGCACGACGACCGGGTCACCGAGGGCATGCCCTGGGAGGTGGCCCCCGCCCTGCTCGAGGATCGGTACACGGCAGCCGACGCGGTCGTGGTCGGCGACATGCTCATCAGTTTCCTCAACCACGCCGACATCGTCCGGGCGGCCAGCATGGCCCAGCTGGTCAACGTCATCGGGCCCATCATCGCCGAGGCCGACGGCCCCGCCTGGCGCCAGACGACGTTCTACCCGTTCGCCGACGTCCGCCGGTCAGCAGGCATGACCGCCCTGCGTCCGAGTGTGCGCTCGGCCACCTACGACGCCACGGACGACCCGCAGACGCCGGCGGTGGCCTGCGCCGCGGCCTCGGCCCCCGAGGGCGACCTGCACATCTACCTGGCACACCGCGACCCGGGCAGCCCCACACAGGTGCGGGTGGACATCAGCGCGTTCGGCGCGATGGCGCTCGAGTCCGCCGTCATGGTGCACAGTCCCAGCCCCGAGACGCGCAACGACGCCGAACACCCCGACCGCGTACGGCCGGGCCGGCTGGACACGCGGCTGCGGGACGGCGTCATCACGGCGTCCCTCCCTGCGGTGTCGTGGGCAGTGCTCCGGTTGACCACGCGTGCCGCTGACTGATAGCCAGCCTTCAAGGAGGAGCAGACCCATGTCCCATCCGCCCGCTCGCCCGGTCACCATGGCCGACGTCGGCAGGGCCGCCGGCGTGACCGCGCGCACCGTGTCCAACGTGCTCAGCGGCAAGGTCAACGTCCGCCCCGAGACACGCGACGCCGTCATACGGGCCGTCCAGGAGCTGGGCTACCAGATGAACGTCTCCGCCCGGGGCCTGCGCACCGGCCGGACGGGCTTCATCACTCTGGCCCTCCCCGACCTCGGCATCGAGTACTTCGCCGAACTCGCCCGGGCGGTCATGGCCGAAGCCGGCAAGCACCACCTCACTGTGATCATCCAGCAGACCGGTGGAGACCTGAGGACCGAGCTCGACATCCTCTCCGGCACCAGCCGCCAGCTGTCCGACGGCCTGATCTTCCAACCGCACGCCCTCGGACCCTCCGACGAGCGCGTGCTCACCGGAGGCGGCCCCCTGGTCCTGCTGGGCGACCGCATCTTCGACGGACCCGTCGACCACGTCACCATGGCGAACACCGAGGCCGTCATGGCTGCGACCCAGTACCTGATCGACCGCGGCCGACGCCACATCGCCGCCATCGGCGTCAACCCCGCGGGCGGGCCCATCAGTGCCGCCTCGCTGCGCTACGAAGGGTTCCGTCTCGCCCACGAGAGCAGCGGTCTGCCCCTGGACGAGGAACGGGTCGCGCTCGCGACGGAATGGCACCAGTCCAACGGCGCGAGCGCCATGGCCAGACTCCTCGACAAGCGCATCCCCATCGACGGCGTGATCTGCTTCAACGACTCCCTGGCCTTCGGTGCCCTGCATACCCTCGTCACCCGCGGCGTCTCCGTGCCCCGGGAAGTCGCCGTCGTCGGCTTCGACAACGTCACCGCCGCCGCCTACAGCAACCCGAGTCTGACCACGATCGACCCAGGCAGCGCCGACATAGCCCGTATCTCTGTGGAACTGCTCACGCGGCGCATCGCCGAAGGCCCCACCAGCCACCCCTCGGAGATCGTCACCGACTTCTCCCTGGTCGTACGCCGCAGCGCATGAGCCTGCGGTTCCGCGGGGCGCGTCCGACAGGACGCGCACCGTGGAGCCCGGTCTGCCGACGCCCGACAAAGGGCTCCGCTCAGGGCCGTGCCCCGGGCTGCCGGTTCAGGCGGCGTGCGAGGACGAGCCCGGCGACAGCGGTGACCGTTGCCGCCATCTCGGCGATGGCGGACGCGGTCTTTTTCGGGTACCAGACAGGCTCGTACATGTTCGGCAGCGGCCCGAAGGCACCGACGTCGACGTACCGGTAGAGCAGCACCGCGGCGGCTCCGGCTGCGGCCACCAGGAGCGCGTACCCCCACACGAGAGGCCGTGTGCCGAGCAGGACCAGCAGCAAGGCTGCCAGTGCGGCGGCGGCGGCCTCGATCCGGAACAGGTCGCCCTGGCTGATCGTCCTGGTGACCGAGTCGTAGGTCGGGGCGAGGTCTGCGTGCACGTAGGCGTCCACCGCCAGACAAGCGGCGGTGAAAAGACGAAGCAGCCACAGCCGGACACTCGGGGAGAATGTCCACGCCCGCTGCTGTACGCGTGTTCCAGGGCCGACGACTGTCATGGCCACCTCCGTCACCTGCTGGGCAGGGCTTGTTGCCGGTCTTCGCCAGAAGGTACGTATCAGGACACCTGATGGTTCAACCCGTTATGTCCCCACCGGTGCGGAACTTCGCTCACCGGGGTCGAAGCTCCACGAGGAGTCGGCCTCGGCCGGTGACGACGTCCAGGCGGGAAATGTCCCGCACGCGGAGCGAGGTCGATCCCGGGACACTGATCGCACTCGCGTAGCCGGACGTCCAGCCGACGGCCGTCTCGGTGCGGCCGTCGCGGGCGTGCACCACCAGTCGGCAGACAGCCGGGGGCAGCCCCGACATGCGGAGCCGGATCGAGGTGCCCGTCAGGTCGGGAGTGAGTGCGGCGGACGCCTTCACATGGGTGGCCGGGTCGGTGGCGGAGACCAAGGCCGCCGGGCGGACCGCCACAGGCTGCGGGGCACGGGCACCCAGATGGATGCCTACGCCCGCGACGGCGGCCGAGACCACGAGCGCACAGCCGACCAGAACCCGGCGGATCCTTGTTCGCCGCACCACGCGGGACAAGGCGTCAGCGGTGCGGCCGGGCTCGAGGGCCGGGCCCGGGGCAGCCCGTCCCGAGCCGGGGCCCCACGCGCTCCGCACCGTCTGCGGCGATTCCTCGAAGGGCAGATGCTGCATGAGCTCGACCAGCGGGGCCAGCTCCTGCAGTTCGGCCTGGCAGTCCGCGCAGCGGACCACGTGCCGTTCCACGGCAGAGCGTTCCGCCGGATCGAGCGACCCCAGCAGATAGGCGCCAAGAGCGAGGCGCTCGCGACACGCCATCGCACCGTCACCCCGCCTCCACCCCCGACCGAACAACCACGCACACACCAAGAGGTCTATACATCGACATACGTGTACCGAGTGCAACATGTTCACCCGGCGGTCGGCCCAGCAGCGGAGCGCCACACACGCATCGTAGTGAAACAGGCCCATAAATGAATCAAACGGAACTACCGCACGTATCGAACTACAGACCAGCCCCAGTGGCGGGCCGGTGGACCAGCCCTACCGCACACCTCGCGGCAGGGGGTTCCGGCGGAAAGAAGAACGTCATGAACCGCACCGCCGCCATCGCTGCGGCTGCGACCGCCGTCGCGGCATTCGCCGCCGCATGCGGAAGCTCCGGCACCAGCTCCTCGTACGGCTCCTCGCACCCGTCCAGCAGCTCCGCGTCCGCCACCGGCGGCTCCGGCATGGTCCAGGCGCGAAGCTCCTCCCTCGGCCGGATCGTCGTCGACGGATCCGGAAGGACCCTCTACGTGTTCCAGGCCGACAGCGGCACCACCTCGCACTGCTACGGCGCCTGCGCCCAGGCCTGGCCGCCCGACACCACCACCGGACACCCCGGCGCGCAGGGCCTGAACGCCGCTCTGCTCGGCACCACCGCCCGCAACGACCACACGACCCAGGTCACGTACAAGGGCCACCCCCTCTACCACTACTCCGGGGACACCAAGTCCGGCGACACCAACGGCCAGGGCAGCTCGGCCTTCGGAGGCACCTGGTACGTGGTCGGCCCCAGCGGGAACCCGATCACCGCGCCCAGCCCGTCCTCGGGCAGCTCGGGAGGCAGCGGGGGCTACTGACCCCCGCAGGGTCCCGGTCCAGGACGAACCGCCGCGGCTGAACCACACAGGTGCACGCGACGATCTCCCGGTCGGGTCGGCGTCGTCGGCCGACAGGCCGGCCCCGGCATCTTCGGAGGGTGAGTCGTCCGTGCCCGCCGTCGGGCAGGAGCGCCGGTCGGCAACACCGGCGGCCACTTTCAGTACGGTGGCGAGTGGCGCTCCGCCGCCCCGCACCGCGGTCGTCATCCACCACTGATCGGGGTGATCACGATGCCAGGACAGCTCATGGCCCGCCTGCGCCGCCTGCCGGCCGCCGCCGTGGCGGGGATCGTCGCGGCCCTGGCCGCGATCATCGCAGCGGTGCTGTTCCTGGCGTTGCCGAAGGGCGGTGGTACGGCCACGACTCCTTCGCCGACGGTGTCAACCCGCCCCGCCGCCAACCCGTTGACAGGGGTTGGAACGGCGGGGCGGGTGCTGGCGGTGAAGGTCGACAACGTAGGTGCCGCCCAGGCGCAGCAGGTCGGCCTGAACGCCGCGGATGTGGTCTATGTCGAGCAGGTCGAGGGCGGGCTCAGCCGTTATCTGGCGGTCTACGACAGCAACCACGCGCCCGACCGGGTCGGCCCCGTGCGCAGCGCCCGCCAGACGGACATCCCCCTCCTCGCCGCCTACGGGCATGTCGGCCTGGCCTACAGCGGCGCCATCTCCGGTCTGCTGCACGACCTGGCCAAGGCCGACCTGCGGAACATCACGCCGGTCAGCGGACTGTTCAGCAACGGCGGGTCCTCGCCCACGTACATTCGTCCGGCCCAGGTGTTCGCCCGGTACCCGGACCTGGCCCAGGCGAGGGATGTGGGCTTCCGGTTCGGCGCAAACATGCCGGGCGGCAGCCAGGCGGACAGCGTCCGCGCGGCCATGCCCACCGCTTCTTTCGTCTTCACCGCGAACGGCACGACGTGGAGCATCGCCGTGGACGGGCGGTCGACGTCGCTCACCGCCGTCAACGTCATCGTCCAGCACGTCCGGGTGGTGCCCGGCAAGTACACGGACTTCAACGCCGGCCACCCCGACAACGAGGTCTTCACCGTCACCACCGGCAGCGGCCGTGCCGACTTCTACCGGGACGGAAAGGTCTGGCACGGCCTGTGGTCCAAGCCCACCGACACCTCCACGACGCGGTACACCGTCGGTGACCGGCCGATGCTGCTGAGCAGGGGCAACACATACGTGGTGCTGGTTCAGGGGCCTGCGTGACGTTCCTGACCGGCAGGACCGCCCGGCCGGTCCCGGCCGCGGACGGGGCAGCGGCTGCGAGAACGCGGTGTTCGCGGTTCCGCAGCACCCCACTCGCTTAACCCGGATCAAGCAGATCCAGTATCAGCGTGTCCGCTCAATGAGGTGCCCTTTCCCGGCGGCCACTCCCCCATGCCCTTTCGGCCCCGTCGGCGCACAGGCACAGCGCGCCGCCGATTGCTCACCAACCACAGGCAACCCACAGGCTCCGCTCGTCATCCTCCGAGACGCGAGAGGCCCCCGCCGACCAACGGGGCGCCTGAGCTCGGAAGTTGAGGAGGGGTGCCTTGATGCGTACCCGGCGAATATGGGTGACCGCCGCGGTGGTGTTCGCGGTGGCGGGGGGATCGCCAGGGCCGGCGCAGGCGGCGGTGCCGGACACCGGACCGCCGAGAGCGGTGGCCGACGGGGACGGTGGTGTCCCGCCCGGCTGGAAAATCACCGGTGAGGGGACGAAACGGCAGCTCGTCTGGCGTTCGACCACCGAAGTGCCCATGGGGGACGCGCGCGTCGAGTTCTATTCCGGGGGCCGCCCGCTCGGCGTCCCCCGGCCGGACGCGGACGGGCGCACATTCCGTCTCGATCTCGGCCGGGCCCGCGACACGAGTTCGTTGACGGGGCTCCAAGTACGCTCCGCAGGAAGGACACTGGACGCCGCGGGCCGTACGCGCTCCCCCGGCAGCCGGCATTCCCTGACAGCGGCGCAGCCGCCCGCCCCGCTCCCGGCGAACCCCGTCGACCCCGGAAAGCCGGGCGCGTTCCGCACGACGACGGGCGAGTACGGCCTCGCCCCGGTGCGGCTGCCCGGGTTCGCCCAACCGGTCGAGATGAAGGCCGTGGTGGTCGCACCGAAGGGTGCCACCGGTCACCGCCCGCTCGCCCTGTTCCTGCACGGCCGCCACTCCACCTGCTATCGCGGCAACGAAGTGACCGGCGACTGGCCCTGCCCGGCGGGCACCAAGCCGATCCCGAGCCACCGCGGCTATCTGCGTGACCAGCGACTCCTCGCGTCGCAGGGCTATGTGACGGTGTCGATCTCGGCCAACGGCATCAACGGGCAGGACTACGCGGCCGAGGACGGCGGCGCGCAGGCCCGCTCCTCGCTGGTACGGCAGCACCTCGCCCGCTGGGCCGACTGGGCCGCCCACCCGGACTCGGCACCCGCCGTCGTACGGAACGCCCCGGGGGCCGACCTCTCGCGCGTCCTGCTCGTCGGCCACTCGCGTGGCGGCGAGGGCGTCAACCGGGCAGCGATGGACAGCCTCTACCCGCCGCCCGCCGCCCAGGACGGCTACCACGGCCCGGTGCGCTGGCACATCCGCGGCACCGTCCTCATCGGACCGACGGTCTTCGGCCAGAACCCGGTCGCGGACGTGCCGTCGGCGACGATCCTGCCGGGCTGCGACGGCGACGTGTCCGACCTCCAGGGCGAGATCTACGTCGACGGCACCCGAGGTACGAGCCGAGGCGCCGCACTGCACAGCGCCGTGTACGTGGTCGGTGCCGACCACAACTTCTTCAATACCGAGTGGACTCCGGGGCAAGCCGAGGCGCCCGCGGACGACGACTTCTACGACGATCCCGGGCACCGCGACCCGGTGTGCTCGCCGGGCACCGCGACCCGGTTGACCGCGAACCAGCAGCACCGGGCGGGCAGCACCTACATCGCGGCGGCGGCCCGGCTGTTCGTCGCCGGCGACGACCGGGTGCGGCCGCTGCTCGACGGCTCGGGCAGGCGGGCACCCTCGGCCGACCCCGCGCGCGTGCTCACCCACGCAGTCGGGGCGAAGCGTGGCGGCGGCTTCCTGCCGGACGCCAAGGTCTCGGTGACCGGCGGGCGGCTGTGCGCGGCCGTGGACCCGGCTCCGGGCGTGGCCTGCCTGAGCCGCGACGCGAAGGGCAGTTCACCGCACTTCGCCCAGTGGGAGACCGACCGGGAGACCGGCCGTCGCGCAGTGGCCCTGAAGTGGTCCGCGGCCGGACACGCCACGCAGGTGCGCCCCGGCACGCCGGTCTCGCTCAGTGGTTCCAAGGACCTGGCGCTGCGCATGTTCGTACCGCCCAACTCGACCGGCACACAGTTCGACGTGACCCTCGCCGATGCCCGCGGGAAGCGGGCGGCTCTCGGCCGGATCCGGGTCGACGGCCTGCCCGGCACCGATCGGACCGCCTCCTACTGGGCGCGGGAGATCCGCGTCCCGCTGACGGCCGCCTCCCGGGCCGGCCTCGACCTCAAGCACGTCAAGTCCCTCGGCCTCACGCCGCGTTCGCGTTCGGGCAAGGCCTGGCTGATGGACGCCTGGGGCTGGCGTCCCGGCACCCCGGCGGCAGCGGAGCCCGCGCTGCCACGTGTCGACGTCGGCCGCACCGCGGTCAAGGAAGGCGACTCCGGCGTGCGTACGTACCGCGTGCCGGTGCAGGTGTCCGGAAAGGGCAGCGGGCAGGTACGGGTCTACGTCGTCGACCCGGTCACCCAGAAGACCGAGCAGCGCCTGGTGACGGTACGCCCGGGCGGCCACGACATCGACGTGGCGGTGCGGGTGAAGGGCGACAAGCGGTTCTCGTACGACGTGGAGAACAACGTGCTGGTGAAGGCCGTACGGGGCGCCGTCATCGGTTCCTACCGCGGCGGGATCACCGTGCTGAACGACGACCCGAGGCCCACGGTCAGTGTGACACCGGTGGCCGGCCGGGTGTCCGAGGGACAGTCCCTGAAGTGGAAGGTGTCCCTGTCGGAGTCCGCGGACGTGGATCTCGGCGTGGGCTTCGGCGTCGTGCCGGTCACCGACGGCGCTGAGCTGTCCACGAAGGACGTCACCCCGCAGTGGCTCGCCGACTCCTCGGGTGAGAAGCCGGATCCCGAGCGTCCGTTGTCGCAGGTGAAGTACCTCTCCGTGTGGGTGTACCTGCGCCCGGGGCAGGTAAGCGCTAACGTGACCCTGCCCACGGTCACGGACCGGGTGACGGAGCCCGCCGAGTCCGTACGGTTCCAGCTGACCGATGACCACGGGGACCCGGTCCCCGGTGGCGCGGTACTGAGCGGCACCGTGCTGGACGCCCCGTAGCGGCGACCCGGAGAACGACGACGGCCGTGCGGTCCTCCTCGCGGGACCGCACGGCCGCACGCGTCTCAGGACTTGAGCGCCAACCGGATGCCAAGGGTTCCCTTGCGTCCACGGCGCAGTCGGCTGCCGAGGTGGCAGAGGCGGACACCGCGTCAGGTCAGCTGCCCGACGCGCCGGCGGGTCGGCCACCCGGGGCCACCGGATGAAGACCGCGCAGGGCGGCGCCGATGAGGGCGATGCCCTCGTCGATCTCGTGGGCGGGGCCGGCGGCGTAGCCGAGGACCAGACCCGGGGGGCCGGGGCTCATCCGGTGCCAGGACAGCGGGTGCACCTTGACGCCCCGTGCGAGAGCGGCCGCGGCGAGGTCGGTGTCGTCGAAGCCGCCGTCGCGGACACCGCCACGCGGGTCGCCGAAGGTGACCAGCAGGTGCAGGCCCGCGGCCGCCCCGTGGACCCGGGCGCCGGGCAGGTGTGCCTCGACCGCCCGCAGCATCACGTCGCGGCGCCGACGGTGGCGCTGCCGGACATGACGCAGGTGCCGTTCGAGCTCGCCGGAGTCCATCAGCCGGGCGAGGACCAGTTGGGTGAGGATGCCGTTCCCGAGGTCGGCGTACCGCTTGGCGGTCACGGCGGCGTCCTGCCGGCCCGACGGCACAAGGAGCCAGCCGACCCGGAGCGCGGGCGCGAGCAGTTTGGACACACTGCCCGCGTAGCAGACGCCTTCGGGCAGCAGCGAGCGCAGTGCCGGTACCGGCGGCCTGTCGTAGCGGTGCTCGGCGTCGTAGTCGTCCTCGATGACCACCCCGCCGTCGGCCGCCCAGCTCAGCAGCTCTCGGCGGCGTTCCCCGTCGAGGACGACACCGGTGGGGAACTGGTGGGCCGGGGTCAGGAGCACCGCCCGGGCGTCACTGGCACGGAGCGCACCGACGTCGAGGCCGCCCTCGTCCACGCGGACGGGGACCACCGTGTGGCCCCCGTACTCCAACTGCTGGCGTGCTCCGAGGGATCCCGGGTCCTCGACGGCGATGCGGTCGATCCCCTCCGCCCGCAGAAGCTGCCCGAGCAGGCCGAGTGCCTGGGCCACACCCGCGACCACGATCACCTCGTCCGGGTCGGCGCGGATGCCGCGATTGCGGGCCAGCCAGCCGACCACAGCCCGGCGGAGGGCGAGAGCACCCCGGGGGTCTCCGTAGCCGAAGTCGGCCGGGCCCGCGCCCGCGAGGACGGCGCGTTCGGCGCGCAGCCAGCCGGTACGGGGGAAGGCGGCGAGATCGGGGACGCCCGGGGAGAGGTCTATCCGGCACGGCATGGCGCGCAGAGCGTCGGCGACACCCTCGCGGTCCGCCGAGCCGAAGAGCGCGGGGCCGCGCTCCGCCGCCCCGCGGGCGCGCTCGCGGGGCGCGGCGGGAGCGGCCACGACCACCGTGCCGAGCCGGCCACGACCGGCGATCTGGCCGGACTCGGCGAGTCGCCGGTAGGCCTCGGTGACCACGCCCCGGGTGACGCGCAGTTCCCCGGCGAGCACTCGGCTGGCAGGCAGCCGTGCCCCGACGGGCAGTCGGCCGTCGGCGATGGCTGACCGCAGCCGGTCGGCGAGCCAGTCGGTACGCCTGCCGGGCGGCGCCTGGCCGATGTCCAACTGGAGGAAGTCCGAACCCACGGCCGCGCCGGAGGTCGGCTTGCTGTTCGCCTCAGCCGTCGGGGCCGGTGTTTTGGACCCCTCAGGCGATGGCTCGGTGGACCTGCCCATGACGTCCATTGTGACGGCAGGGTGGACGGCATGGACACACCTACCGCTTCGTTCGCCCAGCTCGCCCCCGGCATGGTCGGCATGGCGCTGGTCGGCGGCAGCGTCACCGTCTCGCGCACGCTCGTCGACGCCCCGCTGTTCACCACCCAGGCCGTCAGGTACGCGGCCGCGACCGCGATCCTCGTGGTCATCGCCCGGCTCACCGGTGCTCGCCTGGTGTGGCCACGCGGACGGGAGTGGCTGTGGCTGACCGGGCTCGCGGCCACCGGTCTGGTGCTGTTCAACGTGGCCGTGGTCCGGGGCGTCGCTCATGCGGAACCGGCGGTGGTCGCCGTGGCGGTGGCGTGTGCACCGGTGGTGCTCGGGGTGGTGGGCCCCGTGCTGGAACGGCGCAGGCCCAGTCGGCAGGTCCTCCTGGCGGCACCCGTCGTCATGACAGGCGCGGTGTTGGTGGAGGGTACGGGCCGCACCGATGCCGTCGGGGTGGCCTGGGCGGCGCTGGCCCTGGGCTGCGAGGCCGCCTTCACGCTGCTCGCGGTGCCGGTACTGCGGCGTCACTCCCCGTGGGGGGTGTCCGTACACGCGACGTGGCTGGGCGCGGCGCTGCTGACCGTTCTCGGCGCCACGGCGGAAGAGCCCTCGGCCATGAGGGAGTTGTCCCCACCGCAGTGGGCGGCCGTCGGCTACCTGGCAGTGATGGTGACGGCGGTCGCCTTCGTACTGTGGTACTCGACGGTTCGTGCCGTCGGGGCCGGGCGGGCCGGGCTGCTCACCGGCATCGCGCCACTCGCCGCGGCGGCCGTCGGCGCTCTCTCGGGCACCGTGCCAGGACCGTCGGTATGGCTGGGCATCACCATAGTGATCACCGGCCTCGTCCTGGGCCTGCGGCCGCGTTCCGTTCCCTCCGGCAGCCGCACGACCGTGCCCGCGGCGGGGAGCGCACCGACCGGGGCTGTCCAGGGAACGCTCGTTCCTGGTCAGGGGGACCGGCACGGCATGGGGCAGCCCCCGACCGCGTCACGTTCTCGGCAGTGACCTGTCAGGGCTTGACGTGCCGGTGGCGCGGTGTTCCGGCGGCCGGGGTGCGGTGGCCGGGACGGGCCGGCGGCCCCGGTGGAGGCATCTCCACCGGGGCCGTCCGGGTCGTGCTACTTGATCTCGTCCTCCTCCTGACCGCCGTTCAGCCGGGGCCGGATGACCTTGCCCTTCTTCTCGGCGGCCTTGACCAGCTCCGCCTCCTCGTGCGCCCACTCCCAGTAGCTCACCTCGTGCGGCGAGTGCTCCGTCGCGGTCACATACATCTCCGCCGCGAACGAGTTGCGCAGCTCGTCGGCGATGTCTTCCTTCCACGCCTTGCGCAGCTGCTGCGTGGTGATTCGACGGGTCACCCGGGTCCCGGTGTGCATGATCAGTTCGGCGATCTCCCGGGCACGGGCGTAGGCCGCCTCGGTGTCGTCGCAGATCTCGTTGACCATGCCCAGCTGCAGCGCCTTGCGGGCGGTGATGATCTCACCCGTCAGCTCCGCGTACGCGTACCGCTTACGGCCCATCAGCTCACGCCAGGCGATCCCGATACCGTCGCCGGGAACCATGTTCACCCGGAAGTGCATCTCCGTGGTCCAGGCGTCCTCGGTCGCCAGCGTGATGTCGGAGAACAGCACCAGATCCGTGTGGAAGGCCGCACCGTTCCACACACCGATCGTCGGCACCTCGACGTCGAAGACCTGGCCCTCGATGTCGTTCGTCCCGTCGTAGTACTGGTAGTCGTACATCCGCCAGGCGTGCTCGGGGTCGGAGGCGAACTCGTACGACGGCTGCCAGTTCCCCTCCTTGTCGACCCGGCCGATCCCCTTCATGAAGTCCTTGCCCGTGCCACCGAGGATGATCACCTCGTTGTCGGGGTCACGACCAGCCCAATTGAAGAAGTAGTGCAGACCCTGGTGCGCCGCCGCGCCCCACTGCAGCGAGTCGCCGTTGGTGTGCAGACGCGCCTCGAGGATGCCGTTCGTCCGCGTCATCGTGAAGCAGTGCTTCAGACGCTCGGAGTACTCCTCGAACTTCATCGGGGGAATCGTCCCCAGTTCCTCGTGGGAGAGCTCCTTCCGCTTGTCGTGGTCCGACTCGTAATTGCCACGGATCATGGCAGGTCTTCCTCTCGGGTGATCAGACGTATCAGACGTTCACACGACATCGCACGCAGTCGGCGCCTCGCCCGCCCCGACCGCAGCCACGGCCGTCACACGGTGGCCGAACGTGACACCGCGCAACCTCAACACGGCGGACACGCACGGGCAGACAGCCGGCAGCCCGGGACGACACCACCCGGCATCCCGGCACCGAACCAGCTCACGGCCTGCTCCTCGTCATTGCGAACACACACAGTGGCGACACCCGCCCGACACGGGGCCGGCCCAGGTCACACCCCCGGGCAACATCCCGGACGCTTCCACCACGACGCCAGCCTCCGACGTGGCACACGGATCGAGAAATGCAGATCTCTCATCAGTCCGCCCCGCGAACACCGCACCCTCCGCAAACAGTCACGCCCGCCAACGCCCACAGGCGAGGCAGGCCGCGCGCTGCACACCCCCTCCGGAGCGTCCGAACAATGTCCGCCCGGGAATCCGTCGGCGGCAGGAACCCCGACGGCCTCGTCCTGAACCGGCAGCGCGCGCTGGGGCCGGCGCGGCAGGAGGTGCGTGCCGGTTCCTGCTGAAGGACTCCGGCCCAGCTCTCCTTACGGAGGCGGTCCGTGCTGACGACTCGTCTGTCTAGGGTGGACACCATGCCACCCACAACGCCCGGGCACATGCCCCTGGTTGACCCCGCCGAGCTGATCGCCGACCCGTACGTCGTGTACGCGCGGCTGCGCGAGGCCGGGCCTGTCCACCGGATCACCGGGACGGACGGGCTTCCGGCCTGGCTGGTCACCCGCTACGACGACGTACGCCAGGCACTCGCCG
This sequence comes from Streptomyces sp. YIM S03343, assembly GCF_054729195.1. NCBI lineage: Bacteria > Bacillati > Actinomycetota > Actinomycetes > Kitasatosporales > Streptomycetaceae > Streptomyces > Streptomyces sp. YIM S03343. The sequence continues at coordinate 127,166 of NZ_JBPUKX010000002.1, forward strand.
ATCCCCGGCTCTCCCTGGACAAGCGCAACGCATTACCCGGCGGCTACCGGGGCCTCGCGCTTCCGCCGGCGCTGGATGCGAACCTCCTCAACATGGACCCGCCGGACCACACCCGCATCCGGCGCCTGGTGTCCAAGGCGTTCACCCCACGCCGTGTCGAGCTCCTGCGGGAACCCATCAGGACGACGGCCGACGCACTGCTCGACGCCATGGCACCGTACGGCCGCACCGACCTCATCTCCTGGTACGCGGCGCCGCTGCCGATCACCGTGATCTGCGATCTGTTGGGTGTGACCCCGGACGACCGGCAGGACTTCCGGTCCTGGACCGACTCCCTGGTGGCCCCTGACCCGGCCCGGCCCGAGAAGGCGAAGGAAGCCGTCCGGGCCATGCTCGGCTTCTTCACCGGGCTCCTCGCCGCCAAGCGGGCCGCCCCCGCCGACGATCTGCTCTCCGCGCTGATCGCCGTCCGAGACGACCAGGACCGGCTGACCGAGGACGAACTCATGTCGCTGGCCTTCCTCATCCTCTTCGCCGGGTATGAGAACACCGTCCATCTCATCGGCAATGCCGCCCTGGCCCTGCTCAGCCATCCCGAGCAACTGGCTGCGCTCCGCGCCGATCCCAGCCGGCTGAGATCGGCCCTCGAGGAGCTTGCCCGTTACGACGGTCCCGCGCCCTTGGCGATCCGCCGCTTCCCCACCAAGAACATCACCATCGGCGGAGTCGACATTCCGGCCGGCGAGACCGTCCTGCTGTCGCTGGCCGCCGCCCACCGCGACCCGCGCCGCTTCATCGACCCGGACCGGCTCGATGTCCTTCGGGACGCGACGGGACACCTTGCGCTGGGGCACGGGATTCACTACTGCCTGGGGGCACCCTTGGCCCGTATGGAGGCCGAGATCGCCCTTTCCGCCCTCATCGACCGCTTTCCGGGACTTGCGCTTGACCTCCCACCGGACGGACCGCAGTGGCGACCGTCGATGCGCGCCCGCGGCCTGCTCAGTCTTCCAGTGCGCTACTGATTGCCGGTGATCGCCCGTGCAGCCGTGCCCGTCCCTCCTCGGCGTGCGGCGCCCGTCGTCTCAGCGGCCGATGTCATGGCCGCCCGCTTCGACGAGTCCGCTCTCGTAGGCGAAGATCACGATCTGGACGCGGTCACGCAGACCGAGCTAGGTGAGGATGCTCGACACATGTGACGTGACGGTGGCGGGTCCGGTGAAGAGCTGGGCGGCGATCTACGAGTTGCTCGCGCCGCGCGCGAGGGCCGCCACGATCTCGCGTTCGCGGTCGGTGAGTCGCCCCAGACGGCGGGCCCGCCAAGGTGGCGTTGACGGCACGTCGTTGTGCGAACTCGCCGATGAGGCGCCGGGTGATGGACGGTGCCGGCAGCGCCCCGCCCTCGGCCACGGTGCGTACGGCGGTGGCGAGTTGCTCGGGGGAATGTCCTTGAGGACGAGGGCGCTGGCACCGGCGCGCAGCGCTTCGTAGACGTACTCGTCCGGGTCGAACGTGGTGAGGATCAGCACCCGGACGTCCCAGTCCGCCTCCCGCAGGATCCGTTCCGTGGCCGTGCCGCTGAAGGCCACCGTGGTCAACCTGCTGTCCATCGGCGGGGCATACGGCATGGTGGTCGCCGTCTTCCAGTGGGGCTGGCTCGGGAGCCTGTTCGCCGGCTTCCCCGCGTCGGTGTCGAGGGCGTCGGCGTACGGCCTCAGCCCGAGCAGGTTCTGGCCCCTACGCCTGAGAGCCGCTGATCTCGAAGGTCCGGGAAGGGACGCCCAAGTGGGACGTCGGTCTCCGTACCCGGAGAGGTCTGCTCTGCCGCCTTGGACACCCGCCGACCCGGACTAGCCGGTCGTTCCCCAGCGGGGTCCACCAGGGAACGGCCGGGCCATCCCTCAGCGCCCGCCCTGCTGGCTCTTCGTCATCAGGTGACGGGACATGAGTCCGCGAACCGCTGGCGGAGCATCAGCTCCCCAGAATCGAGTCCTGGTACTCCAGGCTTGGTTCCACGGCGGGGCAACCGGTGTTCCTGGCGGACGCCGTGTCCTCGGTGAGGTAGGTGACGATGGCGTTCATCGTGCAGGAAGAGTCGCTGAAGCTGCCGTGGCCCCATCCCTCGTAGGTGATCAGGGCCGCCCTGTCCCCCAACTGCCGGGCCACATTCCGCGCCCAGGCGTACGACGTCGCAGGATCATGGAGGGAGTTGACCACAAGCACCTTCGGGCCTTCGGTGACGTCGAGGCGGTGCTGGGGATTGCTGACCTTCGACGGCCAACCGGCGCACCAGACCATCTGCTTGAGAGCGTCAGGTGACGGCCCCAGGTCCTCCGCGACCCGCTGCGCCTGCTCGACATACTCGGCGTAGTCACTGTAGTCGCGCACGGAGAAGTCCCAGTCCTGGCAGGAGATCGCCAGCTCGGACACCGTAAAGGTCGCGAATTTCCCGGAGACGTCGACCGTGGACCCGGAATCCATGGCCGCCATGATCTTCGCAAGGCCTGACCAGTACGGGCCGGTGAGCAGCGATCTCACCATGGTGGTCAGCTCGAAGGTGCCGAAGGCCGCGCCCGGTTCGTACGGGGAGGACAGCGCGCCCTGGGCGGCCTTCTGCTTCAGACTGCGCCAGACGGGCCGGATCCCCTGGTCGTGGAGAACGCAGGCGGTGTTCCGGTCGCACCAGGCGGCGAACTCGTCGAAGGAGTCCTCCACGGCGGCACTCGTGGTCTCGACGAACTCCGGGTTGTAGAGGCTGTGGTCCACGGTGCTGTCGACGACCAGAGCACTGAGCCGGTCACCGTAGAGCTCGGCGTACTGCAGGCCGATCTGGGTGCCGTAGGAGTACCCGTAGAACGCGATCTTCTGCTCGCCGAGGGCCGTGCGAATGGCGTCGACGTCATGCACGACGCTGACCGTGTCGACGTGGTCGAACAGCGGCCCGGTCCTCCGGCGGCAGTCCTTGCCCAGGCGCCCGCTGCTCCGCACCGCCCGGTCGAACTCCTTCTCGCTCGACACGATGGGGGAAAGGACGGCCTCCGTCAGCTTCTGCGAGCACACGATCGGATGGCTGCGGCCCACGCCACGCGGGTCGAAGCTGACCAGGTCGTAGCGGCTGAGCAGTTCCTTCGGAAAGGTGTCATACGCGTGGAGGACCACGTCCACTCCGGATCCGCCGGGGCCGCCGGGGTTGAGGACGAGCGATCCAAGACGTTCCCGCGGATTGGTCGCCTTTCTGCGGATGACGGCGACGTCGATCGTGGAACCCCGGGATCTGTCCCAGTCGATGGGCACGGTGACCGTTCCGCACTCGGCGGTCGCCTCCTCCTCGCAGGGTGACCAGTCGATGGTCGATGCCGGGCGGTTCGTGCCGGAGGAAGTCACCTCAGCCTGGGCATCGGCGTCGGGGGCTAACCCGACGAGAGGGGCGATGAGGAGGGTCGCAGCGAGCGCTCCTCGGAACAGTGGTGTGGGCATGCGGCGGCTCCGGGAATGGAGTGAAACGCCGGAACGGCGTACTTCGGCCGTCCACCGCGGGCGGCTGTGCGGCCCGCAGCGGACATTGCCGATCTTTCTCCGGCCCGGAGAGATCGACCATCAGGTATGTCCCCGAGAGCACCCTGACGTCTCCCGGAGGGGCACAGTGGGGCTCCCCCTGTTCGCGCTGCCGCCGGGGCTGCACTGATGGCGTGAGGGCATTGTCAGTGCGTCGAGACCTGGAGGCAGGCCACGTCGTACTGGGAGACCGAGTGGGGGTTGACGGAGTTCTGCGGTTGTTCGCCCGCGTAGTGGGTACCAGCGACGCCACCGGGGTTGAAGGCAGAGCCGGTGGCGGTCTGGGACTGGCCGGGGCGGCTGGGCTGGTCCTCGCAGGACTGGTTGGGCTGGCCGGCGAAGGCGGGGACGGCGGCGACACCCGCGGCGCCGGTAAGGAGAGCGACGGAGCCCAGGATGAGGGCTGCACGCTTCAGGAGGTTCATGATCGCCTCTCCTCTCACGGAGTATTTACCCTCAAATACGTACGTACGCCACGCCCGGATTGTTCATTGGTGTCCGTCTTCCAGGACGACCCGGGCGTCCGCCGGGCGGCAATGAGGGCTCTGGCCGGGGACGAGGCGCTTGTGCGGGTGTTTGAGCGACAGCTCGATCTCGATGTGTTCCACGTCGGTGATGCCGTGATGTGCGGCCAGCCGCCCAGGATGCTGCCGTCGGCGGCCGGGATCCCAGGCCACGGCTCTGCATGGGAGGACTGAAACAAGCCATTCCCCACCCCGGTAGGTAGCGGGGCGGGGAATGGCGGGTGCGGAGCGCCGGGCAGGCCTTGCACCTGCATCTCCCCGCAGGAAGCGGGGCGTCTTTCCTTAGACCACCAACGCGTGGACGATTCCTGCCCTTCGGCAGCCCGTCCAAGATCTACTGTAGCGCAGGCGGAACAACCTGCGCACGTCGAAGCCCGGCTCCACTCGACAGGATCCGGTGCACGGGCATCTCCATGGCCTCTTCGGCGTCCCGGATCCGGCCGCATTACAGCTGAGAGCGGTCGGCCCGGGGCGAGTGTGCACGAGCTCTGCCATGCGGCCGAACGGGGGAGCTCACCGCCCACAACACCGTGGTCTTCGGAGCGCGAGGCTGGTCGCTGCGGACCATCCGCAGCATCACGGTGCTGCCACGACGCGCCTGGCTCCCGGCCACGGGCTCCTGGCTCCACACCTCGACGCACGGCTGTACGCGCGAGGGATCGCCTCGGCGATACCGTCGGCGACGGTATCGGGGTGACCGGCTCGCTCGCGTTCGACAACCTCGACGGCGGTCGGGGTGGAGGCGGCGGCCAGGCCCGTCGTGGTGATCACAGCCGTGCTCGTGCTGTCGGCTGCCAAGAACGTACGAGGCGGCACGCCGGGCCCGAAAGTTCCGTTATCCGGGGACTGGGTGGCGGTATCCCCGATGATGGGGACCGTCTGGCAACGGATCAAGGAACGTGGGAGGTGCCCATGGCGGTGGAGGCCGGGACACAGCATGAGGAACGCATCGCGGGACGAGTATGGACGGTGCGCCTGGACCCCTATGGCCGCCCTTCCGCCGGCGTGGTGACACTCTCCTGTTCCCGCCCGGCCTGCGCCGATCAACGCTTCACCGGTGGTGCCACTGAGGCGCGCAAGGCCGCGACCGGCCACATCAACATGCACCTGGCCGGCATCAGCGCGGACGGCGGGCCGCGCAGCCAGGCGTGGTGCGCCTGCCGCGCCGCCGACTGCGCGTGGCACACCTCCGAGCCTGCCGCCGGACGACCGGGTGGTGCGCGACCGGTCACGGAGACGGTGCGGTGCGGCGGTCTGGTGGTGCTGACGGTGTACGGGGACAGGGCCGGAAGGCTGTGGCGGATCGCCGAGATGTGCGCGCGCTGCGCTGCCGCCATCCCCGGCTGCCGCGTCCTGGACACCGCCGCGCCATCGGCCGCGAGCGACCGGGCGGCGCGGAAGCCGGCTGCTGAGCGGGATCCCGCGGACGGCACGGCCGGGGCTCGTGCGGCGGCGATGTTCTCCGACCACGGCCCCTCCCCCACCGCCGATACCCCGTCACCCCGAACTCCCGAGGCGTCGGTGCCCCGTGCCCGCGCCGTATCGCCGGGCGCAGCATCCCGGCGGGCCAAGCGGTGGGGGAAGATCGCGCAGCGGATCGTGCCGCACGACCTCAAGCCCGACATCCTCCGGGTGGAGCTCATCGAGCTGGGCGACGCCTTCCGCGCCTATCAGCAGTGCGCCGAACCCGACCTCGCCCTGCTCGCCGAACTCCACGAGCGCAAGGCCCGCGCATTCGCGACGTGGGCCGACGTGAGCGGCGACAACTCCCTGCGCCAAGAGGCGCAACGCGCCGAGAAGGCCGCGCAGACCACCCGCGAGATGCACGAGAACCGTGTCGGCCCCCTGGTCGGCGGCACGGCAGGTGGGGACGGGCCGGTGGTGGAGTGGTTGCTGACCCGCAGTCAGGCCGTGCACGCCCGCGCCGTGCTGGACTACGCCACCGCCCACGCCCCGCTCCCCGAGGCCGAGGTACGCCTCGCCGTCGTCATGCTCACCCTGCGGGCCGCCCGCGCCGGCACCGGGAACATCACCGGCCAGGACCTGGCGGGCTGGCTCCAGGACGATGCCGAACCGGTACTCGAACGGCTGGTCGCAGCCGGCTGGCTGGGCCTGCCCGGCACCGCCTGCGAGGCGATGGCCTCCCGGCCCGAAGACCCCACCGCCGTCACCGTCCCCGCGCTGCTGCCCGAGCAGCCCCGCCCGTTCGGCTTCGGCAAGACCACCCGCGCGAGGATCTCCGGCTGGGCCCAGAAAGTCGTGGGCGACCGGAAGATCCGCAAGAAGAAACTCGGTGCCGCAACCCGGCTCCTGGCCCTGTACACCGCCGCCCACGCCCGCCCCGACGGACACCTCGGACACCCCGACGACGGCGGGTTGCACCTGAACCAGGTCACGGCGTTCTGCACCCTGCCGCCCGAACAGATCGCCGAGCACGCCGGACTGCTGGTCAACGCCGACTGGCTGGCCGGAGCCGAGATCGCCGACGGAAGGCTGCGCGGACAGCTCACCGAGCGCATTCTGCCTCTGTCGGGACTGCTGTAACACCACCGGCCCCGGGGGATGTATCGCCGCCGATCGGGGTGTACTCGACCCCGTCGATGCGGCCGAAGGAACCGCGGATGGCGTCCACCAGAGGGGGCAGCCAGGCGGGGTCGGAGAGGTCGGCGGGGAAGGCGGCGGCCTCGATGCCCTCGTCCGCGTGCTGAGCGGCGAGGGCGTCCAGGCGGGCCTTGCGGCCGGCCACGAGAGCTCTTGACGGAGATCGCTTCGCTGCTCTTGATCGGCGCGCCCCTCGCCGGGTGGGACGACCCTTGTCGCGAACGACAAGAACCCCCCGTGAATTGGTTCAGCGGGATATGGGGTCCGCCGTGGCCTGCGTGGTTGCATGCCCTCAGGTCGACCGGGACACAGTGCCTGGTGGGGGCGACCACGACGCGACCGTCTGGCTGGGCCGACGGTGGCCGAGGTGTCCGCGCAAGGGAGTGCATGCCTGTGGGAGTTGTTGGGGTGCGCAAGGGGCGAGAGGCTCGAAGGCCGCGACGGTCAGCCGCGACGGGTCCGTCGGCTGCAGGCGACCGCTGACGAAGCTCACCGTCAGTCCCCGACGTGGGAGTCACGGCCTGCATCACCGTTCCCCGTCCTGGCCACGGGGGTGGCCGCGTCGGTGGAGCCCCTGAGAAGTACCTGTATCTGCCATGGGCAGGGTGTCGGCCCCTCGGCGCGTCGCCACAGGAGCTGCCCGCGGGTTCGGGCAGTGGGCGCGGCGCGGACCGGGCGTCCGGTCGATCCGAGCATGCCCGTAGCCCACCAGTGGTCCTGAGGACCAGCCAGCACAGAGGTGAACGTCATGATGGCCAACAAACATGCGTACGACATCGCGGGCAGCGCTTGGTACGGCACCGAACCCGATATTCCGGAATCAGCCATTGCGGAGACCGTCGAGACCGAGATTCTGATCGTCGGCGCAGGAACGGCCGGCATGGTGGCGGCGATCGTCGCCGGAAGCCAGGGCGCGAGGGCGCTCGTCATCGAGAAGAATGCGCGGGTCGGCTATTACAAGACCTATAACGGAGCTGTCGACTCAAGGGCCCAGAGGGCGGCCGGCGCCCCGGCGAGGCTCGACAAAGAGGAACTGGTGCGGGAGTTGGTCCAGTATCCGGCGCAGTACGACGATGTGGACCGGAAGCTCATCGAGCGTACGAACCCCGTCAACGAGAACCTGATCCGGCTGTGGGCGGACGAAAGCGGTCCGACCATGGACTTCCTCGCCGAGGAATTGGCCGAGTACGGCATCAAGCACGTTGCGGAATGGGATACGGGAGACGGTCGTCACGGGGACTTCAAGATCTTCCCGACGCACACGAAGTTCATCATTCCGCTGCTCAAAGGAGGGCCGAAGGCTCGCCTGCACGGGGGTGTGGGTCTCATCGAGCCCTGGCTCGTGAAAAAGGCGAAGGGCTATGGCGTCCAGTTCAGGTTCAGAACCCCGCTGGTCAAGCTGATCAAGTCAAGAGGCCGGGTGGTCGGAGCGCTCGCCAAGAACCGGGACGGCAGCTATCTGCGCATCGTGGCCGAGCTGGGCGTGCTTCTGTGCACGGGTGGTTACTCGGACGACCACGAGTTGTTCGGGAAGCGCAATCCCCAGGCCACGGCTGTCACGACCCTGTACTACGGACAGAAGGGAAACACGGGCGACGGCATCAAGGCCGCGATCTGGGCCGGAGGCCACCAAGACCGCTATGGAACCGCCGGCCTCTTCGACCGGGGGATCGCGAAACCGGGTGCGAGGTCCGGCCTCCCCTTCCGGCGACTCGGCTCCACTCTCGGGCCGCTGGACGCTTTCCACATGGGCAGCCAGCCGTTCCTGAAGGTCAACATGGACGGCCGTCGCTACGGCAACGAGTCCGTCCCGTACGACGTGAGTATCTACCCCCTCGAACACGAGAAGAACGGCGTCAGTTGTGTGATCTGGGACGCCAGGTACTGGGAGAACATCGAGCGCTTCCGCCTGGTCGGTTGCTGCCGCCAGATCCCCAGCGCGACCAGGCCCAGAACATACGAAGGCATTCGGAAGAACATCAACCGGCTGCTCCTGGCACGGGCCTCGATGAAGGGCTACATCCAGAAGGCAAGAACAATTGAGGAACTGGCCGAGAAGTTGAAGCTGCCCGTCGACCAGTTCAAGGCAACCGTCGAGCGATACAACCGCATGGCAAAGGCCGGCCTCGACGAGGAATTCGGCAAGCCGGCCAAGGACTTGATCGCCCTCCAGACGCCGCCGTTCTACGGTGCCACCAATGCGGGCTGGATGATGCATACGACGGACGGAGTTCGCATCAACACCGACATGCAGGTGCTGGACACAGCCGGAAAGGCGATCGACGGCCTGTATGCAGCCGGTGATGTCGCCGGTGGGTTCTTCGGCACCAACTACTACCCGGAACTGGTCGTGGGCATCGCCTCGGGGAAGACCATCACCTTCGCGAGGCACGCCGTTCTCCACATGAAGGGCGCCATCTAAGGCCGGCGACGGGGCCCGGTCATCGATTCTCTGCATTGCTTGCTTCAATCACTGAAGGGAAACGCCTCTGATGAAGAAGGTTGTCGTCGTGGGCGGCGGCTCCTCAGGGCTGTCGGCCGCATTCACGCTCAAGAAGAGCGGGTATGACGTCACTCTGCTCGACCGGGACAAGAAGCCCGGCGGCCGCCTGAAGATGTACCAGCAGGACGGTTTCTCGATCAACATCGCCACCCAGCTGTTCGTTCCCAGCTACACGGTGGCCCACCAGCTCATCGACGAGGTCGGGCTCACCGACCAGGTCCTGCCCGTGGACATGAGCCTGATGCGGACCTACTTCGACAACGGATGGGTGAACTCCAAGCCAGATCCGAGCGACGCGGTGGAGCTGGCGAAGGCCGGAGCCTTCGCCGGGAGTATGGGACCCAACCTGCCCAGGTTCTTCGAATGGATCGCTCGCCAGGGCGCGGGGATGTACGAAGGAAACACTGACTGGTTGGCGGACCTGGACGGCGAGGACAGCGGCAACTTCGAGGACTTCGTCCGCAACAACTTCGGCGAGGAGGTACTGGAGAACCTCGTTCAGCCCATCATCGCCACGATCGGCCTGACAGTGCCGGCCGACCTGGGCATCGCCGCCGGCGCGATGTGGGTGAAGTCGGTGATGGGCGGGCAGTGCGAGGTCCTCACGCACGGCGTCGGCGACCTGGGCACCAAGCTCGTCGAGCACCTGGGCGACTCGGTCGTGGCGGACACCCCCGCCAGAGAGATCACGGTAAAGAACGGCCGGGCGACCGGTGTGGAGACGGACAAGGGCTTCTACGAGGCCGACGCCGTGATCTGCGCCACGCAGGGCAACAAGGTGCTGGGGCTGATCCCTGGCCTGTCCGATGCCCAGAAGCACGCGATCTCCAAGGTCACCTACTGCCGGTGCATGCACTCCATGCTCTTCTACGACGAAGTCCTGTCGGACAGGATGATGGGTGGCATGATGCCGCGCCGGACCGGGGCGCCCTTCTGCGGCCTGCTGTTCAACTCCCGCTACGGAAGCGCAGCCCTGCCTCCGGGCAAGGAGTGTGTCTCGCTCTTCTACTACGGCGAGGGGAACGACAGGTACTGGAACTCGAGCGAGGACGAGATCGCCGAAGTCTCCGCGAGGGAGTTCCGGAAGTTCTTCCCCGAGCTGCCCAAGCACTTCTCCTCCGCGAAGACGATCAAGATCGAGGAGGGGAACTATACGATGCACCCCGGAGCCGCGACGGCGATGAAGCAGCTGCGCGAGCGGCATTACCAGGACGTCAAGGGCCTGTACCTGTGCGGCGACTACCTGTACACGGGCTCGTGTGAGAGCGCGCTGAACTCCGGCAGGCGGGCTGCCGAAGTCGTTCAAGGGCTTCGCGAGACGATCTGATCGTGGCCGCCGCCGGTGGCGGCCAGACAAGTCCCGGCAGTCAAGGCTGGAGGCGTGGTGGTGGCCAGGTCTCCAGCCTGCGCCATGTCCCCTGGTCGTAACACCCAGGTGAGGCAGCCGATGACATGCTCCGTGTCTCCGAGGTCCCCGGCAGGCGCAGGCGCCTGCCGGGGACCTCGCCGAGCATCTGAAGGTTCTGTGACGCACGCACGACGGCCTGCGGACGGGCTCAGCGCGGGGCCGCCGTGATCTCGTAGTCGAGGATCTCGACCTCGGGGGCGGGGCGGGTGACGAGTCCGTCGGCGCCGCAGTCGGGGCAGGGGGTGAGGCGGTCGCCGGGGTAGTCCCGTCCGCAGTCGAAGCAGGTCAGGGTGTCGGACGCCCGAGCCCAGGTCACCATGGTCTGCGCCGCGGGGCTGCCCGCGGTCGCGTGTTCCCAGGCGTGGCGTGCGGCCCCGGGGTCGACCCCGGGGCCGATGGCGAGCGTCACCTTGCGCAATGGGCGGCCGTCCACCGCCGAAGCGAGTGCGCAGACGGCGGCGGCGACAAGGCCGGCCTCATGCATGAGCAGGCACCTCCACTCCCCAGCCGGCGAGGACATCCAGGGCCTGGCGGACCAGGCGGTCGAGCCGGGACCCGACGAGCGGTGAGAGGCCGTACCCGGTGTCGAGGTCGGCCGGGACCATGCCGACCGCGGCGAGCCGGTGGGGGCGGCACCCCGCCAACTCGGCGGCCGCGAGGGCTTCCGCGATGCCCAGTTGGTGGGCGGACACCATCAGGCTCTGCGCACGGGTGACCTCGTCGCCGTGCAGGACGACGACGGTCCCGGGTTCGGCGCCATCCGCGACGACGGCGTCCAGGACGAGCAGCGCCTCACGGCCGGCGATCTCGGGGAGCAAGGCGATCCCGAGAGTGCCGCCGTCGATCACCTGCAGACCGTCGAGGCTGAGCCCGGCGATGCGGTGGGCGGCGACGACACCCAGGCCCTCGTCGGTGAACAGTTCGTTGCCGATGCCGAGGACGAGCACGGGGGGTCGGCTGTTCATGGGCGGTCCTTGTCTGCTGGTCCCTGTCCGCGGGGTCCTTCGGCAGGTGGTGCTTCGGTACGTGTTTGAAGCCGTTGACCATGGACGAGATCACTCCGCTGCGTTCGACGTTGTCCATGAGGATCGCGGAGTAGACGTGGTTGACGACGAATCCCCAAGTGAACCAGAGGATCAGATGGTGAACGAGGCGCACGGTGCCGATCGTGGCCACGTTGAAGACCCAGCCGGTCAGGGTCCACTCCCAGCCGCCCCGGTCATCGACCGCCAGCAGGGCGACACCGGTGACGGACTGGACGAGGAACATGGCCACCAGGTCCTGGGCGATGCGCAGCGCCGCGGTCGAATCACCCCGGGGCACCGTCCGCAGGCCGAGGGTGAGGGATGTCGCATGTTCCGCGACCGCGTCGGCCACGACGGGACGTAGGTACTCGGCTGCCCCGATACCGCCGACCACGTCGACGACGTGCCGGTGCACTTCCGCGAGGGCCCTCATGACAATCAGGTCCGCGTCACGGGCGATCGCGCTTCCCAGCATGCGCCTGATGTCTTCCGGGATCGGATCGGTGGCGGCCATGTCCTGACCCCTTTACTCCCGTGTCCGTCGCGTCACCCGAAGCGGTGCGTCAGGTGTGCGGGTCTGCGCGATGCTCGCTCGCGCGGATGTCCTTTGTCAACGAAGACAGGAACCGCCGGCGATTTGGGTGAGCAGGACATTGGCCCCGGCCTCGCCACACGGTTGCCTGAGACCGGGCTGAGCGTGACGGATGCCCGGCGGAGCCGCGCACCAGGGCGACGCCGAGGCGCGAATCGTTCGGCGGGCATGCAGCGTCGTGAAGGGAGTACGCGCCGTGAAAGTTGTCGCGGTGTACAAGTGGGCGAGGGATCCGCAAGCTGCGGGCGTGAGTCGCGACGGCTCCGTCGACTGGCGCACCGCAAAGATGGCCCCGGGCGAGGACGATCCCGCTGTCCTGGCGCCCGCCAGGCACATCGTTGAAGACCTCAAGGTGTGGCGGAGGGCTGCGCTTCATCGGTGAGCCAGGCACACCAGGCGTCGACGCCCTCCCCCGTCCTGGCGCTCGCCATGATCGTCGCGACGCCGGGGTTGACCGCCTCGAGGTTCTTCAGAAAGAGATCGAGGTCGAAATCGAGATGCGGGAGCAGGTCGATCTTGTTGATCACCACGAGGTTCACGGACCGGAACATCACCGGGTACTTGAGGGGCTTCTCCTCACCCTCCGTCACGGAGTAGACCATCGCTCTGGCGTGTTCACCGATGCCGAACTCCGCCGGGCAGACGAGATTTCCGACATTCTCCACCACGACAAGATCGAGGTCCCCCAGCGGCAGCCGTGGCAGTGCGGAGCGGACCATGGGCGCATCGAGGTGGCACTCGCCGCCGAACCCGTCACCCGTGTTGATGAGGGCAACCGCGGCACCGAAGCCCTGCAGCCGGTCGGCGTCCAGACTCGTCTCGATGTCCCCCTCGACGATGCCGACTCGCAGCTTTCCTGCAAGACGCTCCAACGTCCGACGCAGAAGCATGGTCTTGCCCGCCCCGGGTGAGGACATCAGATTGACGACACGGACGTGGGCGGCGTCGAAGTCGGCGCGGTTGGCGGCAGCGAGCCGGTCGTTCTCCCCGAAGATCGCTTCCAGGACTTCCACACGCTGGGTTCCTGTGCGGTACCCCGAGTGGTCACCGACGGCCGCGCTCGCCTGGGAGTGTTCGCCGTCGTCGTGGTCGGCGTGCGCGTGGACGGTGCCGTCCTCGTGCCGGTGGAAACGACCCATGACCCATCACTCCTTCGTGCCGGAGCCCGCCGGCTGCCCGCTGTCCTGTTCCGCCGGACTGCCGTCCGGGTCGTCCCCGTCCTCGACTTCGATGGACATGATGAGGAGTTCCTCACCCGACACCACCGACACCAGGCCCTGGCAGTCGGGGCACTGGAGGACGAATCTGCTGAGGGTGTGCCTGGCTCCGCACTCGACGCACTCGACCTCGGCGGGCACCACGTCGACGTCGAGCACCGATCCCTGGAGGAGGGGGTCACGGGCCGCGACGGACCAGCAGAAGACCAGGGCGTCGGGAACCACCTGCCGCAGCGCTCCGACCCTGAGCTCGACCGACCGGACCTTGCGCCCGCCGGCATGGCGGATCACGGCTCGGGCGATCCCTTCGCAGATCGACAGCTCGTGCACGGCACTTCCTCTTCTCCCGGATCGCTTTGCGAGGCCCGGTCCCCTTCAGAGCAGCATCTGCCCTATTCAGCAATAGGCCGACATGTTCGCGAAAGGGCCGGAAGGCCCCCTGACAGGGGGATCTCGGGCCGGGAATCAGGACGTTGGATCCATGGTCGCGGCCTTGTCGAGGTTCGTAGTCTCAACCCATGCCCCACATCTCCGCGTTGGCGGACAGGTTCGGGCGAACCGCCACCAATCTGCGGATCAGCCTGACGGACCGCTGCAACCTGCGCTGCTCGTACTGCATGCCTGCCGAAGGCGCCCCATGGTGTCCGGCCGAGGACCTGCTGACGGACGACGAGCTCATCCGCTTGATCACTGTCGCCGTCCGTGACCTGGGTGTTCGGCAGATACGCTTCACCGGCGGGGAACCGTTGCTGCGTCCCGGACTGGAGCGCATCATCGCGGCCACGGCCTCGCTGCGGACGGACGAAGGCCACGTCCCCGAGACCGCCCTGACCACCAACGGCGTTCTGCTGGAGCGGCGTGCCTCGGCCCTGCACGCTGCGGGACTGCGGCGGGTGAACGTGTCGCTCGACACCCTCGACCGCGACCGGTACGCCCGACTGACTCGTCGGGACCGGCTGCCCCAGGTTTTCTCAGGTCTGCAGGCAGCGGCTGAGGCGGGGCTGACACCCATCAAGACCAACGCGGTGCTCCTTCGCGGGGTCAACGACGACGAGGCGGTCTCCCTGGTCCGCTGGGCCCTGGAGCGGGGATACCAGCCCAGGTTCATCGAGCAGATGCCCCTGGGCCCTTCGGAGGCCTGGGACAGGGGCGGCATGGTCTCGGCGCCCGAGATACTGAGCCTTCTGCAGTCCGAACTCACTCTGGTTCCCTCTCATCCCGCCACGCGTGGCGCGGCTCCAGCGGAGACGTGGGTCGTCTCCGATGTCCGTTCGCCGGCCGGGATCGTCCCGACCGTGGGAATCGTCGCCTCCGTCACGCGGCCCTTCTGCCAGGCCTGCGACCGCACCCGGCTGACCGCGGACGGGCAGCTGCGCAGTTGTCTGTTCGCCCGCGCCGAGACCGACCTGCGTGCCCTGCTGCGCGGCGGCGCGTCCGACCGTGAGATCGCGGATGTGTGGCGCGTGACCATGCGGGCCAAGCAACGCGGCCACGGCATCGACGACGGCGAGTTCCACCGGCCCGATCGTCCGATGAGCGCGATCGGGGGCTGAGCGGGAGCGTGCGGGGTTCGTCGCCCGTCAGCCCGCACTGTTCCCGTGCCCGTCCGACGAGGGATGCGTGCGGCTCATTCCGGCAGGCCGATCAAGTGCAGGGCGGTGGCCTTGAAGGATGCCTCGACCCTGTCTCCCGGCTGCAGACCCATCTCGATCGCGGACATCTTCGTGACGGCGGCCACGAGTACCGCTCCGCAGTCCACGGTGACATGAACGAGGGGCCCCCTGAACACCAGGTTCACGACGACTCCGGCGAGCCGGTTGCGGGCGCTGGTGAGCGGGGACGGCGGACCCAGCCGACCCACACTCCGGAGCGTCACGTCCTCCGGCCGCAGGCAGCACAGGACGTTCCGGTCCGGCGGCAGCGAGGTGACCGCTTCGATCCGATGTCCCTGGACCGTGACTGTTCCCAGCCCGCCGTGAACCGACTCCAGCCGACCGGACAGCCGGGTCTCGACACCGACGAAGGCCGCCACCTCCGGGTCGACCGGAGCGGCCAACACCTTTTGCGGCACATCCTCTTGACGCAACCGACCGTTCATGACGACGGCCATCCGGGATCCGAGCCGACCGGCCTCGTCCAGGTCGTGGGTCACCAGAAGGCAGCCCCGCGCCGTCTCGCGCAACAACCGCTCCGTATCGTCCACGAGTTGCGCTCGGGCCGCGACGTCGACGGACGCGAAGGGTTCGTCCAACAGCAGCACCTCGGGATCCAGGACCAAGGCCCTGGCGAGGCTCACCCGCTGTGCCTCGCCGCTGGACACTTCGCGGGCATGACGGTCCCTCAGCGCAAGGATGCCCAGCCGGTCCAGCCACTCGTCGACAAGCAGGCCCGCCTGTTTGCCACGAACACCCCTGAACCGCAGGCCCGAGGCGACGTTCCCCCGGACCGTGGTGTCCAGCAGCAACGGATCGGCCAGGACGAGACCGATCCTGCGACGCAGGGCCAGTGACCGTCTTGGCGTGACGGGGGTTCCGCTGAACGCCAGTTCTCCCCGCGTGGGCCGTAGAAGGGAGGCCATGGCAAGCAGGAGTGTGCTCTTCCCGGCGCCGTTCGGTCCGACCACGGCGACCGTCTCGTCGCGGCCCACCGAGAACCGTTCGATGTCCAGGACGCGCCGGTGGCCTCGCTCGACCACCAGCCCCCGTACCTCCAGGACGGCAGGAGTCGGCTGACCGCTGTCCAAGGGGCGAGCAGGCTGCCGGTGGAAAAGTCTCGCGTTCATGTCAGTGTTGCTGCTTTCGCAGTTGGGCCCACGTCAGTACCCCGTTGATGAGGAAGGCCAGGGCCAACAGGATCCCGGCGAGCTCGACCGCGGCGCCGAACTCGCCACGGCCGACATCGAGGACGATGGCGGTCGTCAGAACCCTGGTCTGCCCGCTGATGTTGCCGCCGACCATCATGGCGGCGCCCACTTCGGAGATGACGCTTCCGAAACCGGCCATGAGGGCGGCGAGCAGGGACAGCCTCGCCTCCCGCCAGAGCCACCAGATCGTCTGCCACCGGGAAGCCCCCAGGCCCCGCAGTTGGAGCCGGAGCCGCGGGTCCAGTTGGCCGATGCCCGCGGCGGCCAGGCCGAGAATCACCGGGGTTGCGATCACCACTTCGGCGATGACGATGGCGGTCGGGGTGTAGATGAGGTCGTAATCCCCGAGGGGACCGCTGCGCCACAGGGTGAAGGCAACAGCAAGACCGGCCACCACGGGCGGCAGTGCCATCCCGGTGTTGACGACACTGAGCAGCACACCGCGGCTACGGAAGGCGGAGAGCGCGAGCCAGGTTCCCAGCGGCAGGCCGATCAGGAGGCTGATCGCCGTCGCCAGGCCGGACACCCCGAGCGAGAGCAGAGTGATCTGCACCAGGTCGTCCATCGCGCTCTCCTGTCGCTCGTAGGGGTCTACTTCAGCTCGGTCTCGCTCTTGCCGGCGTCGGCGCTGAAGAGCGGCTTGCCGAATTTGTCCTTGCCGAACTCAGCGATGATCGACTGCCCCTTCGACCCGGTGACGTAGTCCTCGAACGCCTTGGCACCGGCGCTGTTCGCCTTCGGGAACTTGGCGGGGTTCACCTCGATGACGTGGTACACGTTGAGCAGGAAGGGGTCGCCCTGGACCAGTGAGGTGAGCTGGAGTTTCGACTTTGTGGAGAGGAAGGTCGAGTCGTCCGTCAGGGTGTACCCCTGCTTCTGCGACGTGATCAGCAGCGTGGCACCCATGCCCTGGCCGCTCTGCAGGTACCAGGACTTGCCCTTCGGGTTCACGCCCGCCTTGTCCCAGACGGCCAGCTCCTTGGTCTCCGTCCCCGACCCGTCGCCGCGGGAGACGAAGGCGGACTTGGCAGCGGCGATCTTCTTGAAGGCGGCGGCGGCCGTTGCGGCGGACTTGAGCCCGGCCGGGTCCGACGTGGGTCCGACGACGTAGAAGTGGTTGTGGGCCACAAGGCGGCGGTCGACGCCGTAACCGCCGGCCATGAACGTCTCCTCCTTCGAGGGGGCATGGACGAGCAGGACGTCCGCGTTGCCTTGCTGGCCCATCTTGAGAGCTTCCCCGGTCCCGACGGCGACCGTCTTCACCTGGTAGCCGGACGCCTTCTCGAACGCCGGAACCAGAACGTCGAGCAGCCCGGAGTCCTGGGTGGACGTCGTGGTTGCGAGGATGACCCCGCGTTTCGCGGGGGCCGAGGTGGCGCTGCCGGAGGCAGAGGACGCCGTGCCTCCGCATCCGGCCACGGTCGCGGCGGTGACGGCCGCCGCCGCCCAGCACACAGCCCTGCGCGTAGGTCTCGTGAGCTTGGACATCAGATGTCCTCCTCAAGATTCTTCTGTCCGAGCAGGACTTCTCCGCCCGAAGGGGTGAGGCCGGACGGCTCCGTCCCGATCCCTTGTGCCCGGTGATGCCGATGAATGAATTCCGCCGTGCACGTAATCGGCGGATGTCTTTGAATGATCGCACCCTGGGCCCAGGGGCAGGGGATGGGCCGTAAGTCCTTTTCCGGGAACACGGTCGAAATTTATCCTCGGCCAATTTAACGTTGCCTGACGTTGCACCCCGGAAAGGCGGTGAGGGTAACCTTACGTTGGGCGCGGAGAAATGGTGCGGACTGTTCGCGCCAGGCGGGACCTTCGGAGTATGGAAATGGCCGCTGCGCGGGACTGTCGGGCCTTGCCGGAATGCCTTGCCGAGGGAAATCATGATGGCTGTCACTCGACAATTTCGAACGTCCGCCCATGGGAGACCGGGTCGGCCCTGGTGTACTGGGAGGTCCCATGACAACCGCGCCCGGAGATCACAACGGCGACCGGTATTCCCGCCAGGCGAGGTTCCGGGGCATCGGCCAGGCGGGCCAGGAGCGGCTGCGGGCCGGCCGGGTGCTGGTCGTCGGATGCGGGGCTCTGGGGAGCGCCGCGGTCGATCTCCTGGCCCGCTCGGGAGTCGGACGTATCACGATCGTCGACCGTGACGTCGTCGAGTTGTCGAACCTGCAGCGCCAGTTGCTGTTCGACGAGGCTGACGCGGCGGCGGGCGCGCCCAAGGCAGTGGCTGCCGCGGAAGCGGTCCGGCGGATCAACTCCGAGATCACGGTGGAGCCGGTCGTGGCGGACGTGACACCGGACAACGTCGAGGCACTGGTGGCCGGCGCGGACGTGGTCCTAGACGGCACCGACAATCTGGAGACCCGCTATGTGCTCAACGACGCCTGTGTGAAGGCCGGCATCCCCTGGATCTACGGCGGCGCGGTGGGCTCCGGAGGCATGGCGATGGTGGTTGTGCCCGGCCGGACGCAGTGCTTCCGCTGCCTGTTCCCCGTGCAGGCTCCGGCGGGGGCTCTGGACACCTGCGAGACGGCGGGTGTGCTGGCATCGGCCGTGGTCATGGTGTCGGCGTTCCAGTGGACGGAAGCGGTCAAACTCCTTGTCGGGGACCGCGAGCACCTCAACCCGCAGCTGGTCTACTTCGATGTCTGGGAGAACGACAGGCTGGACAGCGACCGGGCCGGTCCCTCACCCGACTGCCCATGCTGTGGCCGGCACCGCTACGAGTTCCTGGAGGCCGGCGCCACCAGCAGAACCGCGTCGTTGTGCGGGCGCAACGCCGTCCAGGTCAGCCCCGGGCACAGCGTAGCCCTGGATCTGGGCGAGCTCGCGACCCGGCTGGCCGGGGTGGGCACCCTGACCACGACGAAGTTCCTGCTCCGTCTCGGCCTGGGAGCACATGAGCTGACCGTGTTCCCCGACGGCCGGGCCATCGTGAAAGGAACCGACGACCTGAGCGTGGCACGGTCGCTCTATGCCCGGTATGTAGGGGCCTGACAGGTGGTGAGGGACTGACATGATCTACCTCGACAATGCCGCCACCTCGTTCCCCAAGCCGCCCGACGTCGCCACTGTGATCGCGGGCTTCCTCACCGACAAAGCCGGAAACCCAGGGCGTTCCGGGCATTCCCTGGCCCTGGCCGCGCAAGGTGTCGTCTCGGACACCCGGCGCATGCTGGCTTCGCTCCTCGGCGCCGGCGACCCGGCCCGGTTGGCGTTCACGCTCAACGCGACCGACGCCCTGAACCTGGCCCTGTGGGGGCTGCTGCGAGAGGGCGACCGCGTCGTCACCACGAGCATGGAGCACAACGCCGTCGCCCGGCCGCTGTTCGCGCTGGCCGAGTCCGGCGTCGACGTCCGCCGGATCCCGTGCGCTCGCGACGGAAGCATGGATCTCGCTGACCTGGAAAGGGAGTTGAGGTCCGCGCCCACCCGACTGGTTGCCATGGCGCATGCGAGCAACGTGTGCGGAACGGTCCTGCCGATGGCCGAAGCGGCCGAACTCGCCCACCAGTACGAAGCGTTGATCCTCGTGGACGCCGCCCAGACGGCCGGCGTGCTCCCGATCGACGTCACGGCGCAGGGGATCGACCTGCTCGCCGTCCCCGGGCACAAAGGACTGCTCGGGCCGACGGGAACCGGTGCCCTCTTCGTGGCTTCCGGCGTGGAGCTCACGCCGATGCGGCAGGGCGGAACCGGCAGCAGGTCGGAGGAACTGAGCCAACCGGATGAGATGCCCGACCGGCTGGAGGCGGGGACGGTCAACACCGTCGGGATCGCCGGTCTGGGGGCCGGGCTCCGTTTCCTGCGAGACCGCGGCCTGGCCGAGGTGCGGGCCCACGAGGAAGCGCTGACGGCCAGGCTTCTGGGCGGACTGAAGGAGATCCCCGGCCTGCACGTGCACGGGACCGGTGATGCCTCCCGGCAGATCGCCGTCGTGTCCGTCACGGTGGACGGCTGGGAGCCGCTCGATCTCGCTGCCGCGTTGGACAGCTCCTTCGGGATCGCCGTACGTCCCGGCCTGCACTGTGCCCCGCTCGCCCATCAGACCCTCGGGACGTACCCGCACGGCACGGTTCGGCTGGCTCCCGGGCCCATGACCACGATGTCGGAGATCGACGAGAGTCTTGCCGCGTTGAAGGAGCTGGCGCTCACCGCCGGGTGAATGGAGCTGCCCTCGGGCCCGCTCGCCGCCGGGCCAAAGAAGCTGCCCTCGTCCCGCTCGCCGGCGGTGCCCCTGTCCGGCCGTGCTCAGGACAGGGGCACCGCCGCCTGAAGGGACGTCGCCCGTTGCAGAGCCTCGGCACGCCGTGCGGATCCCTCCGGAAGCAGCCCGCTCAAGGTCTGCCACGCCTGCGCGTCGTCGGCTCCCCACGGCGTGTCGAGCCACCGCTGCAGCAGGCGCGCGTCGTAGCCGGCGAGGACGGCGGAGCGCAGCCGCTCGTGCAGTGCCTCACGCAGCCGTACGATCCCGGGCGCCTGCGAGTGCGGCAGCATCGGGCCGGGATACAGCCCGAATGCCTCCGGAATCCGCCCCTCGTCCAGCAGACCTTCCACGACGTGGGCGTCGATGCGCACGCGACGGCGCAGCAGATAGGGGCGGGACGCCAGGAGCTCCTCCCCGACCAGGAGGCGAAGTCGGCTCATGTCCACCCGCAGGGTCGTCGGGTTGAGTTCCGTCCGGGACAGGCCCTCGGCAAGACCTCTTGCGGTCAGGCCGTCCTTGGCACCGGCCAGCAGCACCATGATCTCGCTGTGGCGGGGGCCGAGCCTGATCGTACGGCCGTCGACCTCCAGCATCGACGTGTCACGCCCCAGAACGCTCAACCGCAGCGGGGACAAGGGGTCCGGTTCACAAGGGCCGTCCACGACGCGGACCACCACGTAACCGCTCACCCCCACGGGCTCGAACAGCAGCCGCCGGCCGTCCGGCAGCCGGCCGACGCCGTCGCCGGTCGCCTTCACCTCCGCGATCCTGGTGAGGCCGAGATCCGAGCTGGCCACCAGGACCCGGCCGCCGGGGCTGACCAGCGCGGCCGCGCCGCCCTCGGGCGCATGCCCGCTCCTGACGTAGCTCTCGTGGGCACGCAGGTCACGCAGGGCGACCTGCCCGGCGAGTTCCGCCTCGATCGCCCTGGTCGTCGCCCTGACCAGTGCCAGCACCTGCGGTTCGGCGACCGCGGCACCGCCGGTGATGTCGAGAACGCCGATGAGCCGGCCGCTGTCCGGGTCCCGGATGGGCGCCGCCGCGCAGGACCAGGCACGAACCACCTCGTTGAAATGCTCTTCGGTGCGGATCTGGACCGGGGCACCGACCGCGAGGGCGGTCCCGGGCGCGTTGGTGCCGACCGCGTCCTCCGACCAGTCCGCGCCCTCCACGAAGTGGATCCGCTCCATCCGGCTCCTGGTCCGCGGGTCGCCCTCCACCCACAGCAGAGTTCCCCGTGCGTCGCCCAGGGCGAAGATGCACCCGAGCTCGCGAGCGACGTCATCGAGGAGGTCGCGGCAGACGGGCAGCATCAGCGCCAGGGGATGGCTCTCACGGTATCCGGTCAGTTCGTCCGCCTGCCGCCGGATGCGGGGCAGGTGGTCGCCGTCCCGGCCGGCCCGCACCGCTTCGGAGCGTTGCCACGACTGTGCGACCACCGGGCGAAGGCCGGGC
Source organism: Streptomyces sp. YIM S03343 (assembly GCF_054729195.1). NCBI lineage: Bacteria > Bacillati > Actinomycetota > Actinomycetes > Kitasatosporales > Streptomycetaceae > Streptomyces > Streptomyces sp. YIM S03343. The sequence continues at coordinate 149,119 of NZ_JBPUKX010000002.1, forward strand.
GAGCGAGGGCCGCCGATCAGAGCGGCGCCCGAAAGGCACGCCACGTCGACGGCCAGCGAGCCGACCGGGGAGGTGGGTTCGCCGCCTGAGCGGGGCGGGTCTGGCTGCGGCGCCATGGCACGTCCTTCAAACGTCAACGATACGGGACATATACCGCCTCATGGCGTCAGTGTCCTAGGGTCTTTCGGTCCAACTAGGGTCGTTCGGTCCAAGGCGCGGGCGCTGCGGGGGCGGCCTCACCCACGTCGGCTGTGTTCGCACGAGCCCGTCGTGCAACCGGAGTCCTCCGACGCCCCGCCCGGGCGCTTCAAGATTGTCCAGGTACGGATGGATTTCGAAAGATGACTGCCCACCGAGCCGATCACCAGGGCCACGAGCGGGGACACCTTGGCCGCGGCGGGTGACAGCCGGGCCGGGGCGAGCGCGGCGACATGGGCGAACGTGCTCAGCCCTCGTCCCTGGCGAGGCCAGTCACGGCTGTGACGAGCCTCGGTCACGAGCAGCGCCACGCCCGTGAGAACGGTCAGTCGGCGCCAGATGCGCAGCTCGCCTTCCGGGCGGTCCACCACCCGTCCGCCGACGTAAACACTGCCGGCCACGAGGTGAGCGGTGCGGGCGGTGATCCCGACGAGTCGGTCCCGGCTCAGATGCGGTGCCGGGGACGCGGTCATGCCGCCCCTCCCGTGAAGTCGCTCTCGGTACGCAGGGGCTGGACGTCCACCTGTGTTCCGGCGCGGAACATGTCCTCGCCCCTGGGGATGAACGCGATGCCATCGGCCCCGGCCAGGGTGGTCAGGAACCCCGTGGCCTGCCGGCCTGCGCTCACGGCGACCGGTCCGTCAGGCGTCCGGTCCAGTCGGACCCGTCGCAGCGTGACCCTGTCCGAGCGCGGCCGGACGTCCTCCCCCAGCCGGACCCGGAGCGTCGGCTCGACAGGCCTGGCGTGGCCCAGCATCCGGCGCAGCGCGGGCCGCACGAACACCTCGAAGGTCAGCAAGGCCGCCACGGGATTCCCCGGCAGCGAGAAGACGCGGCAGCTGTCCGTGGTGGCGAACGCCATCGGCCGCCCGGGCTGGACGGCCACGCTCCAGAAGGCTTCCTTGACGCCCAGGTCGCCGAGGACCTCCCGCACCAGGTCGCGGTCACCGGCGGAGACTCCCGCCGAGGTCACCAGAACGTCGGCCCGCAGCCCCTCCCCCAGGCGCCTGCGGAGGTCGTCAGGGTGGTCGCGCGCGATCGGCAGGACGGTGGGTACGACTCCGGCCCGCAGAGCCGCCACCGCCAGCGCCGGACTGTTGCTGTCGTAGATCCTGCCGTCCTGCAGGGCCTCACCCGGCATGAGGAGTTCGTCTCCGGTGGACAGGACGGCCACCCGCGGCCGGCGGATGACGGGGACCGTCGACACGCCGGTCGCGGCCAGGAGGGCGATCTCGGCCGGGCCCAGAGTGCGGCCCCCCAACAGCACCGCTTCTCCCGCCCGCAGATCGCCGCCCTGCTTGCGGACATGGTCACCGGCCGCGGGCCGGGCGAGCAGCCGGACGCCGTCCGGAGCGGTTTCGGCCAGCTCGAACGGGACGACGGCATCGGCCCCCGCGGGAAGGGGCGCGCCGGTGAGGATCCGGGCCGCCTGCCCCGGCTCCAGCGCGTCGACGGCGGGCTTGCCGGCAGGCAGGAACCCCCGAACCGGCAGGACCGAGCCTTCCCGGCAGTCGGCGGCCCGTACGGCGTAGCCGTCCATCGCCGAGTTGTCCCACATCGGCAGGTCCCAGGAGGAGAGGTGATCGAAGGCGAGGACGCGCCCGGCAGCGTCCGGCAGGGGCACGACCTCGGGGCCGAGGGGGGAGACGGAGCTCAGGATCGTCTCCCGAGCCTCTTCGAGACCGGTCACCCTGGTCACCTCCGTGTGTCCGGTGGAGCCGACGAATGAAATTCCGTCGGCTTCCGTGTGGAACGGCATGGCCGTACGCGTATCTCGACTCCACAGGAACCTGCCGCAATTTGAATCTAGCGAGGCCTTGCCCGGGGGTCAATAATGAAGTGGAGTCACCGGGCATCCGTGCAGCGTAAGGCAACCTTGCGGCATCTCTCCCGTGCGCTACATAAGGTTACCCTCACCGTCTTTCCGAGGTGCAACGTAAGGCAACGTTAATAGCGGAAAGAATTGCCGACCACACACCAGGAAAAAGGGCCTTAGGTCCCTCCCCGGCCATGCACCACGGTGCAATCATCCCTCCAGGAACTGAAGGAGGGTGTAATCCGGAATGGCAAGGAAACCACCCGGCGAGGACGGAGGGCGTCCCAGGACGCCGACCGCCGTCCGGGCAGCGAAGGGGACTCCGACATGGCAAAAATGTTGATGATCTATCCCGACAAGTGCACCGGTTGCCGCATCTGTGAACTCGCGTGCTCCTTCCAGCAGGAGGGCGGCTTCCGGCCCGGAGCGTCCCGGATCAACACCCTGACCTGGGAGCGCGAGGGCTTCTCGGTTCCCCTGACGTGTCAGCAGTGCGACGACGCGGGATGCGTGAGCGTCTGTCCGACCGGGGCGATGCACTACGGCCCCCCCGGCTCCCATCTGGTCGAACTGGACCAGGACGCCTGCATCGGCTGCAAGCTGTGCGTCATCGGTTGCCCCTTCGGCAGTGTCAAATACGACTCGGCCACCAAGCTCATCGCCAAGTGCGACACGTGTGCCGGCGCCCCTCAGTGCGTGGCGATGTGTCCCAACGGCGCGCTGGAGTTCGTCGACGACGCCGAGCAGACGCGCGCGCGCAAGCGTGTCGTCGCCGAGAAGCTCAAGGCCGTCTTCGAGGAGGTGAAGTGATGCACGGCTGGACCGGCACCATTCTCCGGGTCGACCTGACCCATGGCACGGTGCGGCGTGAGCGCACCGACCCCGAACTGGTCCACGACTACATCGGCGCGCGCGGGCTGGGCGCCAAGATCATCACCGACGAGGTCGACCCCCAGGCCGATCCCCTCGGCCCCGAGAACAAGATGGTCTTCGCTCCCGGACCCTTCACCGGTACGTTCGCACCGTCCGGCGGCCGCTACAACGTCGTCACGAAGAGCCCCCTCAACAACACCATCGCCGCCTCCAACTCGGGCGGCACCTGGGGTCCGGAACTCAAGTACGCCGGCTACGACGCCGTCATCGTCGAAGGCCGGTCCCCCACGCCGGTCTATCTCTGGATCCGGGACAGCGAGGTCGAGATCCGCGACGCAAGCGCCTTCTGGGGCGTGAACGTTCACGACACCGTCGACGGACTGCGCGCGGAGACCGACGAGGAAGCCAAGGTGGCCTGCATCGGCCCGGCCGGGGAGAACCTGTCCCTGATCGCGGCCATCATGAACGAGATGCACCGCGCGGCGGGGCGTACCGGCGTCGGCGCGGTCATGGGCTCCAAGAAGCTCAAGGCGATCGTCGTGGTCGGCACCGGCCCGGTGACCGCCGCCGATCCAAAGCGGTTCCAGTCCGCCGTGCTCGACTGCACCGCCAAGGTCAAGGCCAATCCGGTCGGTGGCACGGGTCTGAAGGCCTACGGCACCAACGTGCTGGTGAACATCCTGAACGAGGTCGGGGCCCTGCCGACCTTCAACTTCCAGGAGGGCTACTTCCCGGCGGCGGACAAGACCGGCGGTGAGACCCTGGCCGCCAACCAGCTGCTTCGGCCGAAGGGTTGCTACGCCTGCGTGATCAGCTGCGGCCGGGTCACCAAGGTGGACAACCCGCTGTTCGCAGGTGAGGGCGAGGGGCCGGAGTACGAGACCGCGTGGGGTTTCGGCGCCGACTCCGGCGTGGACAACCTCGACGCCATCCTGAAGGCCAACTTCCTGTGCAACGAGTACGGCCTGGACACCATCTCCATGGGCAGCACGGTGGCCTGCGCGATGGAGCTGTTCGAGCGCGGCTACCTGACGAAGGAGGACACCGACGGCCTGGACCTGACGTTCGGCAACGCTCAGGCCATGGTCGAAGCGGTCCGCAAGGCCGGCGTCGGGGAAGGCTTCGGCAAGCGTCTGGCCGAAGGCTCCTACCGGCTGGCCGCCGGCGTCGGGCACCCCGAGCTGTCCATGACCGCCAAGAAGCAGGAGATGCCCGCCTACGACCCGCGGGGGATCCAGGGCATCGGCCTCAACTACGCGACCAACAACCGCGGCGGCTGCCATGTGCGCGGCTACACCATCTCCTACGAGGTGCTCGGCCAGGGCCCGGACACGGACCCGCACACCACCGAGGGCAAGCCTGCGATGGCCATCGCGTTCCAGAACCTGACGGCCGCGCTCGACGCCACCGGGTCGTGCCTGTTCGTGACCTTCGGGGCCGGCGGCCCCGAACTGGCCGAGATGCTCAGCGCACTCACCGGTGTGGAGTACTCCCTGGAGGAGTTCCTGAAGGCCGGCGACCGCATCTGGAACCTCGAGCGGATGTGGAACCTCAAGGTGGGCTACACCGCCGCGGACGACACCCTGCCCAAGCGGCTCCTTGAGGAGCCGCCCAAGACGGGGGCGTCGGCAGGAGAGGTCAACCGCCTGCCCGAGATGCTCCCGGAGTACTACAGCCTGCGGGGCTGGGACGCCGAGGGCGTGCCGACGCAGGCCAAGCTCGAAGAGCTGTCTCTGTGACAGGAGCAACCCCGAGCGGGACGGCCACCGGCTCCCTGCCGTTGGCCGTCCCCCGCAGGAACACACGGAGAACCGAAGGCTGACCGGTGCACATCAAATATTTCGCGACCTTCCGCGAACTCACCGGAGAGCGGTCGTTCGACCTCGACGATCCGCCCGCCGACATCGCCGGACTGCTGGAGTTGCTCTCCACGCGATACGGCGAGAAATTCCGGCGCGCCGTCCTGGCGGACGGTCAACTCGGCCCCGAACTGATCCTCCTGGTCAACGGACGCAACGTCCGGCTCACCGGAGGCCTCGCCACACCGCTCACCACGCGGGACGACGTGTCGGTCTTCCCGATGGTCGCCGGCGGATGAGTCCGGAAGGGATGCGAACCCCGTGCAGTTGAACGACTTCGTCATCGTCCCCGTCGCCGTGCTGCTGCTCGGCGTGGTCCTGCAGGCAGCACTGTCCCGCGTGCTGTCCGGGGCCGCCAAGGGGTGGCTGGCGATGGGTATGGCGACGGCGTCCTGCGCCGCCGTGATCGCCCTGTGGCCCACGATCCTCGGCGGCGAGGTGCTCGACCGCCGCCTGGGCTCCTGGGACGGGCCCGTCTCACTGACCTTCCATGTCGACGGGCTCGCCCTGCTGTTCGCCTTCATGGCGACCTCGATCGGCGCGGCGATCCTGCTCTACTCCGTGCCGTACATGGCGCACGACATCTCCGCCACCCGCTTCTACATCATCATGCAGGTCTTCATCGCCGGTCTGATCACCCTGGTGTTCGCCGCGGACCTGCTGCTGATGTACGCCGGCTGGGAGATCGTAGGCCTTTGCTCCTTCCTGCTGGTCAGCTTCTGGTACACCGACAAGGCGGCGGCATACGGGGCGCGAAAGGTCCTGGTGATCACCCACAGCGCCGGCTACGCCCTGCTCGCCGCCATCCTGGTGATCTACGCCCGCACCGGCACCACGCTGTGGACGGACCCGAAGGTCGCCAAGGCGTTCACCGGCGGCGTCTTCGTCCTCATGCTCGTCTCCGCCGTCGCCAAGTCCGTACAGTTCCCCCTGCACACGTGGATTCCCTTCGCGATGGCCGCCCCGACCCCGGTCAGCGCCCTGCTCCACGCAGCCGTCTACGTCAAGGCCGGTGTGTACCTGGTCGCCCGCATGCACTCCTTCGCCCCGTGGCCGGACGCCTGGCAGAACGGCGTGGTCTGGGTCGGCACGGTCACGATGCTCGTCGGCGTCCTGTTCGCGATGATCCAGCACGACGCCAAGCGGCTGCTGGCCTTCCACACGGTCAGCCAGATCGGCTACATGATGCTCGGCCTGGGCCTGGGCACCCCGCTGGGCGTCGCCGCCGCCCTGCTGCACACCTTCAACCACGGCCTGTTCAAGGGCGGCCTCTTCCTCGGCGCCGGAGCGGTGCAGCACGCCGCCGGCACCCGGGACATGGACCGCCTCGGCGGCCTGGCCCGGCGGATGCCCGGCACCACGGGGCTGTGGCTGGTCTCAGCCGCCAGCATCGCCGGCGTCCCGCTGTTCAACGGGTTCGTCAGCAAGTTGCTGCTCTACGTCGCCGCCCTCCAGTCGCACCAGACGATCCCCGCGCTGATCGCCTGGATCGTCAGCGTCCTGACCATGTTCTCGTTCATGAAGGCCACCTCCGCCATGTTCTTCGGCGCGGAGGGCGAGGCCAGTGCCAAGGCCCACGAATCGCCCCGGGCCATGCTCATGGGGTCCGGCATCCTCGCCACCGCCTGCCTCGTCCTGGGGATCGCACCGCAACTCGCCCTCGACCACCTCATCGACCCTGCGCTGAGCGGCATGGGCCTCTCGGGGCACGTCCACGTGAGCTGGTTCGGCTTCACCTCCACGGGAAGCTCCTTCCTCGCCGGCGGCCTCGTCCTGACGCTGCTCTCGGTCGTCGCGGGCGCCATCGCCTACCAGCGGCTGCGCCGGCGCAGCGCCCTGCCGGCCACCGCCGCCGCCACGGCAGCCTGGGCACCGCGAGAGCTCGTCTCCGCAGGCCCCGCCCCTTGGGCGCTCGCCCCGGTCGGCCTCGGAACCCAGCTGGCGCCTCCCACCGCGCCGTTCACCGGCGGGGAGACGCTGCGCAAGCACAGCTACCTGCGCGCCAGCGACTTCTCCTCCCCCGTCGCCCGCGGACTCGCGCCGTTCTACCGCTGGGCCGACGTGGACCGGTACTACCTGGCTGTCTGGCACACCACCCTGCGCGTCTGCGCCGTGGCGGGCCGTGCCGCCGCATGGCTGGAACGCCGGGCCGTCGCCGCTCTGACCGCCCTCGCGGTCCTCATCGGATTCGTCGCCGTCGCCGGGGCCGACGTCGTGCGGGTCGACGAGCCGGCCGTCGACGTGGCCCGCCCCTGGTCCCTGGCCGTGGCGATCACGACAGCCCTCCTCGGGCTGCTCCTGGTGATGGCCTCCTCACCGCAGCCGCGGCGGTGGATCTGGGCCGCCGCACTCGCCGGGCTGATGGTCGTCCCGGGCCTGCTGGCCGACGACGAGCTGGTCCGTGTGCTCCTGCTGGAGGGCGCCGCCTTCGTGGCCGTCGGGGTCCTGGTACTCGCCGGTGTGGACGCCGCCGCCCGCAACGCCTACCTCGCGGCAGCCGTACTCTCCGCTCTCACCCTGGTGACCGGCACGGTCCTCATCGACAAAGCTCCGGCACACCTGGTCCTGGCGCTGCTGCTGACCGGGTTCGCCATCAAGCTGGCGCTGGTCCCCGCCTGCCTATGGCTCCCCGCGATGGCAGGGCGCACCCCGGCGGCCCTGATCGGACTCGTCGTCGCGGTCGTCGACGTCGCCGCGTTCGCCGAACTGATCAGTCTCAGGCAGACCGAGCCGTGGCTGTTCTCGCCCACCTGGCCGTGGCTCCTGCTCGCCCTGCTTTCTGCCCTCGGCGGTGCGGTGCTGGCCCTGGCCCAGCACGACGTCAAGCGCATGCTGGCGTTCTCCACCGTCACCGGTGCCGGGTTCCTGGTGCTCGGGATCGCGCTGGCCGGCAAGTTCGGCCTCGACGGCGCCACCGCCGGGGCCGCCGCCGACGCGCTCGGCAAGGGCCTGCTGTTCGCGACGCTCGCCGGAGCCGAGGCCGACCGCCCCCTGACCCTGTCATCGCGGGGTGTCGCCCGGGACCATCCGCTGGCCGCCGCCGGCTTCGTCCTCGGCAGCCTGGCCACGCTCGGCGTCCCCTTCACCCCGGGCTTCCCCGGCCACTGGCGGGTGTACGCCACCGCCCAGCACGAGAGCGGGCTGTTGCTGGCCCTGCTCATCGTCGCCACGATCCTGTCGGTGCTGGCCTACTCCCGGGTCATCGCCCTGGCGTGGTGGGGCGGCGCAGCAGATGCCCCGCCGTTGCCCGCCGACCGCCCGCGACCGGTGTCCGTCTGGGCCACTGAACCGCCTCCCCGGGTGATCGCCCTCGTCGGCCTGTCGACCGCCGTCCTGGCCGCCGGTCTCCTCCCCCGACTGCTCCAGGATTGGGTTGTCCGATGAAACTCCTCAGTTCCCTGATGCGCACGGCACGGCGCCGCTCCCCATGGGTGTTCCACGCCAACGCCGGCAGCTGCAACGGCTGCGACATCGAGTTCATGACCTGTCTGACACCCCGTTACGACATGGAGCAGCTCGGCCTCAAGCACGAGGGCAGCCCCAGGCACTCCGACATCGTCGTGGTGTCCGGGCCGGTGACCCGTACGACGTGCGAGGCGCTGCAGACGGTCTACGGGCAGGTTCCCGACCCGAAGGTGGTCGTGGCGCTCGGCTCCTGCACTGCCTCCTGCAATGTCTTCGCCGGCAGTCCCACCGTCGTCGGCCCCCTCGACCGCGTGCTGCCCGTGGACGTCTACGTCCCCGGCTGCCCGCCACGGCCGGAGGCGATCGTCGCCGGTCTCGCCGAGGCAGCCGCGATCCTGGCCGGCGACAAGCCGCGACCGAACCGTCAGGGAGGTCCGAGCACGGTGGACGCCGCCGGAGAGGCGGGGCGGCGATGACATCGGTGCGGGCCGCCGTCCAGCTGCTGGTCTTCCCCGGCCTCCTCTATGCCTTCGCAGCAGCGTTCCTCATGGAGTGGTTGCAGCGCAAGATCAACGCCCGCCTCCAGGGACGGATCGGGCCGCCGTTCTACCAGCCGTTCTTCGACGTCGTGAAGCTGCTCGGCAAGAGATCGGTCGAACGGCCGCCGCTGCAGGGGCTGATGATGACGGCGCTGCCGACGGCTGCCGTCGTGGCGACGCTCGGCGCGGCCACGCTGCTGCCGGTCGTTCCCACGAGCGGTGGGTTCGACGGAGACCTCATCCTGCTCGTCGGGCTGATCGAGCTCGGCCCGCTGCTGGTGGTGCTCGGCGGATACGTCTCCCAGTCGCTGTGGGGTGGCCTGGGGGCCTCCCGGGAAGCGATCATGACGGCGACCTACAACCTGCCCTTCCTCACCGCGCTGGCCGCGCTCGCCTACAGCAGCGGACTGTCCCTCAACGGCATGGCTCTCACGGCCGGTTGGCCGGTGCGGACACTGGCTCTGATCGCGATCCTGATCTGCCTGCCGGCCAAGCTGCACCTCAACCCGTTCTCGATCGCCAGTGCCGAGCAGGAGATCTACGCCGGGGCGACCACCGAGTACGACGGGCCGCGCCTGGCGTTGTGGGAGCTCGCGCACGGCCTGGAATGGGTGGCGCTGGTCGGGCTGGTGGCCGCGCTCAGCCTGCCGGTCGACGGCCTCGGCTGGCCGGTGCGGGTCCTGGTGTTCCTGATGCTGTCGCTCGTGGTCGTGGTCCTGCTCTCGGTCGCGGCAGCCGCGACGGCCCGTCTGAAGCTCGCCCAGACCGCCCGATGGTTCTGGCTGTGGGGGCTCGTCCCCGCCGGGTCCGCCCTCGTCCTCGCGTTCGCCGGATTCTAGGAGCCGTCAGCGATGAACATCCTCCATCTGATCGGCGGCAACTGGGTCCGGGGGCCGCAGACCGAGCGGTTCCCGGACCGGGAGCCACCGGCGGCCGAGTACCGCGGGCACGTGACCAACGATCCCGACGCATGCGTCGCCTGCGGGATCTGCACGCAGGTCTGTGTCTCGGCCGCCATCGAACTGCGTCCCGCCGAGGACTCCTGCGCCTGGGTCTACAACCCGGCCAGCTGCACGTTCTGCGGAGCCTGCGTCCGGCACTGCCCCGTCGACGCGCTGAGCCAGGTGTCGGACCGGGGCACGTCGGCCAACAGCCCCGGTGAGCAGACGAACACCACGGTCGTCGAGTACCCGCCCTGCACAGGGTGCGGCAAGCCCGCGATGCCGTACAACGAGAACCTCGTCGGCGCCGCGTACGGACAGCTCGCCGACGAGCTGCGCGGACGGGCCCGGCTCTGTGAGCACTGCCGACGTCAGGCGACCGCCGAGGTGCTGCGCAGGACGTTCGCCGCCATGAGCAACACGGAGAAGAACAGCCATGGACGCTGAAACACTCCTGCGGGAGCTGAACGGAAACCGGCCCTACGCACACACCGCCGGCGGGTACTGGGCCACGTGGCCGGACCTCGACGTCCGCGCCATGGCCCGGATCATGAGGGAGCACGTGGTCCGGCTCGTCACGATCACGGCCACGCCCGGTGACGGGGACGCGCTCCGGATCATCTACACCTGGGACGCCGACGGCGAACTGGTCAATCTGTCCACGACAGTGACGTCCGGGCATGTCCCCTCGATCAGTGACATCGTGCCGGGTGCGGACTGGGCCGAGCGCGAGATCCGCGACTACTACGGTCCCGAGTTCGACGGCCGTGACACGACACCGCCGCTGATGCTGCGCGAAGGTGACCCGCCCGGTCTGTTCGTCCGCACGCGGCACCAGGGAAACGAAGCCGATCCCGCGCAGACCGCTCACGCGGCGATCGCGGCCGAGGAGGGTGAGCACCGATGAGTCCCGTTGTCCCGATGGGGCCGTTCCACCCGGCCCTGGAAGAGCCCTACAAGATCGAAGTCACCTGCGAGGGCGAGCGGATCAGCGACGCCTCCATCACCGTGGGCTTCAACTTCCGGGGCATCGAGTGGCTGGCCGAGCGCAAGACCTACACGCAGGACATCGCCCTGCTCGAACGGGTCTGCGGAATCTGCAGCAACGTGCATACGCTGATGGTCTGCCGGGCGGTCGAGAAGATCGCGGGGCTCGAGGTGCCCGAACGGGCGCAGTACATCAGGGTCGTCGTCTCCGAGGCCGAGCGGCTGCACAGCCACCTGCTCTGGGCCGGCGTCGCCTGCAACCTCATCGGCTTCGAGACCCTGTTCATGACTTGCTTCTCCCTCCGGGAGCAGGTGATGGACATCCTCGAAGGGATCTCCGGCAACCGCGTCAACTACGCGATGAACCGGCCGGGCGGAGTCAACCGGGACATCACCGACCCCGGCGCCGTCCTGGCCGCCGTCCGCACGATCGAGAAGACCACGTCCGAGAAACTGATCCCGATCATGACCGCGGACCCGACCGTGCGGGCCCGCTGCTCGGGCATCGGCCTCCTCAGCCGGGACGACGCCCTCGCCCACGGTGCCGTCGGCCCCCTGGCCAGGGCCTCCGGTGTCGCCCAGGACATCCGCAAGTCCGCCCCGTACGAGGCGTACGACAAGCTCGAGTTCGACGTCCCGGTGCGGGAAGAGGGCGATGTCTTCGCCCGGATCGTCGTGCGCGCCCTGGAGATCCTGCAGAGCTGCCGCCTGATCGAGCAGGCCATCGAGATGATGCCCGCCGGACCGATCGGAGGGCCGCTGTACCCGTCCGTGCCCGCCGGTGAGGCGTCCCTCCGGATCGAGGCACCCCGCGGCGAGGTGTTCTACTACATGGCCTCCGACGGGACCGACGTGCCCGCACGGATCCGGGTGCGGACCCCCACCTTCGCCAACATGCCGACGGTCCCGCTCATGGCCGTCGGCGAGAGCATCTCCGACCTGCCCCTCATCCAGGCATCCATCGACCCCTGCTACTCCTGCACGGACCGGTAGTGCGTTCCCTCACCGGCGCCCCGACCGGCAAGCGCCGTAAGGCCGCCGAGCAGGGAGGTGACGAAGGTCCCGGCGCCGGGGCCCGTCGGCCCCTGTCGTGGGCACCTTCCGATGGGCATGGTCGGGCCATGCCTGACCTGGGCGAGTTGGCGATAGCTGCACTTGCCGCTCATACGGCGGTGTGCCGCAGCGTCTTCATGGGCAGCCCCGCGGCAGCCGCCCGCAGGGCGCAGGCGGGTGCGGTCCGATGAGCGGCCGCACCGCACGGCGCTACGAAGTCCACGGCACCGTCCAGGGCGTGGGCTTCCGGCCGTTCGTCCACCGGCTCGCGGGTGAACTCGGCGTGGACGGCTCGGTCCGCAACGCGGGCGGGTTCGTCGTCATCGAGGCGGCGGCTGCGGCGGACGTCCTCACGGCGTTCGCGGGCCGGCTGCGCACGGACGCGCCGCCCCGGGCCCGCGTCACACGGGTCGCCGTGGGCGCGCCGGGCGGGCCACCAGCGCCGGCCGGTACAGGCTTCGCCATCGCCGAGAGCACCGTGAACCCCTCGGCGTCGCGGGACTTCCCGCCCGACATCGCCACCTGCGACGACTGCCTGCACGAGCTGTTCGACCCGCTGGACCGGCGCTACCGCTACCCGTTCACCAACTGCACCAACTGCGGACCGCGCGCCACCATCATCGACGATCTCCCCTACGACCGGTCCCGCACGGCGATGCGGGCCTTCCCGCTGTGCCTGCGGTGCCGCACCGAGTACACCGACCCGCTGGACCGCCGGTTCCACGCCGAACCGGTGGCCTGCCCGGACTGCGGCCCCCGGCTGTCATGGCTGCCGGGCGGCGAACCGGTCCCGGGCCGGGGACCCGCGGCCGCCGGCGAGCAGGCGCTCCGGGCCGCGGTGGCCGTGATCGCCGAGGGCGGGATCGTCGCCGTCAAGGGCCTGGGCGGCTATCAGCTCGTCTGCGACGCCACCGACGAGGAGGCGGTACGGCGGCTGCGGCAGCGCAAGCACCGCTGGACCAAACCGCTGGCCGTCATGGTCCGCGACCTGCGGGCGGCGGCCGGACTGGCGAATCCGACCGCGACCGAGAAGAAGCTGCTGACGTCACCGGCCGCGCCCATCGTCCTGCTCACCGCCCGGACGCACACCCGTCCGGCCGTGGCCGAGGGACTGCACCCCGGGACCCGCCAGATCGGCCTGTTCCTGCCGTACACGCCCCTGCACCATCTGCTGCTGCACGACCTCGACCGGCCGCTCGTGGTCACCAGCGGCAACCGCTCGCAGGAACCGATCGTCATCGACGACACCGAGGCACCGGCCCAGCTCGGCAACATCGCCGACGGCTTCCTCCAGCACGACCGCCAGATCCGCGCGCGCTACGACGACTCGGTGACCCGGGCCGTGGGGCGCAGCGAGTCGATCGTCCGCCGGGCCCGCGGTCACGCCCCCGAACCGCTGAGGCTGCCCGTGCCCGCGCCCGGTCCGCTGCTCGCGGTCGGCGCCGAGCTGAAACACACCTTCGCGCTCGCCGACGGCCGCCGCGTGGTGCTCGGACCGCACACCGGCGACCTGGAGGACGCCGACACCCTGGAGGCGTTCAGCGGCAACCTCGCGCACCTGATGCGGCTGGAGGCCGTGACGCCCGAGTACGTCGCCCATGACCTGCACCCCGCCTATCTGTCCACGCAAGCCGCGGACCGCTTCCCCGCCCGCTCCCGCATCCCCGTCCAGCACCACCACGCCCATGTGGCCTCCTGCGCCGCGGAACACGGCCTGACCGGCCCGTTCATCGGCGTCGCCTACGACGGGCTGGGCCTGGGCGACGACGGCACCCTGTGGGGCGGCGAGATCCTCATCGCCGACCTGACCGGCTACCGCCGCTTCGGGCGTTTCGGCACCGCCCCGCTGCCCGGCGGCGCGGCGGCCGTCCACCGCCCGGCACGGATGGCGCTCGGCTACCTGTACGGCGCGGAGGACCTGGGCGGGCCGGGCCAGGGCGGGCCGGGCCAGGGCGGGCCGGGCCAGGGCGGGCCGGGCCTGGACGGGCTGGGCCTGGACGACGCGTGCACCGGCCCGTTCCTGGACCGGCTGCCCGTCGCCGAGGTGCGGACGGTGCGCCGCATGGTCGAGCGCGGCGTCAACGCGCCGCTCGCCTCCAGCGCCGGGCGGCTGTTCGACGCCGTCTCCAGCCTTCTCGGCCTGCGCGACGACGCCGACTACGAAGGCGAGGCCGCCATCGCGCTGGAGGCGGCCGCCGACCCGCGCGAACGCGGCGAACTGGCCTGGCGGCTTCAGCGGCGCGGCGGCCTGCTCGTCTACGACCCCCGGCCGACCCTCGGCGACCTGCTCGCGGGCGCGGCCGACGGGCGCCCGGTGCCCCGGCTCGCGGCCCGGTTCCACAACACCGTCGTCGCCGTCACCGTCGCCCTCGTCGAACAGGCCGCCCGGGAGACAGGGCTGCGGGACGTGTGCCTGTCGGGCGGCGTGCTCCAGAACCGCCGGATCGTCACCGGCCTGGTGTCCGCCCTCGGGCGAGGCGGGCTGCAGCCCCGCCTGAACCACCTGGTCCCGGCGAACGACGGCGGTATCAGCTACGGGCAGGCCGCCATCGCCGCGTGCCTGCTGAAAGGAAGGTGAGGGGGCCATGTGTCTGGGCATCCCCGGACGGATCATCACCACCGACGACCATGCGGGACTGCGCATGGGCACGGTCGACTTCGGCGGCGTCCGCAAGGACGTCTGCCTGGCCTACGTCCCGGAGTGCGAGGTCGGCGACTACGTCATCGTGCACGTCGGCTTCGCCATCAGCCGGGTGGACGAGGAAGAGGCCCGGCGCACCCTCGATGTGCTGCGCGCCATGGACGGCGGCCAGACCCTGGCCGGGGAGCTGGGACAGTGAAATACCTCGACGAGTACCGCGATCCCGTCCTCGCGCGGCGGCTGCTGAAGGAGATCCACGCCACCGCATCCCGCCCCTGGACGATCATGGAGCTGTGCGGCGGCCAGACCCACACCATCGTCCGCCAGGGCATCGACGAGCTCCTGCCCGACGGGCTGCGCATGATCCACGGCCCCGGCTGCCCGGTCTGCGTCACCCCCCTGGAGCTGATCGACAAGGCCCTCGCCATCGCCGCCCGCCCCGATGTGATCTTCACGTCCTTCGGCGACATGCTCCGTGTGCCCGGCTCGCGCACCGACCTGCTGGCGCTCAAGGCACGCGGCGCCGACGTGCGGGTCGTGTACTCACCGGTCGACGCGGTGCGCCTCGCCCAGCGGCACCCGGACCGCCAAGTGGTGTTCTTCGCCGTCGGCTTCGAGACCACCGCGCCCGCCAACGCCATGGCCGTCCTGCAGGCACACACCCTTGGCCTGAAGAACTTCAGCATCCTCGTCAGCCACGTCCTCGTCCCCCCGGCGATGACCGCGATCCTCGACTCCCCCGCCGCCCGCGTCCAGGGCTTTCTGGCCGCCGGGCACGTCTGCGCGGTCATGGGGTGGACCGAGTACGAGCCGCTCGCGGCCCGGTACAAGGTGCCCATCGTGGTCACCGGCTTCGAACCGCTGGACCTCCTCGAAGGCATCCTCATGACGGTCCGTCAACTGGAGGACGGCCGCCACGAGGTCGAGAACCAGTACGCCCGAGCCGTGGTCCGCTCCGGCAACACCCCCGCCCAGGACACGATCAGCCGTGTCTTCACCGTCAGCGAGCGGACCTGGCGCGGTATCGGACCCATCCCCGAGAGCGGGCTGCGCCTCGCCCCGGAGTTCGCCGCATACGACGCCGAGACCCGCTTCGACGTGGCGGCCCTGACCGCGCGGGAACACCCGGACTGCATCGCCGGGGAGATCCTGCAGGGCACCAAGGTGCCTACCGACTGCCGTGCCTACGGCACCCTGTGCACTCCGCGGAACCCGCTCGGCGCCCCCATGGTGTCCACCGAGGGCACCTGCGCCGCCTTCCACAACGCCGGACGGAGGACCGACCGATGACCGCCGCCGACCCCCTGCGAGCCACCTGCCCCATGCCGCGGGCCGAGGCCGAACGCGTGCTGCTGGGCCACGGCAGCGGCGGGCGGCTCTCCGCCGACCTGCTGAGGGACCTGATCCTGCCCGGCCTCGGCCAGGCCTCGCCCGCCGGGCCTGCCCAGGACGCCGCGGTGCTCCCGCTCGGAGACCTGGACCTGGTGATGAGCACCGACTCCTTCGTCGTCAGCCCGCTGTTCTTCCCGGGCGGCGACATCGGGTCGCTCGCGGTGCACGGCACGGTCAACGACGTGGCCATGATGGGCGCGGAGCCGTTCGCCCTGTCGGTGGCCTTCGTCATCGAGGAGGGCTTCCCGCTCGATGTGCTGCGCCGGGTCACCGAGTCCATCGGGCGGGCGGCGACGGCCGCCGGGGTGCCGGTGGTGACCGGCGACACCAAGGTCGTCGGCCGCGGGGCCGCCGACGGGCTGTTCATCAACACCACAGGTCTTGGCCGGCGGCTTGCTGGGGCCACACCGTCCGCCGACCGTGTGCGTCCGGGCGACGCGGTCCTGCTCTCGGGCCCGATCGGACTGCACGGCACCACCGTCCTCAGCACCCGCGAGGGACTCGGCTTCGAAGCCGACATCGCCTCCGACACCCAGCCGCTGCACCGGCTGGTCCGCGCGATGGTGCAGGCGGTCGGCCCCGCCCTGCACGCCCTGCGCGACCCCACCCGAGGCGGGCTGGCATCGGCCGTCAACGAACTGGCGCAGGCGTCCGCCGTCGGTGTGGAACTCGACGAGGCCGCCCTTCCGGTGCCGCCCGCGGTGACCGCCGCCTGCGAGATGCTGGGTCTGGACCCGCTGCATGTCGCCAACGAGGGCTGCCTCGTCGCGTTCGTCGCCGGCGACCGGGCCGACCGGCTGCTCGCCGCGATGCGCGCGCTCCCGGAGGGCGCGGGGGCCGTACAGGTCGGCACCGTCCTCGAATCCGCCCCGGGGCAGGTCACGGTCCGCACCCTGCTGGGGGCACGCCGCATCCTCGACATGCTCATCGGCGAACAATTGCCCCGGATCTGCTGACCGGCCGCCGACGGTCTCCACGTCCGAGCCGGAACACGAACACCCCCGAACGGACACCCGCCCGAGGGTGTTTGCCGCAGACCCGGAGACAAGACGGGCCGCTTTCTGCTTCAGCACTGACCTGCGGGGCCACAACCCCGTGCGGGGCACGGAGCCGACAGGCACGACGGGCACAGGTACCGGCATGGCCGGAGCGTGCCCGCTGACCGCAGGCGCTTGTGCAGCAGGTCAGTTGAGCACTGCGAGGTCAGTGCGAATGCGCAGGGGGCTGTCCCATGCGATGTTGATCTTGGCGACGACGAAGCCGGCGGCCGGTGCGATGCTCGTCACCGTGAACGGCGCGGCCCCGATGAATCTCACGCCGTTCGCGTCGATTTCGGATGCGGTGACGATGACGGTCGAGTTGGGATTGATGATGTTCCAGTTGATCCGGAAGTCGACCCAGCCGTTGAAAGTGCCGTTCCAGACGACCCAGCCGCGCGAGATGTCGGCGACGTTACCGGTGATCGCCGCGAGGCTTTCTCCCCTGGCGGTTTGGATGGTGGCCTCAGATGCGGTTTCCGTGGACATGGCGACCCTTTCTCTTTGTGTGCCGGCCTGCAAGGCAATCGACCGTCCCGACCCCCGGTCGTCATAGTGAGTATTCAGCCGAAAGGGCATCGCTACGCTGCGGCAAACGGGTGAACGGGTATTGACCGGCGCACACTTGGGGAGCGTCCGCGCCACCGCGCCGCGCACAAAGGTTCTCATGCGTGAGCCGAGCCAACGTAGGAAGGATTTCTCCCCCTCACAACGCCGGGCTTCTGTGCGAGGCTGGAGATCATGAGCCGCAACCCGCATCTCAACGAGCTGGGTGAGTTCCTCAAGGCCCGCCGTGCCGAGCTCAGTCCCTGCGACGTCGGACTCCGCGCCGGGCAACGGCGGCGTGTGCCCGGTCTGCGCCGCGAGGAAGTGGCCCTTCTCACCGGGATCAGCACCGAGTACTACACGCGGATCGAGCAGGGCCGCCTCCCGGCGTCGGCTCCCGTGTTGAAGGAGATCGCGCAGGTGCTCCGCCTGAATGAGGACCAGCGCACCTATCTCTTCGACCTCGCGGCGAAGGAGACGGCGCGTCCGTCCGCGTCAGCCGTCCGCCAGCGTGTGGACACTCAACTGCAGCGCATGCTGGACGACCTCACCGCCACTCCCGCCTTCGTCATCGGCCGGCGAACGGACATCCTGGCCTGGAACCAGCTCGCTGCCGCGCTGTGGACCGATTTCGGGCGCTATGCCGAGCAGGAGCGCGTGTTTGTCAGGCTGCTTTTCACAGAGCCCTGGATGCGCAAGCTGTACGCGGACTGGGAGGACGTCACCCGCCTGGCCGTCGCGCAGTTGCGCATGGAGAGCGCGCGTTACCCCGGCGACCCGCGCCTCGCCTCTCTGGTCGACGAACTGTCCGTTCGGGACGCACAGTTCCGGCAGTGGTGGACGGAACATGCCGTCGCGATACGGGGCAAGGGCAGAAAGACCCTTCGGCACCCGGTAGTGGGGGAATTGACGCTCGACTGGGACACGCTCATGTGTGCCACGGACCCTGAGCAGAGCATCATCGTGTGGACGGCCGAGCCCGATTCTCCTTCCTGCGACGGGCTGCGACTCCTGGCGTCCTGGGCCGCGGATCAGAAACAGACGGCCTTCGGCACCGTCGGGTAAATCTGAAGGTGGACCGTTCCAGAGTCAGGTCGCCGACCACGGGGTGACGGAGCAGCCTGGTGCCGCCGGCCCGCACGGCGACATCGTGCGAGGTCCACCACAGCCGGAACTGCGGATCCCGCGCGGAGAGTTCTTCGACGAGAGCCGTCAGCCGGGGGTCGTGAGGATTGCGCCTGCTGTCCATGCGCAGGTGCGACAGGGCCAGTCGGGCCATGTCCTCCCAGTCCCTGTACAGCACGCGGATGGCGGGGTCGGTGAACACCAGGCGCACATAGTTGCGCTCGTGCTCCGGGATGCTCCCGAAGTCCATCACGAGGGCGGCGGCCATCGCATTCCACGCGAGAAGATCGGTGTTACGCCCGATGACGAACCCCGCCGTCAGGGTGAGGTCGTCCAGTAGGTGCTGCAGCCGCGGCTGTGCGACCTGCCGGTCGCTGCGGCCGGCCGTGGGCACGGAGGTCTTCCCGGCGAGGGTCAGCAGGTAGTCCCGCTGGTCGTCGTCCAGGCGAAGCACTTGAGCGAGAGCGCCGAGGACGGCCGCAGAGGCGGGGATGCGGCCCTGCTCCAGCCGCGTGTAGTAATCGGTGCTGATCGCGGCCATCCGGGCGACTTCCTCACGGCGCAGACCGGGGACACGACGTGGCTCACCGCTGTCGGGCAAGCCCGCTGCGGCAAGGCTCAACCGGGCACGGCAAGACTTGAGGTAGGCCCCCAGTTCGTCCAGGTTCGGATCGCGGCGCACACCCACAGCTTGGCACGTCGCCGCGACCGCACGCAGAGCAGGTCCGACGGCTTGCGTCGCGTCGGTGGGTGGTGCCGCAGGGGCTCCTCCGGCGCGCGGGTCACCGACGGCGCATGTCGTGCTCCCTTCCGTAACCCGCGTCGGCGATTCGTGAGGGTGAAGGGCGCACGACCATCCGGACGCCGTCCGCGTGGCGCGGCGCCCGGCCATGGCGCCTCTGGTGTGCCCTGAGACGTCGGTATCGCTCACCCGTGAAGGAGACACACGGCATGTTCGGACAGTCGCAGGCTTTCAGCGGCTTCTCGGTCGACGACCTCGACGAGGCCCGCCGGTTCTACGGTGAGACTCTCGGCCTCCAGGTCGAGGAGTCCGGGCAGGGGGACATGCGGATGCTGACCCTCAAGCTCGGCAGCGGCGCGCAGGTCCTCGTCTACCCCAAGGAGACGCACACCCCTGCGACGTTCACGATTCTCAACTTCCCGGTGGACGACATCGGGGCCGCTGTCGCCGAACTGGAACGGCGAGGCGTGACTCTTGAGCGCTACTCGGGATTCGACCACGACGAAAAGGGCATCGTCCGCGCCGACAACGGCGGCCCCGCGGGGATCGCGTGGTTCACCGACCCCGCCGGCAACGTTCTCGCCGTGCTCCAGGAACACTGACCGACCAGCCCGGGTACCCATGCCGACCTACGGCCGGGCAGTGAAGGGCACCGGAGCCGGGGCACGCCTGCACGTCGCTGTTGTACTTCTGGTGGCGACGTCGGGGGCTGTGGAAGCCATCTCCTTCCTCGCGCTGGACCATGTGTTCGCCGGGGTGATGACGAGCAATCTGGCTCTGCTCGGGATGGCAGTGGGTCGGGGACAGGCGTCCGGCATGACCGCAGCGGTGCTGGCGTTGGCCGGCTTCGGTGTGGGCACGGCCGCCACCGCCTGGCTCACCCGTCGGTCCGAGAATGCGGTCACACATTGGCCGCAGCCGGTCATGTTCTGCCTTGCGGGAGAAGCCGTTCTCCTCGCCGCAGGCACGGGGATCTGGGCTGCCGTGGGCGGGTCGCCGGGGGAAATGGCCCGGAACCTCCTGCAGTTCGGTGCTGCGGCGGCGATGGGCATCCAGTCGGCTGCCATGGTGGCGGCCGGTCGGGCAGCGGCGGTGACCACCTACCTGACCGGGACGCTCACCATGTACATCGTGAAGGGTGTGGGCGCGGGCCGCCCGGATCATTGGGTACCGGCCCAGCTGGGAGCCCTGATCGTGGGAGCGGGGGCTTCCGCCGGGCTGCTACGGGCGGCTCCAGGATGGGCCGGAGTGCTTCCTGTGGTCCTGATGGTGTGCGCGCTCTCGGTCGCCGGTGCTCCCCTGATCCGGAGGCGTCGCAGCTCTGTCGATCGGTGACGGCCGGTCGGCGCCGCTGCCCCTGTCACAGTTGCGCGGTCGTCTGCTCCCCCGACGCACTGCCTGCGAGCCACTGATCCCAGCCCACGTTGAAGTCGGCGTAGCCGTTGTCGGCCGAGGCCTTGGCACGGGGCGAGCCGGTGATGGTGACCGGGTCGCCCTGCTTGACCTGGCCGTAGAACCACTTGGCGTCCGACAGGGACAGATGGACGCAGCCGTGCGAGCCACGGGCGCTGCCGCTGCCCGGATTGGGGTCACCGGTCGAGTAGTGCACATAGGTGCCGGACTGGGTCAGGTGGACATCCCAGGGCAGCGTCAGGTCGTAATAGTTGGCGCTGCCCTTGTCGCAGCTGATGCCGACACTGCAGGAGGTCATGTGGACCTTCTCCTGCTTGTCGATGACGGCCATCGTGCCGTTCCACGTCGGATACTGGGCGCTGCCCGCATTGATCGACAGCGTGCGTACCGCCTTGCCGTTGCGGGTCACCTTCATGGTGTGGCCGGTCACCGAGACGTCCGCACGTACGTCGTCGCCGATCGTGAAGGTGTGGGTGTAGCCGTGCACGCCGTAGCGTCCGTTGCCGTTGGTGACGCCCTTCAGGTCGGCGTCGATCTTCACCTTCGTGCCGGAGGGCCAGTACGTCTTCGGCCGCCAGTCGGCGCGCCTGTCGCCCATCCAGTGCCAGGCGCCGGCCACCGGCTGGGAGGCGCTCACCTTCAGGTGCCTCTCGACCGTGGCCCGCGCCTTCACCGCCACCGGGTTCGTGAAGATCACCGAGATCGGCATGGCCACGCCGACCGTGTTTCCCGTCTGAGGGGTGATCGTGTCCAGCAGCATCGGCGGCCCCGCGGGCTTCGTCGGCGTGGGTGACGCACTCGCACTCGCCTTTCCCGACGGCGCCTTCGCGTCGTCCCCAGCCGCCTTGTCGCTGCCGCCCCCGCCGCAGGCACTCGTGCCCACGAGCATCGCGACCGTGACGAGTGCGATCCCTATGCCCCCGCTGCGCCGTCCCACGACCTGCCCCGCTCTCTCGCTCCCCGGCCCTCAGGGGCCCGACCTCCTGTCAGACTGTGACAGCAAGGGTCGCAGTTGCATCCCATACATAGATCTTTAGTGATCCACGTCACTCGAACCTCGATGGTACAGACAGCGGCCGCGGCGCCGATGACGCCCACCCGAATGCGTTCGGTCATGGCCTCTTTTCTCGGGGAAGGGGGTGAAGGGCGAGCAGTGCCTGGTCCACGGGGGTGGGCGCGAGGCCGAAGGCCACCTCGGCCGAGGAACTGTCGAGTACGAAGGGGCGGCGGAACTGGTACTGGAGTTCCACCAGTTCACGTGCCTGGGGTGAGAACACTCCGGCCAGGGACAACAGTGGTCCCGGCAGGGGGCGCAGGCGCGGCACCGGCCGGTTGTGGAGTCGAGCCAGCCGGGTGGCGAGCTCCCGCACCGACAGCGGCGGGGCGGACGGCACGTGCCAGGGCCGGTTCCAGGCTCCCTCGCCTCGGCTGACGGCGACAAGGGTGCGGGCCACGTCGGTGGTGCACGTCCAGGAGTGAGGCGCGTCAAGGTCGGCGGGCACCAGGACACGCCGCCCGGCGAGCACCCCGGGAGCAACCGCCACGGTGAAGAACGACTGCGCTCCCGGCCCGATGAAGTCGCTGGCGCGCACCTCGCTGACGCGGACCCGACCCGCCTGCGCCGCGGCCAGGGCCGCCTGCCACATCCGGCTGCGCACCCCGCCCTTGACGGTGGTCGCGGTCAGCGGCAGGTCCTCGGTCATGGGGCGGTCGACCGGGCCGTATCCGTAGAGATTGCCGACCAGTACCAGCCCGGCGCCGGTGCGCTCGGCGGTGGTGAGCAAGGACGCGGCCAGCGGCGGGAATTCCTCGGCCCATCGGTGGTAGGGCGGAGCGGCGCAGTTGAACAGAGTCGCAGCGCCCTCGGCGATTCGCGCCAGCCGGTCCGGGTCCGTCGCGTCGGCAGCCGCTTTCCCGATGCGGGGATGATCCGGGCCGGTGCCCTGCCGCGTGACGACCGTCACCTGGTCGCCGGATTCGGCCAGGAGGAGAGCGGTGGCTGCGCCGATCGCTCCTGCTCCGATGACCACGTGCGTCGTCATGTCTGTCTCCTGCTCGGATGTTCTTGTGTCGGTCAGTTCTTGTGTCGGTCAGTTCTTGTGTCGGTCAGTTCTTGTCTCGGTTGGCTCTTGTAGCAGTTGGCTCTTGTTCCGGATCATTCTTGTTCCGGTCAGCCCAGCCGGGACAACTCCTCGGCCATGGCGGTGACGGTGGACGCGATCTGTTCCTCGGTGTGCTCGGAGGTGATGAAGAAGCGCAGCCGTGTCAGCCGCTCCTCCACCGCCGGGTGAAGGATCGGATTGACGCTGATTCCGCGGGTGTAGAGCCGGTCTGCGAGCCGGATCGTCTTCAGCGAGTCGCCGATGATGCACGGCACGATCGGTGTGCCCTCGCTGGTGCCGACGTCGATCCCGGCCTCGGCGGCGAGGCGCAGGAACAGTTCCGAGCGCTCGTGCAGCCGCGCGATCCGCTCGGGCTCCTCACGGATCAGCCGCAGCGCTGCCAGAGCGGCGGCGGCGTTCGGTGGGGTGAGGCCCGCGCTGTAGACGAAGCCCGGGAGGGTGTACCGGAAGTGCTCGATCAGCTCCCGGCGTCCGGCCACATAACCGCCGCAGCTCGCCAGGGACTTGGACAGGGTGCCCATCCAGACGTCCACGTCCTGGGGGTCGGTGCCGCAGTGCTCACCGATGCCGCCGCCGGTCTTGCCCATCACGCCGATGCTGTGCGCCTCGTCCACCATCAGCAGCACCGAATGCCTCTGCTTGAGGGCGATCAGGGCGGGCAGGTCGGCGGTGTCGCCGTCCATGCTGTACACACCTTCCACGACGATCAGGACCCGGCGGTAGCGGTCCCGTACGTGGTTCAGGATCCGGTCCTGGGCGGCCATGTCGTTGTGCGGGAACGGCTGGCGGGCCGCGCCCGACAGACGGCAGCCCTGGAGGATGCTGTCGTGGGCGAGCGCGTCGTGGAGGATCAGGTCCTCGGGGCCCACCAGGTGCCCTATGACGGTGACATTGGTGGCATGGCCGCTGACCAGAGTCACCGCGGCCTCGGCGCCGACGAGACCCGCCAGGCTCTCGTCGAGTTCCTGGTGCAGCGGGCGGTTGCCGGACAGGATGCGGGCGGCGGACACCGAGGTGCCGTACCGCTCGACCGCCTCGTGCACGGCCCGGGCGACCGACGGGTGGCCGGACAGGCCCAGATAGTTGTAGCTGGAGAACGAGATCAGCTCGCTGCCCTCGACCCGGGTGGTGTCCCGGATGGTGCCCTCGTGGGGCAGGAAGTAGGGGTTGCGGACGCCGAGTTGCTCGGGCATCCGGATGCGCTCCAGGGTGGCGGTGACTTCGGGCAGGGCCGTCACATCGGCGCTCTGGCTGCGGTCCCGGGCCGGGGGTGCCGACGAGCAGCGCGGGCGAGCCTGCGCTGCTCCCTTCGCTCCCCGTGCCCGGCCGGCGCCGCCCACGCCCGGCGGGCACTGATCCGGACGGAGCGGCGGGGCCGGTCTGACGGTCGCCGAGCAGATGCCGCCGCACCCCGGGCGTACGCCACTCCGGCGATCAGTCGGTCCCGGCGATCCAGCGCTGGACGGTACGCGCCGAGACGCTGAGCCGGTCGCAGATCGCGGCCGGGCCGCCGAGTTCGGCGACGGCCCGCGCAAGCAGGGCGCCGGTCAGCAGGTGCGGGTGATCGACCGCGTTCGCCAGATCGGGCGGCAGCTGCTTGCGGCGGTCGGCGAGCATGCCCGCGATCTGCAGCCGGTAGATGAGCCACGGCGGCGGCGGGCCCGCCGTCTTGCTCTCCTGCGCCTTGCTGTCCCGGCGGGCGAAGTACTGCTCGACGTCATGGCGCCGCCAGATCCGGCCTGCGGCGAGGTCGGCGTAGGGGTCGGGGAAGTCGGACAGCTGGGTGGTGCGGTGGGCACTCTGCCGGGCGACCCCGCGCAGTTCGGCGATCTCGGCGATGCCGACCAGGTCGCGGTCGCGTCCGGCGGACAGCTCCACCTCGTAGCGCTGCCACGGGCCCTCGATCGTGAGCGTCAGCAGGGGCAGAGGGCGATCCAGGGCCAGCACGTGGGTGACCTCCCGCGCGATCTGCTGATGCGCGGCGAGCGCGTCGAGGAGATCGTCGCGGGACAGTGCCGCCGCCTCCGCACCGTCCCGGTCGGGTTCGGGGGCGGGCGTGAGGGAGAGCCGGACGATCAGCCGCGCCGGCTCCAGGGTGGCCTCGGCGGTGCCCTCACCGTCGGCGAGCCGGGCGGCCAGGGGGCCGAGGCACTCCTGCAGGGTGCGGACGGGGACGGAACCGGCGTCCATGACGGCGGTGAGCATGGCGGGGATCGCCCGCCGGGACGTGTGTCGGCGGTCGGACATGGTGTGTTCCTCGGCCTGAGAGGGTCGCGTGCTGACGTCATCAACACTAGACGTCGCACGTTGATGACGTCAACACCGATCGGCGGAGGGCCCCGACGACGGGTAAGGCGGCAAGACCGGCGTCACCGCCGCTGGTGAGGACGAGAAGCCGACACCAGGCCGGACATGGGACAGCTCCTGGATTCAGAGAGTGAACTCAGCCGGGCCGAGGGCGCCCTCCCGATGCTGATTGCTTCAACTGTCCGAACGGGAGCGTCAAGGGTTCGGCAGGACTCCTCGGATGCCCGGCCATCGGATCAAGTCACGTGGAGAGCGGAGCAGCTCCTGTTGCAAGTCCTGCCGTTCCCCTTGACGCGCATGCCTCCCGACGTTTAACTCACGTCCTAAATTAAGCCATGACGGCATTCAGTAGCCGAACCCCCCACAACCTCAGAGACGCCGCCGTCCGCCGCCCTTGCGACCAGCCCGTGAATGTCAGGTCCACACCAATCTGACTCGAGGGAGAGTCCCCCATGCCATCCCGCGCCCGCCGTACCCTCCTGGCCGCGCTCGCCACGGCCGCCCTGCTCACCTCGGGCACGATCCTCACCGCACCGCCCGCCGCGGCCGCCGTCACCTGGGACGCCGACCGGGCGGGCACGGCCTACGCCGCCGACGCGAGTTCGGTCACCGCCTCCGGCAGCGAGAACGGGGCGACCACCCCCGGCAACGCCTTCGACGGCAACGCCGCCAGCCGCTGGTCCAGCAATTTCGCCGACGACGCCTGGATCCGCATCGACCTCGGCTCGACCATCCGCGTCGACCGCGTCGTCCTCCACTGGGAAGCCGCCTACGGCAAGAAGTACGTCCTGGAGGTCTCCAAGAACGGCACCGGCTGGACCCCGTTCTACACCGAGACCGACGGCACCGGAGGCACCGTCACCGCGCACACCTACCCCCAGGAGGCGACCGGCCGTTACGTCCGTATGCGCGGCATCGAACGCGCCACGCCCTGGGGCTATTCGCTGTTCTCCTTCAGGGTCTACGGCGGCGAGCCCGCCCCGGCCTCCCCGTCGGTGACCAACCTGGCCCTCAACCACCCGGCGTACAGCAACTTCTACCAGCACGCGGGCAATTCGCCCGCCTTCGTCACCGACGGCGGCATCCCAGCCAGCCTCAAGGACGACGCGACCCGCTGGTCCAGCGACTGGAACGCCGACCGCTGGGTCTCCGTCGACCTCGGCGCCACCTCTACCATCTCCAAGGTGGACCTGTACTGGGAGGCCGCCTACGCCGTCGACTACCAACTCCAGGTCTCCGACAACAACGTCGACTGGCGGACGGTGTACCAGCCTTCGGCCGCCGAAGTCGCCTCCCGCCGCGCCGACGTCAAGTCCCCGGGCGAGGCGGTCGGCCTGCACGACACGATCGTCCTTCCCTCCCCGGTGACCGGCCGCTACGTCCGCATGCTCGGCAAGGAGCGCCGCAGCTTCTACAACCCGGCCCCTTACACCGCCCAATTCGGCTATTCCCTCTACGAGTTCCAGGTCTGGGGCACCGGCGGCAGCGCGAACGCCGCCTACCCGGCGCTCCCGGGCGAGCAACAGGGGTCGTACCAGACGAAGTTCTTCGACGACTTCACCGGTTCGTCCCTCGACCGCTCCAAGTGGCGTGTCGTACGCACCGGAACCGAGATGGGCCCGGTCAACGGCGAGTCCCAGGCGTACGTCGACTCCGCGGACAACATCCGCACCGAGAACGGAAGCCTGATCCTGCGCGCCAAGTACTGCAACGACTGCACCCAGGCGGGCGGCGGCACCTACGACTTCACCTCCGGCCGCATCGACACCAACACCAAGTTCGACTTCACGTACGGCAAGGTCAGCGCCCGTATGAAGCTCCCGGCCGGCGACGGCTTCTGGCCGGCCTTCTGGCTGCTCGGCAGCAACGTCGACAACCCGTCGGTGTCCTGGCCCGCCTCGGGCGAGACCGACATCATGGAGGCCATCGGCTACCCGGACTGGACGAGCAGCGCCCTGCATGGTCCCGGCTACTCCGCCGACGGCAACATCGGCGCCCGCCAGGTCTTCCCGGGCGGTGGCCGGGTCGACGAGTGGCACACGTACTCGGTCGAGTGGACCCCGACGGCGATGCGGTTCTATGTCGACGACCGGCCGGTCCAGGAGACGACCCGCAACAAGCTGGAGTCGACGCGCGGTCAGTGGGTCTACGACCACAACCAGTACGTCATCCTCAACCTCGCCCTCGGCGGCGCGTACCCGGCCGGCTGGAACAAGGTGACGACCCCGTACTGGGGTCTGCCGCAGTCCAGCGTGGACAGGATCGCGGCCGGCGGAGTGCAGGCCGAGGTGGACTGGGTGAGGGTCGAACAGAAGGGCTGACAGGGCTGACAGGGCTGACAGGGGGCCGACGTTTCCACCCGGAGTGAGGCTGGACGTCGGCCACCTCGTATCCGTCGCTGCGACGGTCTGAAGCACGAGCACGCGCTGCCCGATCACGCCGGGGCCGACCCGGGCCATCTGTCGGTAACGAGCTGTTCATCGTATTGATCTACCCGCATAGACCCCGCTCTGTTGTCATGTCAGCGACACTTCGAGCGCATGCCGAAGTGAGTCTTCCATGCAGGAGCCATGCCATGCCCCACATGCGCCACATCGCCGTTGCCATCTGCTCGTTGACCCTCGCCACCGGCGGTCTGGTCATCACCACCGGGACCGCGCACGCCGCCAGCTGCTCGCAGGCGTATCTGCCGCTGCAGGATCCCGCCTGCCAGCCCGGTGCGCTCAACTCGGCCGTCACCCAGTCCACGATCAACTCCACGATCTGCGTCTCGGGCTACAGCTCCTCGATCCGTCCGTCCACCAGCTACACCAACGCGCTGAAGGTGAAACAGATCGCCGAGTACGGCTACAGCGACACCTCCACCGCGGACTACGAAGAAGACCACCTCATACCGCTGTCCCTGGGCGGCAGCCCGAAGAGCGAGCAGAACCTGTGGCCCGAGCCCCGCTACGACGCGGGCGGGTCCAGCGCCACCGACAAGGACACCGTCGAGTACAAGCTGTACAAGGCGGTCTGCGCAGGAACGATCAAGCTTGCTCCGGCGCAGAAGGCCATCGCCGCCGACTGGACCACCGCCCTGGAGGCCGTCGGCCTGAGCTGACGTATCTCCGCCGTACGGCTCCCGTCGCCCTCAGGGCAGCATGGCGGGAGCCGCGCCTGTGCCTCCCGGCCGCCACGGGTCAGGCCCCGTCGATGAGTTCGGACATCGTCGCGCGGATGGTGGCGGTGATCGAGTGGCCGCGTGCGCCGGGATCGAGGGAGACCCGGCGTGCACGAACGGTGACGATCGGCCGGTCCAGCGCCCTCCACCGCGGCAGTGTGCGCCTGACCGGCCACGCGTCATCCGTTCCGGTCAGGGTGAGCACCACCATCTCGGAGGTGCGGTACGCGAGCCAGGCGGCCCCACCACGTAGCTCGCCGACGCCGTCGGGACGCTCGTGATCAGGGACGATCCGCCCTTCCGCAGCGATCACCACGACCTGTCCCGCTGCGAGCAGGCGCTCGGCTCGCCGTAGTCCGCCCAGGGCCGAGCGCCCTCGGAGGGCGGGGATCGCCCGGAGTACACGAAGGACCGTACGGCTCAAGGGCCTGTCGAAGAAGTCCTCCCGGGCAAGGGTGTACGGCCACACGCCATACCTGCGACACAGGGTCACGACCACCAGCGGGTCGAGGAAGCTGCGGTGATTGATGACGATCAGAGGCCCCTTCCCCAGATCACCGCACTCCTCGAGCCCGGAGATCTCCAGCCGGGCGACTCCTCGGACACCGAGCGCGATCAGGGCACCGGCACCGCGCCGCAGCACCCGGGCAGCAAGAGACTCAAGCGTGTCGACGTCGCGCGGCGATCCTCCGTGGGGAGACCGCCCCTCCGGGAGCTTCGTCTCAGCGCCGGACACCGGCAACCCGCATCGACGTGAGGTCCATGTCCCGGGCGCACTCATGGAGTTGGCGAGTAGCCGCGTCGTATCCGAGGGCCATGAGCCGGGGCACGTCCCGTGAGGTCCACGAGGAGTGTCCGTCGGTGTCGATGACGATCTCGATATCGGGCTCAATGATGTCCGCCGGGGGAAGAACCGCGCGTTGAAGGGCCGAACGGCCGCTGCGCGAGGAGGGTGCGCGCAGCCGTATGCCGATCGTCCGCGTGGCACCGAGTCGGTGGGCGGCCCAGACGGGCAGCTGCGAGTTGAGTGCACCGTCGACAAGCACCATGTCGCCGACGCGCACCGGAGGAAACACGCCGGGGACTGCGACCGACGCCTCGACCGCCGTGACCGCGGAGCCCCGGTCCAGCAGGACCGCCCGGCGGGTGCGCACGTCGGTCGCCACGGTCGCGAAGCGGCGTGGAAGGTCATCGACATGCCGGTGCTGGAAGATCCAGTGCAAGTTCGCCCTGAGCGCGGTCGTCTCGATGAGCGCGATCCGCCGGCTCAATCGGAGGCTCCCGAAGTCCGACCAGGTCGCGGCTTCGATGCGTTCGGCGATCTTCGTGGCCGACAGCCCTGCCGCCCATGCACCGCCGACGAGCGCCCCCACACTCGTCCCTACGACGATCTCGGTATCGACCCCGTACTCGGCCAACGCCAGCAGGGCCCCGGCATGAGCGGCCCCTCGCGCCGCCCCGCTGGAGAGTACGAGGCCCCAGACCTCGGAAGTCCCTGGTCCCGGGCTCTTCCCGGCTTCAGTCGGCTCCGTGCGGGGCGCGTCCACAGATCGCCCTCCCTCTCGTCGTCGTGCGAGCGCTGCTCCGCTCGTCGATCCGACGGAACAACTGATAGTCCACTATCACCTCGATAGTAGACTATCGATTGGGGAGGGCTTCGTCTCGGGTCCACGTGATCACCTCCGCCGGGAGGCCGGCCTCAGATGGGGCGGACGCGTACTAGCCTGACGACATGGAAGCGATCCTGGTCAGCGCGTGTCTGCGTGGGGTGCCATGCCGGTTCGACGGGCGCCACAAGGCATCGTCGGCAGTCGAGGAGGCAGTGACCGGACGCGAAGTTGTCTCCTTCTGCCCAGAGGTCGCGGGCGGGCTCACGACACCGCGGCGGCCCGCGGAGCTGGTGGGTGGCGACGGGCACGACGTGCTCGACGGGACAGCGCGGGTCGTCGAGGACACGGGGCGTGACGTGACAGCGGAGTTCGTGGACGGGGCACGGCGCGCCCTCGCGGCGGCGCGGCACGCCGGCTGCGCGGAGGCACTGCTGATGCCGCGCAGCCCGTCGTGCGGACGGGGTGTGGTGTACGACGGATCGTTCGCCGGTGAGCTGGTGACGGGAGACGGGGTGACGGCGGCGCTGCTTGAGCGGAACGGGATCGCCGTACGGCCCGCACCCGGAGTGTGAAGTCGCCTGTCCTGGCCAGATCCGCAACCTGCTGCCGTTTCAGGGGAATTCCTGGTTTTCGCAATCGAACTCCGTTCCGGAAAGCTAGAGTTCCGGTATGACCAATAGCGAATCCCTGCCGCGCGTTGCCCTGAAGAAAATCACGCCCGATGTGTCCGGCGCCATGGGCGCCCTGCACGCTGCCGCCGTTTCCGCGGCACAGGAGGCGAAGGTCGAGCCGGAGATCCTCGAACTCGTCCGGATTCGTGCCTCACAGATCAACGGATGGGCGTTCTGTCTCGACATGCACACCAAGGACGCCCGCGCTCGGGGCGAGAGCGAACAGCGGATCTACACGCTCAACGCCTGGCGGGAGACCCCCTTCTACAGCGAACGCGAGCGTGCCGCACTGGAGTTGACCGAGGCCGTGACCTTGGTGAACGACGGACACGTGCCGGACGAGGTGTACGCGCGAGCCGCCGAGGTCTTCGACGAAGCGCAGCTCGCCGCCCTCGTCTGGGCGGCCACGGTCATCAACGCCTACAACCGCATCGCCATCGCGACGCGTATGGTTCCAGGGGCCTATCAGTCCGCCAAGAAGTAGATTTCCGGTTCGCATCCCATTCCACGCACCACACATCACACACAACGAATCGCGCCGGGTCGTCATATTCTGATCCGGCGCGATTCTCTTTCGTCATTCCGTCAGCGTTGCTCCGGCAACGGCTCCGCGATGTCGTCGAGCCGGTCCCGCCATTCCGGGGCGCGGACGGCGGGGCCCGGGGTGAGGTCCCGTCCCGTCCAGGCGGTCACCGGCCGGATGCCGTGCAGGGCGTTCACCAGCCAGGCCTCCCGGCCGTCCAGGTCGTCCAGGGTCCGTTCGCGGTGGGCGATGCGGATGCCGGACTGCCGGGCGTGTTCCTGGATGAGGCCGATGGTGACCCCGGCGAGCACCGGGAGCCGCGGCGAGGGCAGGCAGAGGGTGTCGTCCTCCCACCACACCAGGCTGGAGGCGGCCCCCTCCAGCACCAGCCCGGAGGGGGCGACCAGCACGGCCTCCTCGGCGTCGTGGGCGGAGGCCCGGTTACGGATGCGGGCCAGCATGGCCAGATCCGGGCCCTTGCGCTGGGGAAGGGTGCGCGGATCGGTCTGGCCCTCGGCCCACACCCGTACCTCGGGGGCGAGCGGTGGTGCCGGTCGCAGCCACAGCCGCAACTCGCGTGATCCAGCCTCGAGTTCGACCCGCGGGAACCACTCCCCCGACCGCGGGAGCATGTCCGTGACGTCCCGCCAGAACTCGACGAGCTGCCCCAGGGGCGGCCCGTCGCACTCGCCGCAGGCGCGCAGGAAGCGCTCGCGGTGGCGTTCGAGGCCGCGCATGCGTCCGTCGCGCAGCAGCCAGGAGTCGGCGGCCAGCAGCCGCCCGCTCTCCACCTGGGCGGGAATCAGCCCCTCGGCCGGTTTCCAGGCCAACAGGCCTTCCACTACGGCGGATCGGGTCATCGAGGCTCCCTCCTCGGTCAGGGGCACGGTCATCAGTAGGTACGTCCGGCGTTCACCGGCGCACCGCCGCGCGGTCCGTAAGGGGCGTGCTCCAGCCAGGAGCCGCACCAGGGCAGGACCGGTGCGAGGGCTGCGGCGGCGCGCTGCCGGGCCCGCACGGTCCGGCGCTGCGGCCGCAGGTGGTCCAGGGCCGCTCCGGCGGCGGCGCTGTTGAACAGGGCCGCCGCCCGCCGGGCGGCGGCGAACTCGGCGACGGCCGTCGTCGTACCGGTGACGACGGCCGCCGCGGCCGCCGCGGCGTCCGCGATCCCGCTGTTCATGCCGCGCGCCCCGAACGGCGGGAAGAGGTGGGCCGCCTCGCCGACGAGCAGCACCCGGTGGTGCGGATCGGCGAAGTCGGCCGCGACCTTGCGCAGGAAGCGGTACGTGGACACCCACAGGATGCGGTCCTCGTACCCCTCCCCCACGACCGCAGGCAGCCAGCGTCGGACAGCGCGCTCGGTGCCGTACTCCTCCTGGCCGTCGTCGTCGCGGCACTGGAGGTCGAGCTGGAAGCCGCCGGTGAACGGCACGCGCATCACGCTGCGGCCGCCGACGCCGGGGTGCTCGTAGTGGAAGACACGCTCCAGCGGGAGTTCGCTGCCGGGGATGTCGGCGATGTCGGCGACGACGTGGAAGCCGGCCGCGTGACTGCCCTCAAGGGGGATGCCCAGTGCCTGCCGTACGGTCGAGCGGGCGCCGTCGGCGGCGATGACGCGTTCGGCGTTCCAGGTGCGGCCGTCCTCGGTGGTCAGGGTGACGCCGGTCGGCGCGGTGCGGACCTCCGCGACGTTCGCGTCCCACACGAACTCGACGCCGGCGGCCCGGCAGGCGGCGAGCAGGAAGCGCTCGGTGTCCACCTGGCGGAGGCTGGTGAAGGGCGGGAGTCCGGAGGGGGGCGGGAAGGTGCGGGCATAGACCTCACGGCCGCGGTAGAGGGTGCGCCGGGTCTGCCAGCTGCGGCCGTAGCCGGTGATCTCGGCGGCCAGGCCCGCCCGCATCCCGTCGAGGAGGTGCAGGGTCTCGCGGTGGACGAACAGGGCGCGGCTGCCTGGCCGTTGCCGTCCCTCCGGGTCTGCCTCCAGAACGACGGCGGGCAGGCCGTGGCCGCGCAGGGCGAGGGCGGCGGCGAGGCCGACCGGGCCCGCGCCCACGACGACGGCCGGCTTCACGCGTGGGCACCTTCGGTCAGCAGGCGGGTGATCTCGACGCGTTTCACCTTCCAGGTGGCGGTCATGGGCAGTTCCTCGAACCGCCACTGCTGTGGTTCGGCCATCGTGGGCAGGTCGGCGACCGCGCGGCGCCAGCGGTCGAGGTCGAGGGGCTGTTCGCCGCGCACGCACACCACGGGCACCGGTTCGCGCTCGGCGCCGGGCACGATGACGACCTCGCGCAGTTCCTCCAGGCGGGACATGAGGGCGTCCTCGACTTCGAGGTTGCTGTGCACGGTGTCGATCCGGTCGATCTCACGGTCGATCAGATACAGGGCTCCCAGGCGGCTCTGGTAACCCATGTCGCCCATCTGCCACCATCCGTCGCCGAGTTGGCGCAGGTATTGCTGGTGGCCGCCGAGGTAGGTGAGGATACGGCCCCGGGTGCGGGCCTCGATGCGGCCGGGGGTGCCCGGTCGGACGCGCCGTCCGGTCTCGTCGGCCACCCGGACCCGGGTGAAGCCGGGTATGCCGATACCGACCCGGCGGCCGTCGGCGCGGGCCGCGCTGCGCCGGGTGAACCACTGGAAGGCGACCGGGCCGGTCTCGCTCTGCCCGTAGAGCTGGATGAGCCACGGGGCTCGGCGCTTCGAGGCGTCGAGCAGGCGCCGCACGGTGCGCGGGTGGATGGCGTCGAAGGTGGCGCCGTAGGAGCGCACCCGGGACAGCGGGGCCCCGGGGGCGTCCGCCAACTCCTCCCACAGGACGAAGGTGTTGGGGTGGGTCTCGACGATTCCGGGGCGGTGCCGGGTCAGCAGGGGGCCGACCTTCGCCGGGTCCGGGTCGGTGATGAGGACCAGGGGGCTGCCGTAGTGCAGCAGGACGCCGAGCAGGTGGTAGAAGCGGGAGTGCACGAAGGACATGTGCAGCGCGGCAGTCTCACCGCGGGTGGGCAGGCCCATGGCCTTCTGCGGGACCAGCCGGTTCCACATGGTGTTCGCGCAGTGCACGGCGAGCTTGGGGACGCCTGTGGTGCCGGAGCTGTGGGTGATCAGGGAGGGTTCGCGGGGGTGGAGGCGCACGGCGGCCGGGGGCTGCGAGCCGGCGTACTTCTCCAGCGGTACGGCGCCGGGGGCGTCGTCGACGGAGAGGGTCCGGCGGACCAGGTCGGGCAGCGCGGCCTCGCTCAGCGTGCCTTCGAGTGTGGCCCGGTCGGTGATCAGCCAGGGTTGGTGGAGGCGGGCCAGGAGTTGCGCGACGACCGGGCCCGCGAGGGTGGGCGAGAGCAGCACGGGGACGGCGCCGATCCGGGAGACGGCGCAGGTCAGCAGCACGATGTCGACGTTGTCCGTCTTGTGGACGACGACTTCCTCGGAGGGTCGTACGCCCGCCTCCCACAGGCGTGCCGACAGTTCCTCGACGAGGTCGGCGAGGGCCGTGTAGGTGAGGTCGACACCGAGGCCGGGGCTGACGTCGAGGGGGCGGTCGAGGGTGACGAAGACGGCGCCGTGGCGGTCCGCCGCCTGCCGGAACACCGGGCCCAGATAGAAGGCGCGGTCGGCGAGCAGGGGCTGCTGCTGTGGCATGAGCCCGGTCCTTTCTGCAGGGTCACCAGGCGCCCTGGCGGACGAGGTGGCGGCGGAGCTTTCCGGATGGTGTGCGGGGCAGCGAGCCGACGAAGCTGACGCTGCGGGGGACCTTGAAGGCGGCGAGCTTTTCCCGGGCGAGGCAGATCAGTTCGGCCTCCAGTCCTGGCGGGATGGGGGTGACCGGGACGACGAACGCCCGCAGTCTGCTCGCGCCGCGCGCATCGGTGACGGCGGCCACGGCGACCTCCCTGACCGCCGGGTGCGTACGCAGCAGCGCCTCGACCTCCAGTGGGGAGAGGGTGATCCCGCCGACCATCTCCATGTCGTCGGCGCGGCCCAGGTGCCGGAAGGTGCCGTCGGGTTCGCGGCGTGCCCGGTCCCGGGTGGCGAGCCAGCCGTCGACCAGGGTGCGGGCGCTGTCCTCCGGCCGGTTGAGGTAGCCGGGCATCAACGTCGGTCCGTGCACCCAGAGTTCACCCTCCTCGCCGTCCGGCACGGGCTGCCCCGAGCCATCGCGCAGCTCGACCTCGAAGCCGGGGACGGGGCGGCCGACGGTGCCCGGGTGGTTGTGGCTGAAGCTGTTGGCGCAGAAGGCGTGCCCGGCCTCCGTGGAGCCGATCTGCTCCAGGACGGGTGCGCCGAGGAGCTCGGTGACCCGCGCCCCGAGCCCGGCGGGCATGCCCTCGCCGGCCGAGACTGCGGCGCGCACGGAGGCGAAGCAGGCGCTGTGCCCGCTGCCCCGGTCCGCGACCAGGGCGGCGTAGGCCGAGGGCACGGAGTAGAGGAGGGTGACCCGGTGGCGTACGACGAGGTCGTCCACGGCCGCGGGGCCCGGCCGCCGGTCCACCAGGACCGCGGAGGAACCGGAGAACAGCGGGAAGGCGAACGCGTTGCCGAAGCCGTAGGCGAAGTACAGCCTGGACACCGACAGCGTGACGTCGTCCTCGGTGATGCGCAGGAGGCGCCGCGCGATGAGGTCGTGGTACGCCTTCGGATCGCCGTGGGTGTGGACGACACCTTTGGGGCGGCCGGTGGTGCCCGAGGTGTACTGGATGTACAGCGGGGAGTGGGCGTCGGTCCGGTGGGCACCGGTCAGGGGTGCGGCGGCGCGGGTGAGGGCGACCAGTTGGTCGGCGCCGAGACGGGTACGGCGCGGGAAGCGGTCGTCGAGGCCGGGGCCGGTCAGGCAGAGCACGGCCTCGGTGTCGTCGGCCATGAACTCCAGTTCGGATGGGGTGAGTTCGGGGTTGACCAGG
Organism: Streptomyces sp. YIM S03343; assembly: GCF_054729195.1. NCBI lineage: Bacteria > Bacillati > Actinomycetota > Actinomycetes > Kitasatosporales > Streptomycetaceae > Streptomyces > Streptomyces sp. YIM S03343. The sequence continues at coordinate 184,978 of NZ_JBPUKX010000002.1, forward strand.
ACGGCGACAGCGCCGAGTCGGGCGGTGGCGAGGAACGCGGTCACCCAGGCGATCGAGTCGGGCAGCGCGAGCAGCACCCGGTCGCCGGGGCCGACGCCGTGGTCGGCGAGCACGGTGGCGGCACGGGCGGCCAGGTCGTGCACCTCGCCGTGGGTCCAGGACCGGTGCCCCTGGTGGAAGGCCAGCCGGTGGGTCCAGCCGCGCCGCCGGGCGAGTTCGGCGAGCTGGGCCGCGAGGTTGCCGGGAGCGTCGGTGTCCGCGGGTGCGTCGCTGTCGCCGGGGGCGTCCGTGTCGGCGAGGGCCAGCGTGGACCGGGGGGTGGTCATCGGGCCGCCTCCTGTTCCGCGGTTGCCGGGGCGGTGGTGTGCTCGTGATAGGCGCGCAGCGGGGCGGCGGTCTTCAGCAGCATCTCGTCGTACTCGGCAGCCGGGTCGGAGCCGAGGACGATCGCGCCGCCCGCGCCGAGGTGAAGCTGCCCGTCGGCGATCACGGCGGTGCGGATGACGATGTTCAGGTCGGCGCCGCCGCTGCACCCGAGGTAGCCGAGCGCCCCGGCGTAGACGCCCCGGGCCTCGGTCTCCAGGCCGTCGATGATCTCCATGGTGCGCAGCTTCGGCGCGCCGGTCATCGAGCCGCCCGGGAAGCAGGCGCGCACGCAGTCCACGGCGTCCGTGTCCGCGCGAAGGCGTCCCTCGACGGTGGAGACGAGCTGGTGGACGGTGGCGTACGTCTCGGTGGCCATGAGCCGGGAGACCCGGACCGTGCCCGTCTCGCAGACCCGGCCGAGGTCGTTGCGCAGCAGGTCGACGATCATCAGGTTCTCCGCGCGGGTCTTCTCGTCGGCGGCCAGCGTGTCCCTGAGGACCGCGTCCTCCTCCGGACCGGCGCCGCGCGGTGCGGTGCCCTTGATGGGCTTGGCCTCGGCGACGCCGTCCCGGGTGATCCTCAGGAACCGCTCCGGGGAGGATCCGGCCACGTCGAGGTCACCGAAGCGCAGGTAGGCCGCGTACGGGGAGGGGTTCACCCGGCGCAGCGCCTGGTAGAAGGCGTACGGGTCATCCGGTGCGGGCATCCGGGCGGCGTTGGTCAGGCAGATCTCGTAGCTGGTGCCGGCCTTAAGCTCCCGTCGGCAGGCCTCGATGTCGGCGAGGTACCTCGTGCGGTCGCGGTCCAGCCAGGGCTCGGCGGAGCCGGTGGGCTCCCCGGGCGGCAGGTCTGCGGCGGGCTCGTCCTTCCCTGCCACGAAGGTGAGTCGGGCCGTGACGGCATCGAGCCAGTCGGCGGCCTCGCGGGCGGCCTGCGGGTTGTCCTCGGCAAGGCAGACCGCGTAGGTGAAGCCCTCCTCGTGGTCGACGGCGACCAGGCGGTCCGCGAACAGCCAGCAGGCGTCGGGGGTTCGGGCGCGGGGGCGGTTCGGGGAGCCGCAGTCGGCCTTCAGCTCGTACCCGAAGTAGCCCACGTATCCGCCGGTGAAGTCGAAGGGCAGTCCGGTGGCGTCGATGCGGCGGGTCGCCAACTGCCGCTTGAGGTAGTCGAAGACACTCGCGCGGACCTTGCGTGCGGGCTGTCCGGGCCGCTCGACCTCGCAGACGCCGGCCTCGACGTCGTAGCGCATGTACTCCGTGAGCGGGCCGCTGTCGTCCCCGAGGAAGGAGAAGCGGGAGAGGCCCGGTTCGACGCGGGAGCTGTCCAGCCAGATGGCGCGCGGAGAGCCGGCGTACATGCGGGTGAAGGCCGTCTCGGTGTCCACGGCGCCGGGGATGCGGCGGAAGTGGAGCCGGTGGGCGGTGGGCGCGGAGCGGCGGGGGCGGGGAATGGCGGCGGCGGCCGGTGTGCCGTTCCCGGATCCGGGGCGCGGAACGGGGAGGGCGGACGCGAGGACCGCGGTGTTCTTCGTACGGGGGCTGCGGGCGCGCTCGGCGGTGAGATTGCGGAAGTTGACGAGCATGCGGTGGCCGTAGTCGGTGAGCACGGACTCCGGGTGGAACTGCACGCCCCACACCGGGCGGGCGCGGTGCCTGAGGCCCATCAGAACACCGTCCTCGGCCCAGGCGGTGGCCTCCAGGGTGTCCGGGAGCGGCCCCGCGACGGCCAGGGAGTGGTAGCGGACCGCGGTGAAGTTCTGCGGCAGCCCCTGGAAGAGGCCGCGGCCGTCGTGCCGGACGGTGGTGAGGTGTCCGTGCCGGGGCTGCGGCGCAGGTCCCACCCGGCCCCGCTCCCCCACGGCGATGCCCTGGTGGCCCAGGCAGACGCCGAGCACGGGGACCGTGGCATCGGTTATGACCTGGGCGGCGATGCCGAAGTCGCGCGGTTCGGCCGGGTGCCCCGGTCCCGGCGAGATCACGACGTTGTCGAATTCCCGCAGGTCCGGAACATCCCCGGGCAGGGTGTCGTGGACAATCACCGTGGGTTCCTCACCGTTGACCTCGGCGATCAGCTGGAAGAGGTTGTACGTGTACGAGTCATAATTGTCGATGAGCAGGGTTTTCACCCGCCGCCCACCTCCCTTGTGTCGTTCTCGGGGCCTAGGCAGTCCGCCGTTTGTGTCGTCCGCGGAGCGCCTGCAGCGGCGGGTACAGCCATTTCTTGAAGAAACGCTGGAGCCGCGGCATCAGAATCCAGGTGACGAGTGCGGTCACACAGAGACAGAGCAGCAGAGTACGGATGAGTGGATTGAGGCTGCCGAGATAGGGAAGCACGGTCAGATTGAATAAGAGCACGGGTGGAAAAACCGCACTCATATTCACGAACCACAGTTTCCATTTCGCCGGCGGCGAGGGTGCGGGCGGGCTCGGCGCCTTGGGTGTCTGGGAGTCGAACCAGGCCTTGGAGCCGTGCACCGTGCGGCGCCCGGTCTCCCGGGCGAGGCCCTCGGCGTGCGCCGCCCAATACGCCCCGGCCAGGGAGTTCTCCCAGGTCCGGGCATCGCCCTCGGTGTCGAAGCGGTATACCACATGCCACTCCTCCGCTGCGTCGACCAGTACTCCGCCCCCGAGAAAGCCCTGCTGCTGTGCGCTCGCACGCAGCACGGCCCACCCCCACGAGTGGAAGTCGGCTTCACGACCCGGCACCATCTGATACGCGACGGTGACGGTAACGGGATTGCTGGTCACCCCACCCGATACGCACCGCGGACACAGCGCGTTCAAATCTTCAACGACTTTCTTTCACGTGTCCGGATCGGAATATTTTGCCGCCTTACATCACCTTGGCGGCTTCTGTCGACGAGCGTTCGCAGCAACTTCCCGTAAATTCCGGGAAGCGCTTGCACAACCGATGGAAATGATTCCACCGCCGACATCCGCCCACCCATCGGTAAATCGATCGGAGAACATCCGTGTCCCGGTGCGACTGACGGATGGCCCACTAAGGAATAGACCGGTGCGGGCCATGCGACGGCTGCCCTGCTCGCCCCGTACCGGAGCCCGTGGACGATCAGAGTTACACCGTTTGCAAGGGCACGCGGCACAAACGCTGGCCGGCCACGTTCCCCTTCGGGCAGGGCGGCGATCTGGCCGGCGTCGTGGTGGAGGCCGGTGAGCAGGTGCGCGGCTTTGCGGTGGGCGACGAGGTGCTGGGCTTCACCCACAACAGGGCGAGCCACGCGGAGTTCGTCGTGGTCGACGACGTGAATCTGACCTCGCGTCCGGAGGGGCTGTCCTGGGACGTGGCTACGGCGAAGGCGTGGCAGCGTGCGCGGTCGTGCTCGGCGAGCTGGCCCGGCTTGCCGCCCGCGGGGATCTGGAGGTGCCGATCACCCGCACCTACCCCCTGGAGCGCGTGCGCGACGCGTTCCGCGAACTGGAACGGGGGCACGCCCACGGCAAGATCGCGCTCCGGCCGTAGGCCGTGCCTTGACCGCCCGCTCCCGCCTGCCACATCCGTCTACCAAGAAGCGGTCGGGGAAGACCGCACAGCGGCCGCGGGCACGGCAGAGGGAAGGGACCCGGTGCCGTCTCGGCCTGCCCGGCGAGGGCTACTCGCCGGACGGGAAGTTGTAGCTGCCCGGGACCGTGGTCTTCTGGCCCGCCGAGCCGTAGACGATCGCGATCTCCTGGTGCGAGCCGAGCTTGATCGCGCCGGGGTTGCCGCTGTAGTCCTTGCCGTTGACGTACACGTGGAGTTCCTTGCCGTTGCCGGCCTTCAGCCCTCCGATGTTGTGAGCGGTCAGCGCCACGTTCCACTCGGTCATGAACTGGGCGAGGGTGAAGTCCGCCTTCTTCGGCGACTCGATGTGGATGACGCCCGATGCGTCATGCGTGTGCAAGGGGCTCACGCCGTGCGCCTCGTCGATGCCGATGTCGGACGGCACGGTCACAGCCTTGCCGTCGACGATCACGTCGAGGTGCGAGTGGATGTGCAGCACTTCACCCTCGGAGCCGAGCAACGACAGCCCCGCCGCGTCCGCCCGGGCGGACGGATTCCCCGGAGCGGCCCACGGCGGGTCGGCAACGGCACCCTTGGCCTGGGTGATGGGATGGGCCGGAATCTTGTCGGCACCCGACGCCGCCTGCCCGCCGGTCCCGCTGTTGCTCAGGGCTATCGCACCGGCCACCACGCCGCCGATGAGCACCAGTGCGCCGGCAACGATGCCGGTGCGGCGCACCAGCGTTCGTCGGGCCTGATCGCGTTCGGCCTGCCGACGGGCTGCCGCCACACGGGCGCGGCGGCCCGGGTCTTCCGCCTTTCGGGGGCCGTTTCCGCCCTTTCTGTTCTTGCTGCTCATGGTGGTGGGAGTCCGTTCAGCCGAGCTAGATGAAACGTTACGCCAGACCCATCCGGAGGTGCACGGTATGCGCGGTGCGCGCCGTGTGCGCGGTGACCATGACACCCCCGGGAAGGGTCTTTGAAACCTCAATCAATGCCGGACGATACGCCCAATAATTTGAATGTTCAAATTTTCCCGGGTGCTCTGGACCACGGAATTTTCGGCCGTCCACTGTCCGGCCCCCGGCCCGGATCGGTGTGCATCAGGCCGGCAGGACGAGGCTGCGGCGCCGGAAGGACATGAAGCCCGCTGCGGCGAGGGCCACGGAGACCGCGAGCAGGGTGATGACGGGGGCGGCGGTGATGCCGTCTGCGGGGGCCTTCGGGGTATGGGTGAACGGTGAGACGTCCTGCATCCATTGCGGCAGTTTCACGTTCGGCGCGAACATCGGCCCCAGCAGCAGGGACCCCAGGAGGACCGACCAGGAGGCCGGTCCGGCCCAGCGCGGCAGCAGCCCGGTGACCGCGATCACGAGGGCGCCGATCGCCAGGATCGCGGGAAGCTGGACGAGAACCGCCTCGGTCATGGCGCGAAGCTGGGCCGGGGTGTCGCCCAGCACCCGGCCGGCGGTCAGTCCCATGCTGACGGCGAAGACCAGGAGAAGCCCCACTGCGCCGACCGCCGCATTCAGGACGTGGCTCACGACCCACCGGGGCCTGCTCACGGAGGACGAGAGGAGGGACTCCAAGGGGCCCTCGGCCTCTTCGGCGCGCATGCGCAGCAGCATCTGCACGACGTAGACGGCGACGGCCATACCGGCCATCTCGGCCACGGACGTGAGGTAGGCGTCGACGATCCGGTCGGTGCCGCCCATGTGCGTGTACCACTCGAGGGCGGCGCCCTCGAGGTTCTTGACGTCGTCGGCGACGGCGCCCAGGACCGCGCCCAGCGTGACCATGCCGATCGCCCACCCGAGCAGTGTGCCGCGCTGCAGACGCATGGCCAGGCCCAGCGGACTGAGGAGACCGGGTGCGGCCGCGGCGTGCCCGCGCCTGTCGGGGAGTACGCCCCTGCCGACGTCCCGCCGTCCGGCGAGCGCGCACGCGACGGCGAGCAGGACGGCCAGGAGGACGGCGAACAGCGCCAGCGGCCACCAGCGCCCGCCGTCGAAGGGCCGCATCTGCTGACCCCAGCCCAGCGGCGACAGCCAGGCCGGCCACGAGCTCTCCGCCCACAGGCCGCTCGCGTCGACGCTGCCGAGCATGTTGCCCACACCGGCGAGCAGAAAGGAGATCCCCAGCACCCCGGCGGCGAGACCATTGGCCCCGCGTGAGCTCGACGAGAGCTGCGCGGTGACCGCGGCGACGCCGGCGAAAGCGGTGCCCGCGGCGCCGACGGAGACCCCTGCCGTGAACGACGCGGCCACCGGCTGGCCGTTCACGATCATGGCCAGTCCCGTCAGTACCGCCAGCGCGATGTTCGCGCAGACCGCCACGACGACAGCCGCGGCCAGGGACGCGTACCGCCCCGTCGAGGAGGCGCCCACCAGTTCGGCGCGGCCGGTCTCCTCGTTCTGCCGGGTGTGCCGGACGACGGCGAGCGTGCTCATCAGCCCGGCCAGGACCGCCAGAAGCATGTAGCTCCGGAGCATCGTGTAGCCGCCGACGCTGGCCCCGGAGGCCAGGCCGAAGATGCGCAGTCCGGGGTTCCCCGCGGTGAACTCGGTCTCCTGGACCAGATCCGCCTCCTTGAGCCCGGCCGCCATGGCCGTGAACCCGGCCATCAGGGCGGCCAGGCCCAGTGCCCAGGCGGGGAGCGCGAAGCGGTCGCGCCGCAGCGCGAGCCGGGTGAGAGCGGTCGTGCCGGTAAGCGCGGTCATCGTGAACTCACCGGCTCTGCCTGGGCGGTGTCCGCTGCGGCCCCGGCGTCCGGGGCGGTGGTGGCCGCGTCGTCCCCGTAGTGGCGCTTGAAGATCTCTTCGAGGGTGGGCGGTGAGCTGGTCAGGGTGCGTATGTCGTACGCGACGAGGTGCTGCAGCACACGATTGAGCTCACCGGGGTCGACTCCGAAGCGCGCACGACGGCCGTCGGTGCTCACGTCGTGCACCCCGGGCAGCGTGCTCAGCGTGCCGGCCGGCTGCGCCGTCTCGACGACGACGCTCGTACGCGTCAGATGGCGCAGCTGGTCGAAGGTCCCCGTCTCAGCGGTCCGACCTGCGCGGATAATGGTGATGCGGTCGCACAGGGCCTCGACCTCGGCCAGGATGTGGCTGGACAGCAGCACCGTGTGGCCGGCCTGCCGCGCCTCTTGGACCACGTCCTGGAAGACGGCCGCCATCAGCGGGTCCAGGCCGGAACTCGGCTCGTCGAGGAGGAACAGCTCGGCGTCGGACGCGAAGGCCGCCACCAGGGCCACCTTCTGCCGGTTGCCCTTGGAGTAGGCGCGGATCTTCTTGGTGGGGTCGAGCTGGAAGCGTTCCAGCAGGGTGGCGCGGCGGGCCGGGTCGAGACCGCCCCGCAGGGCGCCCAGCAGATCGATCACCTCGCCGCCGGTGAGGTTGGGCCACAGATGCACCTCGCCCGGTACGTAGGCCATACGGCGGTGCAGCGCGACGGCGTCGCGCCATGGGTCCCCTCCCAGCACGGTGACATCCCCGCCGTCCTTGCGGAGCAGGCCCAGCAGGACCCGGGTCGTGGTGGTCTTGCCGGCGCCGTTCGGTCCCAGGAAGCCGTGCACCTCTCCGGTCTTGACGCTCAGGTCGAGCCGGTCCAGGGCTCGGGTCGACCCGAACGTCTTCACCAGGCCGGACACCGAGATCGCTGTACTCACGTTCTGTCACCTCATCACGGAATTCCGCAACACGGAATGTATGCCGTACATTGAGTGTACGACATATACTGCGTCTACACTATAGATCGTGGATGGGATCGAACGGACCGAGACGGCGAACGAAGGGCTGCCCAGCGGCCTGAAGCGGCTCTGGGGATCCGACGAACGACCCCAGCGCAAGCCCAGACTGGGACTCAGCCTGGAGCGCATCGTTCAGGTCGCGATCGGACTGGCCGACGCCGACGGTCTCGGCGCGGTCTCGATGAGCCGCGTCGCCGAGCGCCTCGGGTTCACCACGATGTCGCTCTACCGCTACGTCGCCGGCAAGGACGAGCTCCTGCTCCTCATGCACGACGCCGCATGGGAGCCGCCGACCGTGCTCGACGTCCCCGACGACGACTGGCGTACCGCCCTGGACACGTGGGCGCGGGAACTGCGGGCCTCCATGCAGCGCCACCCGTGGCTTGAGCGCATCCGGGTCACCGAGCGGATGGGCACCCCCAGCCAGCTCACCTGGCTGGACCGCGGCCTGCGCGCGCTGGCCGGAACACCTCTCGGCGAGTTCGAGAAGACCCAGATCCTGCTGCTGCTCAACGGACACGTGTTCGCGGACGCCCGGGTCCTGGCCGACATGCAGGACGCCGCGCGGGAAAGCGGTGTCCCGGTCGCCGAAGGGGCGGCCTCCTACACCACGGCAATGAGAGCCCTTGCCGACGCGGAGCGCTTCCCCGCACTGCGCCGGGCGGTGGACGCCGGCGCCTTCGACCCCGGCGAGGCCAGGCGGTTCGCCGACCCTGATTTCCTGTTCACCTACGGCCTTGAGCGCATCCTCGACGGCGTCGAATGCGCGATCCGGCGGCACGCCGGGGAGGCTGCGGAAGGCTGACGCCACCCGGCGCGCAGCGGTGTTGCCGCCCCGAGGGGGCGTGAAGCGTTCGGTAGGGAACCCGGGCTCTTTGCCTGCCGAACCGACAGCGGTGCCCGCCGCCCTGGGAGGGCTGCGAGCACCGCTATGGGTGAACCGTACGTCGGCCGGGACGGTCCCGAGAGCGTCGCCTGAGTCAAGCGCTTGTCCGCCGAGAAGCGCTGGGCCCGCGACGTCTGCTGTTCCGGGGCCGGACGGTCAGCTGGTGAAGGTGAACCAGTTGATGTTGGTGAAGTCCGAACCGCTGCCTGAGGAGAAGACCAGATAGACGTCGTGGACGCCGGTGGCGGAGGCGACGATATTGGCGGGAATGGTCTGCCAGTTCTGCCAGCCGCCGTTGTTGGCGAAGTTGATCTCGGCGATCTTCGTGCCGCCGGTGCTGTCGAGCCGCACCTGGATGGCGCCGCTGATGCCGGCCGCGGCACCCGACGCCAGCCGGGCCTTGAACTGGTTCGGGGAGGCCGAACCGAAGTCGACGGAGGAGAACTTCAGCCAGTCGCCGTTCGAGATGTAGCCCACGTCGCTGCCGCCGCCGGAGTCGGAGCAACTCTCGGTGGTGGTCCCGCTCTGTGCCGAGTAGGACTCCGCCTGGATGGTGCTGTAGGCGCTGACGCCCGAGCCGCCCCCCGATCCTCCGCCGGAGCCGCCGGCGCCCAGGGTGATGGTCCACGAGGTGGGCGCACCGTCCTGGATGTGCCCGTCGACGGGGGCCGCACCGGTGGGGCCGACGTCGTCGTAGGGGAAGGCGTAGCCGATGCTGGCGTACTTGTGGACGAGCCGTGCGTAGTGGTTGGTGATCGAGTCCTGGTAGTACTGCGAGGGTGTCACGCCGTCGGGGTTGTTGTTCCCGCCCGAGACCAGCAGCGAGCTGCGGTTGATCGCGGCGGCGAGCCGGGCGGCGATCGCCCCGCGTGCGTCCCCGCCGGAGTTGTAGAGCGGACCGGACGCGCAGCCGAAGATGTCGACGGCGCTCGGCTTGGTGAACGGCACGCCGTTGGTGTTGAGGCCGGAGAAGACGATGGCGTTGCCGGAGACGGTGCCGGTGTAGGAACCGATGCTGCCCTGGCCGTTGATGGTCAGCGGGGTGGAGGCGTAGTGGCTCCAGACCCGGTTCAGGTAGTCGTCCCAGTAGCCGCCGAAGTCCACCGGCGAGTGCGAGGGCGCCATGACGCGCAGCACACCGCCGGAGGAGTCGCTGACCACCAGCCTGTCCCAGGGTGCTCCGTCGGAGGCGTGCTGTGCCTGCAGGCCGGAGGCGATGGAGGCGAGGGCGCCGGAGGGCAGCGGGCTGACGGACTGGTTGCCGCCGCTGCCGGTGCTGGACATCGAGATCGGCAGCGCCACCATGTCCACGTAGGAGATGTTGGCGTAGAGGTTGGCGCTGTTGAAGGTGAACTCGCAGAACGTCCAGTTGGTGGACCAGTTGGGGTCGGAGCTGACCAGCGCCGGCTGCACCACGCCGGGCACGGTGCCCGGGTTGACGAAGAACTGGAGCTTCTTGCCGACCGAGAACCAGACACGTCCGCCGATGACGTAGTTGGTCAGGTTGACGGTCGTTGCGGCCGAACCGGAGGCGCCCAGCGGGATGGAGTAGTCGGCGATGGGGGTCACCGCGGACGACGGGTTGGGCAGCCGGTTCAGGGTGCCGTTCGCCGAGACGAAGACCGGCCAGCCGCTGCTGTCGGTGCCGGATATGTAGGCGTAGACGGTGCCTTGGCCGGAGTTGTTCGCCAGCTTGATGGGGAGCGAGACTCCTGCTGCCGCCGCGTTGGAGGTGAGGGGAGAGAACGGACTGAGCGCTGCGGCGGTGCTGACGGCACCGGCCGCGGCCAGGAAGGAACGTCGGGAAACCACAGGCCCTCCATGAGGGGTGATGGCCCGTCAACATCATTGACGGTGGGGGGTGTTGTCCCGTGTGGGGTTCTGTTCGAGGCTGACGTTATTGGACTGGACCAATACGGTCAAGTAACGGAACCGTTGCTTCCCCGCAACAGCACCCGTACCAGAAGGTGAAGTTTCCGGTGGCGGACGGCCGCCGGGAACCGTCGCCGGGCGCAGGAAAGTAGAGGGGACCGGAAGGCGGCCGTGCCGGTTGCGCAGCGGCACGACCGCCCGGGGACCGGGTCAGCAGTACAGGTTGGCGCCCGCCGAGACGCCCAGGATCTGCGTGAACTGCTGGTACGCGCTCACACGGCTCTGCACCTGCGCCGGGTTCTTGCCGTCACACTCGAGGGAACCGTTGATGGAACGGATCGTCTGGCCGAAGCCCGCGCCGTTGACCATGGCGTTGTGCGGGGTCATGGTGCCGGGGCCGGACTGGGTGTTCCAGTACCACAGGGCCGTCTTCCACGCCACGGCGGCGTCGGTCTGCACCAGCGACGGGTTGTTGAGCAGGTCGATGCCGAGCGCATCGCCTGCGGCCTTGTAGTTGAAGTTCCAGCTGAGCTGGATGGGGCCGCGTCCGTAGTAGGCCGATTGACCGGCCGGGCAGCCGTACGGCTGGCTCCAGTCGCAGTAGTGCGAGTAGTTGGCGGTGTTCTGCTCGACGACGTAGACCAGTCCGCCCGTCTCATGGCTGACGTTGGCGAGGAAAGCGGCCGCCTCCTGCTTCTTGGTCTCGTCGCTGCCGGTGGTGGCGAAGCCGGGGTAGGCGCTGAGTGCGGCAACGAGACCGCTGTAGGTGTAGAAGCTGTTGCGGCTCGGGAACATCTGGTTGAACTGGGCCTCGGAGACCACGAAGTTGCCGACGGGTGTGGTGGTGCCGCCGTCGCAGTTGTACGGGTCCCAGTACCAGGTGCTGATGACCGGGTCGTAGCCCGGGTTGTCGTGCTCCGCGATGTACGTCTTGCCGTCCGTGTAGCGGACGATGTCACCGGTGGCGTACGCCTTGCCGGCCACCCAGCTCGGGTAGCTCGCGCAGGTGCTGGAGCCCGTGCCGCTGTCGCAGCCGTACGGCTCCCAGTACCAGGTGCTGATGACCGGGTCGTAGCCCGGGTTGTCGTGCTCCGCGATGTACGCCTTGCCGTCCGTGTAGCGGACGATGTCACCCGTGGCATACGCCTTGCCGGCCACCCAGCTCGGGTAGCTCGAGCAGGTGGCGGCGGACGCGCTGCTGGTCGGCACCAGCACGGGTACGGCGGCGGAGAGGGCGAGCACGGTCATCACCGCGGAGATACGGCGCCTCGACACGGAATCAACTCCTTGACGGAGAACGGCCGTACCCGGCGCGGGCAGGACAGAGCGAGCCTTGTGCGCGTACCGGTGGGACAGGACGCGGCGCGGGGCCGGCCGTGGTGGGGGGTGTGAGGCACACCCAACCGCATTGGTCTGTACCAGTCAAGGCGTAGACCGATCAGCGGCAGAGAACGGGCCAGGGCGGCAGAGCGGTCAACTGGGCAGAAACGGGGCTGTGTTGGGCGGACAGGTCAGGAACCCGGGTCCTTACCGCTTCGGGTCTGTCGTGGGGGCGGACTGGGTGCGGATGGCGGCCCAGCCCAGCGGCAGGACCAGCAGTCCGACCAGCGGCGCGGCGATGCTCCACCACGCCGCGACGGCCAACGGCCCCGCTCCCGACACCAGCAGGACCACGGCGAGGGCCCGGGACCGGCGAGCGGTGGGCAAAGCAGCGAGGATCAGCAGGGCACCGGTCAGGCCCAGGGCGCGGTCCACGCCGTGTGCGGCGAAGCCGATCCATCCGTACAGCGCGGCCAGTATCGCCGTCAGACCGGTGCTCCACCAGGTCCGTAGCGCGTCGTTCATCGTGCATTACCCCTGCGAGTCAGGTGAGTTGGGCGTCTTCGGCCGGGCGACGAGGGCTGGCCGCCACATCGACGGTGGGACGGCCGATCCGGAATGCCATCAGCGGATGCCATCCCTTCGGCACCAAGCGGGCCATGGCGTCGGTGAACCGGGGAGTCAGCCCGGCGGAGTCCTCCCTGTCGATGCGTTCCAGTACCTGGTTGAGCGGCTGCACACCCAGCCCCCGGGTGGTGGCCCAGAGATGCGTGCGCTGCCAGATCCGGCCGGTCTCGAGGCGCTGGACGGCATCGAGGCGGTCGCGCACCATCAGGATCCCGAACGCCGCCGCGGTGGCCACCTGGCTGTCCCGGGTCGCCCGCAGCCATCCGTCCTGGTTCTGCTTGCGCGAGGTGCCGAGCAGCTTGGCCGCCGCGCGGATCAGCGGTGGCTGTCCCGAGGCGTCGATCGTGATGCCGTCCTTGCGGGACTGGATCTGCTGCCAGCCGGTGCGGTACCAGGCATAGTCGTCGGCGGCCTGCCGCGGGTCGGCGATGATCGCTTCCGTTGCACGCACGGTGAGTTCCCCGAAGACACGCTTGTCCGCCTCGGTCGTGAGCCAGAGCAGGCGGACGGAGCCGGAGCCGATCAGGCCGTGCACCCCGGCAAGGACATCGGCGGAGAGCGGGCGTCCGGTGTCGTAGGCGCCCCGGTTGGTGTGCCTCTTCGGAACAGCGGCGAACAGCGGCGAGTGCGCGACCGGCGCCGGGCTCAGGGAGATACGCGCAACATGGCTGCTCCGCGCGGGGTCAGGCATCAGCACGACCGTCGGCCTTCTGCCGTTGGGCAGCCCTGCCAGCACCACATTCTCCAGGGCGCAGCCCAGCGACAGATGCATCTCGCGCCGCAACGGATCCATACTGCCCATACCGCGTTCCAGATCGGCGTACAGGTCGATCTGGTCCCGGCCGACTCGGAAGAGCCAGGGCTGGGTGTTGTGCGCGCTGGCGGCCAGTACCCCCGCACGGACCAGGTTCAGCACCTCACGACCGGGAGGGTTCCACCGGTCCCAGGCCGCGTAGGCCGGCCCGGTTCCGGTGGCGAACACTCCCTCCTCCACCGCCCGCCAGGTCAGACCCCCGGCCCCGGCCACTGCGGCGGCGCCCGCGGTCAGGCCGACCATACCGATCACCCGGCGCCTCCCGACCGGCTTGTCGTCAACACGGCTGCGCTCCACAACCCCTACTCCTCTCCCGCAAGACGGTGCCGGGCGTCTGCGACGCCGGCCTCACCGGCCTGCGAACCGCCTGTCATTCCGCTGCTTCCGCCCTTGCCCGGTTCGGGAGCCGACGCCTGCCACTGCCGCCGCCCGAGGGCGGTCAGATGCGGCTCCAGTGCCACCAGAATCAGATCCGCCCCCTCGGCGACCTGCTCCGGATCCTGGGGATCACCCACCACATCCAGAAAGGCCAGCCAGTTTTCGGCGATCAGCCACACGGCGATCCCCAGACGGCGAAGCGTGCCCGGTGGGCGCGGCGGACGCACCAACCCGTGTGCCACCAGTTGCTCCGCGTAGTCCAGCCACTGGACGAGCCTTCGCTCGTACACCTCGCGGTAGTCGGCGCACAGGTGCGGATCCGCGCGCAGCAGCGCGAGCCGCTCCCGTTCGAAGAACCGGTACCGCCAGGCCAGCGCTGCCCCCTCGGTCACGCTCTGTCGCAGCGCCACAAGGCCGACTTGTGCGTCCGGGGCCTGGCGCCACCGGTCCTCGTGCGCTGCGGCGTACCGGGCGTGGAGTTCGCGGATGATCTCCTTTTTGTCGGCGAAGTGGTAGTAGAGGTTCCCCGGGCTGAGCCCGGCCGCGGCAGCGATGTGGTTGGTGCTGACCGCGGCGGTGCCCTCGTCGTTGAACAACTGATGCGCGGCGTCCAGGATCCGGCCCCGGGTCGCCTGCGATTTCGTGCCCGAGGCCGCGCGCGACCTGGCACCCTCCAACTTCTTTGAGCTCACACTCTAATTAGAGCAAAAACTCAAAACATGCGCCACAACGTCGTCGCGCTGGCGGCGCGCGAGACGAGGAATGCCCCCGCGGGTCACAGGTCGGCGCTGTCGGCGACGCGGGTCAACTGGTGGAGACGGAGCGCAAGATGGGTTTCCAAGGCCCTGGCGGGCGTGTTCCAGTCGGGCCCGAGCAGGTGCGCCACCCGGTCGAGGCGCTGCACGACCGTGTTGACGTGGACGTGGAGGGCGTCCTTGGCGCGGGAGAGGCTGGCTCCCTGGTCGTAGTAGGCGTGGAGCGTGCGCAGCAGCTCGGTGCCGCGCTCGGCGTCGTAGGCCATGACGGGTCCGAGGACGCGCTCGACGTACGAGCCGACGTCGGCCCGGTCGCCCAGCAGGACGCCGATGAAGCCCAGGTCGGCGATGTCAGCTCCCTCGCCGGTGCGGTCGAGGGCATGGAGCGCCCTGAGACAGCGCACCGCCTCGGCGTGGAGGGCTGCGTGGGGCTCCAGTCCGCACCCGGGGCCGGCGGCGCCCACGGTGACGGAGGTGCCGAGGGTGCGGGCATGGTCCGCGGCGAGGGTGCGGGCCAGGGTGCCGGGCTGGTCGCAGGGAGCCAGCAAGACGATGTGGCCGTGTCTGGTCCCCGCCAGGCCGCCGAGCCTGCGGGCCGTGCGGGTGGTCTCCGCGGAGAGCCGGGGGCGCAGCGGCGGCTCGCAGTCGAGGACGGCGACGACGTGGGGGCGGGCGAGGTCGACTCCGAGACGCCGGGCCCGCAGGGTCAGGCTTCCGCCGTGCCGGCGTAACGACGCGGTGGAGCCGGCGAGAAGATCGTCCAAGAGTTCGCCTCGCACCCGGTCCTCGGTCTCGGCGACGGACCGGCGCATCAGGAGCAGCATCGCGGTGACCAGCGCGGCGCGCTCGAACAGCCGCCGGTCGGCCTCGGAGAGGTCCGCCCGTCCAGTGAGCACGATGCTGCCCAGCGGCTCGGTGCCCGCCAGCACGGCGCAGGTCCAGACGTCGTCCGTGTGGACCGCGCGGCCGTCGGCATGCGAAGCCGCCAGGCTGACGGCGGAGGGTGTGACCGGCTCGGTCCCGGCCCGGGCCAGCTCACTGCCGTCGATGTCGTGGACGGCCACTCCGCCTCCGAGCAGCGCCGCGATCTCATCTGCTACCTCGTCGATGCCCGCACCGCGCAGCACCAGTTTGGTGAGGCGGTCGTGGGCGTCGGAGGCCCGGTGCAGCGCCTCGCTGTGCACCCGGGCCGACGCGTTGGCGTCCTCGAGCCGGGTAAGGGTGTTGCGCGTCTCCTCCAGCAGCCGGGCGCTGTCGATCGCTACGGCAGCGTGGTCGGCGAATGAGCCGAGCAGGGCGATGGCGTCGGGAGTGAACTCGCGCGGGGTGCGGTCCGCCGCGAACAGCACCCCGATGATCTCCTCGCCCACCCGCAGCGGAACGCCGAGGATCCCGCGCAGCCCTTCTTCGGCCACCCCGTCGTCGATCGCCCCGGTGTGCCGGAAGCGCTGGTCGGTGGCGTAGTCCGTACTGGCGTAGGGGCGGGCGGTCAGCGCGACCAGCCCGCCCAGGCCCTCTCCCATGCCCAGTCGGAGCTGCTGGAAGGCCGCGGAGACGGATCCGTCGGTGACGCGCATGAACGTGTCGTGCGCGGTCGGATCGTTGAGGGTGAGATAGGCGACGTCGGCACCGAGCAGGGTGCGGGCCCGCCGGACGATGGCGCGCAGCACGGCGTCGAGGTCCCGCAGGCCGGCCAGATCGCCCGCGGTGTCGAACAGCGCCACCAGTTCCGCCTCCCGGCGGCGGTGCTGGTCGAGTACCCGCCGCACGGACAGGGCGGCGCCTGTGCTCTTCTCGATGTGGACCATGTCCGCCGGGTCGGCTCCGTCGGCACGCGAGCGGGCCGGCTGGAGGGCGAGTTCCTCCGTGGGAGCGTCGGCGGCGAGGAGGTCCAGCAGGCGACGCGCGGCCGCCTCGGCAGCCGTCGGCATCCGGGCGTCGGCTCGGCGGTCGGCGGTCATCGGGCCTCCTCGCGGGCGGGTGTCGCGGTGTCCGGCGACGCGGGCCGGGTCTGCCGCGTTCCTCGCACATCATCGCGGCAGACCGGGCGGTTCACGAGAGCGGCGGCGTCACTGCCGGGTCGACCGCGGGGGCGGCGGGGGCGGCGGCCGGCTCTCCGTCCCGCGAGCGGGCCAGGTCGCGGCCCAGGGTCTCCCGGGTGATCGCCACGGTGACGGTGGTGACCACGGCCGCCCCGCAGAGGTAGAGGCTGACGGGGGTGGCGGAGCCGTAGTCCTTGAGGAGTTCGACGGCGATGACAGGGGCGAGAGCCCCGGCGAGGATGGAGGCGAGCTGAGAGCCCACCGATGCGCCGGAGTAGCGGACCCTGGTGTCGAACATCTCGGAGATGAACGCGGCCTGCGGCCCGTACATCGCACCGTGCAGCAGCAGTCCGACGGTGACGGCCAGGGTCATCACGGGGAACGACGTGGAGTCGAGGAGGCCGAAGAAGGCGAACGCCCAGACGGCCATGCCCACGGAGCCGATCAGTGTGACCGGCCGCCGGCCGACGCGGTCGGACAGCGCACCCCATGCGGGGATCGTGACGAAGTGCACGGCCGAGCCGATCAGGACCGCGTTCAGTGCGGTGCTCTTCGGAAGGTCCAGGTGCTCGGTGACGTACACCAGGAGGAAGGAGGTGAGGATGTAATACGAGATGTTCTCGCCGAACCGCGTGCCGATGGCGGACAGGACCTCGCGCCAGCTGCGCCGGAACACCTCGACGACCGGAGCCTTCTCCTTCACGCCCCGCGCCGCGGCCGCCTCGGCTTTGGCCTGCTCGGCCAGGAACACCGGGGACTCGGACAGCGAGAGGCGGATCCACAGGCCGACCGCCACGAGGACCCCGGACAGCAGGAACGGGACGCGCCAGCCCCAGGACCGGAAGGCCGCGTCCGACTGGAACGCGGCGAGCAGCGCCAGCACTCCGGTGGCGAGCAGGTTGCCGCCGGGAGCACCTGTCTGCGGCCAGGACGCCCAGAAGCCGCGGTTCTTGTCGCCGCCGTGCTCGGAGACGATCAGGACGGCCCCTCCCCACTCGCCGCCGAGGGCGAAGCCCTGGATCAGACGCAGCACGGTCAGCAGGACCGGCGCTCCGGCGCCGATGCTGTCGTAGGTGGGCAGCAGGCCCATGGCGAAGGTCGCCCCGCCCATCATCAGGAGGCTGACGACCAGCAGTTTCTTGCGGCCGATCTTGTCACCGAAGTGGCCGAAGACGATCCCGCCGAGCGGCCGGGCGGCGAAGCCGATGGCGTATGTGACGAAGGCGAGCAGCGTGCCGACCAGCGGGTCGGCGCTGGGGAAGAACAGCGTGCTGAAGACGAGGGCGGCGGCCGAGCTGTACAGGAAGAAGTCGTACCACTCGATGGTGGTGCCGATCAGGCTCGCGGCGACGATGCGGCGGATGCCGCCTCGCGGTGTGCTGGTGTCAGCCATGGATTCACCGGTTTCACGAACGGGGCGGGGCAGGACGGGTGGTACGGGGACGGGGCTGGGCGGGACGGGTGGTACGGGGACCGTGCGCGGCGGTGCGGCGGCGGTTCAGCTCGCGGACCAGCCGCCGTCGAGCGGCAGGGAGGCGCCGGTGAGGTGGCCGGTGTGGGGGCCGCACAGCCACAGGACGGCGGCGGCCACCTCCTCGGACTCCAGGAGGCGTTTGACGGGTGAGCGGGCCAGCAGGACGTCGGAGAGCACGTCTGCCTCACTGATGCCGTGGGCGGCGGCCTGGTCCCGTAACTGACCCTCGACAAGGGGGGTCCGGACGTACCCGGGGTTGACGCAGTTGCTGGTCACTCCGTGAGGGGCGCCTTCGATCGCGGCGACCTTGCTCAGCCCTTCCAGGGCGTGCTTGGCGGCGACGTAGGCGGACTTGTAGGCGCTGGCCCTCAGTCCGTGGACGCTGGAGACGTTGACGATCCGTCCCCAGCCCCGCGCGTACATGTGGGGCAGGACCCGGCGCATCAGCAGGAACGGAGCGGTGACCATCACCTTCTGGATCAGTTCGAACCGCTCCGTCGGGAACTCCGTGAGGGGGGCCACGTGCTGGAGGCCGGCGTTGTTGACGAGGATGTCGACCCCGGGCGGCAGGAGATCGACGGCTCCCCCGTCCGCGAGATCGACCACGTGCGCCTCACCGCCTGCCATCTCCGCGACTGCCTTCGCCGCCGCGGCATCCCGGTCGGCCACGTGCACAAGGGCCCCAGCCTGCGCCAGAGCGAGCACACAGGCCCGGCCGATACCGCTGCCGCCGCCGGTCACCAGAGCCGCTCGCCCGCTCAGGTCGACCGCGGCGCCGGGGGGCGGCAAGGGAGCCGGGGCGGAAAACGTGTTCGTCATGGCGGGAAACAGTAAAGAGAGGCGCGGTCTCCTCCCATGGGGGCGACAGCTACAAACCGTGCCCCGGAGGTGGTGTCCCTCACCATGGCGCGAACGACGGGTCAGGACGCGGACGAGAGGCGGGTGCTGTCCCGTCCGCCGAGGGGGCAGTCGTCCAGGAGGGTCGCGGCGTCCGCCCCCTCGGGCCGGGCGACGGTGCGGGAGGCGGGCGGCCGCCGGCCCGTGGTGAGCCAGCCGTCGAGCGCCGTGAACGCCGCCCGGTAGCACGGCGTGAGCGGACGCAGCCGGTCAGGGAACGTGTCGAACAGCGCGTCGGTGTGGGTGCCGCCGCCGATGCGGTAGTAGCGGTACAGCCTGCCGCGGCCGGCCTCGCGCACCATGCGGGCGTAGATGTCGGAGTCCTGACTGATCGGCAGCAGGACGTCCAGGGTGCCGTGCACGGTGATCAGCGGCTTGCCGATCCGCCCGGTGAGCGCGATCTTCCGAACCGCCTTCCTGACGCTGTCGGGGTGCACCGTGAGGTCGTAGTCGGTGTCACACTGCGGTGTGCCCGTCGCACAGTACGGGGTGCCCGCCTCGGTCGGCCCGTCGAAGCCGGGGTCCAGTGCCTCGCGGTAGATGCGCTGGGTCAGGTCCCAGTAGACCTGGTAGTGGTAGGGCCAGAGGAACTCCGACCCGGCCGGGAACCCCGCGGCGTGCAGGGCTTCCCGCGCCTGCTGTGCGCCCTCGCCCCCGGCGGCGTGGACGGGATAGTGGCGCAGTGCCTTGGGCAGGAAGTCCAGCAGGGTCGGCCCGTCGGAGCGCCACAGGGTGCCCTCCCAGTCGACGCCCCCGTCGTAGAGCTCGGGGTGGTTCTCCAACTGCCAACGCACCAGGTATCCGCCGTTGGACATGCCCGTCACCAGAGTGCGTGACAGTGGACGGTGGTAGCGCCGGGCGACCGTGGCCCGGGCGGCGCGGGTGAGCTGGGTGAGCCGGTCGTTCCACTCGGCGATGGCATCGCCCGGCATCTTCCCGTCCCGATAGAAAGCGAGGCCGGTGTTGCCCTTGTCCGTGGCGGCGTAGGCGTAGCCGCGGGAGAGCACCCAGTCGGAGATGGCGCGGTCGTTGGCGTACTGCTCACGGTTGCCGGGGGTGCCGGCGACCACCAGACCACCGTTCCACCGGCCTGGCAGGCGGATGACGAACTGGGCGTCGTGGTTCCAGCCGTGGTCGGTGTTGGTGGTGGAGGTGTCGGGGAAGTAGCCGTCGATCTGTATGCCGGGGACCCCGCTGGGCACGGTGAGGTCCTTCGGCGTCAGCCCGGCCCAGTCGGCCGGGTCTGTGTGTCCCGAGGCGACCGTGCCCGCCGTGGTCAACTCGTCCAGACACGCTGCCTGCTGGTACTCGGCACCCGGTACGCGCGCCTGCGCCAGGTTCTCGCAGGGGCCGCCTGGGTCCCTTGATGCGGCCGTGGCGGGTACGGGGGTGAGGACGAGGGCGGTCAGGGCGAGGGCCGCCGGGAGAACCCGCGGCCGACGACGTGACGGGGAACTGGAGGAAGAACGCATCAGTGTGCCTCCGAGATCGCGTGCAAGGACGCGCCGGAGGCTATGGCGTCGGTTCCCCCGGGCATAGAGGCCGGACCACCACCGTCCTTCTCCCGGCGGTGGTGGTCCGGGACACCACCCTGCCGGTGGGATCGGAACGGGACCTGTCCTGCGGGCTCCCGCCCTACACGCCCGTCGCGGACGCGGCCATGGATGGCGGTCACACAGAGCCCCCGCCGGCCCTGAGTGGCAAGCCCATGCCAACTTCGCCACGGGTGCCCCGATGATTCAGGCCACGCCGGTACCGGGCCCCGAACCGCTGTCGGCGAACGGCGAGTTCATCCATCAGGAGGCAGTCGTCATGGGACAGTCGCACCCCTCGAACCCCTCGAACCCCTCGAACCCCTCGGACCGCTCGGACCGCTCGGACCGCTCCGGCAGGGGCCGACGCTTCTTCGGAGGCATCCGCCGCTGGATCACAGCCGCCGCAGGGGCTCTGGCCCTCACGGGTGGCCTGGTCGCCATGGGCCCGCAGGCGTCCGCCGCGGGCCTGACCCAGGTCACGGGCTTCGGCACCAACCCCGGCAACCTCTCCATGTACACCTACGCACCCGACGACCTGCCGTCCGGTGCCCCGCTCGTGGTCGCCCTGCACGGCTGCACGCAGGACGCGGGCGACTACTACTCCCACTCAGGGTGGCCCAAGTTCGCCGACCTGTACGGCTTCGCCCTGGTCCTCCCCCAGACGAACCGCACCAACAACGCCAACTCCTGCTTCAACTGGTTCCAGTCGGACGACAGCACGCGCGGCCGGGGAGAGGCGCTGTCGATCAAGCAGATGGTCGACACAGCCGTCTCGCGGTACGGCAGCGACACCGGGCGTGTCTACATCACCGGTCTCTCCGCCGGCGGCGCCATGACCGCGAACATGCTCGCGGCCTACCCCGACGTCTTCGCGGGCGGCGCCATCGACTCCGGATTGCCCGCGTACTGCGCGGACAGCGTTTCCTCGGCGTACACCTGCATGTACAGCCCGCCGGACAAGGCCCCCGCCCAGTGGGGCGATGCAGTGCGCGCCGCGGCCCCCGCCGGCACCGCCTCCTGGCCACGCGTCGCGATCTGGCAGGGCACCGCCGACACAACGGTCCGGCCCGCCGACGCCGGCGAACTGCGCGACCAGTGGACCGACGTGTGGGGCATCGGACAGACGCCTTCCAGCACCGAGAGTCTCAGCGGCGGCACCACACTGAGCGTTTATGACGACGCCTTGGGTCGGCCCGCGGTCGAGGTCTATTCCGTCTCCGGCATGACACACGGGCTCGCGGTCGACCCGGGCAGCGGCACCGAGCAGTGCGGCAGCACCGGTACCTACTACCTCGACACCATCTGCTCCAGCTACCGCACCACCCTGTTCTGGGGTCTCGGCGGCGACGGCCAGGACACCGGAAACCTGTCCGCGCCGACGGGGCTGACGGTCACCGGGACCACCGCCACCACGGCCGACCTGAGCTGGAACGCGGTGACCGACGCCGCGTCGTACAACGTCTACCGCCGTGGAACGAAAGTGGGCACCACCACGTCGACCTCCTACACCGACACCGGGCTGGCCACCGGCACGACGTACAGCTACACCGTGGCGGCCGTGGACGCGTCGGGCACGGCGGGCGCGCCCTCCCCTGTGGTGGCCGCGACCACCACCGGGTTCACACCCACGTGCCACACGGCTGGCAACTACGACCACACCGTCGCCGGACGCGCCTACCAGAGCGGCGGCCGCACCTACGCCAAGGGCTCCGGCCGGTCGATGGGGCTGTGGAACACGTTCACCACGCACACCCTGGAGCAGACCGCGCCCGGTTACTACGTCGTCGCGGACTCCGGCTGCTCCGCCTGACCCTCACTTCGCCGCCCGGGCCCACACGGGGGGCGGGCGACACCTCGGCGGGGGTCGATGTGTGGATGACAGCCATGTTCGCGCATCGCCCCCACACCTAGGCTCGCTGCTCGTCGTCGGCACTGGCACCGGTTGTGACCAGCAAGTCTTCCCGGTCGCCCGAGAGAAAGGGGCCCCATGGGTCTGGACAAGACAGTCGCGAGCGCGGCGGAGGCGTTGGCCGACATCTCCGACGGCGACTCGCTCGCCGTGGGCGGATTCGGACTGTGCGGGATACCGGCCACACTGATCGACGCCCTGTGGCGGCGTGGGGTGAACGACCTCCGGATCGTCTCGAACAACTGCGGCGTCGACGACTGGGGCCTAGGCCTCCTGCTCGCCGCCGGGCAGATCTCCCGCATGACGAGCTCCTACGTGGGCGAGAACAAGGAGTTCGCCCGGCAGTACCTCAGCGGCGAGTTGGAGGTGGAACTCGTGCCCCAGGGAACGCTCGCGGAGCGGCTGCGCGCAGGGGGCGCCGGCATCCCCGCCTTCTATACCCCTGCGGGAACCGGAAGCCAGGTCGGCGAGGGCGGACTGCCCTGGCGGTACGCTGACGACGGCTCGGTCGCGGTCGCCTCGCCCGCCAAGGAGACGCGGGACTTCGACGGACGTCCGTACCTGCTCGAACGCGGCATCACCACCGACTTCGCGCTGGTCCGCGCGACGATCGGCGACCGGCACGGCAACCTCTGCTTCCGCTCCTCCGCCCGCAACTTCAACCCGCCGGCCGCCATGGCGGGCCGGATCACCGTCGCCGAGGTGGACCACCTCGTCGAACCGGGCGAACTGGACCCCGACGAGGTCCATCTGCCCGGCATCTTCGTCCAGCGCGTGGTCCGGGTGACGCCCGGCGACCCCGCAGCCGAGCGGCGCATCGAGCGCAGGACCGTCCGGCAGGAAGGCGACACCTGACATGGCTCTCACCCGCGAGCAGATGGCGGCCCGGGCAGCCCGGGAACTGACCGACGGCAGCTACGTCAACCTCGGCATCGGCCTGCCCACCCTCATCCCCGGCCAACTGCCGCCCGGCGTCGAGGTGGTCCTGCACTCCGAGAACGGCATCCTTGGTGTGGGCCCCTACCCTGCCGAGGACGAACTCGACGCCGACCTGATCAACGCGGGCAAGGAGACCGTCACCGCCCTGCCCGGCGCCTCGTTCTTCGACTCCGCCCTGTCCTTCGCGATGATCCGCGGCAACCACATCGACACCGCCGTGCTCGGTGCCATGCAGGTCTCCTCCTCGGGCGACCTCGCAAACTGGATGATCCCCGGCAAGACGGTCAAGGGCATGGGCGGCGCCATGGACCTCGTGCACGGAGCCGACCGGGTCATCGTCCTCATGGAACACACCGCCAAGGACGGCAGCCCCAAGCTCGTGACCGCGTGCACCCTGCCGCTGAGCGGCCGCGCCGTTGTCCACCGCATCATCACCGACCTCGCGGTCGTCGACATCACGCCGGACGGCTTCCTCCTCGCCGAGCTCGCTCCCGGCATCACCGCCGACGAGGTACGGGCCGCCACGGCCGCGGATCTGATCCTGCCGGCCGAGATCGGCACCGTACCGGCGGCTTGAGCAAAGCCCGGCCCTCGACCACCGGCCGAAACCGGTCGGCGGTGAAGCCGACGCAGGTCACAGCTGCTCCACCACCCGGCCCCGGCGCAGCAATCCCGCCCGCTGCACACCGCCCGCGGCACCCGTCATCACGGCGACCGGCGCCGCATGCGAAGCCCGCTGCGGTGGCGCTCGTAGGCCGCCCGTGTGGCATGCACGGCCGTATACGCCTTCGAGGTGTGCCGTTCCGTCCCCGTCACGACCCTTGATGCTTTGGTCGGAGCGCCGGGCATCCGACGGTTCCGGCATCTGCCCTGTTCCGTCCTGCGACCGTACCGGCGGGCCGACCGCCCTCGGCCTCCCCCTGTGTACCGCCCGCTCCCGGCGGGTGTGCCGCTTGAGACACCGAAGGAGAGACGAGATGGCAGCAAGGGCCGTCGATGGCCGCCACGTGATGGCCGAACCGCTTCTCAGAGGTCAGAAGGCGCTGGTGACCGGTGCCAGCTCCGGTATCGGCCTGGCTACCGCTGTCGCCCTGGGCCATGCCGGAGCGGACGTCGTGGTGAACTACATCGCCGGGCCGGAAGAAGCCGAAAGGGTCGTGGAGCAGATCAAGGGCCTCGGGGTCCGCGCCTACGCCCACAAGGCCGACGTGTCCGACGAGGACCAGGTGATCGACATGGTCGGGCGGATGGTCGAGGAGTTCGGCACCATCGACATCCTGGTGGCCAACGCAGGCCTGCAGCGGGACTCGGCGCTGACCGACATGACGCTCGCCCAGTGGCAGGAGGTCATCGACGTCAACCTGACAGGCCAGTTCCTCTGTGCCCGGGAGGCCGTCAAGGAGTTCCGGCGGCGCGGTGTGGTGGAGGAGGTGTCACGGTCCGCCGGGAAGATCATCTGCATGAGCTCGGTCCACCAGATCATCCCCTGGAAGGGACACGTGAACTACGCCTCCTCCAAAGGAGGCGTATCCATGATGATGCAGACCCTGGCCCAGGAACTGGCCCCCGAACGGATCAGGGTCAATGCCGTCGCACCAGGCGCCATCCGCACACCGATCAACCGCAGCGCCTGGTCCACCCCCGACGCCGAGGCCAACTTGCTGCGGCTCATCCCGTACGACCGGGTGGGCGACCCTGACGACATCGCCTACGCCGTCGTCGCCATCGCGTCCGATCTGCTCGACTACGTCGTCGGCACCACCCTCTATGTCGATGGCGGAATGACACTCTTCCCCGGCTTCGCCACCGGAGGCTGAGGTCCGTGGAGGATCACGTCACGCCCCGCCGGGTGGTGATTCTCGGCGGGGGTTTCGCCGGGCTGTTCGCCGCCCGGGCCCTGCGGCGGTCACCGGTCGCCGTGACCTTGGTCGACAGCCGCGCCCATCACCTTTTCCAGCCGCTGCTCTACCAGTGCGCCTCCGGAATCCTTTCCGAAGGGCAGATCGCCCAGCCGCTGCGCAAGGTGCTGCGCCGACACCACAACGTGGACTGCCTGCTCGCCGAGGCCACCGATGTGGATGTCCGGGCCCGGCTCGTGCACGCCCGGCGGTCCGACGGCAGGACTCTCGAACTGCCCTACGACGATCTGATCGTCGCCGTCGGGATGCGTCAGTCCTACTTCGGGCACGACGAGTTCGCCGCGTACGCCCCCGGTATGAAGACCCTGGACGACGCTCTGGACATCCGCCGACGGCTCTACCGGGCGTTCGAGATGGCCGAAACGACCGCGGACGCCGAGGAGCGGCGGCAGTGGCTCACCTTCGCGCTCGTCGGCGGCGGGCCGACGGGGGTCGAACTCGCCGGTCAGATCCGGGAGATCGCCGGTCACACCCTCGACCGGGAATTCCGGACGATCGACTCCGCCCAGGCCCGGGTGCTGCTCTTCGAGGGCTCGGACGATGTGCTGGGCGCGTTCGGCCCTCGGCTGGCCCATCGCGCGGAACGGACTCTGCGGAGCCTCGGCGTGGAGTTCCACATGGGCACGATGGTGACCGACGTGGACGCGCACGGCCTGACGGTACGGGACCGGACCGGCGCGGTCTCCCGGTTCGCGGCACGCACCGTGCTGTGGACGGCCGGGGTCGAGGCCCCGCCGATCGCCGCGGTGGTGGCTCGGGCGACCGGTGCCAAGCAGGACCGGGCCGGGCGTATCGCGGTCGAACCCGACCTCACCCTTCCCGGTCATCCGGAGATCCGCGTCACGGGCGATGCGATGAGCCTGAACCGGCTGCCGGGCCTGGCCGAGGTCGCCATGCAGTCGGGCGCGTATGCCGGCCGGGCGGTACGCCACGCCGTGGAGGGCAGGACGAAGCAGCCGAAGCCCTTCAAGTACACGGACCTCGGCAGCGCCGCCTATATCTGCCGGGGCCGGGCCGTCGTCAAGGTCGGTCCGGTGCATCTGTCGGGAGCGCCCGGCTGGTTCGTCTGGCTCTTCATCCATCTGGCATTTCTCACCGGATTCCGCAGCAGACTGGGAGCGGTGCTCAGCTGGGCGGTCACCTTCGCCACCAATGCGCGACGCGAACGCGCCTTCATCTCGTCCGACGGCAGCCCCTCGTCCGACGGTGGCCCGCCGCCGCGGAAGGCACCTCCGCCGTCTCCCTGACCAGGGCACCGTGCTGCCGTCCCTCCGACCGGCGAGACACCCCGGCCTCCCTTCGCACTCCGTCCTTGCCCACTCCCGCGCCCCGCGGGGCAGACCACCGAGGCGTACATGCTCAGCACAGCGGCGTATCTGGCGAACAGCCCCCCTCAACTCCTGCCGGCTCGCGAGCTGATGGCCTTCACCCTCGCCTCACACATCCTGCTGGTCCCGTTCGGGGTGGCGCTGCCGTTCATCACCCTGCTGATGCACCACCGCGGGCTGCGCCGCAATGACGCCGTCGCTCTCACCCTGGCCCGCCGCTGGTCGGCGGTCATGGCGGTCCAGTTCGCCATCGGTGTCGTCACCGGCACCGTGCTGTCCTTCGAGTTCGGCCTGCTGTGGCCCCGGATGATGGGCCGCTGGGGTGACGTGTTCGGCCTGGGATTCGGGGTCGAGGCATGGGCGTTCTTCCTGGAGGCCGTTCTGATCGCGGTCTACCTGTACGGCTGGCGCCGACTCAAGCCCTGGACGCACTTCTGGCTGGGCGTACCGCTGCCGCCGGCCGCTCTGTTGGGGGCGTTCGGCATCATCGCCGCCAACTCCTGGATGAACACCCCGCAAGGGTTCGCACTCGACGCCAAGGGCAATCCCGTCCATGTCGATGTGCGGCAGGCGGTCTTCACGCCGATCTTCGGTGCGGAGTACTGGCACTTCGTGGTGGCGATGTTCCTGACCGCCGGCTATGTGGTCGCCGGCGTGTACGCGGTCGGCTGGCTGCGCGGGCGCCGCGACCGGTACCACCGGCTGGGCTTCACGGTGCCGTTCACCGTGGCCGCGATCCTCACACCGGTCCAGTTCATGCTCGGCGACTCCGCCGCCCGGGCGGTCTTCCACAAGCAGCCGGTCAAGTTCGCCGGCATGGAGCTCGTCTGGAAAACGGACACCCATGTGCCCGAGTACATGTTCGGAAGGCTCAACAGCGACGGTACGGTCTCCGGCGGCCTGAAGATCCCGCAACTGGACTCGATCCTCGCCAGCTTCAAGCCCAGCACCCAGGTGACCGGGCTGACGTCGGTACCGGCCGACGACCGCCCCACCGTCGTCCAGGCCACCATCGCCCACTGGGCCTTCGACATCATGGTCACCATCGGCAGCCTGCTCATCCTGCTCGCGCTCTGGTACGGCTGGTGCTGGCTCAGGCGCCGGGACCTGCCCCGCAGCCGCTGGTTCTTCCGCTGCGCCGCGGCCGCGGGAGTCGCCTGCCTGGTGACCGTGGAGTGCGGCTGGATCACCACCGAGGTCGGCCGGCAGCCCTGGATCGTCTACAACTTCATGAGGGTCTCCCAGGCGGTGACACCCACTCGCGCCGGATCGCTGTGGACGACGCTCGGCATCGTCATGGGCGTGTACGTGGCCGTCTTCGGCTCGTTCCTCGCGGTCGTCCTGAAGATGCGGACCCGCTGGCGTATCGCCGACGAGGGGTATGCCGTCGCACGGGCCGCGTCGCCCCCTGAGGCCGGCACCCCGTACGGGCCCAGAGAGCCGGAGCCGGCCCAGGCCGCGCCCCGGCACGGGTCCGGCAACTCCGCGGGCGGTGCGTCATGATGGCCGATCTCATCGCCTGGGTCCTGGTGATCGCGATCGCCGCGTACGCCTGCGCCGGGGGCACCGACTACGGCGCCGGCTTCTGGGACCTGCTGGCCGGAGGAGCGGAGCGCGGCAAGCGGCCCCGTTGGCTCATCGACCATGCCATGGCACCGGTCTGGGAGACCAACAACGTGTGGTTGATCTTCATCCTGGTCGTCATGTGGACCGGCTTCCCCACACTGTTCCAGGCCGTCTTCACCGCGCTGTGGCTGCCCCTCGTCCTCGGCGCCGTCGGGCTGCTGCTGCGCGGGGCCGGATTCGCCCTGCGCAAACCGACCCGCCGGCTGGCCGGGCGCCGGGTCTACGGGGCGGTGTTCGCGGTGTCATCACTGCTCACGCCGTTCTTCTTCGGGGCCGTGCTCGGCGGCATCGCCTCCGGTCGGGTGGCGGTCGGCACGACCGCCTCCGCGGACGCCTGGGCCAACCCGACCTCCGTCCTGGCGGGTCTGCTGGCCATCGCCGCAACCGCGTTCCTGGGGGCGGTGTTCCTGTGCTCCGACGCCCGCCGGTTCGACGCCGACGACCTCGTCGGTTACTTCCGGTCGCGCGCGCTGTTCGCCTTCGCGGCCGTCGTCGTCCTGGCGCTCGTCGGCCTGCCCGTCACCCACGACGACGCGCGATACGTCTGGCAGGGACTCACCGGCGGATGGGGCCTGGTGCTGGTCGTTCTGGCCGGGGTCTGCGGTCTGGCCACGGTCCTGATGCTGTGGCGCCGGTCCTACGGCCTGTCCCGTTACACCTCGGTGGCGAGCATCGCCTTGACCGTCGGTGCCTGGGGCCTCGCGCAGCGGCCCTACATGTTGCCCACCTCGCTGACGGTGGCCCAGGCGGCCGGCGCCGCGCACACCCTGCGCTGGCTGACGATCGTCACGGTCATCGCCGTCGTGCTGGTCGGCCCGGCTCTGGTGCTGCTGTTCCGGCTCGACACGATGGGTGAGCTGGAGCCGCTCACGGATGCCGACACCTCGGCCGCCGGAACGCCAGGGGACAACGTGTGACGGGTGCTGTCGCGCAAAGGGCGGGCGCCGCTCCCGTCAGCTCAGCCGTGCGGCGATGTGATCGCCGACCCGCAGGGCGTTCGCGATGGCGGTCAGTGACGGGTTCACCGCGCCGATGCTCGGGAAGAAGCTGGTGTCCACGACGTAGAGGTTGTCGACGTCATGGGCCTTGCAGTTGACGTCTAGGGCCGAACTGCGAGGGTCCTCGCCGAACCGTACGGTGCCCGCCTGGTGCGCAGTGGCCCCGATCGGCATGCCCTTGTGCAGGTAGATGCTGTGCGACAGCAGACGGTGCTCGTGCATGCCCAGGTGACCGAGCATCTTCTGCAGCTTGTGGCGGAGGCGTTCGAGTCCGGCGATGTTGTTCTTCTCGTCGAGGGCGAGGTGGATGCGGTCGTCCTTGTCGAGGGTGACGCGGCTCCCGGACAGCGGCAGGTCCTCCCCGCACAGCCAGAAGTCGACCGCGTGGTGCGCCAGCATCTCGAACGGCATGTCGGGCGAGACAGCACCGGCCCAGCGCGGCGCCTCGCCGTGGATCTGGTCCGCGTCCGACTTGCCCAGCATCTGGATGCCGCCGAGCGGGAAGTCCCAGTCGTCCGCGCCCAGATACCAGTCGTGCAGGGCCAGGGTCTTCTGGAACGTGGTGGGGTTGGGTTCCTTGGACACCGCCATGAGGGCCAGGTTGTTGTGCCGCATGTAGTGGCGTCCCACCACGTCCGAGCTGTTGGCCAGGCCGCCGGGATGCCTGTCGTTGGCCGAACGCAGCAGCAGGACAGCGGAGTTGACCGCGCCGCAGGCCACCACCACGATATCGGCCCCGAACGACTCGGTCGCGCCGTCGCCGAGTTCGGCAACGACCTTGGTCACGGTGCGTCCGGTCGGGTCGGTCTCCAGGCGCCGCACCTGGGCGCCCGTCACCATCGTGACGTTGTCGTGCTCCAGCGCCGGATCGACGCAGATCACCTGAGCGTCGGACTTGGCGCCCATGAGGCAGGGGAAGCCGTCGACCCGGTCGCAGCGGATGCAGACGCTGGTACGGGTGGCCCCGCCGTTGTCGTCCTGGGTGAGGTTCACGCCGATGGGCAGGTGGAAGGGGTGCAGTCCCTGCTTCTCCAAGTCGTCACTGAGCTGCTGGATGCGCGGCTCGTGCTCGACCGGGGGGTGTGGATACTGGCCGCCGACCAGCCCCTCGGTGGGGTCCTCGCCGTGCCGCCCGTGCACCAGGTAGAGCTGCTCCGCCTGCGTGTAGTACGGCTCCAGGTCCTCGTAGCGGATCGGCCAGGCCGGTGAGGTGCCGTCGTGGTGGCGCAGTTCACCGAAGTCCTCGGGCCGGAGCCGGAAGAGGGCGGCGCCGTAGAACTTGGTGTTGCCGCCGACGTAGTAGTTGACCTCCGGGGGGAACTCGTTGCCGTGTTTGTCGTACCAGAACTCCGGCGCACGGTACTTGCCCTTGACGAAGACGGCGGTGGAGTCCCAGTTGTCCCGTTCCCGCGGCAGGTAGTCGCCGCGTTCCAGGATCAGGATCCGTTTGCCGGTGGGGGCCAGCCGGTGAGCGAGCGTACCGCCGCCCGCTCCTGTACCGATGATGATGACGTCGTAGTGGTGATCGTCAGCCATGAGGAGATCCGTTCGCAGGAGCGCCCACCAGGGCGATCAGGTGCAACCAGCCTATTTCGAACCTATCGGGCGCTGTTGGGATCTGCGACCTGAGGGGGATCGAGCAGGCGCCCGTTCATTCGGCGGCCGACACGGCCTTCGCCGCCTCGTCGACTATGGTCTGCGGGGCGGCTGCCGCGTCCACGGTCATCCCCGGCTCGTCCGCTCGCAGGGGTTCGAGAGTGGCGTACTGCGAGTCCTCCAATTGGACGGGCATGAAATGCCCCACCCGTCCGGCGACCCGTCGACCGGCGGAA
The DNA here is from genome assembly GCF_054729195.1 of Streptomyces sp. YIM S03343. Lineage (NCBI taxonomy): Bacteria > Bacillati > Actinomycetota > Actinomycetes > Kitasatosporales > Streptomycetaceae > Streptomyces > Streptomyces sp. YIM S03343. Next base: position 215,747 of record NZ_JBPUKX010000002.1, read on the forward strand.
GAGGGGTCGAGCTGCAGGTGAAGGAACCACACGCCTGCGCCGGCCCCGCGGAACAGGTCCCGGTACTCGCGTTTGAGTGCCGAGCACGCCATCACTCCGCCACGGCCCGAGTCCGTCGCCTCCCGGATCCAGGCGACCAGAGCCGTCAGCCAGGGCCGGCGGTCCTCGTCGTCGAGGGGACGTCCCGCGGCCATCTTGGCGCGGTTCGCGGCCGGGTGGAGGTCGTCCGCCTCCAGGAAGGGCACCGCGAGCCGCCGCGCGAGCAGTCTTCCCACAGTGGACTTGCCCGATCCCGAGACGCCCATGACCACGACGACGGTGGGCAGCGCGCGGACTGTGCACATGACGTTCCATCTGTACCCGGGATCCAAGAACTCACAGAACGGCGATCGGGTTGACCGGTGAACCGGTGGCGAGCGGCAGCCTCAAAGGAGCAATGACACAGAGGAACGACCAGCGTCCCTCCCCTTCGCAGACCGGCGCCAGGTCCTCGAACTGCAGGTAGTCCAACAGGTGCAGGCCCATGGCGTGGATCGCGAGCACATGCACGGGGAAGTCGACACCCTCGGTGCAACTCGGTGCGGTGTCGTTGTTCCCGTCGCTGCCGAGCACAGCCACCCGACGGTCCGCCAGGAACTCCATGGCGGACGGATGGAGGCCCGCACGGGCCTTCGCCGAGTGCCACGCTCCCAGCTCGGCACGGCGCCGGCGGTGGCCGACGCGGACGAACAGAAGGTCGCCCTCGGTCACTCGGACCTGCTGTGCGCTCTCGGCTCCCGCGAGGTCATCGGCGGTCACGTGATCACCCGGCTCGAGCCACGGGACGCCACGCACCCGCGGGATGTCCAGCAGCACGCCACGTCCGACAATCCCGTCGCGGACCGTGTCGACGGAGAGCGCCGTGGCGCCGTCCGCCGTCACGCTGCCCGCGCTCACTCCGCCGTGCAGCGTACCGTCGTAGATCACATGGCACAGGGCGTCGAAGTGGCTGTCGGCGTCCCCATGCACGTTCATGGCAAAGCTGTCCCTGGCGAAGTGAAGTCCGCCCGCCGTGTCACCGGTCTGCCCGTGCCACGCGCTCATCCGGTGCCGTGCGGGCTCCGGATCGTCGGGACCGCGCGAGGTCTCGACCGGCGCGGCCAGCGTGACCGACCGGCCGGTCCGCACCTCGCGGGTGGCGTCCAGCACACGGCTGGGGGTGAGCGCGGCCAAGGCACCCCGTTCGCCCCCGGCCCAGGCGGCGCGCGACGCCAGGCGCCGGTACAGCGCGTCGAACTCGGCTGCGGTGAGCCGTGGTTGTTCCGCCGGACGGGTCTGCGTGGCCATGGGTCAGCGCCCGTGCTCCGCGTCGAGCGCCTCGTCGAGCGTGATGGCGGCCATGATCAGGGAAAGGTGCGTGAACGCCTGGGGGAAGTTGCCCAGTTGTTCCCCGGCAGGACCGATCTCCTCGGCGAAGAGGCCGACATGGTTGGCGTAGGTCTGCATCTTCTCGAACGTGTAGCGGGCCTGGGACACCCGTCCCGCCCGGGCCAGCGCGTCGACGTAGAGGAAGGTGCACAGGCTGAAGGTGCCCTCCGAGCCGCGCAGCCCGTCGGGCGATGCCGCGGGGTCGTAACGGTAGACGAGGCTGTCGGAGACGAGCTTGCGGTCCATGGCGTCGAGAGTGGAGAGCCAGGCCCTGTCCCGGGGAGCGATGAATCCGACCCTGGGCATGAGCAGCAGCGAGGCGTCCAGCACGTCCTCGTCGTAGTGCTGGACGAAGGCGCGCTCCTTCTCGCTCCAGCCCCGTTCCATGACCTGGTCGAACACGGCGTCCCTCGCCCTGCGCCACCGGTCCACGTCGGCGGGCCTGCGGAACAACTCGGCCAGACGCATCCCGTGGTCGAAGGCGACCCACGACATCACCCGGCTGTAGGTGAAGTCCTTGCGGCCGCCACGGGTCTCCCAGATGCCCTCGTCCGGCCGGTCCCAGGCGTCGGCGAGCCAGTCCAGCGTCCTGGCAAGCGCCCGCCATCCCTCGATACTGGACTGCTGCGCGACCTCGAAACCCTGGGACACCGCGTAGAGGGCCTCGCCGTAGATGTCCAACTGAAGCTGGTCGGCGGCGCCGTTGCCGATACGGACGGGCGAGGAGCCGCGGTAGCCCTCGAAGTGATCGAGCGTCTCCTCCGGCAGGTCGGCATTGCCGTCGACGCGGTACATCGTCTGGAGCGGCTCCTCCTCCTTGCCCTCGCGCTCACGCAGCCTGTCCACCAGCCAGTGGACAAAGCCGATGGCCTCGTCGGCGAAGCCGAGATCGAGCATGACCCGCACGGACAACGCGCTGTCACGCACCCAGGTGAACCGGTAGTCCCAGTTCCGTTCTCCGCCGACCTGTTCGGGCAGGCCCATGGTGGCAGCAGCGATCAGCGCGCCGGTCGGGGCATAGGTGAGGAGCCGGAGGGTGATGGCCGAGCGGTGAACCAGCTCGGGCCACCGTCCCCGGTAGCGGGACTGGCGCAGCCACTGCCGCCAGAACCCTGCGACGTCGTCGAACTGTCCGGTCAGCCAGTCGGCCGTGGGGGCCTCGGGCGCCTCGCCGCCGGACGCGCAGACGGTGAACACCACGCCACCGGACTCGCCTGCGCTCAGACTTACCCGTCCGCGCACGTCCTGGCCGTCCCGCTCCAGCGGGAAGGTGGCCCGCAGGTGCCCGTCGGCGGCGGGAGCCCGGAACAGAGCGCCGTCGTCGCCGAGTGCTAGCTCGTGCTCGGCGCGGCCGTAGTCGAAGCGCGGCCGGCACTCGAGTGTGAAGTCGACGGTCCCGCGCACGACACGGACCACACGCACCAGGGTGTGCCGGTCGGTGGGGGTGCGATCATGACTCGGAGGCATGAAGTCGAGAACCTCGCCCACCCCGTCCGGTGACATGAACCGGGTCACCAGGATGGCGGTGTCGGGATAGTAGAGCTGCTTGAACGTCCCGTCGGGGTGTTCGGGAGCCAGCCGCAGGTACCCGCCGCGGTCGTGGTCGAGCAGCGCGGCGAAGACGCTGGGCGAATCGAACCGGGGAGCGGCGAACCAGTCGACGACACCCTGCGACGAGACCAGCGCGGCGGTCTGCAGGTCACCCACCAGGCCGTGGTCGGCGATGGGAGGATAGCGATCCATGGCTGCTCCGAAGAATCGGCAAATCCCCCTTTGTTCACTATCAGTCCCCTTGGTCCCACCTGTCACATCGAAGGAGTCGCCGAGAGCGCAGCCCCACGGCCGTACCGCCGACCGCTCCAGAGGCCGGCGCCCCTACGGCCCACTGGCGGCCTGCGCCGCCCGCATACCCCCCACTCGGCTTGCCGTCGCCGCCCCGGCAGGCATTACTGGCTGTAGTCGGCCGGGTCCAGCCTGAGCCGACTCCGAGTACGCGCACTCACCACAGCGGCTCGGCCGTCGCCCGCCGCGTGAGGGAGATCGTGCATGCAGATGATCCACCTCCGGCTGGTGAGCCCCCCTGATCTCGCACCCCGGGCCATCGGGCTGCTGACCGGCAACCGCTTCGTGTTCAACCTGGTGGTCCAACCTGGGTCGGCACACCGTCCCGACGGCGACGCGGTCGAGTGCGACGTCCTTTCGGGTGGAGCCAACGCCGTACTGCGCGGCCTGCGCGAACTCGGTCTCGACCGCCGTGGATCCCTTGTCATCGAGCCGGTGGAGACGGCCTTCTCGGGCGTGGCCGCCGAAGCGGAGCGGCAGCAGCTCGGGGCGCTCGCGCACGCACCCGTCTGGGACGAAGTCGAGGCGCGGATCCGCTCGGAGGGCACGTACGGGCCGAGCTTCTATATCTATCTGGTCATCGCAGGCATCCTGGCAGCGGTGGCAATCTTCACCAACTCCCAGATTCTGATCGTCGCGGCGATGGTGGTCGGACCGGAGTACGGCGCCATCACCAGCGTCGCGCTGGCCATCGACCTCAAGAACGCCACCAGGATCCGGCAGGGGCTGTTCGCCCTGACCGCGGGTTTCCTGACGGCCATCGTGGTGACCTTTCTGTTCTCCCGGGCCGTCCGGGGCCTCGACCGTCAGCCCAAGGCATTCGAACTGGGCATCCGGCCTGTCTCCGCGCTCATCGACGCCCCCAATCTCTTCTCGGTCGTCGTCGCGGTACTGGCCGGCATCGTCGGCATCATGTCGTTGACGCAGGCCAGGTCCAGCGCACTGCTCGGCGTCTTCATCTCGGTCACCACCATCCCCGCCGCCGCCGACATCGGGGTGTCCTGCGCGTTCTCCGGTTGGAGCGAGGCGCGCGGATCACTGGGCCAACTCCTACTCAACATCGTGCTGCTGATTGTGGTGGGCGTGCTGACGCTCAGATTCCAACGGGCCGTCTGGCGCCGCCTCGGCCGTCGAGGCGAGCTCTCGGGCGCGGGATGACTCGGTCGTCCGGGCCGGGTGGGACGACGACCCCGCCCCCGGCACCGGGCGAGATGTCCTGGTGCCGGGGGCGGGGTGACTGGCCCTGCGCGTGAGGGCTCAGTGGTGGGTGCCGATGAGCGGCTCGTCGCCCTGGCCGGTGCCGCCCACGTCGGACGGCTCGGGACGCTCGATGAGCAGGGCGGTGACGACGCCGACGCCGAGCAGGGCGAGCGCCGAGTACATCGCGTGCTGGTAACCGGCCGCGGTGACGCCGCCGGCGTCGCTGCCCGCGCTGATCATGGCGGAGGCGAGGGCGATGCCCAGCGAGGCTCCGATGCCGAAGCAGGCGCCGTTGAGGCCGGAGAGCGATCCGGGCTTGTCCTTCGGAGCGGCGGTGACGGACAGCGCGTTGAGGCCGGTGAGCATGAAACCGGCGTACGTGACGCCGAGCGCGGCCAGCGCGGGGACCAGGACCCACTGGCTCTTCAGGAACACCGTCGCGAGGAGGAAGATCACGAAGTTGGCGGTCGCGCCGGTGACCACGAGCTTGCGCCAGCCGATCTTCGGGCCGAAGCGGCCGGTCAGCGGGGCGGAGATCACGCCGATCATCTGGACCGGGGTGAGGAAGACGACGGCCGCCATGACCGCTGACATGCCGAGACCGACCCGGGTGTCCTGGGAGTAGAGCGGGATGGTGAGGGCGATCGCCCCGAAGGCGCCGCCGAGGGTGCAGATGGTGGTGAGCAGCAGCGGCCAGGCGCGGCGGGAGGCGAGGACCTCGACGTCGATGACCGGGTTCGGGGCGCTCTTCTGCGAGACGACGAAGAAGATCAGCGAGGCGAGACCGCCGAGCAGGAAGCCGAGGGTGAGCGCGGACGTCCAGCCCCAGGCAGCGCCCTCGGCGAGGCCGACCAGGATGCCGGTGAGACCGAGGGCGAGGGCGGAGATGCCGCGCGAGTCGAAGCGGGCGTCCGGGGAGGTGGTCGGCGGCACGTCCGGTACGTATCTGCGAACACCCAGCAGGCCGACGACGGCGATCAGGGTGGAGCAGACGAAGATGCCGCGGAAGCCGATGGTGTCGGCGATCTGACCGCCTGCGATGGCGTCGATACCGGCGAGGCCGCCGTTGACGGCGGTGATGACGCCCGCGGCCTTGCCGAAGCCGGCCGGGGTGAGCACCTGGTTCAGGGTGAGGAAGGTGAGGGCGAACAACGCGGCGGAGACGCCCTGGAGGATACGGCCCGCGATGAAGATCTGGATGTTCGGCGCGACGACACAGAGCAGGTCGCCGAGGATCAGGGAGACCGCGCAGATGATCATCATCGGCTTGCGTCCGCGCTGGTCGCTCAGGCGGGCCAGGGTGACCTGGCCGATCGCCGCCATGAGGAAGAACAGCGTCTGGGAAAGGCCCACGGCGCCGGTCGTGGTGCCGAGCCGCTTGACGACGTCGGGGATGGCCGGGCTGAGCATGGTTGCGTTGATCTGATAGCCGAGTACGGCCACCACCATCGCCACCAGCATGGGCCCGCGCCCCGCCAGGTCGGATTCGGATTCGGATGTGGATCCGGAGCGACTCCGGCCGAGCGTGGTGGACATGTCGGCCCCTTTGCCTTGCAGGTCATGTCTTGGATGTACGGTCAACAGCCCCTGCCCTCTCTTGTCAGACAAGTGCATGAGGACAGCCTGGAATCTACGCGCGTATAACGTCAGAGGGCCTCCGGCCCACCACACCGGCCGAAGGTCCCTCGCCCTGGTCGTCGCGCATTTGCCGGTGCGGCGCTGACGGCATAACTTGCTGACAAGTGAGCCGAGGAGGGGCACTGGTGGTCAGCGGAGAGCAGCGACGGCCGGTCGTGGTGCTGTACGAGCGGATCGTGGACGCCATCCATGCCGGGACCTATCCGCCCGGTTCGACGCTGCCCTCCGAGCCCCGGCTCGCCGCCGAGCTGGGCGTGAGCAGGCCCGCCCTGCGCGAGGCCCTGCTGCTGCTCCAGGAGGACGGCCTGCTGTCCGTGCGCCGCGGGGTCGGCCGCACCGTGAACGACCGCCCGCCGCGCCGGGGCTTCGAGCACATCCAGCCGCTGGAGGAGGTGATCGGCGCGGGCGCCCCCCTGCACGTACGGGCGCTGCTGCGGACCGTCGAGGAGCCGACCGACTTCACCACCCAGCACCTGCTCGCGCCCGCCCGCGCGGAGCTGCGGTTCTGGGAGTCGCTGCTGACCGGGGACGCCGCGGCGGCGGCGCTCAGCCAGGAGTGGGCGGCGACCGACGACGTACTGGAGCGGGTGCACCCCGCGTTCGCCCGCGCGCTGCGCGAGGAGCCCGCGCCCGACCGCACCTCGATGCTCGCCGTGCTCACCGGGGCGTCGCACGGGGTGGCGCTCGGCGCGCACTCGACGGTGACGGCGACACTGGTCGGACAGCATCGGGGTGAGCAGCTGAACCGGTCGGCCGACACCCCCGCCGTGCTGATCACGCAGGTCGTACGGGCCGGCGAGACACCGGTCCTGGCCGCCAAGCACATGCTGCCGACGGGCGCGCCCGCCCTGCCGGTCCTCCAGTCGAACGGGTCGTCGCGGACCGCAGCGGACCGTAGCCGGCGATCGCGGGGGCGGCCGTCCGCCGGGACACGGCGTGCGGTGACGGCGGGACCCTGACTCCCACCACCGCACTTGTCTGACAACCTCGCGCGTCTCTGCAACCGCTTCCGCGCGGGCGACATCGACGCGTACACGGGCCGGAGGGCCTCCGTCGTCGGCAGGTCATCGCGCTCACCCTGCTGAGTCAGCCGGGGCCATGAGTCAGCAGGCGAGGCGAAGTACTCGGCCTGGACCCGGGCAGCGCGGCAGGAGTCCTCAACGGGCTTGAGGCGCGCGGTCCGACCATCCGTCGGCACGACCCCGCCGCCCACCGGCGGCACATGGTCGGTCTGTCCCACGACGGTGGGAACGGGGCTCAGATCGCCGCCATGCTCCGCCCGGCCACCCAGATCCTCGCCGGGGACCGCAGCGCCGACAAGCGGTACGCGGCAACCGTCCGCGAACCCGTCAACTCGCCGACGGGCCACCTCCGTAGCAGGTCGGAGGAACAAGGGCTGTGCCAAGCCTGTCACGAACTGATCGCGGTTTCGGGCCGGCGCCCGCCCCGGCCGTCACCGTCGATAACGACCTGAACACTAAGGGCACATCGGCCTGGAAGTGCATTGGATCATGCCCATACACTGCGCCCGCTCCCCCAAATGCCGAGATGACGGTGGCAACCATGGCAAGTCGCCCCGAAACCTGACGTGGTGACCGCCTCCCTGCCCACCGCAGCGGCAGCAGCGCGCGGCGTGCTTCCGTTCGCTGCCCAGAACATCGCCATCCCTACAGAGAGGCGTGCACCATGCCATCGTCCAGACATGCGCTCATCGCCGGCGCAACCACCACGGCTCTTCTCCTGTCCGGGTGCTCGCTTGTCGGCGGGTCCTCGGACGGGGACGGAAGGAGCATCAACGTACTGATGGTCGGCAACCCGCAGATGGAGGACATCGCGAAGCTCACCGAGAGCACCTTCACGAAGGACACCGGCATCAAGGTGAACTTCACGGTCCTGCCCGAGAACGAACTGCGCGAGAAGGTCGCCCAGGACGTCGCCAACCACACGGGCCGCTACGACGTCATCACCATCGGCGCCTACGAGGCCTGGAACTGGTACGTGAAGGGGTGGCTGCGCAAGCTGAACGGCGAGATCGCGATGGGCAGGGACTTCGACCGCAACGACCTGCTCAAGCCGATCATGCAGTCGCTGTCCGACCCGGACGGCAACCCGTACGCCCTGCCCTTCTACGGCGAGTCGTCCTTCCTCATGTACCGCAAGGACATCTTCGCCGACAAGGGCCTGACCATGCCGGCACACCCGACATGGCAGCAGGTGGCCGACCTCGCCGCCCAGGCCGACGGCGCCAGGCCGGGGATGCGGGGCATCTGCCTGCGCGGTCTGCCCGGCTGGGGTGAGCTCGGGGCGCCGCTGACGACCATGGTCAACACCTTCGGCGGCACCTGGTTCACCAAGGACTGGAAGGCCCAGGTCAACAGCCCCGGCTTCGCGAAGGCCACCAACTTCTACGTCGATCTCGTCCGCAGCCACGGTGAGGACGACGCGGCGCACGCCGGCTTCAGCCAATGCCTGAACGCCATGAGCCACGGCAAGGTCGCGATGTGGTACGACGCCACCAGCGCGGCCGGTTCGCTGGAGGACGCCAGCATCAGCAAGGTCGCGGGCAAGATCGGATACGCGTACGCACCTGTGGAGGAGACCAACAGCAGCGGCTGGCTCTGGGCCTGGGCATGGGCGATGCCGGAGACCACGCTGAAGGCCAGCCTGGCCTCGAAGTTCATGCTCTGGGCGTCCAGCAAGAAGTACGAGAGCCTGGTCGGTGAGAAGCTCGGCTGGTCCAGGGTGCCCGCCGGGAAGCGGGCCAGCACCTATCAGATCCCCGAGTACCAGAAGGCGGCCGCCTCGTTCGGCGACATCACCCTGAAGTCCATCCAGCAGGCCGACCCGGCCGCCCCGGGCATCCAGCCCCGGCCCACCGTCGGCATCCAGTACGTGGCCATCCCCGAATTCCAGGACCTCGGCACCGAGGTGACGAAGGAGATATCCGCCGCCATCGCCGGCAAGACCAGCGTGGGCGAGGCCCTGACCACCGGCCAGAAGCTCGCCGAGGACGTCGCCCGGAACTACCAGCGAGCGTCTTGACTTCGCCGCTGATCGGGTGATGAAAGCCTGACAGGCGAGGCCCTGGGATCGGGCGAGATGTCTCACGTCTCAGCTCATCCGCCGGGGGGCCTTGCTGACTACCGGGGTTGAGGCTTGACGCGGCCGGCGGAACAAGCCGGGGCCGGCTTCGGACTCGTCGCCCCAGGCTCTGCGGCCCGGACCATATCTTGCGTGCACGCGGCGTCGAAGAATTCGGCGAGCGCGTAGGCCCGCTTCTCCTTACTCATACTCACCCATCTGCGGGTGCGCACACGTATGCCCGGCTCGCGGCCGGGTTCGCGGCGGACTTACCACGTCCCACCGCCATGTCACCGAGGCTGTCGACGCCCTCACCGAGGCCGACATCCAGCGCGGCTCCTCCGCCGACTGCCGTGCTCGACCACCCGAACAGCCGGCCTCGACGGAACACACGAAGCATCCGGCCGTACCCGGCGAGCACCGGGCCCGGGCGTGCCAAAGGATGAAGACGACCAGCCGCCGCCGTCTGTCGCCCTGGCGGGGGATCGCCGCCGTACGGGAGTCGGCGCTGCCGCTCCTGATGGAGGACTACATGGCACTCGCATTCCGGGTCGTTCGTTTCGATGTCGACAACATCTACATCGGGAAGCCGGTGGAAAGGAAGGAGAAGTTCTTCTTCGAGGACGCACGCATTCGCCAGGACTACAAGGGGAACCGTGCCGTTGACGTGGCCATCAAGTCGTTCGATCTGGTCGCTCACAGCATGGTGGGCGCGGGCGACGAATTCTGGTTCGGCCGCGAGCTGGTGAGTGTGGACGTGGACCAGCACGGCCATCAGGACGGCGAAGTGACGCTGAGCGTCTACCTGCGTCCCTCACCCGCCTACGAAGCCAACGGGAGAGTGCACAACCTGAGCTTCTCGGCGACCGTCGAGGCATTGGTCATCGCGGAGCTGGAAGGCATGCCGAAGCCCGACGTCGAGCACTGACGGGAACACCTTGCAGGTGGGAGAAGGTCCCGGCCGGCGTCCGGCCGGGACCGAACCCTCGGCCCGGGCCGGAAAAACGCGCCCATGACGAGCCTGTCGGAGCCATGCCAACCTCGCCGCGGTGAAACGTTTTAAGCAGGCCCGGATCTCCATCTGCCTGGTATTCGCCGCGCTCGGCGTGACCAACGCCGCCTGGTCCTCACGGATCCCCGACATCCGCAGGAACGTCGGTGCGGACACCACCGTCTGGGGGCTGGTCGGCATGTCGTCGGCCTTCGGAGATCTGGTCGCGATCACCGTGACCCTGATCCTGATCGGCCGAGTGAGGAACCGCGCCCTCACCCGGAGCTCAGTGGCGCTGATGCTGGTCAGCGGCCCCCTGCTGGCCGGGGCTTCCGGGCTGCCCGTACTCATCTGCGGCCTGGCGACCTGGGGCCCCGGCGTCGGGCGGAGAGGCTGCGGCGGCCCCTCCGCCCCGGCGGGCAAGAGGACCCCGGCGGCGGGGCTCGGGTAGTGGGGTGGAAGGCGGTGCCGGTTGTGGGAGGGCAGCCCGCCAGGTACGCGCCTCGGTACGTTTTCCTCAGTCGGTGGCCTGGCGCAGCACGGCGACCTCCCTGGGGCCGAGGATCACGCCGTTGTCGACAGGGGATCCGAGCAGGACCGTTCCGGCGACTCCGCGTACCGGCACCGTGTCGTCGGTGCGGTTGATCAGGAACAGGAAACGGGCCCCGGCGTTCTGGCGTACCGTCAGCTCGACCAGGCCGCGAGCGTCGGCAGGCAGCTCGCTCTCCAGTCCTGCGGGTGCCAGGAGGCGGGGCAGCAGCGAGGTGAGCCCTGCGACGCCGAGGCGGGTGGAGACGTAGGCCGCCGAGCCGCCGCATACCGGCCGCCGGGTGACGGCGGGCTGTCCGGTGTACTGACCGGTGCGGTAGCGGGCCAGGACCTCGGTGTCGGGGGCGGTCACGGTGATACGGTCGGTCCACAGGCTGCCGGTCGTGGCGTCGTCGAGGTCCACGGTGTCACCGGGCAGCAGCGGGCCGAACTCCTCGATGCGGATGCCGAGCAGGTCGCGCAGGGCACCCGGGTAGCCGCCGAGCCAGACGTGATCGTTCTCGTCGACGACGCCGGAGAAGTACGTGGTGATCAGGTGGCCGCCCTGCTCGGCGTACTGCGTGAGGGCCTTGGCGAGGTCGGCGGGCACCATGTGCAGCACCGGCGCGACGACGACCCGGTGGCGGTGCAGGTCGGTCCGGGTCGTGATCAGGTCCGCGCGCAGCCCGAGGGAGAGCAGCGCGGAGTACCAGTCGAGCGCTTCCTGCCGGTAGTCCAGCAGCGAAGTGGGGTGGGAGTCCTGCTCACTGGCCCACCATGACTCCCAGTCGTAGAGGATGCCGATGGGGGCAGGTTCGCGCACCGTCCCGGCGACCGGCGCAAGTGTCTTCAGGGTGCTGCCGAGCTGGGTGACGGATCGGAACAGGTCGCTGTCGGCCCCGGCGTGCGGGACCATCGCGGAGTGGTACTTCTCGGCGCCGGCCGCCGACTGACGCCACTGGAAGAAGCACACCGCGTCGGCGCCGTGTGCGACGTGCAGCAGCGAGTCGCGGGCCATGTCACCCGGACGCTTGGCGACGTTGACAGGCTGCCAGTTGACGGCGCTGGTGGAGTGCTCCATCAGGAACCAGGGACGCCCGTCGGCGATGCCGCTGGTGAGGTTGGCGGAGAAGGACAGTTCGTCGCGGTCCTGCGGGCCGCCCGCGAGGACGTAGTGGTCGTTGGAGACGAAGTCGACCTCGTCCGCCCAGTCGGCGAAGTTCATGCCCTTCGTGCCGCCCATCACCATGAAATTGGTGGTCACGGGGACGTCGGGGGTGATCTGGCGCAGCAGTTCGCGCTCCTCGCGCAGGTAGTCCTTGAGCGCGTCCGAGCTGAAGCGCTTGAAGTCCAGTTGCTGGGAGGGGTTGGGATGGGAGGCCGCCTGCCGGGGAGGCAGGATCTGCTCCCAGTCGCTGTAGCGCTGTGACCAGAAGGAGGTGCCCCATGCCTCGTTCAGCGCGTCCACGCTCGTGTACCGGCTCCGCAGCCAGTCCCGGAAGGCGCGGGCCGCGTCGTCGGAGAAGTCGTAGATGTTGTGGCAGCCCAGCTCGTTGTTGACGTGCCAGGCGGCCAGCGCGGGGTGACCGGCGTAGCGGGTCGCCATTTTCCGGACCAGGTTCAGGGCGTGGTGCCGGAACACCGGAGAGGTGGGCCGCCAGTGCTGGCGCGCTCCCGGCCACAGGGTCTCACCGGTGGCCGTGACCGGCAGGATCTCCGGATGCGCCGTGGTGAGCCACGGCGGCGGGGACGCGGTGGCCGTGGCGAGGTCGACGCCGATGCCGCCCTTGTGCAGCAGGTCCATGACCTCGTCGAGCCAGGCGAAGTCCCAGGTGTCCTCCTGCGGTTGGAGATGGGCCCAGGAGAAGATCCCCACGGACACGAGGTTCACCCCGGCCTCGCGCATCAGCCGGATGTCCTCCTCCCACACGTCCCTCGGCCACTGCTCGGGGTTGTAGTCGGCGCCGTATACGAGGTGAGACGCGGGGGCACCGTCCGACCCGCTGCGGCGGGTCAGGAGGGTGGTGATCATAGTGATCCTTCCGGGTGGAAAAGGGTTGTGGGCCGGGGGGCGCGGTGCGCGCCCCCCGACGGGTCGCTACTCGACGGTGAAGCCCTGCTCGCTGCCGTACTTGACGCACTCCTCCTGCCAGGTCTTCAGACCGGCCGTCAGCTTCGTGCTGGAGACATAGGCCTTGCCGACGGTGTCGTTGAAGATCGAGTTGGCGTACACCTGGTACGGCAGGTACGACCAGTCGTCGGCGACCTTCGCGGCGGACTCGGCGAAGATCTTGTTGGCCTGCTGCCCGCCGAAGTACGGGAACTTGGTGTCCTGGAACGCCGTGGAGTTGAGCTGCGCGGTGGTTGCCGGGAAGGCGCCGCCCGCGATCCGGGTGTCCACGCCCTTACCGGCGTTGGCGTACTCGATGAAGGCGTAGGCCAGGGCCTGGTTCTTGCCGAGCTCGGGCAGCGCGAGGGCACTGCCGCCGTTCTCGGCGCTCGCGTCGGCGCCGGCCGTCCACTGGGGCAGCGGGGCCACCCGCCAGTCACCGGCGGCGTTCTTCACTCCGGAGGCGAGGTTGGCCGGCATCCACGCGCCGATGGCGAGGGTGGCGATGGTGCCGTCGCCCAGGCCCTTGTACCACTCGTCGGACCAGCTGGTGACCGGGGCTATCAGCTTGTCGTCGAGGAGCTTCTGCCAGGTGCCGGTGAACTTCGTGGCGCCCGCGTCACTGAAGTCGATCTTCACCTTCGTGCCGTCGACCTTGTAGGGCCGTGAACCGGCCTGCCACAGCATGCTGGTGGTGAAGCCGGCGTCACCGGCGTCGTTGGTGATGTACGCCTTGGGGTTCGCCTTGTGCAGGGTCTTGGCCGCGGCCACGTACTCGTCCCAGGTGGTGGGAACCTTGATCTTGTACTTGTCGAAGACCTTCTTGTTGTAGAACAGGGCCATCGGCCCCGAGTCCATCGGCAGACCGTAGAGGCCCGTGCCGCCGGCCTTGATCCCGTTCCAGGGCCCGGGGGAGAACTTCGTGGCGAGCGCGTCGGCGCCGAAGCCCTTGAGGTCGGTGAGCTGCTTCGTCAGCGCGAACTGGCCCATGGCGTAGTACTCGACCTGGGCGACGTCGGGAACGCCCTTCTTCGCCGACATGGCGTTCTGCAAGGCCTTGTACTGGTCATTGCCGGTGCCCGCGTTGACGAGGTTCACCTTGACACCGGGGTGCTCCTTCTCGAAGTCGGTGGCCACCTGCTTGAGCGTGGGCTCCCACGCCCACACGGTGACGGTGCCGCCCTTCTTCAGCGCGGCCTGGACGTCCGCCTTGGAGACGGTCTTGTTCTGGTTCGATCCGCCGTCGTCGGAGCTGCCGCAGGCGGTGGCTCCGAGGGCGAGGGCGCAGAGGAGACCGATACCGCGCATGAGGCGGCGGGAGTGCTTGTGCATGGATGTGGTTCCACTTCTTCGTGGCCTGAGTGCTTCTTCGTGGCCTGGAGTGCCGATGGGTGGAGGTCGAAGGACTGGACGGGGAGGCGGACTTCGGGGTCTTGGCCGTGCCGGCGTCCGGCACGGCGCTTGAACGGGCGCGGAGGAGCTAGGCCCTGGGGGGCCTGGCGGCTCATTGCTCGGCCGGGCGGCTCATTCCTTGACGCTTCCGGCGGCGAGACCGGACTGCCAGTACTTCTGCAGCATCAGGAACGCCGCGATCAGCGGGACGATGGTGATCAGGGAGCCGGTGATGACCAGGTTGAAGACCGGCTGGCCGCCGGCTGTTGCGGCCTGGGCGTTCCAGCTGTTCAGACCGAGGGTGAGCGGATACCAGTCCGGATCCTTGATCATGATCAGCGGGAGGAAGTAGTTGTTCCACGTCGCGACCATGGTGAACAGCGAGACGGTGACGATGCCGGGCGCGAGCAGCGGCAGGGCGACGGTGAAGAAGATGCGCGCCTCGCTCGCGCCGTCGATGCGGGCCGCTTCCAGCATGTCGGTCGGGATGGCCTCACCGGCGAACACCCACATCAGATAGAGGCCGAACGGGGAGATCAGCGACGGGATGATCACCGCCCAGGGGGTGTTGGTGAGCCCCATGTTGCTGAACATCAGGAAGGTCGGCACCGCGAGCGCGGTTCCCGGTACGGCAACGGCGCCGATCACGACGGCGAACACGGCGCCCCGTCCGGGGAAGTCGAACTTGGCCAGGCCGTACCCGCCCAGCACGGCGAGGAAGGTGGCACCTCCGGCGCCCACTACCACGTAGAGCAGGGTGTTCAGCAGCCAGCGGCTGAAGACGCCGTCGTGGTAGGTGAACGTCTCGGTGATGTTGTCCCAGAGGGCGAAGTCATGGTCGAACCACAGGCCGAACGAACGGGACAGGCCTTCCTGGGTCTTGGTGGCGCTGATGATCAGCCAGGCCAGCGGCGCCAGGCTGTAGACCAGCACCACGCCGGTGAGCACGGTGAGCAGGACGCTGCGCCGGGGCCGGCCGGGGGTGTGTCCGCGCCGGGGTGCGCGCAGCCGGGGCACGGATCCGGAGGTGTGGGACGGCGAGGGCGAGGAGTCCGAGGAGGCGGACGTCATGGTGGCGGTCATCGCTTCTTCACGCTCCCTTGCGCATGCCGCGCAGCTGGACGACATAGGCGACGACCATGGTGATCAGCCCCATGACGATGGCGACCGTCGCGGAGTAGTTGTGCTGCTGGCCGGAGAAGGACAGCGAGTATGTGTAGAAGTTCGGGGTGTAGTCCGTGGTGATGGCGTTGGGGGCGAGCTTCTGCAGAACGCTGGGCTCGTTGAAGAGCTGGAAGCTGCCGATGATGGAGAAGATCGTCGCGATGACGAGGGCTCCGCGGATCGCCGGCAGCTTGATGGCGGTGATGACGCGGAACGGCCCGGCACCGTCGATCTCGGCCGCCTCGTAGAGGGAGTGCGGGATGACACGCAGCGCCGAGTAGAAGATCAGCATGTTGTAGCCGACGAACTCCCAGGTGACGATGTTGCCGATGGAGGTGAGCACCAGGTCGGGTGAGAGCGGGTTGGGCAGGGAGATGCCGAAGGCGCTGTTGATGTCGCTGACCAGGCCGAAACGGGTGCCGTACATGAAGCCCCACATCAGGGTGGCGACGACGGCGGGCACGGCGTACGGCAGGAAGATCGAGATGCGGAAGAAGTTCTTGCCGTAGAGGCGTCCGCTGTCCACGGCGAGGGCGACCAGCAGGGCGATGCCGAGCATGATCGGTACCTGCACGCACAGGAAGAGCGACATCCGGCCGAGGCCGGCCCAGAACCGGTCGTCCTCCAGGGCCTGCCGGTAGTTGTCGAAGCCGACGAAGGTGGTGCCGCCGATGAGGCGGTCACGGAAGAGGCTCAGGTAGATCGAGTACGCGATCGGAGCGAGGAAGACCAGGGCGAACACGGCCACGAAAGGGGCTATGAAGCCCCAACCCGCCCACGATCGACGGTCCCGTCTGGTCGGTGGCGGAGCCGACCGGGGCGCGGAGGCCGCAGGCGGTTGCAGCGTTGTCATGTCGTTCCTCGCTCTTCCAGGTTGCGGAACCAACAGCGTTAATCAGCCTCGGGCCAGGAGGCACGACCTCATGATGTTTACGTAAACATCCCTTGTCCAGATGTCACTGCGGGCTGTTATGTTTACGTAAACATTTCGATGGCCGAATGTCTACACGCCCTGGTGGCAGCGGTCAAGGGCAGTGTGGGCAACGCTGCGGAACAGGCCCGGCCGACGGGCGTGCCCCCGCGTCTCGGGTGGCGTGAAATGGCAGGTGCCGCGGGGCGCATCGAAGCCGGCAGGAAGCCGCGGCGAGGGGTGGCCGCCGAGGCGGGCGCCGCCGCGTGGCTCTGCACCCGTGGGCCGGAAGGCCTCAAGCTTGGTTTCGCATGGGACATCGCTCGTCCACAGGGTGTTTGAATGTTATGTTTACGTAAACATCCACAGATTGATGTCTACACTGCCGTGACAACGGCGGTCCAGCGGTCTCACAGCAAGCCGTGGCACGGAGAACGACGGAAGGCGGCTGACGGCCAGTGACCATGTCCAGGGGCTCTACGGGGTCCAGGGGGTCCAGGGGACCCGTGGCGAAGGCCGACGGCGGCGACGCCGGCGGAGCCGCTGCCGAGCCGGACGGCACAGCTCGGCAGAACGCCCGATCCCGCCGCACGGTCCGCACGGCCTCCATGGCCGACGTGGCCCGACTGGCCGGGGTTTCCTCACAGACCGTCTCGCGGGTGTCCAATGGCTTCGCCGGAGTGAACGAGGAGACCCGCAGCGTCGTCCTGGCGGCGATGAAGGAACTCGGCTACCGGCCCAACAGCGCCGCCCGGGCACTCAAGCGGGGCGAGTTCCGCACCATCGGCGTCATCACCTTCACACTCGCCACCACCGGCAATGTGCGGACGCTGGAGGCCATCGCCACCTCCGCGGCACACGAGGGCTACGCGGTGACACTGCTGCCCGTCGCCATACCCACCCAGGACGAGGTGCGGGGCGCCTTCTCCCGCCTGGAAGAACTCACCGTCGACGCGGTGATCGTCATCATGGAGGTGCACCTCCTCGACGCGGCGACCGTCACCCTGCCACCGCATGTGCAGGTCGTGGTGGTGGACTCCGACGCGGGCGATCGCTACACGGTCGTGGACACCGACCAGGCCGGCGGCACCCGCGCCGCGGTGCAGCACCTGCTCGACCTCGGGCACGAGACCGTCTGGCATCTCTCCGGCCCCGAGGGCTCCTTCGCCGCGCAGCGCCGCACCGACGCCTGGCGTGCCACCCTCACCGCATCGGGGCGTGTCCCGCCACCGCTCGTCCAGGGCGACTGGTCGACGGAGTCCGGATATCTCGCCGGCCTCGAACTCGCGGCACATGACGATTGCACGGCCGTCTTCGTCGCGAACGACCAGATGGCCCTCGGACTCCTGCGCGCTCTGCACGAACGCGGCCGGCGTGTGCCCGAGGACGTCAGTGTCATCGGTTTCGACGACATCCCCGAGGCGGCGCACTTTCTGCCCCCGCTGTCCACGGTCCACCAGGACTTCGCCGAGGTGGGACGCCTCTGCGTCGAGGACGTCCTGCGCAAGGTGCGCGGAGCCGGTCCCGAGCAGGGCACCACGCTGGTCCCGACGCGGCTCGTGCTGCGCGGGAGCACGGCGGCCCCGCCACCCGGAACAGCCGGCTGCTGAGGGTGCTGCGAGGCCTGATCGCCGCGCAGCCCGGCTGAAGGGCGGGTCAGGCGGGTGCGGCCCCCGCACATGCCGAACATTCAGGTGCGCGGGGCCCCCTCTCCTCCCGTGACGTCGCTGAGGCGGGAGCACCCGCCTCAGCGACTGCCGACCGACAGGGGAACCCAGGTGATGCCGAGCTTGAGCCATCCGGCCCGGCCGCCGCCATCAGGACGCCCCGACGCGCAGTGCCGCCCGCGCCGGGAGGCTGACGGAGAGCAGGCCGAGGGCCACCGCGGCCGCGGCGAATGCCCCGTACACCAGTGGGGGCACGTACGGGGACTCCCCCGTCAGGCCGCGCATCATCGGGATGAGCGTGGCCGCCGCGACGGCCGAGCCCAGGACCACGCCCGCGACCGTCACCAGCAGGCTCTCCCAGCGGAGCATCCGCATCACCTGGAGCCGGGTGGCGCCGACGAGGCGGAGCATGTCCAGCTCACGGCGGCGGTCGAGGACGGTCATCACGAGCGTGTTGACGGCGGCGACGGCCGCGAAGCCGCCGAGGACACCGGCCATCGTGTAGTTGGCCCAGGCGTTGAGCTCGCGGTCGGTGTCCTGCTCGACGGCATAGCCGGAGGCGTCGGTGACCTTGCCCAGCGGGGCGAGGGCCTTGGCGTCTCCGCCCCGTACCAGCAGCGTGCTGTCGAAGCCCGATGTGACGTGGGTGGCCAGGGACGCGCGGTCCATGGTCACCTCCGCCAGGCCGAGGCCGCGGCCGTACACGGCGACGACCTCGGGGCTGCTCCTGGTGCCGTCCGGGAGGTAGATCGGCAGCTTGTCGCCCACCTCGACCTTCGCCGACATGGCGAGCGTCCTGTCGACGGCGATCCGGCCCTTGCCGACCTGGTCCAGGCTGCCGCTGCGCACGTCGAGGTCCTGCACCTTCGCGAGCTGCGCGCCGGAGCCGGAGATGCTCTGGGCCGCTGCATCCTGCAGCCATCTGTCGCCGCCGGAGCCGACGGGGACGAGCACCTGTGTGCCGAGCAGGCCCACAGCCGCGTCGACGCCGGGCGCGCGGGCGGCCCGGCCGACGGCGTCGGCGGGCAGACCGGCCGGGTTCGTGACCACATGGTCCGCGGTGACGCCCGCGCGCAGTTGCTTCGCAGCGACGTGGCTCTCGCTCGTATGCATGAAGACGAGCGTCGAGGCGAAGGCCATGGCCAGCACGATCGGGGTGATCGCGGAGGCCAGCCGACGTGCGTTCGTACGGGAGTTGGCGGCCGCGAGCGAGGCCGCGGCGCCGCTTGCGCTCAGCAAAAGCCCGAACAGAGCCGCGCACAGCCGCGCCACCAGCGGGCCGAGCAGCGCGACGGAGAGCATGAAGAGCATCACGACGCCGAGGGAGGCGTTGGCCGCGTCCTCCCCGGCCGAGCGGGCGGCGAGGACGCTGAGGAACCCGCCGCCGCCGAGGGCGCCCAGGCCCAGCACGGTACGGATCACGCCCGGCCGCAGCCGCTCCACCGACGCCTCGGTGAGCGCCTGCCGCGGCTTGATCTTCGCGGGTCTGCGGCCGGCGGCCCAGCCGGCGGCGAGCGCGGTCAGCAGCCCCGTGCCGACGGCGACGACGAGCGGGATGAAGGAGACACGCAGGTCCACGGCCGCCGGGATGGCCCCGCGGTCCTTCAACTGCCCGAACCACCAGTACGCGAGTCCGATCCCGGGCAGGCATCCGACCAGCCCGGCGAGCGGAGCGACGAGCACCGCCTCGGCGGCGACCGCGCGGCGGATCTGCCGAGGAGTGGCGCCGACGGCGCGCAGCAGCGCGAACTCCCGGGCGCGTTGGGCGACGGACAGCGCGACGGTGCCGGACGCCGTGAAGACAGCAACCATGGCGGCGACCCCGCCGAAGGATCCACCGAGCCCGGTGAGCAGCTCCTTGGCGTACTCGAGCCCGCGGTCCTCGACAGCGCCGCGGCTGTCGCCGGTATGCACCTCGGCGCCGGATCCGGCGAGCGCCTTCTTCACACCGGAGGCGAGGGCGTCGGCGTCCGCCCCGTCCTTCGCCACCACGGCGATGGCGTCGGCCTTGCCGGGATGCCCGGCGAGCGCCGGGGCCTGGGCGTCGGCGAACCAGCCCGTGGCGCCCTGGGCCACGTCGCCGGATCCGGCCTTCGCCAGCCCCGAGACGCGGAAGTCGACGCGCCCGGTGGCTGTTTCGAGCGCGACGGTGTCGCCGACGTCGGCCTTCCCGGCCCGCGCGGCGGCGGCATCGAGCACGATCTCGCCGGTACGGGGCGCGGCCCCGGAGGTGAGCGCGGCACCGGTGAAGGTGTGCGATCCCCAGCCATGGCCGGTGAGCACGGCGTCGCCCTGGCGCACCGGGAACGTGAAGTCCGGCACCGCCGCCTTCGCGCCGGGCGCGCGGGCCGCCTTGTCCGCCAGCGCAGCGTCCACGCGCGCCGTGTCCGGCAGCAGTTCGGCCGACTCCGAGCGGCTGTCGCCGCTGCCCGTGACGATGCGGGCGTACTGGTCCGCCGCCACGACGACCGCCGCTTTCGCATACCGCTTCGGCGGCACCGAGGCGCGGGCGCCCGTCTCCAGGAGGATGCCGCAGGCGGAGACGATCAGCGCCGCCATCATCAGCGCGACGAACGTGCCCGCGAACGAGGCGGGTTTGAAGCGGACGGCCGCGCGGGCGAGGCCGTTGGGGGCGAACCTGCTCATGCTGCGGCCCCCGCCATCACACCCGTACGGGAGGTGAGCGCGGCCATCCGTGCCGCGATCTGCTCCGCCGAGCCACCGTCGAGGCCACCGGCGAAGACGCCGTCCGCGAGGAACAGCACACGGTCGGCCCATGCGGCGGCGCCCGGGTCGTGGGTGACCATGACGACGGTGGCGCCGAGGGCGTCCACCGCCTGCCGGAGCAGGCCGAGGACCTCGGCGGCGGTGCCGGTGTCGAGGGCACCCGTGGGCTCGTCGGCGAAGATCACGTCCGGCGCCGTGACCAGCGCGCGGGCGATGGCGACGCGCTGTTGCTGGCCGCCGGAGAGCTCGTCGGGCCGACGCCGCGCCTTGTCGGCGAGCCCGACCTGCGCCAGCACGTCGGCGGCGCGTCGGCGGTCCTGGCGCTGCCCGGCGAGGCGCATCGGGAGCAGCACGTTCTGCTCGACGGTGAGGGAGGGCAGCAGGTTGAAGGCCTGGAAGACAAAGCCGAGGCGGCTGCGGCGCAGCTCGGTGAGCCGGCTCTCGCGCATGCCCGTGATCTCCGTACCGCCGAGGCACACCGAGCCGGCCGACGGCCGGTCCAGGCCGGCGGCGCACTGCAGGAAGGTGGACTTACCGGAGCCCGAGGGCCCCATGACGGCGGTGAACGTGCCACGCGGCAGGGCCAGGTCGATGCCCGCGAGGGCGTGCACGGCACTGTTGCCGCGGCCGTACTGCCGCCGGACACCGCGCAGTTCGACGGCGAGACCGGGCGAGCCCTGGGCCTCCGGCCGATCATCCGCGTTCTGCCGCTCGCCCCTGCGCAGCCCCATACCCCGACCTCTCGCGATCTCCTCGTGCCGATACCTCGAAACTACGGATCGCGGTCATCGCGGACCATGACGGCTGCTGGTGGATCGGGGTGGGGATAACCCGAGGCCCCGGCGGCCCCCGGGCCGGTCCTGTGCGCCCGGGAACGGCCGGGCGCACCAGGCTCTGGCCTTTCAGCCGATGTATGCGGCTCGTGCTTCCTGCCATACGTGGTCGCGCAGCCCTTGCCGTGTCAGCCAGGCCCTGAGGGCGGCGACGTCACCGTCGTCGAGGAGGGACGGGTCCACCGTGGTCCTCAGCTGGTATGCGGTCCCGGAGGCTTGAAGCAGGCGCAGGCTGTGCAGGGCGGGCGCGGCACTGTTGGGTGCGCCGGTGACCCGGTCGTACGCGTCCGGTGCGGACTTCACATCGAATCCGACCCAGTCCACCAGACCCTCGGCCAGGATCTGCCTGAAGCGGCGCGGATAGGCTCCGCCGGTGTGGAGCCCGACCGCATAGCCGAGCGCGCGTGCCTGCCGCATGGCCGTCGCGAGGTCACGCTGCAGCAGTGGCTCGCCGCCGGAGAAGACGATGCCGTCCAGCAGGCCCTGGCGTCGGTGGAGGTGGTCCGTCACGGTCTCCCACGCCACGGAGGACGGGGTGCGCGGCGGCAGCAGCTCCGGGTTGTGGCAGTAGCGGCACCGCCAGGGGCAGCCCTGGCAGAAGACGGTGGTGACCAGGCGGCCCGGCCAGTCGCAGGTGGACAGCCGGGCCCAGCCGCCGAGACGGATCACGCGGTGACCATCGCCTCGTCGAAGTGCACGCGCTCGCCGTGCTCGCCCTTCTTGCCGATGTTGAAGGAGGAGACCGGGCGGTGATACCCCATCACCCGGGTCCACACCTCGCAGGTACCGGAGCAGGTGGGGCAGGTGAGGTGTTCACCGGCGAGGTAGCCGTGGTCGGGGCAGATGGAGAAGGTCGGGGTCACGGTGAGATAGGGCAGCCGGAAGCGTTCCAGGGAGCGGCGTACGAGGTTGCGGCAGGCGTCGGCGGTGGAGATCCGCTCGGACATGTAGAGGTGCAGGACCGTGCCGCCGTTGTATTTGCCCTGCAGTTCGTCCTGCCGCTCCAGTGCCTCGAAGGGGTCGTCGGTGAAACCGACGGGCAGCTGGGAGGAGTTGGTGTAGTACGGGTTGTCCTCCGTGCCGGCCTGCAGGATGCCGGGGAAGCGCCGCCGGTCCTCCTTCGCGAAGCGGTAGGTGGTTCCCTCGGCCGGGGTGGCCTCCAGGTTGTAGAGGTGTCCGGTCTGCTCCTGGAACTCCACCATCTTGGCGCGGACGTGGTCGAGCAGCCGTACGGCAAGCGCGTGGCCCTCGGGAGCGGTGATGTCGTGGGCGTCTCGGGTGAAGTTGCGGATCATTTCGTTGATCCCGTTCACGCCGATCGTGGAGAAGTGGTTGCGGAGGGTTCCCAAGTACCGCTTGGTGTACGGGTAGAGGCCGCCGTCGATCAGGTCCTGGACGGTGACCCGCTTGATCTCCAGGCTGTCCCGGGCCAGGCCCAGGAGGCGGTCGAGGGTGTCGAAGAGGGCACGTTCGTCCCCGGCGTGCAGGTGTCCGAGCCGGGCGCAGTTGACGGTGACCACCCCGAGCGAGCCGGTCTGCTCGGCGCTGCCGAAGAGCCCGTTACCGCGCTTGAGCAGCTCGGTGAGGTCGAGCTGGAGGCGGCAGCACATGGAGCGGATCTGGTTCGGTGACAGGTCGGAGTTGATGAAGTTCTGGAAATAGGGCAGCCCGTACTTCGCGGTCATCGTGAAGAGACGGTCGGCGTTCTCGCTCTCCCAGGGGAAGTCCTCGGTGATGTTGTACGTCGGGATCGGGAAGGTGAACACACGCCCGGTGGCATCGCCCGCCGTCATTACTTCGATGTAGGCGCGGTTGATCAGGTCCATCTCGGCCTGCAGATCGCCGTAGCTGAAGTCCGTCTCGGCGCCGCCGATGACCGGCACCTGCTCGCGCAGGTCGGCAGGGCAGCTCCAGTCGAAGGTGAGGTTGGTGAAGGGGGTCTGGGTGCCCCAGCGGGACGGCACATTGAGGTTGTGCACCAGTTCCTGCATGCACTGGTACACCTCGTCGTACGTCATCGCGTCCTTGCGGACGAACGGCGCCATGTAGGTGTCGAAGGAGCTGAAGGCCTGGGCGCCGGCCCATTCGTTCTGCAGCGTGCCCAGGAAGTTGACGATCTGTCCGACCGCGGAGGAGAAGTGCCGCGGGGGCGCCGAATCGACCTGTCCTGGAACGCCGTTGAAACCCTCTGTGAGCAGGGTCCGCAGCGACCAGCCCGCACAGTAACCGGACAGCATGTCCAGATCATGGATGTGGAGGTCGCCCTCACGGTGAGCACGCGAGACATCCGGGGGATACACCTGCTCGAGCCAGTAGTTGGCGATGACCTTGCCCGCCGTGTTCAGGATCAACCCGCCCAGCGAGTACCCCTGATTGGCGTTTGCGTTGACCCGCCAGTCACTGCGGTCCAGATACTCGGTCACCGAGTCGACGGCATCGATGTGCGTCACGTCAGCCCTCCCACGAGGCATACGGAGATACCTTCCGTGCGCGGAACTGCGCACGGAAGCCGTCGGCAGGTATCGGACTCGCGGCTCCGGGGAGCGCACACCGTTGCGGGACAGTCCCGGATTCCCACCGGGTTCCCTGTTTCCTCGGCCCACTAGATGGCGGGCCGAACCGACAGGGAGAACACTACATGTAGTGGCAGGGGCGGAAGCATCAGCACGGCTGCGCCCCCTCGGAGGCTCAGCACGAGTTGGGTGTGATCCCACGGCATGTCCGGTCGTCCTGGGTACCGCCTGTGCCGCTACCGTGTGCCTTGCAGGCCGACGAGTAACTGACTTTCGTCAGAGAGACTTCACATGTGGCGAGTCGGCGGGACGGAATGACCAACTTACGGACAGCTACGGGTCCTTGCTGTCTCGGTATCTCGTTGCCTGAACAGACACGACACCGACGAAGAGGTATTCACTTGCACCGGAGAACGTCACGGCATCGGCTTCGCTCCGTCATCGCGACAGGTGCGGTCGTGGCAGGCTGCGTCGCGCTGCTGCCCACGACGGCACACGCGGACAGCGCAGGCGACGCCGCCACGACTGCCAGACAGGCGGACTTCGCCGCAGCCGCCACCGAGTACAAGGTTCCGCAGGAGGTCCTGCTCGGCGTGGCCTACCAGGAGTCCTTGTGGGAGGGGCACACCGGCAGGCCCAGCACCGGCGCCGGCTACGGCCCCATGCACCTCACCGACGCGACACCGGCCATGGCGGCGGGCGGCGACACCGGCGCAGCCGGGCGCAGCGACCTCGCCTCCCTCGTCGCGGATCCCGCACTGCACACCCTCCGGGCCGCCGCGAAGCTGACCGGACTCCCCGCCGACGCTTTACGGAACGACCCCCGGGCGAACATACGGGGCGGGGCGGCACTCCTCGCCTCGTACGAGAAGAAACTGCGCGGTGGCACACCGGCGGATACCGGGCAGTGGTACGCGGCCGTCGCCCTCTACAGCCAGTCGTCCGAGAAACACACCGCCACGTCGTTCGCCGACCACGTGTTCGCCACGATCAGGAACGGCGCCCTGCGGACGACCGACGACGGCCAGCGGGTCCGCCTGGGTGCCGACCCGTCGGCGACGCCCGTCACCACCGGGCTGAACCGGCTCGGTCTCAAGGCCTCCGGCACCTCGGCGACCGAGTGTCCTCCCACCCTGGACTGCACGTTCGTCGCGGCTTCGGCGTCGAACGGCCAGGTGGCCAACCGTCCGGCCGACGGCATGAGGATCGACTCGATCGTCATCCACGACACCGAGGGGTCGTACGAGTCCGCCATCAGCAGCTTCCAGAAGCCCGGAGGCGGCTCCGCGCACTACGTGATGCGCGCGTCCGACGGTGCGGTGACCCAGATGGTGCCCACCAAGGACCTCTCCTTCCATGCGGGCAACTACTCCGACAACATGCACTCGATCGGCATCGAACACGAGGGCTACGCAGCCCAGGGCGACGCCTGGTACTCGCCGACCGTCTACCAGAACACGGCCGACCTGGTGAAGTACCTCGCGGCGCGCTTCGGGATCCCCCTCGACCGCCAGCACATCCTCGGCCACGACAACGTCGCCGGGCCCAGGTCCAATCTCATCTCCGGCATGCACTGGGACCCGGGACCGCAGTGGGACTGGGGCTACTTCATGAGTCTTCTCGGCGCCCCCACACATGGCGCGCGGGGAGTGGGCCCGGTCGGTTCGGTCGTCACCGTCACACCCCACTACCGCCACAACCTCCAGACGGTCCAGGTGTGTCCGTCCGACGACCCCACCGGCGCCGTCACCGCCTGCACCGAGCGGGAGCAGCCCTCCGACTTCCTGTACGTGCGCACCGCCCCGGACCCGGACGCCCCGCTCTTCGCTGACCCGGCGATCCACGCCGACGGCGTGGGCACGAACCGGATCAACGACTGGGGCGGCACGATCGTCGACGGTCAGCAGTTCGTGGTCGCCGGACGCTGCGGCAACTGGACGGCGATCTGGTACGGCGGCGCCAAGGTGTGGTTCTACAACCCTGGCGGCCGGTACACGACTCCGGCCTCCGGTGTGAAGGTGATCAGCGCCGCGGGCACCGCCCCCGTCTCCGTCTGGGGCTCGACCTACCCGGACGCGTCGGAGTACCCGGCGGGGCTGTCACCGTCGACACAGGCGCCGCTGAGCTACTACACCGTGCCCGCGGGCCAGGCCTACGTCGCCGCACAGCCGGCCTTCCTCACCGACGACTTCTTCTCCTCCAGCGACACGGTCGTGACCGGCGGCAGGCAGATGTACACCATCCAGTACAACCACCGGGTGGCGCGCGTCTACGCCTCCGATGTCACCGCGATCGACGCCCCGGCCCTCCTCCGGGGCCGAGGCGACTGACGCACCGTCCGGGTGCCCGCCTTCGCTTCTTCAGCGGGGGCGGGCCGATCCCGCCCTCGGCACCCTGCGGACCTCAAGCCGGCAGTTCAGCCGGCTCCGCCATGAGCTCCGTGTTGATGATCGCCTCCACGAGGGTCTCCCCCACCGGGGTCAGCGTGACCGTGCCGGCGCTCTTGTCCGGCTCCAGCAGGCCCCGGCGGCGCAGGGAGTCGAAGGTCTCCCGCCGTCGGGGGGAGAACAGCGACGCGCCGGGAAAGCGCCGCCGGTGAACGTCCTCCCGCACGGGTTGCAGCGTGGTCAGCGCCATGTTCACCGCCCGCGTCTGCTGCCCCTGCTCGGTGAACGCGGTGGCGGAGCCGAGGGGAATCCGACCGGCCTCGACCGCAGCGCCGTACCGCTGCCAGTCGACATCCGTCATCCCCTCGGAGCGGCGGCAGCTGGAGCTGCCGCCGAGGCCGATGGCGACCTCGGGCTGCTGCTGGTCCTGGTCGGCCATGATGGACTTCCATTTCTCCGGCCCGGCACCGGGCCGGGCGAAGTACATGGTCGGATGCTCGATCCAGCCGGCCTCCCGCAGCCCGCCGGTGAGGATCTCCCGCATCTGGTACTGCTCGCCGAGCGTGGGCCAGCGGTGCCCCCGGGATTCCTGGCGGGCGCGGTACTCCGGAAGCTGCCAGGCCGCGGGCTGCACCCCGGAGACCCCGGTCCGGGTGTCACTGAAGTCGCGCAGATGCAGCTTGGTGCACACCACGGCGGTGGGCTGGTGCTCCAGCACGGTGTCGAGATCGCGTCTGACGCTGTCCAGGGTCTGGTCGAGCAGGCCGTACATCAGATCGATGCCGGTCCGGTCGAAACCGGTGGCCTTCGCCCGGCGGACGAAATCCGTGCAGGCGGCCGCGGTGTGCTCGCGGCCGCTGAGGCGCAGCACATGGTCGTCGAACGACTGCACCCCGCTGGAGACCTTGGTGCAGCCGAGTGCCGCGAGCAGTTCCAGCTTCTGCGGTGTGAAGGTCGTGGGGTCGCCCTCGAAGCGGACCGTCGTGCCGCGGCCGAAGGCGAAGTTCTCCCGGTAGAAGTCCAGGAGGCGGCGGATCTCGTCGGCGGGCAGCAGCGAGGGCGTTCCGCCAAACACGTTGAACTCGCCGACCGGTGCCGTGGCCAGGTGCGGAACCCTGCGCAGCCACAGCTGGGCCTCCCGGATGTTCCAGTCCACCCACTGCGCCGCCCGCCGGGCCACCTTCTCCTGCGGGCCTTTGACGATGACGACCGGGTACTGGCAGAACCGGCAGCGGTAGGAGCAGGTGGGTATGTAGGCCCACAAGTGGATCGGTGGGGTGGCGCGCAGTTGCCCGTCGAGGTCGTCGAGGAAGCGCTCGGGGTCGTAGTCCTCGATGTTTCCCGGGAAGACGTGGGCGCCGAACGGGTCTTCCCGCACGTACTCCAGCAGATGCCGGTTCCCGGGCGCGGCGAGGGCGTGCACGGCGGCGGGGACCGGTGCGGCCGGGTCCAGCGTCAGAAGGGAGGCCAGCGCGGGGTCAGCGGTCATCAGAACACACCCCCGTTGCCGAAGTAGTCGTGTGCCTCTCCGGATTCCCGGTCCTCGCAGTAGTACGCGACGAACTCGCTGAACCTCTCCCGGGGGATGTCCTCCAGGCAGGCCGGCAACGGTGGCGGGTAGCCGATGTCGTCGCCGACGGCCGCCCGCAGCCGCTCGAACAGGCGGTCGGCGAACTCGAAGTACAGCCGGAACGAAGGCGTCTTGTAGGCGTGGATGGGGGTGAGGTCCACGATGCGCATCTCGTCGAGGATCTCGTCGACCCGCTGCCGCAGGGCATCCGCGAGGGACGTGCCGAAGAACTCCCGTACCGGCGCGGTCGCGAGCAGGCCGGGGTCGAGCAGCACGGGGAGCAGCAGGTTCTTGGGCGTGAAGTCCTTGATCGAGAAGTCCCAGGCGCGGCGTGCCTCGTCCTCGGTGAGATCGCGGGCCGGCGCGGCGCCGGCGGCGCAGGTTCCGGGACGGATGTCGCGCATGACGATGGTGCCGTGCGTTCCGTAGGCCTTGCCCTCGATCACCTCTTCCAGGGCGTGGTCCACCCGGCGGGGGTTGATCTCCACCAGGGAGGCGGGGACATACACCCGGCTGCCGCCGAGCGCCGAGACCTTGATGCCGAAGTCCCAGTCGTCGGAGAGGTGGTTGACGAAGCGGCCGTTCTCCACCTGGTAGAAGATCTCGATGCCGCCCGCCCGGTCGTGCGCTTCGCGTTCGACGGCGAACCCCTTCCCGTCGGGGAAGCCGCCGAAGAGCGAGAAGGCCGCTTCCCGGCAGCGCAGCGTGCGCGAGATCGCGTCCCACAGCCGGGGCCGGTCTTTGAAGTGTTCCTCGCGGTAGAAGTAGGTGCACACTCCGATGGCGGCGCCGCTGTCGTCCATCGCCTCCACGAGCGTGGACAGCCACATCGGATCCACTGGGCAGTCGGCGTCCGCGGAGACCAGGTAGAACCGTTCGGTGCCTGCGCCTGTGCGTGAGTCGTCGGCGGGCTGCAAGGCGGCGGGTCGTCCGGCGCTGCGTTCGGCGGCGAAGCGCATGCCCGTGCGGCGGGCGCAGGAGACGCCTTGCTCGGGTTCGTGGACGATGTGCAGGGCGAGGTCCGGATGCTCCGCCGCGAAGTGTTTGGCCAACGCCACCGTGTCGTCGGTGGAGTTGTTGTCGACGAGCACGATCTCGTAGAGCTCCGGGTCGAGTCGGCCGTCGCGGTCGCGCTGCCGGTGGAGCGACTCCAGCACGGCGGGCAGGGCGGCTGCCTCGTTGTACACCGGGAGGATCACGCTCGCGCGGGTCCGGGCGCCCATCGGGGTGAGGACGAGGCGGTCGAGCATGCTCGCGGCGGCGGACCGTCCGAAGTACCGGGTGCCCAGCCGGTGGTTGTGCTCTGCCGTGGCGGACCGAAGGGTCTCGTCGTTCATCAACTGAGCCACCTCGTTCACGAATCCGGGAGTCGGGAGGTCGTCGTGCAGGACGGGTGCGCGGAAGCCTTTGTCGCCGTACACGGTCGGATAGAGCTCGTACCCGCTCGTGATGTAGGGCACTTTGGCGGCGATGGCCTCCCCTATCGGGTTTCCGTAGCTCTCGTAGTCGTAGGACGTCAGGAACGACACCAGATCGGCGTGCGCGAGCAGATCGCGGACGGAGTATCCGCCGCCGGCGGGCGCGCCGATCGCGTCGGTGTCCGGCGCGAGCCAGCCGCCGAAGACGACCCGGCCGGCGACGCCGAGCCGGTCGGCGAGCGCGGTCAGCCGCCGGTACTCGTAGGGGTCCTCACCTGTGTCGCCCGCCACGAAGAGACGGACGTCGACCGTCCTGGCGAGCTCGGCGACCAGGTGGATGTCGCGGTCGATGCGCTTCTGCGGGATGATCCGGGTGGTGCGCGCGATCAGCTGGGCGGTGTCGGGTACCGCATGGGCGGCGCGGAAGAACGCGTTGCCGGGCCCGACCGTGGCCGCACGGTGGGGAAAGGCGTTCGGCAGCACGTCGACGCACCGTACGTGCGGCGCCCAGGCGCGGGTCAGCGCCCTCGCCTGCTCGTGCAGCACCACGTACCGCACATGGACGGAATCCAGCAGCGGCGGGACATTCGGGTACGGCGGGCTGCCGTACTTGCCGCTTCCCGGCTCGCTCTGCCACATCAGGTCGTGGTCACGCCACAGCACGAAGCGGCCAAGGCGGTGCCGGGTGCCGTAGACGACGATCGCCTGTTGCAGGGCACGGGTGACCATGATGTTCTCCGGCAGGGTGCCGTTCTCCACCAGTACCCGGGTGACACCGAGCGATTCCCACAGCGCCAGCACCCGTTCGCACAGGGCATCCGCGATCCGCTCCACCTCCGGCATCAGCCGCAGGTCGCCCTTCTCCACCACTTCCTGGAGGACCGCGGTCGCCAGCGAGGCGTCGTAGCCGTCGACGGTGTCGAGAGCCGGGAGCCGCGACAGCCGCACCCATGGCGGCAGCAGCCGGGCCTCGTCCTGGTAGGGGACGAAGAATCTCCCCTTGTCCGCCTTGATGTCGTAGCCGAGGTCCAGATGGACCTCATAGCCCCGCTCATGGAAGTGCCGGGCGGTCTTCGCGAATTCGACGACCACTCCGGACAAGGGTGTTGCATCGAAGGAAACGCCCCACAGAACCGCCATGCCCCGCTCCACCTCCAGCACACCTGCCGGTTCCCGGCTGTCACTGTCTCGGTAGGCATCAAGGCCGTCGCGTTGTCCGGAGAGCGGTGTCCAGGGGCCCCTCCCGCCTGTCGGCGCCTTGCCCGGCGAGCAGACGCTGCGCCTGTGAAGCAGGACGGCTGCCGAAAACATCGGACTTGCCGTGCCGAAGCCGGTCCCACCCGCCGCCGTCCGGGCCTTCCTTCAGTACGCGTCACCGCACAGGCCCTGTCAAACGCTGTCGGAACGCTCCCGCCGGTGCGGGCTACCAGGTTGTCGCGACGGCCCGGAGCCCGGTCCAGGTTTCGCCGTCGCGGGCGTAGTCCATCGTCAGGCGCAGCCGCCAGTCGGCGTGTGCGCCGTACACCGTCGCGTCGGTGACGATCCGGCCGACCAGGTGGGCGTTGTCGCCCTCGACCTCGACGGTCACGTCCTTCTCGTCGGTCCCGTGGTAGACGAACCGGCCGGCGCGCATCTGCGCGAGCCACTCGGCCTTCGGCTGTATGTAGCCGGTGATGTGGGTCAGGGTGAAATCGTCGTCGAGGAGGTCGTCGAGAGCATCGGTGTCACCGTCCGTCATGGCCTGGAGGTACGCGCGGTAGGCCATGACGACCTCGTCGTGATCGGTGGGGGCGGGCTGCGTGGGCATGAGGTGACTCCGGTGGGCTTTGAGCGGGTCAGGCACGGCTCCCTCGGGCGTCAGGAGCAAGAGACCGTGCCCGACGTCGGAGCCGGCCTCACGTGTCATGCCCTCCAGTGTGGATACGCCGTCATCTGCGCGGGAGCCGTCTGAGGGGCCCCGTCACTCCCCCGAACAACACTCCCTGGCACAGCGCGGCCTGCCACATTGCGCATCGCTCCGACAGGCTTGATCCGGGTGGGAAGACGACGCGGCACGGCTCGCCGTCGTCCTCGTCGCGGCCTCCGCGGCCCCACCCGCACACGACGTCCACACCCCGTAACCACCCCCACCACCCACACCCCATTCCCGCTCATGGCAGAAGGAAGATTCATGACAACCGCACCCATGACCGTCCTGGTGGTCGGTGCGACAGGCAGCATCGGACGCCTCGTCGTGGCCGAGTCGATCGCGCGGGGGCACACCACCCGTGCCCTGGTACGCGACGCCGCCAAGGCCCGGCGCCGGCTCCCGGCGGAGACGCAGATCGCCGTTGCCGACGTGACGCGGCCCGGCACGCTGTCGCAGGCCGTGGCCGGCGTCGACGCCGTCGTGCTGACCCTGGGATCCGACGGCAGCGCGCATTCCTCGCCGGAGGACGTCGACTACGCCGGAGTGCGCAACATCCTGGCCGCACTGTCCGGGCAGACGCCCCGCATCGCCTTGATGACCGCCATCGGCGTCACCGCTCGCGGCAGCGCGTACAACCATCTCCTCGACTGGAAGCGCCGCTCGGAACGGCTCGTCCGCGCCAGCGGTCTGCCGTACACGATCGTGCGGCCTGGCTGGTTCGACATGAACGCCCCCGACGAGCACCGGCTCGTTCTCCTGCAGGGAGACACCCGACGCTCCGGTACCCCCTCCGACGGCGTCATCGCCCGCGAACAGATCGCCCAGGTGCTGGTGCGGGCCCTCACGGCTCCCGAGGCGGTGCGCCGCACCTTCGAACTGGTCGCGGAACGAGGCCCCGCCCCCAGCGACCTGATCCCGCTGTTCGGAGCACTGGAACAGGACGTGCTCGGGGCCCTGGACGGGGTCCGGGACGAGGCCAACATGCCGCCGGCGCGGGAGCCGCAACGAGTCCGCGACGACCTCGACGCGCTCGGGACACCCACCGACGCCTGACCGCTACGGCTGACCAGGTCACACGTCACCGCGACCCTGACGACCGCCTCCCGGAAGAGAGCCATGGAACTCCTCAAGCACCTGCCCACCACCAAGGCGCCCGCCGACTGGTTCACCGGAGACGTCTGGTTCGACGTCGTCTACGCCGGCGAAGAACCGTCCCGGATGCGCGCCAACATGGTGCACTTCTCATCACCCTCACGGGCGGTGTCGCCCCGGCACGCGCCTACATAGAGGAGTTGCTGCCGGACGTCCTGGAGGGCCGGATCGAGCCGGGCCGTGTCTTCGACCGCACCGTCAACCTCGGCGAGGTACCGGACGGCTACAGGGCCATGGCAGACCGCGAGAACTTGAAGGTCCTCGTCAGGCCATAAGGCCATAGAACCATCGACTGTGTACTCGGACGTCTCCGACGTGTCGAGGAGCACCAGCTTGTCGTGGTCGGGGGTGCCGGGCTCGGCGTAGTAGGCGATGAACCGCTGTCCCTCGGTGCCTTCCAGTTGCATGGACTGGTAGCCGGGGGTCAGGTCGCCGACCTCCGGGTGGTGGAAGGTCTTGCAGCCGTGGGTGTGCCAGCGTACGTCGTAGCGCTCCCACAGATCGGCGAACTTTGGGCTTCTGCCGAGGAGTTCGGCGACGAGGTCCGTGAGGTCGGGGGCGTCCGGGGTCAGGCTGTGCAACGCCCGCAACCGGCCCACGACCGCGCGGAGCTGTTCGTCCCAGTCGTCGAACAGCTTGGCGGCGGCGGGGTGGAGGAAGACGTAGCGCACCACGTTGCGCTGGTCGGCCGGCCAGTCCGCCATCCCGGCGAACAGCCGAAGCCCGCCCGGATTGCAGGCCAGGATGTCCATGGTGCGGCTGATCACGTACGCAGGGAAGGGTCGCAGGCTCTTCAGCAGCAGCTCGATCCCCGGCCGCACGGTCCGAGTGGGCGGGGTCGCGGAGTCCACCGGCGCGCTGCGCGCGGCCCGGGCGGCGAGGTCGCGCAGGTGTTCATGCTCGGCCGGGTGCAGGCGCAGGGCGCGGGCGAGGGCGTCCACGACCGAGGGGCTCGGGTTGGCTTCCTTGCCGCGCTCCAGGCGGACGTAGTAATCGACGCTCACCCCGGCGAGCGTGGCCAGTTCCTCGCGGCGCAGTCCTGGGGTCCGCCGTAGTCCGGGCCCGGCGGGCAGACCGGCCTCCTCAGGGGTCACCCGGGTACGGCGGGCCCGCAGGAAGGTGCCCAGTTCCGAGCCGCCCTTGCCGTTCTGCCACTCACGTGCCATGCGTTCAGTCTGGCAGGTCACCCCCGAGGGGGCCATGAGCTGGGGAAAGTCCCGTGGCCGTGAGCTGCTGCGGGGGCCGCATGGGGGCCCTGTCACACCCCCGAACACCGCTCCCCGGCACAACGCGGCCTGCCACTTCGGGCGCGGTGCCCGCAGTCTGGTTCACGGGCCGGTGAACTGCGCAGGTGGCCACCCCACTGATCCGCCAGGAGGAACACGGTGCTCGGTCTGGAACTTGTCGTGGTCCTGGGAGTTGCGGTCCTGCTGGCCGAAAGTATCGGGCGGCGTCTGAAGGTCGCCCCGCCGGTCCTGTTGCTGATCACCGGTGCGCTGCTGGGCTTCATCCCCGCCTTGCGCGAGGTGCATCTGCCGCCGGAGGCGGTGCTGCTTCTCTTCCTGCCCGTCCTGCTCTACTGGGAGAGCCTGACCACCTCACTGCGGGAGATCCGCCGGGATCTGCGCGGCATCGTGCTGCTCAGCACCATGCTGGTCATCGGCACGGCCGGCGCCGTGGCCGCCGCGGCGCACGGACTGGGACTGCCCTGGGGGCCGGCCTGGGTGCTCGGCGCGGCCGTCGCCCCCACCGATGCCACGGCCGTCGGCGTACTCGCCCGGGCGCTGCCCCGCCGCAACGTCACCCTCCTGCGGGCCGAGAGCCTGATCAACGACGGTACCGCCCTGGTCGTCTACGGCCTCGCCGTCGGCATCACGGCCGGCGAGCAGCACTTCACCGTCGTGCACGTCGGCCGACTGTTCCTGGTGTCCTGTCTGGGAGGAGCTGCCGCCGGAGCATTGACCGCGTGGCTCGGCATCCGGCTTCGTCGCGTCTTCGACACACCGCTGCCGGGCAACGTGGCCACGATCCTGACCCCGTTCACGGCCTTTCTGCTCGCTGAACTCGTCCACGCCTCCGGTGTGCTCTCCGTCGTCGTCGCCGGACTGATCATGAGTCAGTCAGGGCCTCGCATGGTGCGGGCCGCCACCCGCCGGCAGGCGGAAGAGGTCTGGTCGCTGGCCACCTTCCTGCTCAACGGCTCCCTCTTCGTCCTCGTCGGTGTGGAGGCGCAGTCGGCCGTGCGTGGTCTGACCGGTACCGATCTGACCCACGCCCTGATCGCCGTCGGCGCCGTCTCGGCGGTTGTCGTCGCCGCGCGCTTCGCGTTCCTCTTCACCGTCCCCTACCTCATCCGCCTGCTCGATCGCCGTCCGCAGCAACGACTGCGCCGCATGACCTACCACCACCGGGTGGTCAGTGCCATGTCGGGCTTCCGGGGAGCGGTGTCGCTGGCGGTGGCCCTGTCGGGGCCGACCGCCGTGGACTCGGGTGCGCCGTTCCCCGACCGCGACTTCATCGTCTTCGTCACCTCCGGAGTCATCGTCACCACGCTGGTCGTGCAGGGCCTGCTACTCCCGGGCGTGATCCGCTGGGCCCGGCTGCCCCGTGACACCTCCGTGGAGGAGGAGCGCCTCCTCGCCGAGACCACCGCCACCGAGGAGGCCCTCAAGGCACTCGACGACGTGGCCGCCGACCTCGGCACCGACCCCGACGTCGTCGACCGCATGCGGCAGGAATACGAGACCCACCTCCAGGTCGTGCATACGGGCGGCGGGACCGACCACGAGGACGCCCTGCGCCACGACCGGCACTACACCGCCCTGCGCCTGGCCCTGCTCACCCGCAAACGCGCCACCGTGCTGCGTCTGCGCGACGAGAGCGAGATCGACGACACCGTGCTGCGCCAGGTGCAGCGGCTGCTGGACATCGAGGAGGTGCGACTGTCCCGGCGCCGGACGACCGAGTGATCCCGGCCCCGTCGCGACGCCCCGCAGACCGAACCGGCGGTGGGGGGCCGATCACCTTCGGCGACGGATCACGTCAGCCCGTCTCGGCGGCGTGCTGCCCGAGGGCGGCAGCGCCGCGGGCCAGCGCTGCCACGGCGGTCCAGTCACCGGCTCGCACCGCGGCGCTCGGCAGCATCCAACTGCCGCCCACACAGGCGACGTTGGGCAGCGACAGATACAACGGTGCGTTGGACGCCGTTATCCCCCCGGTGGGGCAGAACCGCACCTGGGGCAACGGTGAAGCCAGTGCCTTCAGATAGGCGGCGCCGCCAGCGGCCTCGGCCGGGAAGAACTTCATGTCGGTGACGCCCTGTTCCAGGAGGGCCACCATCTCCGAGGCCGTGGCCACCCCGGGCAGGAAGGGAACCCCGGTGTCCCGCATCGCCGCCACGAGCCCCTCCGTCGCGCCCGGGCTGACCAGGAACCGGGCTCCCGCGGCCACGGCGCCGCGGGCCTGCGCCGTGGTGAGCACCGTACCGGCCCCCACCACGGCGTCCGGAACCTCGGCGGTGATGGCCCGGATGGCCTCGACGGCGGCACGGGTGCGCAGTGTCACCTCGATCGCCGTCAGGCCGCAGGAGACCAGGGTGCGGGCGAGGGGCACCGCCCTGGCGGCGTCCTCCAGCACCACGACCGGCAGGACGGGGGCCATGTCCAGCGGTGAGCAGGGTGATGAGGGGGATGGGAGTGTCGAGGTCATCGGGCGTCCTCCGGGTGGTTCGAGGCGGTGCCGCACACGGAGTCCGCGCCGGCGGCCGGTCGGGGTGCGGGGGTGTCCTCGGCGCGGCACGCGCGCGGGGGCAGAACGGTGGCAGGGAGCAGGGCACCGCGGTGGCCGATCACCTGGCCCGCGAGGGCGCCGGCGCTGCGGGCCGCCGTGAGCGGATCGGACCCGGTGAGGCGGGCAGCCAGATATCCGCCGTTGAAGGCGTCGCCGGCCGCCGTGGTGTCCACGACCGAGGGGACCGCGGCCACCGGGACGGGGCGTGGGCGTTCCCCGTCCCACACCACGCAGCCGCGGGCTCCGTCCTTGACCACGACCTCCCGGATGCCGAGGCCGGCCAGTCGCAGGACGCTGTCGGTCGCGGTGCCGTCGCCGAACAGCGCCGCTTCGTCGGCGAAGGTCGGCAGTGCGATCGTGGT
This sequence comes from Streptomyces sp. YIM S03343, assembly GCF_054729195.1. Classification (NCBI taxonomy): domain Bacteria; kingdom Bacillati; phylum Actinomycetota; class Actinomycetes; order Kitasatosporales; family Streptomycetaceae; genus Streptomyces; species Streptomyces sp. YIM S03343. The sequence goes on from NZ_JBPUKX010000002.1 coordinate 252,337, forward strand.
CAGCCGCCAGGCGGCCGAGACCGCCGCTCGGGCGGTGTCGTGGTCGGGCCACCCGGCAGGGCGGTAGTTGCTGTCGAACACCACGTCGCTGCCGCCGGCGCGCGCCGCGCGGAGTGCGGTCAGCAACCGGTCGCGGGCATCGGGCGGGAGGATGTGGAGCGTGATCGCCGACAGGTAGACCACGTCGTAGGCCTCCGGCAGTCTGTCCACCTCCGGCGGGCACAAGGGGCCGAAGAGCCGGCGGGCGGCGGACTGCGAACGGTAGTAGGTGAAGGTCCGTTCGCCTTCGGTGTCGGTGTCCACCAGGTACAGCCCCGGCAGGGCCCCGTCGATCCGCCGTACGGGCCCGGTGCCGATGCCTTCCTGCCGCAGGGCGGTGACGATGCGTTCGCTGTAGCGGTCGGTGCCGACCATGGTCAGGTAGTCCACCTCCACCTGCCCGGGATCGGTGCAACGGGCGAGGTAGGCGGCGGTGTTGAAGGTGTCGCCCGCGTATCCCAGGCGCAGCGTGGAGTCGTCCAGGTGGATGAGTTCCGTCATGCACTCGCCGATCGCAAGGACACGCACCGGTCGGCCGGGACCGGTTCGGGGACGGGAGGCGTCCGGCTTCATCAGGGCTCCTTGTTCTGTTGCATGGAACGATATTCCATCACGTTGATTGCAGTGGGGCAAGGCAGGGAAAGATCGTTTTGTCAGAGCAGGCTGAGCAGGGTGGAGACCGCGATGGAAGGGCGGCCCGCCGTATGCGGGGGCCGCCGTTCAGGAGTGATGTGCCGCCGGGAGTGAGCCGTCCGGCGACCGGTCACCGGTCGGCGGGAGCCGGGGCGCCGAAGGAGTGGGAGATCTCCTCGCCCACCTTGACGACCGTCCCCGCCAGCTCGTCCACCGGCCGGTTCCACGGCTCCAGGGTCAGGGTGGAGATGCTGACCCCGCCGACGGCCTTGCCGGCATGGTCGAAGACGGGCGCGCCGAGGCAGACGATGCCGTTCTCGTTCTCCTCCATGTCGAGGGCGTAACCGCGCTCCCGGATCGTCCGCAGCTCCGCGACGAGGGCGTCCTCGTCGGTGATGGTGTGGGCGGTGCGCCGTTCCATCCCGGCGCGGCGCACCATCTCCCGCACCTCGGCCTCATCCGTCCAGGACAGTGCTGCTTTGCCTACGGCGGTGCTGTGCGGCCGGATGCTCATGCCCACCCGGGACGGCATGTGGTACGGCCTGCTGCCCTCGACCTTGGCCACGTACACCACGTCGTCGCCGACGAGCAGCCCGAGGTGGACGGTGTACCCGGTCTCGTGCTGCAGCTTCCGCAGCGCCGCATCGGCGTAATGGGCCGGTTCGAAGCGGCCCAGCAGCTTGCTGGACAGCGTGAGGATCCGCGGACCGCCGAGGTACCGGCCACCGCCCACGTTCAGTGCGAACTGGTGATCCACCAGTACCCGAAGAATGCGGTGCACGGTGGACTTGGGCAGGCCGGTGGCCTCGGCGATGTCGGTGACGCGCTCATGGTCGGCGAGCGCCTCCAGGACGGTCAAGACCTTCTCCGAGGCATTGCCCCCACCTGGATTGCTCTTCACTGGCTGACCGTCACCCGTCGTCCGTCCGGGGCGCCCGTCGCGGGAGCCCGCTCATCGTGGCATTATCACCGCGCCATCCATCCACCGTCGACCACGAGCACATGACCGTTGACATAGTCGGATGCCGGGGAGGCGAGGAAGACCGCTGCCCCCACGATATCGTCCGGACTCCCCCAGCGACCTGCCGGGATGCGCTCCTTGATCTCCCTCTCCCGTTCGGCGTCGGCGCGCAGCGGCGCGGTGTTCTGGGTGGCGATGTACCCGGGCGCTATCGCGTTGACCTGGACTCCGCGCTCACCCCACTCATTGGCCAGGGCCTTGGTCACCCCGGCCACCGCGTGCTTGGTGGCGGTGTACGAGGCGACGTTGATACCGCCCTGGAAGGCCAGCAGCGAGGCGGTGGAAATGATCTTGCCCGAGCCGCGCTCGGCCATCCTCCGCCCGAACGCCTGGGACAGCAGGAAGACCGCGTCCATGTTGACGGCCACCACCCGCCGCCAGTCGGCGTACCGGACCTCGGCGGCCGGCGCACGGGAGATCATGCCCGCGTTGTTCACCAGGATGTCGATCTCATAGCGGCTGGTGAGGTCCTCGGCGAGCGCGCGAATGCTTTCCGGGTCGCCCAGGTCGATACCGACCGACTCGACCTCGGCGCCCGCGGCGCGAGCCGGTGCGGCGGTCTCCTCCATGTCGGCACTCAGGCCGACCAGGACCAGGTCCGCTCCGGCCCGGGCCAGGCCGATGGCGATGGCCTGGCCGATGCCCGTTCCCGCCCCGGTCACCAGGGCGGTACGTCCGGTCAGCGAGAACAGGCCGCCGAGTCCGTCGGCCGGGCGCGCCGCGTTCTGCGTGGACTGCGCGTTCACTGCGTCGCCTGTGGACTGCGCGTGCACCGCGTTCTCTGCGGACTGCGTGTTCACTGCGTCGCCTGTGGACTGCGCGTGCACCGCGTTCTCTGCGGACTGCGTGTTCACTGCGTTCACCACGGTCACCGCATTTCCGTGACGGCGACATGGTCCATGTCGTCGAAGGTCTGGTCCTCGCCGCCCATGGCCCACACGAACGCGTAGGAGCGGGTGCCGAACCCGCAGTGCACCGACCAACTGGGCGAGATGACCGCCTGTCCGTCGGCGACGATGATGTCCCGGGTCTGGTCGGGGCGGCCCATCAGGTGCACCACCCTGGCGTCGGCCGGGAGGTCGGTGTAGAGGTACGCCTCGGTACGCCGGTCATGGGTGTGGCACGGCATCGTGTTCCACATCGAGCCGGGTTCGAGGATCGTCACACCGAGTACGAGCTGGCAGCTGCGGATGCCGTTCTCGTGGATGTAACGGCGGATGACGCGGTCGTTGGAGCCCTCGCGGCCGCCGAGCCGCTCGCCCTCGGTGTCCGACAGCCGGGCCACGCTGGTCGGGTGGGCGGTGTGGGCGGGTGTCGAGACGATGTAGAAGCGGGCCCGTCCGTCACCGTCCCCGTCGGTGCTGGAGCCGGGATCTGTGGCGAACGTCACGTCACGGGCCCCGCGTCCTATGTAGAGACAGTCCTTGGTGCCGAGCGGGTAATCGGTGCCGTCCACCGTGACCGTGCCGGGCGCCCCGACATTGACCACGCCTGCCTCACGGCGCATCAGGAAGTACTCGGCGCGCAGCGGGTCGAACGTGGGCAGGGTGACCGGGGCGTTCACCTCCGGGCTGGTGCCCGCGAGCACCAGCCGGTCCTGATGCGTGTACACGGCAGCCACCCGGCCGGAGGGGAACAGGTCCTCGACCAGGTAATGGGCTCGCAGTTGCTCGGTGTCGAAGCCCGGGACCTGCTCCGGGTGTGTCGGATGACGAACTTCCATGATCTGCCCCTCATTTCGCGGGATCGCTGGCTACACGGATCAGTCTATAGTCCATCCTACGGACTCGCGTTCCGTGTGACAGAACATCCGGAGGCCGCTCCAACCCGCACTTGAGGTGATCATGTACACCCAAGACTTCGATCCGACGGGATCGTTGTTCCTCTCCGCGCTGCTAGCCCTGCTCCCCCTGGTCGTCCTGCTCGTCCTGCTCGGCGGAATGCGCCTGAAAGCACACTGGGCCGGACTCGCCGGCCTTCTTGTCGCCCTGGGGGTGGCCGTCCTCGGCTACTCCATGCCGATCGGTCAGGCCCTGGACTCGGCCGCGTTCGGCGCGGCGTTCAGCGTGCTCGCCATCCTGTGGATCACGTTCAACGCCATCTGGATCTACAACCTCACCGTGGAGACCGGCGACTTCCACACGCTGCGCCGGGCGTTCGCCTCGGTCAGCGACGACCGCCGTATCCAGGCCATCGTCATCGCCTTCGCCTTCGGGGCGCTGCTCGAAGCACTGGCCGGCGGCGGCTCCCCGATAGCCATCTGCGCGGTGATGCTGATCGCTCTGGGCTTCAGCCCGCTCAAGGCCGCGGCGCTGACGCTCGTGGCCGACACCGCCCCGGTGGCCTTCGGCGGCATGGGCAACCCGATCACCATCATCGGCGCGACCACCGGTCTGGACGCGGACCAGTTCGGGGCGATGGCCGGGCGGCAGACCCCGCTGCTCGCCGCGCTCGTTCCCTTTGTGCTGCTGTACATGGCCGACGGACGGCGGGGTCTGCGCCAGGTGTGGCCCGCCGCGCTGACCGCCGGACTGTCGTTCTCCACAGCGCAGTTCGTCTTCTCGAACTACTTCGCGTACAAGCTCACCGACATCTTCGCGGCGCTCGTGTCGGTCGGTGCCATCCTGCTGCTGAACCGCTTCTGGAAGCCGGAGCCGGCCGATGGGCAGGACGGTGGCCTGGCGGAAGCCGGCACCAGCGACGAAGGGCGCGAGGAGCCGGAGAACGTAACGGACTCCACGACGGACCGGATCCGGGCCTTCGCCCCCTACGTCATCATCGTGCTGCTCTTCTCGCTGGCCCAGATCGACTCCATCAAGAATTGGCTGGCCAAAGGCACCTACAGCTTCGCCTGGCCGGGGCTGCACATCCTCAACTCGCACGGTGACCCGGTAACCACCGACTACGTCCTCAACTGGGCGTCCCACACCGGCACCCTGCTGTTCATATCCGGTCTGCTGACCATGCTGGTCCTCAAGACCGGCCCGGGTACCGGGATACGTGTCTACGGGCAGACCATCCGCCAGTTCGGCTGGGCGATCTTCACCATCCTCTGTGTGTTCTCCCTGTCGTATGTGATGAACCAGTCCGGACAGATCGTCACGCTGGGCCAGTGGCTCGCCGGTTCGGGCGGCTTCTTCGCCTTCCTGTCACCGGCCGTCGGCTGGTTCGGCGTCGCCATCACCGGCACGGACGCCGGGGCCAACGCCCTGTTCGGCGGGCTCCAGGTGACGGCGGCCCACCAACTGGACATCTCCCCCTATCTGTTCGGTGCGGCCAACTCCACCGGCGGGGTGATGGCCAAGATGATCTCGCCGCAGTCACTGGCGGTCGGTGCGGCGGCCGTGGGGATCGTCGGGCAGGAGGGCACCCTGTTCCGCCGGGTCTTCGGCTGGAGCATGCTGCTTCTGCTGATCACCGCGATCCTTGTCTATCTGCAGTCCACCCCGGTACTCGACTGGATGGTGGTCTGACATCCGCGCCGCGGTGACGGCCCTTGGAGGGTCCGTCACCGCGCACCGACCTCGACGGCTCGTCACCCCGGAGTGCCGGCCGTCAGCCGCGTCTCAGCCGCGGGTGATGGATCTCTCGATGAGGGCGACAGCGGCGCGAGGGTCGTCGACCTCGATGACGAGGCGGTCGTAGGTCTCGGCGTCCGCGAGTTCGATGACGATCGCCTTCTCCGGGTTCTTCACCTGCCAGAAGACACGTTCGCCGTCGTGACGGAAACTTCCGGCGATGATCACGCCGGGCAGATGGGTACCGCCGACCCGGAAGCCCTTCGGTTCGTGGACGATGCCGGGGTCGTGGGTGGCGCCGCGCACATGGGCGAGGGGTATCTCCAGGCGGCTCTTGAGAGTCCAGAGCTTGTCGAGGCCCTGGAATTCGGCGGCCAGAAGGCCGTGTTCGCGATCGATGGTGATCCGGGCCATGTCAAAGCTCCTTGGGGATGTCGGACTGGGCACGCAGGCGCAGGCGGGCGCCCAGGACGGTGGAGGCGATCTGAGGGGCAGCCTCACCATGGGAGGGCCGCAGGGCGTCTTCCAGTGCGGTGAAGGCGTCCGCGACCAGCGCGGCGACCTCCGGGTCCTGGGGGGCCCGTTCCGCGGCGGCCAGGAGAAGGAGGCCGGCGGCCGGGCCGTCGTCGTACGAGGCGATGGCCTCGGCCAGGGCCTGCGTGGGGTCGGTGAGGGCAGCGACGGCGGTGGCGGCCGGGCGGATCTCGCGGTCGAGGTGAGTGCGCAGGGCGGTCAGATGCAGATTCCGTTTGGAGCCGAAAACCTTGTACAGACTGCCCCGGTGGATACCGGTGGCGGTGACCAGGTCGTCCACCGAGGTGCCCTCATAACCGCGAGCGGCGAAGAGGGCGGCCGCGGTCGTCACGGCCTGATCCGTGTCAAAAGCACGTGGTCGTCCCATGTCGCCGACCCTACGACGTTAAAGAACGATCAGTCAAGAACGATCGTTCCTTTACGCGGGCGAAGCGAGCTGCCGCCCGACGACGGCGATCCGATTTCATCCCGCGGGCAACCCGTCAGGCGCTGATCACGTCTTGATCCGTGACAGACGGCACCCTGACCCCAGCGGGTCGAGGGCCATTTCCGGCCCTCTATACACTCTGTGTATACATGCCGCGTATACATGCTGTGTATAGGAGTGCTCATGCAGACCGAAAGGCATCCATGTACGGCAAGGCATTCGCCCCGGAGTATCAGGGCGCCCTCACCACTCTCTCCGTGAACTCCTCGCTCACCGACGTACTCTCCGCGGGCACCAAGGAGTTGGAGGCGGCGCAGCGTTCGGGGCGGCACGGGGAGGCGGCCCGCTGCGGGCTGGCGGTCGCCGAGGCGTGCCGCCGCCTGGGGCAGGTCGGGGACGCGGACCGGGCGTGGAAGGCCAGTTACCGCGCGGCGCGCGCCGCCGAAGACACCGCCGCTATGGCCTGGGCACTGTGGAGCGGCGGCACGCTGGCCCGGCAGCGGGGCGCGTTCCCGCTGGCCTGGCGGCTTCTGGGGCTCGCGGCCGAGTTCGGCGAGCGCGGCGGCGATGTCGTCGTACGCGGGTACTCGCTGGCCGGACTCGCGGAGACCGGCCGTATCCAGGGCGACTACGAAGCGGTCGGCAGGCTGCACGAGCAGCTGCTGGCCGAGGCCCGCCGGCGGGGCGAGGCACGGCACACCGTGTGGGCGCTGGAGGGCATCGCACAGATCCACCGGAACACCGGCAGGTACGACAGTGCGTACGCCTTGTTCGAGGAGGCGGCCGAGATCGCCGAACGGGCCGACGACCGGCGCGGACACGCCTGGGCGCTCCGCGGGCTCGCCGACGTCGTCTCCGTACGGGACGGGGACGCCGAGCGGGCCCTGGCCCTGTTGTCCGAGGCGGAGGCGACGTGCCGCGCGATGCACCTCTCCAGCGCGCTGGCCTACAACCACAAGATGCGCGGCAACGTCCTTTACCGGGCCGGGCGTCACGCCGAGGCCAGGGATCTGTACGAGCAGGCCCTGGCGGAGTTCCGCGCGATGAACGAGCCGCGCGGAGAGGCGCTGTCCCGGCTCGGACTGGCCAAGTCCCGGGCCCGGCTGGGCCACGACCTCAACGAGATAGGGGCCGAACTCGTGCGACTGGCGGCCGAGTTGGAGCGGATCGGGCTGCGTCACGCGCGGGAGATGGTGACGCGCGCGCAAGAGGAGTTCGGTATCGCGGCGGAGGCCGTCCGATGACGGCGGCGACCACGCCCCTGCGGGCACCGGCCGCGGTGGCACATGTCCTTGACCGCTGCCGGGCGCTGGTACGCCCTGCCCTGGCCGAGGCCGTCGAAGGGCTGCACCCCTGGACGCGCGAGATGGCTGCGTACTCCTTCGGCTGGTGCGAGGTGGGCGGCGCGCCGGTCTCGTCGTCCGGCGGGAAGGGGGTGCGCCAGGCCCTGGCCGTGCTCGGCGCGGAAGCGGTGGGCGGTCCCGGACGGGCCGGGGTGCCGGCGGCCGTCGCGGTGGAACTGGTGCACACCTTCTCGCTGCTGCACGACGACATCATGGACGGCGACCCGGCCCGGCGATGCCGTCCGACCGTGTGGAAGGCGTACGGAACCGGCCCCGCCGTGCTGGCCGGTGACGCGCTGTTCGCGCTGGCCGTCGAGACCCTCGCGGCGGCATCCGCCGGCCCGCAGGCGGTGCGTGTGCTGTCCACGGCGCTGGGCGACCTGGTGCGGGGACAGGCCGACGACCTGCTGTTCGCCGGGCGTCCGTGGACGGGTCCGCGGCGGGTGCGGCCGGAGGAGTACCGGCTGATGGCCGAGCGCAAGACGGGTGCGTTGCTGGGCTGCGCCACGGCGCTCGGTGCGCTGCTCGCCGGGGCCCCGCCGACGACGGCCCACGCACTCGACCGCGTCGGCCGGCAACTGGGCGTCGCCTTCCAGATCGCCGACGACGTGCTGGGGATCTGGGGGGATCCGGACGTCACCGGCAAGCCCGTCCACGCGGATCTACGGGAAGGCAAGAAGACCCTCCCGGTGCTGGCCGCGCTCGCCTCCCCGGCTCCCGAGACCCGTCGGCTGGCCGTCCTTCTGGAGCATGCCGACGCTCCCGGCGAGACGGCCGCGCTGATCGACGCGATGGGCGGCCGCTCCACGGCCCTGGCGCAGGCCCGCCGCCATCTCACGGCGGCGGAGGCGGCCCTCACGAACCTGCCGCTCGAGCCCGGCCCCGTCGACGCCCTGCGCACACTCCTGGACTTCCTCGTGTGCCGCGACCTCTGAACACACTTCCAGTGCTTCACGAGCCCAGTCCCGGGCTCACCGTGCCGCCCGTCCCGCTGTGCAGGTGCGTACGATTTGCGAGCGCACGGCGGGCGGCACAGACTGGACGTAATGACGTAGAGCTACCGCTGGTCGACTCTGCGCCCTCTCCGAAGCGGGAAGGGGGCTGACCCGGTGGAGGGTGAACTGCGGATCCTCCTTTCCGAGGAGGGTGCGGACGCCGAGGACGTGGCCGATCTGACCGGCTATCTGCTTGAGGAACTGCTCCAGCTCGACGTGGACGACGTGACCGCCGCGCCCGGCGAGGCGGCTCCACCCGGCGCACGCGGCATGGACGTAACGCAGATCGGCGAACTGCTGGTGACTCTGGGGCGCGCGCCCGGTGCGCTGAACCAGGTGATGACCGTGCTCCGTGGCTGGCTGGGCCGGTCCCGGGAGCAATCCCGGGAACAACGTCCCTCGTTGCGTGTGGCGTTGGGCGACGACGTACTGGAGATCTCCGAGGCGACGAACGAGCAGGTGACCGCGGCGTTCGACATCTTCGTCGAGCGCCACTCCACGACGGGGGCCTAGCCATGGGCGAATCCGATGTCCGGCACGCGCTCATCATCGCCAACGAGCGCTACGACGACGAGGGGCTCAAGAAGCTCCGGGCACCGGCGCAGGACGCCGCCGCCCTCGCCGAGGTCCTGCACGATCCCGAGATCGGCGACTTCGAGGTCGATGTCGTGCACAACGCATCGGCGGACACGATGCGCCGACGTATCCAGGGCTTCTTCAACGACCGCCGGCGCGACGACACCACAGTGGTGCACTTCTCCTGCCACGGCATCAAGAGCGAGGCCGGAGAACTGTACTTCGCCGCCACCGACACCGATCCCCGGATGCTGGACGCCACGGCCGTCCCGGCCCATTTCGTCCGCCACTGCATGTCCCGCACCCGGGCCCGCAGCACCGTCCTGTTCCTCGACTGCTGCTACGGCGGAGCCTTCTCCCGAGGGGCGTCCTCGGTACGCGCGTCCGGTGACGTGAACGTCCTCGAATCCTTCACCGCCACCAAGCCGCCCGGCGGGCGGGGCTGGGCGGTCATCACCGCGTCCAACTCCATGGAGTACGCCTTCGAAGGCACCGAACTCGCCGAGAACTCCGAGCCGCAGCCATCGGTGTTCACTCACGCGGTGGTGCACGGTCTGAAGACCGGCGAAGCCGATCTCGACGAAGACGGCGAGATCTCCCTCCACGAGCTGTACGACTACGTCTTCGAACACGTACAGGACCAGAACCCCAACCAGACGCCCAGCCGGACCGTGGAGATGCAAGGGGAACTGCATCTCGCGCACAATCGGCACGGCCGCATCAAGATCGCGGCAATCCCCACTCCGCCTTCCCTGCTGGCCGCCGTCGACAGCGACAACGCCTACACCCGGCAGGGCGCCGTCCTGGAGCTGCGCTCCCGGATGTACAACGACTCCCTCGGTATCGCCGAAGGGGCGCGCCAGAACCTGGAGGAGGTCGCCCGCAACGACATCCGGCAGATCGCCTACGAAGCGAGCCAGGCCCTGCGCGAGATCCGCCTGGCACCCTCCTCCGACCACCTGGACTTCGGCACGTTGCCACAGGGCTCGGCCCCGCCGCAGCAGTCGGTGACCCTGGGCGGCCCGCCCCTCGCCCGCCACTGCGTGGCCCAGTCCACACAGTCCTGGCTACGGGTCGACCCCACCACGACCGGGCTGAACGTCCGCGTGGAGACCCGCACCGAGGGCCACCTCGCCGGGGACGTCGTGCTGAAGGGCGTCGCCGACGAGGCGGTGATCCACGTCGAGGCGGTGGTGGAGCCGGAGCACGAGGACGAGCACGAGCCCGTTCCCGGGCCACCACCGACCGACGGCCCGCCCGAGCCGCCGAAGGACCAGGAGACGGTCGTCGTCCACACTCCGCCGCCCAGGCCAAGCGTCCCCCCTCCGCCGGCGCCGAAGCAACCGGCCGGCCCTGCGGAGCAGCCGACGCCCGTGGCTCGGACCTGGCCAAAGCGCGCCCCTGCCCTCGCCGCTGCCGCCGTCGCCATCGCCACGGCCGCGGTCATCACGGTCGTACTGGCCGCTCAGGCCGCGGTGGAAGCCGTGGTGGAGCGAAGCCATGACGGAGAGGGAGGCAGCATCGCGGTGGTGGTCAACGAGCACGGGGTGTTCACGCCGCTCACCATTTCCCTGTTCACCGCCGCTGCGGCACTCGTCCTCGGCGCGCTCGCCCGGCACGAACTGGACAGCCGACGGGAGCTCTACGCGAAGTCGGCATCGAACGTTGTGCAGCCTCTGACCTCCGTGACGAAAGGCGTGTCGCTCACGGCCCTGATCCTGGCCGTCCTCATGCTGGTCACCTACCTGGTGGGCAGCAATTGGTGGTGACTCAGGGCACGACGACGTACCGCACGGGCCGGTTGTCGTGTGCGAGTTCCTCCAGCGCGTCGGGGACGCCGTCCAGCGGGACCGTCTTCTGCACGAGCCCCTCGGTGACGAGCAGCCCGCGTTCCATGAAGGACAGGACGGTCCGGATCTCGTCCTCGGTGTAGGCGAACGAGCCGCGGACGTCGATCTCGAACAGCTGGATCTGGATCGGGTTGATCGTCGAGAGCGGTTCCGGTGTCGTGCCGAGGATCATCAGCTCCCCACCCGGGCGGACGAGCCGCAACGCCTCGCCCACCGCGGCCGCGCTGCCCGCGCACTCGTAGACGATGTCCGCGCTGCGGCCGCCGTGCGCGTCGCGGTACCGGGCGGCCAGATCGGCCTCCTCGGCCGGGGACAGTGCGAGGTCGGCACCGAGGCGCAGGGCTGTCTCGCGCTTGAGCAGCGAGCGGTTGACCGCGGTGATGCTGCCGGCGCCGGCGACCTTGAGCAACTGGACCATCGAGAGGCCGATCGCGCCGACCCCGACGACGGCGACGTCCATGCCGGCCTGGAACTGCGAGCCGCGCAGCCCGTGCCAGGCTGTGGAGAAGATGTCGAAGAGGACGGCGGCCTCGTCCGTCACGGCGTCCGGGACCTTGACGAGCTGGTGGTCGGGGTGGCGCGCGAGGACGTACTCGGCGTAGGCACCCTGGGTGCCGGGCCCGATCCCGGGCGTCCTCTCGAAGCCGTGCTCGCAGAGGGTCGACCGGCCCGCCCGGCACGGCGGGCAGCCCTCCGGGCACAGCCCGGGCGCCCCGATGACGACGCGGTCACCGGTCGTCAGTCCGGTGACGCCGGGCCCGAGCTCGGCCACCCTGCCGACGGCCTCGTGACCGAGCACCGTACCCGGAAAGAGCACGCCTTCCTCCTTGTAGGCGTGCACATCGGTGCCGCAGATGCCGCACATCGAGATCTTGACCAGGACCTCTCCGGGACCGGGCTTCGGCGTCGGGATCTCGACGAGGCCGACCTTGCCGGGGCCGTCGTATCGCACTGCTTGCATGGGACGCGTCTCCTCATCGCCGACCGGCCGTCCGGACATGCCGAACGATCGTCCACCGCGGTCGGATGAAGAAATCCAAATCTCGCATAGAGCCCGGCCACCCGGTGACTTACCGGTCCTGCAGCGATGACTTACCGGTCCTGCAGCCGTCCTTGCCCTTCGCGCACGAACCCTTCGCGCGCGAAGCCTCTGTGGCCCGCGATACGACAGGGGCCACAGAGACGATCACGCAGCATCCGTCATCGACGCCGCGCGGTCACCAGGTGTGCGCCACGTCCACCACCACCCGGTCGGGCAGTACGAGCACCCGGAACGGGAGCTTGGCCCGGACCCCGAGTCCGATGTGGGTGGCCCCGTCGTAGTAGCCGCCGAACTTCGCGTCCCGGAACGTCTGGTAGCCGCTGAAGTCCAGACCCGGCAGTGGATCCGCGAGCTCGACCGGGTACTGCGACTGGTCGACCGGCGCGGTGATCTCGACCTCGATGATGGCCCCGCCCTTCACAGGAATTCCTGTCTGGGACGGGACGTGGGCGAAGCCGGGCACGTACTGCACCCAGTACATGGCCGGATCGGCCGTGGTCATACCCGGGATGTCAAAGACCATCCGGTCGTAGCAGGTGTGACGGCCGGTCCGGACATTTGCCAGATCCCCGGTCATCGCGAGCGATCCCGGCTCCGACTTCGCCATGCTCCCCCAGCCCGTCTCGCAAGCGGTGGCCTGCGACGTGGCTGCGACGGCCGGCGCGGCGCCTGCCCCTGTCAGTACCAGCGCCAGCGTCGCCAGCACCGTTGCCCAACGTCTCATCGGTGAACAACCCCCTTCTGCTCCTTGTGCGGTGCACATCCACGCCGTGTGAGACAAAGAGGGCAACAAAATGGTTGGAGGCGGCAACCGCAATGTTTCAGACATTCGTGCCGGGCCGGATTCCCCGCGTTCGTGCAGGGAGTATCCGTCGTTCGCGCTCGCCTGGGGTGCGGGTCGGGCCGTAACGTACATGGTCATGAGCATCGAGGAGCCGAGCGACCGAGCGGGGCGCGATCCGCGTCTGCTGCGTCTCTCGCATGCGGACCGTGACCGGATGGTGGAGATCCTGCGGGATGCGGCGGCGGACGGCCGACTGGACATGGACGAGCTGGAGGAGCGGGTGGAGCTCGCTCTCACAGCGCGCACCTTCGCGGATCTGGAGCCGCTCGTGGCGGACCTGCCGGTCGCGGCGCCTGCTCCGCCGACCGTCCGTGCGCCGGCGCCGACGGCCCCCGCGGACGAGGAGGTGCAGCGGTGGCAGGTGCACGGCCAGCAGCTTCGCCGGGAGGGCGCATGGATGGTGCCGCGCATCATCGAGCTGGAGGTGCACGGCGGCTCGGCGCGGCTGGACTACACCGTGGCGCGGCTGCCGGAGGGCGGGCGGAGCACGCTCCGTGTCTCGACGCACGGCGGAAGTGTGCGGCTGACGGTGCCGCCGGGGATCGCGGTGGACCTGAGCGGGATCTCGACGCACGGCGGACGGGTCCGCGACAATGCCTCACGGCACACGGTGCCCGGGGCGGCGGTGACGCATGTGATCACGGTGACGGGATCGACGCACGGCGGGAGCGTGCGGGTGGAGGCGTCGGACACGAAATAGCGGGCTGAGCCGTTGCCGTGCGCCCGCCCACGCGTCGCAGATGCCTGCCGGCACGTGGGCTGTGGCGCCGTCAGCCCTGGGCCGCCTCCCGGTACGGGCGGAAGAACGCCCGCAACTCCTCGGCGTACAGCTCGGGTTCCTCGAACGGCGCGAAGTGACCGCCCCGCACCGGCTCGGTGACGCGCACCACGTTCGCGGTGCGGTCCAGCCACGCACGCGGAGGGCGGACGACGTCGCCACGGAAGAGGGAGAACCCGGAGGGCACCTCGACCCGGCGGGCGAGCTGCTGCGGCGGGATCGCGGCGTTGGCCCGGTACATGCGCATCGACGAGCCGATCGTTCCCGTCAGCCAGTACAGCATGACGCCGGTGAGGATCTCGTCTTTCGTGAAGGAGCGTTCGATGTCCCCGCCACAGTCGCTCCACGCCCGCAGTTTCTCGACGATCCAGGCGGCGAGCCCGGCCGGTGAGTCGGTGAGTCCGACGGCGGCGGTCTGGGGCTTCGTACGCTGCATGGCGGCATAGGCCCCTTCCGCCGCGCCCCAGGCCGCGGCAGTCGCCATCCATTCGCGTTCCTCCGCCGTGAGATCGGCGGGGTCGCCGGTGAAGACGGGCAGACCCGCGTCCATGCGGTGGACGGCCACGACCCGATCGGGGTGGTCGAGGGCGAGGTAGCGGCTCACGTGGCTGCCCATGTCGCCGCCCGCGGTGCCGAACCGCCGGTGGCCGAGGACGCTCATGAGCTCGGCCCACAGGCCGGCGACGGCCACGGAGTCCAGGGGGCGGCCGGCAGGGGGCTGGGAGAAGCCGAAGCCGGGCATGTCGGGGACCACCACGTCGAATGCGTCGGCGGGGTCCGCGCCGTGTGCGCCTGGGTCCGTGAGCAACGGGATGACCTTGAGATAGCGCCAGAACGAATCGGGCCAACCGTGGTTGAGGATCAGGGGCAGGGGCGTCCCGGTCTGCCCGGCGGCCCGAGCATGCACGTAATGGATGTCCAGGCCGCCGAGGCGGACATGGAAGCGGGGCAGGGCGGCCAGCGCCGCTTCCTCAGCCGGCCAGTCGAACCCGTCCGCCCAGTAGGCGACGAGGTCACGAAGGTAGGCGACATCCGTGCCCATCGACCAGCCGGCGTCCTCGGGAGCGTCGGGCCAGCGCGTGGCGCGCAGCCGGGCTTGCAGGTCGGCAAGCGTCTCCGGGGAAGTCTGCGATGTGAACGGTTCGGGACGGGCGGTGAGGTCCGACATGTTCGCGATGCTATACGTCCACGTTCCGGGCGGGCCCTCGACGTGACGTGCGATCACACAGTCTCCGCAGCGGCCGGTCGGCCGTGCCGCCGCGGCCGTGCCGCCGGCCGTGCGGAGTCGGATCCGGTTTACGGGCGCATGCGGAGTCAGATCCGGTTTACGGGCGCACCCCGCCGGGGAGCATGCCGTGTCCACGACAGACGGAGGAGGTTCGGCATGCGGGTGAGTGCGGACGGGGTGGCCGGGCGGATCGCGGTCCTGACCAGGTTCACCGTGACAGGTGATCAGGCCGAGTTCGACCGGCTCTTCGCTGAGCACGAGGAGTACATGCGGGCCCAAGAGGGTTTTGTGGACTGCTACTTACTCCGGTCCGTCTCGAATCCCCGGCAGTTCAGCCATGTGGGGTGGTGGGAGAGCCTGGGCGTGTATCAGCGGATCGGTGAGAGCGCGGAGTACACGTCGCAGATGAAGGGTCTGCTCACTCTCGCGGAGATCATGGACGTGGACGTCTACACATCGGCTTCGGGAGGCGACCGCGCACAGGACAACCTGTCGTGAGGGTGTCGGGTGCCACGCACGGGCTGGTGCTGGGCGGCGGGCTCGCGGGACTTCTGAGTGCGCACGTGCTCGCCCGGCACCTGGACGCGGTGACGATCGTGGAGCGCGACCGGCTGCCGTATGAGCCGGTGCCCCGTGCCGGTACACCGCAGGCGCGCCACTCCCACGCGTTGATGTCCCGCGGGGCGGCAGCCCTGGAGGAGTTGGTGCCCGGCACGGTGCAGGCACTGGTCGAGGCGGGAGCCCGGTGCTTCGGGATGCCCGGGGACTCGCTGGTGCACGGCTCTCAGGGGTGGCTTCGGCGGTCTCCCGGCGACCGGTACTTCCTGGCGTGCAGCCGGGACCTTCTCGAGCACGTGATCCGGCAGCGCGTTCTGCGACACCCGAGGATCACCGTCATGCCTGCGGTCCAGGCGGTCGCTCTCCTGGGCAGCGCCACGGCCGTGACCGGCTGCAGGGTGCGCGAGCGTGACAGCGGCACCACCCGGGAACTCGGCGCGGACTTCGTCGTGGACGCCACCGGCAGAGGCTCGGACGCTCCACGGTGGCTCGTCGAGATCGGGCTCGCCCAGGTGTCGGAGACGGTCGTCGATCCCGGTCTGGCGTACGCCACAAGGATGTTCCAGGCACCCGCGCGGGCGAAAGAGGCGTTCCCCATGGTGATAATCCAGCCGGACTCGGCGACCCGGGAGCCGGGGCGCAGCGGCATACTGCTGCCCGTCGAGGACGGCCGGTGGATCGTCACGCTGGCCGGTACCCGTGGTGCGGAGCCGCCGGTGGACGAAGAGGGCTTCGAGCGGTTCGCCAGGGACCTCGCGCATCCCGTGCTGGCCGAGACCCTGGCGCAGGCGGAGCCCGTCGGTGCGGTGCGAGGTTTCCGCCATCTGGCCAACCGGCGCCGGAATTTCCACCGTATGCCGCGGTGGCCGAACGGGTTCGTGGTCGTCGGCGACGCCTTCGCCACCTTCAACCCGGTCTACGGCCACGGCATGTCCGTGGCGGCCCTGCATGCGCGGGCCCTGCGGGACGGCTTGTCCCGGGGCGGTCCGCGACGCGGCACCGCGCGCCGGACGCAGCAGGCCGTGGCCCGCGCCGGGCGGATGGCCTGGCTGATCGCCACGGTTCAGGATGCCCGCCGGCCTTTGACCGGCGGGCGCCGCCCGGTCCTGGCCCGACCGGTCAACCGGCTCGTCGATCGGCTCCATGCCGCGGCCACCCACCGGATCGCCGCCGCCGAGGCCGTCGCGGATCTCTTCACCCTCTCGGTCTCCGCCCGCACCGTCCTCTCGCCCGCCGTCCTGCTGGCGATCCTTCGCGGTTCCCGGGGCCACACCCACGCTGCCCCTCCCCCGTTCACCCCCGAGGAGTTCGCGTGCGCCGGGCTCCCGGCGCGTCAGCGGTGACCACCGCGTTCCCTCCACCACAACCCGAAGGGCGGCCGGTGCCCATCGCACGCCGGGGAGCGCGCTCGGCGCACCCGGCACGAAGCCGGCGGACGACCGCCGCCCGCCGGTATGCCGAACGGAGGCCGATCGGCCCGTATCTCCCGGGCTTGAGCGAGGCGCACGCTGGGAGACGGACCGGTGGAGTCGATCGCACCGCCCGGGAGGCATGACACGCATGAACGCCCAGGCTGCCGACACAGCCGAGAAGACGCGGGTGCTGGTCGTGGAGGACGATCGCGGCATCGCGGAGTCCCTGGTGCGCGGACTGCGGCAGGCCGGCTACGTGGCCGAGGACGTCCGAAGCGGCCGGGACGCCCTTGCCGCGCGCACCCCCGATGTCGTACTGCTGGATCTGGGGCTGCCCGACATCGACGGTGTCGAGGTGTGCCGGATCCTGCGTGCCCGCTCGGACGCGGCGATCATCGCGGTGACCGCGCGGGGCGAGGAGGCGGACCGTGTCGTGGCCCTCGACGAGGGCGCGGACGACTACCTGGTCAAACCGTTCGGGCTGGCCGAGTTGCTCGCGCGGATCAGGGCTGTGCTGCGCCGTCGGCGCCCGGCAGGACCGGAGATCGTCCGGCACGGGCCGCTGGCGCTCGATCTGCGGGTACGGCAGGTGTCGGTGGACGGACGTCCGGTGGCGCTGACGCCGAAGGAGTTCGCCGTCCTCGAGTGCCTGACGGCCGATCCGGGCCGGGTGATGAGCCGACAGCAGATCCTGGAGCGCGCCTGGGACGCCCACTGGTACGGGCCGACGAAGGTACTGGACGTGCATATCGCCGCGCTGCGCCGCAAGCTCGGCGTGCCGGGACTGATCGAGACGGTCTACGGGCACGGCTTCCGCCTCGGCGCGGTCCAGGAGTCCCGGGAGCACACGTGACCCGCCGGATCACCTGGACACTCCTGGTCCTGACCTCCGTGCTGCTGGTCCTGGCGGTCGTACCACTGGCGGTGCTGATCACCGGGCGCGAGCGGATCGCCTACCGAGACAGCCAGCGGGCAGCCACCCGGGTGATCGCCGCGGCAGCGGAGGAGCACCTCTCCGATCACAAGCCGGCAACCGCCATGCGCAGGGAGCTGGCTGCCGCTGCGCGGGCGGGCGACTGCGCCGCCGTGTACGACGCCTCAGCACGTCTGGTGGCCAGTACCCCTTGTACTGCGGCGCAGGGTGGGGAGACGACGGAGCTGGTCAGGGACGTCCTGGACGGGCACGAGCCGGAGCCGCCGGAGAGCGAGGGCCGACTGCTGGCCGCGGAGCCGGCCGGTGAGGTGCGGCAGCCTGCCGGCGCGGTCGTCCTGGCCCGTTCGGCGGCTCCGCTCGATACCCGGATCGCCGCGATCTGGGGCTGGTCGGCGGTGATCGGCGCAGCGGGGCTGGCGGCCTCGGCGCTGCTGTCCGTCCGCCTCGCCCGCTGGGTCGGCCGCCCGCTGTCGCTGCTGGACGCCTCTGCGCGGCGGCTGGGCGAGGGCGCCCTCGACGAGCGCGCGGACGTCGGGTCCGGTCCGCCGGAGGTGCGTCGTCTGTCCTCCACCTTCAACACCATGGCGGCCCGCACGGAGACACTGGTGCACGGTCACCGGGCCGTGATCGCGGATGTCTCACATCAGCTGCGCACCCCGCTGGCCGCGCTGCGGCTGCGGCTCGACGTTCTGGCCGCCGGGGCCGAGGACGGCCTCGCCGGAGAGCTGGCCGCCGCGCAGGAGGAGATCGCCCGGCTGTCCCGGCTGGTCGACGGGCTGCTGGCGGTGGCACGTGCCGAACAGACCACGCCGCGCCCGACAGTCGTACAGGCCGAGGCGGTGGTGGCGGAGCGGGTGGCCGCCTGGTCGCCGGTGGCCGAGGAGCGCGGCGTGCGGCTGACCGTCGTGTCCGGCCGTCCGTCGCCGACCGTCGCGTTGGGGGCGGGTCATCTCGAGCAGATCCTCGACAATCTGATCGCCAACGCCGTGGACGCCGTGGACGAGGGCGGGAGCGTCACCCTCGATGTCAGTGCCGAGGGGGACTTCGCCCGGCTGCGGGTGAGGGACGACGGTCCCGGGATGACGGCCGGGGCGAAGGAGGTCGCCTTCCGCCGGTTCGGCAATAGGGAGGCCAGGGGCACCGGGTTGGGACTGGCCATCGTCCACCGGCTGGCCACCGTCAACGGTGCCGCGGTCCTGCTGGAGGACACCCCCGGTGGCGGGCTGACCGTCGTACTGCGGCTGCCGCTGTGGCAGGAATCCGGCGCAGGCAACGAGGCGGGGCCAAGATCTTAACCGGTTCTGAAGAGGACGTGAGCGAGTTCCTGAGTGCCGACGGCACAGCCTGAAGGTGCACGCAGCCGATCCGGGCCGCCGAATCACCAGGAGTGCTGCCATGGCGTTTCCGCCCGACGACTTCCAGCCGGTCCCCTCTCCGAGCGGCTCCGCGCATGCCCGCGATCGCGGCCTGCGACGGAGCCGCCGTGTCACCCGGTGGATCGCCGTCACGGCCGTGGCTGGCGCGGCAGCCCTGGGCGGCGTCTACACCCACCTGCTGCCAGGGAGTTCGGCGGCCCCCTTGCCGTCCGGCCCCGCACCCGTGCAGGGCCCCGCGACGTCGTCGTCCGCCACCGCAGGAGGGGCCGGGGAGCACGATGACCGGGGCGAACAAGGAGACGACGAGAACGAGGGCGCCGCCTCTGCCGCACGGCCGGCGCCGCAGCCCCCGGCCCAGCCGCCGGTGCCCACCCAGCAGCAGCCGCACACGACGACGGGCGCGTCATGACCACGCGCGCGCCAGTGCTCTCCCCCGCGCAGGTCGTCTTCCCGGCTCTGGGAAGCACAGCCGTGCTGCTGGTCACCGACCCGAGCGCCCTGCACGCCGCGGAAACAGTGCTGCGGGCCGAACTGCACGCTGTCGACGTGACGTGCAGCCGCTTCCGGCCGGACTCCGAGCTCACCCGTGTCAATCTGCGCGCAGGCGTCCCGACGACGGTCAGCCCACGGTTCACCGACGCGCTGAGCGCCGCCCTGCGGGCCGCCCGGATCACCGACGGCGCCGTCGACCCGACCGTGGGCCATGCGATGATCGCGCTCGGTTACGACCGTACCTTCGCCTCCCTGCGCCCCGAGGACGCCCGGCCCCTGCCCGTCGCCCGCCCCGCGCCCGGCTGGCAACGCATCAGATGGGACTCGCGCACCCGGACGCTGTGCCTGCCGCCGCACACCCGCCTCGACCTGGGCGCCACCGCCAAGTCCCGGACCGCCGACCGCGCCGCCCAGCAGGCCGCCGCGGCGACCGGCTGCGGGATCCTGGTCAGCCTCGGCGGCGACCTCGCCGTGGCCGGACCGGCTCCCGCGGGCGGATGGCGGATCGCCCTCGCCGACGACCACGCACAGCCCGCGACGGCGCCGGGCCCCGCCGTGGCCGTCACCGGCGGTGCGCTGGCGACCTCAGGCATCCGGGTCCGCACTTGGCGGCGCGCGGGACGCACACTGCACCACATCGTCGACCCGGCCACCGGAGAGTCGGCCGCTGCCGTGTGGCGCACCGTCACCGTCGCGGCCGCCACCTGCGTGGACGCGAACACCGCCAGTACCGCGGCGATCGTACTCGGCGACCGGGCCGTGGACTGGCTGCGCGCCACCGGCCTTCCCGCCCGCCTGGTCGGTGCGGACGGCACCGTACTGTGTCTCGGCGGCTGGCCGCCCGACTGCCCGGCTCCCGAGCCCGGAGGTTCACGATGACGGCCCTCGCCCTGACCGGCAGCCCCCTGTGGTACGCGAGCCGTGCCGGCGGCACCCTCACGTTGATCCTGCTCACGGCCACCGTGATGCTCGGAGTGGTCTCCGGCGGCCGGGCCGCGCCCCGCAGGATCGGCCGGTTCGAGATCGGGCTGCTGCACCGCAACCTGTCCCTGCTCACCCTGGTGTTCCTCGTCGTGCATGTGGTGACGGCGGTACTCGATCCGTTCGTTCACCTGGGGTGGGCGGTGTCCGTGGTGCCGTTCGGGTCGTCCTACCGTCCGCTCTGGCTGGGGCTGGGCACGGCCGCGCTCGACCTGCTGCTCGCGGTGCTGGTCACCAGCGCGCTGCGGCATCGGCTGGGGGTACGCCGCTGGAAGGCTGTGCACTGGCTGGCCTACGCCGCCTGGCCGCTCGCCCTCTTCCACGGCGCCGGGACCGGGACCGACACCCGTCTGCCCCTCCAACTGTGGCTGTACGCCGCCTGCCTGGCCTCGGTCGTCGCCGCCGTATGGTGGCGGCTGGTGAAAGCGGGGCCGGGCCGAGTCGCCGGACGTCTGGTGGCCGCCCTGGCCGCGACGGCCGTACCCGTGGTGCTGACGGCGTTCCTGGCCGGTGGCCCGCTCCAGCCGGGCTGGGCCCAGCGCGCCGCCGCGTCGACGCTCCTGCTCGGAGGCGGACGGTGAACTCCTCTGCCGCGGCACCCTTCACGATCCGGCACCGCACGCCCGCGCCGGACGACCCGGCCGGACGGCTGCTGGCGGGTTGGCAAGCCACCGGACGACCGGCCGCATTGACGGACCATCTCAGGAGTCACGGGCCGGCCCCCGTCGCCACCGCCCGCAACGGCAGGGCCGACAGGGCTGACAGGGCTGACAGGGCGTCGATGCCGCTGGTGGACGTCGTCGAGGCGGCCGGACTCTCCGGGCGCGGCGGTGCCGGGTTCCCCACCGCGCAGAAACTGCGTGCCGTCGCGGCGCGTCGGGGCCGCGCCGTTGTCGTCGTCAACGCCATGGAGAGCGAACCCGCCAGCCGCAAGGACCAGTTCCTGCTCGCCGTCGCACCCCATACGGTCCTCGACGGCGCCGTCCTGGCCGCGGCGGCGGTCGGCGCCGACACCGTCCATGTGTGCCTGCCCCGGACCCGGACCGCCCAGTACCGGCAGCTCGGCGCTGCCCTGGAGGAGCGACGGCGGGCCCGCCTCGATCCCGTACAACTGTGTCTGCACGACCTTCCGCACGGCTACGTCTCCAGCGAGTCGACCTCTCTGGTGCGCTGGCTCAACGGGGGTCCGGCGCGCCCGCAGGGCAGCCCACCGCGCAGCCACGAGCAGGGCGTGGCCCGCCGTCCCACACTCGTCCACAACGCAGAGACCCTCGCCCACCTGGCCCTCATTGCCCGCCATGGACCCGAATGGTTCCGACAGGCCGGCACACCGGACGAGCCCGGCACCACGCTGATGACCGTCTCCGGCGCCGTGGCGGCTCCCGGTGTCCTGGAAGTCGCCCTCGGCACACCGCTCGCCACGGTGCTCGAACGTGCCGGAGGTCCCACGGAACCTTTGGGCGCCGTCCTACTCGGCGGCTTCGCCGGCACCTGGCTCCCGGCGGAGAGTGTTCACACGCCCCTCACACGACGCGACCTGACTCCGCTGGGCGCAACGCCCGGCGCGGGTGTCCTCGTCGCGCTTCCCCACTCGGCGTGCGGGCTGTGCGAGACGGCCCGGATACTCGCCTTCCTGGCGGCTCACGGCGCCCGCCAGTGCGGTCCCTGCCGCTTCGGGATTCCCGCCGTGGCCGAGGATTTCTCCGTACTGGCCACCGGACAGGGTGACCCGCACCTCCTGTCCCGCCTGCGTCACCGCACGGGTCTGCTGCCGGGCCGGGGCGCCTGCGGTCACCCGGACGGCGCCGCCCGCCTTGCCGCCTCCGCGCTGCGTACCTTCGCCGACGACGTCGACCACCACCTCGCCCACGGCACATGCCCCGCGGCTCGACGACCGCCCCGGATCCCCGTCCCGCCCGCTGTACCTCCGGAGACCTGGCGATGACCGCACATCTGACCCTGCGCGTCGACCGGATCGCCTGCACCGGTCAGGGCCTGTGCGGCGAACTGCTCCCCGAGCTGATCGACCTCGACGAATGGGGCTACCCCGTCCTCAAGGACCAGACCGTCCCCGACCGGCTGCGTGCCCACGCCCGTCGTGCCGTCGCCGCCTGCCCCCGCCTCGCCCTCCACACCGACGAGGCCTGACGGGCGCGCGCTGTACGCCTGTGCCCAGGAGCGTGGTCCGGCCCCGGACGAAGCCGGCTTCGCCGAGCACCGCAGGGCTGCCGACCGGCCCGACCGGTGGCACGATCGAGACCGGCACCGGCGGAGTGCACCTCGCCGCCCGCTGCCGCCCGGCGCCCACATGCTCGGCACAGGCCGAGCATCGACACTCAGGAGGCACATCATGACCGCCGCCGAGCACGAGAGCGCTCCTCCGCCCCAGCCGGACACGGACCTGCCGACCGCGCAAGTTTCTGTGACCCTGCTGGAACGCCTGGCCGAAAAACTCGGCGGCCGCGCCTCCGTCACCGCCGTCTACGGTGAGCCCGTCACCGCGGACGGCGTCACCGTCATCCCCGTCGCCAGAGTCGGCTTCGGCTTCGGCGGCGGCGCCGGACGCGAGGTCGGCGCCGCCAAGACCGGCGAAGGCGGGGGCGGAGGAGGAGGCGCGGGCGCCAAACCCCTCGGCTACATCGAGATCCGCGGCGGCAGCGCGGTCTACAAGCCCATCCGCGACCCCTGGCTCGACATCGTTCTGCCCTTGGCGGTCCTGGTCATGGCAAATGCCCTGCCCAAGGCCGTCCGCGCGATGCGGCAACGGCGCGGACGCGGACGGCGGGGTCGGCGCGGGTGACGCAGGTGGCGCGCGTGACGCGGGTGACGCGGGCGGCGCTGGCGGCGCGGGTGGCGCATACGCTCTGACGCTGTCGGGCGGCGGGTCAGAGGCGTCTCGCCGCGCTCGGCATCGCCGCACCCGCCCGACACCGCGCCGAGCGGGGCGTGGCCATGTGCGGTCCGCCGTCCGACAGCCGTCCTCGTCCTCATGCCCTCAGGGCGTGACGGCGTCGCCCAGCATGTCCCGCAGTTCGGCGAACAGGCGGAAGAGGTCGCGCCGGGGCGCGATGTGGAGTTCGCCCGCCTGCCATACGGCGAAGGCGACGAGAGGATGCGCGCCGAGGGCGTCGAGGTCGGCGGCCTCGGCATCGCGCAGCCGGAACCGGAGACGGACGAAGCAGTGCGTCAGCCGTGTGACGTTCGCAGTGCCGCCGACGTACCGCAGAAACGTCTCTGCTGCAGGTTCGCCGTCAAGTGCCGGCATGGGTCCCCTCCGTGGTGTCGGACTGTGCCGTGAGACGGCTGACGTGCAGCGCGAGGTAGAGGATCTCCTCGCGGACGACCTCCCGGCCGAAGAGCTCCTCCATCCGGCCCGCCAGCCGCTCGGCGCACGCGTACTCCAGGGGCTTGGCGCTGCGGACCGCCTCGCCGATCGCGCCGCCGGTGGCCGGTGACTGCTTGCCGTCCCGGGCCCGCAGGAAGAGATAACGCAGATGGGTGATGAACCGCGCCGCTGCGAGGGAGCGCTGGTCGATCACGATTCCGAAGTCCTCCCCGATGGTGTCGAGCGCGACCTTCAGCCACTGCGTCATCTGCACGGTCGCCGCGATGTCACCGGAACCGATCTGGGCATTGACGAAGTGAAGGGCGATGGGCAGTGCCTCGGTCTGGTCCATGCGCACGCCGAGCCGCCGCTCGATGATCTCCAGCGCGACCGTGCCCATCTCGGTCTCCGCAGGATAGAGATTCTCGATCTCCCACTTCAGCGGGTATTCGATCGAGGCTCCCTCGCGGGCACGGGCGAGCGCGAAGTGGACGTGGTCGGCCAGCGGCAGCAGGATGTGTTCGCTGATCCTGTCCCCGAGCATGGCCCGGGCGGCGGCGACGACCTCTTCCATCACCTCGATCTCGTCGAGCGGGATCTCGGCTGCCAGCGCGGCGAGGCGCTCGGCGGGCATCGCCTGCGCGACGAACTGCCGATCGACCCGGCCGGCGTCCACCTCGTCCCCGGGCCTGACCTGGAAACCGAGTCCCCGTCCCATGAACACGGTCTCGGCGCCGTGCTCGTCGACTCCGAGCACCACGTTGTTGTTGAAGATCTTCTTGACGAGCATCGCAGGGTGAGTCCTTACTGGCCGGGCCCAGGGGGCAGGATATCCCGTCCCCTGGGCCCGGCCGGGAGCGTGGCGGCTAGCGCCCGTCGCCCCGCAGCAGGCTGGCGCCCCGGCTGCGGATGACGTCGGCGTACCAGTCGAAGGACTTCTTGCGGCGCCGCACGAGGGTGCCGTTGCCGTCGTCGCCACGGTCGACGTGGATGAACCCGTAGCGCTTGCTCAGCTGGGCGGTGCTGGCACTGACGAGGTCGATGCAGCCCCAGCTGGTGTAGCCGAGGATCTCGACACCGTCGGCGATCGCTTCGCCGACCTGGACCAGGTGGTCGTTGAGATAGGCGATGCGGTAGTCGTCCTCGACCGTGAGCCGGCCGTCGACCTCGATCAGTTCGTCCTTGGCCCCGAGGCCGTTCTCGACGATGAACAGCGGCTTCTGCCACCGGTCCCAGAACTGGTTCAGCACGATGCGCAGCGCCGTCGGGTCGATCTGCCAGCCCCACTCGCTGGCTTCGAGCGTCGGGTTCGGCACCCCGCCCATGATGTTGCCCTCGCCCGCCACGCGTCGCTGCGGATCGGCGGTCTCGCAGATGCTCATGTAGTAGCTGAAGGACACGAAGTCGACCGTGTGCGTGAGGAGTTCGCGGTCCTCGTCGGTGATGTCGAGTTCGATGCCGTTCTCGCGCATGTGGCGCAGCGCGTAGCCCGGGTAGGCGCCGCGCACATGGACGTCGCCGAACATCAGGTTGGCGTGGTCCGCGTGCATCACGGCGAGGGCGTCGGAGGGGTGCGGGGTGAGCGGGTAGATGGGCATCGCGAGCACCATGCAGCCCACCCGCGCGTCCGGCACCGTCTCATGAGCGATCTTGGTGGCCAGCGCACTGGCCACCAGCTCGTGGTGGATGGCCTGGTAGAGCTCCTGCGGGGACAGTTCCTCCTTCGGGGTCGTGATCGCGCCGCTCATGAAGGGCGCGTGCAGGACCGAGTTGATCTCGTTGAAGGTGAGCCAGTACTTCACCCGGTGGCCGTAGCGGTCGAACAGGACGCGGACGTAGCGTTCGTAGAAGCCGATCAGTTCGCGGCTCGCCCAGCCGTTGTACTTCTCCGCCAGGGCCAGCGGCGTCTCGTAGTGGGAGATCGTGACGAGCGGCTCGATCCCGTGCTTCTCGAGTTCGTCGAGGACACGGTCGTAGAAGGCCAGGCCCTCCTCGCTCGGCAGTTCGTCGTCACCGTTCGGGAAGATACGGCTCCACGCGATCGAGAACCGGAAGACCGAGAAGCCCATCTCGGCGAAGAGCGCGATGTCCTCGGCGTAGCGGTGGTAGAAGTCGATGCCCTCCAGCTTGAGGTTGTCGGGCGTGGGGTGCTCGGTCCGCGGGCCGGAGATGCCACGGGGCATGACGTCCTGGATGGAGATGCCCTTGCCGCCGATGTCGTAGGCGCCCTCCAGTTGGTTGGCGGCCGTCGCGCCGCCCCACAGGAAGCCGGGAGGGAAGGGAGCGGAGGGGGTGGAGGGAGTGGCGGGGGTGGAGTCGGTCATGTGTTCTTCCTCAGCCGATGAGATCGAGTGCGGCGCGGCGGGGCTCCACGACACCGGTGGCGGTGGGCACGACCGCGGTGTGGCTGCCCGGGTCGGTCACGATCAGTACGGTGATCGGGTTGTAGCCCGCCTCCATGACCACCTTGAGGTCGACTTCGGTCACCAGGTCACCGGCGTTCACGCGCTGTCCCTGGGTGACGACGGGCGTGAAGCCCCTGCCGTGCAGCTCGACCGTGTTCAGGCCGATGTGCACGAGCACCTCGACGCCGGTGTCACTGCGGATGCCGAACGCGTGCGGCATCACGCTCTCGAGCGTGCCCGAGACGGGTGCGTACACCTTGCCCTCGCTGGGCACCACGGCCAGACCGGGCCCCATCGCCCCAGAGGCGAACACCTGGTCGGGAACCTCTTCGAGCGGTACGACCTTGCCCGCGACCGGCGCCTGGAGCGTCGCGACCACGTCGTCGGCCGCCGCGTCAGGGGTGCCGGTCGTCGCAGGCAGGTCCTTGAATCCGAGGACCAGGGTCAGGACGAAGGCGATGCCCATGGCGATCGCGCAGCCGATCAGCTGGAGGGCGAAACTGCCGACACCCAGGGTGGCGGTCACGGTGATGGCGCCCGGGAAGACGAAACCGTTGGTCGCCGAGCCGCCCGCCGCCGCGACGGCACCGCCGATCGCGCCGCCGACGCAGGCGAAGACGAACGGGCGCTTGAGGCGCAGCGTCACACCGTAGATCGCCGGCTCGGTGATGCCCGCGAGGAAGCCGGAGAGGGCGGCCGGGCCGGCCACCAGCTTGAGGTCGCGGTTGCGCGTCCGGAGGAACACCGCGAAGGCCGCAGCAGCCTGCGCGAGCACGGGGGCGAACAGCGCCGCCACCATCACCGAGTGCCCCGTGCCCGCCAACTGCTGGGTCATGAGCGGGACGAAGGCCCAGTGGACACCGAAGATGACGAAGACCTGCCACAGACCGGCGAGCACACCGCCGGCCGCCCAGGGAGCCTGGCCCCAGAGCCAGTCGACGCCGGACGCGAGACCGTCGCCGACCCAGGTCGAGGCCGGTCCGATGGCAAGGAAGGTGACGGGCACGACGACCGCGAGCGTGACCAGGGGAATCGTGAAGTTGCGCACCACGGACGGCGCCAGCCGCTCCACCAGGCGCTCCACATGGGACTGGAAGTACACCGCCAGGATGGTCGGGATGACGGCGGACAGATAGCTGACCATCACGACGGGGATGCCCAGGAAGGTCAGCTTCCCGCCTGCCGCGTCGAACGCCTGGAGCGTCACGCTCGCGCCGTCCTTGCCGGGTATGACGGCGATGGTGGCGGAGTAGATCAGGGCGCCGGCGATGGCCATCGCCGTGAACGGGTTCGCCTTGAACCGCTTGGCGGCGGTGACGGCCAGCAGGAGCGGCAGGAACTGGAACACCGCGTCGGCGGCCGCGAACCAGATCGCGTACGTCGACGAGGCGCCGAAGCCGGGGCTGATCTTGACCGCGACCGCGAGGAATGCCTTGAGGAGGCCGACGGCAGCCAGGGTCCACAGGAACGGGGTGAAGATGCTGGTGACGAGCTCGATCGTCCGCGCGAGCAGACCGCCGGAGGAACCGGCGGCGCCGGCCTCCACGCCCTGGGCGAGGACCTCCTCGTAGACCTTGCCGACCGTGTTGCCGATGACGACCTGGAACTGGCCGCCCGCCTCGACGACGGTGATGACACCCTTCGTGGCCTCCACGGCGGCCCTGTCGGCCTTGGACGGATCGACGAGAACGAAACGCAGTCGGGTCGCACAGTGGGCGAGGGATCTGACGTTGTCCTTGCCGCCGACGCCCCGTAGGACGTCCTCGGCGATCGTTGTGTACTTGCTTGTTGCCACGGCTCCTCCTTGAGCCCCACTGCCCCGGACCCGTTCACCCGGTATCGGGCAACAAAAAAACCCAAGCCGTGACCCTGTACGCCCTTCCGGGGAAAGGCGGGTCTCAGCTTGGGTTTTGCCTGCGGTCCAGTAACAATCCCAGCTTTTGCCAGAACACCTGGCGGTGTCTTGGGGCGAGACAATAGACCGCGGATTTCTCCGTGTCCAGGCTTCGGGCGCGTTTTCACAGTTTCCCGGTTCGTATACGGCGCCACAGGGGCCTCGTTGACGTCCGGACCGGGCCCCGGCTATGGTGCGGGACACGGATTGTGACCGGCATCAGCCGGGCAAGACCTGGGACGCGTTGTCAGACGGCAACCGCTCCCGGGTCTTTTTTTGTGCGGTCCGCCGCCGCCCGAAGCAGCACGACGGCAACCCGACGGCAACAGGGAGTGCGATTGCGAACGCGTGACGTCCAGTGGGGGATCCTCGGCGCGGGCAAGATCGCCCGTGTCTTCGCGGCCGACCTCGCAGCCGCCGGCCTGCGGGTGTCGACGGTGGCCGCACGCGACCCCGCCCGTGCGGAGCGGTTCGCGCGGGCGGCGGGGATCCCGCGCTCCTACGGCTCCTACCAGGCCCTGGTCGAGGACCCGGACGTGGACGCCGTCTACGTCGCCACACCGCAGCCCTTCCACGCCGAACAGGCGCTGCTCGCCGTCGAGGCGGGCAAGGCGGTGCTCGTCGAGAAGTCGTTCACGGCCGACGCCCCCTCGGCCGAGCGGCTCGTGACGGCGGCCCGCAGCCGGTCGGTGTTCCTGATGGAGGCGATGTGGACCCGCTTCCTGCCCACCTTCGCCGAGGTGCGCACCGCACTGGCCGACGGCGCGGTCGGGGAGCTCACCGGCGTCGTCACCCACCACTTCCAGAAGCTCGACGACTCACCGTCCGGCCGCCACCACGACCCCGCGCTCGGTGGCGGTGCCATCGCCGACCTCGGCGTCTACGGGATCTCGTGCGCCTTCCATCTGCTGGGCGCCCCGCACGACATCACCGTCACCGGCTCCGCGACGCCGTACGGCGTCGACACGGGCGCGTCGGTCCTGATGAGGCACAGCGGCGGCAGCGTCTCCACCACCGTGACGAGCATGGTCACGCCCGGTCCGAACACCGCCGCGGTGATCGGCACGGAGGGGTGGATCTCGCTCGACCCCTACTGGTTCACCTCGACGGGCTTCACGCTCTACGACGCGGGCCGCCCCGGCAAGCCCATGGGGCGCTACGACCCACCGCCCCACACCGGGCGCGGCCTGCACTTCCAGGCCCTCGAAGTGGAACGCTGCCTGCGCGAAGGGATGCTGGAGAGCCCTCTCATGCCGCTTGACGAGAGTGTCGCGGTGATGAGGGCTCTGGACGAGATCCGCGGCCGAGTGCTCGTGGAAGGGGTACGCGACCGAGTACCCGGGGACGAGGTCCGCGGCCGTGTGCCCGCCCCCGCCGCACCGCATGCGCCCGCCGTCGCACCTCTGGCGGGGCGGCGATGAGACTGCATCTCGTACGGCACGCACGCACCGAGTACAACGCCTCCGGCCACCTCCAGGGCTGGTGCGACTCGCCTCTGACACCCGACGGCTTCGGCCAGTTGCGGGCCACCGCCGCCCACCTGGCCGGGATCGGGCTGACGGCGGCCTGGGCCAGCCCGTCCGGAAGGACGAAGACCACCGCGCGGGAGATCTTGCGCCACCACGACGGATTGCGGCTGCGGACCCACGAGGGACTGCGGGAGTACGGGTTCGGCGAGCTGGACGGGCGCCCCGAGAGCGAGCTGTTCAGCCAGGTGGATCCTCGCCAGTTCTTTGCGGATGTGATCAATGGGAGGCATCCCGGGCTGGCCGGCGGGGAACCGGCGGCGGCCTACGTCGCCCGGGTCATGGACGCCTTCGAGCGGATCGCGCGCACCCACTCGGACGGCGAGGTTCTCGTCGTCAGTCACGGCATCACTCTCGTCACCTTCCTGACACACATCGGGGGCACCGGCGTCGTACCGCTCGGTAATTGCAGTGTGTCGACGGTGGAGTTCACCGGTGCCCTTGCCGAGGTCGTGGAAGTGGGTTTCCTGCCGCCCGTGTCCACCGACCACACCACCACCGCAGTCTCTTTCCCCTGACCCCTCGGCGCCGTGAAAGGAACGGCACCGAGAAACACCCCCCGCCCCCTGACACCCCCAAGGAATGGGAAATGCCGGAACGCATCGCCACCGTATTGTGCTCGCAGGGCCTGCACGCCCGACCCGCCGCCGCCTTCGCTCGCGCGGCGGCGGAGACCAGCCATCGCATCACCATCCGCCGGGCGGACGGGAACCCGGTCTCGGGGAGCAGCACGCTGATGCTGATGAGCCTGGGCCTCAAGGAGGGCGAGGAGGTCATCCTCGCCTCGGAGGACGAGGCGGCCGGCCCTGCCCTCGACCAGCTCGCGGCCCTGCTCACCACCGACCTCGACGGCCACTGACGGCCGGGCGGGCAGAATCGGAAGGTCCGCGCCGCGACGGCGCCCGGCGGGTGCATTCCCGCCGGGCGCCGTCGCGGCGCGAGCCGGCCCGGAGGCTTCCGTCAAGGAGGCCGGGATCCAGGCGGAATCGCACCGTCGCGGGCTACCGGACTCGAACCGGCTCAGACCTTGAGGTCACAATCTCGAAGATTGAAGCGGATTTCCCATCACGCCTTTGCCCGCGACGGCTGACCGCAGCCTACCGGCAGCCACCTACCGGCCGGGCGCAGAACTGGTGTCCCTACCGGCCGGTCCCCCACTGGGGACAGGGTTCGGAGGCTACGAGATGTCCAGCCACCGCCTGGCACTGGGTGAAACGCTCCTGATGTTCACCGACGGCTTGGTCGAACGCCGTGGCCAGGACATCGACGACTCCCTCGCCCGTCTGACCCGGCTGCACCCCACGCCGGGCGGCACGGTCCAGCAACTGCTCGGCGAGGTGCTGGACCGCTTCGACGCCCGGCACGCCGAGGACGACGTCGCCGCCCTGGCCGCCCGCACCCACCACCGCCCCGGCCCCCACCTCGCGGGCCCGCCCCTGTAAGAATCCAAGACCCCGGGATGCCGACACCTGGCTCCGCTTCAAATCCGGACGTTCACGGAGGGGTGGGTCAATGACAACCACCCCTCGTTCTGGTGGCTGTGCGATGAGCTGGTCATGGCGGAAACATGACGTCGGCCGCACGCACCTTCCCACAACCGGTGACATGACGCGACGTCACCAGGGTCCAGACGAGCTGCGGTTGGGTCCGAATGCTCCGCCGCGCCCAGGGTGAGATGACCCGCTTCCACTCCGCCCGGGACGTCTACCTGCGACCTCGCCGCTCAGGGCGTACGGCGTCCCCGGGAGCACCTCAAGCCGACCGACGCCGTCCGCCTGCTGCCCGGCTCACCATGAACGACGGTACGCCTGGACACCGCGGCGGACGTCGACCGGCCGATGACCTCGGTCGGCCAGGCCGTCCAGGCCCCTCAGGCATGGCCGGTTCCCGGTGAGGGCTCGCGTACCGCATGCAATGATCACCGCAGAGTAATCCCGTACAAAATATCTCAGCGGAGACTGAGAAGTACTCTTCCGGGCAGGTGGCACTGTGGCTGACCAGGGACGCGAAGACGAAGCCGTCCGCGGGATCACGGAACGCTTGAAGAACGCCTTCGGCACGACGCACAGCGCAGCCGAGGTCGAAGAGGCCGTAGCCGAAGCACACGCCTCGTTCACAGACCGGCCCGTGCGCGAGTTCGTTCCGGTGCTGGTCGAACGCAAGGCCCGGGCCTTCCTGAACAAATCGTCCGCTTGAGACGATGGGCCGCATTCCCGGGTGCCGCGGCCACCAACCGATCGGCCCGTGACATGAGAAGTACCGTGTGCGTCATCTGAGTTGTGACATCAGCCAACTCAACATGATCGGCCACCCCTGTGGTCTTGCCGCTCGTCGACCGCCGCGCGTAGGACGCCGATCACACCTGCCCACGCCCACCCGTGCGCTTCGTCCGTGTGGGGGTCCCCTGTCGGTGCGTGGCGCGTGGCGTCGCCCGAATCCGCTTGGACGGGCAGGTGGTGTAGCACACTGCCGCTGATCATCTGTGCCGAGCGTCGACCAAGCGTGAGTCCATGAAGGGAAACTGACATGTCGAACATCCCTGCCAGCCTCAAGTACAGCGACGAGCATGAGTGGATCCGGAGTGAGGCGGACGGCACAGTGACCGTCGGCATCACCGACCACGCCCAGAAGACGCTCGGCGACATCGTCTTCCTGGAGCTGCCCAAGGTCGGCAAGCAGGTGCAGGCCGGAGACGCGATCGGCGTCGTGGAGTCCGTCAAGGCGGCGTCCGACATCTACTGCCCGGTCGCCGGCGAGGTCGTCGCAATCAACGAGGACGTGGCCGACGCTCCCGAGGAGGTGAACAACGATGCGTACGATGCCTGGCTCTTCAAGATCAAGCCGGCGGCCGACGCAACCACCGACAACCTCCTGGACGCTGCCGCCTACCGTGAGCTGATCGGCTGAGAGCCTGACCCCCGGCTCGGCACCGGGTCGAGCGGGGCGTGCCTCGCCGTACCGTGCAAGGCTGACTCGCAGGGGAGGCGATGTCGAGCCGGACGCACGGGAGGCGACGTGGGCCCCGACGGGCAGGAGACACCGCGGCAGGGATCGCAACAGCCGACCGAACACCCGTCGGTGCTGCGCCGCAGAACCGTCCTCGCAGCATGCGCGGGCATCGGGCTCGCCTCGACGGCGGCCGGCGGCTGCGACCCCTCCCCTCCGGTCGGCGACCGCCGGGCAGGCACTTCGCACCAGCCACAGGCGGAACGGGACCTTCCGGGGACACCCGACTGGCGTATCCGCTCGCAGGGTCCCGCGACGGCCGTCATGGGGTACGCCGACCGGGTGAGCGTCACACCGGGCGAGGAGTGCGGTCTGTACGTCTCGACGACCGCCCCGTCCTTCCGCGTCTCGGCGTTCCGCATCGGCTGGTACAAAGGGGCGGACGCCCGGCTGGTCTGGTCGTCTGGGCGCATACCCGGCCGTGTCCAGACGGGGCCGAAGCTCCTGGCCCCCCTCCGCACGATCCGCGCGGACTGGCAGCGCACACTCACCTTGTGTACGAAGGGCTGGCCTGAGGGCGCGTATCTGCTGCGGCTCGACTCGGAGGACGGCCACCAGCGTTACGTCCCGCTGATAGTGCGCTCCGCAGAGGGAAAGGGGCGCACGGTGCTGATGCACGCGCCCGCCACCTGGCAGGCGTACAACCGGTGGGGCGGCTACAGCCTCTACGACGGCCCCTCAGGGGGGTACGCCGCCCGGTCCCTCGCTGTGAGCTTCGACCGGCCCTACGATTCCGACGGCGCGGAGAAGTTCATGGTGTACGAGCTGACGGCGGTGGTCCTCGCCGAACGGCTCGGCATCCCCCTCGCGTACACCACGGGGCTGGACGTGCACCGCGACCCCTCGGTGCTGGACGGGGCGGTCACCGTCGTCTCCCTCGGCCACGACGAGTACTGGACCCCCGAGCAGCGTCATCACGTCACCCGGGCCCGCGACTCCGGCACCAACGTGGCCTTCCTGGGCGCCAATACGTGCTTTCGCCGGATCCGCCTGGAGCGGGACGACACAGGTCCCGAGCGCACCGTGGTCTGTTACAAGTCCTCCTTCCGGACCGATCCCTACTACCCCGACCGCCCTTCCCTGGTGACGGCGGACTTCCGCCAACTCCCGGCGGCAGACCCGGAGTCGTCGCTGACGGGTGTCCTCTACGAGGGCTTTCCCACGGACGCGCCCTACGTCGTCCACGCGCCGGATCACTGGCTGTACGAGGGAACGGGCGTACGCCCCGGCGACAGCTTCGACCATCTGGTCGGTGTCGAGTACGACCGGGTCACCCCGGGCGCACCCGTCCCCGAGCCCCTGGAGATAACGGCCCACTCCCCCCTGGTGTGCAACGGCCGCCGCAGCAACAGCGACTCGGCGTACTACACCGCGAGCAGCGGCGCGGGCGTCTTCGCGACCGGCACCATGCGATGGGTGGAGGCCCTGAAGGCCGGCACCCCCGCCGGAGGCCGCGACCACGGTATGGACTCCCGCACCCGCGCCTTTGTCACCCGTACGACGGAGAATCTCCTGCACGGCTTCGCAGCAGGCCCCGCCGCCCATCACCGCCCCGCCCCACGCCCGAACGTCACGGAGGTGTACAAGCGCGGCACGGCATGAAGGTCCCGGTCTCAGAGGTGGGTTGCGGCCTGTTGCGCCGGGGTGGGTGGCTCTTCGGATTCGGTGCGAGGGGCCGGGATCCTGGTGGCGAGACGGTCGCCCTCGACATCGAGGTCGGGGAGGATGCGGTCGAGCCAGGCGGGGATCCACCAGGCCTTCTCCCGCGTGAGGGCCATGGTGGCCGGGATGAGTGTCATGCGGATGACGAAGGCGTCGATGAGGATTCCCACGGCCAGTGCGAAACCTGCCTGCTTGATCATGGGCTGGGCGTTGAAGACGAATCCGGCGAAGACACTGACCATGATGGTGGCCGCCGCCAGGACGACGGAGCTGGCGCGGGCGAAGCCGGTGACGGTGGCGTCGAGTGCGCTCGCGCCGTGGACGTGGGCTTCGCGCATGGAGGTCACGAGGAACATCTGGTAGTCCATGGCGAGCCCGTAGAGGACCCCGGTGATGATGACGGGGAGCAGACTGACGACGGGTGCGGTGGCGTCGAGGCCGATCAGGGGTTGCAGCCATCCCCACTGGAAGACGGCCGTGGTGAGGCCGAAGGTGGCGGCGATGCTGAGCAGGAAGCCGAGTGTGGCCGTCACGGGGACCAGGAGGGAGCGGAACACCAGCAGAAGGACGACCAGGGAGAGGCCGAGGACGGTTCCCACGTAGACGGGCAGGACGTCGCCGAGCCGGTCGGAGACATCGATGGCGAGCGCGGTGAAGCCCGCGACGCCCACGGTGACGCCGTCGGCTTTGCCGATGTGTGCGGCCCTGTCCCGCACGGCGGTGACGAGCGTTTTGGTCGCGTCGTCGTTGGGACCGCTCTCGGGGAGGAGAGCGAGGACGGCTGTGGTGCCGGCGGAGTTCATCGCCGCCAGCGAGACCGAGTCGGTGCCCTTGACGCCCTGGAGTTCCGTGGCCACTGCGGCGAGGGCGGTGGGGGTGAGGGGGGTGCCGTCGGTGGTGGAGCCGACGGCGAGCATGAGCGGTCCGTTGTAGCCGGGTCCGTAGGCCTTGCTGACCAGGTCGTAGCTACGGCGCTGGCCGCTGTCGGGGTCGTAGCTGGCGCCGGAGGGCAGGCCCAGTTTCATGTCGGCGGCGGGCAGCGCGAGGATCACGGGGATCAGGACCGTGGCGGCGAGGGCGGCGTGCCGGTGCGAGACCAGGTGCCGTCCCCAGCGCACGGCCCGCCCATGGCTGTTGCCCGTCTGCCGCTGCCGGGCTCGGTGCCAGGTACGGGTGGAGCAGACGCGTTCCCCGACCAGGCCCAGCAGTGCTGGCAGCAGGGTCAGGGCGAGCAGGACGGCGATCGCGATGGTGGCGGCCGCGACGACGGCCATGACCGAGAGCAGAGTGATCCGGACGACCAGCAGCCCGGCCAGGGCAATGATGACGGTGCTGCCGGCGAAGAAGACCGCGCTGCCCGCCGTACCGATGGCACGGCCGGTGGCTTCGCGGGCGTCCAGACCGTCGTCAAGGATGAGCCGCCGCTCCCGGTTGACGATGAACAGGGCGTAGTCGATGCCGACGGCCAGGCCGAGCATGAGGGCCAGCACCACGGTCAGCGAGTGGATCTCGAAGACGGTGGAGAGGGCGAAGGCCCCGCCGACCCCGACCGTGACGCCGACGAGAGCGATGACCAGGGGCAGACCCGCCGCCACGACCGATCCGAGGGTGACCAGCAGAACCAGGGCGGCGACGGCCACACCGACGATCTCACCGACGCCGACGATCTCGGGTATCTCCATCATGGCCGCCGACGGCAGGACCTCGATGCCTCCGGGTGCGGCGTGCCGCTCGGCCGCCTCGACGGTGTGGTCGATCGTGCCGGAGGGAAGCTCGTAGGTCTGCTCGTCGAACTGGAACTGCATCAGCGCGGTCGAACCGTCCGCGGACACGACCACTCCCGGCACCGGCCGGCCGTCCGCCGTCAACGGTACGGGGGTCCGCCCCGCGTGGGAGGACGTACCGGTCGCACCGGCCACCGCCGCCTCCGCGGCGAGCAGTTGGCTGCTGTCGCCCTTGGCGGTCTCCGCGGCCAGGACCTTCCTCGCGTCGATCACATGGTCCTGCCGGTAGACGGCGTCCACGGCCGCCAGCAGGGCGGGCCGGACGCCGGCGTCGCCGATCCGGGCACCGTGCGGGGCCTTGAACACCAGCATGCCCTGCCCACCCGACGCCTCCGGCAGGGACACGGCCAGGTCGTCGACGACCTTCTGCGACGGGGTGCCGTCGATGCGCACCTCGTTGCTGAGCTTGACGGGGTTGGCCACCAGGAGTCCTACGACGGCCGCCACCACGGCCAGCCAGCCTCCGATGACGTACCAGGGTTTGCCGTAGGCGAACCGTCCCAGCCGGTACAGCAGCACGGACACAGATCTCTCCCCATCCCTCGGCGGCCCGACAGCCGCCACCACCACAAAAGCTAAGTGAGAGGGTTCTATCAAACCGATAGGTAACTATCAATGCGATAGAGTTCTATCGAGGGTCGAGGGTCGATGATCGTGGGTCGGAGGCCGGCCCCGGCAGAGGGAAGGAAGACGCATGACACCCGCGAAGGAGCGCGCCGTCCGGCGCCGGGTCGACGCCCGATCGAGCGTGGAGCGCATCACGGCCGCAGGCCGCACGGTGCTGGGCAAGGGCGACGGCTCGCTGGAGCAGATCGCCGCCGAGGCGGGCGTGGGCATCGCGACGCTCTACCGTCACTTCCCCAACCGCGAGGCCATCGTCCGGGCCGTCCTCGACGACATCCTGGAGACCGACCTGCTGCCCATGGTCGAGCAAGCGTCCGACGCATCCCACGCACCCCATCCGCGCCAGGAGCTCCAGAGCATCGCCCTGCGCCTGCTCGACCTGATCACTCAGGAACGAGGTCTGGTGACCTTCGCCAGCAACTTCGCCGACGTCGCCGTCAACGTTCTGCAGCGCTTCAGCGCCTCACTCCAACCGCTTCTCGAACACGCCCAGCAGCAGGGCGAGATCCGCTCCGACCTCACCGCCGAGGACATCCCCCACTTCCTCGTCATGGCCGTCGCCGGCCTGGCCCTGCCCGGCACCCCGCCCTCACTGCGCGCCCGCTTCATCGCCCTGCTCTTCGACTCCCTCAACCCCGCCACCGCAACTCCCCTGCCACCGCTGGTAGTCGGCGAGACGGACCTGCACACGACGGTCGGGAACGTCACGCGTTCATGACCCGGCCGTCGCCGGGGCGAAGTACCGTGATCGCATGGAACAGCGCATCACTCTGGTCACGCTGGGCGTCTCCGATCTCGCTCGCGCCAAGGGTTTCTACGAGGCCCTGGGCTGGCAGGGACAGGAAGTCGAGGAGACTGTCTTCTTCCAGGCAGGCGGCCTGGGATTCGTCCTGTGGGATCGTGACAAACTCGCGAGGGACTGCGGCCTGGAGCCAGGTCGGGCGGCCGGTTTCAGCGGGATCGCCCTGGCCCACAACGTCCGGTCCGACGCCGAGGTGGATGCTCTGCTCGCGGCAGCGGAACGGGCAGGCGGGACCATCACCAAGCCCGCGGCCGTCAACGCCATCGGGTTCTACTCCAGTGCGTTCGTCGATCCCGACGGCCACGCCTGGGAGATCGCGCACAATCCCGGAATCCCCCTCGCCGACGACGGCTCGATCACCCTTCCCGATTTCGGCAGCCTCTAGGCCGACGTCCGCAGGCGTTCGACGACGCACCAGTAGGTCGAACGCCGGGTCGGATTCCCGCCGGCGTCCGACGCCGGTGTTCGCAATGCTCTTCGGGCATCACCAAGAGTCTTGACAAGATCTACCGCGCGCCACAGTCTTGACAACGTTGTCATTCAGGTGACAACGTTGCCATCCAGGCTTTGCTGGCACCGTTATGTGATTGGACGTCCCTCTCATGGCAGATCAGCCACATCCGCTGCCCTTCCCTTCCCGGCGATCGATCGTCATCGGCGGCTCGACCCTTCTGGCCGGCTTCGGCACGCCGACGTCCACGAACGAACCGGCCGCATACCGTCCTGTGCAGGTCTCCTCGACCGCCTATGCCCCCACCCCGAGCGATTTCGCGGTCGACGGGATCGCCGCCCCCGGTGTGCAGGGCACCGGGTGGCGTGCGGGGGCCGGTGATCTGCAGTGGATATCCGTCGACCTCCAGGCCGCCTGCCAGGTCACCTGGATACGGCTCGCCTTCGAGGCCGACGCGAGTGATCCGGTCTTCGTCCCGCCCGCGAGCGGCAACTGGGCCGACGGCACCACGGGCAAGGAGATCCTGTCGAGTTACGCCGTCGAGTTCGTCGTCGAGACGTCCCTGGACCACAGCGCGTGGACCAGTGTGTACCGCACGACCGCCGGCACCGGTGGGGTCGTGAACATCCAGTTGCCGCGACCGGTCAGCGCCCGCTGGGTCCGTATGACGGCCCACAGGCTCGGCAACTCCAACCCGCTGGGCCTGAACGGCTTCGAGGTGTACGGCACCGCCAGGAGGGCCAGGACTCCGGTCGGGGTCCTGGCCCTGTGCGGTCACTGACCGGCTGCGCGCACCTGACAGGCCATCAAATGACCAGTGCCCTCAGCGCCCTCAGTACCCCTTGTAGACGGGCGGCCGCTTCTGCGCTGCGGCGATGTTGGTCTCCTGGAAGTCCGCGCTCAGCGCGCCCAGGGCGAGGTAGTCGCCTTCGATCTGGAAGTAGGTGTCCATCGAGTAGTCGTGCAGACGGTTGGATATCTGCTTGATGTGGTTGATGCCCACCGGCGACTTCGCGGCGATCTTCGCAGCCAGGGTACGGGCCTGCTCGTAGGCGGAGTCGGCGGGGACGACCTGGTAGACCATGCCGAGGTCCGCGGCCTCCTTGGCCGGGACCGGGTCGCCCTGCATGCAGATCGCCTTGGCACGCATCGGCCCGACCAGTCGCTGCAAGGCCCACAGACCGCCGGTGTCCGGGGTCAGGGCGTAGTCCACGAACAGTTCGTGGAAGTACGCCGTCTCCGAGGCGATGACGACGTCGCTGGACAGCAGCAGGTTGCAGCCGCCGCCCAGGCACGCTCCCTCGGCCAGGCCGATGATCGGCGTCGGGATCGTGTACATCTTCTTGATCAGGCCCGCGATCTCGTACATGACCTCGCGTGCGGCGGTCAGGTTCTTGGCGAGCTTCGTCCTGATGATGTCGAGATCACCGGGGCCGAAGGACACCGGGCCGTTGCCCCGCAGGATGATGACGCGGATGTCCTCGTCCCAGTGGGCGTCGTCCAGGGCCGCGCCGAACTCGTCGATCACCTGCTCGCACAGGCGGTTCATGTTCTCGGGGCAGTCGAAGGTGATCGTCGCGATGTGACCGTCCTTCTCGGTGGTCACGACGTGGTCGTACTTCTTCTCGTACGGGTACACAGCAGCCGTCTTCCGTTGCGGTGGGCGGTGGGTCAGCGTGCGACGCGCGTCGGGCGGGTGCCCGCGATGACGGCGGTGGCCCGGCCGGTGACCGCAGGGTTGTACATCGGGTGGGTGAGAATGTAGAAGGTGCCCTTCTCCAGCTCGTCGATGATGACGCTCACCGCGTCGGCGACCGGCATGCCGATCGGTACGGACTGGGTGACCACGGCGAACTTGGACTGGTAGTCCTCGGTCTTGTAGTACGGGTCGTCCGCGTCGTAGGTGTCCGGGTCACGGTGGCGCAGGCAGTTGTCGAGGTCGGTCTGGACTATGCCGGGGCACACCACATGCGCCGTGACCTTGGAGCCGGCGGCCTGGAGCTGAAGGTCGAGCACCTCGGTCATCGACAGCGCCGCGAACTTGCTCGCGACGTACGCCGGGGAGTTCTCCACCGTGAGCAGTC
Source organism: Streptomyces sp. YIM S03343 (assembly GCF_054729195.1). NCBI lineage: Bacteria > Bacillati > Actinomycetota > Actinomycetes > Kitasatosporales > Streptomycetaceae > Streptomyces > Streptomyces sp. YIM S03343. The sequence goes on from NZ_JBPUKX010000002.1 coordinate 292,481, forward strand.
CGGCGATCGAGGCGGTGTCGACGATCCGGCACACGGTGTCCTGCGCGATCATCCGGGGCACGAACGCCTTGATGCCGTGCACCATGCCCTTGACGTTCACGTCGAGCAGCCAGTCCCAGTCCGACATGGGCTGTTCCCAGATCGTGCCCACCGAGATGACGCCGGCGTTGTTGAAGAACAGGTCGACCGCGCCGTAGGTACCGTACGTCCGGCGTGCGAAGTCCTCCATGGCCTCGGCGTCGCGCACGTCGAAGACCGCCGTGAGGATGTCCGCGCCGCTCGGCGCCAGTTCGGCGCGGAGTGCCTCGAGGTTCTCGGCGTCGATGTCGGCGAGTGCCAGCCTGGCTCCCGCATCGGCGAACCGCCGGGCGAGTTCTCTGCCGAGGCCGTTGGCCGCACCGGTGACGGCGACGACCTTGTTGCCATAGTCCTGCATGACGTTCTCCTTTGAACGTTGAGGGGCACTGAACGTTGAGGGGCGCGATTGCGCTACGCGTGCTGCCGCTTGATGAGGGCCGCGATGACGTCCGTCAGGGCCTCGACCGACGCGCCTCCGATCGCCATGACCTTCGCGTCGCGCCAGTACCGCTCGACGCCGGTGTCGACGACGGTGCCGACGCCGCCGTAGAGCTGGATGGCCTCGCGGGCGACGTACTCCGAGACCTCCGCTCCCTTGACCTTGAGCAGGCGGCCCTCGGCGAGGCACAGTTCGCCGCGGTCGCGCTCGGCGTAGGTCGAGTACACCAGGGCCCGCAGCGACTCGATCTCGGCGTACATCCGCACCAGCTTGTGCCGTGTCACCTGGAACCGGTCGAAGAGCGACTTGCCCTGCTGCTCGCGCTGGAGGCTGTAGGTGAGGGCCATGTCGTACGCGCCCTCGGCGATGCCGAGACTGACGGGGCCGCAGCTCAGGAACTCCGCGGTCGCGCTGACGAACATCGCCTGGAGGCAGCCGCCGAGCGGGCCGAGCAGGTTCTCCTTCGGGATGCGGCAGTCGGTGAAGGAGATGGAGCCCGTCGCCGAGCCGTGCCAGCCCAGCTTGTGCTCGGCCTTGCCGATGCCGAGCCCCGGGGTGCCGGCCGGGACGATGAACGCGCTCAGGCCCGCCTTGGTGACCGGGTCGACGTGGTCGGCGGTGACCGCGACGACGACGTACACGTCGGCGACCCCGATGTTGGAGATGAGGACCTTGCCCCCGTTCAGGACCCACTCGTCGCCGTCGAGCACGGCGCGCGTCTTGAACTCGGCCTGGTTGTCCCCGCCGACGGCCTCGGTGGATCCGCAGGCCAGGACGGTCGTCCCCGAAGCGGCGGGGACGAGGTACTGCTTCTTCTGGTCGGGGGTCCCGAGCATCTCGATCAGACCGCCGGCGAGCAGGCTGTGCGCCCCCATCGCCACGGTGAGGACCGGCAGGGTCTTGGCGATCTCCTCCAGTACCAGCGCGTGGGTGGTCTGGTCCGCGCCCAGCCCGCCGAGGTCCTCGGGCACGGTGATCCCCAGGAGGCCGAGTTCACCGGCGCGCTTGAACAGCGCGAGCGGGAACTCATTGCTGCGGTCGATCTCCTGGGCGACCGGAGCCACCTCCTCCTTGATGAACTCCTTGACGCTGGAGAGGATCGCTGCACGGTCCTCGGTGAGGTACCACATCGTCGTGCTCCTTGGCTGTATCGCTGGCTGTGCTGATCAGGGCGTTGGGCGGACGGAGCCCGGCGCGGGCGCAGAGCCCGCGTCGGTCGGGCCGTCAGCCGCGCCGGTAGGTGACGCCGTACGTACCGCGCGGGTAGGTCCAGCGCACGATGCCGCCGGTGACGCAGACCACCCGGCAGGTGCCGCATTCGAGACAGCCGGCGTGGTCGAAGGTGATCTGGCCGTCGGCGCCGAGCGCGTAGAGCTGTGCGGGACACACGGACAGGCACGGTCTGGTCGTGCAGGTGGCGCAGATCGCGGGGTCGAGGACGATGTGCGCTTCCTCCTCGTCCACGTCGAAGGTGTTGCGGCCCAGCAGGTCGGCGGCGGTGAGGCGGTCGGTCGTGCTCATAGCGCCCTCATCCCTGTGACGCCGTCGCGCAGCACCGTGCGCAGCGGCACCTTCCGTCTGCGCAGCGCTTCCTTGACCTGACGGCGGAGTCGGCGGGGCCGGCCGGAGGCCACGGTGAAGACCGATTCGGCGACGTCGAGGGCGAGCCCGGGGTAGGCCTGGTAGAGGCGCTGGATGTGCAGCAGGTCGGTGTAGCCGTCGGTGGCCTTCATGGCCGCTGTCAGGCCCGTCCGGTCCAGGGCCGCGTGGTAGGCGGGTTCGAGGTCTCCGCCCGCCTCGATCGCCTCGGCCGCGGCCACACCGGAGACGAGCGCGAGGTCCATACCGCGCACGGTGTATCCGAGGTTCATCACGAATCCGGCGGCCTCGCCGGTCATCAGGAAGCCTTCCCGGGCCAGCCTCTTGGGCACCCCGCGCCAGCCGTCCTCACGCACCAGGTGCGCCGAGTACTCGACCGTGCTGCCGCCGTCGATGAGCGGCTGGACTGCCGGGTGTGCCTTGAGGTCCTGGAGCATCGCATGGATCGTGCGGCCCGACGCCGGGAGTTGCTCGGGTGAGGCGACGACGCCCAGTGAGAGGCTGTCGCGATTGGTGTACAGGAACGCTCCCCCGTGCACGCCGTGGGTGCACCCGAGCATCAGGGTGGCGGCGCCGTCGCCGGGGGCCACGGCGAAGCGGTTCTCGATCGTCGAGGCGTCGAGTGCGATGGTCTCCTTGACGCCCACGCCGACCGCGCGGGCGGACAGTTCGCCGACCAGACCGGCCTCCCGGCCGAGGAAGGAGTTGACTCCGTCGGCCGCGACGACGACACCGGCGTGCATCGCCTCCCCGCCGGCCATGATGCCGGTGACCCGCCCGTTCTCCTCCAGCAGGGAGTCGACGCGGATGCCCGGGGCGAGGAGCACCCCGGCCTCCTCCGCCCTTGCGGCGAACCACTCGTCGAATCCGGCGCGCAGCACGGTGACCGAGGCGGGCGGGGCGCCGTCGGGTGCGGGTGCGCCCGCGATCGAGATCGTCATCGACCTGTCGGCGTCCATCAGCATCAACTGCTCGCGGACGACCCGCCGTTCCCACGGTGCCTCGCAGGTGAGCCCGGCCTCGACCAGTTCCAGTGCGTAGGTGTACAGACGGCCGCCGCTCACATTCTTCGACCCGGGGGTGGTCCCGCGTTCGATGAGCAGCACGGACCGGCCGGCCTGCGCGAGCCGGTAGGCACAGGCGGTGCCCGCCAGGCCCGCGCCGACGACGATCACGTCGAAGGCGTCGTCGGCGGTCATGACCGCGCGTCCGGGCCGGCGGCGCGGGCGGCACGGACCGCGGCGGTGAGCAGCGGCGCGATCTCGCGGAGGTCGCCGACCACCGCGTAGTCGCTCACCCCGAACAAGGTCGCGTCCGGGTCGGTGTTGACCCCCACGACGACCTTGGCGTCGCGGATACCGACCGTGTGCTGGACCTGACCGGAGACACCGAGGCCGAGGTAGAGGTCGGGCCGTACCCGGACCCCGGAGATCCCGATGTACCGTTCGGCCGGCAGCCACTCGCGGTCCTCCGCGACCGGTCGTGTGCACGCGACCTCCGCGCCGAGCGCGTCGGCCAGCCCGGTGGCCAGTTCGAGGTCGGCACTCGCTCCGAGGCCCATGCCGACGCAGACGATCCGGGCGGCGTTGGCCAGGTCGACGGCCTCCTGCTCGCGGACGGCGCGGGAGACGACGCGGACACGGGTATCGGCCTGCACCGGGACGGTCTCGACAGGTACGCCGCCCGCGCCCGGCTCCGCGGCGGCCGTCCGGTCCCCGCGCTGGCCCTGCGCCATCGTCACGACCGCCGGACCCTGCCAGGTCTCGGTCTGGACGGTCGCCCCGGCATAGGTGACGCGTTCGCTCCGCCAGGTGCCGTCCGGCAGGGAATCCAGCGTCGTGGCCTCGCTGACCAGGCCGAGCCCGAGGATCGCCGCCACCCTGGCGGCGATCTCCCGGCCGCTCACCGTCGCTCCGATCAGTACGGCGTTGGCGTGCCGATCGCCGGCCAGCCGGGCGAGAGCGGGGGCGTAGGCCTCGGGGCGGACACCGCCATCGAACAGCGCGTCGCTCGGGTCTTCCAGCACCACGACGGAGGTCACGCCGGCGGGCGGCGTCGCGGGCGGTGCGCCGAGGCAGACGAGGTGTACCTGGTCCGCGATGGTGGTCGCGGTCGTAACCAGCTCGGCCGCCAGACGCGCATCCTCGGAGAAGACGAAGGCACGGGTCATCAGAGCACCCCTTCCCGGGTGAGAGCGGACATCAGCGCGGCGACCTTCTCGTGCGCGTCGCCGTCGGCGATGAGCACGCGCCTGCGTCCGTCGGCGAGGCCGAGCAGCGACGTCACCGTCGTGCGTGCGGTGGCGGCAGCGGGCGGCAGGCCGAGTTCGGCCAGGGGCACTTGTTCGCTGGGTTTACGGCCCGCGGCGATCACCGATTTGAGGCCGGGGATGGGCGCCGGACCGATCTCCGGTACGACGGTGACGACGGCGGGCAGGTCGCACTCGACGGTCTCCGTCTCCCGTTCCAGGGTCCGGGTGGCGCGCAGCCGTCCGGCGTCCACGGTCAGGCTGCTCACGTTCGTCACGACCGGCCAGCCGAGCAGCTCGCCGATCCGCGGGCCGGTCTCGTGGGCGTAGGTGTCGGACGCGCCCTCGGTGCACAGCACCAGCCCCACGTCACCGACCCGGCCGATCCCGGCCGCCAGGGCGTGCGCGGTGACGTGGCCGTCGACGCGGGCGGCGCCGTCGGCCAGCACATGCACGGCGCGGTCCGCGCCACGGGAGAGCACGTCCTTGAGCGCGCCCTTGGCCTCCCGCCCGCCGAAGGTCACGCCGACGAGTTCCCCGCCCAGTTCACCGGCGGCGACCCGGGCCGCCTCGATGGTGTTGCGGTCGTAGTCACTGATCTTCCGGCGTGCGTGACCGGCATCGACCGCGCGTGTGGCGGGGTCGACCTTCAGTTCGCCTTCGTCGGCGACCCACTTGACGCACACGACTGTTCTGGTCAACGCACTGTCCTCACCGCGTTCCTGGTCCGGCTGCCGCGGTCTGCGGCAGTACGGGCTGACACGTCACAGCCTGCTCACCGGGAGGGCACGGAAGTGCGGGAACCATGGTGGGATCCGGACCGGTCGTGGTCGGTTGCGGACACGGCCCGATGGCGCGGGGAGCGGCTGGTCACCAACGGTGCGAGGCTCGGAACGTGCCCGGGGACATGCCCGTGGCCCGGGCGAAGAAACGGCAGAAGTTGGCGGCGTCCTCGAAGCCGAGGCGGTGCCCCACCGCGCAGACCGAGAGGTCGGTGTAGGCGAGCAGGCGACGGCCCTCCAGGACCAGCCGGGCGTCGATGACCTGCTTGGGCGTCAGCCCGGTGGCCTCGACGCTCGCCCGCGCGATGGTCCTCGGGGAGTATCCGAGGACGGCTGCGTACTCCTCGGCCGTGTGGATCGACGGGAAGCACCGCTCGACCATCTCGACGAAGGCTCGCGCCACCGGGTGCGGTTGCAAGGGGCGGACCTCGTCGAGCGGCGGCACCTGGTCGATGCGCATCAGCAGCGCCAGCAGCAGGTGGCGCAGCATCGGCTCGCCGGTGGCGAGCCGCCTGCTGGTCGGACCGAACACATAGCGCCGGTACTCGTTCTGGAGCACCGTGAGATGGGCCTGTACGTCCCTCAGGTCGGCCGGGTCGAAGTTCCACGACGACGGCCCGACGAGCAGGGGCATCTCGCCGCTCAGGAAGTCGTCGGTGAAGCAGACGGCCGTTCCCTCGATCACGGGCGGGCGTTCGTGGACCTGGCCCGGGCGGATCCACAGCAGTGACCCGGGCCGGTGGTGATGCGTCGCCAGGTCCACCACGTGGTCCCCCGAGCCGCCGGCGCACAGCAGCACGACGTGGAAGTCCGCACGAAGCAGGGGATTCTCACGCTTGCGGTCCATGCACCCGCCCGTCGGCCGCAGCGTCGCGACGCACAGACCGAGACCAACGCGGTCGGGATGAACGGCATCGAGCCGACCGATCGTCTGCCGCATGTCGGACATGATCCGATGGTAGGCATGCGGGCGGACGCCAGGCAGGGACCATTGGCCCCGGGGCGGGAGGGTGCACCGGCCCCGTTTCTCCCGGACCGCGGCCGCAGGAAGTGAACGTCAGACAGTTGGCCGGCATCCTGAAGCCGTAGGACCCCGGCGGCCAGGGAGCCGCCGGCTCCTGAGCCTGTGCTCCTGGGTTTACGCAGGGCCGGATCGGCCCTGCGCAAACGGGTTCAGGGTCGGCTCAGCAGGTTCAGGGCCGGCTCAGCAGGTTCAGCGTGTTGGTCGCGTCGTCGACGAAGTAGACCCGGTCGGGTTTCTGGGCGATCGCGAGCCCGAACAGTGCGCCCGCGCCCGGCGGGGTGCCACTGTCGAGCGTACGCTCGGCCACCTGGACACCGCGTGGGGTGGTCTCCACGATCTTGCCGTCGCCGCCGTTGGTGGTGAGGATGTTGCCCTTCGGGGTGATCGCCAACCCGAGCGGGCCGTTGAGGTTCTGGTCGGTGGTGATCACCCGGCCGGTGCCGGCGCTGGTGTGCCGGGTGAGCGCGTCCGGGATCGCGGTGATGCGGTTGTCGACGGTGTCCGCCACGTAGAGCGTCTCTCCCCGCAGACCGACACCCGTCGGTCCGATAACGAGCGCAGCCGGGTCTGTCTTCTCGGCGAAGCCCGACCCGATCTCGGTCGTGGCGATCCGGGTCGGCGGCTGATTGCCGTGGGTACGCAGGGTGATCCGCAGCACGGTGCCCTGTCGTACGATGTCGCCGCCGCCAGCGACCGTGCCGTTGAGCACGTTGGTGACGAACAGATCGGTCTTTTCGCCGCTGCTCTTCGCGGTCATGTCCCAGGGACCGTTGATCCCCTGGCCGCTGAAGGTCTCCCGGACCGTTCCGTGGCTGTCCAGCACGAGCAGGCAGCCCGCCTGCGCCGTGGCGGAGGTGCCGTCGGCCGTGGGCAGACTGCCTACGACCACCCAGCCGCCCGGCAGGACGGATAGTGCCGTGGTCAGGCCCACGCCGCCCGGGCACGCTCCCGGCAGGTTCTGGGGGTCGATCTGGGCGAACAGCGTGGTCGTGCCCTGCGGGCTGACCTGCACGAGCGTGGTCCCCGTGCCCTGCTGGTTCGCCGCGTTGTTGAAGTTGCTGACCAGCACGTTGCCGCGTTGCAGGTCGCCTACGGTCTTCTCGATCAGGGCTGTGCCGTACGGGTTCAGGTCGCCGTTGGCCGGGACCGTCGACGCAACGGTCGAGACGGTGTTCAGCGGCCCGAGGAACGGGTTCCCGTCCCCGCCGGCCGGCACGGCGGTCGCCGTCTGGCCCACCGCCATGATCGCTGTCGCCGCGGTCACGGCCACCGCCGCGAGACGCGAAGCGAAAACAAGCTTCATCTGGGTTGTACCTCCTCAGCGTTGTGCGACCGTCCCGCGGCCACACAACAGTCACAGAGAGTTGCCACTCGTCACATAATCCGACTCAATGGCGCAGCGCACGTCGGATGGGGCTGGATGCGCGACCCGGCCGTGCAGTGAGGAAGGCAGCTGTTGCGGCCCAGGCGTGTGGCGCCACATGGCACCACGTGGCGCCGCCCGAAGCCCATGAGCCCGCACGGCGCCACAATGTTTCCAGGCACCTTCTTCACGCCCGCCCGCGACACGATCGGCCGAGGGAGAAGTGACTGTGCACGACCACCACGAGGAACATGCCGGCCACTCGCATCACGGCGGTCCCTCGCAGCCGCAGCCGGCACCCCCGCCGAAGGAACGCAGTACCGCTGTGCTCGACGTACGCGGACTCGGCTGGGCCTCCCAGCAGAGCACCGTCACCGCGGTCCTGCTTCGACGCCCAGGGGTGCTCGATGTCGAGGCCAATCCGGTGGGGCAGACCGCGACGGTGGTCTTCGACCCGCGCCGCACATCCTTGACCGAGTTGCGGCGCTGGGTGGAGGAGTGCGGCTACCACTGCGCGGGGCAGTCCGTCCCGGCCCATGTGTGCGACCCGATGGCCGAGCCCGATCCACCGGCCCTCACCGCACCGGCGCCTCCTGCCGGGCCCCCTGCCCACGAGCACGAGGCGGGTGTGCCATCACCCCACGCAGTGATGGGCCACGGTGATCACGGCGGCATGTCCATGGACGCCATGGTGGCCGACATGCGCAACCGATTCCTGGTCGCGGCGCTCTTCTCGATACCCATCGTGATCTGGTCGCCGATCGGCGAGGACGTCTTCGGCCTCGACGCACCGGTCCCCTTCGGGCTGCGCGAGGACGTCTGGGCGCTGCTGCTGAGCCTGCCCGTGATCTTCTACTCCTGCACGATCTTCTTCGACGGCGCCGTGCGGGCACTGCGCGCCCGCACCCTCGACATGATGGTGCTGGTCGCGGTCGCCGTCGGCTCCGGCTGGCTGTACTCCGTGGTCGTCACCCTCACCGGCGGCGGGGACGTCTTCTACGAGGCGGCCACCGTGCTGGCCTCCTTCGTCCTGCTCGGCCACTGGTTCGAGATGCGTGCCCGCGGCGGTGCGAACGACGCGATCCGCACACTCCTCGACCTGGCCCCGCCCAAGGCGCTGGTGCTGCGCGACGGCGAGCCCGTCGAGGTCCCCACAGCCGACATCGCGGTCGGCGACCTGCTGCTGGTCCGCCCGGGCGCGAAGATCGCCGTCGACGGTGTGGTCGAGGAGGGCAGCAGCGAGGTCGACGAGTCGATGGTCACCGGCGAGAGCCTGCCCGTGCACAAGCAGCCCGGCGCCCCGGTCGTCGGCGCCACCATCAACGCCAACGGCACACTGCGGGTGCGCGCCACCAAGGTCGGGTCGGACACCGCTCTGGCCCAGATCGTCAAGCTGGTCCAGCAGGCGCAGAACTCCAAGGCGCCGGGCCAACGGCTGGCCGACCGCGCCGCGTTCTGGCTGGTCCTCGTCGCACTGATCGGCGGCGCCGCCACCCTGGCCGTCTGGCTGCTGGCGACGGACGGCTCCTTCGGCACCGCGATGCTGTTCGCCATCACCGTCGTCGTGATCACGTGCCCGGACGCACTCGGCCTGGCCACGCCGACCGCGATCATGGTCGGCACCGGACTGGGGGCCAAGCGGGGCGTGCTGTTCAAGAACGCCGTGGGCCTGGAGACCTCTGCCCGTATCCAGACGGTCGTGATGGACAAGACCGGCACCCTCACCAAGGGCGAGCCGGAGGTGACCGACGTCATCACGGCAGGCCGTATGACCGAGAGCGAGTTGCTCCGCCTGGTGGCGGCGGTCGAGCGGGAGTCCGAACACCCCCTCGCGGAGGCCGTCGTACGGCATGCCGAGGCGAAGGGACTCATCGGCCTGCGCGCGGACGCCTTCGAGAACGTCCCCGGCCACGGCGCCGTCGCGCAGGTGGCCGGCCACCGGATCGTGATCGGCAATCGCCGCCTGGCCGAGCGCGAGGGCATCGATGTCGCGGAGTTGGCGAAGAAGCGGGACGAACTTGCCGCCACGGGCCGCACCGTCGTGATCGCCGCGGTCGACGGCCGTGCGGCCGGTCTGATCGGTATCGCCGACGCTCCCCGGGACACGTCCGCCGCCGCCGTGCGGGAACTGCACGCCCTCGGCGTCGAGGTGGTCATGCTCACCGGCGACAACCGGGCCACCGCCGAGCGGATCGCCGACCGACTGGGCATCGACACCGTCATCGCCGATGTCCTTCCCGGCGACAAGGCCGCCAAGGTCTCCGAACTCCAGGCCACCGGCCGGACGGTGGCGATGGTCGGCGACGGCGTCAACGACGCTCCCGCCCTGGCCCAGGCCGACCTGGGCATCGCGATCGGCGCGGGCACCGACGTCGCGATCGAGACCGCCGACCTGGTCCTGATGCGATCCGACCCCCTCGACGTGCCCACGGCCCTGCGCATCGGCCGCGGCACCCTGCGCAAGATGCGCCAGAACCTCGGCTGGGCCATCGGCTACAACGCCCTTGCCCTGCCCATCGCCGCAGGCGTCTTCGAACCGGCCGTCGGCCTTGTCCTCCGCCCCGAGATCGCCGCACTGTCCATGTCCGGCTCCAGCTTCATCGTCGCTGTCAACGCCCTGTCCCTCAAGGGACTTCGGCTGCCCAGCGCGGCCCCGGCCGCCCCGTCACCCCCACGGGAGACCACCGTCCCGGATGCCGACGAGCCCACCCGACGAGCGGCCTGACGTCACACCCCGTCCCTCCGGCTCCCGTACACCTGGCTCGCCGCTCACCGAACTCCGCTATGAGTGGCGTCACTTGCTGCGGCCCCGCCAGATCCGGTCAGGGGATCTCGTGGAGGGCGACGGAGAAGTCGACCTGGAGCGCGTAGCGGTGGGCCACGTAGGAGCTGACCGTGTGTTCCAGCGGGGCCCCGTACTGGTCGGTGATGGAGCGTGTCTCGACGAGCATCGGTGTGGCGGCGCTCACGTCGAGTTCGGGCGCGTCGTCACCGGCGGTGCGAGCCGTCAGGACGGAGGAGCCGAGGGTCGGGTGGAGGCCCAGCCGGCGCAGCGCGTTGTGGAGCGATCCGGTCTCCAGATCTGCGGTGAGCAGGGTTTTGAGGGCCGCGGGGAACGTGGCGTGCTCGATGGCGACGGGCAGGTCGTCGAAGAACCGTACACGGCTGATCGCGATCACGGTCGCGTCTTCACCGGGGTCTGCCGGGTACAGCGCGGCGGCCTCGGGCGGTGTGGCGGGACGCAGGCCGGCCTCCAGGACGCGGGAGCGTGGTGTTCTGCCCGCCGCGAGTGCCTGGTCGTGGAAGCTGAGCAGGGTGCCGACGGGGCGTGCGGCGGCGGCCTTCCGGACGAAGCTGCCCCGGCCGGGCACACGTTCCAGCAGGCCGTCGCGTTCCAGCCGTGCCAGAGCCGCCCGCACGGTCATGCGTGAGACGCCGAATTCCTCGGCCAGCCGCGGCTCCGAGGGGAACGGATCGCCGTCGTCCGCGTCGGCCAGGCGGCGGCGCAACTGCTTCTCGATGCGTTCGTACAGGGGCTGCGGTGCGGCCATGGCGGGCGTCGTCCTCCGGGTCGGGTGTTCGTCGCGGGTCCGTGCCGGGCCTGACGACAACACCATCTTCGCCTGTATAGACTGTCTAGACAGTTTATGGACGACTGAAGGGAAACGCCATGCCTACTGCCGCGAACTCTGTCGAACGCTGGGACGGTCCGCTGCCCGCGTGCGAAGAGGTGGCGAAGATGATCGACCACTCGCTGCTGAGGCCCGAGCTGACCCCGGCCGAGGTCGCCCAGGGCGTGGCGACCGCGCTGGAGTACCGCACAGCCTCGGTGTGCGTGCGCCCGGCGGACGTAGCGGCCGCCGTGGTGGCACTCGACGGCAGCGGGGTCGCGGTCGGCACCGTGGTCGGCTTCCCCCACGGTGGGGCGACCACCGCGGCCAAGGTCTACGAGACCGCCGAGCTGGTCGCTCTGGGGGCACAGGAGATCGACATGGTCATCGACATCGGTCGGCTGCGCGGCGGTGACGTTGCGTACACCCGGGACGAGATCGCCGCCGTCGTGGAAGCCGCGCGGGGCCGCACAGTCAAGGTGATCTTCGAGAACGCGTATCTGGACGACGCCCAGAAGATCGCCGGATACCGGGCGGCCGAAGCGGCGGGAGCTGCCTTCGTGAAGACCAGCACGGGGTTCGCCCCCGGGGGAGCGACCGCCCACGACATTGCCCTGATGCGGCGTACGGTCTCACCGGACATCCAGGTCAAGGCCGCAGGCGGCGTGCGAACGCTCGACGCCCTGCTGCACCTGCACCATCTGGGGGCCACCCGTTTCGGCGCGACCGCCACTGCCACGATCCTGGACGACCTCCGGGGTCGCCTCGCCGGTGCCGCACCTCTGGCGGGCGGCGACGCTTCCTCCGGGTACTGAGTGCCACGGGGTTCCGGGTGATGCCTCTCCCGGAACCCCCGCCGCGGGTCGCCAACCGGGATAGCCGAAGGAGTCCTGGCCGCTGTCAGCCCTCGTCAATCGTGGGCCGCGTGCGTCCTGGCTCCGGGAGCTCGCCCAGCTTGAGACGGGCGTGCAGGATGTCGCCGATGAACAGGTCGTAGATCAGCACTCCGATCAGGCCGCCGATCAGCGGGCCGACGATCGGAATCCACCAGTAGTCGTTGAACCACACCCCGTCCCCCGGAAATGCGAAGCTCTGCCATCCGGCGAACCAGGTGATCAGCCGTGGTCCGAAGTCACGGGCGGGGTTGATCGCGTAGCCGGCGTTCGCCCCGTAGGACATGCCGATGGCGGCGACGATCAGGCCGATGATGAACGGCCCCATATTGGCACCCACGGCGGTGTTGCGCGCGTCGATGACCGCAACGACCAGCATGACCAGGAAGGCCGTGCCGACGATCTGGTCGATCAGCGGCCCCCAGTTCCCGCCATGGAAGTACGGCGCCGGAAAGGTGGAGAAGATCGAGAAGGTGGCGAGAGTGTGCCCGCCGTGCTTGGGCCCGATCGAGCGGTCGTCGAAGGCGTTGATCGCGTCGTGGTAGACGAGAAAGACGAGCGATGCCCCGGCCATGGCGCCGATCAACTGCGACACCCAGTAGGGCACCACCTTCGCCCACGGGAACTTGCGGCGCGCCGCGAACGCCAGCGTCACCGCCGGGTTCAGATGGGCGCCGCTGACACCGCCGGCCACGTAGATACCGAAGGTCACGGCGAAGGCCCAGCCGAAGGTGATCAGGAGCCAGTCACCGGCGGCGAGGAAGATCGTCGTGAACGTCGCCGCACGCCCGGACCCGGGCAGCGCCGCGACGGCCATCGCCACGACACCGCAACCGAACGAAATGAGGACGAAGGTCCCCAGGAACTCTGCCAGGCACTCACCCAGCAGGCCTCCACGGCTTCTGAGCTTGGAGGGCTTGAGAAGTGGAGATATTTCCACAGCCATCGCTGGCCCCCTTTCAGGAGCAATCAGGCCGAACACCATTTTGGCCTACAAATGATGTTTGTGCAGAGCGGCCTGAGCGAGCCGTGCGGGACCGCCCCTCGAGACCACCGGCTCAGCCGCTCCCGCACCGGGCCGAGCAGCAAGATCCACCCCGTGGGCGACGGGCGGGGCGGGTCTGCGGCGTATCCGGTCACGGCCGGCACGCGTGACCGGCTGCGCGCAGGCCGCCGCAGCGTCCCGGCGGCGTCATCTCCCGGGTCGGTGTGCCGCAGTACGAGGAGGCCCCGGTCGGCTTCGGCTCGCTGTTCGGGAAGAACGCCGGGCTGACCGGCGGACCCGCCCCGGTGCGCGCCTACATCGAGCAGGCGATCCCGGATGTGCTGGAGAGGCGTATCGAACCGGGCAAGGGGTTCGACGCCGAGGTCTCCCTCGACGACGTCGCGGACGCCTACCGGACGGTGGGCTCCCGCTCGCACCTGAAGGTGCTGGTGCGGCCGTGACGTTCCGCAAGCCCGGCGAAGCCGCCGCGGCGGTACACGAGCGGCTCTTTCCCGGCCACGAGTCCAGGCTCGCGGTCACGGATCCGGAGCTGATCGAGTACTTCGACAACTTCGCTTTCGACGAGGTGCTGCGGCACACGCCGCAGCTGCCGGAACGCATCCGGCTGATGACGCAGCTCGCCGCGATGATCGCCGTCGGCGCGGTCGCCGAGTACCGGGTGATGCTCGGCGCCGCCCTCACCGTGGGTGTCACCCCTGTGGAGGCCAAGGAGATCGTCTACCAGGCGGTGCCGTACGCCGGGATGGCCCGCGTCTTCGACTTCCTGCACGCCACCAACGACGTCCTGACCGACCGCGGGATCCGGCTGCCGCTGGAGGGCCGGTCCACCACTGGCCCGGCCACCCGGTTCGAGCGAGGATCGGCGGTGCAGAAGGAGATCGTCGGCGCCGCCGCGGTGGACGCCATGTACGCCCGTGCTCCGGCCGACGAGCAGCACATCCAGCGGCTGCTGAGCGCCAACTGCTTCGGAGACCACTACACCCGCGCGGGCCTCGACGTCCCCACCCGGGAGCTGCTCACCTTCGCCCTGCTCACCGCGCTCGGCGGCGCGGACCCCCAGGTACGGGGACACGTGGCGGCGAATGTGAACGTCGGCAACGACCGCGCCGCGCTGATCGCCGTCCTGACCGGTCTGCTGCCGTTCATCGGCTACCCCCGCACCCTCAACGCCCTGGCCGCCGTCGACGCCGTCGCCCCGGCCCCAGGCACCGCGCCCGCGCCCACGCCCGCGCCCGCGCCCGCGCCCGCGAAGGAAGAAGCGTGACCACCCGGACCTGGTTCATCACCGGTGTCAGCAGCGGCTTCGGCCTCGCCCTGAGCACCCGGCTCCTGGCGCGCGGCGACCGCGTCATCGGCACCGTCCGCGCCATGGACAAGGTCGCCGGTCTGCGCGAGACGTACCCCGACACCTTCCGGGCACAGATCCTGGATGTGACCGACACCGGCGCGGTCCGCGAAACGGTGGACGAGGCGTTCGGGGCCGGGCGGGTCGACGTGGTCGTCTCGAACGCGGGCTACGGCCTGTTCGGCGCCGCGGAGGAACTCACCGACAGCCAGGTCGATCACGTCATCGCCACCAATCTCACCGGCTCCATCACCCTGATCCGCGCGGCCCTTCCCCATCTGCGCGCCCAGGGCGGCGGACGCGTCATCCAGATCTCCTCCTACGGCGGGCAGGTCGCCTTCCCCGGCAACTCCCTCTACCACGCCACCAAATGGGGCATCGAGGGGTTCGTCGAGTCGGTCGCCCAAGAGGTCGCGGGCTTCGGCATCGGCATGACGATCGTCGAACCGGGCGGTGCGCGCACCGAGTTCCGCTACGGCAGCGCCCGGGTCGCCGACCTCATGGACGTCTACGACGGCACTCCGGCGCACGCCTTCACGGCGATGCTCGACCCCGCGAACGGCCTGGCGGCGGGCGACCCGCAGCGCATGGCCGCGCGCATCATCGAGTCCGCCGACATCGAACCGGCGCCGCTGCGGACGGTGCTCGGGTCACAGGCTCTGGACACCACCATCGGCGTGCTGCGCCGGCGGATCGGCGACTTCGAGACGCAGCACGACCTGGCGAAGTCCACCGACTACCCGGCCGGAATGTGAACCCCGGCCCGACACCCCGTCAGGAGAAGCTGAGAGGCATGAAATACATCAAGCTGGGTGATCTGGAGGTCTCCCGTATCGGTCTGGGCGCGATGGGCATGTCCCATGGTCTGACCGGCGCCGGAACCGACGACGCGGAGTCCGTCCGCACCATCCACCGAGCGGTCGAACTCGGGGTCACGCTCATCGACACCGCGGAGATCTACGGCCCCTACATCAACGAGGAACTCGTCGGCCGTGCTCTCAAGGGCCGCCGCGACAAGGTCGTACTGGCGACCAAGTTCGGCATGATCGACCACGGTGGCCGCGGCGTGTGGAACCGCAGCTCCAGACCTGCCACCGTCCGCACCGCCGTCGAAGGCTCACTGAAGCGGCTGGGCACCGACCACATCGATCTGTACTACCAGCACCGCGTCGACCCGGACACGCCCGTCGAGGAGACGGTCGGCGCCCTGGCCGGACTCGTCGAGGAGGGCAAGGTCCGGTACATCGGCCTGTCCGAGGCCCGGCCGGACACGATCCGCCGTGCCCACGCCGTCCACCCCGTCACCGCGGTGCAGTCCGAGTACTCGCTGTGGACCCGTGGGATCGAGGACCGCGTTCTGCCGGTCCTGCGCGAGCTCGGCATCGGCCTCGTCCCCTTCGCCCCGCTCGGGCACGGGTTCCTCACCGGCAGCGTCCGCAACGAGGCCGACTTCGAGGAAGGCGACTTCCGCCGCGGCAACCCGCGCTTCACCGGCGAGAACTTCCGGCGCAACATGCGCATCGCCGACGAAGTCCAGACGATCGCCGCCGAAGCGGGCGCCACACCCGCCCAGGTCGCCCTCGCCTGGCTGCTCGCCCAGGGAGACGACATCGCGCCCATCCCGGGCACCAAGCGCGTCTCACGTGTGGAGGAGAACACGGCCGCCGACAGCCTGCGGCTCAGCCCGGAGATCCTGGAGAAGCTCTCCGGTCTGCCCCCGGCCGCCGGCGCCACCCACTCCGAGGCCGGACTGCGCATGCTCGAACGGTGACCCAAGATCAGAGAAGCGCAGAGCAGTGCAGAGAAGTTCACAGAGATTCGCCGAAGAAGGAAGCACCATGCACACCGTCACCCTGAACAACGGCGTCCGGATGCCGGTCCTCGGTTTCGGCGTCTACCAGATCCCGCCGGAGCAGACCGAGCAGGCCGTCGCCGACGCGCTCGCCGCCGGGTACCGGGCGATCGACACCGCCGCCGCCTATCAGAACGAGGAAGCCGTCGGCCGGGCGATCAAGAGCAGCGGGATCCCGCGCGAGGAACTGTTCGTCACCACCAAGCTGTGGATCTCCGACGCCGGAGAGGAGAGGGCCAGGCGGGCCTTCGACAGGAGTCTGCGCAAGCTCGGCCTGGACCATCTCGACCTGTATCTGATCCATCAGCCCCTCGGCGATGTCTACGGCTCCTGGCGCGCGATGGAGGAGCTGTACCGCGAAGGCCGTGTCAAGGCGATCGGGGTGTCCAACTTCTATTCCGACCGGCTCGTCGACCTGATGGACCACAACGAGGTCACGCCCGCGGTGAACCAGATCGAGACCCACCCGTTCTTCCAGCGCACGGCCGACCAGGAGCTGATGCGCGAGCGCGGCGTCCAGATCGAGTCGTGGGGCCCGTTCGCCGAGGGCCGCAACAACCTGTTCACCCACCCGGTCCTCAGCGCGATCGGCGAGGAGCACGGCAAGTCCGTGGCCCAGATCGTACTGCGCTGGCTGATCCAGCGGGACGTCGTGGTCATCCCCAAGTCGGTCCGCGCCGACCGGATGGCGGAGAACATCGACGTCTTCGACTTCGAGCTCACCGACGACCAGATGGCCCGTATCGCCGTCCTGGACACCGGCAGCTCACTGTTCTTCAGCCACCGCGACCCGGAGATGGTCAGCCGACTCGGCACCTTCCGCCTGGCGGACTGACCCGGCGGTCCCCCCCACCCGTTCCGCCACAGCGGCACGGGTGGGCTGCTCATGGCAGAGGACGCCGATCAGCAGGCGACGAGCAGGTCGGCGAGGATGCCTGCCGGGTCGTGCAGCACTCGGGCGCCGTCCATGACGACCCGACGTGTTCCGGGATCGACGGGATCTGTCTTCGCCCAGGCCGGAGAGCCGATGCCCAGCTCGACCTCCAGACCCGAGGCCGTGGAACAGCGCCGCTCTGTGATCGGTCCCCACTGGCGGGCGCGCATCGGTTGGCCCAGCCCGAGTTCCAGGATCCAGGCATCCTCGCTGAGATAGCGGGACTCGTCCGCGGTGAGGAGGACGACGTCAATGTCGGAGTCCGGTCGCGCGGCGTCGCGCGCGCACGATCCCACCAGGAGCAGACCGACGATGTCCGCACGGCCTCTCGCCCAATGCGTGATCCGTTCGATGACCTCGCCGATCTCAGCGGTCCGCTCCGGCGACAGCACAGTCGACCCACCTCCGGAAACACCCGCGCCCCGTCCATGATGGCCGATCAGGACGCTCAGCGGGTCGCGCCGCGATACGCGACACCGTCGATCATCACCAGGCAGTCGGCGTCGACGAACTCGGTGGTCGCGGTCATGCGGGCGGGAAAGCCGCCCGGAGGGAAGCGGTGGTCGAAGTGCCGTTCCATGGTGGGCAGGTCGTCGATGTTCTTGAGCCACACGTTGACTTTGACCAGATCTGCGAGGGGCAGGCCGTGACCTCCGAGGGTCTGGTCAAGGCGGTCGAGCGCGTCGTCCAGTTGCTCGGTGAAGTCCGTGCCGAAGCCACGGTGCAGCCCGAGGAAGACGAAGTCTCCTGCCGCGACGGCGGACGAGTAACTGTACGGGGTCGGGGTTCTGCTGATGGCCGGCATGGCGTCATCTCCACGTGGTGGCGTTCCTGATGCGTACGTCTCCGTGCAGCGGTTGAGCGTCCCGAACGGGCAAACACCCAACCAATTCGAACACGCTTGCGATCAACGTAGCACCGTCGCCCTCTGTGTGCCGCCCCGGCACCCGCCCGCGTCCCGCCATCGGTGTGCGGGTCACACATCGCCGCAGGTCCGGCACGGTCGGCGGGTTGAAGACATGGCGGCCCAAGAAGTCGATGTGGTCGCACTGTTGCCCAGCAGACAGGTAGTCGGCGGGCACAGCCAGGAGGTTGACTCCGCTGACCAGGCAAAACGGACACGTCACCGGTCCGGAATCAAGATCGCTCCGCCACCGCTGGTGCGGATACTCCCCGAGCGCCGTCCCGCTGCGGGGCCGACTGTACGGCGAGGACCATGGTGAGGCCGCCGCCGGGTGTGTCCTCGGCTCGCAGGGTGCCGCCGATCGCCTCGGTGAAACCGCGGGCCACCGCGAGGCCGAGGCCGACGCCGAGGCCGCGGGGGGAGTCGCCGTAGCGCTGGAAGGGCTCGAAGATGCGGTCCTTGGCCTCGTCGGGTACGCCCGGGCCGCGGTCGACGACCCGTACCTCGACCCGGTCGGCGATGGCGCTCGCCGAGACCAGGACCTTCTCGCCGGGCGGGCTGTACTTGACGGCGTTCTCGACGACGTTGGCGACCGCCCGCTCCAGCAGCCCCTGGTCGACCTGGACCATGGGCAGGGTCTCGGGGATGTCCAGCGCCACGGTGTCCTCGGGCACCCCGCCCAGCGCCATGGGCACGACCTCGTCGATGTCGGTCTCACGGATGATGGGGGTGACGGTGCCGGTCTGCAGCCGGGACATGTCCAGCAAGTTGCCGACCAGGTGATCGAGCCGGTCGGCACCCTCCTCGATGGCCTCCAGCAGTTCCGCCCGGTCCTCGTCGGACCACTCGACGTCGTCGGCGCGCAGCGAGGAGACGGCCGCTTTGATCCCGGCGAGCGGGGTGCGCAGGTCGTGGCTGACCGCGGCGAGCAGCGCGGTCCTCATACGGTTGCCCTCGGCGAGTTCCCCGGCCCGGTCGGCCTCGCGGCGCAGGCGCTGACGGTCCAGCACCACGGCAGCCTGCGCGGCGAACGCGGCCAGCACCCGCCGGTCGGCGGCCGGCAGCACTCTGCCGCGCAGCGCCAGGGCCATGTGCTCCCCCGCCGGTACGTCGACGTCGGCCTCCTCCGGGATCGTTGCGGGCCGGGGCCCGGTGCTGCCCGCGCAGGTCCACGCGGCCGTCTCACCAGGGCGCTCCAGCAGGGCCACCGAGTCCATGGCGAAGGTCTCGCGGACGCGTTCCAGCAGAGCATCCAGCGTGTCCTCCCCGCGCAGCACGTTGCCCGCCAGGAAGGAGAGGATCTCCGATTCGGCACGCAGCCGGGCCGCCAGATGAGTGCGCCTCGCGGCGAGGTCCACCACGGACGCCACGGACACCGCGACCCCCACGAAGATCACGATGGCGACGATGTTCTCCGGGTCGGCGATCGTCAGTGTGTGGACCGGTGGGGTGAAGAACCAGTTGAGCAGCAGGGAGCCCACCACGGCCGAGGCCAGTGCCGGAAAGAGCCCGCCCAGCAGGGCCGCCGCCACCGTGCACGTCAGGAACAGCAGCATGTCGTTGGCCAGACCGACCGACGGTGTGACGCCGGTCAGGAGCCAGGTGAGCAGGACGGGGCCGAGCACGCCCACGAGCCAACCCCACACGACCCTGGTCCGTGACAGGCGGGCGCCGCGTGCCGCTGGCAGTCCGCGGCCCTTGCCGGCCTCGTCGTGGGTGATGAGATGGACATCAAGGTCGGGCCCGGAGGCGCGGGCGACCGTGGCGCCGACGCCCGGTCCGAAGACGTACTGCCAGTTCTTGCGCCGGGAGACACCGAGAACGATCTGGGTGGCGTTGGCCCCTCGGGCGAAGTCGAGCAGGGCGGCCGGGATGTCGTCGCCGACGACTTGGTGGAACGTGCCGCCGAGATCCTCGACGAGGGTGCGCTGCACGGCCAGTTCTCCGGGTGAGGCGGTGGTGAGGCCGTCACTGCGGGACACGTAGACGCCCATGACCTCGCCGCCGGCGCCCTTCTCGGCGAGCCGCACGGCGCGCCGTATCAGGGTGCGCCCCTCGGGACCGCCGGTCAGTCCTACGACGATCCGCTCGCGTGAGCCCCATATGGCGGAGACATGGTGTTCACTGCGGTACTCGGTGAGATAGGCGTCGACCCGGTCGGCCACCCACAGCAGCGCCAGTTCGCGCAGCGCGGTCAGATTGCCCGGCCGGAAGTAGTTGGACAGGGCTGCGTCGACCTTGTCCGGTGTGTAGATGTTGCCGTGCGCCATGCGGCGGCGCAGCGCCTGCGGCGACATGTCGACCAGTTCGATCTGGTCGGCGCGCCGTACGACCTCGTCGGGGACGGTCTCACGCTGCCGCACCCCGGTGATGGACTCGACGATGTCGCCCAGCGACTCCAGGTGCTGGATGTTGACGGTCGAGACGACGTCGATGCCCGCGGCGAGCAGTTCCTCGGCGTCCTGCCATCGTTTGGTGTTGCGGGAGCCGGGGACGTTGGTGTGCGCGAGCTCGTCGACCAGGGCCACTTCGGGACGGCGGGCCAGCACGGCGTCGACATCCATCTCGTCGAACGTGCCGCCCCGGTACACGAGTTGCTTGCGCGGCACTTGTTCCAGGCCGTGCAGCATGACCTCGGTGCGCTGCCGGTGGTGGTGCTCGACGAACGCGACCACGCAGTCGGTGCCCCGCTCGACACGGCGGTGCGCCTCGGAGAGCATGGCGTACGTCTTGCCGACGCCGGGCGCCGCGCCGAGGTAGATCCGTAGCTTTCCGCGTCCCATGTCATCCCTCGAAGCGGTAGCCCATACCGGGCTCGGTGAACAGATGGCGAGGGTGGGCGGGGTCCCTCTCCAGTTTGCGCCGCAGCTGGGCCATGTAGACCCGCAGGTAGTTGGTCTTGTCCCGCCGGGCAACGCCCCAGACCTCCTGGAGGAGTTGCTGCTGGGTGATCAGCCGGCCGGGACTGGCCACGAGGATCTCCAGGAGATGCCACTCGGTCGGTGTCAGCCGCACATCCCGTCCGTCCTGCTGGACCTTCTTGGCGAGCAGGTCGATGGTGAAGTCGGCCGTCTCGACCCGCGTCGTCTCGGGGACGAGCGCGGTGTCCTCGGTGCGGCGGACCGCGGCGCGCAGCCGGGCCAGCAGTTCGTCCATGCTGAACGGTTTGGTGATGTAGTCGTCGGCGCCCGCGTCGAGGGCGGCCACTTTCTCCTCGGACCCCTGCCGAGCGGACAGGACCAGGACCGGGACACGGCTCCAGCCCCGCAGGCCCCTGATGACGTCGACGCCGTCCATGTCGGGCAGACCGAGGTCGAGCAGCACCACATCGGGCTGCCGCGCGGCGGCCAGCCGCAGGGCCTCGGCCCCGTCGGGGGCAGCGTCCACACCGTAGCGGCGGGCGTGCAGATTGATGACGAGAGCCCGTACGAGCTGCGGGTCGTCCTCGACGACGAGTACCCGGGTCATGGGGCGTGCCTCTCCTGTCGTGTGCCGGACCGAGGCGACCGCTTCAGGGCGGCGGGAGCCGACGGCTCCGGGGCATCTCCCGGAGCCGCCGGCCCCCGTGTGGGTCGCATGGCCGTCACTGCTTCGCCACGAGGTCCTTGAGCGCGATGTTGAGTTCGAGGACGTTCACGCGGGGCCCGCCGATGAAGCCCAGGGTGCGGCCCTCGGTGTGGGAGTCGACCAGCTTGTCCACCTGTGCGACGGACAGGCCGTTCTCCTGGGCGATCCTGTGGACCTGCAACTCCGCGTAGGCCGGGGAGATGTCGGGGTCCAGGCCGGAGCCGGAGGAGGTGACCGCGTCGGCGGGAACGTCCGAGGGCCTGACGGTGTAGCCGGGCACCGAGTTGTCCTTGACCACCGCGGCCTTGGCGGCGCCGACCTGCGCGATCAGGTCCTTGTTGTCGGCGGACAGGTTGGTGGCACCGGACAACAGCAGCTTGTACCGGGTGTTGACGCTGTTGGCGCCGAGCCCGTTCGCCGGACGGCCCTGGAACCACTTCAGGTCCGCGTCCGGGGTGTCCTGGCCCTTCTTCAGCGGCAGGTTGTACGACTGTCCGATCAGGGAGGAGCCGACGACCTTGCCATCGGCCTTGATCTCGGAGCCGTTCGCCTTGTCGTGGAACAGGGCCTGGGCGATGCCCGTGACGGCCAGCGGGTAGACGACGCCGGTCACCAGGGTGAGCACCAGGAGGGCGCGCAGACCGGCCCCGAGCAGCCGGGCGGTGTTCATGACGGAGTTGTTCATGCCGGTCAACCGATTCCGGGGATGAGGGAGATGAGCATGTCGATGATCTTGATTCCGATGAAAGGTGCGATCAGCCCGCCGATGCCATAGACCGTCAGGTTGCGCCGCAGCATCCGGTCGGCGCTGACCGGCTTGTACTGCACGCCCTTCAGGGACAGCGGCACCAGCGCGATGATGATCAGCGCGTTGAAGATGACGGCAGAGAGGATCGCGGAGTCGGGCGAGGACAGGCCCATGATGTTGAGCTTGTCCAGGCCCGGGTAGACCGCCGCGAACAGTGCCGGGATGATCGCGAAGTACTTGGCGACGTCGTTGGCGATGGAGAAGGTCGTGAGCGCGCCCCGGGTGATGAGGAGCTGCTTGCCGATCTCGACGATCTCGATGAGCTTGGTCGGGTCGGAGTCGAGGTCGACCATGTTGCCGGCCTCCTTGGCGGCCGACGTGCCGGTGTTCATCGCCACGCCGACGTCCGCCTGGGCGAGGGCCGGCGCGTCGTTGGTTCCGTCGCCCGTCATCGCGACCAGCTTGCCGCCCGCCTGCTCCCGTTTGATCAAGGCCATCTTGTCCTCGGGGGTGGCCTCGGCGAGGAAGTCGTCGACGCCCGCCTCCTCGGCGATCGCCTTCGCCGTCAGCGGGTTGTCACCCGTGATCATGACTGTCTTGATGCCCATACGGCGCAGCTCGTCGAAGCGCTCCCACATGCCGTCCTTGACGACGTCCTTGAGATGGATGACGCCCAGCACGCGGGCGCCCTGCTCGTCGTGGACCGCGACCAGCAGCGGCGTACCACCCGCCTCGGAGATGCGGTTGGCGATGCCGTCCGCATCCTCGGCGACTACGCCACCCTCCTCCCGCACCCAGGCGATGACCGAACCGGCCGCGCCCTTGCGGATCTTGCGGCCGTCGACGTCCACACCCGACATACGGGTCTGAGCGGTGAACGCGATCCACTCGGCACCGGACAGCTCACCCTGATGACGCTCGCGCAGCCCGTACCGCTCCTTGGCCAGGACCACGACGGAGCGGCCCTCGGGCGTCTCGTCGGCCAGCGACGACAGCTGGGCCGCGTCCGCAACCTCCGCCTCGGTCACCCCGCGCACCGGCAGGAACTCGGCGGCCCGCCGGTTGCCGAGCGTGATGGTGCCCGTCTTGTCCAGCAGCAGTGTCGAGACATCGCCGGCGGCCTCCACCGCACGGCCCGACATGGCGAGGACATTGCGCTGCACCAGGCGGTCCATACCCGCGATGCCGATCGCGGACAGCAGCGCACCGATCGTCGTCGGGATCAGACACACCAGCAGAGCCACCAGCACGATCATCGTCAGATGCGTACCGGCGAAGTCGGCGAACGGCGGCAGCGTGGCGACGGCGAGCAGGAAGACGATCGTCAGCGAGGCCAGCAGGATGTTCAGGGCGATCTCGTTCGGCGTCTTCTGCCGGGCCGCGCCCTCGACGAGGCTGATCATCCGGTCGATGAAAGTCTCGCCCGGCCTGGTCGTGATCCTGATGACGATCCGGTCGGAGAGGACCTTGGTGCCGCCGGTCACCGCCGAGCGGTCACCGCCGGACTCACGGATGACGGGCGCGGACTCACCGGTGATCGCCGACTCGTCGACGGACGCGACGCCCTCGACGACATCGCCGTCGCCGGGGATGACGTCACCGGCCTCGCAGACCACCAGATCGCCGATCCTCAGCCCGGTGCCCGGAACCCGCTCCTCGGATGGGCCGTCCGCGAGCAGGCGGCGCGCGACGGTGTCGGTCTTGGCCCTGCGCAGGGTGTCGGCCTGCGCCTTGCCACGGCCCTCGGCCACAGCCTCCGCCAGGTTGGCGAAGACCACGGTCAGCCACAGCCAGGCGCTGATCGCCCAGCCGAACCAGTCCCCCGGGTCCTTGAAGGAGAACACGGTCGTCAGGACCGAACCGATCCACACGACGAACATCACGGGAGACTTGGCCATCACCCGCGGGTCCAGCTTGCGGACCGCGTCCGGCAGCGACCTGACCAACTGCCCGGGGTCGAAGAGACCCGCGCCGACGCGGCCCCCGGGAGCCTTGTGCCCGGTGGGTACGTCGCTGTGCGGCGCCCGGGTCGGAGTGGCTGTGGACATGGAGCCCTCTGACTTTTCTATGCGGGTGGTCATCACGCCAGCCCCTCGGCCAGCGGCCCCAGTGCCAGGGCGGGGAAGTAGGTGAGACCGGTGATGATCAGGATCGCGCCCACCAACAGCCCGGTGAACAGCGGCTTCTCGGTGCGCAGGGTGCCCGCAGTGACCGGGACCGGTTTCTGTTCGCCGAGCGAACCGGCGAGCGCCAGGACGAAGACCATCGGCAGGAAGCGGCCGAGCAGCATCGCGAGTCCGGTCATGGTGTTGAACCAGTCGGTGTTCGCGTTCAGACCGGCGAAGGCCGAGCCGTTGTTGTTGGCGGCGGACGTGAAGGCGTACAGCACCTCCGAGAAACCGTGTGCACCGGAATTGAGCATCGAGTGCGGCGGGGTCGGCAGCGCCGTCGAAAGGCCCGTGAAGACCAGGACCAGCGCCGGGGTGATGAGGATGTAGCAGGCCGCGAGCTTCATCTCCCGCGCGCCGATCTTCTTGCCCAGGTACTCGGGTGTACGGCCGACCATCAGACCGGCGATGAACACGGCGATCACCGCCATGATCAGCATGCCGTAGAGGCCGGAGCCGGTACCGCCGGGCGCGATCTCGCCCAGCATCATGCCCAGCATCGCGACCCCGCCGCCGAGCCCGGTGAAGGAGGAGTGGAAGGAGTCCACCGCACCGGTCGACGTGAGCGTCGTCGAGACCGCGAAGATCGACGACCCGCCGACACCGAAGCGGACCTCCTTGCCCTCCATCGCCCCGCCCGCGGCCTGCAGCGCCGCACCGTGGTGGGCGAACTCGGTCCACATCATCAAGGCCGTGAAGCCCAGCCAGATGGTGGCCATCGCGGCGAGGATCGCGTACCCCTGCTTCACCGAGCCGACCATGACGCCGAAGGCGCGGGTGAGCGAGAAGGGGATCACCAGGATCAGGAAGATCTCGAAGAGGTTGGTGAACGGTGTCGGGTTCTCGAACGGGTGGGCGCTGTTGGCGTTGAAGTAGCCGCCGCCGTTGGTGCCGAGTTCCTTGATGGCCTCCTGGGAGGCGACCGCGCCGCCGTTCCACTGCTGGGAGCCGCCCAGGAACTGGCCGACCTCATGGATTCCGGAGAAGTTCTGGATCGCGCCGAACGCCACCAAAACCACGGCGGCGAGAGCCGCGCCCGGCAGCAGGACCCGCAGGGTGCCGCGCACCAGGTCGGACCAGAAGTTGCCGAGTTCACCGGTACGCGAGCGTGCGAAGCCGCGCACCAGTGCCACCGCCACGGCCATGCCGACGGCCGCGGAGAGGAAGTTCTGCACGGCGAGACCGGCGGTCTGCACGACGTGCCCCATGGTCTGCTCGCCGTAGTACGACTGCCAGTTGGTGTTGGTCACGAAGGACACGGCCGTGTTGAACGACTGCGCCGGGTTGACCGCGGAAAAGTGCAGCGAACCGGGCAGGACGCCCTGGAGCCGCTGGAGCAGGTAGAGGAAGAGGACGCTGACGGCGGAGAAGGCGAGAAGTCCGCGCAGGTAGGCCGGCCAGCGCATCTCGGTGTCGGGGTCGGCACCGATGCCCTTGTAGATCCACTTCTCCACCCGCAGGTGCTTGTCGGAGGAGTAGACCCGGGCCATGTAGGTACCGAGAGGGACGTAGGCGAGCGCCAGCGCGCCCACCAGGGCCAGCAGTTGGAGCACGCCGGCGAGGACGGGACCCATGGTGTCTCAGAACCTCTCCGGGAAGATCAGGGCGAGGACGAGATAGCCCAGCAGGGCGACGGCCACGATCAGGCCGACGACGTTCTCGGCGGTCACAGCTTCGTCACCCCCTTGGCGACAAGGGCCACCAGTGCGAAACCGGCGAGCACGGCGACGACGAAGGCCAGATCGGCCATCGCGAACTCCTAGATCAGATGCGGGAAACCATCCGCGAACGGATCGGACGGTTAGAGGAAACCCCGCCCGGTGGCCGGATCCGAGTGCCGTTGACGGGTCTCTTACGTGCGCGGCCACCGCCTTGACGGGCTTCTTACGGCATCCGTGAGCAGGGCGGCCGGACTCCGCAGTCTTAACACCGTCTTGACGGCCGGGAGGGAGCGCCCCGGGGGCTCCTGCCGCGCTCCCTGCTTACGCTGGTGCGGCCGTCCGGGTGATGGCCGAATCCCACGCTGAGCCGCATGTCAGGAGAGCACGTCCATGGCCACCACCGAACAGCCGCTGCCGGACCGACTACGGACGTGGATGCTGGAAGGGCTGTCCGACATGGGCAAGGGCAGCGATCAATCCGCACCCCACGCCGAGCCCGAACCCACGCACAGAGGCCAGCGCTGGTACCGCGTGATGTGCCTGACCGGCGTCGACTACTTCTCCACCCTCGGCTATCAGCCCGGTATCGCCGCCCTGGCGGCCGGCCTGCTCTCCCCGATCGCCACCCTCGTCCTGGTCGTCGTCACCCTTGCGGGCGCCCTCCCGGTGTACCGGCGAGTGGCCGAGGAGAGCCCGCACGGTGAGGGCTCCATCGCGATGCTGGAACGGCTGCTCTCCTTCTGGAAGGGCAAGCTGTTCGTGCTCACGCTGCTGGGCTTCGCCGCCACCGACTTCCTCATCACCATCACCCTGTCGGCCGCCGACGCCTCCACCCACCTGATAGAGAACCCTCACCTGACCAGCGTCCTGCACGGCCGCCAGATGCTGATCACCCTGCTGCTGGTCGCGCTGCTCGGCGCGGTGTTCCTCAAAGGCTTCTTGGAGGCCATCGGTGTCGCGGTGACCCTGGTCGTGGTCTATCTCGCGCTGAACGCCGTGGTCGTGGTCACCGGGCTGTGGCACGTGCTGACCGCCGGGCACGTGGTGACCGACTGGACCAGCGCCCTGACCACCGAGCACGGCAGCGTCTTCGCGATGATCGGCGTGTCCCTGCTCGTCTTCCCGAAGCTGGCCCTCGGCCTGTCCGGCTTCGAGACCGGCGTCGCGGTGATGCCGCACGTCCAGGGCGACCCGGCCGACACCGAGGAGAGCCCCACGGGCCGGATCCGCGACACCAAGAAGCTGCTGACGACCGCCGCGCTGATCATGAGCGTGTTCCTGATCGCGACGAGCTTCATCACCACCGTGCTGATCCCGGAGAACGAGTTCAAGACCGGCGGTCAGGCCAACGGCCGTGCGCTGGCGTATCTGGCGCACGAATACCTCGGCAACACCTTCGGCACGGTCTACGACGCGTCGACCATCGCCATCCTGTGGTTCGCCGGCGCCTCCGCCATGGCCGGACTGCTCAACCTCATGCCGCGCTACCTGCCCCGCTACGGCATGGCCCCCCACTGGGCCCGCGCCGTACGCCCGATGGTCATCGTCTTCACCCTGGTCGCCTTCCTGGTCACCTGGATCTTCGACGCCGACGTGGACGCCCAGGGCGGCGCCTACGCCACCGGCGTCCTGGTCCTGATGTCCTCCGCGGCCATCGCCGTGACCATCGCCGCCCGCAAGGCCGCCCAGCGGGGCTGGACCATCGGGTTCGCGGTCGTTTCGGCCGTCCTTCTCTACGTGACCGTCGCGAACGTGATCGAGCGCCCGGACGGTGTGAAGATCGGCGCCTGTTTCATCGTCGGCATCATCCTGGTCTCCCTCACGTCCCGGCTGGCCCGCGCCTTCGAACTGCGGGTGACCAGCGTCCGTCTCGACACCCTGGCCGAGCGGTTCATCCGCGACATCGCCAGCCGCAAGATCCGCTTCATCGCCAATGAACCGGGCCGACGGGATGTGGCCGAGTATCGCGACAAGGTGGAGCAGATCCGGGCCGACAACGACATGCCCGAACAGGAGGACTTCGTCTTCGTCGAGGTCACGGTCACCGACCCCTCCGAGTTCGAGGCGGAACTGATGGTCCGCGGCGAGGTGCTCCACAACCGGTACCGGGTCCTGACGGTGGAGTCCTCCTCCGTCCCCAACGCGCTCGCCGCCCTCGTCCTCCACGTCCGTGACACCACCGGCCGCACCCCGCACATCTACTTCGAGTGGACCGAGGGACACCCCTTCGCGAACTTCCTGCGCTTCTTCCTCTTCGGCCAGGGCGAGGTGGCCCCGGTCACCCGGGAAGTCCTGCGCGGGGCCGAGTCGAACCGGCGCCTCCGCCCGCGCGTGCACGTCGGCTGAAAACCCTCGGTCTCGGGGGCGTCCGGGCGACCGCGTCAAGATCTCGTCAAGACCCGCCCGAACAGCGCTAACGTCCCGTCAACGGCAGTCGCCGACCCCCACAGCCGCACCTAGAGTCGGCGCCATGCGACGGCGTGAACAAACGGGTTGGGTCGGCGACCGCCACTGGAGAGGCAGCGCACGGCTCGCGCTCTCCTGCGCCCTGGTGTTCTGCGCCATGAGCCTTCTGGTCGACTGGGACGCGGGAACCCTGACACCGCTGCGCGCCCTCCTCTGGGTCACCCTGTCCGCCGCGCTGGGCGTCCTCCTGCTCCCCCAACGGGTCAGCGCGGCCCCCGGCCGGCTCGCCGTCCGCAGCCTGCGGCGCCGCCGCATCGTCCGCACCGACGCCCTGGAATCGGTGCACCAATTCGACGGCGTAGCCTCCCACCTCATCCTGCGGGACGTCCACGGCGGGCACCTGGAACTCGACCCCCGGGTCCTCGTCGCCAACCCCCTGCTCTGGCACGAACTCGACACAGGTGTCCGCCGCTCGCTGGAGCGCGGGACACTCAGCCAGGGAGCCGATGTCCTGGACCGGCTGGGCCATCGCATCGACGACGAGACGACCCGGGCGGTGCTCCGGGCGTCGGGTCTTTCCTGACCTCGGGGCCTCACGGCCTCATGACCCAGGCGAAGGCCGCCCCGGTGTGGCGGGGCGGCCTTCGCGGTCTGGGGGCTAGGGCTCAGGGGGGCTAGGCGACCGTCAGCTTGAGGGCGCCGGTGTAGGTGGTGCCGGGGGTGATGTCGGTGGCCGTGCCGTCGACCGTCAGGGTCACGGTCCGGCCGCGCGGGCCGGTGACGCTCGCGTCGTCGGCGAGGACCAGCTTGCTGAGGTACGAGGTGCCGGTGACGACCCAGCGGGATCCTGCCGCCAGATCGACGATCACACCGTTGTTGACGACGGCCTGGGCGGTGTTGGTGATCTCGCCCAGCTGACGGTATTCCGCGGAGCTGATGGTGCTGATGGCGTGCTTCGCCGCGGACGCCGAGATCACGCCCTCGACCCGGGAGTCCGTGAACGTCACGGCCATGTTCTTGCCGCCGCGCATGGCGTTGTAGAAGTCGCCCTTGACGGAGATGTCGGTGAACGCCGCGGTGGCGTCCGCGTCGTGGACGGTGGCGACGTCGAAGCTGCTGTCCCGGTCCGGGTCGCCGGTGGGCTCCTTGTAGACACCGGTGTTCATCAGCTTGCCGTCGACCATCACCGGACCCGGGTCGTCGTCCTCCATCACCTGGAGGATGATGCCGTCGCCGGGGTTGAGGCGGACGCCTCCGGAGCCGTCGACGGTGATCGAGACCTTCTGGCCCTTGTCGAGGAAGGTGCTCTTGGCGGTGTTGAAGACGGTGCCGCCGTCGACGGTGACGGAGCCGGCGCCGTGCCACATCACGCCCCAGCGCAGGGAGTCGATCGTGGTACGGCGTGGGGTGAGCCCGGCGAGTTCGGTCGCGGACAGCCCGAGATCCAGTTCCTCGTTCAGCGCGGCGACGGTGGCGCGGGAGCTGTCGCCGTAGTGGATCGCACCGCCGCGGTTGATGGCCGCGTAGGTGGACACATGCAGTTCGCATCCGAGGAAGCGCTCGGTGGTGTCGCCGATGGCGTACGAGCCGTAGCCGTCGTCCCCGGTGTTGCCGAACTCCGAGTTGATGGCGGTCAGTTTGCAGTTGGAGCCGTTGTCCACCGACAGGGCGCCCCAACCCTCGGCGTACACCGCGGAGTTGATGTAGGTGGCCTGGCTCTTCTCGCCGAGCAGGTTGGTGGCACGGACGTTGCCGGAGATGCCGAGCATCCAGGGGGCGTCCTGCATGTAGGCCGTCTCGACGGTGGACACGTAGTCGTCGGGCAGTTCGCCGTTCTTCGTCAGGATGCGGGAGTTCTTGACGATCACGTTGCTGCCGCCGTCGGCGATGACCGCGGTGCGGACCACGCCCTGGGTCTTGATCGCGGCGCCGTCGATCACCAGCGTGGTGTCGTCGCCGTAGCCCAGGACGGCCGCGCCGTAGCCGATGAAGTCACTGCGGCCATTGCCGACGAGGGAGATCCGCGGGGTCTTGAGCAGGTAGTCGCCACCGGCCACATACACGCCGTTGTACGACTCTCCGGTCGAGGCGATCCCGATGTTCCGGGCGTACGTGTCGGTGAGCCGGCCCCCGACGACGCCCGCCAGCACGGATTTGGCCGTCACGACACCGGTGGAGTCGACATACAGGCCCTGGCGGAACGGGAAGGTGAGGCTCTGGTAGGCGTGCGGAGTGGCGGTGGCCACGGTCAGTACCACGTCGCCGCGGTAGGTACCGGCGACGACGGCCGTTCTGCTGCCGCCCGTCTCGGTCAGTTTCTGGCCGGTCTCCACGCCGTCGACGGTGAGCGTCAAGCTGTAACCGTCCGGTGCGCTGAGGGTGCCTCCTTCGGCGATGGTGAGGACATCGACCTTGGTGGTCTTGCTGACCACCAGGGTTTCTCCGGCCCGGACCGTGATCCTGCGGTAGGTCGTTGTGGCGGGGGCGGCGACAGCGGCGGTCGGTGCCAGCAGGCCAGCTGCGGCGACCGTGCCTGCGACGAGAACCGAACGTCGGGTCAAACGTGACATGCCGTGCCTTTCGGAGGTGCGGGTTGGGACCACAAGGGATTTGTGGCGGTTCAGGCGGTATGTGGAGGCACCCGGCTGCGGGAGCAGAAGCCGAGCGCCTGGCTGCGGGGACAGCAGTCGGCGGCGTGGCTACGGCGGATGCGGCGGGCGGGCGCGAGGCGCGGGTCGGTGGCGCACGCCGCCCGCAGCTGCGGGCGGCGTGTCGACGCGGCGGCGGGCGAGGAGTTGTCGCGGCCCTGACACCCTGATGACCGAGTGCCTGGGTGCCCGGACGGCGGTCGGGAACGCCTGGACCTGGCGTCCCGACCGGCATCCCGACCGCGCGTCCCGACCGGGGTCCCGGCCTCGCGTCCGGCCTCGCCTCAAACCATCTCGACCAGCGGTTCCGCGATCACGAGGTCGGCCTCGGTGGCGGCCTTCACCTCGTCGGGCGTGTACTCCGGGTTGATCTCCTTGAGCACCAGCCTGCCGTCCTCGAATGCCATGACACCCATCTCCGTGACGATCAGATCGACACAGGCCGGGGCCGTCAGGGGCAGCGTGCACTTCCGGAGAATCTTGGGTGAGCCCTTCTGGGTGTGCTCCATGGCCACGATGACCTTTCTGGCTCCGACCACCAGGTCCATGGCACCTCCCATGCCGGGCACCATCTTCCCGGGGATGATCCAGTTGGCCAGGTTGGCCTCCTGGTCGACCTGGAGCGCACCGAGCACCGTGACATCGATATGTCCGCCGCGGATCAGCCCGAACGAGGTCGCGGAGTCGATGAAGGCACCGCCGACGACGCAGGTGCCGGGCTTTCCGCCGGCGTCCACGACATAGCGGGATCCGGACCCACCCCCGGGCGCGCTGCCGGCGATCCCGTTCTCCGACTCGAAGGTCACATGAACGTCGTCCGGCAGGTATTCGGGGACGAGGGTGGGCAGTCCGATCCCGAGATTGACGAAGTCGCCGTCGTTCAGCTCCCTGGCGACCCGGCGCGCGATGATCGCCCTGATGAGGTTCTTGTCGAGGACGGGGGCCATCAGAGCTCGCTTCCCTTCACGATGTAGTCGACGAGGACACCGGGCGTCACCACGTCCTCCGGGGGGATGTCACCCAGGCCGACCAGGAAGTCGGCCTCCGCGATGACCAGGTCGGCCGCGGTCGCCATGACGGTGTTGAAGTTCCGGGTCGTGCCCCGGTACCAGACATTGCCGTTCGGATCGATGCGGTATCCGTTGATCAGCGCGACGTCCGCGCGAAGCGGTTCCTCGAGCAGGAAGTCCCGTCCGCCGACCTCGATGATCCGCTTCCCCTCGGCGACCCGGGTGCCCGTGCCGGTCGGCGTCAGCACTCCGCCGAGTCCGGCGCCGCCGGAGCGGATGCGCTCGGCGAGGGTGCCCTGCGGGACCAGTTCGACCTCCAGCACGCCGGAGTTCATCTGCTCGGCGACGGCGGGGTTGAGGCCGACATGGGACGCGATCAGCTTCCGCAGCCGCTTCTCCTCGACCAGCTTGGCCACGCCGTAGCCCGGTGACGACGCGTCCGTGCAGATCAGCGTCAGGTCCTTGACGCCCTTGCGCACCAGCGCTTCCACGATGTGATGCGGATTGCCGCACCCCATGAAGCCACCCACCATCACCGTCATTCCATCGGTGATCTTCGAGACTGCCTCATCGATCTCGACGAGCTTGTTCATCGGTCTCATCCTCTGTTGCATCGACCGTCGGACGTCAGGCTTCGAGCAGCAGGGCATCGCCCTGGCCGGTGCCGCCGCAGAGCGCGACCACCGCACGGCCCGCGCCGCGGCGCGCCAGCTCGTGGGCGACATGGGCGACCAGCCGCGCACCGGACTGCCCGATCGGGTGGCCGAGGGCGACGGCGCCGCCGTGGACGTTGAGCTTCTCCGGCGGAATCCCCAGCTCGTGCGTGGTGTGGACCGCCACCGCGGCGAACGCCTCATTGACCTCGAAGAGGTCGAGGTCGTCCACGGTCCAGCCCTGGACCTCCAGGGCCTTGCGGATGGCGTTCACGGGCTGCGGGGCCAGTGCCGGGGACGGGCCGGCGGTCTGGCCCGCGGCCCTCACCGTCGCCATCACGGTCCAGCCCTTGGCCTCGGCGTTCGCGCGGGTGGTCAGCACCACGGCCGCTCCCCCGTCGTTGATCTGCGAGGAATTGCCGGCGGTGATGCTTCCGTCCGGGCTGAACGCCGGGCGCAGCTTGCCGAGGGACTGCGCGGTGCTCTCCGGGCGGATGCCCTCGTCCTGGGCGATGACGGTGTCGCCCTTCCTGCCCTTGACGGTCACGGGGACCACCTCGGCGTCGAAGACACCGTCGGCCCAGGCCTTGGCGGCCAGTTCGTGCGACCTTGCGGAGAGGGCGTCCTGGTCGGCGCGGGAGGCCGGGTACTCGGCGAGGTGCTTCTCGGTGTCGAGGCCCATGGCTTCATGGCTCCAGGCGTCCGACAGCCCGTCGTTGGCCAGGCTGTCGACGACGTCGACGTTGCCGTAGCCGTAGCCGAATCGCGACCTGAGCAGCAGGTGGGGGGCGTTGGACATGGACTCCATGCCCCCGGCCACCGCGACAGCGGCCCCGCCGGAGCGGATGATCCGGGCCGCGTCGATGACGGCGGTCAGGCCGGACAGGCACACCCTGTTGACGGTGCTCGCCGTCACGTCCCAGCCGAGGCCCGCGCCGATGGCCGCCTGGCGGGCCGGGCACTGTCCGAGGCCGGCCTGCAGCACATTGCCCATCACGACGGTCTCGACCTCGGCGGGGTCGATGCCGCCCTGTTCGAGGGCACCCTTGATGGCGACGGACCCCAGTTCGACGGCGGTCAGTGCCGCCAGTCCTCCCTTGAACCGGCCGTGGGGGGTGCGTGCGGCACCGACCACGACGATGTCGGTCGGGAGCTTCTCGCTAGTTGCTGATGGCATGTCTGTTCTACTCCGCATCGTGGCTCGACCGGGCCGCCCGGTCGTCTGCCGGTCCGTTCGACCGGGTGAGTGCCGGTTCCGGAGCACCGCTCAGCATGCTGCACAGCAGAATGGAGTGGATCTTCTCCTCCATCGTGGCGCTTCTGGAGGTGAGGGCCACCGGTGCCCGTGTCCCCACCAGACAGCCCGCCAGGATGTTCTTCGGATCGGCGTTCCAGATCTTGCTCATGACATTGCCGGTGACCATCTGGGGCACCAGCAGCATGTCCACATCGCCGGCGTGGGGTGAGGCGAACCCCTTGATCTCCGCGGACTCCTTGCTGGTGGCCAAGTCGTAGGAGATCGGGCCAACGACCACCGCGTCACCGAACTCGCCGCTCTCGCTCAGCTCCTGGAGCCGACGCGCCTCGACGGTCTCGGTCATCCTCGGGTTGACGACCTCCACGGAGCAGAGGGCGGCGACGACCGGGCGCTCGATCCCCAGCTTGCGGAGGGCGTCCGTGCAGACCTTCACGATCCTGCGCTTGTCGTCCACCGTGGGGTAGGGAATCACCGCGCTGTCGCTCATCGCGAGCAGCTTGTGATAGCCCGCGAGCTGCATGACTCCGAGGTGGGTGACGAAGCCCTCGTCGTTGAGGCCGTCCTTCTTGTCGAGGACCGGCTTCAGCAACTCCTTCGTCGTCAGCCGTCCCTTCAGGATGAAGTCGGCCTGACCCTCACGGACGAGTTCGACGGCGATCTCGGCGGGGTTCCGGGTGGGCGGGCACTCGACGACGGTGCGCAGGTCGGCGCCGAAGCCCAGCGACTCGGTGATCTCGCGGATCTCCTGCGGATCACCGATGAGCACCGGGTGCACATAGCCCTGCCGCTGGGCCAGGAAGACCGCTTCCAGGGCGTGCGCGTCGGCCGCCCCGGGGACGGCGCACCGCCGTCTGACGTCCCCGGTCAGGGCCTGGCGCTTGAGTTCCTCGAAGTCCCTCACCGCGAGCCACCCGGCCCGTCGGCCCAGAGGTTCGCGACGTTGTCGATCAGCAGCCCGTCGATGTCGCGGGTGGAACATCCGCGCTCGAGCAGGCCCGGGACGATGTAGTCCCCGATCCGGGAGATGCTCCAGTCCGCCGTTCCGGGCAGCTCGTGGAATCCGCTCGCGTCGCGGCCCAGCCAGTGGTTGACGCTGTCGTGGGAGAGGTAGACGCGGTCCCCGTATCCCCTCTCCAGCAGGGCGGCGATGCCGTCCATACGGTCGTCGTCGGTGATCTCGTTGAACATCTTGTTGAGGCCGATGCGGTCGTAGCCGATGCCGACCCCGTAGCGGAGGGTGTCCACCTGGTAGTCGAGGTCCGTCACGTTGCCGCACATGTGGCCGATGACGACCTTGCTCGGGTCGGCCCCGGCGTCCACGAGGATCTTCGCCTGGTCCGGGCCCATCGTGCCGGCCTGGGTGTGCGTGATGATCGGAGCCCCGGTGGCCTGCTGGGCGCGGGCCGCCGCCTTGAGCAGACAGGCCTCGTAGTCGGTGATGACGTCCTTGCTGGTGCCCACCTTGATGACACCGGCCTTGATCCCGGTGTCCGCGATGCCCTCGGTGAGCTCCTTCTGCATCAGCTCGGAGATCTCCGTGGTGATGTCGGCGAAGAGGCTGCGGAACTTGAAGTAGGCGGGGGCGCCTTCGGCCTCGTAGTAGAAGCCGGTGCTGCAGATGATGTTGAAGTCGTTCTCCTGCGCGATCCGCCGGAGCACCTCGGGATTGCGCTGGCAGTCGTTCGGGGTGGCGTCGATGACGGTGCTGAACTGCGCGCCGCGTGCCAGCCCGATGACCTTGGCCCCGGTGGCGACAACCGCCTCTTCGTCGTACGACCACATGGTCCGGTCGCCGTCGACGCCCGGGTAGCCGAACTGGAAGTGCTCGTGCATCAAGGTGCGGCCCAGGTCTTCGGGGCTCAGCTCACCTCGTACGGTGTTGACGAGTGTCATTTGTCTGCCCCGATCACTTCAGCTTGAGGAGCTGGCGGGCCTCGTCCGGTGTCGCCGGCTCCTTGCCGAACTCCTTGATGACACGGACTGCTCGCTCGACCAGGCTGACGTTGGTGGCCAGGACGCCCTTGGAGTAGTAGACGTTGTCCTCCAGGCCGACGCGCACATGGCCGCCGAGCGCCAGCGTCGCGTAGAGGATCTTCAGGTGGTCGCGGCCGATGCCGAAGGCCGACCAGGTGGAGCCCTCGGGCAGCCGGTTCTTGAGGAACAGCAGGTTCTCGACCGTGGCCTCCAGGCCGCCGAGGACGCCGAGGACGAACTGGTAGTGCAGGGGGGCGAGGAGCACGCCGCGCTTGAGGTAGTACTCGGCGGTGCCCATGAACCCGGAGTCGAAGATCTCCAGCTCCGGCTTGATCCCGAGCTCCTTCATGGTCAGGCCCAGCCGCTCGAGGAACTGGGGGCTGTTGGTGAAGACGCCGTCCGGCATCCAGTTGAAGGAGCCCGAGTCGTAGGAGGCGATCTCCGGCAGCACGTAGGGGAGATGAGCCATGCGGTCGTCGTCGGTGGCCCGGTTGTCGCCCGCCGTGGTGCAGTTGATGACGACGTCGCAGTCCTCGTGGGACTTGATGAGGTCGATCGTCTCCTTGAACTTCTCCTTGTCCATGGTTCCGAGGCCCTCGTCGTCCCGCATGTGCAGATGGACGACCGCCGCGCCGGCCTTCCAGCACCGGTACGCGTCCTCGGCGATTTCCTTCGGTGTCAGCGGAATGTGCTCGTTGATCGATTTCGGGGTCACTGCACCTGTCAGGGCGGCGGAGACGATGACCTTGTTCTTCAGTTCCATTGTGTAATTCCTCCAGCCGGAATGTCCGGACTGCATTGGTGCCCCGGACCCTTTGGTCGCTTGCCTGGCCGGTGTTCCGTCAGGCGAGGAAGCTCGGTCGGTCGAGGATTTCCTCGAGGGAGGTGTATCCGGGCGGATAGACCGTGTACGGCTGAACGTCCTCTTCTCCCTCCAGGACGCGCAGTCCACCGGCCGCGAGAGCTTCCATTTCGCGCTCGCCGGGCAGAACGGTGACGGGTGCGATGAATTCCACCAGTTCCCTCACCCAGCCGGTGAAGAGCCGGCTGTGGGCGATACCGCCGGTGAGGACGATCTGGTCCACGCGGCCCCCGCGGACGACGGACAGCTCGCCGATCCCCTTGGCCACTCCATAAGCCATGGCGCGGTAGACCCGCTCGGCCCGCTCGTCGCCCGCCTCGATGAGCTCTTCGACCTCCCGCACGTCCTGGGTGCCGAAATACGCGGCGAGACCGCTCCGCCCGGCGAGATACATACGCATTTCCTGGTGCGTCTTCTCGCCGCTGTAGCAGAGGTCCGCCAGATAGCGGGTCGGAATGCGTCCGGCCCGCTGCGGCGACATCGGGCCCTCGTCGTCGTATATCCAGTCGGCGACACGTCCGTGCTCATGGAAGCCGAGGGTGACTCCGCCGCCGAGCTGCACGATGATGAGGTCGAGGTCGTCGTAGCGCTTTCCGATGGACTGCGCGTAGGTGATACCTGCCATCTTCGTGTTCAGCAGATGGAAGACGGGCATGTTGACCAGCTCGGGAATTCCCGTGATCTTCGCTATCTCGTCGACCGAATCGACGGCCGTCGGGTCGTATATGATCACCGGGAGGTCGAGGCCGACAGCCAGTTCCTTGGCCATGAGACACGACAGGGTGGACGCATGCTGCGCGGCCGGCGCGTATTTCAGGGTTGCGATCATCAAGTCGTTGACTTCATAGGCGCCGCCCGACGGGACATGGGGTATGGCGCCGCCGCGCGCGACGATGATGTCGAAGTCCGCCGCCTGCAGTTCATGGGTCTTGAGAAACGTCCTGACCTGGTCCATCCGGTAGTCGAACTGGTCCAGGACCTTCGGCATGGTACTGAGTTCCGCGAGCGGCACATCGAGGGACTCCTTGTGCCGCATGACGGCGTCCTCGAAATAAGCCACCTTGGTGGAGGTCGATCCGCAGTTGATGGTGAAGATTTTCTTCATCGGGCACTCCCCGGGCTAGGATATGAGTTGGTGCATACCGCGTTCTGCGGTAGAAACAGCTCCCTCAGATCGTTTGACGCCGCAATTCATTGACACGTGCGGGCGTCGCACCTACGATATGCAGCCACCGCCGACAAGGAGCGCTGACTTTCTGTGGACTTGATGTCTTTGAAGTACTTCCAGTTCGTTGCCATGTACCGCAACTTCAGCAAGGCGGCGCAGCACTTCTACATCGGCCAGCCGGCGTTGAGCCGGCAGATCGCCAATCTGGAGAAGGAGCTGGGCATCCAGCTGTTCGACCGGGACACCCGCAACGTCAACCTGACCGACGCCGGCCGGATTCTCTACGACAACTGCGATCTGCTGCTGCGTCACCATGAGCTGGTCTTCCGGCTCCTCGAGGCCGCGAAGCGCGGCTACGACGGGCAGTTGAGCATCGCGACCGTCGCCGACTTCGGACCGGTCATCACCCGTCGCGTGAAGCAGTTCATGGCCGCCTATCCCAAAGTCAAGACGCGGATGGACGACATCCCCTTCGACCAGCTCTCCGACAGCATCATCCATGGCGTCTACGACCTGGCGTTCACGCTCGACTTCGCCGTTCCGCACAATGACCAGCTGGACAGCATGACGGTCGGGCAGGACCATTTCGTGGCGGTCATGAGCCGTGACTTCCCCCATGACGCCGACACCATCTCGATCCACGACCTGCTGAATCAGCCGCTGATCATCCCGCGTCATGTCGATCCGCCGTTCCTGAGGCAGCTCCGTCTGGCCGGCCAGGAGCAGGGCGCCCCGGCAGCCGCGGGGATCGAATACGTCCCCAACACCCGCACCGCCATGCTCCAGGTCGATCTGGGCATCGGTGTCACCTTCCTTCCGGAGACGACACTGAGGAATTCCTACGACACCAGCCGGTACCGGCATTGCGAACTGTCCGATCTGGACACGCGGTTCTCGATGCTGCTGATCCGCCGGAAGGACAACAACCAGAAGACCTTGGGCAATTTCCTGGACCTGGTGCGGAAGGAATGCGGGGAACACCGGGCACCCCGGTGATGTCGAGTCCACGAGCGCTCCCCACATCTTTCCCGGCGACCGAGCGGTGTCAGTCCTTCTTCTGCTCCGGCACCTCGAAGTCCGCCGGCAGCTTGGTGTTGCCGCGGTAGTTGGGCTTCAGACCCAGGTACTCGTTCATGGACGGCATGAACGAGTGCTCGTGGGAGTCGGTGAAGCAGCCGAACATCTCGGTGCCGAAGGTCATGTCCAGGTCGTCGACGATCCGCTGCTTCCAGGGGCGGCGGACGACCTGCGTGGCCAGACGGCGGACGATCCGGTTCTGCTTCATGAGCAGGTCGGCGATCTGGTACGCGCGGTCCATCAGGTTCTCGCGGGGCACGAGCTCGGACACCAGGCCGAACTGCAGTGCCTGCTCCGCCGTCATCTTCTCGCCGGTCATCAGGTACCAGACAGCCTGACGGGTCGGCATCAGCTCCAGGAAGCAGCTGTGGATGCCGTCGCCGGGCACATTGCCGACCAGCATGTGCGGGTCGAGGATCGTGATGTCGTCGGCCGCGATCGCGAAGTCGCACATGAGCGCCAGCTCGGTGTGGCCGCCGGAGCCGCTCAGGACACCCAGGGTGGGCACCTCGACGTCCTGGATCTGCGCGATCAGCATGCGCCGGCCGTCGACGAACATGTGGTCGTAGCGGGTGTTGGCGGGGTCGGTCGTCTCGGGGAGCCAGCTCTCCGCCTCGAAGTCGGTGACCCACACGTCGTCGGTGCCGGTGAAGATGATCATCTCCACCTCGCGGCAGGTGCCCAGCATCCGCCACATCTTCCCGATGGCGTCGTGCAGCTCCATCGACCAGATGAGGGGCCCGTTGTTGCAGTGCATCCGAACCGTCACCACGCCGTCCTCACGACGGTCCATGATGAACAGTTCCTTGAACATCTCCTTGATTTCGTCGAAGCTGGGCCACTTCACATACTTGGCGTTGGTCATGTTCTGGTTCCTCCCTGCGCCGGCGCCATTGCCGGGAGCAAGGCCCGGTGGAATCACGGGCCTTGCCGCGCCGAATCGCTTGCAAATTGATTCTCGGCCTGGTGCATCGAATAGAGAAATGCAATTCAGGCATCAGTCCGGATCATGCAACCGACCCTGTTTTCACAGGAGTTGGAGGACGCCCGCCGCACCCATACCACCGCCGATGCACATCGTGACCAGGGCGTGGGTCCCGCCGGTCGCGCGCAGTTCCGACAGCGCCTTGCAGGTCAGCACAGCCCCGGTCGCACCGAGCGGGTGGCCCATGGCCAGCGCGCCGCCGTGCCGGTTGACATCGGCCCAGTCCAGCCCCAGTTCGCGCATCACCGCGATGGACTGCGAGGCGAACGCCTCGTTCAGCTCCACCACGTCCATGTCGGTCAGTCGCTGACCGGTCTGGCGCAGCACCTTCGGGACGGCGGCGATCGGGCCGATGCCCATGTACTTCGGGTCCACTCCCGCCACGGCGAAACCGGACACCTTCGCCACCGGGGTCAGACCGAGCTCGCGCGCCTTGGCGCTGGTCATCATGACGACGAACGCCGCGCCGTCGCTCCGCTGCGACGAGGTCGCGGCCGTGACCAGACCGTCCGGCGCGAACGCCGGCTTCAGCCCGGCCAGAGCCTCCATGCTGGTGCTGGGCCGGATGCACTCGTCCCGGTCGAAGACGTACTCCTCGCCGCTGGGCAGGACGCCCCGGACCGGGACGATCTGGTCGGCGAAGACACGGTTCTCCCTCGCCGCCGCGGCCCGGGCATGGCTGTCGACCGCCATCTGCTCCATGTCGCGCCGGGAGACGCCGTACTTCTCCGCGACGTGCTCCGCGGTCATGCCCATGGAGATGTAGCCGTCGGTGTGCTCGACCAGGTACGGGTCGAGGTGCTCCGGCGCGTCGCTGAGGACCGGCGTGGACATGTGCTCGACCCCGCCGGCCACGATCACATCGGCCATGCCGCTGCGGATCAGGGCAGCGCCCGTGGCGATGGTCTGGAGCCCGGAGGAGCAGAAGCGGTTCACGGTCTGGCCGGACACCGCGAACGGCAGTCCGGCGCGCAGCACGATGTTGCGTGCCGGGTTCAGCCCCATCGTGGCTTCCGGTATGGCACAGCCGACCAGGACGTCGTCGATGTCGGCGGGATCCAGCTCAGGGACCTTCGCGAGTACGCCCCGCAGGACCTCGGCGCCGAAATCGACCGGATGCACCTGTGCCAGGCTGCCCCGGCCGGCCTTCGCTATGGCGGAACGGCCGTAGGCGACTATTACACAGTGACTCATTTCGAGTGCCTTTCGCTTTGAAATTGAATTGTCGGACCGGCACCCCTGTGAATCGGCTGGCAATGGGATCGCTCTCCGAGGCGGCGCCGCATTCTTTTGGCCCTGCCCGCGGCAATGGCAGCGAGTGGAGTCCGGAGGTTCGTGGCAACCGGACTCCACTCGCGCTGGGAGGGGACGGGGGTCAGGACGGGGAGTCCGCCACACGGCTCGCGGAGATCACGGGTGCCGCGGGGCCGACCTGCTCAGTCTTCTTGGACTGCCTCAGTGCCAGCGCGACCAGGCCGCCCGCCACGGAGACGGTGCACATGATGATGATCGAGAGCGTGTACCGCCCGGTGTTGTGGAGGGCCGACGCGCCGGCTGCCACACCGGCCGTGCCGCCGAAGATCCCGATGCCCATGGCCAGACCGCCGAGCTTGCCGGTGATCTTCCCGGGGTAGGTCTTGGCGATGTAGGCCAGGGCGTTGGGGTTGATCCAGGCGAAGAAGAACGCCGCGACGACCAGGACCATGATCAGCAGTCCGTCGCTGTGCCGGACGGCCGGGAGCAGCAGTCCGGCACCGCCGAGGGCACCGAACAGGAAGCCCATCATGATGCCGGGCCGGACACGGCCACGGAAGACCTTCTCGGTCACCAGGACGCAGACCAGCGAGCCGATGACGTTGGCGCCCTGGGCCCAGACCAGCAGATCGGAGCCGTGCGGGCCCTTGCCCAGGCCGACCGGCGCCTTGAGGGCGAGGAAACCGGGCGTCAGGTCGTTGAACGCCTGGTAGACCCAGGACAGGAGGACGATGCAGGCGACGGCGACCCACGTCAGCGGGTTGGCGAGCGCCCCCTTCAGGGCGCCCTTCAGCTCTGCCTGCTCCTCGGCCGAGACGGGTCCTTCGTCTGCCGTGGGGCTCGCGGCGGGGCCGAAGGCCACCACCAGGGACATGATCAGCGCGACCACGGCGACGGGCCAGAGGTTGCGCAGCGCGATCTGCCAGTCGTGGGACGAGTCGAAGAGCTGAGGAACGAAAGCCAGGCCCATCGCGATGCCGAACGACATGGCGGCACCCTGGACTCCGGTGACGATGCCGCGTTCCTTGCGCGGGAAGTAGTTCGCCGCGACGGAGGCGGAGGACGCCATGATCGGGCCGGTGCCGAGGCCCTGGAGCAGGCGGATGAAGACCATGCCCCAGTAGTCCCCGCCTATGACCGGCATCAGCAGCCAGCCGGTCAGGATGAGGAGGACGCCGGCGATGTAGATCTTGATGAAGCCCAGTTTGTCGACGAGATAGCCGCCGGTGAGGGCGGCGATGGCCACGAACAGGTTGAACGTGCCCATGGTCATCCAGGTGACCTCGCCCGCGGAGAGGCCGCCGGACGTCTTGATGATCTCCCCGGTGAGCGGTGCCGGGGAAATGAGGGCAAGGGCGGTCGTCGAGGTGACGATCAGCAGCGTGGCCAGCACGAACCAACGGAAGGAGTGGTACCGAGGCTCGGCCGGGCTGTTGGGTGTGGACATTTCTATGAATCCCCTTTGATTCATCTGGAAATGCGGGGTGGGGACGGGGGCTTTGCGGACATTTCGGGCATCGCCGGAGATAAAAGTCTCCGGGTACCCTCGTCGCTGTTTCTGCGGATCCGTCAGCAGACTGCCGGGATCCGTGGGATCAGTGCATTTCAGTCAGTCAGAATTCGTCGGACTCCATGTAGTCCACGGCGTTGTATCCCGCCATACGGCCGCTGTTGACAGCGAAGCCCATGGTGTTGCCGGGCATGTAGAAGCAGTAGCTGTCGCCGAAGATGTTGCAGGCGTCCGTGCCGGAGGCGTAGAGCCCGGGGATGGCGATGCCCTGCTGGTCGAGAACCTCCATCTTGTCGTTGACATTCACGCCACCGAGGCTTCCGTAGCCCGCCGGGAAATGGCGAGCGACGTAGTACTTCTCGCCCTCGATGGGACGCAGATACTTGTGCGGCTTGAAGAAGAAGTTGTCGGCAGAACGGCAGGCCTCGTTGTATTCGGCCACGGTCTCCTTGAGGTTGTCCGCGTCAATACCGGTCTGCGCGGCGACATCGTCGAGGGACTCGGCCACGAAGAAGTTCTTCTGGTGCTTCTGCTCTTCGCTGTGGAGTTCGCTGAGGCCCGACGCCTCGATTCCCGCACCGCTGAGATATGCCTCGATCTCCCGGTCCCACTTGTCGACGGTCTTGATGTTGTGGTGCACCGTGACGTAGTCCAGACCGGTCTTGCGGTAGTTCTGGAGGATGCTGTCGCTGATGATCGTGAAGGCGGTCCGCTCACGCTGCCGTGCGACGGCATTGCCGGTGTAGACGGTGTTGTTCATGATCTCTTCGTCGATGAACCGACGGCCGTCGAGGTTGACCATGAGGTTGGGCTGACGCATCGTCTCGCTGATGGTCTTGAAGACGTCGGTCACACCCGGCGTGGTGTAGGTGAGCTCCATGACCGGGGTGGTGCTGCCGGCTCCCGCGTCCCAGAGCATGTTCAGACCGTCGCCCTCGACACCCGGGATACGGAAGGAGTGCAGGTCCTTGCCCCAGTCGTAGCCCATCTTGTCGTGGATCATCTTCGGGTTGTTGCCGAAGCCGCCGGTGGCCACGATGACCGCGTTGCACTCGCCGACCGTGGTGGTGCCGTGCTCGTCGACCCACTCCACGCCGGACGCGGCGCCGTCCTCCGTGAGGATCTTGGTGGCCTTCGTGCGGTACAGGATCTTGACGCCCAGTTCCTCGGCGCGTTCCGTCAGAGCCCGGTAGAGGTTCGAGGCGGCACGCTCGGCGGGTGCGTTCGAGCCGTGCGACTTCACGACATGCCACGTCTGCGTCGACTTGGAGAAATACTTGAAGGCGCCCAGGAACTCCACGCCCATGCCTTCCACCCATTCGATGGTGTTGGCGGACTGGGCGATGTACTTACGCACCAGGCGGGCGTCGACGCGCCAGTGGGTGTACTCCATCAGCAGCCGGAACGCGTCCTCCTGGGAGAAGTCGACCAGCTGGGCCTTCTGGTACTTCGACTCGACGGCGAAGAATCCCATCCCCATGTTGGCGGCTCCGCCGGTGGTGCTGCCTTTCTCGATGAGGATGACGCTCGCATCCTTTTCTGCCGCGGCCACCGCGGCGGTGATACCTGATGCTCCGCCACCGATGATGATGACGTCTGCCTCGACTCGGGCGTCGCTCATGGGACTACCTCTTCTTACTTGGAACGGGGAGGGTTCTGTGGTGCCGGGACCGGCGTCATTCGCTTCGCCTGCGGCGGCGCCTTGTCATACCGGTGGCTCCGGCACCGGCGCGGTCCGCCTCGGCGAAGCTGCCGACCGGGACGGGAGAGGCAGGAACCTTGGGCTTGACCGGGCCGGCCTTGCGGATGGCGTCGACGGAGCAGGCCGGCACACAGGCCAGGCAGTTGGTGCACTGATCGGTGGAGATCACGTGGATCAGGCCCTCGCCTCCGGTGATGGCCTTCTCCGGGCA
Source organism: Streptomyces sp. YIM S03343 (assembly GCF_054729195.1). Classification (NCBI taxonomy): domain Bacteria; kingdom Bacillati; phylum Actinomycetota; class Actinomycetes; order Kitasatosporales; family Streptomycetaceae; genus Streptomyces; species Streptomyces sp. YIM S03343. Next base: position 337,421 of record NZ_JBPUKX010000002.1, read on the forward strand.
CACCGGGACGCAGTCGCCGCAACCGGTGCAGAACCCCGGGGCGACATACATGGTGAAGGACATCCGGCAGGTCAGGCTGGTGCAGCGCTTGCGGCGCAGATGCAGCTCAAACTCCTCGGACCGGCCGCGCAGCAGATCGAGCGTGCGCTCGGCGGCCGTGGCGGCCATGCCGCAGCCGGCCGTACCGGCCATGAGGGAGCAGATCTCCTCGACGAGTTCGAGATCCGCGCTCTCGCCCTTGCCGTTCGAGATGTCGGCGAGAATGGCACGCACCTGGAGGGTGCCCTCCCGGCAGAACACATCGCGTCCGCAGGAGCCGGCGGAGGCCTGGTCCATCTGCTGTCGCGCCTGGTCCACCGGGCAGGCCGTCCCGGCGTCGAGCCCGGCGTCGTCCAGCGGTGCGAGTACGGCCGCGTCGATGTCGCACTTCATCACTTCACGCCCTTGGGGTTCTGGTAGGCGGCGTCGGTCCAGTACTTGACCGTGTCTATGTCCTGCCGGAGTTCGCAGTGCAGACAGCGCGAGGTCTCGCACCGGATCGCTTCCTCCGTCCGGCAGTCGGTCCTCTTCAGGTTCGCGAAGTCCGGGATGACGCCCAGCTCCGGGTCGTGATCCTCGCGCTCGAAGAACGTGTCCTCGATGTCGCCGTTCCCGCCGAGGAACCGGTCGATGGCGGAGGCCGCGTTGCGGGCCCCGGCGATGGCTTCGATCACCGTCTTGGTGCCGGTCACCACGTCGCCCGCGGCGAAGACGCCGTCGAGGCTGGTGGCGGCGTCGGTCCCGGCCGTCACGAAGCCGCCGCGGCCGAGTTCCACTCCGAAGTCGGAGGTCAGGTCGGTCATCTGCCCGGCGGCGAAGATCACCGAATCAATGGGCTGGTCGAACTCGGACCCGTCCTCGAGCTCGAGCCGCAGGCCGGCGGCCGTGAACCCGAACTCCTTGACCCTGGCCAGCGTGAGCGCTGTCAGGCGATCGTCGTCGGCCTCCATGGAGACCACGGAGACGGAGTTGACGATCTCGATGCCCTCCGCGCGGGCCTCGCGCAGTTCCTCACGGTCGGCGAGCATCTTGTCGAGGGGTTCCAGGCACAGAATGCGCACGGTGCTCGCACCCAGCTTCCTGGCGCTGCGGGCGCAGTCGAAGGCGACATTGCCTCCGCCGATGACCGAGACGGAGTCGCCGAGCTGCGGAGTCTCGCCCAGGTTCCAGCGGCGGCACAGGTCCACGGCGTCGTAGGCGTTGGTCCAGGAGCCCTGGTAGGCCGGGGGTCGGCGGCCCGCCTGCGCACCCGCCGCCACCAGCACCGCGTCATAGCCGCTGTCCTTGAGCTCGCCGACATCGGTGACGTCCACACCGGTCTCCACGGTGAAGGGAGCGTCGTCGGTGAGGATCCCGATCTCCCAGTCGACCACGTGCTGCGGAAGGCGGTACTTCGGAATGCCGTAGGTCATCATGCCGCCGGGCTTGGGCAGGCGCTCCAGGACGGTCACGGAGTGGCCCTTGCGGGAGAGGTAGTACGCGCCGGTGAGTCCGGCCGGGCCTGCGCCGACCACGGCCACCCGCTTGCCCGTCGAGGGGGCCACGGTGGACTTCTCCCGCCAGCTCTGCTCGGTGTCGTTCTCGACCGCGAACCTCTTCACCTCGCGGATCGAGATCGGGAAGTCGAGCTTGCCGCGCTTGCAGTCGGACTCGCAGGGGTGGTTGCAGACGTAGCCGAGGGCGAGCGGAAGGGTGAGCTTCTCCCGGAACACCGCCACGGAGTCGCTGTAGCGTCCCTCGCCGGCCAGCTTCAGATAGAGGGGGATGTCGGTGCGGGCCGGACAGTTGTTCTGGCACGGGACCTGGGCGGACGTCCGCGGCACGTCCTTGGCGAAGAGACCGGGAGCGTCCATGATCGCGCCGGTCGGACACACCGCGACACACGCGCTGCAGAACCGGCAGTCGGTCTCCGTCATCGGCACGTCGTCCTTGGTCCCGACGAAAGTCTCGCCGTTGCGCTGCTGCAGCTGGAGCACGCCCACACCGCGCATCTCGTCACAGGCGCGAACGCAGCGGGTGCACTGGATGCAGCGGTACATCTCCTTCTTGAAGATGCTGTCGGACTGGCCGACGCCGTCGTTCTTCTTGTCGATCTCCCTCAGACGCGAGTGGGTGACGCCCGTGTACTGCATGAGCGCCTGCAACTCGCAGTTCAGGTAGGCCGCACAGGTGGTGCAGTCCTTGGGGTGGCTCGCCAGCACCAGTTCGAGAGCGACCGAGCGGACGTGCTCGGCGGCGGTCGTGGACGTCCGTACGACCATGCCCTCGGTGACAGTGATCTCGCACGACTGGACAGGTTTGTCGTGGCCGTCCACCTCGACGGTGCACAGCTTGCATCCTCCGGACGCGGAGAGGTCCGGGTGGGCGCACAGATGCGGGATGTAGATGCCCGCCTCCAAGGCGGCCTCCAGGACGGTCTGTCCTGGTAGCGCATCGACGGTCTGCCCGTCGATGTTCAGATGGACCACGGCGATCCTTCCTTCCTGTTCCACTTCGTCGTGGAAGCACCCCACGGCGTTGTGGCCTGGGCCTGCGAGACACTCAGGACGCACGAGGGCAACCGTGTGCCCTCGGTCGTGCGCCACGTCTCGCCGACGTGAACGGCCTGTGCGCCTGAAGGCGAATTTGGCTGACTTTCGACGGATGGTGAAATCAAAATCTTGCATAAAACGCCTCACCACGACCGACGCCGCCCGGACTCCGGCACAGGGCCTAATGGGCCCTTGTCAATTCCCGAAAGGCAATGGGGCACAGGATGAGAACAGTTGTGGTTATGACGGTGCACAGCAGAGGGACAGCCGTCACAGAAGGTCAAGTATGCTGAGCCTTACCTTTGGGCCGGGGGGACGGTTCCGGCCATGGCGGAGGGCGGCCGGCGGGGAACCCGTGCCGCCCCGCTTCTATGCGATATCTGGAATTCACCATCCAGCGCCGCGGTCCTACGCTCGCCGCAGATGTGACGGGCCGTCCGGATCGCCGGGATCGTACCGGCGCGCGATGCGCCGGTCCGCCCTCCCAGGTCCTGTCGTCGGATTCCCGTCGTCCGCCCGAAGGGCGGGCCTCGCGGCGTCTGGTGCGTGCGATCGCAAGGCGCCGGAGCGCCCTCGTGGCGGAGCCACGTGGGCGGTTCGGCAACGCCGCGAGCGTGCGTGCCAGACGCCGCGAGGCAGGCAGGAATCCGACGACAGGACCTAGGGGCCCCTCCGAGCGCTCCCTTGCGTGGAGCGCTCGCCGCCGATCGTTGCCGGTCTGCCGTCGCCGCCGTCCACACACACAACGAGGTGCAAGCAATGAGCGGGACGTTCGAGGCCCTCGCCCAGCCGATCGACATCGGCAAGGTGCGTCTGAAGAACCGCATCATGAAGAACGGGACCGGCTTCTTCTGGGACGACCCCGAGACCGGCAGCTTCATGAACGATCGCTACATCGCCTTCTTCGAGGCCCTGGCCAAGGGCGGTGCGGCGCTGGTGTCCTCCGCCACCGGCCCGCTCACCCGGGACGTGGACGCCAAGATGCCCGGGTTCAAGGTCCTCACCGATGAATACATCCCGGGCTGGCAGCGCTGGGCCGACGCCGTCCACAAGTACGACTGCCTTGCCTTCCACCAGATCTTCCACCTCGGCCCGATGGCGCCGCTGCTCGTCCAGGTGCCGCCGGGTGTGTCGGCCTCGTCGATCCCGCTCGAGGAGATGCCGCGTCCCGGCTTCGGGGTCCCGCGTGAACTCACCGTGCCGGAGATCGAGGACATGGTGGACCTCTTCGCCGAGGCGGCGGAGCGGATGAAGAAGGCCGGGCTGGACGGTACCGAGCTGAACGGCGCCTGCAACCATCTGCTCAACAATTTCCTCTCCCGGGCGTGGAACCGGCGCGAGGACGAATACGGCGTCCAGTCGATCGAGAACCGCACGCGCCTGTTCGTGAACGTCATCAAGGAGATCAAGCGGCGCAACGGCAGGGACTGGCCGCTGATCGTCCTCATGAACGCCCAGGAGATCGACCTCAAGGACGGCATCACCCTCGACGAGAGCAAGCAGTTCGCGAAGAGGTTCGTCGAGGCCGGAGCCGACGCCTTGGAGGTCCGCGCCGAGTACTACACGTGGACCCAGGACGTGGAGCGGCGCGAGAGCCTGCACTTCCCGGACATCTACCTCTACCCGGGCCGCCGGGGGCCGGTGAACCCCTACGTGGACGCCTCGCGGCTGGGCGCCGGGGCCAACATCCCCATGGCCGCGGAGATCAAGAAGGTCGTGGACGTCCCGGTCATCACCGTGGGGCGGCTGGACTGGGAGATCGGCGACGACGCCATCAGCAAGGGCCAGATCGACGTCATCAGCATGAACCGGCGGCTGTTCGCCGACCCGGATCTGCCGCGCAAGGTCTTCGAGGGCCGGACCGAGGACATCAACCCCTGCAACTCCTGCATGACCTGCTTCGACGCCTGCGAGCACTTCGAGGCCGTCCACTGCCGGGTGAACGCCTCCCTGGGCAGGGAGCGCGAGTACGCGATCGAGCCGGCCGCGGTGAAGAAGAACGTGCTGGTCGTCGGCGGCGGCCCGGCAGGTATGGAGGCGGCCCGGGTGGCGGCCCTGCGCGGACACTCGGTCACGCTCTACGAGAAGCAGCCCAAGCTCGGCGGCTCCCTTCCCGTCGCGGCCATGGTCAAGGGCGAGCGGGAGGACATCGTCGGGCTGATCGGGTACCTCGATCGCCAGGTGAGGAAGGCCGGGGTGGACGTCCACCTGGGCAAGGAGGCCACGGCCGCCGTCGCCGACGAGCTGAAGCCGGATGTGATCCTGGTGGCCGCCGGCGGCGATCACGATATCCCGGACATCCCCGGCATCGGCCGCCGGAACGTTCTCACCGGGAAGTCGCTCCACTCCCGGGTGAAGGGGCTGCTCCGCCTCGCCGGGCCGATGACCCTGCGCAAGCTGGCGGGGCTGCCGGTCGCCAAGGACGTGGTCATCGGCAAGCAGGTGGTCGTCATGGGCGGGCGGCTCCAGGGCTGCCAGACCGCGGAGTTCCTGCTCCATCTGGGCAAGAAGATCACCGTGGTCGACACCGGGACCGAGGAGGAGATCGGTGAGGGCCTGCTGGAGGTCTTCATGAAGCCCTACCTGCTCTACTGGCTCAAGGACCACGGCGTGGAGTTCGTGACCGGCGTCACCTACCAGGAGGTCACCCGGGAGGGCCTCGTGGTGAAGACCGCGGAAGGGGAGCAGCGGCTCCTGCCCGCGGACACCGTGATCACCGCCCTGCCGCTCCGGCCCAACGGCGCCGCCCTGGCGGCCATGCGGGGCAAGGCCCATGAGGTGTACGCGATCGGCGACGCCGACGAGCCGAAGCTGATCGTGGACGCCATTGCCGCGGGGGCGCGCATCGCGCGGGAGATCTGACCCCACCCCGCCGACCGCGGGTACGACGCCGTGCTGTCCGGCGTCGTACCCGCGGTCTCTCGTTTTCGCCGTCCGGCAGGGCCTTGAGGGGTGCGGCGTACGAGGCCGTCCGGGCCGCCGTGCCGACCGGGACGGCCTCGTCGATCGTGCGGAGGTCGGCGCCGGCGGGGTGAGCCCGGTCTCTGCCGGTGCCTTCCCGATGCGGTGCGGTCGGCGGGTGCGGCCGGCGGGTGCCCAGGACCGCCGGAAACAGGTCCTCGACGTTCGTCCGCCGACCACGCCCCGGGCGGCCCCCGGCTGACGTCCGGCAGCGGAAATTGTGTGGAGCGCCGCCGGGCGTGCTGGTTAGGGTCTGGAGGTGAGCACTCGCACCTTCCGTATCACCGTCCGCGGCGTCTTCGACGGACTCGGCGCCGAGCAGCGGGCCGAGCTTCTGTCGCGTGCGGCCGAGCACGACATCCTGAGGGCGGCCTTCACGCCCGAGGGGCACCTCAGTTACGACCTGGCGGCACGGTCGGCCTTCACCTTCCGTTTCCTGGACTCCGGGGAGGAAGAGGAGGACATCCTGGAGGCGTCCGAACGGGCCGAGGAGGCGGCGAGGGCATGGCTGGCCGAGCGCGGCTACGGCCACAAGAACCTGAGGTCCCAGGCCGAGGACCTCTCCCAGGCCCCGCTGGGCAGACGGCAGCGCCGGGCCGCGGCCCGCAAGGACGTCTGATCCCGGCGTCGGCGCCTCAGGGGTCGCTGCTCGCGAGTTGTGCGTCGGGGAGCAGATAGGTCTCCGGCACCGCAGGGACCCGCCCCCCGGGGAAGAGCACGTCCGTCTGGGAGCGGTAGCCGCGCACCAGGTCCGCCTTGGCGGCGAGCCCGTGCGGCCAGATCACCTCGGTGAGCGCGTTCCGGGAGACGAAGCGGGGGTCGGGACGGTGCCGCTGGTTGTAGGGGAAGTCGCTGTAGTAGATCACCGGTTCGCGCCTGAATTCGGCGGCCGTCCGCACCAGCATGTGGTCCACGTGTCCGCCCACGCCGCAGGGGGCGAGCAGGACCGTGTGCGGCGGCGACGCCAGTTCCTCCAGCAGGTCGCACACCCGGGCCAGGGTGCCGGTGTCGTAGCGGGAGATCCGGCCCGTGCTGATGTGCAGCCGGTAGGAGGGATAGACGTGCGCCCGCTCGGGCAGCATGCGGTCGGCCAGGCCCGGGCGCCCGGCGCGCACGGCGGGCTTGCGGCGGAAGAGGCCGTCGGTCAGCCCCAGGTGGACCCAGTCCGCACCGAGTCCTTCCAGGACCTCGCGGTCCTCCGCTCGCCGGTCCCGGTACAGGTGTCCGGCATCGCGCTGTCCGGCCCGGTGCAGGAAGCGGCGGCCGGAGAGCGTGTACGGCGGGACGCCGGCCTCCGTGAAGAAGGTCACCACCAGCACGGTGGTGTGTGCGCCGGCGTGGGCCATCAGTGCGCCGCAGGACAGCACGGCGTCGTCCAGATGCGGGGAGAGCACCACGAGGGGCGCGCCGGCGTCGATCGCGGCGGTCAGGGAGTCGGCTGCCATGACGGGACCTCGTTCCACTGTGCGTCCATCGATGTGCCGGGGGGATGCGGCGGCTCCAGCAGCTCGGCGGACGACGTACGTTTACATCGTAAGCGTAGGACTAAGCCCGGTGGCCGATTCCAAAGAAGAGGAAAAATCTCAAAACTGCGACATATACCCCATGGGGCGGCGGAGGATACGCGAGATGTCGAGCGCCCGCGGTGCCCGGGGCGAGATCACCGGGCCGATCGCCGGGCCGGGCGAACTGCCTTCTTTTTAGCTTCCCATGGCACAACATCCTTGTCAGACAGGGGCTGTTGTAGAAACGTGGATCCGCAGTCCAAGGCCACCCGGGGGGATATGTCTGACGGTGCCGCAAAGATCGATGTCCTGTCGCAGGCAGTCGCGGCAATGGGCGCGGAATTACCGGAACCAACGGTTCATCGCGGGTAGTACGTCATTCCGCTCGACGTGGATCAGGCGGATTGGCTCGAATTCCTCGGACTGACCTACTACGTGGCTCCGAACACCGGAATCCCAGTGACCACGACCTCGTTCGGGCTGCGCGTGGAAGCCGAGGAGATCGAGCTGAGCTGCCAGATCTTCAACGAGGTCGGGGAACACGTCCAGGATCTCCAGGTGGAGAATCCCAAACCGCCGTACGGCGGTGACGCCATGGGCGCGTACGTGCCGCTGGACCAGCTTCCCGGAACGTCGCTGCGTTCCGCTTCAATTACCGCAACAGTGCCGGCGTCCCCGATCTGGTCCTCCATCTCTCGACTTCGGGGACCCGCTCGTGGTGGCTCTCAACCGCCGTTCCGTGCGTTTCACCCTGGCCAGGCGGCCGGTCGGGGACACCGGTGCGGCGCGCCGGGAGCGGGAGCGCGCCGCGTCGCCCGACGGAACCGGTCCCGGTCTGCACGAGCTGGGTCATGTACGCATGGAAGCAGCCCTCGTCCGCCACAAGCAGCGGTTCTTCTACGACAGAACCAACGCGGTCCTCGCCCTCCATGGCCAGGCGGACTCACAGCAGGCCGGACTCCAGCCGGCGGACACCGACGCGCCGGCGGTGAAGGAATTCATCCAGCGTCTCCTCGGGAAATGGACGTCCGACTACGCGGACGTCAGCCGGACCGCGGGTTCACTCAAGGACAAACTCGACCACCTGTGGGCCTACACGCGCCTGTTCGAACAGGACGCCATCTCGCCGCAGGAGAGGGACGGATACCTGGCCGCCGTGGAGGACGCCCGGAATGTCTGGGAGACTCTCCAGTCCTTCTTCGCCGGCGCGAGGAGGGACGTGGACACAGAGACCAGAGCCCTCGCCGACCTGCAGGCGGCACCCCCTGCGCCGCAGGGGAGCGGCTTCCGTCCCGAGCTCCGCGACCAGTGCGTCGTCTTTCTCAAGAGCTGCGACCAGCTCTTTTGGACAGGCCAGCGCATGCTGAAGGACGCCATCGAATATGGCGGCTCCAGCAGATATGTGGAATATTTCTGGCTCTTGGCCCTGAAATCCAATTTCCCGGAGTTCACAGCCTACGCCCGGACATCCGTGACCGAATGGTTCGCGGAGACTTATCAACTCGCCACGCCGGCTCCCGACGACCTGGCCAGGCTCAGGCTGCCCATGGCCAAATGGTTCGTCACCAGGCAACTCGCATTCCCGCTGCATCTGAAGAAATTCACGTCCAGCGAATTCCCTAGCAATTACGGTTGATCGCCTTCACGTGGTCGTCGCCGTCGGCGCGGGGGCCGCCGGAGGCACGGATCGATAACAAAGCCCTCATCGCGTGTAGTCGATCAGTCGCAGTCCGTAGCATCACTGCCCCGGGGCTTCGTGCCTGAAGTCCCGGTCGGGGGCAGGGGGACGCTGTGGCAATTCATTCTTCGGCATGTCCGCGGGCAACTCGCATCGCGATCAGGGCAACCATGTGCGCCGGGCTGGCCGGTGTGCTGCTGACCGGCTGCTCGGGCGGCGGATCACCTGGCGCCAAGTCGGCGGAGGGCTCGTCGGTGTCCTCCGTGGACACGCCCGTGGCGTCCCCGGACACCACCGCGCCCACCGCCTTACCCACGGAGCCCACCACAGCCGGGACGACGTCCGCTCCGGCGTCGTCCCCCACCGCGTCCGACACCTCGCTGAGCGCGGCGAGCGGTGCGTCCGCGCTGTGGGGCAAGGCGTACAGCGGGACCGCGGACGTCTCGGTCGACGTGTACGACTACTGCAGCACCGACGGTTCACGAAGACTCGCGGACACCAAGACGTACTCCATGAGGGCCACGCTGGATCTGAGCCGCCCGCGCTCCGGCGGGGGCGAGACCGAGGCCAACCCGTTCTCCCTGCTGCTGGCGGTGGGGCAGCCCTCCGAGGCGGGCGCGGTGTCGTTCTGGTCGTCGGCCGTCAGCACCGTCTCGAGCCAGGACCTCGCGGGCAACACCCGCGACCCGAACCTGCTCCTCAGCTATTGGACGCTGCAGTGGGCCGACGGCGAGCTGACCGGTCGGCTCACGGATGCGCACACCGAGCAGGCCGTCGCCCTCAATCTGCTCAACTGGCCGAGTCTCATCGTCCCCTGCCGCTCCGACCTCGGCGAACTGCCGGGCGGATACCCGCACGCCGTGGCCGAGGGCACGACCCTGGGCGGCGGCCTCGACGGCGGCAGCGCCCACCTGACCGCGCAAGGCAGTACCGGCGACGGCCAGTTGGAGTTCCGATTCGACTTCTCGGGGACCTCCTCGTGACGCGCGCGAACGGACAACAGGCGCACACGGCCTGGGCAGAGGACGGAGAGCACTGTGCACGATGACGAACTCGGCATGTGGGGCGTGCGGTTGGCGGGCTGGGCGGCACCCGACGAGACCGCTCTCGCCGCACGGACCACCCATGCCTACGCCGCGGGCGGGAAGGCACGCCGGGACCTGTTCCGGACGGGAGGGCTCGCGCCCGGCGGCTTCGGCGGCGGCATCACCGTCCTGCTGCCCGCGCTGCTGGACGCGCTGGCCTACGCGGCCGACGCGGTGAAGGCCGTCCTGGGCAGTCAGGAGTTCGCCAACGGCGTCGCAGCCGTGGCGCTCGTGGCCGGCCTGCGTGCCCAGCGCACTGAGCAGGAGCCGCCGACCCGGCCCACGGGCACCAGCGCCGACGGGCGGACGCGAGGGGACGGCAACGCGGCCGGGACACCGCGCGCCCGGGGCACCGGCAGCCCCAACGGGGAGGACGGGGAGAACGCCACCGGCCGGGCCCCGGGCGGGCAGCAGCCCTCCGCCGAGGTCATGCTGGCGGCGTTCGGCATGTGCCGACGTCTGCGCGCCCGGGGCGTCGAGGCCGACACGGCCGAGGAACTCGTGGCCGCGCTGACCGCCCGCCTCCTGTCCGCCCCGGACCCCGACGGCATCGCGGGCTTCCTCGACGCTCTGGTGGCGAACGAGCCGCCCGCACCGGCCGTGCCCCAGTCCCGGCGCCCGCGGACCCCGCTGCGCCGCCTGGCCGGTGCGGCCTCCGGCCTGCTGCACCGCCGTACCGCGCGCAGAACCGGCACCGCGCCGGGACGGCCCACGGCGCAGGGTGAGACGGACGACGCATGAGCCCGGCGGCTCCCTCGCCCCCGCCGCGGCCGGCGGCGAGGTCCCGCACCGGGTCCCCGCGACTGTCCGGACCGCCGCCGTGGCTCTGGCTGCTCCTGGGTCTGTTCGGAGTGCGGCTCCCAGCACTGATCAGCCATCTCGGCTGGGCGGTGTCCCTGATCAGGACCGGGCACGGCCGCAGGCCCGGCGTGCAGACGGCCGCGGCACTCATCCTCGTGCAACTGCTCCCCTTGGTCTTCCTGCTGGCGGCGGTGCTCTCCCTGGTCGCGACCGGGTTACGCGCCCGGTGGGTCGAGCACCACTACGAGCTGCGCCCCGCAGACCCCGCAGCCGAGGGAGAACCGCCCACCATCGACGAGATGCAGCGCTTCCTCACCGAGCAGGCTCCGGGCACCGAACTCCGTGTCACCGTGCGCCAGGACCTGCCCGCCCGTGTCTATCCCGGCGGGTGGCGCACCGCGCGGGTCGGCGTCTTCAGCCCGCTGGTCAGCCTCTGGAAGAGGGACCGGGAGGCGGCCGAAGCGGTCCTGCACCACGAGATCGGCCACCTCAGGAACGGCGAGCAGCACGTCGCCGGGCTCGGCAGCCCGTTCACCGGTCTGGTCCGGGCATGGCCGTACGTCTTCGCCGTGTTCGGTCTGCTGCCGGTGATACTGCTGTTCGCCTCGGGAAATCCCACCGCGCCTCTGATGTCCGCTCAGATCGTCCTGGTGGTCGTGAGCGTGCCCAAGAATCTGCTGATCGTGGTCGGCGCCCTGTGGTCGGCGGAACTGGCCGCGGACCGATACGCGGCGCGGACCGCCGGGTCCGCGGCACAAACCACCGGGTCCGCGGCGCAGACCGCCAAGTCCGCAGCACAGCAGAGGGCGCTGCGCGAGGGGACGCGGACCTCCCACGGCGTTCTGGCCCGGCTCTACCACCCGCCCGTCCGCATGCGTCTGTGGTTCATCGCCCGCAGCGAACAGCCGCCGGCCCAGCTCCTTCTGGTGCTGCTGTGGCCTGCGGCGATGCTCACCGGAAACCTGCTGGACCTGTCCGGCGGCGCGCTGGCCTTCTGGCTGCTCGGCGACACGACGGCGGACGACGCCACCCGGAGGGCCGTGGCACTGTCGCGTGCGGAGCTGGTCTCAGGTCCCGTGTGGTGGGCGATCCTCGGCGCGATCACCGTCTGGCCGCTGCTCACCCGCCGGTGGGCACGGCTGTGGGGGTGGCACGGGCGAGCCGCGGCCGGCACCCTCTCGCCCACGGTGTACGCGACCTCCGGCCTGCTCCCCGTACTGGTCCTGGTCCTGGGACTCCTGCCGGTGGGCCCCACGCCCGGCGAACGCCCCCAGGCCACCTCCCGCTCCCCGCACGCCACTGTCTCCACAGGCAGCGGCCTCGCCCTGCCGACGCCCTGCCCCAGCCGTTCGCGACCCGCTCCGCCTTCCCGTCCGGCGGGGCTGCCGTCCTTCGAAGCCCTCCGGTCGAACCGTCCCACGAGCGACACCGCACCCACCGGCGACCGGATGCGCTCCTTACGCACACTCCATGTCGTCTCCACGAGCCCTCTGCTCGGATCACCCGCGCAGGCACAGGATGTCGCGGACCGCCTCGCCCACGCCCACTGGACCCTGGGCCCCGACGGGACCCTCACCGCCGACGGCGCCGATCTCCCCGTCCTGGGCACCACCGCGGTGCAGGGCGGCACACGTCTCCTGCACGGCGAGCGCACCCGGACCACGGACGTGAGTGCCACCACGACATGGCTGGACGCCCGGCTGTCCATCTCGGCGGACGGCACCGTGCGACTCGACCTGATCCACGCGGCCACCGGTGTCACACACGCCGTGGTCGCCTGCCGGGCATTCGACTCCACGGTCACCGCAGCCGCCCGACTGGTCCTGCGGCTGCAGGAGCGGTGAGGCATCACCGGGCACTGTGTCTGCAACGGGCGAGCGGTGCGTCGCGATACGACAGGCCCACCCCGGCTTCTCAGCCGGGCACGTCCATGCGCTGGGTGCCGATCACCGACAGCAGCCGCAGTGCCTCCTCCGAGCGGGTGCCGGGCTCGGCCGTGTAGATCACGACTCGCTGGTCCCGGTCGGTGATGTCCAGGACGTCGCAGTTGACGGTGATGGGGCCGATCAGCGGGTGGTTGACGGTCTTGCGCAGGGTGTGCTCGCTGCGGACGTCGTGGTCGGCCCACAGCCGGGCGAACTCGGCACTGCCGGAGAGGAGGTCGTCCACCACGGCGGCCACCTCGGGATCGTCGGGGTAACGGGCGGCGGCGGCGCGCAGTTGCCGGGCCGCGGTGCGGGCGAAGCCGCCCTCGTCGGACAGGCTGTACAGCAGCCGTTCCTGATCCGGCGGTGCAAGGAAGGCGCGGCGCACGAGGTTGCGTTCGCGTCGGGACAGGGCGGAGAAGTCCTCCAGGAGTGCGGCTGCCAGGTCGTTCCAGGCGATGACCTCGTAGGTCGCGGACAGCACGATCGCCGCGGCGTGCGGCAGCCGCCGCAGGAAGTCGAGGATGCTCTGCGGCACTTCGCGGGAGGGTCCGGGCGGCGGGCCGGGCGGGGCGCCGGCGAGGTGGTGGAGGTGGTCGCGCTCGGCGTCCGACAGGCGCAGGGCCCGGGCCAGACCGGCGAGCACTTCGCGCGAGGGGCGCGGGCCGCGGGCCTGCTCCAGCCGTGTGTAGTACTCGGTGGACATGTACGCCAGTTGTGCGACCTCCTCGCGGCGGAGTCCCGGGGTGCGGCGTCGCGGCCCGGCGGGCAGGCCGACGTCGGCCGGAGTGATCCGCTCCCGCCTGCTGCGGAGGAAGCCGGCCAGCTCTCGTCTGTCCATGCCGTGCAGTCTGCGCGGGTTCCACAGGCCCTAAACAGGTACCGGTGGTGCCTGGATAGCCGCCGCGGGCGGCGACAGGCTAGTCGGCATGGACAACACGCAGACCACCGACATGTCCGCCCCCGCCTTACCGGGCCTGCTGGCCGGCAAGGTGGCGTTCGTCACGGGCGCCGGACGCGGTATCGGAGCCGCCGCGGCACGTCTGTTCGCCAGGGAGGGCGCCCGGGTGCTGCTGACGGCCCGGACGGAGGACCAGCTCAAGGCGGTGACCGCGGAGATCCGGGCGGCGGGCGGCACCGCCGACCACGTCGTGTGCGATCTGGCCGACGCGGCCAGTGTCCGCTCCGCCGTCGAGCACGTCGTGCACCTGTACGGCCGGCTGGACGTCGCCTTCAACAACGGGGCGACCGTGCAGGTGCCGGGCCCGATGGACCAGCTCCCGGAGACGGACCTCGACCGCGTCTACAGCGTGAACTTCAGGGGCGTCTGGCTGGCCATGACCGCCGAGGTGGCCGCGATCCGGGCCACCTCGGGCACCGGTGCCATCGTCAACACGTCGTCCGTCGGCAGTCTGATGGCCAACCCCACGCTGCCCGCCTACTCCGCGATGAAGCGGGCGGTCAACAGCCTCACCGAGTCGGCGGCCGTCAGCTACGGCGCGGAAGGCATCCGCGTCAACGCGATCGCCCCCGGCACGACGCTGACCGAGATGATCCGCGGCTGGGAGGCGGAGGTGCCGGGCGTCGTCGACCGGCTCAACGCGAACACCCCGCTGCGCCGCGCGGCCGACCCCGAAGAGATCGCCCAGGCCGCCGCCTGGCTCCTCAGCGACCGCGCCTCCTATGTGACCGGAACGGTCCTCCCGGTCGACGGCGGCATGCAGGCGGCGCGAGCCGGAGGTTCATGACCCCCGGCTTCGGGCCCGGTCATCCCTGAACCTCCGTACGGTACGGCCCCTCAGATGCCTTCAACCGCTGCATGGTTGTCAGCCGCACGGCGAAGTACACCGCGGCCGCGGCGGCGGCAATCTCCAGGATGTCGGCCGCTATGTACTGCGTCACGGCGTCCCGGATCTGCGCGAGTGTTTCGGCGTCGTCATAGCGTGCCCCGGCGTACCGGCCGAACAGGGTGCTGAAGACGAACAGGCCCCACCAGAGGTTCACCGGCCAGACCGACGTCCGGTAGGGCTTGCCGTCGTCCGGCAGGGGTGTGCTCGCTCCCCACATGTCCATGGCGACGCGGTACGGCATCCAGAGATTCGCCACCGGGACGACCCAGGCTGCGATCGCCCAGCCGGGTCCGTTACGGAACCGGTCGGGCGCCAGCAGCGCGGTGTTGCGGCGCATCTGGAAGAACCAGACGACGAAGACCAGTGCGCAGAACAGGTACGCCGTGCCCTGAAGTTTCCCGGCCGCGTCGTACAACCTGGACGCGGTGTCCAGTTCCTGGCGGGGAACGGCGGCGAGGCCGTGGTCCCCGTTGATCAGCATGCGGATCCGGACTCCGGCGTACACGGCGAACAGATCGCTGAGGGCGACGACCGCGAGGAGTGCTGAAACGGCGGCCAGGAGGCCGCGTGAGGAGCGCGGCACACCGCCGGGCAGCAAAGGAAGCGGGCGCAGATCACTGGGCGCGGACATGACGAAGGCCCCCCACAGGCAACGAAAGGTAGACAGCCCGCGGAAGAACGAGCGCTGAGACACGGTAGGCCGAGCCCAGGCTCCTCGTCCATGACAAATCCGCACGTGGGGACGGTGGATGTGTCGGCATCAAGGCACGCGGCGGCCGACGAGCCGGTACGGAGCCGACCGCCGTCCCAGCGCCCCCGCTGTCAGTGCCTGACGGGCGCGGTGGCCCGTGGGGCCTGAGGGCTGCCCGGGCCCACGGTTCTCGGAAGGCGCACGGCGGCGGCCAGGCCGATGAGGCCGACGGCCGCCAGGGTGATCATGGCGGCGGCGTAGGCGCCCTTGGTGAGACCGGAGACGAGGATGGTTCCGGCGATCGCCGTCCCGAAGGAGGAGCCGAGGTTGGAGACGCTGCGGGAGAGGCCGGAGATCTCGCCCTGCTGTTCCTCGGGGAAGCTGGACTGGACGACGTTCACCGACGGGGTCAGCATCACGCCGAGGCCGAGCCCGATCAGGAGGAGGCCGGGTACGTACGCCCAGGCGGTGGCGTATGCGGCGGCCAGGGCGATCAGGGCGGCCACGCCGGTGAGGGCGACGAGGAAGCCGGTCATGATGAGGGTGCGCTGTGCACGCCGCCGGGCGAGGCGTTCCGCGGACAGCGAGGAGAGCAGCAGTCCGAGGGTGGCGGCGGTGAACACGACGCCCGTCTCGATGGCGTTGTAGTGGCGTACGACCTGGAGGTACGCCGCCACGGTGAACGAGGATCCCATCAGCAGGAGCCATTGCACGTTCTGGGTGACGAGTCCCAGGTTGGAGGTGCGGTTGCGGAACAGGGCGAGGGAGAGCAGCGGTTCGCGGCCGGACTGTTCCTTGGCGCGCACCCAGCGGTAGAACCACAGCAGCGCCAGGACGCCGAGGCCGATCAGAGCGATCATCAGCCAGATGTTGTTGTCGGCGGCCAGGATGCCCATGACGACCAGGACGAGGCCGACTGCGGACAGCACCGCCCCGCCGGTGTCGAAAGTCCGGGCCGGGTCGGGCGGCAGGGGGTCTTCGAGGTGGCGGCCGAGCATCACGATCACGCCGATGACCAGGGCCTGGAAGACGAAGGCGGCCCGCCAGCTGATGGTTTCGGTGATCAGTCCGCCGATCAGCGGTCCCGCGGCGGCTCCGGCGCCGCCGAGCGCCATGATCACTCCGAAGGCGCGGGCGCGTGAGGTCACGTCCTGGTAGAGGAGCGTGGTGAGGATGTAGACCGGTGGGATGAGCAGGGCGGTGCCGACGCCCTCGAAGATCGAGTTCCCGAGGATCAGCACGCCGAGCCCGGGCGCGGCCGCGCTGAGGAGTGCTCCGACGGCGTAGACGATCAGTCCGGTCAGGAAGCAGCGCTTGCGGCCCCAGCGGTCGGTGAGCTTGCCGCCGGGAATCATCAGCGCCGCCATGACCAGTAGAAAGACCGTGATGGCCACCTGGACGCCCTGCACGGTGGTGTCCAGGTCCTCGCTGATGTCGTTGATCATCACGTTCATGTTGGAGCCGGCGAAGCTGCAGATGAACTGGGCGAGGGCGAGGGCGGCCAGGACGCGTCGTCCCTGGCCCGGCGACTGCCTCGGCCCGGCTGTCTCAGTCATCTCGGCCGCCGCTGACTTCGGTTTCGTCCGGGGCGTTCCGGTCATCCCCTTCGTTCCGGTTGTTCCGGTTGTTCCGGATCCCGGCGGGCATGGCGTGACCGCGCATGCCCGTGTGTTCCTGCTCGTCGGCCGTCCGCACCGCGGTCCGTTCCTCGCCCAGTTCCTCGTCCAGTGCCATGGCCGCGGTGATCAGCGCAAGGTGGGTGAAGGCCTGCGGGAAGTTGCCGAGTTGCTCGCCCGAGGGGCCGATCTCCTCGGCGAACAGGCCTACGTGGTTGGAGTAGGTGAGCATCTTGTCGAAGGCGTACCGGGCCCGGCCGAGCCGGCCGCTGCGGGCCAGGGCCTCGACGTAGAAGAAGCTGCACAGGTTGAACGTGCCTTCCGAGCCGCGCAGTCCGTCCGGGGAGGCGGCCGGGTCGTAGCGGTAGACCAGGCTGTCGCTGACCAGTTCGTCGTCCATCGCGTCGAGGGTGCTGTGCCAGTCCGGATCGTGCGGGGAGATGAACCCGACCCGGGGCATGAGCAGCAGCGAGGCGTCCAGCACATCGGTGTCGTAGTGCTGGACGAAGGCCTGGCGCTTGTCGTGCCAGCCCCGCTCGGCGATCTGGCGGAAGACGATGTCCCTGGTCTCGGTCCACCGCCGTACGTCGGCCGGGCGTGAGAAATCCGTCGCCGCGCGTATGCCGCGATCGAACGCCACCCAGGTCATCAGCCTGCTGTAGGTGAAGTTCTGCCGACCTCCGCGGGTCTCCCAGATGCCTTCGTCGGGCCGGTCCCAGTGGTCCGCGAGCCAGTCCAGCACTCCGGTGAAGTCCGTCCAGCCCCGGATGGCGCCGATGTCACCGCCCACGACCAGGGCGTCGGAGGCCTCGCCGTAGATGTCGAGCTGGAGCTGGTCCGCCGCGGCGTTGCCCGCCCGGACGGGTCGTGAGCCCCGGTAGCCCTCCAGATGGTCGAGGTTCTCCTCGGTGAGATGGGGGTCGCCGTCGATCCGGTACATGATCTGGAGAGGGTCGCCCGATGCCGTGCCGCCCGACTCGATACGGTCCCGCAGCCAGCGGCGAAAGGCGTGTGCCTCGGTCTCGAAGCCCAGGTCGATCAAGGCGCCTACGGACAGGGCCGAGTCCCGGATCCAGGTGTAGCGGTAGTCCCAGTTGCGCTCGCCGCCGATCTGCTCGGGCAACCCCATGGTCAGGGCGGCGATCGGGGCACCGCTGGGCGCGTAGGTGAGCAGCTTGAGCGTGATCGCGGACCGGTTCACCATGTCCTGCCAGCGTCCCCGGTAGGTGCAGGAACGCAGCCACGACAACCAGAAGGTCCGGCATGCCTCCAATTCGTCGACGACGCCCTCCATGGACGGAGCGGGCGGGGCGGGGCTTCCCCCGGGCGTGCTGGTCAGCGCGAAGGCGACGGCCTCGCCGGCCGAGAGGCTGAAGCGGGCGGTGACGTCGTCGCCGTCCGCCCGCAGTACGGCCCCCTCGGTGACCTGGACATGCAGGTCCGTCCCCGGTCCACGCAGGACCGTGCCCCGGTCGTCCAGGCGGGTGAGCGTGTGCGGGGCACGCCCGTAGTCGAAGCGCGGGCGGCAGACGAAGGTGAAGGGCAGGCTGCCCCGTACGACTCTGACGACCCTGAACAGACAGTGCCGCTCGCTCGCGGGCGTCGAGTCGAGCGGGGCCATGAAGTCGGCCACCTCACCGACGCCGCCCGGTGCCATGAAGCGGGTGATCAGGATCGCCGTGTCGGACAGATACAGCTGCCGGACGGTCGTCCCGTCACCGTCCGGAAGGTCCGCGGCCAGTCGGCAGTGGCCGCCGCGTTCGCTGTCCAGAAGGGAGGCGAACAGGCTGGGCGCGTCGAAACGGGGTGTGCACCACCAGTCGACGGTCCCCTCGGACGACACCAGGGCGGCGGTCTGGAGATCGCCGACCATGCCATGGTCCGCGATGGGCGGGTATCGGTTCATGACTGCTCCTCCGACGCACCGACGCACCGACGTGCCCGGCAGGGTGGCGGCGGCAGCAGCCGCTGTCACCCGCGGGCACACCTCAAGCGTCGGCCCGCATCACGGTGGCCGAATCACCCACCCGGGGTGAGACGGTGTCCGCTCAGCGGTAGTCAGGGTTGTCGGCGTCCAGGTGGCAGCCCGCGTCCCACTCCGAGCGTTGGTTGCCGTAGGCGGGTACACCGCCCGAGCGTTTCAGCAGGGCCGCGATGTGCATGAGGTTCCAGGTCATGAAGGAGGTATTGCGGTTGGTGAAGTCGTTCTCCGGGCCGCCCGAGCCGGCATCCAGATACGACGGCCCGGGTCCCGCGGCGCCGATCCAGCCGGCGTCGGCCTGGGGCGGGATCGTGTACCCCAGGTGCTGGAGGCTGTAGAGGAGGTTCATCGCGCAGTGCTTGATCCCGTCCTCGTTGCCGGTGATCAGACAGCCGCCGACACGGCCGTAGTAGGCGTACTGGCCCTGGGAGTTGAGCAGCGCTGAGCAGCCGTAGAGCCGTTCGACGACCTTCTTCGTGACCGAGCTGTTGTCACCGAGCCAGATCGGTCCGGCCAGTACCAGGATGTCGGCGGCCAGCACCTTCTCGTAGAGATCCGGCCACTCGTCGGTGGCAGAGCCGTGCTCCGTCATGTCCGGGTAGACGCCGGTGGCGATGTCGTGGTCGACCGCCCGGATCAGCTCGGTGGTCACGCCGTGCGCGTCCATGACGGCCCGGCTCTTGTCGACGAGGCCCTGGGTGTGGCTCAGCTGCGGGGACGGTTTGAGGGTGCAGTTGATGTAGAGGGCGGTGAGGTCGTCGAAGCGGTGGGATTCAGTCGCGTCCATGACGGGCAGCGTCTCGCGCGACGTCCGGTTTGTCCCGGTCCGACGCGCCGTCGCGCGACGGCGTCACAGGGAAGCCGTCGCGCGACGGCTTCCCTGTGACGGGCCTCAGTGGGCGAAGACCGTGCTGGCCAGGACCACATGGACGGTGGTGCCGCCGAGGATGCTCAGCAGCGCGTTGCGGCGCCACAGGTGGAGGCCGACGGTGACCGCCAGGGCGGCCGACGGGGCCATGGCTCGCGTGTGGGTGAGGGGGAGATCGCGCAGGCAGTAGGCCAGAAGGATCACCATGACACCGGCCGGCATACGGGTGCTCAGGTATCGCACGGTGCTGCTGCCGCGCAGCGGTGTGAGGGCGGCGAAGGGCAGGGCACGCAGTCCCCAGGTGACGGCGGCGGCGACGAGGACGGCGGCGATGGCGTGGGAGGTGTCAGGCATGGCTGGGCTTCCTGCCGGTGGTGAGACGGCGGGCCAGGAGGGCGGCCGTGAACAGGGTGAAGGCGGCCGGGAGCATCTGGCCCGGGAGGAGGAGCCTCGCGGCCAGGGCGCTGAGGAGGGCCAGGGCAGGGGTGGGCAGGTCGCCGCGCAGGTCCCGCACGGCGTCCAGGGCCAGGACGGTGAACAGGGCGGTGAGGGCGAAGTCCAGGCCGGTGACACCGGCGGGGATGAGGGAACCGAGCAGGGCGCCGGCGGTGGCGCTGCCCGTCCAGTACAGGTGCAGGAGCAGTTGCAGCCACAGGATGCGCCGGCTGGACCAGGTGCGGGCCTGCTCCGCGGTGGTCAGCGCGTACGCCTCGTCACACAGGGCGTAGGTGCTGTACGCCCTGCCGAGGCGGCCGGTCACGCGGTGCAGGGGGAAGGACAGCGCGTAGAAGACGTGCCGGACGTTCACCATGAACGCGGACAGGGCGATCGCCGCAAACGGGGCTGTGGCGGTGACATGCCGATGAGCAGGAACTCGAACGATCCGCCGAAGACGAGCGCCGCGGACAGCCCCGCCCACCACCAGGGCAGACCCGACTGCGCCGCGAGCGCCCCGAAGGCCAGCCCGAGCGGGACGAAGCCCAGGCCCACGCCGGCGGAGTCCTTCAACGCCGCACGTGCCTCCGACCGTTGCGCGGACGGAGGGACGGGCAGGGGCGGCCGAGGTCGTCCCTCTGCGACGGCAGAGCTTGCGTCCATGGAGAAATTTTAGGACGAATCGCGCCTCATATGGTTGCCGGTTGTCGCTCTATGATCAAGGTATGGGTAATGAATTCATCCTCGATGCCGTGGACCGAGAAATTTTGTTCCATCTACGTCAGGACGGGCGGCTGACCAACGTGGAGCTGGCCAAGCGGGTGGGCCTGACGCCGCCGCCCTGCCTGCGCCGGGTCAAGCGGCTGGAGGAGGCCGGTGTCATCACCGGGTACCGGGCCGTGATCGACCCCGGGGCCCTGGGCCGCGGGCTGGAGGTCCTCATCGACGTCGAGATCTACGCCCAGGACCGCAAGAGCTTCGAGGAGTTCGAGAAGACCGTGGCGTCCTACGAGGAGGTCGTCGAGTTCCGCCGTATGTACGGGCGCCCCGACTACTTCCTGCGCGTCGCGGTCGCCGACCACGCCGCCTACGAGTCCTTCCTCACCGAGAAGCTCAGCGGCCTGCCTGCCGTCCTGCGCCTCGAGTCCCACCTGACCATGAAGGAGATCAAGGCCCGCCCGTGAACCGAGGAGCACGATGCGGGCGGGCGCGGTGAACGAGCCGAGCGGGTCGTGGCGGCCGTCGGCGCCGGACGGCAAGTGCCGCCCTAGCCGCGGATGTTGCGGGCCAGCCAGGGGCTGAGCACGTTACGGAAGACCACTTCCTTGTACGTCTCGTCGCCGGGCAGGGAGACGATCAGCCAGGTGCCCGGCGGCAGGAAGCGCTGCTTCACAAGGGTGAGGCCGTCGTAGACCGCGCGCAGGAACGCCGGGACGGAGTCGCGGGGGATGTCGTCGAAGGCCACTCCCTCGACGGTGATCTGCGCGTCGTCCTCCGGGTAGATCCGGACGTTCACGGAAGGGGAGCCGCCGAGTTCGACGAACGCCTCGTGCGGCAGCGAGCCGTCCGGGTCGAGGACCGTGAACGCTCCTGCGGCGGTGCGGCGGGAGGTCTGGTCCGCTCCGATGTCGTCGGTGACGACCATCTCCAGGTTGTACTCGTGCGCGATCTCACGTATCGCGGTGACGGCGGTCTCGGTGGTCGGCAGATGCGGGTGCTTCATGATCCCGATCATGCCCCGTCGGCGGCCTCATGACTCTGCTCATGGCCCGCTTCGGGCCCCCGCGCAGACAGCCGGTTTCCGGGTAAACAGCCTCCCCGCCGCCTTCAACCTATGGCGGCCCGGGGCTGAAGGCGGCCGACCGTCCGGACACACCCGCCCACACCCGCCCACGCCGGGCCACGGCCCCCGCCCGCCGTCACACCGCCGCGCGCAGTGCCTCCGCCGGTGCCGTGCGCAGCGCCCGCCGGGTGGGGAGCTCGATGGCCAGGAAGGACGCCGCGATCACGG
Source organism: Streptomyces sp. YIM S03343 (assembly GCF_054729195.1). NCBI lineage: Bacteria > Bacillati > Actinomycetota > Actinomycetes > Kitasatosporales > Streptomycetaceae > Streptomyces > Streptomyces sp. YIM S03343. Next base: position 359,398 of record NZ_JBPUKX010000002.1, read on the forward strand.
TGACCGCCGCTGCGGGCAGCAGCCAGACGGGGCCGGCGGGCCATGGTCGGCCGAGGAAGCCCTGGCCCAGCAGGGCGAGCGGCGGCGCCGACAGCAGCAGCCCCGAGGTGAGCGCGGCGGCGGCGATCAGCGCGGCCTCGCGGCGCATCATCACCCGGATCTGCCGGGGCGTCGTACCGGCCAGGCGCAGCGCGGCGATCTCGGTGCGGCGCTGGGCGGTGGCGGCGACCAGCTTGTTGACGATGCTCAGCAGCAGATAGCCGAGCAGCACGACGATCGTCGCCAGGTTGATCCACACCTCCGGTGGGATGTCCCGGTCCCGGCCGGACCCGGAGTGCGCGTCGGTGTCCTCCAGCGCCAGACCGGGCCGGTCCGCCACCAGCCGCGTCAGCCGGTGTGCGGCGGCCGCGGTGCCGTCGGTCCTGACGAGCAGGCTCTGGGCGAGGGCGGAGGTGGTGTGACCGGCGGCCAGGTCGCCGGAGAGCACCAGCGGGCCGAAGCCGAGTCCGCGGTCGTACACCGCCACGACCCTGGCCCGCACCTCGGTGCCGTCCCCGAGCAGCAGCCGTGTCCACGCGCCCAGTCCGGCGCCGCGCGATCCGGCGGCGTCGCTACTGACGGCGACGGTGGCGCCGGTGAGCCGGGCGAGTGTGCCCTGCTTCACCCCGAGGTCGAGGACGTCCGCCGCGGCCGGCGGGGCGATCAGCGCGGACGCGGACTCGGTCGTGGTGTCGCCGAACTGCCGGTACGACCAGACCACGGTGGTGGCGCTGACGGAGACGGCGGACCGTACGCCGGGCAGCTTCCGTACGGCGCCGGGGATGTCCGACGGCAGTCCGCCGAGGGTGGGGGCGCCGAGGCGGTACTGGGCCAGGGTGCCGTCGCGGTTGTCCTGGCCGGTGGCGGCGAGCACGGTGGTCTGGGCAAGGGTGTACGTCAGCACGAACACGACCGCCATGGCCAGCGGGCTGACCACCCCGGCGAACCGCAGCGCGTAGGCACGTACGTTGGCCACGGCCAGCCAGGTCGGGGCGGTGACCCCGGCCCGCAGCCGCCGTGCGACGGCCCCGCCCGCGCCTTGCACCAGGGCCGGGCCGCACAGGGCCAGGCCGATCGCGGCGACGATCCCGGCGATGGAGGTGGCCGAGGCGCCGATCACGGTACGGGAGACCAGCGGGGTCACGGACAGCGCGAAGGCGGCGGCGATCAGCAGCCCACCGGTCAGGGCGCGTCCGGCGGACGGCTTGCGTGGTTCGCTGCGGGACTCGGCGACCGCCTCGGTGGCAGGCATGCGCGACGTGCGCCAGGCCGCGGCACGGGCCGACAACTGCACGACGGCCGCGATCAGCAGGAGTGTGGCGACGGCGGGCAACGGACCGTAGATCAGCGGGAGTTCTGACGGCAGCACCCCCCGGTCGACGAGCAGGGAGCGGAACTGCCCGGCCAGCACATAGCCGAGCGCGATACCAGGCGCCACAGCCACGGCGGCCACCGCCGACGACTGCGCGGCGGCCAGTCGGCGGATCTGCCTCGGGGTCGCCCCGACCGCCCGCATCAGCGCCAGGTCCCGGCGCTGCCCGGCGATCGACACGCCCAGCGCGCCCGCCGTGACGAACCCGGTGATGAGCAGGACGATCCCGCCGAGCGAACCGGCGAGCAGCACCAGCAGCGAGCGGGCCGCACCCACACCGGGCGACACGGTCTCGCCGATGTCCGCCCCGGTACTGACCGTCAGTCCGGTGCCGGCGAGCTGGTGGCGGACTGCGCGGGCGACCCACTGCCCGGTGCCGGGCTCGGTGGTCAGGCCGATGAGGTCGACGGCCGCCTTGTCGCCGCTGCCGCGCCCGGCCAGCCGTACGGCGGTCGTGTCGGCGAAGTAGACACCGGCGCCCGGCGCGTCGACCACGGCGGTGACGCGGTAGCGCGCGGTGGGCCTGCCGTTGGCGACGACCCGGACCGGGTCGCCCGCGCGGAGGCCACTCACCGCGGGTACGGCGATCTCGGCCGCCCCGGTGGGGGTGCGGCCGGTGATGCGCGGGCGGTCCAGGAGGCGGGTCGAGGACCAGCCGTGCCCGGCCGCGACGGGGTCGTCGGCGGTCGGCACGATCCGGCCACCGGTGTCGATCAGGGCGGTGGGGAAGCCGATGTCGCCGACAGCCGCGGTCACACCCGGCAGGCGGGAGAGCTTGTCGACGAGCCGGGCCGGGAGGCGGGCGCGCTCGGGGAGGGCCAGGGAGGGTTCGGCGCCCGGGTGGTACTCCTGGTCGGCCGCGACGACGACGTCCGCGCCGCCGAGCCTGCCGGGCGGCAGTGTCGAGCGCAGCCCCGACTCGGCCAGTACCCCGGTGCCGGTGATCAGGGCGGCCCCGCCGAGGACCGCGCACACCACGGCGATGAGCGCGGTGATCCGGTGGGCGGCCATGCGCAGAGCGAGGGGGAGCAGAGGGAGCATGGTCTAGCGCTCCCCCAACGTGACGAGGCGGTCGGCCAGTTGAGGCGCGGTGGGGTGGTCGAGGGCCTCGACGACCTGTCCGTCGGCCATCACCAGCGCTCGGTGCGCGCGGGCCGCGGCGGCCGGGTCGTGGGTGACCATCACGACCGTCTGGCCCAGCTCGTCCACCAGGCCGCGCAGCAGTTCCAGCACCTCGTGCGCGCTGCGCAGATCGAGCGCGCCGGTGGGTTCGTCGGCGAACACGACGGCCGGCTCGGCCGCCAACGCCCTGACGACGGCTGCGCGTTGCTGCTGGCCGCCGGAGAGTTCGGCGGGGCGGTGGCGCAGCCGAGCGGCCAGGCCCACCCGCTCGACCAGTACGCCGATCCACTGCCGGTCCGGTGTCCGCCCGGCGAGGCGCAGCGGCAGTGTGATGTTGTCCTCGATACTCAGCGAGGGGATGAGGTTGTACGCCTGGAACACGAACCCGACGCGCTCGCGGCGCAGTTCGGTGCGGCGGGTCTCCCCGAGACCGGCGATCTCGGTGCCGTCGATGCGGACACTGCCGGAGGTCGGGGTGTCCAGGCCCGCCGCGCAGTGCATCAGCGTGCTCTTGCCGGAGCCGGAGGGGCCCATCACCGCGAGGAAGGTTCCGGGGGCGACAGTCAGCGACACGTCGTCGAGGGCGCGGGTTCCGCCCGGGTAGGTCTTGGTGAGGTGCGCCAGCGCGATGGCGGGGGCGCGGACCGCGGTCGTCGCCGGGCTCATCGGCGGCCCTTCAGACGGCGTACGACGAGGACGGCGGCGGTGACGCCGGTGACAGTGCCGCAGGCCAGGTGCACGCCGAGACCCGCGCCGGCGTACGACGCGACGGTGTTGGCGACGACGCTGAGCACCAGCAGCAGCCACAGCAGGAAACGGACGAGGTCGGCGCGGCTGACGGCGGCCGGTGGATCGTCGTCGTGCGGGGTGCCCGCACCGGTGAGGCGGTAGTGGTCGGCGGCCATCGAAGGCTCCTGTTCGGCGGGCTGGGCTGACGTCTTCGACGCTAGGGACCGCACCCCCTTCCGGCCGATCCCGCCAGCCCCCCGATCGGAGGTACAGCAGGCTGTACTTCTCGCCGGCACAGCCCGGGCCGTAGGGTCGTGCGGGCCGACGACCACGGCCGCGGCAGACCAAGCGGCAGACCGCCCGCGGTTGACCTGCAGCGGCAGACCGGAGTGGAGGACCCTATGTGGCCCCGGACAGCGACCGGGCAGGACACCGGCCGCCCCGGTGACGTCCTCGTACAGACCGTGCGGGCGGCCAAGTCGGCGCTCGCGCAGCTCGTCGGCGGGCTCGGCACGGCCGCGGCGGCGGTGGCCGTCCTGGTCCTGATGGCGGTCGCCGCCGTGACCGCGCCACTGGGCGTGGGCCTGCTCGCGGCACCCGGCGTCGTACGCATCCTGCACGCGGTGGCCGAACGGGAGCGTGAACGGCTGTCGCGCCTGGGACCGGAGGTCGTCGCCCCGGACCCCGCGCCTACGGGGCTGCGGCTCGCCCTCGCCGACCCCACCACCCGGCGGGAGCTGCGCTGGGCGCTGCGCCACGCCACCTCGGGGTTCGCGCTCGGGATGCTCGGTGTGTGCCTGCCGCTGGCCGCCGTCCGGGACATCGTGTTCCCGCTGGTGTGGCCGTTCGCGCCCGCCGATACGACCAGTACGTCCCTGGGATTCGGCATCGCACACTCCTGGCCCGAGGCCCTGTCCGTGAGCCTCCTCGGCGTCGGCTGGATCGCCGTGGTCCTCGGTCTCGCCCCCGGCATGGCGCGGCTCCAGGCCCGCCCCGGGCGCGCCCTCCTCGCGGCGGACCCGGACACCGACCTGTCGCTGCGGGTCGCCGAGCTGACCGCCACCCGCGCCGCCGCGCTCGACGCCCACGCCGCCGAACTGCGCCGTATCGAGCGCTCGTTGCACGACGGCACCCAGAACCGGCTGGTCACCGTCACCGTGCTGCTCGGCGCCGCCCGCCGTATGGCCGCCCGCGATCCGGACCGCGCCGACGAACTCCTCGAACGCGCCCAGAGCGCCGCGGAGCAGGCGCTCGCCGAACTGCGCGGCGTCTCCCGCAGCATCCTGCCGCCGGTGCTGTCCGACCGGGGGCTCGCCGGGGCACTGGCCGGACTGGCCGCCGAGTGCGCGGTGCCGTGCCGCACCGACGTCGGCACACCGCAGCGCTGCGCGGCGTCGGTGGAGGCCACCGCGTACTTCGTGGTCGCCGAGGCGCTGACGAACATCGCCAAGCACAGCGGCGCCACGCGGGCCACGGTGACCGTCCGTACCGAGGGCGGGCGGCTGCGCCTGCGCGTCGAGGACGACGGCCGGGGCGGTGCGGACGAGGACGGCGGCACCGGGCTCACCGGCATCCGCCGCCGGGTGGCGGCCCACGACGGTACACTCCGCGTGACCAGCCCACCGGGCGGGCCGACGGTCCTCGACGCGACCTTGCCGTGCGGCACCTGAACCGCGCCCGGGCACCCGCCCGGACCGTGCCGCCGACGGGCGCCGTGGCTTGCGGCTGGACCCGTCAACCGAGGGCCTGTCCGGCGGATCGGGTCGGAGGAAACCGACGGCACCCGTCGACTCAGGTGAGCGGGGGCTGGTGCGTGCAGCTGCAAGGCGGAGGAGGGAGTCGACGCGATGGGGGTCCCCCCTGTTCGAGCGCAGCCGAGAACTCGGGGGAGTCGGCGACCGACGACAACGCCGCAGATGTGCGTGCCGGCCCCCGCGTCTCCGGCATGATCCGCCGGACAGGCCCTAGCCAGCCGAGCGAGTTGCCTGCATGCGCATAGTGATGGCCGAGGACGATCCCCTGCTGCGCGAAGGGCTCGCCCTGCTGCTGGGCGCGGAAGGCATCGACGTGGTCGCCAGGACGGGGACGGCCGACGAGGTCCTGGACGCCATCGACAAGCACCGGCCCGATGTGGCCGTCCTCGACGTCCGTATGCCGCCCACCCACACCGACGAGGGCATCCGCGCGGCGGTCGAGGCCCGGCGGCGCCATCCCGGTCTGGCCGTCCTGGTGCTGTCCGCCTATGTCGAGCAGAGCTTCGCCACCGAGCTGCTCACCGACGGGGTGGACGGCCTCGGCTACCTCCTCAAGGAACGGGTCGGCCGGGTAGAGGAGTTCCTCGACGCCCTGCACCGGGTGGCCGGCGGCGGCACGGCGATCGACCCCGAGGTCGTCGCCCAGCTGTTCACCCGCTCCCGCCACGACACCCGCCTGGACCGCCTCAGCCCGCGCGAACACGACGTACTCGCCCTGATGGCACAGGGACTGGGCAACAGCGCCATAGCCGAACGCCTGGTGGTGACGGACGGCGCGGTCCACAAGCACATCCGCAACATCTTCGCCAAGCTGGACCTGTCCCCGACGGACCGGGTGGACCGCAGGGTGGCGGCGGTACTGCACTATCTGGACGAGCCGCGACGGCGAGCGTGAGACCGGGGCTGCGCAAGCGCCTGAAGGGCATGGCAGCCCCCGACCGGGACCCAGACCCGGACTCGGACCCCGAACACCGCACCAGGGCGCTGCGCTGCTCACGCCCCGTCGCCCGGTCGTGGCAGCCGCCCGCGCACCTCCACCGGCATCTCTCCCGGGTTTTCTGTTGTCCCACCGGCCCCACCGCGTCTCCCGTAGTGGGGCCGGTAGGACGACTGCCGGGTCCGCGTCGGCCTTCGCAGGCGTGAGAATGCCACGGGGCGTGAGATGAGGGAGAGACGGTTCATGCGCACAGACCACGGGCGAGATCCCGGCACCGGCCTGGTGTCCGCCGCCTGTTCGGGCGATCCGCGGGCGATCGAGGGGCTGGTGGCGCAGTCCCTGCCGCTGGTCTACAACATCGTCGGCCGCGCGCTGAACGGTGGCCAGGACGTCGACGACGTCGTGCAGGAGACGCTGCTGCGGGTGGTGCGCGGCCTGGACCGGCTGGAGAACCCCTCGTCCTACCGATCGTGGATGGTGGCCATCACCGTGCGGCAGATACGGGACTGGATCCGAGGACACATTCAGGACCGGGAGACCCGCGAACCCGTGGAGCTCGCCGCGCAGTTCCCCGATCCCGCCTCGGACTTCGCGTCCCTGACCATCCTCCGGCTGCAACTGGACGACGACCGACGGGAAGTGGCGGAGGCCACCCGCTGGCTGGACGAGGACAACCGTGAACTGCTGTCGCTGTGGTGGCTGGAGGAGACCGGTGAGCTGGACCGGGCCGAGGTTGCCGGGGCACTCGGCCTGTCCGGCCGTCACACGGCCGTAAGGATCCAGCGGCTCAAGGAGCAGCTCGACGTCTCCAGGACCGTCGTCCGGGCACTGGCCGTCAAGCCGCCGTGCCCGGAGCTGTCCGAGCAGACGCGGGTGTGGGACTCGGGTCCGAGTCCGCTGTGGCGCAAGCGGATCGCCCGGCACGCCCGCGGCTGCGCGCGTTGCGGTGAGCGCCAGGACCGGCTGGTCCCCGTGGGCCGCCTGCTCATGGGGCTTCCGCTGCTCGTCCCGCCGGCCGGTCTGCACCAGGCCGTATGGGCGGCGATCGCACCGGCGGTGTCGGCGGCGGGAGGACAGCCGGCCGACGTCCCGGAACCCGGGAACGCAGGGCACGCGACGATACGCCCTCGTGGCACCCACGCGGCCGGGCAGCCCGCCTCCCGGCGCCGTGCACCGGGCCGTGCCGGGCACGCCAGGACGATCACCGCGGCCGTCGCGACCGCGACCGTCGTCCTCACCGCGTTCGCCCTGGTGCACTCCCAGGACACCAACGGCTCGGCAGCAGCTGCCGCCGCCGCGCGCACCGCGGCCGGCACCCCCACCACCACCGCACAGACCGTCTCCCCCACCCCCTCGGCGTCGCCCAGCCCGTCGGCGACGAAGAAGAAGTCCGAACCGTCGGCATCGGCATCCGCCACCCGGGCGTCGCGCTCACCGGGCACCAAGGCCGCCGCGGCCGCGGATCCGGTGGTCTCCTCCCGCCGGAAGGGAGTCGCGGTCTGGTCCTACTCCGGGATGTCCGGCGGGCTGAGCCGCTCCGGCGCCGGCTGGTACTACACCTGGTCCACCACCCACCCCGGCATCGCGGCGTCCGGCGGCGCGGACTTCGTGCCGATGATCTGGGGTGCGAAGAGCGTCACCGCCCAGGCACTGTCGGAGGCGAAGGCAGCCGGCCCTTATCTGCTGGGCTTCAACGAACCGGACATGAGCGCCCAGTCGAACATGACGGTCGACCAGGCACTCGACCTGTGGCCCCAATTGCAGGCGACCGGGAACACCTTGGGCAGCCCCGCCGTGGCCTACGGCGGCGACCGGGCGGGCGGCTGGCTGGACCGCTTCATGAGCGGCGCGAAGCAGCGGGGGTACCGCGTGGACTTCATCACGTTGCACTGGTACGGCGGCGACTTCCGCACCGAGGCCGCCGTGCAGCAGCTGCGCAACTATCTGAGCGCGGTGTACGAGCGCTACCACAAGCCGATCTGGCTGACCGAGTTCGCCCTCATCGACTTCTCCCAGGGCACCCGCTACCCCACCGACACGGAACAGGCGGCCTTCCTCACCTCCGCCACGAAGATGCTCGCCGGACTGCCCTACCTGCGGCGCTACGCATGGTTCGGCCTCGGCACCGAGGAATCCGGCCCGGGAACCACCTTGTTCCGCTCGGGCTCCACCCTGACCCCGGAGGGCAACGCGTTCCGCTCGGCACCGTGAGCCGACAACTCCCGCTGCGAGGCGCCCGGGTGGACCACCCGGGCGCCTCGCACACTGATCAAGGTGCCGAAACCAGCCCGGCGCGACGAGACGGCCATGAAGCAACTGATCTCCGGCCACACGGCATCACTTGAGAAACAGCAGCCGTGCAAGGCCCGCTGAATCAGCGCTGATCCGCAGACACCCGGCATCGCTCACAGCGACAGACCAGCCGCGCCCGCCCGAGTGATTGACATGTCTCCTACCGTGCGAGCACCCTGAGAGCGCTCTCGGACCTGGTCCGTACCAGATTCCGCACACCCGACCACCGGAGGTGGAGAGTGCTCGGCAGACTCAAGCGCCGCACAGCAGCGGTGACAACGGCGACCGCCTTACTGGGTGCGCTGCTCACCTTGGCCGCCCCGCCGCTCGCGAACGCAGCAGCCACCGCCACCATCTGCAACAAGTACTGCGACACCCGCGACCCCGCCGCGGCCACCTCGGACCGTGCCCCCGTCACCAGCACGCTCTACGGCCGCACCGTACAACTGCACCTCTCGGACAACGATGTCATGGGCTGGGCCTCCATCGACAACGGCAGCCCGGGCGACGAGGTCTGGCTGGACCGGAGCTGGGACGGCGGCCGCACCTGGTCCGACGGCAGCAGGCTGGGCGACACGACAATCCCCTCGGGCTTCCGCGGCTGGCGCACCCTGATGTACAACGTCGACGACTGGAACACGACCGGTGTCGGGGCGCTGCGCGCCTGCGGCAAGGCCGGGGACCGCCCGGAGATCACCTGTACCGCCTGGGCCCGGGTGAACTGGAACGCCTGGAGCCGCGGCACCGCGGCGGCGACCGCGCTGATGATGTCGTACGACCGGGGCACCGGTCTCTTCGGCGGCAACGGCTGGTGGACCGCCGCCAACGCCCTGACCGCCGTCCTCGACAACGCCCGCGTCAGCGGAATGCCGAGCTACCTGTACACGATCGCCTCCACCTACGACAGAAACATCGGCGCCCAGGGCGGCAGTTTCACCAACGACTATCTGGACGACACCGGCTGGTGGGGACTTGCCTGGATCGCCGCCTTCGACGCGACCGGGGACAGCCGCTATCTGAACACCGCCCGCGCCGACGCCGACCACATGAACGCCTACTGGACGGCGACCTGCGGCGGCGGAGTGCTCTGGAACCAGAACAAGACCTACAAGAACGCCATCACCAACGAACTCTTCCTCCAGATCAACGCGGCGCTGCACAACCGGATCCCCGGCGACAGCGTCTATCTGGACCGGGCGAAGAACGAATGGGCGTGGTTCCGGCAGAGCGGCATGATCAACGGCGATCGCATGATCAACGACGGTCTCACCGACGCCTGCGCCAACAACGGCCAGACCACCTGGACGTACAACCAGGGCGTGGTCCTCGGCGGTCTCACCGAGTTGTACCGGGCGACCGGCGACAGCGCCCTGCTCACTACCGCCCGCCAACTGGCCGATGCATCGACGGTCAGGCTCCAGACCGACGGTGTGCTGCGCGAGCCCGGCGAGTCCGACGGCTGCACGGGCGACGGCCCCTCCTTCAAGGGCGCCTACGTCCGTGGCCTGGGCCGACTCGACGCCCAGCTGACCGACCACCCGTACGCGACGACTCTCGACCGCTGGGCGGACGCGGCCTACGCCAAGGATCGCAACCCCCTGGACCAGTACGGCCCGCACTGGAACGGCGGCACGGGCACGAGCGACTACGGTTGCCAGCAGAGTGTGCTCGACCTGCTCAACGCGGCAGGCCAGTAGGGGAGTTGACGGCTGCCAGGCCGGTCAGTAGCGGATCTCGACGACGCGCCCCTCCGCATCCGTCTCGGGTGCCTCGGGCACGCGCTCCGCGACACCGCTCGCGATCCGGTGGGCCGACCAGGCGGTGACGGCGGCGTCGAGCACGTCGTCCACGGGGACGCGGTCGGCCTCCCCGAGCTCGTCCGGGAGAGCAATCCCTGCCCCGGCCAGCAGGGCGGATCGCTGCCGCTGCCCGCGCCAGGTCTTCTTGGCGTGCGCCAGCGGCATCCCGCCCGCCAGGGCCCGGAAGGACAGCTCGGGGTGCACCTCGTGGATCCGCCGGTCGGCCGCCCAGCAGTCCCGGGCCTCCAGCAGCTTCGGGGCCAGTGCCCACGCCTGCCGGGTCAGCCGGTTCCCGGTGAGTTCCTGGCACCGGTCGGCGGCGGCGACGTAGCCCCGCTCGTCCCACACCGGCCGGGGCGCGATGAGGAACACGCTGCTGCGCCGTACCCCGAGCAGACCGCGTGCCGCGAGGTCGGCGGCCCGCCACCCCTTCTCCACCAGCCCGAGCGGCATGTCCACCGCGATCACCCGCACCCCGTCACCGGCCCGCTCGATCAGCCGGTCGAGCCGCACATCCACCAGACTCCCCGCGTACGCAATGCCCGCGAGCCCGATCCCGACCCACCCCTGCTTGCCACAGGCATCCACACCCAGGACGTCCATGTCCTCCCCCTCTGCGTGACCGGCCCCTGCCGGGCTCACCGTACGTCGGTGTCCTGCGCCCCCGTCGGGAACTCCTCGACGCTAGGGCGTGTTTCGAAAGTAGCGCCGGCCGCCCGAAGGGCGGACCCTGCGGCGTCTGGTGCGTGCGATCGCAAGGCGGAGGGTCGCCCTCGTACTGGGCGTACGTGGGCGATCCCGACAACACAGCCGGGGGCACCCCCTGCTCGTCAGAGCTTGGGGGAGTGCGTGCCAGGCGTCGCAGGGCAGGCGGGACTTTCGAAACACGCCCTAGGGCCTGTCCGGCGGATCAAGTCGGAGGAAACCGACGGTACCCGTCAACCCGGGTGAGCGGGGGCTGGTGCGTGCAGCTGCAAGGCGGAGGAGGGAGTCGACGCGATGGGGGTCCCCCCTGTTCGAGCGCAGCCGAGAACTCGGGGGAGTCGGCGACCGACGACAACGCCGCAGATGTGCGTGCCGGCCCCCGCGTCTCCGGCATGATCCGCCGGACAGGCCCTAGGACCCGGAGGAGTTCCAGGCGTTCACGCGACTCGGCGTCCGCCGGGGTGAGGACGAGGAGTTCCTGGCGCTGGTCGGGGGTGATCAGGGTCTCGCAGTCCATCACGAGGCGGCCCACCCTCGGGTGCAGGAAGACCTTGCGGTCGGCGCGGCGGACCGCCACCTCGTGCTCGGCCCACAGGCCACGGAAGTCGGCACTCGCTGCCAGGAGGCGCTCGACGAGGCCCGCCACCTCGGGGTCGCCCGAGCGGCGGCCCGCCGCGGCGCGCAGGTCGGCGACCAGCTGACGGGCGTGGCGATCGTGCTCCTCGCGCGGGCCGGCGGCGCGCGCGGCGGGGTCGGTGAACCAGCGGTGCACGAGGTAGCGGTCGTCGCCGGAGAAGTGCGTGTGGTCGCCCGTCAGCAGGACGGACATCCGGTTCTGGGCCAGCACCTCGCCCAGGTCGGACAGCACCAGGGCCGGGGTGTCACCGAGCAGGTCGAGCATCCGCACCAGACCGGCGCGGGCCATCCGGGCCACCCCGTCGGCGGGCGGCGGCTGGTGGCCCGCCAGATGGAAGAGGTGGTCGCGCTCGTCGTCGGACAGCCGCAGCGCCCGGGCCAGCGCCCCGAGCAGTTGGGTCGAGGGCTGGCTGCTGCGGCCCTGTTCGAGGCGTACGACGTAGTCCACGGACATGCCCGCGAGCATCGCCACCTCCTCCCGGCGGAGGCCGGCGGTACGGCGGCGCGGACCGTCGGCGATGCCGACCTCGGCCGGTCGGATGGCCTCGCGGCGGCGGCGCAGGAAGTCGGCGAGCTGGTCGCGTTGCATGGCCCCATGGTCCCTCGCGGTCTCCGGGCCCATCCAGGGAGCGGCACTCCCAGGATGAACGCTCCACTCCCGGGCGCGGCCGCATCGGCGCAGGGTGGGGGTGGACAGAAGATCCACGACGGTTCTGACGATGTCGGCGAAGACGGTTCGACGATCCTGGAGAAGACGATGACGTTCGAGAAGATGACGTCGGCGAACACGATGCGGACACGGACCCTGGGCACCTCCGGCCCCGCCGTCTCCGCGCTGGGCCTGGGCGCGATGGGGATGTCGGGGGCGTACGGCGAGGCGGACCGCGCGGAGAGCATCGCCACCGTGCACGCGGCGCTGGACGCCGGGGTGACGCTGATCGACACCGGTGACTTCTACGGCATGGGCCACAACGAACTGCTGCTCGCCGAGGCGCTGCGCGGCCGGGACCGGGACGGCTACCGGCTGAGCGTCAAGTTCGGCATGCTGAGCGGCCCGGTGCCCGGCTACGGCGGCCAGGACTGCCGTCCCGAGGCGGTGAAAAACTTCCTCGCCTACTCGCTGAACCGGCTCGGCACCGACCACATCGACATCTACCGCCCCGCCCGGCTGGACCCCGAGGTACCGATCGAGGAGACGGTGGGCGCGATCAAGGAGATGATCGAGGCGGGGTACGTACGGTATCTCGGTCTCTCGGAGGTCGACGCGGCGACGATCCGCCGCGCGCACGCCGTGCACCCGGTCTCCGACCTCCAGATCGAGTACTCGCTGATCTCGCGGGCGGTGGAGGCGAAGGTCCTGCCCACGCTGCGGGAACTCGGCATCGGCATGACGGCCTACGGCGTCCTCAGCCGTGGTCTGATCTCCGGGCACTGGTCGGCCGGGCACAGCGCCGGTCCCGGCGACCACCGTGTCTTCAGCCCGCGGTTCGCCGGCGAGAACGTGGAGCACAACCTCGGTCTGGTGGAGGCACTGCGCCGTGTCGCCGAGGCCAAGGGGTGCACGGTGGCCCAGCTGGCCATCGCGTGGGTCGCGGCGCAGGGCGACACCATCGTGCCGCTGGTCGGCGCCCGCACCCGCGAGCGGCTGGCGGAGGCGCTGCCCGCGCTGGAGGTCGAGCTGTCGGCGGACGATCTGGCCGGGATCGAGAAGGCGGTGCCGCTCGGCTCCGCGCGCGGCGACCGCTATCCGGCGGCGTTCATGTCCGGCCTGGGCGTGGGGAACTGAGCCGGGGCTCCGTCGAGTCGCGAGTGGGCGCGAGGGGGGCGGCTCACGGTGCGCGGGCGAGTCACAGTGCGGTGGCGGGTCACGGTGCGGTGGCGGGGCCGGGGCCGGGCGGCAGGTGGACGGTCATGATCAGGTGGCAGGTCCCGTCGCCCGCGCCCCGGTAGGCGTGCGCGGTGTCACCGTCGAAGGTCGCGGTCTGCCCGGCGCCGACGGTGTACTCGGCGCCGTCGACGACCAGGGTCATCCGGCCGGCGACGACGCTGACGGTCTCCACGACTCCGGCCTGGTGGGGATGGCTGGGGTACTCCTCCCCCGGTTCCAGCCGCCAGCGCCAGACCTCGACCGGGGCCGGGCCGGAGGTCGTCAGCATCAGCCGGGCCTCGCCGCCCTCCTCGCCGGTCCACAGCGGCGCCACGGCGTCGGCGGAGACGACCCGGACGCGGCCTTCGGCGGGGCCCTGCATCAGGGCGGACACCGAGATGCCGAGGGTGTCGGCGAGCCGGACGAGGGTGGCCAGGTTGGGGTTGCCCTGAGCCTTCTCCAGGCCCACCAGGGCACCCTTGCTGACCTGTGCGCGCCTGCTGAGCTCCTCCAGGGAGAGTCCCGCGCGGACGCGGGCCGTCCGGACGTTGTACGCGACCGTCCGCAGGGTCATGGCCGTGTCGGCCATCTCGGCCACCTGATCACCGTCCTCGCAGCTATGGCTGTTCGATTGCAACGCTCGGTCATTCGGTTGCCCCGTCCAGTCATTCGGTTGACTGAGGTCGGTCGATCCGTTGTACCGTGAGGTCATTCCAATGGCCAATCGTAGCCGCATTCCCAGAGAAGACGGAACCCCGCACATGCACGACTTCCGCATCGCACCCGCCGTGGCGGACGCCTTTCCCGACACCCTGATCGCCCTGGTCACCGCCACGGGCCTGCGTGGGCACGAGCCCTGGCCGGGCACCGACGCCGCCCTGGCGGACCTGGAGCGGCAGCTCGCCGACGGCAGCTGGCAGCCCGCCGACGAGACCGACCCCCGTATCGAGGCGTGGCACACCGCCTACCGTTCCTTCGGCACCAACCCGCGCCGCATCCGCCCGAGCGTCGACGCGCTCGGCCGCCGACTGGCCAAGCGGGGCAGCTTGCCGCGGATCAGCCCGGCCGTCGACTCGTACAACACCGTCTCCGTCCGCCACGGTCTGCCCGCGGGGGCCTTCGACCTGGACCACGTCACCGGCGACGTCGACATCCGGTACGCGGACGGCACCGAGTCCTTCACCCCGCTCGGCGAACCCGACGCCGTGGAGACGCCCAAGCCGGGCGAGATCATCTACGCCGACACCACCGGCGTCCTCACCCGCCACTGGAACCACCGCGACGCCCACCGCACCCGCGTCACCGAGGACTCCACCCACGTCGCCTTCATCATGGAAACCCTCCACGCGACCCGGGACGGCCACCTCCTGAAAACGGCCGCAACCGAACTCCAGAACCTCCTCGGCCCCCACGCCGGCAGGACGGCCGTCCACTACCTCAGCCCGGCACAGACGCCGGTCACTGTCTGACGCTCCCGGAGGAACGGCTCGTCCGGCGCGGCTGATCGGGAGAGGTCGTGCACCCGAGCAGGCGAGGCGCTGTCAGGCGGGCGAGGTCGGTGTCATGTTCTGGGTGCCGATGACCGACAGGAGGCTGAGCTGGGTCGCGGCCTCTGTGCCGGGTGGCGCTGAGAACCACAGGAGGCGCTGGCGGCCGTTCTCGCTGAACAGGCTGTTGCAGTCCAGTTCGATCACGCCCAGGGCCGGGTGGACGATGCGTTTGTGGTCGGTTCGGCGCAGGGCGACGTCGTGGGTGTCCCAGAGGTCGGCGAACTCCTTGCTGCGGGTCCGCAGCGCTGCCACCATGCGGCTCACCTCGGGGTCGGCGCCGCGTCGGGCGGCCACCGCCTGGAGGTCGGCCACGAAGACCCGGGAGTGGTGGGGGTGGTCCGGGGGCGGGTAGAGGGCCCGGGACTCCGGGGCCGTGAACCAGCGGTACACGAGGCTCGCCTCTGGGCCGCGGGTCGCCGGGGGTCGTCCGATGAGGGTGACGGCCAGCGGGTTCTGGACCAGAGTCTCGTGGAGGTCGGTGATGACCTGGGCGGGGGTGGTGGTGAGCTGGTCCAGGAGGCCGAGGAGACCGGGTTCGACGTGCGCGGTCGGGCCGTGCGCGGCGGGCGGGACGGGGCGTTCGGCGAGGTGGAAGAGGTGGTCGCGCTCGTCGCCGTTCAGCCGCAGTGCCCGGGCCAGCGCGGCCAGCACCTGTGCCGAGGGCTGTGCGCCGCGTCCGCGTTCCAGCTCGGTGTAGTAGTCCGCGCTCAGTCCCGCGAGCTGTGCGACCTCCTCGCGGCGCAGGCCCGGCACCCGGCGCCGGGGACCGGTGGGCAGGCCGACGTCGGACGGCCGGATCCGGTCGCGTCGGGACTTGAGGAACGCGGCGAGTGCGGAATGGTTCACGCCCCCATCGTCGCCCGCCCGCACCGACCCGAACCAGGGGACGGCAACCCCAGGGTGCGCAGGGCCCTGGCTGGGGCGCCTCCGCCGGACCACGCTGGGCGGCGACCGGCGCCACCGAGGCGCGATCACCACCCACACCCAGGAGAACCACCGTGCCGTTCGCGAACTTCAAGGTCCCCGCCGGAAGCCTCGACGAGAAGCAGAAGGAGACGATCGTCACCCGCGCCACCGAGCTGTACGTCGAGATCTACGGCGAACGCGCCCGCGCCACCACCCTGGTCCTGGTCGAGGAGGTCCCCGACGGCAGCTGGGGCATCGGCGGCGGCGTGCTGACCCTGGCCATGCTCCAGGATTCCGCCGGGCACTGACGGCCGCGGAGGCGTTTCCGGTGCCGTGTCCGGGGCACCCGAGCCGGGCCCGGTAGCGAGGAGGTCCGGCCATGAGCGGCGACAGCGCAGCCGAGGGGGGCCGGGGGCAGCGGGAGCGCGGTGGGGTCGGCGCGGTGGGCTACGCCGATGCCCTACCGCGGGTGGGCTTCTTCACGGACACCTCCGTGTGCATCGGCTGCAAGGCGTGCGAGGTGGCCTGCAAGGAATGGAACGCGATCCCCGAGGACGGCCTGCTGCTGACCGGCATGTCCTACGACAACACGCAGGGCCTCGGCGCCGACACCTGGCGCCACGTGGCCTTCGTCGAGCAGCGCAAGCCGCCGCTGGGCGGGCACGAGCCGGGGGTGCCCCACGGCGGCGAGGACGTGGACATGATGGACACGGATGTCTTCGCCGCCGCCGCACATCTCGGTACCGCGCCGCCCGCGGCCCCGTCGGACGTCCCGGCCGGGGAGATCTCCCCCGTGGCCCCCGACGGCCGTACCGAGCTGCGCTGGCTGATGTCCTCCGACGTGTGCAAGCACTGCACCCACGCCGCTTGTCTCGATGTGTGCCCCACCGGCGCCCTGTTCCGCACCGAGTTCGGCACCGTCGTCGTCCAGCAGGACGTCTGCAACGGCTGCGGCTACTGCGTGCCCGCCTGCCCCTACGGCGTGCTCGACCAGCGGAAGGACGACGGGCGGGTCTGGAAGTGCACGCTGTGCTACGACCGGCTCGGCGACGGCATGGAACCGGCCTGCGCCAAGGCCTGCCCTACCGAGTCCATCCAGTTCGGCCCTTTGGAGGAGCTGAGGGAGCGGGCGGCGGGCCGCGTGGCCCAGTTGCACGCGGCAGGTGCCACCGACGCGCGCCTCTACGGCGCGGACCCCGGTGACGGCGTGGGCGGCGACGGCGCGTTCTTCCTGCTGCTGGACGAGCCGGAGGTGTACGGCCTGCCGCCGGACCCGGTCGTCACCATCCGGGACCTGCCGGACATGTGGCGGCACGCGGCGGCTGCAGCGGTGTCGCTCGCCGCGCTGGCCGTGACCAGTTTCGTCACCGGCGGTGCGAGGAGGCGGCGATGAGCGGCTCCCACGGCTCTCACAGCCCTCACGGCTCCCCCGCTCCCGGCCGGGACGCCCCCATCGGAGATCGCACCGGGCACCGCAGGCGCCGTCGCGGACGCGGTGAGCGGCTCATGGTGCCAGACGCCGAGTTCTCCTCGTACTACGGCCGGCCGATCCTGCACCGACCCACCTGGAAGCCCCTCGACATCGGCGGCTACCTCTACCTCGGCGGCCTCGCGGGCGGCTCCTCACTGCTGGCCGCCGGCGGCCAGGCCACAGGGCGTCCGGCGCTGGCCCGGGCGGCGAAGCTGGGGGCGGCGGGCGCCGTGTCGCTGTCGCTTGCCGCGCTCGTCCACGACCTGGGCAGGCCCGAGCGCTTCCTCAACATGCTGCGTGTGTTCAAACCGACCTCACCGATGAACATGGGCTCCTGGCTGCTGGCCGGTTACGCCCCCGCGGCACTGGCCGCCGCGGCGAGCGACGTCACCCGCCGGTACCGGCCCCTCGGCTCCGCCGCCACCGTCACGTCCGCCGCGCTCGGCCCGCTGGTCGCCACGTACACCGCTGTTCTGGTCTCGGACACGGCGGTGCCGTCCTGGCACGAGGGCCGCCGGGAGATGCCGTTCGTCTTCGCCGGGTCGGCCGCCACCACGGCAGCGGGTCTGGCGCTCACGGCCACACCGCCGGGGCAGGCGGGGCCCGCGCGGCGGATGGCGCTGCTCGGAGCGGGTCTCGAACTGGGCGCCTTCCGGCTCATGAGGCGCCGGATGGGGCTGGCCGCCGAGCCGTACGACGTGGGCCGGACACGCGTCCTGGTGCGCGGCGCGGGGATCCTCACGGCGAGCGGCGCGGTCCTGGCGGCGGTCGCGGGCCGACGGGGTGGCCGGGGCGGCCGGGCCCTCGCCGCGGTGGCCGGTGCCGCGCTGCTGTTCGGGTCGGCGGCGCTGCGGCTCGGCGTGTTCCGCGCGGGGGTCGCCTCCACCGAGGACCCGAAGTACACGGTCGTACCGCAGCGGGAACGGCTGCGGGCGGGGGAGGACTGAGGGTGTTCTCGCCCCCGCCGCCCCTTCCCGTTCCCGTCCCCGGGGGCGCTGCCCCCGGGCCCCCGCTCCTCAAACGCCGGAGAGGCTTAAGTCGTTTCAGCCGTTGCCCGGCGGGTATCCGGGCGGCGGTGACCGAACAGGAGGGACGACCCCATGGGCGTACGCACCTGGATCGAGGCCTGGCCGGTCTACCGCCAGCTCACCGGGACCGACCCGCTGGGCCGCGGGGCCGCCGCGCAGAGCGGGCGCAGTGCCCGGCTGACGCCGCGCACCAGGAGCGCGGACCGGGTGGTGAAGTCGGTCTGCCCGTACTGCGCGGTCGGCTGCGGCCAGAACGTCTACGTCGAGAACGGCCGGGTCACCCAGATCGAGGGCGACCCCGACTCCCCCATCTCGCGCGGCCGGCTGTGTCCCAAGGGGGCGGCGAGTCTCCAGCTGACCACCGGTGACGCCCGCGAGCACCAGGTGCTGTACCGGCGTCCTTACGGCACGGAATGGGAGCGTCTGGATCTCGGCACCGCGATGGAGATGATCGCCGACCGGGTGATCGCGGCCCGGCGCGCGGGCTGGCAGTGGGAGGTCGACGGCGCCCGGACCCGGCGCACCCTCGGCCTCGCGAGCCTGGGCGGGGCGACGCTCGACAACGAGGAGAACTACCTGATCAAGAAGCTGTTCACGGCGCTGGGAGCGATCCAGATCGAGAACCAGGCGCGTGTTTGACACTCCTCCACCGTTCCCGGTCTGGGAACCTCGTTCGGACGCGGCGGCGCGACCACCTTCCAGCAGGACCTCCAGCACGCCGACTGCATCGTGATCCAGGGCTCGAACATGGCCGAGTGCCATCCGGTCGGGTTCCAGTGGGTGATGGAGGCCAAGGCCCGCGGGGCGAAGGTGATCCATGTCGACCCGCGCTTCACCCGCACCAGTGCCCTGGCCGATGTGCATGTACCGCTGCGCGCGGGCAGCGACATCGCCTTCCTCGGTGGCATCATCAACCACGTCCTGAGCAACGACCTGTACTTCCGTGACTATGTGGTGGCGTACACCAACGCGCCGGTGATCCTGCGGGACGACTTCCGCGACACCGAGGACCTGGACGGCGTCTTCTCCGGTCTCGACCCGGAGCACCGCAGCTACGACAACTCCAGCTGGCAGTACGCGGGCATGGAGACGCAGTCGGCGTCCGGGGAGCGCGACCAGGAGTCCGAGGCACGCACCGGCGGCGGCAGGTCGGTGACCGAGGCGGCGCGCGGCGAGGCCCATGGCTCCGGCGGCGCGGACATCGGGGAGGGCGTGGCCCAGCGGGACGAGACGCTGACGCATCCGCGCTGTGTCCTCCAGGTCCTCAAGCGGCACTACGCCCGCTACACCCCCGAGACGGTCGAGCGGATCTGCGGGGTGCCGCAGGACCTCTTCCGTCAGGTGTGCGAGCTGGTCACCGCCAACTCCGGGCGGGAGCGGACGACGGCGTTCGCCTACGCGGTCGGCTGGACGCAGCACACGGTCGGTGTGCAGTACATCCGGGCGGCGGCCGTCCTGCAGAGCCTGCTCGGCAACATCGGCAGGCCCGGCGGCGGCATCCTCGCGCTGCGCGGGCACGCCTCCATCCAGGGCTCCACGGACATCCCCACCCTGTTCAACCTGCTCCCCGGCTACATTCCGATGCCGCACGCCCATCAGAACCAGGGGCTGGACGAGTTCGTGCGGGCGGGCGCGGCCCGCGGGGGCTACTGGGGCGGCATGCGCGCCTATGTGGTCAGCCTGCTCAAGGCGTACTGGGGCGATGCCGCCACGGCCGGCAACGATTTCTGCTTCGACCACCTGCCGCGGCTGACCGGGTCGCACTCCACGTACGAGACGGTCATGGCCCAGTTGGAGGGCACGTGCAAGGGCTACTTCCTGCTGGGTGAGAACCCGGCGGTCGGCAGCGCCAACGCCAAGCTCCAGCGGCTGGGCATGGCCAACCTGGACTGGCTCGTCGTACGGGACTTCTCCCTGATCGAGTCGGCCACCTGGTGGCGGGACGGCCCCGAGATCGAGACGGGTGAGCTGCGCACGCAGGACATCCGCACGGAGGTGTTCTTCCTGCCCGCCGCGGCGCACACCGAGAAGGACGGCAGCTTCACCAACACACAGCGGCTGCTCCAGTGGCACGACCAGGCCGTCGATCCACCCGGGGAATGCCGCAGCGAACTGTGGTTCACCTACCACCTGGGGCGGCTCGTCCGCACGCGGCTTGCCGCTTCCAGCGACCCCATGGACCGGCCGGTCCTGGACCTGACCTGGGACTATCCGGTGAAGGGCCGGTTCGACGAGCCCGACGCGGAGGCCGTGCTCGCCGAGATCAACGGCCACGACGCCGAAGGCCGTCCGCTGTCCTCGTACACGCAGCTCGCGGCGGACGGCTCCACCGCTTGCGGCTGCTGGATCTACTGCGGCGTCCGCGCCGACGGCGTCAACCAGGCCGCCCGGCGCAGGCCCGGCCGGGAGCAGGACTGGGTGGCTGCCGAGTGGGGCTGGGCGTGGCCCGCCAACCGGCGTGTCCTCTACAACCGTGCCTCCGCCGACCCGGACGGCAGGCCCTGGAGCGAGCGCAAGGCGCTGGTGTGGTGGGACGCCGAGCGTCAGCGGTGGACCGGCCACGACGTGCCCGACTTCCCCGCCGACAGGGCACCGCAGTACCGGCCCCCGCCGGACGCGACCGGCGCCGACGCCCTCTCCGGCACGGATCCGTTCGTCATGCAGGCCGACGGCAAGGCATGGCTGTATGTGCCCTCCGGCCTCACCGACGGCCCGCTGCCCGCCCACTACGAGCCGCAGGACTCGCCGTTCCCGAACCTGCTGTACGGGCAGCAGCGCAATCCGGTACGGCAGTTGCTGCCGCCGCATCCGGACAACCGGTACCAGCCGAGCGGCACCGAGCCCGGCTCCGAGGTGTTCCCGTACGTGGCCACCACCTACCGGCTCACCGAGCACCACACGGCGGGCGCCATGTCCCGCACGCTGCCCTATCTGGCGGAGCTCCAGCCGGAGTTCTTCTGCGAGGTGTCGCCCGAGCTGGCCGCCGAGCGCGGTCTGGAGCACACCGGCTGGGCGACGATCGTCAGCGCGCGGGGCGTCGTGGAGGCCCGGGTGCTGGTCACCGACCGGATGGCACCGCTGACCGTGCAGGGACGCAGGTTGCAGCAGGTCGGGCTGCCGTACCACTGGGGCCCGAACGGCTACAGCACCGGCGACGCGGCCAACGAGCTGCTGCATCTGTCCCTCGACCCCAACGTGCACATCCAGGAGGCCAAGGCGTTCGCCGTCGACATCCTGCGCGGGCGGCGGCCCCGGGGACCGGCGGCATTGGAGCTGGTGCGCGCCTACCGGAGGCGTGCGGGCATCGACGAGCACACCGGGACGGGGCTCTGACGGGCGGGAGTGCCGTGGCCTGCGGGAGCTCCCATGTCATCGAAGGATGATCGACCACTCCCCGCGAGGCACCAGTTCCCCGATCACCGGCGCCCCCGGCACCTCCCCGGCGACGAGCAGCCCGCCGGAGGTCTGTGCGTCGGCGAGGAGCAGCCGGGTGCCGGGGCCGGTGTCGCCGAAGTCGGTGTACGGCGTCACCCAGTCCAGGTTGCGCCGGGTGCCGCCGCTGACGTAGCCGTCGCGCACGGCCTCCCGGGCGCCGTCGAGGTACGGCACGGCGGCGGTGTCGAGCACGGCGGTGACTCCGGAGGCACGGGCCAGTTTGTGGAGGTGGCCGAGGAGGCCGAAGCCGGTGACGTCGGTGGCGCACCGTGCCCCGGCGGCCAGGGCGGCGGCACTGGCGTCGCGGTTCAGGGCGGTCATGACGGCGACGGCCTGCTCGAACCGTTCGGCGGTGGCCTTGTGGCGGTTGTTCAGCACGCCGAGGCCGAGCGGTTTGGTCAGCGACAGCGGCAGTCCGGGTCGTCCGGTGTCGATGCGCAGCAGCCGGGCCGGGTCGGCCAGTCCGGTGACGGCCATGCCGTACTTGGGTTCGGGGTCGTCGACGCTGTGTCCGCCGCCGACAGGGCAGCCCGCCTCGGCGGCCACGTCGAGTCCGCCGCGCAGCACGTCCCTGGCGAGGTCGAACGGCAGCCGGTCGCGGGGCCAGGCGAGGAGGTTGACGGCGAGGAGGGGCCGTCCGCCCATCGCGTAGATGTCGGACAGGGCGTTGGCGGCGGCGATGCGGCCCCAGTCGTAGGGGTCGTCGACGACGGGGGTGAAGAAGTCCGCGGTGGACACCACGGCGGTGCCGGGCTGTCCGGGCAGCAGGGCTACAGCCGCGTCGTCGCCGGTGGCGAGGCCGACGAGCAGCGGGGCGCCCGCTCCGGCGGGTGGGCGGGCCGTGAGTCCGGCGACGAGTTCCTCCAGTTCGCCGGGCGGGATCTTGCAGGCGCACCCGCCGCCGTGGGCGAACTGTGTGAGCCGTACGGGCGCTTGGCGGGTCGTTGTCATGCGGGTCTCCGGGGGAACTAGCCTGGCGGTCGGTGGAGGCGTGTGGGTGCCTGGTGGCCCTCCCGGTCTTCAAAACCGAGGTGCCCGAGGATCTCGGGCAGGCGGGTTCGATTCCCGTCCGCCTCCGCTCCCCGCGCCGGCCAGACACTGCCGTCGCCGCTCGTCGAGGCGTCGCGTGTACCCGCGCGCGTCGAGGCGTTCCAGCAGCGGTACGGCGACCCGGCGGGTGGTGTCCAGGGCGCGGCGGGCCTCGCTGAGGGTGAACGGCTGCGGCAGCCGGGCGAGTACGGCGGCGGCGTGGGCCTCGGCGCCGGGCAGCAGCACGATGCCGTCGGCGATCCGCACCAGTTCCCCGGCGGTCTCGGCGGCGGCCACCGCACGCCGGGTGAGGCCGAGGGCGGCGAGGCGGTCGGCCTCCGGGGCGCGGAACGGGGCCCGCGTCAGGTCGCGGCGTACGGCGTCTACGGCGGCCCGTACGGCGGGCGGCAGGGTCGGTCGCGGGCAGCTGTCGACGCCGTAGAGCCGTCCGCGCAGTAGGGTCAGCGCTGGGGTGTCCCGCACGAGGACGTCGACCAGCGCGCGGTCGGGCAGGTCCAGCCGGCGACGGGCGGCCTCGGTCGGCAGGCCGGGGTCGAGAGGGTGCTCCTCCGCATGGCGTGCCGCCTCGCTGACCAGGCGTTCGCGCAGCTCCGTCCAGTGGACGGGGTCGGCGAGCCAGTCCCCGGTGACGGGCGCCGACGGCGCCGGGACGCCCATGGCCAGCAGCTCACGGCACCGGACCAGCCCGCGCCGCCGCAGCTCCGCCGCCCCGTCGGGAACGCCCGTCATCGCCGCTAGGTCGGCCGCCCGGGCGCGTCCGGCGCCGCGCCGGGCGAGGAGTGGCGGCCGGACGTCCAGGACGGTGACGCCGCACGGTGTGCGCCGTCCGCCCGGTTCGCGCAGGACGGCGCGGTCACCGACCCGCAGGGGCAGCTCCCGGGCGAGCGTGAGACGGGCGGTGTCCTGTCCGAGGGGGCGCACGATCACCGGGACAGCAGCGGTTCCGATGTGCAGGGTGACGCTCCGGGGCAGGTCAGCAACCGGCTCCCCGGTGATCCGGACGTCGGCGAGGCGGGTGGTCAGCCAGCGATCGGGGGTCAGCAGGACGTCGCCGCGGCGCAGGTCCCCGGCACCGGGGCCGTGCAGGTTGACGGCGACCCGCGCAACGGCGCCCACTTCTCGCCGGTCCTCGTGCAGGGACTGGAGCGCGCGGACCCGCAGGGCCGTACCGTTGCCGCTCACCAGCCGGTCCCCGGTCCTCAGGGTGCCTGCTGCGAGGGTGCCGGTGACGACGGTGCCGTGGCCGGGGACGGTGAAGGCCCGGTCCAGCCAGAGCCGTACGTCCGCGTGGGCGTGCGGGGCGGGCAGCGCCGCCGTCACCCGGTCGAGGGCGGCGCGCAGTTCGCCGAGCCCCACACCGGTGACGGAGCTGACCGCCACAGTGGGTACGGCGCCGAGCGACGTGGCGGCCAGCCGTTCCGCCGCGTCGGCGAGTACCGGTCCGGGGTCGGCGAGGTCGCTGCGGGTGACCGCGAGGACGGCGTGGCGCACGCCGAGGGCGTCGAGGACGGCGAGGTGCTCCTCGGACTGGGGCTGCCAGCCCTGGTCGGCGGCCACGACGAACAGCACCGCGGGCACGGGCCCCACCCCGGCCAGCATGGTCGGCACGAACCGCTCATGCCCGGGCACGTCCACGAACGCGAGCGGCTCACCGTCCGCACCGGGCCCTGTCCACACGAAGCCGAGGTCGAGGGTGAGTCCTCTGCGCCGCTCCTCCTCCAGCCGGTCCGGTTCCATACCGGTCAGCGCCCGGACCAGGGCGGACTTGCCGTGGTCGACATGCCCGGCGGTGGCCAGCACCCGCATGACACCCACCTCCTACCCGTCCCCGACAGACCGCCGGGCACCGTCGGCCCCCGCGCGGGACGCACCGCCTGCCGCACAGGGCGCACCACCCGCCGCCACGGGGTCCGAGCCGTCCGCCACCGCACGCTCCACTCCGTCCTCCCCCGGACTCCCGGCCTCAGCCGCTCCACCCGGCACGTCGGCTTCCGCACCCGGCACGTCGTCCCCCGCCGTGCCCGCCCCCGCGGACACCGCCGCACGGGCCGTTCCGGCTCCCGTCGACCACACGGCCTCACCCACCTCCCGGGCCGCTCCATCCCCCGCAGCATCGGACGCCACCGAACGCTCCCCACCGTCCGCCCCAGAACGCCGGGCCTCAGCCGCCGCACCTGGCACGTCGTTCCCTATGGCGCCCGCCCCCGCGGACGCCGCCGCGGCGCGGACCGCGTCCGTCAGGCGGCCGTCGTCCCCTGGCGGCACCGCCCGCAGGTCGAGCAGGCAGCGCCCCGCCTCCAGCCGTCCGACGACGGGGACGCGTCCCGTGCGCAAGGCGGCCGCGAACGGCTCGGGCAGGGACAGTGCCGCGCTGGGCAGCGTCACGCCGGGTGCGCCGCCTCCGCCGACCGTGGCGTCGCTGTCCACGGCCCGTACGTCGAGCCCGTCCGCCCGGAGCCGGGCGGCGAGGTGGTCGGCGCGGGCCCGCAGTGCGGCGGGGTCGGCGGCCAGTGCCTCGGCGGTCGGGGTGGGCGGGCCGGTGAGCGTGGCCTCCAGGGCGGCGAGGGTCAGCTTGTCGACGCGCAGGGCGCGGGCGAGGGGGTGCCGGGACAGGGCACGGACCAGCGACTCCTCACCGAGCAGCAGCCCGCACTGCGGGCCGCCGAGCAGTTTGTCGCCGCTGGCGGTGACGAGCGAGGCCCCTGCCCGCAGCCGGCTCTCGGCGTCCGGCTCGTCCGGCAGCAGGGGGTGCGGGGCGAGCAGCCCGGACCCGATGTCCACGACGACGGGGACGCCGAGGGCGGCGAGTTCCCGCACGTCCGGGGTGCCGGTGAAACCGGTGATGCGGAAGTTGGAGGGGTGCACCTTCAGCACAAAGCCCGTGTCCGGGCCGATCGCGGCGGCGTAATCGGTCGCGGTCGTACGGTTCGTCGTCCCTACCTCGCGCAGTCGCGCGCCCGTGCAGGCCAGCAGGTCCGGCAGCCGGAAGCCGTCCCCGATCTCCACCAGTTCCCCCCGGCCGACCACGATCTCCTTGCCCGCCGCGAGCGCCGTGGCCGCCAGGACCAGCGCGGCGGCGCCGTTGTTGACGACGTGCGCCGCCTCCGCGGACGGCACCCTCTCGCACAGTGCCCGCAGTGCCGTACGCCCGCGGCGGGCCCGTACGCCCGTGGCAAGGTCCAGTTCCACGTCCGTCGGCCCGGCGGCCTCGGCCACCGCGTGCCGTGCCGCGGCCGACAGGGGTGCCCGGCCGAGGTTGGTGTGCAGCAGCACTCCGGTGGCGTTGAGCACCGTACGCAGCCCGCCGGCGGTGTCCGGGAGCAGGGCGGCCGCCTCGTCGGCGACGTGTTCCGGAGGCACCTGTCCGGCCCGCGCCCGCTCCTGCGCCTCCCGTACGGCGGCCTTGACGACGGACGCCCCGAGCCGCCCGGCTGCCTCGGCCAGTCGCGGGTCCCGCAGCAGGGCGTCGGTCCGCGGCACCCTCCGGCGGGCGTCGCCGCCGGACGGTACGGCGGCCTCGCCGGGGCCCGGTGCCGACGGCCGGTGCCGCCCGTCGTACGTCTCCCCCGGTCCGCCGCGTGGCTTCATACGGGTCCTGCCTCTCCGGCCCTCCGGCCTCCCTGTCTTCCGGACTTCCGGACTTCCGGACTTCCGGACTTCCGGCTTCGGCCGAGGGACGCTCACGTCTCCCGGTGCCCCGAGCCGGGCGTCCGACACACCTGGACGGCGGGCCCAGGGCCGCTCAGCAGCGCGGCAAGCACGCGCACC
Organism: Streptomyces sp. YIM S03343; assembly: GCF_054729195.1. Lineage (NCBI taxonomy): Bacteria > Bacillati > Actinomycetota > Actinomycetes > Kitasatosporales > Streptomycetaceae > Streptomyces > Streptomyces sp. YIM S03343. Next base: position 385,858 of record NZ_JBPUKX010000002.1, read on the forward strand.
GTCCCGTCGATCTCGCGGGCGCATGCGTGGAGTTCGGCGTCGGGCCTCCCCCACGGGTCGGTGATGTCGTCGTCGCCCGGCGGAACCGGGGCGACGACGCCCCGGCGGGCGGCCGTGGCCGCGACCACCGCGTCGAAGCCGGTCACGGGCCGTGGGCCCATGTGGTCGTCCTCCGCCAGCCGTACGAACTCCTTCAGGGTGAAGCAGCGCCGCAGCGCCCCCGGCGCCAGCCGCACCGCCGCCTCCCGGTGCTCGCGGGCGAGTCCGAGAACCAGGGCGGCCTCCGTCACCAGCCGTGCGGTGAGCGGGCGGGCGGCGAAGCCGGAGCCGTCGCCGCCCAGGTGTTCCAGTGCCGTTCTGGTGGCGGCCTCCATGCCGGGGCGGGGCCGTGTCCGGGTCCCGGCGCTCTCCGGGTGCACCGGCGCGCCCGGTGGGAGCCGGGCGGTGAGGAGCCGTTCGGCGAGCACCGAGCGGTGGACGTTGCCGGTGCAGACGAACAGGACGCGGTTCACTCCTCGGCCGCGCCACATGTCCCCGTGGTCGTGGCGGCCTCCTCCCGCTGGGCCGACGGGCGGGGGGCCGGCAGCTCGCCGTACTGACCGTAGGCGCCGTAGGGGTCGCCCTTGGGGAGCGGGGCCATGCTGAAGACGGTGCCGAGGACCCGGACGCCCACCTGGTCCAGCGACTGCGCGGCCGTACGGATCTGCTCCCGGCGGGTGCTCGCAGCGCGGACGACGAGCAGCGCGCCCTGAGCGAGCGAGGCGAGTCCGACCGTGTCGGCGACCGGCAGCAGGGGCGCGGTGTCGACGATCACCACCTCGTAGGTGTCCGCCAGTTCGCGCAGCACCTCCGCCATGCGCGCGGAGGCGAGCAGTTCGGTGGGATTGGGCGGTACGGCGCCGCTGGTGAGCACGGCGAGGTGGCCGGGGGCCTGCTGCATCACGTCCTCGATGCCGGCCCGGCCGATGAGCACCGTGGTCAGTCCCGCGTCCTGGACGAGACCGAAGGCCGGGGCCACGCAGGGGCGGCGCAGATCGGCGTCGACCAGACAGGTGGTCACGCCCGCCTCGGCGAGCGAGAGGGCGAGGTTCACCGCGGTATTGGTCTTGCCCTCGCCGGGCACCGAACTCGTCACCACGATGATCCGGGGCCGGTCGTCGACCTGCGAGAACTGAAGGTTGGTGCGCAGCTTGCGGAACGCCTCGGCACGCTTGGAGTGGCCGTCGGCGGTGATGAGCGGGCGGCGGGGGGCGGTCCTGTCGTAGGGGATGGTGCCGAGGCCCGGCAGGGCGGTGAACTCGGCCAGTGCCTCGCTCGTCTTGAGCGTGGTGTCGAGCGTCTCGCGCAGGGCGACCGCCCCGGCGCCGAGCAGCAGCCCGGCGAGCACCCCGGCGGCCAGGTTCAGCAGCGGGCGGGGCGAGACCGGGGCGGCGGGGGCGACGGCCTCCTCGGTGACGCCCAGGGAGACGGGCGAGGCGGGCGGCTTCGCCGTGCCGGTTGCGGACGGCCCCCGGCCGGTCACGCTCCTCGGCGCCTCCAGGGTCTCGACGACCGCGCCGAAGCGACGCGCCACGGCGTTGGCGATGCGCGCCGCCCGTTTCGGTCCGGTGTCCTGCACGGTGATGTCGATGAGCACGGTGTTGACCGGGGCCTTCGCGGTGATCCGGGAGGCGAGTTCCTCCGGAGTGATGCGCAGGCCGAGCTCCCGCACCACGGGCACGGTCACCTGACGGGTGGTCACGATCGCGGCGTACGACTGCACACGCGCCTGCGAGAAGCTCTGCCCCTGGTTGAGCTGGGCGGTGTCCTCACCGGTGCGGGTGGCGACGAAGAGCTGGGTCTTCGCCTCGTAGAGCGGGGTGCTCAGGAATGTCGCGGCGAGCGCCGCCCCGACCGTGAGCACCAGGCAGACCAGGACGGTCGGCCAGCGTCTGGCAAGAGCCTTCAGGAATCCGCGGAGATCCAAGCTGCACCCCTCATAGCACCGGGGGAACCATCCGACCTGGGATGCTTTGTTCCCTTTGCGGAACCGAAGATAGGGACTCGCGCGCCTCATCCCGGGAAGCCACCCCACACCGGCCCGCCGAACTCATCCGGCGATGCCCACCGCCCGGCCGTCCGCGGGACCCGCATAACCCGTGCGTGGGAGGCACTGCACCATTCGCCGCGTTCCAGCCGACACCGACCCACATGATGTTGATATGTCTCGTTTATTCCATGTATCCAGATCCCGTTGCCCAGATCCCCAAACGGCCGCCGCCGCTACCTGGCAGGGACCGCAATCGAGGAGAGTGAACGAGATGACGTCATCGCCCGGATGGCGTGTCGTTCTGGCATCGGCAGCGTCGGCTGCCGCGCTTGTCGCCGGACCGATCGTCGGGGCCCAGACGGCCCATGCACAGGACCAGTCGTCGGCCCAGGTGTCGCAGGTGACGACACCCAGGCAGCCCTATCCCCCGCGGCCCGGGACGCTGACCCTCAGCGCCACCGTGGTGGAGGCCGGGGACCCCGTGAGTTTCACCGCCACGGGGTTCTTGCCCTTCCAGCGGGTCACCGTCGTGCTTCAGTCGTACCCGGTCGTCCTGGGCCACTTCCGGGCCGACAACCACGGGACGGTGACGGGGACCGTGACCATCCCTGCCAGAACCCGCCCCGGCCATCACCTCTTCCGGGTCATCGGCGACCACGGCCGCGCCCTGGCCGCGCACATCACGGTGCTGCGCGCGACCACCAGGTCGGGCAGCGACACCTCCGACGACAAGCCGGGCGGCACCGCAGGCCGCACGGACCTCGCGAAGCAGGACGGCACGAAGGCCCTGGCGCTCGGCGGCACCGCAGCCGGGCTGGTCACGGCGGGCGGCGGAACCCTGCTGGCCGTGCGTCGCCGCCGTTCATGACGGTGCACGACCCCCGTACGGCGCTCCCGCGGCGTCCCGGCCCCGGCCGGGACGCCGTCCCCATGCCCGCGGCGGCCCGCCCCGGCGACGGGACGCCACGCCGTCGTCGCGCGCTCAGGACCGCCCTGCTCGCCACAGCGGCGCTCCCGCTCGCCGGAGCCGTCTGGATCGGGGTCACCGGGCTGCTCGCCCGTTCTGAGCTGCTCGACGCCCAGCGGGACCTGGAAACCCTGCGGCGATCGGTGACACCGGCGTCCGGCTCCGCCACCGCTCAGACACCCGGCTCGCCCGGGGAGCGGGAGCGGGCGGTGCGCTCCGCCGCCGCCCATGCCGCGCGGGCGCACGCCCTCACCACCGGCCCGGCCTGGTACTCCGCCGCCCTGCTGCCCTGGCTGGGCGACCCCGCACGGACCGTGCGCGGCGCGGCGTACGCGGCCGAACGGCTGACCGGGGATGTGCTGACGCCGCTGGCGCAGGTCCTGCCCCGGACCGCGCAGGACGGCAGGGGCGGGATGTCCGAGGCGCTGACCGCGCTGGGGAAGCACGCGCCGGACATCGTGGCGGCCGACCGGGTAGCCGGCGAGGTGCGGGCCGACGTGCACGGGCTGCCGCGGTCCGGCTGGCTCCCGGCGGCCGACCGGGCCCGCGCCGTACTGGTGCGGCAACTCGACCGGCTCGCCCCGGTGATGTCCGACGCCTCCGTCTCGGCGCGCGTCCTGCCCTCCATGCTGGGCTCGCACGGGGAGCGGCGGTACTTCGTCGCGTTCCAGAACATCGCCGAGGCACGCGGCACCGGAGGCGTTCCCGGGGCCTTCGCCGTACTGCGCGCCGACAGGGGCAAGCTGTCCTTCGAACGGTTCGGCAACAACACCGAGATGGCCACGGCCAAGGCGGACGTCGATCTGGGGACCGATTTCACGGCCCGTTACGGCATCGCCGAGCCGACCCGGGTATGGGCCAACTCCGGTATGAGCCCGCACTTCCCCTACGCGGCCCGTATCTGGGCGTCGGCATGGCAGGAGCACACCGGTGAGCGGGTGGACGGGGTGATCGCCGTCGATCCGGCCGCGCTGGCCCGGTTCCTGGCGGTCACCGGTCCGGCCCGCACGACCGACGGGACCGAGCTGACCGCCGCCGACGCCGTGGACCTCACCGAGCGGGCCAGTTACGCGATGTACGACGACGTCGCCCGGCGCAAGGCGTTCTTCGTCGACGCCGCCCGCGCCGCCGCCGTACGGCTGATGGCCGCCACCGAGGACTCCCGGCTGCTGCCCGGTCTGCTCGTCGCGACGGACGGCGCCCAGCGGGACGGACGGCTCAAGGTGTGGAGCACCCACACCGCGGAGCAGCGGCTGATCGGGACACGGCCCTGGGCGGGCATGCTCCCGGACACGCCCGGACCGTTCGCCGGTCTGGTGGTGAACAACGCGGCCGGTTCCAAGCTGGACTACTACCTCGACCGCGGCCTCACCTGGAGGGCGGACGGTTGCTCCGGCGGCACTCACCGGGTCACCGCGACGGTGTCCCTGGCCAACGACGCCCCGCGCTCCGGTCTGCCCGGTTATGTCACGCTGCGGGAGGACCACCCGTCCTACCGCACCCGGCCGGGCGACAACCGGCTCCTGGTGTCGTACTACGCGAGCGTCGGCGCGGGCCTCACGGGCGCCGAACTGGACGGCCGCCCCGTGCAGCTGACGCCCGATGTCGAGCGCGGGCACCCCGTCTACACGCTGGACCTGGAGCTGCCCGCGCGCTCCCGCCGCACCCTGGTGCTGCATCTGCTGGAGCCGGGCACGGACCGGGCCCCCGCTGTCCTCCCGCAGGCCTTGACCAGACCCCTGCGGGCCGTGACGGAACCGGACGGCACGTGCCGTTCCTGAGCCGCGCGGTGCTCCGGCCCCTGCGCCCACGACAGTCCGCGTATTCCGCATATTCCGCATGTGCGGACGGCAAGGGCTCTTCCCATCGGGTGAGAGTTGCCCGGCGCCCAGCGTCGCGCACCCGAAGTCCATGGAAAGCCCACCACACTCGAGTCGTCCCTTTTGAGGGTTCTTGGAGGGCGGATGCGGCCGTACGGGGAGACAGTGCCCCAGGTGTCAGGGGCGGTGCCCGCACAGCCACATGCCGCCCCGGACCGGAGGCGGACCGAGCGCCGGAACGGCAGGCGCGTCCGGTACGTGCCCGCCGTCGTCGCCTGCGACGCCGCCGGTGCCGCCGTACCGGTCTACGCGGCTTTCGAGCTGACCGGCGGCACCCGTGCCGCGGCCTACGCGGCGGTGGCGGCCGGGGCCTGGCTGCTGGTGCGCGCGGCGCGCGACCGCTACCGCGAGCACGGCGGGCGCGAGCGCGACGGACTCGGTCCCGCGCTGCGGGACTGGCTGGTGCTGATCGGACTGCTCGCGGTGGTACGGGCGGCGACCGGCGAGGAGTCGCCGTTCCCCGTCGCGCTGGCCGCCCTGGTGCCCTGCGCCCCGGCGAGCGCCCTCGCACGGAACCTGATCCACCGTCACCTGGTCGCCCGGCGCTGTGACGGCCTGGCCTTGCGCCGCGCCCTGGTCATCGGCGAGGCGGCCGCCGTCGACGGTCTGGTGAGCCATCTGGCGTCCCGAACCGACCACGACCTCGCCGTCGTCGGAGTGTGCCCGGTGGGCGATGAGGCCCCGCACGGTCAGACCCCCCTCGCCGCCCGCCTCGCCGGGCAGACACCGCGACTGCCGTCCGCCGACTCCGGACCGGTGCTGGAGGCGGCCCGGCGGCTCGGCGTGGATGTCGTCCTCGTCGTACCGGGCCCCCGTCTGACCGGGACACGGCTGCGGCGGCTTTCGTGGGCCCTGCACGGCGAGGAACGCCCGCTCCTGCTGGTGCCCGGCCTCACGGAGGTGGCGGGGCGCCGGGTGGGTGTCGGCTCCGCCGCCGGGCTCACCCTGCTGAACGTGGCCCCACCGCTGGAACGGGGACTCGCGGCCCTGCTCAAGTCGGTGACGGACCGGCTGGGCGCGGCCGTGCTGATCGTGCTGCTCGCCCCGGTGTTCGTAGCGGTGGCCCTGGTCGTACGGCTGGACTCCCCGGGCCCCGTGGTACACCGGCAGATCCGCATCGGCCGCGACGGCAAGCCGTTCACCATGGCCAAGTTCCGCACCATGGTCGCCGACGCGGAGCAGCTCCGGCAGCGGCTGGCTGCCGCCAACGAGCAGGACGGCCGGATGTTCAAGATCCGCCGCGATCCGCGTGTCACCACGGTCGGCCGGGTGCTGCGCCGCTGTTCGCTCGACGAACTGCCGCAGCTGTTCAACGTCGTGTGCGGCCAGATGTCCCTGGTCGGTCCGCGCCCGCCACTGCCCGACGAGGCCGCCTGCTACGACGAGGTCGAGCGGCGCAGACTGGCCGTCAAGCCGGGGCTCACCGGACTGTGGCAGATCAGCGGCCGCTCCGACCTCTCCTGGGACGAGACAGTCGCCCTGGACCTCGGATACGTGGACAACTGGTCGCCGTCGGTGGACCTCGAGGTGCTGTGCCGGACGGTGGGAGCCGTCGTCACGGGCCGGGGCGCGTACTGAGCCACCGCCAGCGGCCGGACACCGACGCAGCCACCCACCGACCGACTCGGAGACCGCATGCCGCCCCTGACCCCCGCCGGCCACTCGTCCCTCGACCGCTCCGGGCAACCGGAGGACCGCCTCACCCCGTCCGGCGGGACCACGGACGTCCTCACCCTCGCCGACCGGCTGTTCCGCTGGGCCGACGCCCGCGACTGGGCGGGCCCCGACCCGTACGACGGGCTGACCGGCCCGCTGGGGCGGCTGGCCGGGCACCGGGTGCTGCGGCAGGCACTGCTTCAGTCCGTCAAGCGCAGCCGGTTCGACCTGCGTCCGGTCCTGCGCATCCGTCCTCTGCGCACCGCCACGGCGACCGGTACGGCGGCCGGTGCCTGTGCCCGGCTCACGGCGTCCCCCATGTGGCGCGAGCGCGCGCTGCGGCTGGGCCGGCTGACCGCCGCCGAGCAGCTGACCGGGCGTTTCGCCGGGCTGTGGCGCTACGAGTTCGACGTGCAGACCCGCTGGGCGTACTACCCCGCCTCCGTGCCCAACCTGGTGGCCACCGCATTCTGCGCGGACGGCTGCCTGGACACCGGGACGCTCGGTGACGACGCGGTCCGCTCGCTCGCCGACGGCCTGCTGGAGCACCTGCACAACGGCGACTTCTTCACCTACACACCGACCAGCAGCGTCCTCGTCCACAACGCCAACCTCATGGGCGCCGCGCTCGCCGCCCGGCTGGCCCGCACGGGGACGGTGCCCACCGGGACGGCGGAGCGCCTGGCCGAGGCCGCCCGCGGTGCCGCCGAGGTGAGTCTCGGCGGCCAGCACCCCGACGGCTCGTGGCCGTACGGCCGAGGTCCGCGACTGGGCTGGGTGGACGGCTTCCACACCGGGTATGTGCTGCTGCGCCTGGAGCAGGTGGGACGGCTGCTCGGCATCGATGTCGGGCGCCCTCTCGAACGGGGCACAGAGTACTGGCTGCGGCATCTGTTCGACGGGCCCCTGCCCCGCTACTTCGCGGACGGCGCGAGCGGCAGACGGGACCCGAACAACGACGCGACGGCGGTACGCACGGCGGCGTGGGCGGCCCGGCACGGGTTCGTGCGGGCAGGTTTCCCGGGGGAAGTGCTGGCGGCTGTCATCGACAACTACCCAGGGATCGGCAAACACCGAGGGCTCGGCGCGGGGGTGCGGCGGCCCGGCTCCGTACGGAACCGCGCGCTGTGGGAGTCGCCCCGGTGGAGCGCCGCTCCCCTGCTGGACGCGCTGACCGCCCTGCACACCGACCTGCCGGACCCCTGCCGGGCCGAGGCGGTGTCACCGGCAACGGCCGCCCGTTAGCCCGCCGGGAGCGGTGCGTCGGCCGGGTGCGCTGCCACTCCGTCCGGCTCCGGTGCGCTCTCGTCATCGGGGCCGGGAGGCGGACACCCCAGTGCCCTGGCGAGAGCCGGTGTGGCGGGGGCGCACGACACCGGCCGGTCCTCGGTGAGCGAGCGGGCCGCACGGCAGGTGACGAGCGAACTCCACAGCGCCGAGGCGAAGTCGGCGGCGGCAGCGCTCTCCGCGTCGAGCGTCTCGTCGCGGACGAGACGGACCAGGCAGCTCATCTCGGCCGCGTGTCCCTTCGGGCCGCCCCGGTACTTCCGGACGGCCGCCCGGCCCCCCTTCCACACGGTGAGCGAGCGGAAGTCGTCGATCCGGGCCGCCACACCGTCGGCGGCGACCTCAAGGAGTTCCTTGGGAGCGCCCGGCGGGGTCAGCCCTCCGTACACCACGGAGGCGGTCGACCCGTCGTCGTACATGATCTGGAGGGTGACGCTCTGCGCGGTGGCCGGGTTCCCGGTGTCCGTGCCGAGCGCCCGCACGCCGACCGGCCGGCCGGGGACGAGGAAGCCCGCGGTGTCGACGAAATGGCACACCTCGCCGAGCAGCCGTCCGCCCTGCCGTGGCTCGAAGTACCAGTGGTCCGCCGGGAGCCGCCCCGCAAACACCCGGTGCACGATCTGGAGGGGCGCGCCCGGGGGAAGCGCCGCACGCAGGTCCCGTACGGCGGGGGCGAAGCGGCGGTTGAACCCGGCCATCGCCGGGGCGCCGGAGGCCAGCCAGGCGTCGGCGAGGTCCTCCAGTTCCGGCTCCGTGAGGCCGAGCGGCTTCTCGCAGTACAGGGCGGTGCCGCCGCGCAGCACCCGCGCCGCATACGCGCCGTGGCTGTCGTGGCGGCTGAGCACCATCACGCAGTCCGCGTCACCCGAGGCGAGCCCGGTCTCGACGCTGTCCGCGACGGTGCCGAAACCCCAGCGGCGGCCCTGGTGGGCGGCGGACAGGCCGCGCCCGCCGGCGACCCAGGAGAAGGCGGCGCCGGGTTCCCGCCGCAGCGCCGGGAAGAGTGTCCGGGTCGCGAAGTTGCCCGCGCCGATCGCCGCGAAGCGTGCCGTGCCCCGGGCTGCTGTCCAGGCGCGGGGGGCCGCGGACAGGGCGGACGGGGCGGGCGGGGGCGGGAGCTGCGCGGTTCCGGCGTAGCGCAGCAGCAGGGCGACGCTGCGGCCGGCGGATGACGGCTTGAGCGCCTCGTAGGCGTCGGCCGCCTCCTCGACGGGGAAGACCCGCGGCCGGAGCCGGGCGAAGTCCACGGCGCCGGTGGCCAGGAGCCGCAGCACCTCGGCGAGGTTGCGCCGCTCGGTCCAGGGGACGTAGCCCTCGGGGTAGGGGTGGCCGCCCTCTTCGTAGCGGGGGTCGTAGCGGCCGGGGCCGTAGGAGCGGGCGTAACGGACCGACAGTTCCTTGTGGTAGTACGACGATCGTGGTGGCGTCACGGCGACATCGCCGACGACCACCACGGTGGCGCGGTCCCGGGCGAGACGGCCGGCGAACTCGACGGGGTCGGCGCTGGACGTGGCGGCGGTGACGAGCACCGCGTCGGCGCCGGTGCCGCCCCAGTGCCGGGACACGGCGTCGGGCAGGCGGTCCGTATCACGGGAGAAGGCCGCCAGCCCCGCCGCTGAGGCGAGCGCCACCATGGCGGGGTCGGGATCGATGCCGAGCGCGTCGTACCCGTAGGTGCGCAGCAGTTGGAGCGTGATCTGCCCGACCAGGCCGAGGCCGATGACGGCGATCCGGGAGCCCGGCACGGCCTCGGCCTGGTGGATGCCGTGGAGCGCGATGGCGCCGACCGTCGCGAAAGCGGCCCACCGGGTGTCCACACCGTCCGGCACCGGGACGACGAGGTTGCGGGGCACGGCGACGATCTCCGCGTGCGACGCGTAGCGGGCCCCGGCGGCGGCCACCCGCATACCGGGGCGGATGTCGTCGACGCCTTCGCCGGTGTGCAGGACGGTGCCCGCGCAGGAGTAGCCGAGCTGCACCGGGCGGTCTAGGCGGTCCTGGACGGTGCGCCAGGTCTCGGCGAGACCGGTGCGCTTGACGCTGTCCAGCACCTGGGCCACCTGGTCGGGCCGCTGCCGTGCCTTGCCGAGCAGGCTCTGCGCGCCGGTCGAGACGGTGGCCCGTTCGGTGCCCGCGCTGATGAGCGACCAGTCGTTGCGGATCACCACCGTGCCGGGCGCGGTCTCGGGGGCGGGGATCTCTCCCACCGTGACGGCGCCGGTGCGCGGGGACAGGAGCACTGTTTTCATTTCCTGCCTTTTCGGGAGGCGTTGGCGGGAGGTCTTGGCGGGATGCCTTGCGGGGGCCCTTGCGGGATGCCTGGCGGGCGACCTCGACGGGCGGGGACCACGACCCGCCGCGCACTGTAGACAGCGCGATCCGGAATGCCTCCCGTCGTTCCCGCGGAACGGACCGGACGGGCGAACATCTCCATGCGGTCGGGTGAAAACGCCTCTGGCCTGGCCCGATCGATCGGTCGTGACCGCTTCCCTGATGCCCGGCGGGCGTTCCCGCGCTCCGGGAGTCCACGGCCGTCGAGGGAGGCCGCCCCCGGCGGCGGTCCGGCGCCCGCCCGGAAGGAGATTCGGGTGAAGCGACTGATGGTGGTCTACGGGACGAGGCCCGAGGCCATCAAGATGGCGCCCGTCATCGAGGCACTCGACCGGTCCCCCCTGTTCCGGCCGACGGTCACGGTGACCGCCCAGCACCGCGGACTGCTCGACCAGGTGCACGCGCTGTTCAGCATCGACGCCGAGCACGATCTGGACATCCTCAGCGAGCGCCAGTCCCTCTCCGACATCACCGTGCGCGTCCTCGACGGGCTGTGCCCGCTGCTGCGGCGGGAGCGCCCGGAAGCGGTGCTGGTCCAGGGGGACACCACGACCGCGTTCGCCGGTGCCTTGGCCGCGTTCTACAGCCGGGTGCCCGTGGTCCATCTGGAGGCGGGGCTGCGCACCCACGACCGGTACTCCCCGTTCCCCGAGGAGATCAACCGCCGGCTCGCGACCCAGCTGGCGTCGCTGCATCTGGCGCCGACCCGGCACGCCCGGGACAACCTGCTGCGGGACGGTGTCGCGGCGTCCTCCGTCGTGGTCACCGGGAACACGGTCGTCGACGCCCTGCACCGGGCGGTCGCGCACGCCGCGCCGTACGGGGACCCGGCGCTGGCAGGACTCGACGACACCGCCCGCCGGGTCCTGCTGGTGACGGCCCATCGCCGGGAGTCGTGGGGAGGCGCGATGGAGTCCATCGGCCGCGCGCTCGCCGATCTGGCCCGGGCCGAGCCCGGCCTCCTCGTCGTGCTCCCGCTGCACCCCAACCCGGTGGTGCGGGCCGCGATCCTGCCCCAGGTCGACGGTCTCGGCAACGTCCTGCTCACGGAACCGCTGGACTACGGGGCGTTCGCCCGGCTGATGAACCGCGCCCACCTCATCCTGACCGACAGCGGAGGCATCCAGGAGGAGGGACCGGGGCTGGGCAAGCCCGTGCTGGTCATGCGGGACACCACCGAACGTCCCGAGGCGGTGCGGGCGGGCACCTCCCGTCTGGTGGGCACCGACCGCGAGCGCATCGTCAAGGAGGTACGGCGCCTGCTGCACGACCGGGAGGCGTACGCCGCGATGGCGAGGGCCGTCAACCCGTACGGCGACGGGCGGGCCGCGGAACGCACCGTAGCGGCGATCGGGCACTGGATGGGGCTGTGCGGACGCCCCGCGGAGTTCGGCGCGGTTTAGGTGTTGGGACCATGCCGCGGACGCGGGCCCTGGCACGCGCCTCCGCGGGTCTGAAGCCGCACCGGGCCCGCGGAGGACCGCCCTCAGCTCCAGAAACCGCGCGTGTCGAAGACGGCCTTGCCGCGCAGTGCGGTGCGTCTGACGCCTCGGAAGGCGTCGTGGTCCACGAGCAGGACGACGATGTCCGCGTCACGCACGGCGGTGGCGGCGTCGACGAGTTCGGCGCCGCTCGCCCCGGCCAGTGAGGGGGGCAGCTCCGCGATGTGCGGCTCGGCGATCAGCAGCCGACCGGTCCGCCGCCCGGCCAGCTCCGTGGCGATGTGCAGGGCGGGGCTCTCCCGCAGGTCGTCGATGTTCGCCTTGAAGGCCAGTCCGAGGCAGGCGATGACGGGGTCGTTGAACCGCCCGGCCGTCCGCGTGATCTCGTCGAGGATGTGAGTCGGCCGGTGGTCGTTGACCTCGCGGGCGGTCCGGATGAGCCGGGCCTGCCGGGGTGCCGCGCCGACGACGAACCAGGGGTCCACGGCGACGCAATGACCGCCGACGCCCGGCCCGGGGCGCAGGATGCCGACGCGGGGGTGACGGTTGGCCAGCGCGATGACCTCGCCCGCGTCGACGCCGATGTGGTCGCAGACCGCGGAGAGTTCGTTGGCGAAGGCGATGTTGACGTCGCGGAAGGCGTTCTCGCTGAGCTTGGCCATCTCCGCCGTCGTGGCGTCGGTGAGCAGGCACTCCCCCTTGGCGAAGACGTCGTAGAGCGTGCGCGCCCGCTCCGCGCAGCCCGCCGTGACACCTCCGACGACCCGGTCGTTGGTGACGATCTCGGTCATCGCCCGGCCCGGCAGGACACGTTCGGGGCAGTGGGCGACCCGCACATCGGGTGTGTCGGCCGTCTCGTGGGGGAACGTCAGGTCGGGTCGGTGGGCGGCCAGCACGCGGGACAGCTCGACCGTGGTGCCGGGGGGCGAGGTCGACTCGAGGACGACGAGGTCCCCCGACTTGAGCACCGTCGCCACGGACGCCGCCGCCGCCCGGACGTACGACAGGTCCGCGGTGCGGTCCCCCTGGAGCGGGGTGGGGACGGCGACGACGAAGGCGTCCGCGGGCTCGGGCGCGCCCGTGGCGCGCAGCCGCCCCGCGGACACGGCGTCGGCGACGGCCGCCGCCAGATCCGGTTCGGCGAACGGGGCGCGGCCGCCGTTGACGTGCGCGACGGTGAGGGGGTCGATGTCGACGCCGATGACGTCGATGCCGTTCCCGGCGAGCGCGGCGGCGGTGGGCAGACCGATATAGCCGAGGCCGACCACACAGACAGTGGAGAACACCTGGTGAATTCCTTTTCGGTGGGCGATCCAGCTCGCCGTCATGGTGTCAGACCGATTTCCGGCCGGCGCAGGTGAAAGGCCGGAACGCCACCGATCGGACCTCTTTCCCCATGGATTTCGCTACGCCGGACGAGTGAATCGGCGGTATGCGCACGCTCCCTTCGGGCCGGGTGATTCCGCTCGTGGATAACGTGCGCCCATGAGTCGTACCGCTGCGGGAACGGGGGAAAGGGGCGCGCCCGGAGTGCCGGGGTGCCGTCCGCGCCGCTCGGTGTCCCCCAGGGTCATGGTGCACGGTGGCGCAGGGGCCCGTGTCCAGGCGGCCGCCGTGCGGCTGCTCGCCAGGGCCGCGCGGCCGGTCGGCCATCGGGGTGTCCAGCGCCTCACCTGGATGCTGTCGGGGTGCTTCGACGCCGGCAACCGGGTCACCGTCCGGATCGGCGAGGAGTCGCACCTGCTGGTTCACCTCGACGACGGCTACTGGACGAAGCTGCTCGATCCCGGTTTCGTCTACGAGCCGGAGATCGCCGACATGCTCGGCCGGGTGCTCACACCTCGGGCGGTCCTCCTGGACTGCGGCGCCAACATCGGCTACTGGTCGGTGCTGACCCGGCACCGGGCCCGGCGTGTGGTGGCGGTGGAGGCGAGCCCGGAGACCTTCCACCGGCTGACCGACAACGTCGCCCTGAACGGCGGGGGCGTCACGGCGGTCCGCGCGGCCCTGTGGAATCACGACGACGTCCCGCTCTCCATCGTCGGCCACCATCTCAGCCACGCGGCGGCATCGGTGTGCGAACGGAACGGCGAGGCCGGGCGGGACGGCTGGCGGTCCTTCGACGTCACCTCCGTGACGGTCGACTCGCTGGTGGCCCGGCACGGTGCGGGAGAGGCGGGACCCGTCGTCGTCAAGCTGGACGTGGAGGGCGCCGAGATCCCCGCGGTGGAGGGCGCGGGCAGGACGCTCGCCGAGCGGGACGTGGTGTTCCTGTTCGAGGACCACGGCCAGGACCCCGCCTGCAAGGTCAGCCGTCATCTCATGGATACCGGCATGGTGGTCATGTCCCCCGGCAGGCGCCGGCCGCTGGAGATCCGCGAGATCGCCGCGCTCAAGACCGACCCGACGCGGGGCTACAACTTCGCCGCCTGCCGTCCCGACGCACCCTTCGTCGAGGCGCTGGGCCGCCCGGGCGACGGTGTACGGGACAGCGTGATCCACGCGGTGAAGAGGCCGTAGCCCGCCGTGCACGCGAGGGCCGCCGCCACCGGGCCCGACGTACCGCACGCGAACACGGCAGCGAACTCGAACACCGCCGCCGTCACGGCGATCACGGCGAGGCTCCGGCGCCGCCCGGTGTCGCGCAGTTCGACCCCCTGGAGGAGCCGCCCCACCGCGAGCACACCGGTGGCCGGGACCAGTACGAGGACCACGGGCCGGGCCGCCCGGTACGCCTCGCCGTAGACGAGAGGCAGCGCCCAGTACGCCAGCGGCGTGCACACCGCCACGCACAGGGTGAGCAGCAGCAGAATGCGCCGCAGGTCGACGGGGCGGCCGGGCCGTCCTCGCGCGACCAGGGGGAAGAGCGCCGCGGGGAGGTAACTCACCACCTCCGAGACATTGGTGGCGACGGCGTAGATCCCGAGGGTGCGGTCGGCCCCGGCGACGGAGAGGGCCATCTGATCGGAACGCTGGAGAGCGAAGGTGGCCCCGTTGAGGGCGTGGAGATCCACGGTGCCCCGGCGCCAGACGAGCGCGACGCTCCGGCGCCACGCCGTCCGGTCCCGCCCGCCGCGCAGGAGGAGGGACAGAGCCTGCCCTGCCGGTTCGAGGCGGAACAGCAGGAAGCAGTTCACCGCCGTCTGGGCCAGGAACGACACCGCGGCCACCTCCAGGGCCGAGGGCGGCCCCAGGGGCGCGCAGAGGAGACACGCCAGGACCGGGCCGCAGTTCCCGGCGGTGCGCGCCACGACCAGCCGACGCAGCCTGCCGCCGTTCATCAGGATCCCGGTCGTCAGCCGGAACACCAGCCCGCCGAAGACCGCGGCACCGGCGCAGAGCCCGAGCAGCCACGCCGGGCGCAGCCACCCGGGCGTCCAGCCGCCCGCCGTGTACGAGGCGACGGCCACCGCCGCGGAGACCAGGCACGCCCAGGCGAGGTATCCGGCGGCGAACTCCGCGCTCTCCTCCCGCCGTTCCCCGAGGCGCCGCAGGACACCGACCTCGCCGCCCATCTCCAGCAGGGTCAGGCAGAGCGTGGTGAAAACGACGACGGACGCGTACCGGCCGCGCTCGGCGGGCGCCAGCAGCCTCGCCACCAGCAGTGAGCCCAGCAGTGCGATGACCGCCCCGCCCACCACACCGAGCAGCGCCAGCGACGCCTCACCGCGCAGGGGCGCCGTCCACCGGGAGGCCCAGGCGGCCTCCCGGGTCCGCCGCCGTGTCATGGGCCGACCGGGCAGCGGGGCGAGCGGGCCTCCGAGCGGGCCTCCGGGCGGGGCGTGAGGACGCCCGGAGCGCTGTGCCGTACGACGGGAGCCCGGCGGGGTTCCTTCGCCGCGACGGGTTCCACGACGAACTCCGGGCCGGGTTCACCCGCGGGCGCCCCGGTGCGCGGTACGCCGACCAGGGCGAAGGCGCACGCCACGACCAGCCAGGACGGCAGACCGATGTACGTGGTCTCGAAGGCGACGTTGGTGAAGGCGATGCAACACACCCCGACGGTCGCCCCGAACCAGGCCGACGCCACGGGATGGGAGCGTGCCCGCCAAGTACGCCACAGGGTAGCCACGATCAGCAGCGCGAACGCGGTACCCGCCGGCCAGCCCAGGTAATAGAAGTATCCGACAAAGGAGTTGTGCGGACCGGCCGCTGCCTTGTCGAGCTGAGCGCCCTGAAAGACCACCTCGATCGGGCGGCCCGCCCCGCCTCCGGTCAGCGGCTCCGACCGTGCGACCTCGAGGGCCTCGCGCCACATGACGTAGCGCAACTGCACGTTGTTCGCCGCCTCGCTGCCGGTGTCGTGCTCGCCGGCCTCCAGCCTGCTCATCAGCCCGCCGACGACGGGCAGATCGGAGGGCTGCCGGTGGGCCACCGACATACCGAGCACGGCCACCAGGCCCACCACGACGAAACCCAGGGTCAGCACGGGCACCTGGGCTCTGCCGCGGTGGCAGGCCTGTCCGGCGAGCCAGGCCGCGGCGATCGCCGCGCCCACCGCGAGCAGCGGCCCCCGTTTGTCGGCCACGGCCGTGAGACAGGCGGCCCCGGCCAGTGTCCACAGCAGCAGTCTGTTGTCCCCCCGGCCGCGCATGATCATGCCGAAGGCCCCGGCGATCGCCAGATACAGTCCCGCGGCCGCGGGCATGATCGGCCGGCCCAGTGCCGCCGCCGCGAACGTGCCCGCGGCCGGCAGATACAGAAGCCATCGCCTGCGCGGGAACTCCTCGGCGGGCCGCCCGAGAGCCCATGTCGCGGCGCCCCAGGCGAACAGCGGGTACAGCCCGAGGACACTGCCCTTCAAGGCGCCCGGGTAGCCCTGCCACACACCGCGGACCACCGCCTGGGTCGCGGCGAGGGCCAGCAGTACGGCGCAGGCGCGGTAGCCGCGCAGCCGGGACTCGGAGAGGACCCGTGGGGCCCAGGCCGGGGATCCCGCGAGCAGCGCCAGGACGACGAGGAGGTCCAGAAGATAGACCGGGTCGAGACCCACCCTCGCGAAGTCCCTGTCGAACAGGAGCAGCGGAGCCAGTGCCGCCGCCCAGAGCGGCCAGACCATGGACCGGTGACATACCAGAACGACGGTCAGGAATCCGATGGCGGAAAGGGCGGACAGAACATCCAGCACCACAGATTCCGCACCCGACATCCCCATGGTGAATCCCTTCGTCGTTCCCGACCCGTCCTACCATGAGCGCAGCCCCGCTTCACCGGATCACGGGCACGATTCCCGCCGTGAATTCGGTCCGGCTTTCTTGTGACGAGATGGAGATTGCGTCGACGTGCCGACACGCAGCAGAAATACGGTGGAGCGGAAAGTGCTGGTGCTGAGGCACAGTGCCCATTTGGGCGGCATGGGGCGGGCCGCGGAATTCTTCACCCCGGTCGTCGAATCGTCCCGCCAGGTCGTCTCGGTCGTCTCCCTGTCCGCCGACCGCGGCGGGTCGATGAGGGTCAGGGCGGCCTGGCCGGCCCGGGTGTCCGCGACGGCCGCCGCGCTGGCGCGCTGCGTACGGGTTCTGGCGGTGCGGACGCCGGGCGCGCTCTACCTCCCGGTCGCCCAGTGGGGTCTGCCGCTGCTGCGGGACACCGTCATCACCGTGATCGCCAAGGCGTTCCGCTGCACGCCCGTACTGCATCTGCACGGCTCGCAGCTTCCCGCGCGGCTGCGTACCAGCGCGGTGCTGAGAAAGGCTCTCGGGAACGGTCACTGGCTGGTGCTCAGCGACCAAGTGGCGGACGACATCAGGGCGTCCGGCTGCAGGACAGCGTCCGTGCGGGTGATCAGAAACCCCGCGCCCACACAATCCGCGCCACCGCGCCCGCCGGACTCCGCGGGGCCTCTGCGCATCGGCTGGCTCGGCACGATGCACCGGAGCAAGGGTTTCGACATCGTCTGCGACGCGGTGGCCGGGCTGAAGGGGAACGGCGCCCCCGTCTCCTTCTCGGTGGCGGGGATGCGCAGCGACGTACCGCCGCAGGTCATGGCGTGCGTGGACGAGGACTTCGGCGTTCTGGAGCCGGACGAGGTCGGTTCGTTCTGGTCCGGGGTCGATGTCTTCGTGCTGCCCGCCCGGTGGGCGGAGGGGCTTCCCTTCGTCCTGCTCGAAAGTCTCCAGTCGGGCTGTGCCGTGGCCGCGACCTGGTCGCCCGGCAGCGCCGAACTGTTCGAGCGGGGCTGTGTGGAGCGCATCGACGGCGGTGTCGCCTCGGTCACCGCGTTCCTGACCCGGTGCCTGGCCGACATCGACGGCGTCCGGAGCCGTCAGCAGAAGGCGTGGGAGGAGATCCGGCCGCTCTACGACCCTGACACGGTCAGGGACGGCTTCTCCAAGATCTGGCGGGGGTCGGATTTCTGACCATCGGTGGGGAGGGCGAACGAACGGAGGAAGAGCGTGACCAGACCTGGAATCCGGGAGCACGACCGGCCGGCGCGGCCGTCGGGGCTTCGCCCGCCTGTGACGGTGTGCGGGCTGCCCGTGCACCCTCTCACCCTGCGCGAGTCCGTGGCGGCCGCCGAGGCGCTGATCGCGGACGGCCGCGGTCACCAGCACGTGGTGCTGAACGCCGCCAAGGTGGTGCAGGCCCACGACGACCCCGAGCTGGCCCGGATCATCCGCTCGTGCTCGCTCGTCAACGCCGACGGGCAGTCGGTCGTCTGGGCGGGCAGGCTGCTGGGAAGTCCGCTGCCGGAGCGGGTCGCGGGCATCGACTTCATG
Organism: Streptomyces sp. YIM S03343; assembly: GCF_054729195.1. Taxonomy (NCBI): domain Bacteria; kingdom Bacillati; phylum Actinomycetota; class Actinomycetes; order Kitasatosporales; family Streptomycetaceae; genus Streptomyces; species Streptomyces sp. YIM S03343. The sequence continues at coordinate 404,169 of NZ_JBPUKX010000002.1, forward strand.
CTGGCGCTGTGGGACCGCGCCGCCCGCAAGGGGTATCGCGTGTATCTCCTGGGCGCCGAGCGGCCGGTGGTCGAGACGGCCGCGCGGCTCGCCGCGAACCGGGGTGTCGAGGTGGTCGGTCACCGCGACGGCTACTGGGACGACGACCAGGAGCCCGAGGTGGTGGCGGCGGTCCGCGCGGCCCGTCCGGACATCCTGTTCCTCGCCGTGCCGAGCCCTCGCAAGGAGTACTTCCTGGCCCACCGTCAGCAGGACCTCGGATGCGGTCTGGTGGTCGGTGTCGGCGGGTCGTTCGACGTGGTGGCGGGGCTGCGCAGCCGGGCGCCGCAGTGGATGCGGCGCTCCGGTCTGGAGTGGTTCCACCGGCTGGTCCAGGAGCCGCGCCGGATGTTCCTGCGCTACGCGGTGGGCAACACCCGGTTCGTCGCCCTCACCGCCGCCCACTGGGCGCGGCGGCCGGCCGGGAGGCGCGCGCGTCCGGACGTGTGAAATCTGCTCTCCCCGGCACCGTGGACCCGGCGCCGCAGCGGATCCCGGCCATAGCTTCCCCGTATGACGGACACCTTGACGGACACCCCGACCGACGCCTTGAGCAGTCCCACGATCGGGCACCTCCAGGAACGCGCTCACGGCCAGGGCCATGACTATGCGAAGGGTTCTCCCCACATCCGGCACCACCGCATCCGCGAGCAGGTGATCTCGGGCCTGCACGGTCTGGTGGGCCAGGTCGTCGAGCGCAACGGCCGGTGCCGGGTCCTCGAGGTCGGCGCCGGGCACGGGACGTTCACCGACCATCTGGTGGCCGCCGGTGCCGAGGTGCGGGTGACGGAGATGAGCGCGCCCAGCGCGGCCGTCCTGCGGCACCGCTTCCGCCACAATCCCCGTGTCACCGTCGTCCACGACGCGGAGGGCGAGGAGGTCTTCCGTCAGGAGCCGCTCGACGCCGTGGTGTGCATCTCCGTGCTGCATCACATCCCGGACTACCTGGGCGCCGTGGAGCATCTCGTCCGGCGCGTCGTGCCGGGCGGGGCCTTCTTCAGCATCCAGGACCCGCTGTGGTACCCGCGCAGATCGGCGCTCTCCATGAACCTGGACCGCGGGGCCTATCTGCTGTGGCGGCTCGGCCAGGGCGAGCTGCGGCGTGGGCTGGCCACCCGGGTACGCCGGCTGCGCGGCCGCTACGACGAGACGAACGAGGCGGACATGGCGGAGTACCACGTCGTCAGACAGGGCGTGGACGAACAGGCCCTGCGGGACCTCCTCGCGCCGGCGTTCCGCGGGGTGGAGCTACGGCGCTACTGGTCGACCCAGTCGGGGGCGCTCCAGGCGCTGGGCGAACGGCTCGCGCCCGCCACCACGTTCGGGCTCCTCGCCCACGACCGGCTGCCGCCCGCCGCGGCCGGGTGACCGGCACGCCGTACGCCGCGCGGGAGCCCGGCCGGTGTCTCCCGCCCGGGCCCCTCTGCGCCGTATGCCGCTACCGGTCCGTCCCGAAGTACCGGTCCCCGAAGTCGCCGATGCCCGGGATCATGTACGCGTTCTCGTTGAGGCGTTCCTCGATGGCGGAGGTGACGATCCGCACCCCGGGGAAGCGGTCGCACACCGCGGCGATGCCCTCCGGCACGGTGATGAAGGTGACGAAGACGATGTGCTCCTCGGGCACACCGAGTTCGAGCAGCAGTTCGATCGCGGCCACCGCGGTGCCGCCGGTCGCCAGCATCGGGTCGAGCAGCAGGACATGGCGGTCGGCGATGTCGTCGGGGAGCGCCCGGTAGTACAGGTGCGGGAGCTTGGTGGTCCTGTCGCGCTGGATGAGGATCTTGCCGATCCTCAGGCCCGGGATCACCGCCCGCAGTTCGGCCTCCATGCTCTCCCCGGCGCGGATGATGGGCACGCCGACCAGGCCGCGGGTGAAGCGCAGTCCGTGGTACGTGGCGCCGACCGGGGTGGTCACGTCGTAGGGCTCGAAGGGCAGGAGGTCGAGGGCGGCTTCGGTGAGCAGGCGGATGATGCGGCCTGCGTGGAAGACGAAGTCCTGGCGGCTCGCGTCACGGTCGCGGACAACAGTGTGCAGGGCACGCAACTGGTCGGTCTGGGGGAGCAGATGGACGCTGCGGCCGAGGTGGCTCTCGATGGAGGGGGCGGGCGCCGGGCCGGTCCAGGCGGTGTGGTCGAGTGCGGTGGTCATGTCGGGTCTTGGTCCTTCCGTGCGAGGGGGATGTCAGTCGGCCGGCGGCTGGTCGAAGGTGGGGGGAAGTTCGGGGGTGGCGGTGAACTGGCCCGCGGCGACGCGGTAGACGGACAGTCCGCCCGAGCGGTGCCACAGGTCGCGCATCACATAGACGAGCTTGGGGTTGTGCTCTTCCTCCTCCTCGACGGCGCGGGCGATGTGCCAGTCCCACTCGCGCTGCCAGTGCGGGTCGGACGGGTCGTCCGTGGCCGTGGTGAAGAGGGCGTCGAGGGCCTTGAGCTTGGCGGGGGTCGCGAAGTGGGCGCGGGAGAAGAGCACGCCGAGGATGCCGGTCCAGTAGGCCCGCACCACCGCGGGGCGCTGCTCTGCGGGCAGGGCGTCGGAGAGGGTCCGCATCGCGTGCAGGGCGGTGACGAGGTGCAGCAGGAGGAAGTCGCCCGGTTCGGCCAGGTAGAGAAGGGTGACCACATAGGCGAGCCGGCCCCAGGCGTCCGCCGGGTCCTCGGCGTCGGTCCAGCCGGGGAGGTCGTACATCAGCGGGTGGCCGGTGGCGAGCATCCGGGCGATCCGGGACTGGAGGCCGGACCTGAGCAGTTCCGGGTGGACACCGGCCGAGGCGGCGGAGGTGTCGCCGACCTGCGCCTCCACCCACGAGCCGAGCTGAGGCTGGTGCGCGTCCCAGTGGGCGGCGATGCGCAGCAGTGAGTCCAGCGGCTGTTCCTCGGTGTGCTCGTCCTGAGCGGCGCCCCGCTCGGGGTGGCAGTCGACGTAGGCGTAGGCGAGGTAGGCAAGGCCCTCGACGGCCATCCGGCGGTTGCCCGCGTCCAGGGCCCAGCCCAGGTGGATGGCGGCGTGCTGGAGCGCCCCGGCCCAGCCGGGCAGCAGCGCCGGGACATAGCGGCGCAGCACTTCGGGCATCCCGAGTTCCTGCTCGCGCCGCTCGAAGAACGCGCAGTACGCCGCCCAGTCCTCGCGCCGGCCGAGGAGGTCGAGCCATGTGTCGTCGTCGAGGGTCCGCTGCGGGGGCCTCGCGGGTTCGACGGCGCAGCCGTACGGCGTCATCGCGATGTAGCTGTCGTGGTAGGCCTTGATGCGCTCGGGCGTCATGCCGAGCCCGGCGAGGGCTACGACGGCGTGCTTCACATGGTTGGTGAGGTGGCCGTTGAACTCGATGTGGTGGGTCCGGTCGTCGAGGAGGGTGTCGACCACGCCGTCGCCCGGCAGCACACCGGTGATGTAGTCCACCGCCTCGGTGAAGGTGTCGGCGGTGAACGAGGGCCGGGCCGCGTCGAGTTCGCTGCGCCCGTGCACCCCGTAGGTGACCGCGACCGAGCGGATGCCTGCCGCGTGTGCCATCTTCAGGTCGTGGGTGGTGTCGCCCACCATCACGGCCTGCCCGGGAAGAGCACCCAGCAGGTCGAGGACGGTCAGGCCCGGCTCGGGGTGCGGTTTGGGGTGGGTGACGTCGTCGGCGCCGATCAGCACGTCGAAGCGGTCGCGCAGCCCGGCCGCGGTGAGCAGGGCGTCGGCACTGGAGTGGAACTTGCTGGTGGCCACGGCGAGTTGCAGGCCGTGGTCCTGGAGGTCGGCCAGGCCCTCGACGACGCCGGGGAAGACCAGGGAGCGGGCGCGGGGCAGGACGACGGTGCGGAACGCCTCCTGGTAGCGCGTCACGCCCTCTCCGACCCGGGGGTCGTCCTGCGGCACCCCGAGCAGCTTGGCGAACGCCTGTTCCAGCGGCAGACCGATGGTGGCCCGTACCTCGTCCTCGGGGCGGGGGCTCTCGCCGAGCGCCTCGAAGGCCGCGGTGAAGGTCTCGACGATCGCGCGCGGGGTGTCCACGAGCGTTCCGTCCAGGTCGAACACGGCCACGAGGGTCATGGCTATCTCTGCTCGCTTCGTCGTCGCGGCGGTGTTCATGAGTTCTCCTCGCGTCGCAGTCGGGCGTGGGCGGCGGCGAGCCGGCCGCCCGTCTCGGCGGTGTTGACCAGGACGGCCATGTTGGCGGTGGCGGAGCGGCCCTCGGTGGCGCGGTCCACGGCCCGCATCACGTACTTGGTCACGGCGGCGCCGCGCACCCCGTCCGCCTCGGCGCCGCGCAGCGCCTCGGCTATAGCGGCCTCGATGTCGTCGCCGTCGATGGCGTCCTCGGGGCGGGTGGGGGTGGTGACGAGGACGCTGCCGGGGTTGCCGAGGGCCCAGTGGGCGTCGACGGCGCGCGCGATACGGGTCTCGTCGTCCAGGCGGTGCGGGGCGCGCAGTCCGCTGGAGCGGCAGTAGAAGGCGGGGAAGTCGTCGGAGCCGTAGGAGATGACCGGGACGCAGTGGGTCTCCAGGAATTCCAGGGTGAGGCCGAGGTCGAGGATCTTCTTGGCGCCCGCGCAGACCACGGCCGTCTTGGAGCGGGTGAACTGGACGAGGTCCGAGGAGATGTCCATGGTGGTCTCGGCACCGCGGTGGACGCCGCCGATGCCGGCGGAGGAGAAGAAGGTGATGCCGGCGAGTTCGGCGGCCACCAGCGAGGAGGCGACGGTGGTGGCGCCCGTGCCGCCGGTGGCGAGGACGACCGGCAGGTCGCGGCTGCTGACCTTGGGGATGCCCGGGGTCGAGGCGAACCGCTCGATGTCCGTGTCGGTCATCCCGACCAGGATCCGTCCGCCGTCGACACCGATGGTGGCGGGCACCGCGCCGCCGGCCCGTACGGCCTGCTCGACCTTGCGGGCGGTGGCGGCGTTGTCGGGGTAGGCGAGTCCGTGGGTGATGACGTTGGACTCCAGGGCCACCACGGGGTCGCCGTCGGCGAGTGCGGCGGCCACCTCGTCGGTGAGCACCAGGGGGACGGAACTGCGGTTGTGCGTGGTCATGAGGGGCTGGGTCCTTCCGGGAACCGGGGTGCGCGGCTCAGTAGTTGGGCGTCTTGCGGAGCAGGTCCTGGCGGCGGACGATCTCGGGCTCGTAGACCCGCTCGTGCCAGGCGTCCTGCTCGACCGGTTCGATGGCGATGGAGACGACGTCCTCCTTGCAGCCGAAGGCGTTGCGGACCGCCTCGGTGACGGCGGCGAGCAGTTCCTCCTCCTGCGCGGGGGTGATGGCGACAGGGAAGTGCTTGATGTTGACGTGGGGCACTCCGACCTCCTGGGAGACGACGCAGGGCAGGGCGGCCTGGTCCGTGTGCGGGGCGGGGACAGTGGTGCTGAGCCGGTCGTCGATCAGGGCGGCGAGTCCGGTGACATGCGGCTCGCGCAGCAGCTCGTAGTGGCCGGCCGGCAGCCGGTGGACGACCGGCGGACGGGCGGACCAGCCGCTGCGGTGCTCGACGAAGGAGTAGTTGTCGTCGTCGGCCTTGACGAGGGTGACGGGGGCGTTCAGCCGTTCTCCGGCCAGTTCGGGGAACTCGTACGTCGAGGAGTACGTCCGCTTGACGATGCGGGTGACGGAGCGGACCAGGTCGGCGCCGAGGCCGGGGACGCGGGTGGTGACGAAGTCCGTGAAGGTGTCCTCGTCGGTGACGGTGCGCAGGCAGTCGTCGAGTTGGGGCCCGCCGAGGGTGCCGGCGAACACGGAGTGCAGCAGGGCGAGGAAGGCGCGGTCGGTGAAGTCGGCCCGCCCGGTGGAGCCCGCGGTGTCCTCCTCGCGCAGCCTGGGCATGCCCGGGGCGACGAGGAAGAGGTGCTCCACCTCGTGCCCGGCCAGCTCCAGTTGCCGTGCCGCCTCGAAGGCGACGCGGGCGCCGAAGGAGTACCCGCACAGGATGTACGGTCCTTCGGGCCGGACGGCGCGGATGGCCTCGACATCGGCGGCGGCCATCTCGCGGACGGTGCCGTAGGGCTCCTCGCCGGGGTTGATGCCGTGGGCCTGGATGCCGTGCACGGGCCGGTCCCTGCCGAGCGCGGTGGCCAGCGGGCGCAGATTCATGGGGTAGCCGCCGAGGCCGGGCCAGCACAGGACCGGGGTGCCGGTGCCCTGGGGCTGGAGCGGGACGAGCCGGGTGAGGGGCTCGGACGACTCGGCGTCGAGCCGGGCGGCGAGCGCCTCGGCGCTGGGGGCGTCGAACAGCACCTGGAGCGGCATCGTCCGGTCGAATGCCCTGTTCATCCGGTTGACGAGGGCCACGGCGAGCAGGGAGTTGCCGCCGCGCTCGAAGAAGTCGTCCGTGACGGAGATCTGATCCTGCTTGAGGACGGTCTGCCAGATGTCGCGGACACGCCGCTCGGTGCGGGTGCGGGGTGCGACGAACATCCGTGCCGCCAGAGTGAGTTCGGCCTGCTGCGAGCTCTCCAGGGCCTTGCCGTCGATCTTCCCGTTGGCGGTCAGCGGCAGCCGGTCCAGGACGACGATCCGGTTGGGCACCATGTAGCGGGGCAGGAGCCCGGCCAGGTCCTCCTTGATCAGCTCGGCCGGGCCCTGCATATGGACCACGTCCTCCTTCATGTCCTCCCCCCGCAGCTGGGCGTCGCTGACCCGTCCGCCGATGAAGAAGTACGAGGGTCCGGTGGGCCGCCCGCTGCCGGTGAGGATCCGGTCCAGCCGCTTGGCGGCGGGCAGGTCGTTGCCCGACTTGGAGCTGTAGCCGGACGACATGAAGCCGAGGTTCAGGTCGTTCATCTGTAGGCGCTGGAGCCCCCGGCCCAGGTCGAGGTAGTGCCGCCAGGGGTGGTCTCCGGTGGCGACCAGGCCGATGCCGAGGCTGGCCTTCTCGTAGACCCGCTGGTTGATGGCGATGACGTGCTTCTTGAGGATCACGTCGTCGGAGATCCGGGTCAGGGCGCCGTCGGCGTAGCGGTACTGTCCGGCGTCGAGGCCTTCGACGCGGGCGCCGTGGGCCTGGACGTAGATGTCGTAGTCGTCCTCGGGGCGGTGCGTGTCGTGCGGGACGAGGTCGAAGGAGCCCAGGTAGTGGTCCTCCGCGGCGACGTCGAGGCGGTCGAGGACCGCGGGCCGGTACGCGGCGGCGGCGATACCGAGGCCGTAGCGCGGGAGGATCTCGTCGAACAGGCCGGCCATGTGCCCGGCCTCGATCTCCAGGACCTCGCGGATGTTGTTGCGGTAGACCGGCTCGATCGCGCCGTGCTTGCCGACGAAGTGGATACGCGCCCGGGGGCCGCCGGTCCGCCGTGCGGGCGGGTCGATCAGCACCAGGTGGTGGTGCAGCGGGTGGTAGTAGTACAGGCCCGGGGCGATACCGGCCACACCGTCGAGTTCGAGGTAGAGCTGGGTGGCGTAGAGGGAGCCGGGTGAGGCGTAGGCGTACTTGGCCAGCAGCCGCTGGTCGCTGAGGTGCGGTCCGAAGTCGCGCAGGATCGCGCCGAGTTCGTCCGGGCTCAGGTCGGCGGGGGTGCGCGGGGCGGTGTCCGGGCGGGGGCGCGGGGCCAGCAGCCGCAGGATGTCCTGCCTGCTCACCCGGCCGCCCTCGTAGAAGCGGTACGTCTTGCGGGCGAAGGCGCGGGCCCGCTGCTCGGGAGTCGCCTCGGCTCCGGGCAGGGCGGTGACCGGGCGCCGGGCCAGGTCGGCTTCGTCGCGGCAGCCCGGGTGCGACAGCTGGGCCCTGACCTGGAGCCTGCTGCGCTTGGACCGGTGGTGGGCGCCGTGGTTGCCCTGGTCCATCAGGGCGGCTTCCTTGGGGTTCAGCTCGACGAAGGCGACCAGGTTCTGGAAGCCGGTGGTCTCGTCGTCCCTGAGCAGGACGGCCGCGCCGCGGACCCAGTCGTGCGTCTCGATCGTCTGGCGGATCTCGTCCAGCTCGACGCGGTAGCCGCGCAGTTTGACCTGGTTGTCGGCCCGTCCGACGAACTGCACGGTGCCGTCGGGGTTGCGGTGGGCGAGGTCGCCGGTGCGGTACAGCCGGGCGCCGGGGGCGGCGGAGAAGGGGTCCGTCACGAACTTCTCGGCGGTCAGGTCGGGGCGGCCGAGGTAGCCGCGGGCCACCTGGATGCCGCCGATGTGCAGCTCGCCGACCTCGCCGACGGCGGCCTCGCGGCCGGCCGAGTCCAGGACGTGGAAGGCGGTGTCGTCGACGGGTGTGCCGATCGGCATGATCCGGGGCCCGTCCAGGACGGCCGCGCGGTCGACGACGTAGGAGGAGGCGTTGATGGTGCACTCGGTGGGGCCGTAGAGGTTCACCAGCGAGCAGTCCGGCAGGGTGTCGAGGCACTGCTGGGCGAGGCTGCGGGAGAGGGCCTCACCACCGCTGAACATCTGCCGCAGCGTGCCGCATTCGCCGAGGGTCTCCGTGTCGAGGAGCGCCTGGAGCAGGGTGGGGACGCACTGGAGGGTGGTGACGCCGTGCCGCTGGATCGTGGCGACGAGGGCCTCGGGGTCACGGTAGATGCCGGGCGCGCCCATCACCACGGTGCTGCCGCAGGCGGGCGCGAGGATCTCCCACTGCGCGGCGTCGAAACTCATGGGCGTCTTCTGGAGGATCGTCCTCCCGGCGTCGATCCCGCACTCCCGGGCCAGCCACCGTAACTGGCTCACGATGCTGCGGTGCTCGATCATCACGCCCTTGGGCTTTCCGGTGCTGCCGGAGGTGTAGATGACGTACGCCAGATCCTCGGGGCGGGGCGATCCGGCGGAATCCGGTGCCTCGGGCAGGGGCCCTGCATCGGCGGAAGCGGCGGAATTCTCCGTCGTCTTGAGAACGTCGTCGATGGTGACGGCCTGGATTCCGGCCGGTGACAGCTCCCGGAGCCGGGAACGCAGGGACTCCTGGGTGAGGACGACCTCCACTCCGGCGTCAGCCATCATGTACGCGATCCGCTCCTCGGGGTATTCCGGGGAGAGCGGGACATACGATCCTCCGGCCCAGAGGATGCCCCAGATGTTCGTCATCAGTTCCAGCGAGGGTTCCATGAACACGCCGACGCGGCTGTCCCGGGTGACACCGATGTCACGTAAGTGGGTCGCCAATCTCTGGCTCTGGGCAAGAAGTTGACTGAACGTCAGGCTCTGCTCGTCGTGTACCACGGCGGTACGGTGCGGGGTGGCGGCCGCCTGCACGGCGAGCAGACCGGTCAGGCAGCTGTCACCGTTTCGGGCAGAGGGATTTCCGTGCGCTTTCATGGACCTCTCTTTTCCGGCAGCACAGGAGAACGGCGTCCTCGAAAGAGGGCGCACGCCGTTTAGAGCAGGTGGACGTCCCGCGGATCCGGGAATGTGTCACACCCTGCGGCAGCGTCGGCCTGCCGAAAGGGGCGGCGGTGACGCTGATGAAATCCTCCGTCAATCCGCGCCGGACACCAAGTCACCGATCTCCGGTCACGACGGGGCGGTCACGCGGCACCGGTCACGGACGGCCGGTCACGCCTTCAAGGTCCCGGAATCACGTGACAGAGCCGTCCTCGGCGAGCGGCGGCCGGCCGCCGTCGCGGGACACGCCCGCGGCCGGCAACTCACCACGGCACAACCAATTGGCATATGAACAGCTCGTCGTCAATACGCTGCCGAAGCGCACCGTTCCGCACGCCGTGGCGCTCCCCTGAACGACTGAATTACCCGCCGAATGCCTTGTCGGCGTGTCACTCCGCTGGGCTTGATGCTGGTGACCGAATCACCGGCAACCGAGTCCGCGAACGATATGAGCAAGCCTTCCTCAGGCAGCAATTCACTCCTGGGAGGCTGTGATTCCCGACCGGCCCCGCGCCCCGCACCGACGGCTGCAGACCGTCGGCCGGGCACCGGCGCGAGGCCGCCGAGTCGCCACTTGGCCAGTGGACACGGGGCTCGCTCACCCTCATCCGGGACGCAAGCGGACCGAATGCCCCATCACTGCTCGGCAATGTACCGCATTCCGGGCAAGGAGGAGAATTCATGCCTATCAGCCCTAGCCAAGGATCCAGCGGCGGCGGCACCACCGTCACGATCACCGGCACCAACCTCTCGGGCGCCACCGCCGTGCACTTCGGCACACACTTGGCCACCATCACCGCCAACACCGCCACCTCGGTCACCGTGACCTCCCCCGCCGGCAGCGGTGCGGTCGACGTCACCGTGACCACGCCGGGCGGGACGAGCAACCCGCTCGCGTTCTACTACGTCGGGGCGCCGTTCAAGCAGACCCTCAGCCCGACCTTCGGGTCGACCGCGGGCGGCGGGACCGTCACCATCACCGGCACCGGGCTCGCCAGTGCCACCAGCGTCGCCTTCGGCGCCAACTCCGCGACGCCGACCATCGTGTCCGACGGCCAGATCACGGCCACCGTACCGGCGGGCACGGCGGGATCGGTCGGCGTCACGGTCACCACGGCCGGCGGCACCAACAACGGGCTGTCGTACACGTACATCGCCGCCCCGACGGTGACGACGGTCGACCCGGCGTCGGGATCGACCTCCGGCGGCACCCAGGTGACTCTGACCGGCACCAACCTGACCACCACCAGCCAGGTCACCTTCGACGGCAACCCGGCACCGTTCACCGTGCTCTCCGCGACCTCGGTGTCGGCCGTCACGCCTCCCGGTACCGCGGGCGCCGTCGACGTGGTTCTGACGAACGGCGCGGGCAGCGTCACCGTCACGGGCGGGTTCACCTACACCGCCGGTCCCGGCATCTGATCTCCCCTCAGCGGCCGGACCCTCCGGCGGGCCGTGCGTCACCAGCGGACGTGACGGCCCGCCCGGGTCCGCCCGCCTCCGCGCCCCGGCCCGGGCACCCTCACTGCCCGGGCCGGGGCCCTCGCCCGCCGCAGACGCTACGGAGACACCGTGAAAGACAGCGCCCCCAGGCCCGAAGCCGCACCGCATCCCACCGTCGTCACCGCCGTTCCCACCCTCACCTCGGTCGTGCCCGGTTCGGGCCCTGCGGCGGGCAGCAACAACGTCGTCCTCAACGGCAGCGACTTCGTCGGCATCACCGCCGTCATGTTCGGCACCAAAGCGGCCCTCAGCTACTCGGTCGACTCCTCGACGAAGATCACCGCGGTGGCCCCCTCCGGCAGCGGCACAGTCGCGGTGACTGTCAAGAATCCGTCCGGGACCAGCAATTCGGTCTCGTACACCTATCTCCCCCAGCCCACCCTGACCAGCGTCACACCGAACCAGGGACCGTCCGCGGGCGGCACGTCCGTCGTCCTCGCCGGGACCAGTCTCACCGCGGCCACGGCGGTCATGTTCGGCGGCACTCCAGCCACCGCGTACACCGTCAACTCCGCCACCCAGATCACCGCCGTCACCCCCGGCGGACTCGGCGCCGTCCAGGTCACGGTCACCACCCCCGGCGGTACCACCGGCCCGATCTACTTCTTCTACGTCAACGCGCCGACCGTCAGCTCCGTCTCGCCGACCCAGGGACCGTCCACCGGCGGCACATCCGTCGTCCTCACCGGGGCGGACTTCACCGGGGCCACGGCGGTCACCTTCGGCAGTACCGCCGCCACCGGATACACCGTCAACTCCCCCACCCAGATCACCGCCGTCGCCCCCGCCGGAACGGGCGCGGTCCCGGTGACCGTCACCGGGCCGGGCGGTGTCAGCAACTCCGCCGTCTACACCTATGTGGCAGCACCGGTCCTCAGCTCCCTCGTCCCCAGCCAGGGACCCACCACCGGCGGGGCCTCCCTCACCCTCACCGGCACCGGACTGGCCTCCACCACGGCCGTCCGCTTCGGCGCCACGCCCGCATCGTTCACCGTGCTGTCCAACACCACGGTCGCCGCGATCGCCCCGGCGGGAACGTCCGGCCCCGTCTCGGTCACCGTGACCACGATCGGCGGCACCAGCAACTCCCTCACCTACACACGTGTCGCGCCTCCGGCCATCTAGAGGGCTGCCATGCGGATCATGCATGCGCCTGCGGATGGCCCATGCGGGTTCACCGGACCCACGCCTCCGCGGAATGACCAGGATTGCAGCGTAAAGTGACGATCCGGTATAAATATGGGCAAAGTTCGCCCCGATCGATCAAGGAGCCGACTTCGTGGGACGCAGACACAACCGAAGGATCTGGCCGACCGGCACCGTTCTGGCCCTGGCCGCCGTGGTGGGCCTCGCTTCTCCGGCCGCGGCGGCCGACTCCTCGACCACGACGGTCACCGCATCGCCTCCGGCGGCCACCGTGGGCCAGAGCGTGACCCTGAACGCGACGGTGAGCTGCCCCGGCGACCCCAGCCCAGGGCTCGGCATGACCTTCTGGGACGGTGCCGACACGCTGGCCACCGTCCCCGTCAGCGCCGGCGGACAGGCGCAGTACACCACCACCTTCAGCACCACCGGCACGCACACGATCACGGCCGCGTACAACGGGAACGACAACTGCTCGGGGTCGAGCAACACGACGGACGTCGTGGTCTCGGCGGTGACTCCCCCACCGCCCAGCGGCGGCGGGTTCTGCCTCCTCGTGTGCAGCGGGCTGTTCGGCTTCAAGGTCGGCGACATCCACCAGCACGTCGAAGTGAACTGACCCGCTCCAGGCGGCGACCCGGCCGGCGCCGCATCACCAGGCCCACGGACGCAGTGCGAGGACGAGCAGCCTGGACGGGGCACGCACCTCGTGCAGCACACAGCCGAGTCCCCGCGGGACATAGAGCGCCTCGCCCGCCAGCAGCCGTAGCTCCAGGGGCCGTTCGAGCAGAGCGCTGGAGGGGCCCGGCGACGCCGGTTCGAGCCGGGCGCGGCAGCCGCCGCGCACCGGCAGGTACACCAGGTCGCCGCCCGTGGAGTCGCCGAAGTGCCGTGCACCGGCAGGCAGGTCCAGATACGAGCCGTCCACCCGGCAGCCCAGCAGGCGCCCCAGCCGGGAAGCCAGTGCAGCCGTCCCTGCGGCCCGGCTGGCCGGGACGGGGTCCGCGGGCAGCCCGTGGCGCGGTACGCCGGGCCGCCGGTGGCGCGGTACTCCGAGCAGCCGGGGCAGCACCGCGTCGGCACCCTCCGGCCACACCACGGCGGGGCCCTTGTCGCGGTGGACGGCGAGACACACCGCCAGGTCCCTCGCGAAGCGGCCGAGCCCCGTTCCCTCCTCAGTCGTCGCCGATCGGTGGTCCACGTCCAGCTCCCGCCCTCGCGCCCTCGGTGTGCGGGAACTCTCCCGTACAAGGGGCGGGTTGCGGGAGTCACGTGTTCCCGGTACCGGACCGGCGCCCGGGCTCCGGACCCGGTCCACGGCACGGGACGGACACCGTCCCCGACGACGGCCCGCCGCCGCACGTCATAGGGCCTGTCGTCAAATTCCCGTCGTCCGCCCGAAGGGCGGGCCCGGCGGCGTCACGGGGGTCCCCCTGCTCGAGCGAAGCCGAGAGCTCGGGGGAGCGTGCGATCGCAAGGCGCCGGAGCGCCCTCGTGGCAGAGCCACGTGGGCGATTCGGCAACGCCGCCGGGGGCACCCCCTGCTCGCAGAGCTTGGGGAGTGCGTGCCAGGCGTCGCCGGGCAGGCGGGAATTTGACGACAGGCCCTTAGGGCGCCGAGTCGAGGAGTCCCTGCCGCGCGGCGAGCGCTCCGGCCTGGAAGCGGCTCTCGGCACCGAGGGTCTCCATGATGTCGGCGATGTGCTTGCGTGCGGTGCGCAGGGACATGCCGATACGGCGGGCGATGGCCTCGTCCTTCAGCCCGGCGGCCAGCAGCCGCAGGATGGTCCGGTGCAGGTCCTTGGCGACGAGTTCCAGGCCGTCGGCCGCGGCGTCGGAGAACGGGGCGGCCTGCGTCCACGCCTGTTCGAACACCTCGCACAGATAATGCACGACCGAGGGTTCCCGGATCACCACCGCGCCCCAGGTACCGCCGCGTTCGGGGACGAAGGCCTCCTTGCGGTCGAAGACGATCAGCCGGCCGAAGAGTTCGTGGGCGGTACGGTACTCGGCGCCGAGGGCGGACACCGTGGCGACGTAGGCCTGGCTGGGGCCGTTGAAGCGTGCCGTGTGGTGGTAGAGGGTGCGGATACGCACCCCTCGCGAGAGCATCGCGGTGTCGCGGGCCAGGGCCTCGCGCAGGACCTCAGGCATCCGGCTGCCGCCGGGCTGGCTGGCGAGCATCTCCTCCGTGCACTCCAGCGCCGCCCGGTTGAGGGCGACGCGCACCTCGTCGACCCCGGAGATCACCTCCAGGTCGACGGAGACCCGGCTGAGGCTGTCCAGGTAGTGGCCGCGCAGATCGGCGAACCGGTCGCGGATGCGGTGGAGTTCGGCCTGCTGGGTACGGATCCCGGCCTCCATGCCGGTGGTCACCACGGCGGCCACGAGGTCCGGGTCGACCGGGCGTAATCGCCCGGGGTCCGACGCGTCGGGCTTGAGCAGGCCGAGTTCGGTCAGATTGGCGACGGCGGCGGCCACGTCCTCGCGGCCGAGGCCGAGGTCCCGGGCCGCGTCGTCGGGATCCATCCTTCCGTTCACCGCCACCCATCCGTACAGGGTGACTTCCTTGTCACTGGGCCGTACAGGCGGGTCAATTGCCTGACTATGTTCCGATATGAACATTACGTCCCCTGTTCGTCTTGCTGCGGGGCAGCTTGGTGAGCCCCCTGGTAGCTGGCCATGACAAGCACCGGCACGGGAGTCTTGAAGCACCGGAGACCGAACCAGTCGGAACACATCGGAACAACGGTTCCGCTCTAGGAATCAGAACCAGGAGTGCTCTTCATGAAGTCCTTCCGTGCCGCCGCAGGGTCCACCGTCGAGCACACCGTCCGCGTCGCGTTCAGGGGAGCGGCCCGGTCCGGGTCCGCACGGCCGTCCGGACCGGCCCGGCAGTCCGTGTTCACCTGCACGGTCGCGGAGGGCGAGGACAGCGGATGGGGCTGCGCGGGCAGCTGAGGCCGGTCCGAACGCGGCACGGCCTGCCGGGCGCGCGGCACCCCGGAGCGAACCGGCGGGGGCGGCGCGACCGCCGGCCGGCCTGATGCCGCTCGGTGCTTCGCCCCCGGACCGGCAGGCGGTCACCACTCGTCCCGCCCCCTGTGTGCCGTCTCCCCAGTCCACCGGAAGACCGTAGTCCGTGTCACCGGCAGTCCCCCCTGTGGCCCGCTGAAGCGCGGGCAGCGGCCCTGACCGACGGGCTGTCCCGAGGGTCCGGCCGCCCGGCCCCGCCCCCACGAAAGGCATATCGTGAGCCCCTTCGCCACCGACGTCCTGCACCTCCTCAGCGACCGTGAACTCGAGGTTCTCGGGCATCTCGCCGAGGGGCACACGTACACCTCCATCGCACGGCGCATGAATCTGAGTCCGCACACGGTGGACACCTATCTGCGCAGGATCCGGGGGAAGGCGGGCGTCAGCAACCGCGCGCACCTCATGGTGCTGGCCCTTCAGGTCACCTGGCGCCATGACCTGGGCATGGCGCAGGCCTGAGTCCTTTCCGCTGTACGACGGCGGAGGGCGCCGGTGGGCCGACAAGGTCCACCGGCGCCCTCCGCCGCCGTCGTGTTGCACTTCGCGCGCCGTCGCGGCACCGGCGGGGCGCCGCTCAGCCGATCTGGCGGTCGCGGCCCGCGAGCAGTCCGGCCGTGATCTGGACGAGGGTCATCACCAGGACGAACGCCAGGGGCGCACGCCAGCCGCCGGTGTGGCCGTAGAGCGCGCCGACGACGAGCGGGCCCGGGATCGAGATCAGATAGCCGACGCTCTGCACGAACCCGGAGAGGCGGACGACGGTGGCGCTGTCCCGCCCGCGCATGCTGATCATCGTCAGGGCCAGCGGGAACGAGCAGTTGGCGATGCCGAGAAGGATCGCCCACAGCCAGGGCGCGCTGCCGGGGAAGGCCCACAGCCCCGCGAACCCGGCGAGGCCGCACAGTCCGATGGTGACGGCGATCCCGCTCTGGCTGCGCAGCCGTCCGGCCGCCGCGGACAGCGCGAAGGACAGCGGTACGCCGAGCAGCGAGGTGCCGGAGAACAGCAGCCCGGCGCTCTCGGCGGACAGCCCGGCGTCGCGGAACATCTGCGGCAGCCAGCCGATGATGACGTAGGCGGAGCTCGCCTGGAGGCCGAAGTAGGCGGTGAGCGCCCAGGCGGTGGGGTCGCGGGAGATCCGGCGGGCGGGGGCCTGCGGTTCGTCACCGGCCCGGTCCGCCCGCGGGGCCGCGGCCTGCGCCTCCGGTTCCTTCCGGCGGGCCA
This sequence comes from Streptomyces sp. YIM S03343, assembly GCF_054729195.1. Taxonomy (NCBI): domain Bacteria; kingdom Bacillati; phylum Actinomycetota; class Actinomycetes; order Kitasatosporales; family Streptomycetaceae; genus Streptomyces; species Streptomyces sp. YIM S03343. The sequence continues at coordinate 420,391 of NZ_JBPUKX010000002.1, forward strand.
GGGCGACCCAGGGTGCCACGGCCGTCGCAGCGAGGAGGGCCCAGACCCCCAGGCCCCAGCGCCAGTCGCCTCCGAAGGCCTCGGTCAGGGGGACGGTGACGGCGGCGGCGGTGGAGGCGCCGGCGTTCAGCGCCATGGAGTACAGGCCCGTCATCGCGCCCACCCGGTCGGGGAAGCGGTGCTTGACGACGGCCGGGAGGAGCACGTTCGAGATGGCGATACCGGCGAGCGACAGGGCGGTCAGGGCGACGAACAGGGCGGCACTGCCGGCGAACGGGCGGGCGGCGAGACCGATCGTGACCAGCCCGGCTCCGGCCGCGATGGCACCGCTCGCGCCGTAGCGCCGGGCGAGGGCGGGAGCGGCGGAGCCGACGAGGGCGAAGCACACCGCGGGGATGGCGGTGAGCAGTCCGGCGACGGTGCCGCTCATGGCGAGGCTGTGGCGGACCTCTTCGAGGACGGGGCCGAGGCTGGTGACGCCGGGGCGCAGATTCAGGGCCGCGACGACCAGCGCCACCACCGCCAGCCTGCGTACCTGCTTGTTCGGACCCGGGGTCGCCGTCCGGACGGGGGTCGCCGTCCGGACAGACGCGGCCCGATGGGCAGTCGACCGGCCGGGGCGGGAGGCGGGGCTCTCGAGCTCATCCTTCAGCATGGACCTATCATAGACTCATCCCATGACTTTTTGTCCAGCGATAGGACATCCAGTTATAGGATGACTTTGCTGCCCGCGGATACGATGTCATGGGACCACCTCGACATAGGGTGAGAGGATGAGCATGGAGCCCGTTCGTCGTGAAGCACTGTCCGACCAGGTGATCGCCCGTCTGCGGCGGCAGATCACCTCCGGGACCTGGCCGGTGGGTTCCCGTATCCCCACCGAGACGGAGCTGGTCGAGCAGCTCGGGGTGGCGCGCAACACGGTGCGGGAGGCCGTCCGCGCCCTGGCCCACACGGGTCTGTTGGACATCCGGCACGGTTCGGGGTCCTACGTCCGGGCGACCAGCGAGCTGGCCGGGATGATGCGGACCCGTTTCGAGCGGGCCGAGACCGGCGACGTCACCGAGGTGCGCGGCGCCCTGGAGATGCGCGCGGCCCGGCTGGCCGCCGTACGCCGCACCCCGGAGGACCTGGAGCGGCTGGACGCCCTGCTGGCCCAGCGGGACAAGGCCTGGTCGGAACGGGACACGGTCGGGTTCGTGAACGCGGACGCGGCCTTCCACCTGGCTGTTGTCGCCGCCTCACACAACACGGTGCTGGCCGAACTGCACGCGGATCTCGGCGAGGTGATCCGGATCTCGCTGCTGGACCACTTCGGCGAGGCGCTGCGCCCCGAGCAGTTCCAGGACCACGCCCGCCTGGTCACCGCCATCCGCGACCGCGACGCCGACCGCGCCGCCCGCGAGTCCGCCACCTACACGGACTGCGCTCCGGCACCGGCCGCCGACTGACCTGCGGCAGCCGGGAGGAGACCGCCGCGATCGCCGACCGCTCGGCCCGGGCGCTCGGCGGCGACGCCTCAGCCCGGCCGGAGGGCACGGAGACATCCGCCACGGTCGTCAGCCCCAGAGTTCCTGTTCCCGCCGCTGAGCAGCCCGGGCGAAGTCCGCTGCGGTTCGGCAACGTCCTGAACGGGCGCGGGGCTGTCCCGTCATGCGGCTCCGCCGCGATGGGGGTACCTCCCTGCTCGAACGAAGTCGAGAGCTTGGGGAAGCGACCAGCCACGATGGCGCCGCGGACGACAAACGGCACATCGCGGCACTTCCCGCGGAGCGCTCAGGCGCTCAGCCCCGGGCGCTCGACGCCACAGCCGTGAACTCCTCCAGCGTCTCCCGCATGATCTGCGGCATCTCGCGTTCCTCGGACGGTGCTATCCAGAGTTCGAAGCCGACCTTGAAGACGGCGATGCCCATCTCGGCCGTCAGACTCGCGGCCGGCTCCGGGACACCGCGGCCGCGCAACGCCTCGGCCAGCCCGGCGGCCATCGACGCGAGCTTGATCAGCTCACGCTCCTGGAGCTCCCGGTTCGCGCTGACGACGGCCTGGCGCTGCCGGGCGCGGTCACGGCCGCCGGCGAACATCTCGCAGGCCGCCTCCAGCCCTGCCGCCACCGCGTCGACCGGCGCCGCGGACTCGGGGGCCCCGGCAACGGCGTCGACGTACAGCTCCTGGAGCGGTCCCGAACCGGCGAACAGCACCTCGCGCTTGTCGGCGTAGTGACGGAAGTAGGTCCGCTCGGTGAGTCCCGCCCGCTCTGCGATCTCCGCGACCGTCGTCTGCTCATAACCGCGCTCGCTGTAGAGCTCCAGCGCTGCCTTCGCCAGGCGCCCGCGCGCGTCCGGCTGCCATCTGCCCATGCGCGCATCCTACGTGATGACAGTGCCTGACATCAGGTGTACGGTCGATGACAGCAACTGACATCAACAGTCTGGGGTTCTCCCATGCGTTTCTTTGTGACAGGTGCGTCCGGCTGGATCGGCTCCGCCGTAGTCCCCGAGCTGATCGGCTCGGGTCACCAGGTCGTGGGGCTGGCCCGTTCCGACGCCTCCGCCGCCGCGCTGACCGCGGCCGGGGCGGACGTGGTCCGCGGCACGCTCGACGACCTCGATGTGCTGGGGAGCACCGCCGCAGCGTCGGACGGGGTGATCCATCTCGCCTTCAAGCACGACATCGCCTTCTCCGGCGACTTCCAGGGCGCGGCCGAGGCCGACCGGCGCGCCGTGGACACGTTCGGCGACGCGCTCGCCGGCAGCGACCGCCCGTTCGTTCTCGCCTCCGGTGTGTTCGGCCTCGCGCCCGGCCGCGTCGCGACCGAGCAGGACACGCCCGGAAGCGACGGTTCGCCGATGTCGCACCGCATGGCCACCTCCCAGGCGGTGCTGGCCCTCGCCTCGCGGGGTGTGCGCTCGGCGGTGGTGCGGCTGTCCCCGACGTGCCACGGCGAGGGGGACAACGGCTTCATGGCGTCGCTGGTCGCCGTCGCCCGCGCGAAGGGGGTGTCCGGGTACGTCGGTGACGGCGCCGTCCGCTGGCCCGCCGTCCACCGGCTCGACGCGGCGCATCTGTTCTGCCTGGCGGTCGAGAAGGCCCCGGCCGGTTCGGTGCTGCACGGCGTCGCCGAGGAGGGCGTCGCGCTCCGTGACGTCGCCGAGGTCATCGGGCGCCGGCTTGGCATCCCCGTGGCCTCCGTGGCCCCCGACGCAGCGGGCGGGCACTTCGGCTGGCTGGCCCCCATGGTCGCCCTCGACTCCCCGGCCTCCAGCCACGCGACCCGCGAGCTGCTCGGCTGGCACCCCACCCACCCCGGCCTCGTCGAGGACCTCGACAAGGGCCACTACTTCCACTCCGCCGACTCCGCCGCGTAGAACGGCCGCTGACAGAAACCCCAGAACAGGCGGGGCCGCACGGTTCGGGGGATCGTGTGGTGTGTCCGGACGCGCGGGTTTGGCGGTCCCGGGTCGGGGGACGCGGTAGCACCCGGGGTCTCCCGCTGCGCGTGTCCGGCGGAAGCTCACGGCTGGTCCGACGACCTCGGTCGAGGAGCCCCCGGCCAACGACGCTAAGGAGATCACCAGCCCCATGGACACCGCCGAACTCATCGAACTCGGACAGCAGTTGCGGGTGGACAGTGTGCGCGCCTCGGCCGCAGCGGGATCCGGGCATCCGACGTCCTCGATGTCCGCCGCGGATCTGATGGCGGTACTGCTGGCCCGCCATCTGCGCTACGACTTCGGTCACCCGGAGCACCCGGGCAATGACCGGTTCGTGCTCTCCAAGGGGCACGCCTCGCCGCTCCTCTACTCCGCGTACAAGGCGGCGGGCGCGATCGACGACGCCGAACTGCTCACCTTCCGCAAGGCGGGCAGCCGGCTGGAGGGGCATCCCACGCCACGCCGGCTTCCATGGGTCGAGACCGCCACCGGATCGCTCGGGCAGGGGCTGCCGGTCGGTGTCGGGATCGCGCTCGCCGGCAAGCGGCTGGAGCACGCCCGGTACCGCGTGTGGGTACTGTGCGGGGACAGCGAACTGGCCGAGGGCTCCGTGTGGGAGGCCGCCGAGCACGCCGGGTACGAGCATCTGGACAACCTCGTCGCGATCGTCGACGTCAACCGGCTCGGCCAGCGCGGACCCACCCGGCACGGCCATGATCTCGACGCCTACGCCCGCCGCTTCCAGGCATTCGGCTGGCACACCGTGGAGGTCGACGGCCACGACGTGGACGCCGTGGACCGCGCCTACGGCGAGGCGGAGTCCACCAAGGGGCAGCCCGTCGCCGTCCTCGCCCGCACGTTCAAGGGCAAGGGCGTGGCGGCCGTACAGGACCGCGAAGGGCTGCACGGCAAGCCGCTGCCCGAGCCCGGGGAGGCGATCGAGGAGCTGGGAGGCGTACGGGACCTGCGCGTCGCCGTGCGGACACCGCCCGCCGCCCCTGTGGTCGGTGACGGGCCGACCGGACGGCTCGATCTGCCCCGGTGGGAACTCGGCGAGGAGGTGCCGACCCGCGACGCCTTCGGCAAGGCCCTCACCGCGCTCGGCAGTGCGCGCCGCGATGTCGTCGTGCTCGACGGCGAGGTCGGCGACTCCACCCGCGCGGAGCTGTTCGCCAAGGAGCACCCCGACCGGTACTTCGAGTGCTACATCGCCGAGCAGCAGCTCGTGGCCGGTGCGGTGGGGTTCGCGGCACGCGGCTGGGTGCCGTACGCCGCGACGTTCGCCGCGTTCCTGACCCGCGCCCACGATTTTGTGCGGATGGCCTCGATCAGCGGGGCCGGGATCAATCTGGTCGGCTCGCACGCCGGGGTCGCGATCGGGCAGGACGGGCCCTCGCAGATGGGCCTGGAGGACCTGGCGATGTTCCGTGCCCTGCACGGCTCGACCGTGCTCTACCCGTGCGACGCCCATCAGACCGCCCGGCTGGTCGCCGATATGGCCGGGCTCGACGGCATCCGCTATCTGCGCACCTCGCGCGGCGCCACGCCGGTCGTCTACGGCCCCGACGAGGAGTTCCCGGTCGGCGGCAGCAAGGTGCTGCGTTCCTCCGACCACGACCGGCTGACGATCGTGGCGGCCGGTGTCACCGTGCACGAGGCGCTGCGGGCGGCCGACGCGCTGGCCGGTGAGGGCATCGCCGTCCGGGTCGTCGACCTGTACTCGGTCAAGCCCGTCGACCGGACCGTGCTGCGCCGGGCCGCCGAGGAGACCGGCTGTCTGATGACCGTCGAGGACCACCGTCCGCAGGGCGGCCTCGGCGACGCCGTCCTCGACGCGTTCTCCGACGGCAGGCCCGTACCCCGCCTGGTGCGGCTGGCCGTGCGGACCATGCCGGGCTCGGCGTCGCCACAGGAGCAGCTGCACGCCGCCGGGCTCGACGCCGAGTCGATCGCCGCCTCCGCCCGGCTGCTGGTGGAGACCGCCGTCGTACCGTGACCGACACAGGACGATGCGCCTAGAGCAGGTGGATCAGCCGCCCACCACCGCCGGCACGGCCAGCGCCCCCAGCACCGTCGCCCCGAGCAGCAGCCACGCCACATAGTCACCGATGTGCCCGGAGTGGAGCCGTCGCAGGGGCCGGGTCCGGTCCGGGGCGATCGCCCAGCGCGGGGCGGGTCACCGCGAGGGCGGCGAGGCCCGCCGCCGGTGCCGTGGACTCCGGGCGGCGCCCAGTGGGGTGCAGGCGTGGCTTTGCCCGAGACGGTTGCGCTCATACTGTGGCCTACCAGTCCGGCGAAGCCGTGGGCCACGCCGACGGGCCCCACCTCCTCACACCGGTCCCGCGATCACGCGACGGGCCGTACGGGTGCTCCGGGAGCGGAGGGAGAAACGGGGGCCGTCGGGCGGCTCAGCCCTCGGAGCGACCATGTTCGAGCCGCACCGGGCCCTGGCGTTCGACCTCGTCCCTCAGCAGTATCGACAGCAGGGACGCCACCGTCAGACCGGCCTCGGCGGGATGACGGAGGATCTTGCCCGGCTCGATGCGGTAGATGTTGGTGCGGCCGTGGCGGGTGTGGGACAGATAGCCGTCCTGCTCCAGATCCGAGATGATCTTCTGCACGGCGCGTTCGGTGAGCCGGCAGCGCGCCGCGATGTCGCGGATCCGGGCGTTGCGGTTGTCAGCGATGGCGGCCAGCACACGAGCGTGGCTCGTGAGGAACGTCCATCCGATGTGCGATGTGGGCACTCCATCCACTCCGACCATGAGCGAAATCGTACGATCGGACATTCACGGCTTCAGAAGAATGAAAATAAATTCATGTAAAGCTTGACGTCATACTCGATTCGGCGTGACGGTGGAAACACGGTTTATGCGAGTACCCATCGAGAGGCAGTTATGCCCAGGCACACCGAGAGGTCTCGGTCGATCGACGGGGACGGCGCCTTCCGCGCCGGAGCGGTTGCCCCGCCCTCGGTCACGGCACGCTCCGACGGAGACCGTGTCCTCGTCGCTGTACGCGGGGAACTCTGCCTCGACGACTGCGACATGCTCGAGCGAACCCTCCGCACCGCCCTCGCCGGGTCCGCCGGAGCGGTGGATCTCGACCTCGGCGCCCTCGACTGCTGGGACTGTTCCGCGCTCAATGTGCTGCTGACGATGCGCCGCCAGGCGCTCGCCGCGGGCAAGACGCTCACCGTGATCAGCGCCGGCACCGCGGCGGAGCGGCTGATGGCCCTCACCGACACGCAAGCCCTGTTCACGCCCGCCGGGACGTCCGGACCATCGGCCGAGCCGGAGCCGGTTTCCGAGCCGACGGAGGACGGATCCGGTCTGCGGGCCGAGCTGGTCCAGCTCCGCCGGGCCATGCAGACCCGTCCGGAGATCGACCTGGCCCGCGGCATCCTCATGGCGTCGTTCAGGCTGAGCACCGACGAGGCGTGGGACGTCCTGGTCATGGCCTCCCAGAACACCAACACCAAGCTGCACCGGCTGGCCACGAACGTGGTCGGCGCGATCGACGGAACGCCGTTGCCCGACCCGGTGCAGCGGCATCTGACCACGGCTGTCGTCACGATCACCGCCGCCGGGAACCGGCGCAGGCGCCGGAGCGGCGCGAGTCCCGGACGTCTGTGAGCTCGCGGGCCGCTCATTCTCACTCCTGACAATGTCTCCCTCAGAACCGGTCCGCACGGCGGACGGGACATTCTCGTCCACGACGGCGGCAAAACGCAGGTCCGCAGATTCATGTCCCTTCGATGGCCCTCCTTGGCCCGGCCCGTCTCGGCGACACGGACAGCCGGCCGACATGAATCTGCCCGACGCAGCAGACAAGCGGCTGTCCACGGTCCGGGTCGTGGCCGAGGGCTGAGGCCGGATGGAAGCGGCCAGGAGATACGGCCGGGCCCCGTCAGCCTCCCGGCAGACGGGACCCAGTCGTTCCCGGGCGGAGGTCAGCGGCCGAGTGCGTCCTCCAGCTCGGACTTCGTCATCGAGGAGCGGCCGTGGATATTGCGCTTCTTGGCTTCCTCGTACAACTGGTCCTTGGTGGGGCCTTGGGCGCCGCTGTGCGAACGTTGCCCGCCCCGCTCGTACGCCGACTTCGGGTCCTGCGTCGACGTCCTGCTTGCGGACTTCGACTCGCCGGACCTCGCCCGCTCCTTGTTGACCGTGCGCGCGGCGATCTCCTTGGCCCGCTCGGCCGACTCGCCGCGGTCCTCGGCGCTCTCCTTGATGTGCTCGTACTGACGCTCACGTTTGGCATTCGATCCAGCCGGCATGGCGGCAACTCTCCTTCACAGATGACGACGCGGGACCCGGTGCCGTCCGCGACCGCACGTGGGGCCGAAGCGGCGGCGGGTCCGGGAACGTGCGGGACCGGGTCCCCGCGCGCGCTCCGAACGAAACGCGCGTCGGGGGACATTCGGGCGGGCCGTGGGGCGGGTTCGGGACCCGCGGCCGGTCGGCGCCGGGCGGCTGGATCAGTAACCCGAACCGGGGTCGCTCGGCCGGACCCGGCCGCGCCATGCACCGGTCTCGCTGCCGCGGTGCTCGATGTAGTCCTTGAAGCGGTGCAGATCGCCCCTGACCGTGCGGTCGATCATGCCGAGCATGTCTGCGCCCTTCTCGGCCATGCCGGTGGGCTCGACCTCCATGGTGAGTTCCACACGGGTCCGCGCCTCGTCCAAGGGCTGGAAGCGGACGGATCCGCGCTGCTTGGTGTCCCCGCCTGTCGAGCGCCAGGTGATCCGGTCGTCGGGCAGCTGGTCGACGATCTCGGTGTCGAACTCCCGGCGTACACCGCCGATCTTCATGGTCCAGTGGTTGTGCCGGTCGTCGAGCTGCGTCACCTCCTCGACGCCCTCCATGAAGAGGGGGAACTCCTCGAACTGGGTCCACTGGTTGTATGCGGAGCGGACGGGAACGTCGACGTCCACCGTCTCCTTGACCGTACTCATCGGTTCCTCCTCGTCTGCGACGGTCGGTCGCGCCGGGCCAGGGGCCCGCGGCACGGTGTGCGGCACACCGGGTACCCGGCCTGAGGAAGGACAGACACCCCGATCGCCCCGAGATGCACCCCGGTACTCCAGGGCGTGTGAGTCCGACGCGACCGGGCACTCGGGCGGGGCGGATCCGACCGGACCGCTTGCGACACCGGAGGTGAAGGACATGGGACACGGCGGAAACGTGATCGACGAACTGGTCACCGACCACCGCGAGGTCGAGGAGCTCTTCGGCAAGATCGAGGGGCTGCCGCCCGGTGACAAGAACCGCAAGCTGTACGCCGACCAGGCCACCATCGAGCTGGTACGGCACTCGGTGGCGGAGGAGTCGTATCTCTACCCGGCCGTGCGCGAGCACGTGGTCGGCGGCGACGCGATTGCCGACAAGGAGATCGACGACCACGCCAGGGCCGAGCAACTCATGAAGGACCTGGAGAAGTGCCAGGCGGACGACCCCGACTTCGACCGGCTGATGGACACGCTGATGAGCGGGATCCGTATGCACCTCGCCGACGAGGAGCAGAACCTCTTCCCGAAGCTGCGCGCCAGCTGCCCCGCCGAGGCCCTGGACGAGCTCGGGGACAAGGTGCGCAGGGCCAAGAAGACGGCGCCGACCCGGCCGCACCCCTCGGCACCGGACGAGCCACCGGCCGACAAGCTGCTCGCCCCTGGCGTCGGTCTGATAGACCGCGTGCGCGACGCGCTCACCGGGCGTGGCAAGCACGCCTGACGGGCGTCGGCCCACGTGCGAAGCGCCGGACCGCCAGGTGCCGTCACACGGACGGAGGAGACGGGCATCACCCCGACGGCGTCGCGCTGTCGTCGGGGGGAACGCCTCGCCCTGCGGCGTGTCACTCGTGGCGGTGCGACCGCGCACCCTGCTGACCCGCAAATGGACACCCGGGAGACGTGATGACCCGAACCGCGAACGCTCCGGCACCCGCCGCGGATCCCTTCGCCGTGCCGGACGGTCCAGGTGGCCGGGCCGCCGTGTTCGACGTGGACGGAACCCTCGTCGACACCAATCATCTGCATGTGGTGACCTGGTGGGAGGCGCTGCGGCAGGCCGGCCACCTGGTACCCACGCACGCGATCCACCGGGCGGTCGGCCTTGCCTCCGGCGACCTGGTGACCCGGCTGCTGGGCGAGGCGACCCCACCGGCGGAGGTGGAGGATCTCGGTGCGGCCCACAAGGCGCTGTACGCCCAGTACTTCGAGCGGCTGGCCGCGCTGCCGGGCGCGGCCCGTCTGCTGCGGCGGCTGGCCGCCGACGGCTGGACGGTCGTCCTGGCCACCTCGGCAGGCGGTGAGGAACTGGCCGCGTTGCGGCGGGCGATCGACGCGGACGACGCTGTCACAGCGGCGGCCAGTGCGGACGACGTCGATGCGGGCAAGCCCTCCCCGGAGCCTGTCGAGCGGGCCCTGGAACTGGCCGGGGCGCATGCCGAGCGCGCGGTGTTCATCGGCGACACGGTGTGGGACATGGAGGCGGGCAGCCGGGCCGGGGTGCGGTGCCTGGCGGTGTTGTGCGGGGGAGTACCGCAACGGGCTCTGGAGGCGGCCGGTGCCGACGCCGTCTTCGACGACCCGGCCGATCTGCTCACCGCGCTGCCTGCGGCCCCGCCCGAGTGACCGGGGTGGTGCGTGCGGCCGGCGTTACGTCCGCTGCCGACGGGTACCCGTGCGGCACCAGGAACGAGGAAGGCACGCACCACGTCATAAGCGAGATCGACGGGGCGCCGACGGAGATCGGCTGCACCGTGACCGGCACGGCGTGGACCTACTGGCATACCACCGCCCACTCCCCGGACGGCACTTGGTTCCGTCCCCCGCCGCTGCCCGAACCACGCGGCCTTGTCTCGGCGGCGGACTGACGGCCTTGCGCGAACCGACACCCGCACCGGCATCGACTTCGGCGCCGGGCATCCCGTACGCCCTGCGGACCGTCCCCCTACGGCGACGATCTCCGGCTCGCCGCACGACCGGGCCGGGCCCGGAGTGAGGCGTGGCGGGCGCGGGATTCGGTGCGGGCGGCGGTAGCGTCGTCACCCTGCAGACCGATGTGTAGTGAAATGCCGCTTTCCGCCACCCGGGTGGGCGTCGTTCGGTCGCCGGAGTCGCCGGTCTCCGGGGTCGGCGCATGGGGTACGCGTGTGGCGCTTTCCGTGTCCGGCAGGACTGAGGAGGACCATGACGGAAGTGCCGCAACGCCTCGGCGAAGGGCGCAGACCTCCCGTCGCGCCGTTCCCGTCCGCGCGCACGCTGCTGGGGTGGATGTCGACCACCGACCACAAGGTGATCGGTCGGCTGTACATGGTGACCTCGTTCTCCTTCTTCCTCGTCGGCGGTCTGCTCGCCCTCGGGATGCGTGCCGAGCTGGCCCGGCCCGGGCTCCAGTTCATGAGCGAGCAGACCTACAATCAGCTCTTCACCGTGCACGGCACGATCATGATGCTGCTGTTCGCGACCCCGATGTTCGCCGGGTTCGCGAATGCCGTGATGCCGCTTCAGATCGGCGCGCCCGATATGGCGTTCCCGCGGCTGAACGCGCTGTCGTACTGGATGTATCTGTTCGGCGGTCTGATGGTCGTCTCGGGGTTCCTGGTGCCGGGCGGCGCCGCCGCGTTCGGATGGTTCGCCTACGCCCCGCTGAACAGCGCGTACTTCTCCCCCGGCGCCGGGGGAGATCTGTGGGCGATGGGGCTGGTGGTGACCGGTGTGTCGACGACGCTGAGCGCCGTCAACTTCATCGCCACGATCATGTGCCTGCGCGCACCGGGTATGACGATGTTCAGGATGCCGATCTTCACCTGGAACGTGCTGTTCACATCGATCCTGGTACTCCCGGCGTTCCCGGTGCTGGCAGCCGCGCTGCTGGCGCTGGAGGCGGACCGGAAGTTCGGTGCGCACATCTTCGACGCCGCGAACGGCGGAGCCCTGCTGTGGCAGCATCTTTTCTGGTTCTTCGGGCATCCCGAGGTCTACATCGTGGCGCTGCCGTTCTTCGGCATCGTTTCCGAGATCATCCCGGTGTTCTCGCGCAAGCCGCTCTTCGGGTATCTGCCGATGATCGGGGCGACCATCGGGATCACCATGCTGTCAGCGGTGGTGTGGGCGCATCACATGTTTGCGACGGGCGCGGTGCTGCTGCCGTTCTTCTCCGTGATGTCGTTCCTGATCGCGGTACCGACGGGGATCAAGTTCTTCGCGTGGATCGGGACGATGTACCGGGGTTCGCTGTCCTTCGAGACGCCCATGCTGTGGTCGGTCGGTTTCCTGGTGTCGTTCCTGCTCGGCGGGCTGAGCGGGGTGCTCATCGCGTCGCCGCCGCTCGACTTCCATCTCACCGACTCGTACTTCATCGTGGCCCATCTGCACTATGTGCTGTTCGGCACCGTGGTCTTCGCGATGTTCGCCGGGTTCTACTTCTGGTGGCCCAAGTTCACCGGGAAGATGCTCGACGAGCGGCTGGGCAAGGTGCAGTTCTGGCTGCTGTTCCCGGGCTTCCAGCTGACGTTCTTCGTGCAGCACTGGCTGGGCGAGGCGGGGATGCCCCGGCGGTACGCGAACTATCTGCCCGAGGACGGCTTCACCCTGCTCAACACCCTGTCGTCGATCGGTGCGTTGGTGCTCGGTGTCTCGACGCTGCCGTTCCTCTACAACGTGTGGCGCACGGCCCGCTCGGGGCGGCTCGTCGAGGTCGACGATCCATGGGGCTACGGGCGAGGCCTGGAGTGGGCCACCTCCTGCCCGCCGCCCCGGCACAACTTCGTGGCGCTGCCGCGGGTGCGGTCGGAGTCCCCGGCGTTCGATCTGCACCATCCGGACGTCGTACGGCAGGCGGTCGAGGAGGGACTGCGATGAAGGCCGAGGCGATGCTGTTCGGGGGCGTGGCGCTCTTCTTCGGCGGGGCAGCCCTGCTCTACGGACTGTGGTCGCACGACCCGACCGGCACGACGGCGCTCCTCGTGGCGTTCGGCATGGCCGCGCTGGTGTCGTTCTTCTGCGCGGTCCAGTACGTCCGCCGCGGGCGGCGCCCGCAGGACCGTGCCGACGCTGAGGTGGCCGACGCCGCCGGGCCGCTGGAGTTCTTCCCCGCGGACAGCCCCTGGCCCGTCGTCACGGCGTTCGGTTTCGCCGTCGCGGCGACCGGCGTGGTGTTCGGGCTGTGGCTGTTCCTCATCGGTCTCGTCGTGCTGGCCCGGGGTGTTCTGGGGCTTTCCCTGCAGTACGCGAGCCGGGGGGCCGATCAGGCGGGCTGATCGGGCGGCGCGGGGCACCCGGCCGGAACGCGGTGACCGGGCGGTGGCCGCTCTCGTAGCCTCCGGCCAGGGTCTGCCGTACCTCGCCGGTCTCGTCGCCCTCCTCCAGCCGCTCGCGTTCCGCGGCCAGCAGGGCGCGGCACAGGGCACGGGTCAGCAGGAAGGCGACGGCCGGTGCCGCGACCAGGGAGATCCGCAGAACCCAGGTCAGCGTGTTCAGCGAGATACGGAAGGTGGCCGCGATCACGTCGTTGCCGCCCGCCAGCAGCAGCACGGCGTAGAAGGTGATGCCCGCGACGCCCAGGCCGGTGCGCACGGGCCGTTCGCGGGGCCGGTTGCACAGATGCTGTTCCTGCCGCCACTCCCCCGTCAGCCGCTGCTCGACGAAGGGGTAGGCGTACAGGAGGGTGAACAGGAGGCCGGGCAGGACGACGGCGGGCAGCAGCACGTTCCACATGATGGTGTGGCCCGCGATATTCGTCTCCCAGGGCGGCATCAGCCGCAGGGAGCCCTCCAGGAAGCCGACGTACCAGTCCGGCTGGGACCCGGTGGACGCCTGGTCGGGCCGGTAGGGGCCGTACACCCATACGGGATTGATCTGCGCGACGCCCCCGAGGACGGCGGTCACCCCGAACACGGTGAAGAAGAGCCCCAGGGACTGCGCGGTGAACTGCGGGTACAAGGGTTTCCCGACGGCGTTGGCGTTGGTGCGGCCCGGTCCGCGCCACTGGGTGTGCTTGAGGTAGAACACCAGGATCAGATGGACGGTGAGCAGGGCGATCAGCGCGGCCGGGATCAGCAGGATGTGCAGGCTGTACAGGCGGGGCACGATGTCGTGGCCGGGGAACTCGGAGCCGAAGGCGAACAGCGCGAGGTACGTCCCCACCACCGGGATGGAGAGCATGACGCCCTGCGCGATGCGCAGCCCGGTGCCGGAGAGCAGATCGTCGGGGAGCGAGTAGCCCGCGAAGCCCTCGACTAGGGCGAGCACGAAGAGGGTGACGCCGATGACCCAGTTCACCTCGCGCGGCCTGCGGAAGGCGCCGGTGAAGAAGACCCGCAGCAGATGCACTCCGATCGCGCTGACGAAGACCAGCGCGGCCCAGTGGTGGATCTGCCGCATCAGCAGCCCGCCGCGCACATCGAAGCTGATGTGCAGCGTGGAGTCGAACGCGTCCGACACCAGCACCCCGCGCAGCGGCACATAGGGCCCGGCGTAGACGACCTCCCGCATGTCGGGCTTGAAGAAGAACGTCAGCCAGACGCCTGTCAGCAGCAGGACGACCAGGCTGTAGAGGGCGATCTCGCCGAGCAGGAACGACCAGTGGTCGGGGAAGGCCTTGCGCATCAGCACACCGGCCCCGTCGTTCAGCGGCAGCCGTGCGTCGACGGCGTCCGCCAACCGCTCTCCCCTCGTTCCGCGGGACGGCTCGCGGGACGGCTCGCGGGGCGCCGTCACGCCGGCTCCCCGGCACCGCGGGCGGCTTCCTCGTACGGCACACGGTTCACGGCAGGCCTCCCTGGGGCATCGGACCGATACGCTCCCGGCATCCGTTGCCCGGGGTCACGGGCGGCGCGTACCGGGCCCGCGCGAAACACTCGTGCGCCGGGGGCGGGACACCCGATCGGCTGACGGCGGCGCCCCGGATCCGCTGCGTGCGTCGTCCGTTCCGCGGGTACCCGGACCTCAGGAGTGCGCTTGTCAGGCGAATCGTCCGCCCGTCGTCGCCGGGAGGGGCCGTGACCGTGCGTATCGGAGTGGAAGAGGAGTTCCACGTCGTCGAGGAGGAGAGCGGCCTGCTGGTGCCCCGCGCCGACACCGTGCTCCAGGGGCTGCACGAAGCTTCCTTCACCACCGAGCTCCAGCAGACGATCGTGGAGACGAACAGCGGCGTGCACGGCTGTCTGGACGGTCTGTACGGCGACATCACCGACAGCAGGCGGCAGCTGGACGCGGCTGCCGCCGTCCACGGGCTGGCCGTCGCTGCCGCGGGGACGGTGCCGCTGGGGTCCACGGCGGTGGCCCGCCGCACCGGGGGGCACCGCTACCGCCGTATGGCGCACGAGTACCGGAAGCTCGCCGACGAGCAGCTCATCTGCGGGACACACGTCCACGTGGACGTCCCCGACCGCGACCTGGCCGTTCGGATCATGTGCGAGGTGTCGCCGTGGCTGCACGTGCTGCTCGCCCTGTCCGCGAGTTCCCCCTTCTGGCTGGGTGACGACACCGGCTACGCGAGCTGGCGGACCATGGTGTGGCAGCGCTGGCCGACCGCGGGACCGGCCGGGTGTTTCGCCGACGCCGCCGCCTACGACGCCGCCGTGCGCGACCTCATCGCCTCCGGGGTCATCAGCGACCCGGGGATGATCTACTACGACATCCGGCCGTCCTCGCACCAGAAGACGCTCGAACTGCGGATCTGCGACTCCTGTCCACGCGCCGAGACCGTGGTCCTGATCGCCGGGCTCTTCCGCGCCCTGGTGACCGACGCCCGGCACCGGCTGGAGAAGCCGGGGGCTCCCGACTGCGACGGCAGGCACGAATGGCTGCGCGCCGCGGCCTGGCGCGCGGCCCGGTCCGGTCTCGAAGGCAGCCTGGTCGAACCGGAGACCCGTCACGAGGCGCCGGCCGCTCGCGTCGTGCGAAGCCTGCTGACGCGGGTGCGCCCGGAGCTGAGGGCCGCGGGAGACTGGCAGACCGTCCGGGACCTGGCCGCGAAGACCCTCGCGGAGGGCACGGCCGCCCACCGTATGCGCCGTACGGCCGAGGAGGAGGGACTGCGGGCCTGTACGCGGCTGGTGGTCGCCGAGACCCGCGGCGAACACTCCGGGCACCGCCGGCCGGACGCACCCGGCCCGGGCGCACGGGTCCCGCACGGCGGGTGGGTGCCGGAGGGCACCTCCGGCACCGGTCCCGCCGGGTCTCCCGGCCACCGCTGAGACATGACACCTTGCGCCGGTCCCGTTTGCCGTCCTCTCTGGCGGGGACCCGCAGCTCATGGGTACTACACAACATGGCCGCCGGATGCGGCAGAGCCGGGCCCTGAGGCTGGTGGACCGCCTGGAGCGGCAGCAGCGGGCCGACCGGCTCATCGATCTGCTGGGCAACGGAGTGCGGGCCCTGCCGCTGGGGCGCGGCCGGGACGCGTTGCACGGCACCTGGCTGGGGCACCCGCTCCATCCCCCGATGGTCCAGCTGCCGATCGGCAGCTGGCTGTCCGCCGCGGTCCTCGACATACGGGGCCGCCCCCGGGAGGCGGGCCTCCTCGTGGGCGTCGGCCTCACGACGGCCCTCCCCGCGGCGCTGGCGGGCGCCGTCGACTGGGCCGAGTTGCACCGGCAGCAGCAGCGCGTAGGGATCGTGCACGCCACGGCCAACATCACCGCGGTCGGCCTCTACACGGCCTCGCTCGTCAACCGTCTCCGGGGACGCCATGGCAAGGGCCGTACGTACGGCTTCCTCGGGCTGGCCGCGGTCGGCGCCGGCGGCGTGCTGGGCGGGCATCTGGCCTACCGGCAGGCGTCCGGGGCCAACCATGCCGAGGAGGTCCCGCACGTCGTCACACAGGGCTGGCACCGGATCGGCCCCCTGGACGGTTTCCCGGCCGGTGAGCCCGTGCGGCGCACTGTGGACGACGTGCCGCTCGTGGTGGTGCGGGAGAGCGACGGGGCGATCTACGCCCTGGCCGAGCGATGCAGCCATCTGGCGGGGCCGCTGTCCGAGGGGACCGTCGCCGACGGCTGTGTGCAGTGCCCCTGGCACGGCAGTATGTTCCGGCTCTCCGACGGCTGGAACGTGCACGGCCCCGCCACCGCGCCCCAGCCCGCGTTCGACACCCGGGTCGTCGACGGCGGGGTCGAGGTACGCCTGCGTCAGGGGGACGGCGACGGCCGGGCGGCACCGAACGGGGCCACCGCCTCTTCACGGGGCACGGCGGCGACGGGCAGGCCGGGCGGCCGCGGCTGGTGACCCCGCCGTCCGGCACTGCATCCGGTCACGTATCGCACCCTGGGAGTGCGTGAGTACGGATTCCTGGGCGGCGTCGCGCTGTGCGCCGCCCCGGCGGGTCCCGCTGTCTCCGTGACACACTGGTGACGGCCGTACATCGTCACCAGCGCTTCGCCGAGTCCTCGATGCCCGAGAGTCCGGACTTCCGAGCCCGGACCGGCTTCGCCGTAGCTTCTTCGGTCCTCAATGGCTTCTCCGGTCCTCCGGCGAGCGGGGCGGGAGAACGGGATGGACTGGCGCGGGTTCGCCGAACGGATGGCGACAATGGCACGGGACCTGCTGGCCCAGGACTCCGTGGACGCCACGCTGGAACGGATCACCCGTACGGCTACCGAAGTAGTCGAGGGATGCGACGCGTCAGGCATCCTCATCCTGCGCGGCGGCCGGGTGCAGACCCTCGCGCCCACCGAGGCGCTCGTCGTCGACTCCGACCGGCTCCAGGTCCGTCTCGGCGAGGGCCCGTGCTATGACGCCGCCCACAGTTCCCAGGGGGAGCGCGTCTTCCGGATCCCGGATTTCACCGTGGACGAGCCGCGCTGGCCCCGCTATGTGCCCGAGGCACGCCGACTGGGCCTGGGCAGCATGATGGGATTCCTGCTGTTCACCGAGGAGGAGGATCTCGGCGCCCTGAACCTCTACTCACGTCGGCCCGGCGCCTTCACCCGGGCGAGCGAGACGGCCGGCTGGCTGCTGGCCTCGCACGCCGCGGTGGCCCTCGCCAGCGCCCGCACCCATGCCCAGATGGAGCAGGCCGTCGCCACCCGTCATGTGATCGGCGAGGCCATGGGCATTCTCATGGGCAACCATCGCATCACCGAGGAGCAGGCGTTCGACGTCTTGCGCCGCTACTCCCAGGAGCACAACGTCAAGCTACGCGAGGTCGCCCGCCGGGTGTGCGAGAGGGGTCGTCCGGACTGACACCACTCCGGCGGCTCCCCCGGCACGGTGCCGAACCAGGGGGGCCTGAGCCGGACCGACCCCCGCGGGAACGCTGCCGCCCCGGCTTGCCCGGTCGGGTTTCCCGTCCTGGACCGCGCACACATGGCAGGCCCCCCAGGCCCCCGTACTTTCGGCGCGCCACACTCACCGCCGCCCCGCCATCGCGACGACGATTCGTCATGTCCGGACCAGAGCGCGGTGTGCCTTGACGCACAACACGGATTCCTCTTACCGATTGTCATGGTTTCCACCGTATTCGAATGGTTACCCGCACTGACGGGGTGGCCGGACCGGACACCACGGCCCGGCAGAACCGGAAAGGATCATCAGCCGATGCATACCCTCCGACCATTGCGGAATGCGACCCTCCAACCGGGAGAACCGCTCCGCCGACGGCTGCTGCCCCGCGACCCCATGCCCCGGTGCCGACTTCGCACAGCTGACGCCCCGCGATGGTTTGGGCAACGGCTTCACGGTCACCCGGACCCCGTGGCGACCGTCGGGCCGAAGGTCCTCAGGACCCGCACGACGCCATACCCGGTCGAGTGAGGTCGCTGCCATGACGGATCACGAGCAGCCGCCCGATCCGGCGCAGGCGCTGCGCCGGGCGCGCGACCAGTTCGCAGAGCTCACCGGCCTGGCGGCCGAGGCCGTCTCGTCCTTCGAGCCGTCGGAGGACGGCTGGTCCCTGGAGATCGAGGTCCTCGAACTCGCCAAGGTTCCCGACACGATGAGCCTGATGGCGAGCTACCGGATCGACCTCGATTCCCGGGGCCGTCTCACCGGTTACAAGCGCGTCCGCCGTTACGAGCGCGGGCGGGCCGACACCGACCGGCACAGCCTCTGACAATCACCGCACACCGAACCCGGCAGTCCGCTGCCGTTCCCGAGCAAGGAGGCGCAGTCATGACCGTTGTCCCAGCACAGCAGGCCGGTGGTGGAGGCAGCGGCAGCCTCTACGACGTGCTCGAACTCGTCCTCGACCGAGGGCTCGTCATCGACGCGTTCATCAGGGTCTCACTGGTCGGTATCGAGATTCTCAAGATCGACATACGGGTCGTCGTGGCCAGCGTCGACACCTATATGCGCTTCGCCGAGGCGTGCAACCGGCTCGATCTCGAGGCGGGACCGCACAAGAGCCCCGGGCTGCCCGACATGGTCGGCGACATCACCGAGTCCGGCGCGCGCGGCAAGTCCAAGGGCGCGCTGACCGGCGCGGTCGAGTCGTTCACCGACGCCTTCAGACAGGGCAAGGACGAGGGAACCTCGCAGGACCGCGAGCGGGAGCCGGAGCCCCGGGCGCGCAGGGCCACGTCCTCGCGCCGTAAGGAGCGGGAGGACAGGGAGGAGAAGTGAACACCTACGTGTACGGCATCACTGCCCGGTCGCACCCCGCCCTCCCCGAGGGCCTGGCCGGCATCGGCGACCCGCCCCGGCCGGTGCATGTCCTCATCGAGGGCGGACTGGCCGCACTGGTCAGCGACGCGCCCGAGGATCTGCGGCCCAAGCGCAGGGAACTGCTCGCCCACCAGCATGTGCTCTCCGAGACCGGTGCCGGCGGCTGTGTGCTGCCCATGCGGTTCGGCAGCGTCGCCCCGGACGAGATGTCGGTGAGGGACGTGCTGGCGGAGCGCGCCGACCACTACAGCGAACGCCTCGCCGCACTCGACGGCAAGATCGAGTACAACGTCAAGGCGGCTCATGCCGAAGAAGCGGTGCTCCAGCAGGTGCTTTCCGAGAGACCGGACCTGCGGGCACTCGCCGAGGCTCAGCAACGGGCGGGCGGCGGTAGTTACGAGCAGCGCCTGCGGCTCGGCGAGCTGGTCGCGGACGCGGTCAAGGCAAAGGAGGCCGAGGACGCCGGGGAGGTTCGTGAGGCGCTGGAGCCCCTGGTCACGGCCAGCGCGGCCGGCCCCGAGTCCACCGGGTGGCTGGCCAACATCTCCGTCCTGGTCGACCAGAACTCGGCCGCGGGATTCCTGGCTGCGGTGGACGAACTGCGCGAGCAGCACCCGCATCTCGACGTGCGGGTGAACGGCCCGCTGCCGCCGTACAGCTTCGTGGAGCCGGGCCCGGCCGAACCGGCCGACCGGGCCGGGGAGTAGGGGCGACACCATGGGACTGATCTCCGAAATCCTCCTGCTGCCGTTCGCCCCCGTGCGCGGCAGCGGATGGGCCATCCAGCAGGTGGTGCGGGAGGCCGAGCGGATCTATTACGACCCCACCGCGATCCAGGCCGAACTGGCCCGTCTGGAACAGCAACTGGCGGCCGGTGAGATCTCCGAGGAGGAGTTCGACCGGCTGGAGGACGACCTCCTCGACCGACTTGAGGCCGCGAGGCACAGGAACGCGGCTACGAACGACGGGACGACATGATGAACCGGACAGCCATCGGCCTCGCGATCGGGGCCGGATACCTCCTCGGGCGGACGAGGAAGCTGAAAATGGCGCTCGCGGCCGGCAGCCTGGTGGCCGGCAAGCGGCTGCACCTGTCCCCCGGTGCCGTCGGGGAACTGCTCAACCGACAGCTGAAGGACAACCCGCAGTTCAAGGAGATCGGCGACGAACTGCGGGAGGACCTGCGCGGAGTGGGCAAGGCCGCCTCCGGCGCACTGGTCGAACGGCAGATATCGGTGCTCGCCGACCGACTGCACGACCGTACGGCCGGCGTGCGCGACCAGCTCTCCGGCACTGTGCCCGGCGCCGGTGGCGTGACGGACGAGCAGCACGAGGAACACGAGGAACACGAGGAACCTTCCGGTGAGGAGGACACCAGGCGCGAGGAGGAGGACACGGGGCGCGAGAAGGGGGAACAGTCCCATGGCCGCCGCAGGTCCCGCCGCGACGAGGACAGCGGCCAGGCCGACGAGGACGGGCGGCCGCCGCGCAGAAGGGCGCCGGGGAACGTGCCGGCGACGAAGACCGCCGGCAAGGCGCCTGCGGCGAAGAAGGCGACAGCCCGGAAGACGGCCGGCGGGGCCAGGCGTGCCGTGCGTGAAGGGGGACGGCAGGGAGGCGACGAACGATGACACAGACACGCGACTCCGCGGCCTCCGCGCTCTCCGGAGCAGCCGGACGAGCGGCAGACGGCGCGGGCCCGCTCGCCGAAGCGGTCCACAGCGAGGCCGGCGACCGGCTGAAGGAAGAGGTGCAGCAGTATCTCGCCGCCCAGGCCGAACGGCTCCTGATCGGCGTCGGCCACAAGCTCGGCGAGGCCACCGGCAGGCTCAACGACATCGCCGAGGGCAACAGCCCCGGCCTAGCCCAGCTCGCACTGGACGGCGGCCGCAAGATCGCCCAGGGCAAGGGGCCGGTGCGGTCCGCACTGGAGCTCGGCGCGTCCCGGGCGAAGGACAATGTGATGGGCGCGCTCAAGAACCTCGGGGGCGGCAAGGGCAGGCGCAAGCGCGGCGCGGGCAAGAAGCCCACCGTGATCATCGAACAGGTCGACGTCGGCGTGCCGCTGCGCACCGCGTACGACCAGTGGACGCAGTACCAGGACTTCAGCACCTTCGCCAAGGGAGTCAAGAGTGCGAGCCGCTCGGACGACGTCCACTCGGACTGGCAGCTGAAGGTCTTCTGGTCCAACCGCAGCTGGAAGGCCCAGACCACCGAGCAGGTGCCGGACGACCGGATCGCCTGGACCTCGGAGGGCGCCAAGGGCACCACAAAGGGCGTCGTCTCCTTCCACCGCCTCGCGGACAGCCTCACCCGTGTCGTGCTGGTCATCGAGTACTACCCCTCGGGCTTCTTCGAGAAGACCGGCAACATCTGGCGCGCCCAGGGCCGCCGGGCCCGTCTCGATCTCAAGAACTTCGTCCGTTTCATCACTCTCAAGGCGGAGGCGGAGGACAGCTGGCGCGGCGAGATCCGCGACGGCGAGGTCGTCCGCTCGCACGAGGACGCGATTGCGGAGGAGGACCGCGAGGACAAGGAGGAAGCCCCCCGCGACGAGGACGAGGAGGAAGCCGAGCCGGAGGAGGACCGGGCCGGGGGCGGGAAGAAGCGTGAGGACGAGGACGACTACGACGAAGAGGAGCCCGAGGACACCTACGACGACGAAGAGGGCTACGAGGACGAGAACGAGGACCAGGACGAATACGAGGAGGAGGAAGAGGACGAAGACGAGGACGTCCGGGCCGGGAGCCGGCGATGAGTATGCCGAGCCGGCTGCCGGAGCCGTACAGCCGTGACGGCGGTACGAACCTCGCCGATGTCCTGGAACGCGTCCTCGACAAGGGCGTCGTCATCGCGGGCGACATACGGATCAACCTGCTCGACATCGAACTGCTCACCATCAAGCTCCGCCTCGTCATCGCCTCCGTCGACAAGGCCAAGGAGATGGGCATCGACTGGTGGGAGGACGACCCCGCCCTCTCCTCCCGGGCCCGTCGTGACGAACTCACGCATGAGAACGCCGAGTTGCGCGAGCGACTGGCCCGCTTGGAGGAGTTGGAGCCGGGCGGCCGTGCCCGAGAACGGTCCGGGAGGAACCGTGATGACCGGACTGCGTTATGTCTACGCCGTGTGCCGGCCGCCCGACGCGCCGCTTCAGGCCGATCTGCCGGGGGTCGCGGGCGATCCGCCGCGGCTGCTCGCCCACCACGGCCTGACCGCCGTCGTCAGTCACGTACCGGAACGCGACTTCGCCGAGGAACCGCTCCGGACCCACC
The DNA here is from genome assembly GCF_054729195.1 of Streptomyces sp. YIM S03343. NCBI lineage: Bacteria > Bacillati > Actinomycetota > Actinomycetes > Kitasatosporales > Streptomycetaceae > Streptomyces > Streptomyces sp. YIM S03343. The sequence continues at coordinate 442,707 of NZ_JBPUKX010000002.1, forward strand.
TGGAGGACCTCGACTGGCTCGCCGCGACCGCCCGCGCCCACCAGCAGGTCGTCGACGCGCTCACCGTCGTCACCACCCCGCTGCCGATGCGCCTGGCCACCGTGTTCCGCGACGACAGCGGCGTCCGGATGATGATGGAGGAGCGTGAGGACGTTTTCCGGCGTGCTCTGGAGCGGCTGCGGGACCGGGTCGAATGGGGCGTGAAAGTCTACGCCGATCCCGGTGCCGACGAAGCGGACTCCAGCGGGGACGGCGACCTGGCACCCGCGCCACCGGCTTCCGGCCGCGACTACCTGCGGCAGCGGCACCGGAAGATCGGCGCGCGTGAGGACGCCTGGCGGCGTGCCGAGCGGTTCGCCGTACGGCTGCACACCGACCTCTCCACGCATGCGGAGGCGGCCCGGCTCCACCCGCCGCAGCGCACCCCCCTGTCCGGTGCCGCCGGTACGAACGTGCTCAACGCCGCCTATCTCCTGCCGCGCACCCGGTCGGAGGAGTTCGTGGAGATCGTGGAAGACGCGAAGCACCGGGAACCGGGCACACACGTCCAGCTCACCGGCCCCTGGGCGGCCTACTCCTTCCTGGAGTCGATGGACGAGACGGATGAGACAGAAGAAGCGGAGAAGCGGCGATGACCGTCCTGGAGCAGCGTGAGATCGCTCTGGTGGACCTGCTCGACCGGCTGCTGGCCGGAGGGGTGGTCATCAAGGGCAACATCGTCCTGTGCATCGCGGACGTCGACCTCGTCCGTATCGACCTGGACGCCCTCATCAGTTCCGTGAACGCGCAAGTGCCCTCGCTCTGGAGGGATCCGCTGTGACCGCCCGACCCGACAGGCGAGATCTGACGCCCGACACCGTGGAGCACGACCTGGTCAAACTGGTCCTCACCGTGGTCGAACTGCTGCGCCAGCTCATGGAACGCCAGGCGGTGCGCCGCTTCGACCAGGGCGACCTGAGCGAGGAGCAGGAGGAGCGCATCGGGCTCACCCTGATGCTGCTGGAGGACCGCATGGCCGAATTGCGCGAACGCTACGGCCTGCGCCCGGAGGACCTCAACCTCGACCTCGGACCGCTGGGACCCCTTCTCCCCCGGGAATGACCGCGGTCCCTGCCGCAGAACCGGGTTCCACCGCGCACCGGACGGGTACCCGGGGCGCGTTCCCGGCACGGCCACGCGTCAGGGAGGCATGATGACCGGCTTCGGATACTTCCTCTCCAGCGAGGAGCACAGCCCGGCACAGCTCGTCGAGCAGGCCCGTATGGCCGAGCAGGCCGGGTTCGAGGCTTTGTGGATCTCGGACCACTACCACCCCTGGAACGACCGCCAGGGGCAGAGCCCGTTCGTGTGGAATGTGATCGGCGCGCTGTCGCAGGCGGTGTCGCTGCCCGTGGAGACAGCGGTGACCTGTCCGCTGGTGCGTACGCATCCAGCGGTGATCACCCAGGCCGCCGCCACCAGCGCGGTGCAGCTCGGCGGGCGGTTCCGGCTGGGGGTGGGGACCGGTGAGGCGCTCAACGAGCACATCCTGGGCACCGTGTGGCCCGAGACCTCGGTGCGTCTGGAGATGCTGGAGGAGGCCCTTCAGATCATCCGCCGACTGCTGAGCGGCGAGCAGATCAGCCACCGGGGCCGGCACTACACGGTGGAGAACGCCAGGCTTTACACCGTGCCCGACGAGCCGGTGCCCATCGATGTGTCGGCGTTCGGGCCGAACGCCGCCGAGACCGCCGCGCGCATCGGCGACGGGCTGATCACGATGATGCCCGACAGCGATCTCGTCGAGCGCTTCCGGCGCGGTGGTGGCGGAGGCAAGCCGGTGTACGGCGGGTTCAAGGTGTGCTGGGGCGCCGACCGGCAGGAGGCGGCGCGCACCGCGCACGGTCTGTGGGCCAACGAGCAACTGCCCGGCGAACTGCCCCAGGTGCTGCCCACACCGCGCCACTTCGAGCAGGCGTCCCAGCTGGTCACCGAGGAGCAGGTGGCGGCCTCCGTGCCGTGCGGCGGCGATCCGGACACGCATCTGAAAGCGCTGACCTCGTTCGTCGACGCGGGCTTCGACACGGTCTACGTCAACCAGATCGGCCAGGACCAGCAGGGCTTCTTCGACTTCTACCGCGCCAAGGTCCTGCCGCGGCTGAGCGGCTGACCAGGCGGGAAAGCGGTCGCAGCGATGTACGGCAGCTCCGGAGAGACGGGCGGGCGCGCCCTCGTGGTCATCGACATGATCAACACGTACGAGCACGAGGACGCCGAGCTGTTGGTGCCCGCGGCGGCGCGGATCGTGCCCGTCCTCGCAGAACTGATCGGCCGGGCCCGTGCGGCGGGCGTGCCGGTCGTCTACGCGAACGACAACTTCGGGCTCTGGCGCTCCCACCACGGAGAACTCGTGGACACGGCACTGTCCGGCCCGCACGCCGATCTGGTGGAGCCGGTCCGGCCCGACGACGAGTCCATGTTCGTGATGAAAGCCCGCCATTCCGTCTTCTTCGAGACGCCCATGTCGTATCTGCTGTGGCAGCTACATGTCACGGACGTGGTGCTCAGCGGCCAGGTCACCGAGCAGTGCGTCCTGTACTCAGCCCTGGACGCGCACATCCGCCATCTGGAGGTCACGGTTCCGAAGGACGCGGTCGCCTCCCTCCATCCCCGGCTGGGGGAGGCCGCGCTGGAGATGATGGCGCGGAACATGGGCGCCCGGATCCTCCTGGGGAAGGAAGTCGGATTTGCGGTTACCCGGCGTTCCGTACCGGACGGACAGCCTCACCAGCCCGGAGGGCGATCATGAACCCATCCGACGACGGGAAGACCCTCGGCGGCGTGGTGGCCGCGCTGCGTGCCGAGGTCGACGCCGAGGTGCGGTTCGATGCCGGGAGCCGGGGTGCCTACTCCACCGACGGTTCCAACTACCGGCAGGTGCCGCTCGGGGTCGTGGTGCCGCGCAGCGTGGAGGCCGGGGCCCGGGCGGTGGAGGTCTGCGCCCGCTTCGACGCGCCCGTGCTGTCGCGCGGCGGCGGGACGAGCCTCGCCGGGCAAGCCACCAACGCGGCCGTGGTGATCGACTGAACCAAGTACTCGTTCTCCGCGCTCTCCACGCGATCCGCGTGTTCCACCGAAAGGATCCGAACCCATGTCGACCAAGGTCTCCGACCACATTCTCCAGCGGCTGCGTCACTGGGGCGTGGAGCATGTCTTCGCCTACCCCGGCGACGGCATCAACGGCCTGCTCGCCGCCTGGGGCCGTGCGGACGACCGGCCCCGTTTCATCCAGTCCCGCCACGAGGAGATGTCCGCCTTCGAGGCCGTCGGGTACGCCAAGTTCTCCGGGCGGGTGGGTGTCTGCGCCGCCACGTCCGGGCCCGGCGCCATCCATCTCCTCAACGGCCTGTACGACGCGAAGCTCGACCATGTGCCCGTGGTCGCGATCGTCGGCCAGACCGACCGCAGTGCCATGGGCGGCTCGTACCAGCAGGAGGTCGATCTGATCAGCCTCTACAAGGACGTCGCCTCGGACTACTGCGAGATGGTGACCGTCCCCGAACAACTGCCCAACGTGCTGGACCGGGCCCTGCGCACCGCCATGGCACGCCGCTCGCCGACCGCCGTGATTGTCCCGGCGGACGTCCAGGAGCTCGACTACTCCGCACCCGGGCACGCCTTCAAGATGGTCCCCTCCAGCCTCGGTATGCCGCACTACACACCGGTACCGGACGACGAGGAGCTCCAGCGGGCTGCCGATGTCCTCAACTCCGGCGGTAAGACGGCCATTCTGGTCGGACAGGGGGCGCGCGGGGCCCGGCCCGAGGTGCTCGCGGTCGCCGACCGGCTCGGTGCGGGTGTGGCGAAGGCGTTGCTCGGCAAGGACGTCCTCGACGACGACCTGCCCCATGTCACCGGCGCCATAGGGCTGCTGGGCACCCGGCCGTCGTACGAGATGATGCGCGACTGCGACACGCTGCTCGTCGTCGGGTCGTCGTTCCCCTATACACAGTTCCTGCCGGACTTCGGCAAGGCGCGGGGCGTGCAGATCGACATCGACCCGCACATGGTCGGCATGCGCTTCCCGTTCGAGGTCAACCTCGTCGGCGACGCCGCCCGGACACTGCGCCGGCTGCTGCCGCTGCTGGAGCAGATGGAAGACCCGGCGTGGCGCAAGAAGATCGAGGACGATGTCGCCCGCTGGTGGGAGGTCATGGAGCGGCGCGCCGGTGTGGCGGCCGACCCGGTCAACCCGGAGTACGTCGTCCACGCGCTCAGCGGTGTGCTCCCCGAGCACGCAATCGTCAGCTCGGACTCGGGTTCCGCCGCGAATTGGTACGCCCGGCATCTGAAGCTGCGTGGCGGGATGCGGGGTTCACTGTCGGGCACGCTGGCCACGATGGGGCCCGGTGTGCCGTACGCCATCGGCGCCAAGTTCGCCCACGGCGACCGCCCGGCACTCGCGCTGGTGGGCGACGGGGCGATGCAGATGAACGGCATGGCCGAGCTGATCACGGTCGCCAAGTACTGGCACGAGTGGGAGGATCCGCGGCTGATCGTCGGCGTGTTCAACAACCGGGACCTGAACCAGGTGACGTGGGAGATGCGGGCCATGGAGGGGGCGCCGCAGTTCCTGCCGTCGCAGTCCGTCCCCGATGTCGCCTACGCCGACTTCGCCCATTCCCTGGGACTGACCGGCATGCGCGTCGAGAAGCCCGACGAGGTGAGCGGCGCCTGGGAGACCGCGCTGGCGGCCGACCGACCATGCGTGCTGGACTTCGTGACCGACCCGGCGGTGCCGCCCATCCCGCCGCACGCCACCCTCGACCAGATCGAGGCCGCCGCCACCGCCGTCCTCAAGGGCGACAGCGACCGCGCCGCGATGGTCCGGCAGGGCTTCAAGGCCAAGGTGCAGGAGTTCCTGCCGCACGGCCGGCACGGCGAGGAACGGAAGTGAGCGACATACCGGCCGTGGAGCGGGTGGACAGCGCCGTCTACACGGTGCCCACCGACGCTCCCGAGGCGGACGGCACGCTCGCCTGGGACAGCACCACGGTCGTCCCGGTCACTGTCCGCTGCGGCGAGGTCACCGGCCTCGGCTGGACCTATGCCCCGGCGGCGGCCGTCCCGGTCGTCGACGGTCTCCTCGCCGAGGTCGTCACCGGCCTCTCCGCTCTCGACGTGCCGCGCGCCAACGAGGCGATGCAGCGGGCGGTGCGCAACGCCGGGCTGCCCGGGATCGCGGCGCAGGCGATCTCCGCCGTGGACATCGCCCTGTGGGACGCCAAGGCGCGGCTGCTCGGTCTGCCGCAGGTGCGGCTGCTCGGCGCGGCGCGCGACGAGGTGCCGGTGTACGGCAGCGGCACCCGGTCCGCTCGCGCTTCCCGAACAGGAGGGGGCAGGCGGCCCTCAACCGGCACCCCGTGGTCACCGCCACCACGGCCAGGGGCGTGGCGGCCAGGGCGGTCGGTGTCGGGCGGCGCCTGGTGACCGCCCGGGGCGGCGGCACCCGCTGAGAACCCGCCGGAAGGGCGCGGCGGCCTGGGGTCGCCGCGCCGGGCGGACAGGGAGAAGCACCGGTCAGCCGGTGCTGCAGGAGACCGTGGGCCAGGTCCAGGTGCCGTTGGTCTGGATGGTCACACCCCAGTTGTTGCCGCTGCCGTTCGGCTTCGCCACCAGCGTCTGGGCACCGGTATACGTGGCGTTGACGTTCCAGGTCGCGATCACCTTCTCCGGCGACGGCACATTCATCGTCACCGTCCACGGACTCGCCCCGCTCACCGCCACGTTCAGGTTGTACCGGTCACTCCACTGCTGCCCCGCCGACAACGTCGCCGTACAACTGCCACCACCACCGCCCGTACCGCCGCCGTCGGGTGCGACGGCCCGGCCGGTCTGCGGGGAGATCGTCCCGGCGCACAGTCCGCGGCTCGCCAGGGTCTGGGCGATGCGCGGGATCGCGGCCAGGGTGTTGGCGGGCCACTCGTGCATGAGGATGATCTGGCCGCTGGTGAGCCGGGACACGGCCTGGACGATCGCGTCGGTGCTCGCGCCGTTCCAGTCCTGGGAGTCGACATCCCAGATGATCTCGGTCAAGCCGTACTTGGCCTCGACCCCCTTGAGCGTCGCGTTGGTCTCGCCGTAGGGCGGACGGAACAGCTTGGGTGTGCCGCCGCCCGCGCTCGCGACGGCCTGCTGGGTGCGGGACAGCTCCGAGTCGATCTGGGACTGGCTCTGCTGGATCAGATGGGGGTGGGTGTAGCTGTGGTTGCCGACCCACATGCCGGCGTTGATCTCGGCCTGCACCTGGGCCGGGTACGAGGCCGCGTACTGGCCCTCGTTGAACATCGTGGCGCGCAGTCCGTTCTGCTTGAGCGCGTTCAGCAGAGCCGGGGTGTGGTCGTTGGAGGGTCCGTCGTCGAAGGTGAGGCCGACGTATCCGGAGCAGGTGGCGGAGGCGGCGGCGTCGGCCGGGGCGGCGCCCGCGGTGAGGCTGACGGTGCTCGCGACGGCCAGTGCGGCGACCGTCAGTGCTCTGGTCAGGGTGCGTAACGACGGGAGCGGTCTGGTGCGCATGGGGTCTCCTCGCTGAGGTCTCGCTGGTGTCGGGCGGGGCGGGGTGACTCGTCGGCTCAGCCGGTGCTGCAGGAGACCGTGGGCCAGGTCCAGGTGCCGTTGGTCTGGATGGTCACACCCCAGTTGTTGCCGCTGCCGTTCGGTTTCGCCACCAGCGTCTGGGCACCGGGATACGTGGCGTCGACGTTCCAGGTCGCGAGCACCTGCTCAGGCGACGGCACATTCATCGTCACCGTCCACGAACTCGACCCGCTCACCGCCACGTTCAGGTTGTACCGGTCACTCCACTGCTGCCCCGCCGACAACGTCGCCGTACAGCCGCCGCCGCCCGTGCCGCCGCCACCGCCGGAGCCGGAGTCGCCGACCGTGATCGTGGAGCTGCCGCTGCTCTGGTAGCCCTCGGTGGCCATGATCATGTAATTGAAGGTGCCGAGGTTCATGCCGTAGCGGGCCCAGGCGTCGAAGTGGTTGCCGGTGGTGATGGTGCCGCCGGTGCGCTTGGACTGCCGTACGCTCCAGTACTGGTTGAAGGTGCGGGTGCCCTCGATGGAGGGGGCGTTGTAGCGGGTGGTCTCGTAGATGTCGTAGGTGCCGCCGTCACTGGTGACGGTGCCCTTGAACGTTCCCGTGGGCCGGTAGGTGCCCCAGTTGTCGACGATGTAGTACTCGACCAGCGGGTTGGTGGACCAGCCGTAGAGGGCGAGGTAGGCGTTGCCGGACGGGTTGAAGCTGCCCGAGTAGGTGACGGCCTTGCGGCCTCCGGTGCTCCAGCCCTTGCCTCCGACGAAGTTGCCGCTGTTGGTCCAGGAGGTGCTGTAATTGCCGCCGGAGCCGAGGTTCATGGAGACGGATCCGCCTCCGTCGGTCCAGAACGAGTAGTAGTAGCCGTTGTTGGTGCCGGTCTGGCTGGTGGTGATCACCGTGTCGGCGCCGGCGGTGCCCGGCAGGGTCAGCGCGAGGAACGCGGCGAGCGCGAAGGCGCAGAAGGTTCTGACGGTCCGTGCGATCGAGCGGCCGCGTCCGCGGCTCTGGGTTGGAACGGGCGCGTTCATGATCGTGCCTCCTCCTTGAGCGGTGTGATCCCGGACGGGCAGTGTTGGACCAGGGTTCCGGGCTGTCAACACTTTCGGTATGAGCTTCGAAACATTCGAAGCCTTAAGGATCACATCAAGAAGTCCATTCGTGCAGCTCAGCACCCACTACGATCAAATCAAGACAGAATTTGATCGCGTTCACCGCACACAAGATCACAAATTGACAGGATTGGCGTCGAATGTTTCGATGCTTCTTGCGCAAGGCATCTCGGTGAACGGGCCCCGCGGTGACGGTGCGGCCGCGTGGGCTTACACTCGGCAGCCGTTGCAAGCGATTACCAGTCACCGACCGGAGTACAGTGCCCGTGTTCCAGGACGCCCCCATCTATCACCGACTCATCGCCGAGCGCGGCGATGTGCCCGCACGTGTCCGCGACGCGGCAGCCAGCATCCGGCGTGACCTCGAAGCGGTGATACGGATCGAGGGCCCTGCGGGCTCCTTCGACACCGGGTCGGCCGGGCGGCATCCCGCCGCGCCGCCCGTACCGCCCGCTCCCCAGTCCGCCGCTCCGGCCGTCCTGCCCTACTCCGCGCTTCCTCCCGGCACGCAGCAGCACTGAGCGCCCGTGATGGAAGGGCTCGGGGGGTGCTCCGGGCCGCGTCACATCATGACGACGATCTTTCCCCGGGCGTGCCGCTCCTCCAGGTGCCGGACGGCCTCGACCGCCTCCGCGAGCGGATAGGTGTCGTCGACCACCGGCGCCAGCCGCCCCGAATCGGCGAGTTCCCGCAGATCCCCCAGGACCTTCCGATTCGCCGCAGGACCCGCGAGCGGACGCAGCCGCTGGCGTACGAAGGGGGCGAGCAGGGCGCCCCTGAGCACGAGTCCGATCGCGCCGAGGAAATGGCCGGGGGTACCGCCGCCCGCGAGGACCAGTGTGCCGCCCGGTGCGACCGCGCGGCGCAGTGCCGTGATGCCGTGGTTGGCGGCCAGGTCGAGGACGACGTCGTAGCGCTGTCCGCCACGGGTGAAGTCGTCCCGGGTGTAGTCGACGACGTGGTCGGCGCCGAGCGAGCGGACCATGTCGGCGTTGCGGGTGCTGCACACACCGGTCACCTCGGCGCCGAGCGCCTTGGCGATCTGTACGGCGAAGCCGCCGACGCCACCCGAGGCGCCGTTGACCAGGACGTGCTGCCCGGCGCGCAGTTGCCCGGCATCGCGCAGGGCGCGCAGGGCGGTGTTCCCGGCGAGCGGCAGGGTGGCCGCCTGTTCGAAGGTCAGCTCGCGAGGCCGGTGCTCCACCGCGTCGGCCGGTGCGCACACATACTCCGCGAAGGCGCCGTCGGCCTCGCCGAACACCTCGTCACCGGGCCGGAAGTCCGTCACGCCGCCGCCGACCGCCTCGACCACGCCCGCGAGGTCACGGCCGCGGATCCTCGCGCGGGGTGCGCGCAGGCCAAGGGACAGCCGGGCGAGATAGGGGTCGCCGCGCATCAGATGCCAGTCGTAGGCGTTCAGTGAGGCGGCGCGCACCCGCACCAGCACCTCGCCGTCGGCCGGTTCAGGTGCTGCGACGTCCGCGACGCGCAGCACGTCCGGTGAGCCGTACCGGTCCTGGACAACCGCCTTCACCGGTCATCCCTCCCCTTGTCGACGCCGTACGGGCAGCGTAGAGCGGCGCGGTCCGGGCGGGTATCCGGAAGCCGCCTTACGTCTGCGGGAGGGCGGGTCGGGGCTCGGCTGCGCGGCGGTACGTCAGGTGGTGTCCCCGGTGGAGGAGGCGGTGCGCGCCCTGTGGCGTACGGCGGCGACGGTCGGGGACGTGAAGCTCGGTCCGTTCACGGCCGAAAGGTTGACGCGCGAGTCCACGTCCGGTGTCGGTCTTCCGGCGTACGGCGTCCGGCTCCGGTGTCCGCGACCGGTCGGCGGCCGTGCCCGGTGGTCCTCCGCCTCAGGTCGACCGGTGCCGTAATGCGATGAATCGGTACATCGCCGTAGGCAAGCGGTATGCGCGGTGGCGGGGCCGTGGGCGGGCGGCCACCGGCAGGGCGGGAACAGCCGGTGGCCGGCCGTGTGCTGTGACGGAGTCGTGACGCCCGTCATGTCGCGCCGCAACCGCTGTGGCCGAAAAAATGTCTCCCGACACGTGGCCGGGCGCCCAGGCAGGAGGGGGGATCCGGTGGCACGGCGGAGTCGGGGGACGGAACCGGGGGGCGGAATGAACGCATGGGCGGTGCCCGGATACACCGAGTCGTTCGAGCTCGGGTCGGGGGCGAGCGGGCGGGTCGTACTGGCCGTGCACGAGGACACCGGTGTGCCGGTGGCCGTGAAGTACCTCAGCGAGGCGCTGCTCACCCGGCCGGGCTTCGTGGCCGGTTTCCGGGCCGAGGCGCGGCTGCTGGGCGGGCTGGAGAGCCCGTACGTCACCGGGTTGTACGAGTACGTCGAGTCTCCGGACGGCGCCGCCATCGTGATGGAGCTGGTGGACGGCGTCTCGCTGCGCACCCTGCTGACCGGGGAGGGTCCGCTGGAGCCGGAGGCCGCGCTGGTGGTCCTCAAGGGGTCGCTGCTCGGCCTGGCGGACGCTCACCGTCTCGGTGTGGTGCACCGGGACTACAAGCCGGAGAACGTCCTGGTGGTGCCGGACGGTTCGTCGAAGCTGGTCGACTTCGGCATCGCGGCGGACAGCGGTGCCCAGGCCGGCATCGCGGGCACGCCGTCGTACATGGCGCCGGAGCAGTGGACCGGGGCGCCCGCCTCACCGGCCGCCGATGTGTACGCGGCGACGGCGACGTTCTTCGAGTGTCTGACGGGCCACAAGCCGTACGCGGGCGACAATCTCGCCGAGCTGGCGCTGCGGCACGTGGACGCGCCCGTGCCGGTCGGGGAGGTGCCCGAACCGGTACGGGACCTGGTGCTGCGCGGCCTGGCCAAGGACCCGGCGAGGCGGCCCGGCCACGCCGAGCTGTTCGTCGCCGAGTTGGAGGCGGTTGCCGGTGCCGCGTACGGGCCCGGCTGGGAGGAACGGGGCCGGAGCCGGCTCGCCGCGCTGGTGGCGCTGCTGCTCCTGCTGCTGCCGTCGTCCCGCGCGAGTGCCCGCACCACCACGGACACCGCCCGCACGGTCCTGGCGCAGCCGTCACCTCCGGGACTCGGCAGGCTCCGCCCGTGGCTGCCCGGCCGGGCGGGGCTGCTGCTGTCCGCGGCGGCGGTGGTCGTGGGCCTGCTGCTGGCCTACGGCGCCCAGTTGCCGCCGGGCGCGGCGGCGGGGCAGGCGGCCGGGGCCGTGGCGACGACGAGCACCGGTCCCGACGGGCCGACGGGGGCGGGACCGCACACCTCGGCCCCCGGAACCTCCTCGCCGACGCCGTCGGGATCCACCAGCATGTCCCCCTCGGCGACGGAGGCCACCACGCCTCCCAGCGGCACGGCGACGCCCTCGGAATCGGCACCGGACACGTCGGCCTCCGCGTCCGCCGCGCCACCGTCCGGCAGCACATCCCCGCCCGCAACGCCCACGACCGGCTCCCCCACACCGAGCACCACTCCCGCACCCGCCGTGAAGGACGTCTCGGTGTCGGCGTTCCAGCAGACGGGCCCGTACACCGCGTCGGCGACGATCGGCGTCACCACGGACGGACCCGGTCCGGTCTCCATCACGGTGACCTGGTACACGAGCAGCGCCGCGGGCGGGACGGGCACACCGGACGGCTCCGCTCAGACGTACCAGCGCAGCGGTGCCACCCAGTACACGCTGAGCGTCGACCACACCTTCCAGAACGGCGGCTGCTACTGGGCGGTGGGCGCGGTGACGACCCCGGCCTCCGCCGACGGGGGCGCCTCGCAGCAGCTTCTGACCAGGCAGTGTGAGCTCCGATGACGACACCTCACGACCGCGCTCCGGGCCCCGACCCGGCCCACGTGGACACCGACGCCGACGACTACAGCGCCACGGTGCTGTCCAGCCACTGGTTCCAGCGCCCGGAGCCGGACCACACCGCCACGGTGGCGATACCGACGGCCGCTTCCCCGGAGTCGACGGCAACTCTCCCTGAGTCGACGGCCGTCCTCCCGGAGTCGTCGGCCACTCTCCCGGAGCCCGCGCTCACCCAGCCGGACCGTGTCGAGGGCACGGTGCTGCGCTTCGGCCCGGGAGTGACGGCGGCACTGGCGCACCGCACCCACCGGACCCTGCCGACCGTCGCCGTGTCCCCCGCGCCCGCGCCTCCACGCCGCCTGCGCGAGCGTCTGCGCCGCAACGCGCTGCCCGCGCTGGTGCTGGCCTGCGTGATCGCACTCCTGCTCTGGCAGCGGCTGGGCCCGCCGGTCGGGGTGCGCGAGGTGGCGGTGACATCCCGTCCGACGGCGGTCGGATGCGACGGCACCGCGGACATCGTCGGCCTGGTCACCACGAACGGCCGCCCGGGCACCCTGACCTACCGCTGGCTGCGCAGCGACGGCACGACCTCGGCGGTGCTGCGTGAATCCCTCCCCCGGGGCAAGCGGCACGCCCGTCTGCATCTCCGGTGGACCTTCCAGGGCAAGGGCCGCTACGAGGCGCGGGCGGAACTCCGGATCCTGTCCCCGGCACGGCACTCGGAGTCGGTCCGGGTGCCGTACGACTGCTCCTGACCGGGCGCGTCGGCCCGTAGGGGTTCCCCGTGCCGCGACAGCTTGGCACCGGTGCGGGCCGATGGGTGCAACCGCTGGCGCGGTCGGCTGCCGTCAGTGGGCCTTCTCCCGGCCCCGGCGGAATGCCGTGGCGCCGCGGCGGAGGACCGACGCTCGGCCTCTGGCTCGGATCTCGCCGGCCACCGCGGCCCGGGCCGGGCCGTCGGGGAGGGTGAAGGCGAAGACCGCCGTCGCCGCCGCGATCGCCGCGAGGACCAGGTAGGCCTGCTGATACGCCGTCACCGGTGGGTCGGTCACGGCGGTGGCCGGGGTGTTCAGGACCAGGGCCGTCGTCACCACCGCGGGGGCCAGGGCGCCGCCGGTCTGCCGTACGACGGTGTTCAGGGTGGACGCCTGTGCCAGGTCCGGCCGGTCGATGGAGGCCAGCGAGGCCACCGTCGTCGGCATGAAGACCCCGCCCATGGCGATGCCGAGCAGGAACATATAGCCGCGGAAGGTCCACAGGCTCGTGTTCTGGTCGCAGGTCGCGAACAGCAGCAGGACCAGGGTCACGCCGGTCATACCGCAGCCGACTATCACCCGGGGGCCGATGCGGCCGTAGAGCAGCCCGACGACCTGGACGGTCAGCAGGACACCGAACGCCTCCGGGAAGGTGCTGGTGCCGGACTCCAGGGCGGTGCGGCCGAGCGCCTGCTGGAGGAAGAGCGGGCCGAGATACATGGCGCCGAGGATCGGCACCAGGCCCACCAGGTTGATCAGGTTGGTGTCCCGGAAGAGCCGGTCGGCGAACAGACGGAGCTTCAGCAACGGCTCGGTGGTGCGCAGTTCGAAGGCGACGGCGGCGGCAAGGACCACGGCACCCAGCGCGAGGGCGGTGATCACGGCGGCGGATGTCCAGCCCTGGTTGGGGCCCTCGCACACCCCGAACATCACCGCGCCCAGACCCGCGGCGCTCAGCAGCAGCCCCGTCAGGTCGAAGCGGCCGGGCCGCTCGCCGCGGTGCTCGGTGAGGAACAGCAGCCCGAAGAGCAGGGCCGGGAGGCCGATCGGCAGGTTGACGTAGAACACCCAGCGCCAGGAGAGGTGATCGACCAGCACACCGCCGAGGATCGGCGCCGCCGCCGGGGCGATCTGCTGCGGGATGATCATGTACCGGGAGATGTGCACCTGCTCCGAGGAACTGAAGGTGTGGAACAGCAGCGCCGCCGACGCGGGGAAGAGCACCCCGGCGGACAGGCCCTGCACCGCACGGGAGGCGACGAGTTCACCGAGCCCGGCGGCCGCACCGCACAGCACCGAAGAGCCGAGGAACGCAGCCAGCGCGGTCAGCAGCACCCGCTTGCCGCCGAACCGCTCGACCAGCCACGCGGAGGCGGGGATCGCCATGGCCAGACACACCGGGTACACCACGACCACGCCGTCGAGGGCGGCCGTCGTCAGACGGAACTGACGGGCGATCGAGGGAAGCGCCACGGTGGTGATCGCCCCGTCGACGATCGCGACGAATGTCACGCTGACACACATGACGGGGACGACCAGGCGCTGGCTCAGGCGCAGGGAGAGAGGGGACGGGGCCGTGGACCGGGAGGGCCTCGACCGGGAGAGCAGGGAACGGTGTCGGAACGGCAGCAGCACATACTGAGCATACTCACTATGTGGGTGCTCATAGAATCGGTTTTCGGCTCTTACAGTGGACCTCCGCTGTAGGGACGGCACGGCACGGGAGCGACATGGCGGCACAAGGCAGCAGCGACGTCCTGATCGACGAGCTGTACGAGACGACGATCCAGCTTCGCCACTTCGTGGAGGCCCGGCTGCGCCACGGGGGCGCCTCGGTCGCCCGGCTCCGGGCACTGCGGATGCTGGCGCGGGCCGAACAGCCGTTGCGGATGCGGGACCTGAGCGAGATGACGGGCGTGGCGCCCCGGACGACGACCAGCATCGTCGACAGCCTGGAACGCGACGGGCTCGTGGAGCGCGTACGGCACCCCGACGACCGCCGCGCCTTCCTGCTGCGCCTCACCGACAAGGGCGTGCAGTGCCACCGTGAGGCGGAGGAGGTGGACCGGGTCGCCCTGGCGGAGGCCACGGGGGGTCTCGACGCGGAGGAGCGGCAGCAGTTGAGGGAGCTGCTGGGGAGGATCCGCGCGGCGACCCTCTGACGCGAGGGCGGCGCGCCGCACGGGTCAGACCAGCAGAAAGTGCCTCCGAGGAGTACCCGTTTCCGCCCGGAGGGGCGGGCTCGGGCTTCGGTTCGGCGGCCCGCTGCTCGGCCACCGTGGGGTGAACGGCGATCGCCTCCGCCGCCTTCCCTTGCCGGACCAGGGCCTCGCACAGTTCCTCACGCGTCCTCATCGTGCCGAGAGCTCGCAGTTCACCGGCGGCGGCGTCGAGGTGGCCGGTGATGCTGAGGATGTCGGCAGGACGCACGCCGCCACATCCCATGTTCGCCCGGCCGTCGGCCGGGGATCCACCGGATCGGCGCGTTGACGGACGGAGCCGGATGGTACTCGGCTGTCAGGGGCGGAGGCCGGGGCGGCCACCGCGGCCGAGGTGGTGGGAGGAGCGGCTGCCTTTCGCGGGGCGGCTGAGAGCCGGGGAGACCGGACCTTTTTCGGGGCCGGGTGCCTCGGTGATGTCCAGGAACACATGCGTGGCCTGCGGCCACATCGCGGTGATCCGCCGTTTGATCCGCACACAGACCAGTTCGACCTCCTCGCTGTCGAGCCCCGGCATCAGATCGACGCGGGCGGTGACCAGCACCGAGTCCATCCCCAGTCGCATGGTCAACAGCGCCGCGACCTTGTCGATCTCGTCCTGGGACCCGAGGAAGTCACCGATGCGGTCGCGCAGTTCCGTGTCGACCGCCTCGCCGATCAGCCGGTCACGTGCCTCCCGGGCCAGCCGATAGGCCACGCACAGCAGGAGCAGTCCGATCGCCACGGACGCGCCCGCCTCCCAGGCGACCTGTCCGGTCACCAGGTGCAGCGTGATACCGATCGCCGCGACGAGTACGCCTGTCACGGCGGTCGCGTCCTCCGCGATCACGGTGCGCAGCGCCGGGTCGGCCGCGCCGTCCCGCTGCCTGCGCGCCTGGTGCAGGGCGCGGAGCAGGGAGGCACCGTCGGCCAGCAGCGCGACGCCGAGCACCGCGAGCCCCGCCACATAGCCCGCCCGCGACTCCTGCCCGCCCGATCGCAGGGCGTGAGCGCCCTGGTACACCGAGAAGCAGCCGCCCATGACGAAGATCCCCACTGCGGCCAGCAGCGCCCAGAAGTAGCGTTCCTTGCCGTAGCCGAACGGATGACGGTCGTCGGCGGGCCGCTTGCTGCGGCGTACGGCGATGAGCAGGAACACCTCGTTCAGGCAGTCCGCGACCGAGTGCGCCGCCTCCGACAGCAGGGCGGGGGACCCGGCCAGAAGCCCTGCGACCGCTTTGGCCGCGGCGATCACGAGATTGGCTGCGAGGGCGACGAGAACAGTGATCCGGGTCCGTACGTCCCGGGCCGTGGGGTCCCGATCGCGACGCCTCTCAGTGTCCGTCACCCGCAGCCCTCCAGTCTGCCGTGCGGATGTCGTCGGCCTGCTCGCCGCCCGGACAGACAGTGGCCGAGCGCGGATTTCGGGCGCCGCTCCGCCGTGAGTGGCCGAGGCGGGTCCGCAGGGCCCGACGTCCACCTCCCACCGCCGACTGCCCCGGTGGGCCGCATTCATGCAGGGCAAGGGGGTGGTCCGCGTGCGCAGAGGGCGCGACGGCGCGCCCCCCGTGTGAGCGCCAGGGGCACGCGGTGAAGCATGCGGGGTTGGGTACCCGGCCCGATGACAGTGCCGGGCCAGGGCCTGGAAAGGGGGCCGCGACATGGTCAGGGATGTGCGGGAGATCATGACCGACGCTCCGAGCGCCGTGGACGCGCGCGGTCGCCCGGACCGCCGGCGGGTGTCGGTGGCCGAGGCCATCTCCCGGGAGCCGGTCACGGTCCACGTGGACGAAGACATCAGCCACGCCGCGCGGAGGATGCGTGAGCCCGGAACCGGAGCGGCCCCGCAGGGCCGCAGCCCGAGGGAGAAGAGGTGACGAGCCATGACCGGAACGGGTGCCCGGGGGCACGGCCAGGAGCATGACGCGACCCCCTTCCTCCCGGGACGGCGCGCGAGGCTGCCCGGGCTGCGTAAGGCGGCCGCGGACTGCCGGGGCTGCCCGCTGTACCAGGAGGCGACCCAGACCGTGTTCGGCGAGGGCAACACGAACGCGCGCGTCCTGCTCCTCGGCGAGCAGCCCGGGGACCAGGAGGACCGCCAGGGCAGACCGTTCGTCGGGCCCGCGGGCAGAGTACTGAGACGCGCTCTCACGGACGCGGGCGTCGATCCGGACGGGGTGTATGTCACCAACGCGGTCAAGCACTTCAAGTTCACGATCCCCGAGGGCCGCAAACGCCGTATCCACAAGGCCCCGACCCTCCGCGAGATGACGGCCTGCCGACCCTGGCTCGTGGCCGAGGTGAGGGTCGTGGAACCAGAGGTGGTCGTCACGCTCGGCAGGACGGCGGGCAAAGCCGTGCTCGGCTCGGGATTCCGCGTGACCGAGCAGCGCGGCGCCCTGCTGCCCTGGCCCGGCCTCGGCGACCAGGACAGTACAGACCGTGCCGAGGAAGGAATCAGCGGGCTGGTCGCGACGATCCACCCGTCCGCCGTGCTGCGCACCGACGACTCCGACCGCACACGCGTCTACGACGGTCTAGTCGCCGATCTGCGCATCGTGGCCGACCTGCTGGGAGACGGCGACGGGGCCGACCGGCGGGCCGAGGACCGTGCCAGGAGTTAGACATGCCTGAGTTGCCGGATGTCGAGGGTTTCCGTGAGGTACTGGACGGATGTGGCAGTGGCCGGTGCGTCCAGCGGGTCGAGGTGCGCGACACAGGCGTACTACGCGGGGTCAGCGCCCGACGCCTGCGCCGGGAGGTGGAGGGGCGGCGGCTCGGCCGGCCGTGGTGTCACGGGAAGTTGCTGGTCGTCCCGGTCGCTGACGGCCCCGCCCTCGTCTGGCACTTCGGCATGACCGGCGAACTGGTCTGCGCACGCGCGGACGAACCGCTGATCACCCATGACCGGATCGTCCTGACCCTCGACGACGAACGCCAATTGCGCTACCGCGACCAGCGCAAACTCCAGGGCATACGGCTGGCCCCGGATGAGCGCGCGCTGGCGCGACTGCTGGACCGGCTCGGTCCTGACGCCCTGGAGATGACCCGCGAGGACTTCCTGGACCTGCTCGCCGAGCGGCGGGGCGCGATCAAGGGCGTGCTGATGGACCAGTCCCTCATCGCCGGCCTCGGCAACCTGCTCAGCGACGAGATCCTCTGGCGGGCCCGAGTGGCGCCCCGGCGGCCAGCGAGGGCACTCGATGGCACCGAGGCGCGCCATGTGTTCACGGCGATGCGCGGCGTGCTCGCCACTGCCACCCGCGCCGGGTGTGTACCGCCAAGGCGAACCTGGCTCACCGGTCATCGCGACGACGGAGAACCGGCCTGCCCCCGCTGCGGCCGAGGGCTGAAGGCACGCCGCGTAGCGGGTCGGCGTACCGTCTGGTGCGAGCACTGCCAGCACTGATCGCAGTGCCGCGCCCAGCCCGGCGTTGCGCGGCATGCTGGCCCCCGCCACCGACCTGGAATGCACCTGGCCGCCGAGGAGATCGGTGCCACCGCCCTCATCCGCTACCGGAGGGCCGCCCGATGACCACCCACTTCCTGGCCGGTACGAGACACCCGCCGAGCCCGAGGCATTTCGAGCGGCCCGTTGAGGACACCCACATCCCTCTCGAACGCCGCCTCCCCAGGGCGTCGCCGCCGCACGATCGGCCGCGACCTGGCAGTCAGGCGCCGCCCACCGCGTCCAGGCCGTCCGCGTCGCTGAGGCCCAGCCGCAGGTGTTCGATGTGGTACACGGCCTGGTCGAGGAGTTCGGCGACATGGTTGTCGTAGAGCGCGTAGATCACCGAACGTCCGCGGCGGCGCCCCACGACCAGGCCGAGGTTGCGCAGCAGCCGCAACTGGTGGGAGCACGCTGACTGTTCCATGCCCACCTCGGCGGCGAGGTCGGTGGCGGCGCAGGGGCCCTCGCGCAGGCGGGCGAGGATCAGCAGCCGGGACGGGGTGGCGAGGGCCTGGAGGGTGGCCGCCACACGTACGGCGTTGTCCGGGTCAAGACGCGCGGGCGGCACCGCGTACTTCGGGGGAGCTGCTCCGTGACCCATGGCCGTCATCATACAAGCGTCACAGCGACACTTGAACATGTCTTCATGTGTACCTGTATCGTGGTCACACGGCCGGTGGGCCGGCTCTCTCAGCAGGAGTCCTTAGGCTGCCCTAAGCACGGCACCCGCCATGCCATACCGCACCGTGCCGCAGAGCACGACCACCGCAGTGCCCCGCCCCGACCGAAAGTCCGCCGTATGACCTCCGCGCTCACCGACCGTCCCGCTCCCCCGCCGCCACCCGGGACCGCATCGCCCGCGCCCGCCGTACGCCCGCGGACCCGTACCCGGGTGTTCGCCCTGCCCGAGGCCCGCTGGGCCGCCGCGGCCACGGTGCTGTTCCTGCTCGCGCTGCCGCTGTACCTCGCCGGCGCGCCCGCCTGGACGTGGGGACCGCTGTACGCGCTCGCCTACGCCTGCGGCGGCTGGGAACCCGGGCTGGCCGGTCTGCGGGCGCTGCGGGAGAAGACCCTCGACGTGGACCTGCTGATGATCGTGGCCGCCCTCGGCGCGGCCGCCATCGGGCAGCTGACGGACGGCGCCCTGCTGATCGTCATCTTCGCCACCTCCGGAGCGCTGGAGGCCCTGGCCACCGCCCGCACCGCCGACTCGGTGCGCGGGCTGCTCGACCAGGCCCCGGCCACGGCGACCCGGCTGCTCGACGGGGGCGGCGAGGAGACCGTGGCCACCGCCGAGCTGAACGTCGGCGACACCGTCCTGGTGCGGCCCGGGGAGCGGATCGGTGCCGACGGCCGGGTGCTGGACGGCGCGAGCGAGGTGGACCAGGCCACGATCACCGGCGAACCGCTGCCCGTCCTCAAGGAGCCGGGCGACGAGGTGTTCGCGGGCACCCTCAACGGCGCGGGCGCGCTGCGCGTCCGGGTCGAGCGGGACGCCTCCGACTCGGTGATCGCACGGATCGTCCAGATGGTCGAGGAGGCCTCGGAGACCAAGGCGCCGACACAGTTGTTCATCGAGAAGGTCGAACAGCGCTATTCCGTCGGCATGGTGGTGGCCACGCTCGCGGTGTTCGCGGTGCCGCTCGCGTTCGGCGCCGCGCTGACGGGGTCGCTGCTGCGGGCGATGACGTTCATGATCGTGGCCTCGCCGTGCGCGGTGGTGCTGGCGACGATGCCGCCTCTGCTGTCCGCGATCGCCAACGCCGGCCGGCACGGCGTCCTGGTGAAGTCCGCCGTGGTGATGGAACGCCTCGGCCAGGTCGACGCGGTCGCCCTCGACAAGACCGGCACCCTCACCGAGGGCACCCCGCAGGTCACCGACATCCGCCCGCTGCCCGGCGCGGGGCTGGGCGAGGCGGAGCTGCTGGCGGTCGCGGCGGCGGCCGAACACCCCAGCGAGCATCCGCTGGCCCGGGCCGTGGTGTCCGCCGCCCGCACCCGCGGCCTCGCCCTCTCCGTGGCGGAGGAATTCACGTCCGCACCGGGCGTCGGTGTGACCGCCACTGTCGACGGCCGCAAGGTCGCGGTCGGCACACCCGCGCGGCTGCTGTCCGGCCACGGCGACACCCGCGCCGCCGCCGAGGTCGTGAGCGAGCTGGAGGCGGACGGCCGTACCGCCGTGCTGATGACGGTCGACGGAGCCCCGGCCGGTGTGCTGGGAATCGCCGACCGTCTGCGGCCCGACGCCGCCGCCACGGTCGCCTCCCTCACCGCCCTCACCGGCGCCGCACCGGTCCTGCTCACCGGCGACAACCCGCGCACCGCGGATCGCGTCGCCACCGAGGTCGGCATCACGGACGTCCGCGCCGGGCTGCTGCCGCAGGACAAGGTGGCCGCGATCCGGGAGCGGGAGGCGGCGGGCCGTAAGGTGCTGGTCGTCGGGGACGGGGTCAACGACGCTCCGGCGCTGGCCGCCGCCCATTCCGGTCTCGCCATGGGGCGGGCCGGGTCCGATCTGGCCCTGGAGACCGCGGACGCGGTCGTCGTACGGGACGAACTGGCCACCGTGCCCGCCGTGGTGGCCCTCTCCCGCCGGGCCCGCCGGCTGGTGGTTCAGAACCTGGTCGTCGCCGGGACGTTCATCTCCGGCCTGGTCCTCTGGGATCTGGTCGGCACGCTGCCGCTGCCGCTCGGTGTGCTCGGCCACGAGGGGTCGACCGTGATCGTCGGCCTCAACGGGCTGCGGCTGCTGCGGGAGGCGGCGTGGGTGAAGGCCCGTACGGAGGGCGGGGGCTGACCCGGCCACCGAGGTGACTGTATCGGTCGGTCAGCAGGTACGGCCGCCGGTGCAACCGCGGGCCCGGGCCTTGGCCACGGACGACCGGGTCACGACGGTGACGGCGACGGACGCGGCGGCCAGCAAGGTCATCGCCGTACCGGGACCGAGCCACTGGGCCACGGCCCCGGCGACGGCCGCCCCGATCCCCTGCCAGCTCATCCGCCCGGCAGACTCCACCCCCTGTACCTGCCCGCGCACCGCCTCGGGGGTCAGCGCGAGCAACTGCTCCTGGAGCGGCAGGGTGGCCGCGAACCCCGCACCGGCGACTCCTACGGCGGCGACCAGCACCGGCACCGGTGGATGTGCGGCGAACAGCAGATACGGTACGGCGAGCAGCAGCCGCAGCCCGAACGCGCACCGGCGCCGTCGCTCGGCGTCCAGCAGCCGTCCGACGGTCAGGTCGCCGAGCAGCATCCCGGCGGACCCGGCCGCGAGGAGAGCACCGGCGTCGTCGGGGGCGTAGGAGATGAACAGCGCCTCGCAGCCGACGACGAGGCCGCCCGGGACCCACAGGTTGAGCAGCAGCACCCGTCGGCCGGGGTGGGCGAGGAGCGCGGCGTTCACCGCCCAGGTCTGCCGCAGCCCGGGGCGGCGGGCCGGCCGGATCGAGTGCTCCCGTACGGTCACCGCGACCACGGCCAGTGCGAGGCCGGTCAGCACCGTGGCGACGCCGAAGACCCCGCGAGGGCTCAGCCACCGCAGCAGGACGGCACCGGCGGCGTACCCGATGACGGCCATACCCCCGGAGGTGATGTTCATCAGGGACCGGGCCAGGGCGTACGCCGACACCGGCACGATCTCGGCGAGCAGCCCCATACGGGTCCCGGTCCCGAGGGACTGGAAGAACCCCAGCACGAGGAGCAGCCCGAACCGGGCGGCGAGCGGCAGCCCCGGCACCGCCTGCGCGGCGACGCCGACGAGAGCCGCGCACTGGAGCAATACGAGGGTCCGGCGCGGGCGGTGGCCGTCGGCGACCGACATGAGGGTGAGCGCGCCGAGCACGGTGGCGAAGGTGGCGCCGTACATGCTGACGGCGGTGAGGAACGGGGAGTGTGTCTGCCGGTCTACGAGGGAGCCGAGCGCGAAGCCGGAGAGGGTGCTCGCGGCGACGGTGAGGGTGAAACCGGTGTAGAGACCGGCGAATTCACGGTTGCCGAGGAGGGCTCGGTAGCCGGTCGGGGCGGAGGAGGGGACGGATGTCCCGGGGGAATCAGAGGTATTGGAGGAATCGGAGGCAAGAGACATGAAAAAAGCCTCCGGACGCACCACTTGGGGCGCCGAAGGCCAACGCGGGGATTCTAGCAGGGTTCGACCGGGACCACGGCCGTGGTCCGCCGCGGGCACGCGGCACGACGAACCTGGTGGTGGCCACGAACACCGGCCACGGCCACCACGGGCCACCGCCCTCTCAGGGCTCTCAGGGCTCTCAGGGCTCTCAGGGCTCTCAGGGCTCTCAGGGCACGATGTCGTAGGTGAACAGGGCGGTGTTGTCGAGGGTCTGCCGGGGGGTGACACCCGCGCCGAGCGGCGAGATCAGCGGGTCGTCGATCCGGTGGCCGAGCAGTGCCGCCGACTCGGCCATGGACGGCAGATAGGTCCGCCCGTTGCGGTTCATCCACCCCTCCCACAGCCGGTCCACGTTGGCGTGGTGCAGAAAGAAGACCGGGTCGTTCGGGGACGACGCAGGCGCCATGTCCCCGCCGATCCACCGGTGCACCTGGTTGTGCAGCCCGGTCCCGGTGAAGCCCTCCAGTCTGCTGCGGAAACCACGGGAGTTGGCCAGCCAGGGAGCGAAGTCGTAGGTGGCGAGGTCCGGGTCGCCGAACGGCGGGGGCATCGTGTTGAAGGCGGCTCCGACGTCCAGGGCGTTCGGGAGAGTGGGCACGTCCCGTGCGAACGCACGCCGCAAGCCCCGGTTCGCCTGACGCAGATTGACGCTGGGCCCGGCCTCCACCCGGATCCGGAAACTGTCCGGGTCGGCGGAGTCGAAGGCGAACGGCCCGTCGGAGACCGGGTTGCCCTGGCCGCCCATGAAGTCGGGCTTCCAGATCAGCGCGGTCTCGGGCGCGGGGAGCGATCCGTCGATCGACCAGTCCCAGTACGGGAGTCCGAACCCGGAGTCGCCGAGGACACGCTGGAGATGCGCCTCCAGCAGGTTCAGCATGAACCGGTGCCAGGGCAGGAAGACCGGGCCCCGGTGCGCCGCGTTGCGGACGCTGACGTCGCCGTTCGGGGGTACGGGCGTCATCATGGCCTTGAAGTGCCAGATGACGAAGAGGTCGTACGTCCGCACGGGCGCGGACGGGCCGGGGATGCCGAAGGCGGTGGTCTTGAGCGTCGAGTCCTCGCGCTTGAGCCGTCTGACACCCTCGATGTAGGCGTCCCGGGCGGCGGGGCTGGTGACGATGTTCCTGCGTACGACAGCCACGTCAGTGATTCCCCTCGTGATGGCCCCCGCCGGTGTGGTGGCCCATGTGCCCTTCGTCGTCGTCCCCGCCCTGAGCGCCCCCGGCCGGGAAGTCGTCGGGGAAGTTCTCGATCAGCGACCGGACGGTGTCGGTGGCCGACTCGAACTCGTAGGTGGGCAGGGCGTGGCAGTGCACACGACCGTCGTTCGACACCGAGAGGGGTGCCTCGAGCCGTGCACCGTCCACCGTGACCTCGTAGGTCGTTCTGACGACGATGCGGTGCCCCTGGAATTCGTCCTCCCGGACGCTCGTCAGGGGGCCGTGGTGATGCATCTGCTGGGGCAGCCCCGCCAGATAGTCGCCGAGCAGCGCGGGCTCGGCGGCGGCAGCCAGTTCCTCGGGAGTCACAAGATCCCCTTCCCGCGCATCCAGCGCCGGGGTCCGAAGGAGGGTTCCTGATCGCAGTCTGCGAGGAGACGAGGGGTGGCGCATGCCGAGGGGGGCGAGCGGGTGGCCGGGCTCACGGAGAGGAGTCGGGGGTGCCCCCCAGGGGCCTTCGGTCCTGTCGGCTGTCCCACCCCCCGCACTGCCCTTCCGCGGGCCCGGGGGCGTCGTGGCCAAGGGGCCTGGCCACGACGGGACACACGGGTGACCGGGCCCGGCCCGACGTCGGACGGGACGGACGGACCGGCCGCCAGAAAACGACGGTCGGCCGGTCCGCGGGCGGCTGCCTCACGTCGTGTGCCGGGCCCGCGGCCCGCCGACCGGAGGAACCCAGTCCGGAGGAACCGATGGCCCGCTAGACGGTCCGCCCCAGCCGTTCCGCCACCAGTTGCACGAACCGTGCGGGCTCGTTCGGGCGGCCGCCCTCCGCGAGGATCGCGAGACCGTGCAGCAGTTCGGCCGTCTCGACGAGCCCGGTGCGGTCCTCGCGTTCCTGGTAGGCCTGGTTGAGGCCGGTCACCAGCGGGTGGCCGGGGTTGAGTTCTAGGATCCGCTTGGCCGTCGGGACCTCCTGGCCCATCGCCCGGTACATGTTCTCCAGCGCCGGGGTGAGCTCGTTCGCGTCGGAGACGACACAGGCCGGGGAGACGGTCAGACGGGTGGACAGGCGTACGTCCTTCACGTCGTCGGCGAGCTGTTCCTTCATCCAGCCGAGCAGGCCCGCGTACTCCTCGGTCTGCTTCTCCCGCTCCTCGCCCGCCTGTTCGCCGTCCGGCGTGTCGAGCTCGATCTCGCCCTTGGCGACGGACCTGAGCCGCTTGCCCTGCACCTCGCCCACGACGTCGGCCCACACCTCGTCCACCGGGTCGGTGAGCAGCAGCACTTCGAGGCCGCGGGCACGGAACGCCTCCATGTGAGGGGAGTTCTCGATGCTCTGCCGGGACTCGCCGGTGATGTAGTAGATGTCCTCCTGGCCGTCCTTCATCCGCTCCATGTACTGCTGGAACGTGGTCTGTTCGTCGTCGGAGTGGGTGCTCGCGAAGGACGCCACGGCCAGCAGGGCGTCGCGGTCGTCGGCCCCGCCGAGCAGGCCCTCCTTGAGGACGGCGCCGAACTCCCGCCAGAAGTCACGGTACTTGTCGGGCTCGTTCGCCATCATCTCCTTGACGGAGGACAGCACCTTCTTGGTCAGCCGCCGCTGGATCATCCGGATGTGCCGGTCCTGCTGGAGGATCTCGCGGGAGACGTTGAGCGAGAGATCCGCGGCGTCGACGACACCCTTGACGAAGCGCAGGTGCGTCGGCAGCAGTGCCTCGCAGTCGTCCATGATCAGTACGCGCTTGACGTAGAGCTGGAGGCCGCGCCGGTGGTCGCGGGTGTAGAGGTCGTGCGGGGCGTGCGCGGGCAGGAAGAGGAGGGCCTGGTACTCGAAGGTGCCCTCGGCCTGGAGGCGGATGGTCTCCAGCGGGTCGCGCCAGTCGTGGCTGACGTGCTTGTACAGCTCGTGGTACTCGTCGTCGGACACCTCGTCGCGGGGCCGCGCCCACAGGGCCTTCATCGAGTTCAGCGTCTCGGGCGCAGCCGCGGCGTCCGAGCCGTCACCGTCGTCCGTGCCGTCCGTGCCGTCCGTGCCGCTCGCCGCTGACGGGACGAGACGGATGGGCCAGGTGATGAAGTCCGAGTACCGCTTGACGATCTCCTTGACGGTCCACACGGAGGTGTAGTCGTGGAGCTGGTTCTCGGGGTCGGCCGGCTTGAGGTGGAGGGTGACGGTGGTGCCCTGCGGGGCGTCGCCGACGGGCTCCAGGGTGTATGTGCCCTCGCCCTGCGAGGACCAGCGGGTGCCGCCGCTCTCCCCGGCCTTCCGGGTCACCAGGGTCATCTCGTCGGCGACCATGAAGCCGGAGTAGAAGCCGACACCGAACTGCCCGATCAGCTGCTCGGCGCCCGCGGAGTCCTCGGCCTCCTTGAGGTCCCGGAGGAACTCCGCGGTGCCCGAGTTGGCGATGGTCCCGATCAGCTTGCCGACCTCGTCGTGGGACATGCCGATGCCGTTGTCCCGTACGGTCAGGGTGCGGGCTTCCGGGTCGAGCTCGATCTCGATGTGCAGGTCGGACGTGTCGGCGCCGAGGCCGTCGTCGCGCAGCGCGGCCAGACGCAGCTTGTCGAGCGCGTCCGAGGCGTTGGAGACGAGTTCCCTCAGGAAGACGTCCTTGTTCGAGTAGACCGAGTGGATCATCAGCTGGAGCAGCTGACGGGCCTCTACCTGGAACTCAAACGTTTCGGTCGGCATAGTTCGCGTGTCCCTCACAGATGCCTGAGCAGTCGCCGTTGGCAGGTCACCGCCACTCTAGACAGCACCGTGACCTTCCGTGGGCCGGACCACCGGAGCGAGTGAAGGGCGGGTGACTTAAGTGAACGGTTAACCGGTCGTTGACACTCACCCGTCTCTGCCGCCCAATGGCCCCCTGGACCAAGACGACGCCCCGAACACCCCGAGCATCCAGGCAAGCGTCCCGGCAGTGCGGCCGGGCGAGAGAGGGGAAGGCGGCATGCAGGTCCCGGCACCGTTCGAATACGAGAGAGCCGCGAGTGTCGCAGAGGCGATCACTATGCTGGACAGGTACGGCGAGACGGCGCGGCTGGTGGCGGGGGGGCACAGCCTGCTGCCGATGATGAAGCTGCGGCTGGCCAACTTCGAGTACCTGATCGACATCAACGAGCTGCACGGCGAGCTGGGCTACATCCGTGTGCTGCCCGGCGAGATCCGGATCGGCGCGATGACGCGCCACCGGGAGCTGCTGGAGTCGGACGAGCTGGCCGCCGCGCTGCCGATCTTCCGTGACGCCGAGCGCGTCATCGCCGACCCCGCGGTCCGCAACCGGGGCACGCTGGGCGGTTCGCTGTGCCAGGCGGACCCGTCCGAGGACCTGTCCGCCGTGTGCACCACGCTCGACGCGAGCTGTGTGATCGAGGGCCGCACCGGTGAGCGCGTGGTGTCGATGGACGACTTCCACCGCGGCCCCTACGAGACGGCGGTCGGCGACGCGGAGATGCTGACCGAGGTCCGTTTCCCCGTGCGGCCGGGCGGTTCGAGCGCCTACGAGAAGGTGGAGCGCCGCGCCGGGGACTGGGCGGTGGTCTCGGCGGGCGCCGCGGTGTGGCTGGACGGCGCCGGGCTGTTCGACAACGTCCGGGTGGGCCTGGCCGCCGTGGGCCCGAACACGACGGGCATCGCCTGGATCGCCGATGCCCTGCGCGGGCGGCCGCCGGGCGAGGACGCGTACGCCTCGGCCGGTGACATCGCCGCCGAGGCATGCTCCCCGGTCTCCGACCACCGGGGCAGCGCCGGGTACAAGCGTCATCTGGCCCGAGAGCTGACCCGGCGCACCCTGCGCAGGGCCGTGGCCCGGGCGCGCGGGGAGGAGGTGTGATCATGCAGGTGACGATGACGGTCAACGGTGAAGAGGTCACCCGGGAGATAGAGGGCCGACTGCTGCTGGTCCACTTCCTGCGCGACCACCTAGGTCTCACCGGCACCCACTGGGGGTGCGACACCAGCAACTGCGGTACCTGCGTGGTGCTGATGGACGGCGAGCCGGTCAAGTCGTGCACGGTGCTCGCGGCGATGGCGGGCGGGCACGAGGTGCGCACCGTAGAGGGCCTGGAGCAGGACGGCGCGCTCGACGCCGTGCAGCGCGGGTTCATGGAGTGCCACGGGCTCCAGTGCGGGTTCTGCACCCCCGGCATGATGATGACCGCCCGCGGCCTGCTGGACCGCGATCCGGACCCGGGTGAGCAGGAGATCCGTGAGGCGATCTCCGGGCAGATCTGCAGGTGCACCGGGTACGCGACCATCGTCCGCTCGGTCCGCTGGGCGGCCGCCGAGGAGGCGGGCACCCGCACCACGGCCGCCGACGGTCCCGCAGAATCCGCTGCCGAGTCCGCCGAACCGGCCGCCGCTTCGGCCCAGGGGAGCACGTCATGACCACCGTCGCCGGGAACGGCCACCGCACCGCGTTCGTCGACAACGACACCAAGCCCTGCGGGCACGGGCGCATGCTGCGCAAGGAGGACCCGCGCTTCGTACGCGGCAAGGGCCGCTACGTCGACGACGTACAACTGCCGGGCATGCTGCATCTGGCGGTCCTGCGCTCGCCCCTGGCGCACGCGCGGCTCGTCTCCGTCGACACCTCGCTGGCCGAGGCGCACCCCAAGGTCCGGCTGGTGGTCACCGGGGCGATGCTCGCTGAGAAGGGCCTGGCGTGGATGCCGACGCTGTCCAACGACGTGCAGGCGGTCCTCGCCACCGACAAGGTCCGCTTCCAGGGCCAGGAGGTCGCCTTCGTCGTCGCCGAGGACCGCTATTCGGCCCGGGACGCGCTGGAGCTGATCGACGTCGAGTACGAGCCGCTGGACCCGGTGGTCGACGTGCGCACCGCGCTGTCGCCGGACGCTCCGGTCATCCGCGACGACCTGGAGGGCAAGCAGGACAACCACTGCTTCGACTGGGAGACCGGCGACGCCGCCGAGACCGAGGAGGTGTTCGCCCGCGCCGATGTGGTGGTCAGCCAGGACATCGTGTACCCGCGGGTACACCCGGCGCCCATGGAGACGTGCGGCGCGGTCGCGGACTACGACGCCGTCGACGGCAAGCTCACCCTGTGGTCCACCACCCAGGCCCCGCACGCGCACCGCACCCTCTACGCGATCGTCGCCGGGCTGCCCGAGCACAAGATCCGGGTCATCTCCCCCGACATCGGCGGCGGCTTCGGCAACAAGGTGCCGATCTACCCGGGTTATGTGTGCGCGATCGTCGGCTCCCTGCTCACCGGGAAGCCGGTGAAGTGGGTGGAGGACCGTTCGGAGAACCTCCTCAGCACCGGCTTCGCGCGCGACTATGTGATGCGCGGCGAGATCGCGGCGACCCGCGAGGGGAAGATCCTCGCCATCCGCACCCATGTCCTCGCCGACCACGGCGCGTTCAACGGAACGGCCGCACCCGTGAAGTACCCGGCGGGCTTCTTCGGCGTCTTCACCGGCAGCTACGACCTTCAGGCCGCCTACTGCAGCATGACGGCCGTCTACACCAACAAGGCGCCCGGCGGGGTGGCGTACGCCTGCTCCTTCCGCATCACCGAGGCGGTGTATCTCGTCGAGCGGCTGGTGAACTGTCTGGCGCACGAACTGCGCACGGATCCGGTCGAGTTGCGGATGAAGAACTTCATCCGGCCCGAGCAGTTCCCCTACCGCACCAAGACCGGCTGGGTCTACGACTCCGGCAACTACGCGCCCACCATGGAACTGGCCAAGCGCATCGCGGGCTACGACGCGCTGCGCGCCGAGCAGGCCGAGAAACGGGCCCGGGGCGAGATCATGGGCATCGGGGTGTCGTTCTTCACCGAGGCGGTCGGCGCGGGCCCGCGCAAGGACATGGACATCCTCGGCCTCGGCATGGCCGACGGCTGCGAACTGCGGGTGCATCCGACGGGCAAGGCGGTCGTACGGCTCTCGGTGCAGTCCCAGGGGCAGGGCCACGAGACGACGTTCGCACAGATCGTCGCCGAGGAACTGGGCATCCCGCCGCAGGACATCGACGTGGTGCACGGCGACACCGACCAGACACCGTTCGGGCTCGGCACCTACGGCAGCCGCTCGACCCCGGTGTCGGGAGCCGCGGCGGCGCTGGTGGCGCGCAAGGTGCGGGACAAGGCCCGGCTGATCGCCTCGGGGATGCTGGAGGTGTCGGTCGCCGACGTGGTGTGGGAGAAGGGCTCCTTCCATGTCGCGGGCGACCCCTCGGCATCGGTGACCATCCAGGACGTGGCATTGCGCGCGCACGGCGCCGGTGATCTGCCCGAGGGCGTGGAGGGCGGCCTGGACGCGCAGATCTGTTACAACCCGGAGAACCTCACGTACCCGCACGGCGCGTACATCTGCGTGGTCGACATCGACCCGGGCACCGCGAAGGTGACGGTGCGGCGGTTCGTGGCGGTGGACGACTGCGGCACCCGGATCAACCCCATGATCATCGAGGGCCAGGTGCACGGCGGGCTCACCGACGGGGTCGGCATGGCGCTGATGGAGATGATCTCCTTCGACGAGGACGGCAACTGCCTCAGCGGCTCGCTGATGGACTACCTGCTCCCCACCGCCCTGGAGGTCCCCGACTGGGAGACCGGCCACACGGTCACCCCCTCGCCGCACCACCCGATCGGCGCCAAGGGCGTCGGCGAGTCGGCGACCGTCGGCTCCCCGCCGGCCATCGTCAACGCGGTGGTCGACGCCCTGGAGCCGTTCGGCATCCGGCACGCGGACATGCCGCTCACCCCGTCGCGGGTGTGGGAGGCGATGCAGGGCAGGCCGACGCCGCCGATCTGAGCGGCGGCGCGCACGGCGGCAGGGGGTGTGGATGTCGAGGAGGCGACGAGGAGGCGGCGAGGATGACCGGCACGGTCAGCGCCCGGGCGCTGGAACTCACCCGGAGACGGGTGCCGTTCGTGCACGCCCGGGTGGTGCGCGCCCAGGCGCCCGCCTCCGCGCACCCGGGCGACGAGGCCATCGTCTACGGCGACGGCACGATCGACGGCTTCGTCGGCGGGATGTGTGCGGAAAGTTCGGTACGTACGGCGGCGCTCGGCGCGCTGCACGAGGGCGGGCCGCTGCTGCTGCGTGTCCTGCCCGGGGACGGCGCCGCCTTCCCGGACACGCCCGGCGCCCAGGTCGTCGTCAACCCGTGTCTGTCGGGGGGCGCATTGGAGATCTTCCTCGAACCCGTGCTGCCGCCACCGCTGATCGAGGTGGTCGGGCAGACCCCGATCGCGGAGGCGTTCGTCGCGCTCGCCGAGGTGCTCGGCTACGCCACCGCCCGCTCACTGCCGGACGGACCGCCCGCCGAGCAGACCGCCGCGGTGATCGTGGCCGGGCAGGGCCGCGGCGACGGCGACGCGCTGCGCGCCGCACTGGACGCCCGGGTCCCGCACATCGCACTGGTCGCCAGCCGCCGCCGCGGCGCTGCCCTCTTCGACGAACTCGGCCTGGACGAGGCGGAGCGCGCCCGGATCCACTCCCCCGCCGGGCTCGACATCAAGGCGCGCACGGCACCGGAGGTCGCCCTGTCGATCCTGGCGGAGGTCGTCGAAGCCGTACGCACGGCCGGACGCCCGCCGCTGCCCATGGCCGAACGGCCGGCGGAGGTGGTGGACCCGGTGTGCGGGATGACGGTGACCGTGGGCCCGGACACTCCTCATCTCACCACCGCCGACGGCGAGTTCTGGTTCTGCGGCCCGGGCTGCCGGGACCGGATGGCCCGGGAAGCGGCGGCCGCAGGGTGAGCGAGCTGTTCACGGACGCCGACGAGATACGGCAACGCCTGGACACAGTGGGCTACTTGGTGGACGAGGGCACCGCCACCGCCCTCTTCCTCGCCACGGTCCTGGGCCGCCCGCTGCTGCTGGAGGGTGAGCCCGGGGTGGGCAAGACCAGCGCGGCGAAGGCGCTCGCCGCCGCACTCGACACCCCGCTGATCCGGCTCCAGTGCTACGAGGGCCTGTCGGCGGGCGAGGCGCTGTACGAGTGGAACTACCAGCGCCAACTGCTCGCCGTACGGCTCACCGAGGCGCGCGGCAGCCATCTGTCCGACGCCGATCTGTTCACCGAGGAGTTCCTGCTCGACCGGCCGCTGCTGCGGGCGGTGCGCCATCGCGGCCCGCTGCCGCCCGTGCTGCTCATCGACGAGATCGACCGGGCCGACGACGAATTCGAGGCGCTGCTCTTCGAGTTCCTCGGCGAGTCCGCCATCACCATCCCGGAACTGGGCACGTTCGCCGCGCTGCGTCCGCCGGTCGTGATCCTCACCTCCAACCGCAGCCGCGAACTGCATGACGCGCTGCGGCGCCGCTGCCTGTACCACTGGATCGACTTCCCCTCGCCCGAGCGCGCCGCCCTCATCCTGCGCCGCTCGGTCCCGGCCGCGGGCGAGCCGCTGATCGCGTCCGCCGCCGCCTTCATCGGCACGGTCCGCGGGCTCGACCTCGACAAGGCGCCCGGCATGGCGGAGGCCATCGACTGGCTCTCCGCGCTCGCCGCCCTGCGGGTGACCCGGCTGGCCCGCGACGACATCGTCAGAACCCTCAGCGCGGTCGCCAAGAGCCCCGACGACCGCACCGCCATCACCGAGTCCCTGGAGGAACTCGGATACCCCGGACAAGCGAGGAAGCCTTGAAGATCGACCACGAGTTCGGCGTTTCCGTACCCGTCGAACGGGCCTGGGAGGCCCTCACCGACCTGGAGTCCCTGGCCCCCTGTATGCCGGGGGCGCAGCTCACGGGAGTGGAGGGCGAGGACTACAAGGGCCGGGTGCGGGTCAAGGTCGGCCCGGTCGTCAGCCAGTTCACCGGTGTCGCACGGTTCGTGGAGAAGGACGAGGCGAACCGCACCGCCGTGATCAGGGCCACCGGCAAGGACACCCGCGGCGCGGGCAACGCCTCCGCGACCGTCCGCGCCCGGCTGACGGAGCGGGGCGAGGGCACCGTGGTGACGGTCAGCACCGACCTCAGCATCAGCGGGCGGCTGGCGCAGTTCGGCAGCGGGATGATCAAGGAGGTGTCGGAGAAGCTGTTCGCCCAGTTCGTGGCGAACGTGGAGACGCGGTTGCTGGCGGCGCCGACGAGCGAGGCGGAGGCGGAGTCGGAAGCCGCGGTGGTGCCCGCCGAGGCCGCCGCCGCAGCGTCCGGCGCCGTCGCCCCTGCCACCGCACCCGCCGCCGCGGCCCCGCAGACCGCGACGCCCGTGCCCGTGTCCGTGCCCGTACCTGGGCCTCGGCCCGCCGCCGACGACGAGCCGCTGGACCTGATGAAGCTGGCCGGGGCGTCCGTCACCAGGCGGGTGATCCCGGTGGCCGTCGGGGCGGTCGTCGCCGCCATGGTCGTCGCCGTGGTCGTCTGGCTGCTGGTCCGATGACATCCGGCGGCCCGCTGCTGCCCGCCGTCGACCGCGCCGCGTTCGCCGTGGCGCTCACCGAACGGCTCAGGGAGTGCGGTCTGCCCGCCGGTCTCACGGCCACCCAGGACTTCGCGCGGGCGCTTGCCCGCACCGCGCCCGCCACCCGCACCGCCCTGTACTGGACGGCCCGGGTCACCCTCGTGCGTGATCAGCCGGACCTGGCGGTCTTCGACCGGGTCTTCGACTCCCTCTTCGGCGACACCGTGCTCGCCCTGGACCCGAACGCCCGGCGCACCGGACCCGGCGCTGTCTCCCCCGACGAGGACGCCGCAGGTCACCGGCCACCCGCCGACCCCCACGACCACGCGGCCCCCGACGAGGCGACGGCGCTACCCTGGGTGACCCTGCCGCCCGCAGCCGCCACCGAGCGCGAGGAGGCACAGCCGCTGACCGTGCCGCAGCGGCTGCCGAGTGTGCTCGCCGCCGAAGTGGAGACACCGTTCCCGCAACTCGACCCGCGTGACGTGGAGTTGATCGGCCGCTGGCTGGAGACAGCATTGCGGGACTGGCCGACGCGCCGGACCCGCCGCTACGCCGTGCGCACGGGCGGTCCGCGCATCGCCGTCCGGGAGACGACGACACGCTCCCGGCGCACGGGCTGGGAGCCGGTGCGGCTGGTGCGGGCCGGGCCCGAGCGCCGGCCGCGCAGGGTCGTCGTGCTGTGCGACGTCAGCCGCTCGATGCAGGCGCACGCGGTGGCGTATCTGCATCTGATGCGCGCCCTCGCCCGTACGGCGGACGCGGAGGTCTTCGCGTTCGCGACGACGCTGACCCGGCTCACCGCGGTGCTCACGCACCGCTCCGCCGAGGCGGCGGTGGACCTGGCGACGGAACGGGTCACCGACAGGTTCGGCGGCACCCGGATAGCGCACTGTCTGAGCACGCTACTCACCTCGCACCACGGCGGCTCCCTGCGCGGCGCGGTGGTCCTGATCTGCTCCGACGGCTGGGACGGCGACCCGCCACAACAACTCGCCACGGCAATGGCCCGGCTACGGCTCCGCGCACACCGCGTGATCTGGCTCAACCCCAGAGCCGCCGCCCCCGACTTCGAGCCCCGCACCTCAACCCTGGCCGCAGCACTGCCGTACGTGGACCTACACCTACCGGCGGACACCTTCGGCGCGCTGCTACGGGTACCGGCCGAGATCGCGCGCAGCGCGCGAAGGTGAGACAGCAAGGCAGCTCGACCTATCCAGCCGACGCAAGCGACACTCCCCTAGGGGCGCGGGGAACTGCGCGACGAGCCACAACGCACCCGCACCCGCCCACGGCGGAACCGGGCACGCACCCGGCAAGGCGGGCCAACCATCCAGCCGACCCAAGCCACACCCCCCAGGAGCGCGGGGAACTGCGCGACCAACCACAACGCACCCGCACCCGCCCACGGCGAAAGACCGCACCCGCCGCCCGCCAAGGGCTACGTGCCACTCCACAGCGTCACATGAATCGCCGGCCTGAAGCGGCCAGCGGTCACGCCCGCGCCCCGCAGCATCGCCTGAATCGCCCGCGGCGTAGTGACGAAGCGGCGAAGCTCAGCGGCGACAGGCGACATGTCGCGGTCCCTGAGGGCCAGCAGGTTCCAGGAGCCGCGCAGCGGCAGCGAGGGCCCGGCGATCCTGCACAGATCCCCCGCCCCGAGGTCGTTCGCGACGGCGAACGCCACAGCCAGGGCCACACCCTTGCCGTGCTTGGCCTCGTCGACGGCGGCGGCATGGCTCTGGAAGATGCGCTGGTTGTGCTCGGGGACGTCCAGGCGCCGCAGCACGGAGGGGATCATGCCGGTCCTGCCGACCGCGGAGGGACCCAGCAGCCAGGTCTGGTCGCGCAGTTCGGCGGCGGTGACGCCGCCCGCCGCGAGCGGGTGGTCGCGGCCGACGACCGCGATCACCTGGTAGTTGAGGAAGGGGGTGCAGGAGAGCGCGTCGTCCACAACGGCGGGCCGGGGTCCGATGGCCACGTCGACGGTCCGGCTGAGCAGCAGCGCGCCGAAGTCCCGCGGTTCGTGCACGCTCAGCTCGACATCGAGGTCGTCGGCGCGGCCCGCGAACAGTTCGATGAGGCCGGGCGCGGCGTGCTCGGCGAACAGGGTGGTCCCGGCGATCCGCAGCAGCCGGCGGCCCGCTCCGGCTTCCCGGACCTCGAGGATGGTGCGGTCCTGGAGGCCCAGCAGCTCCGCGGCGCGGCTGGCGAGCCGCAGTCCTCCGGGGGTGAACGCGAGTCCGTTCGCGGTCCTGGTGAACAGCCGGTCGCCCAGCTCTCTGCGGAGATGGGCGATGTGCGTCGAGACGGCTGCCTCGCTCACCTCGAGATCGGCCGCGGCGGCCTTGACGGATCCGAGCCGGACGGTCGCGGAGAAGGCTCGCAGCTGTGCCGGGGTCAAACGGAACCTCCCGCGCTCACCACGGGTGTCCAAATCACCAGTGACCTGCAAGCCAAGTTAGCTCATCGGTTCCCCAGGGGCCACAGCGCGTGACGGTCCCGTCCGCCGTCCCGGCGGCACGCCCGGCACCCCGTGCACGGCAGGAGACCGGGCCCGTCACGACGGGGGAGAGTGACGGGACCCGGCCCACCTCCACCGTGCCACAGCAACAGCCGCCGTGCAGCC
Source organism: Streptomyces sp. YIM S03343 (assembly GCF_054729195.1). Lineage (NCBI taxonomy): Bacteria > Bacillati > Actinomycetota > Actinomycetes > Kitasatosporales > Streptomycetaceae > Streptomyces > Streptomyces sp. YIM S03343. The sequence continues at coordinate 477,880 of NZ_JBPUKX010000002.1, forward strand.
TCTGCGCGACCGAGCATCAGGGCCGTGGCCGGTTACCGCCCCCACCCCGGGGCCACCACACCCCGGCCACCAGCCCGGATGCCGCCGGGCCCCGCCGACGGCGGCCCGCACGGTCGTCCAGTCCCCGACGCCCGCGGAAGCAGGCCCTAGGGTTCGGGCATGGACTCGCGCGGTTATCTCTCCGGACTGTTCTCCCTCGACGGCCTGACCGCGATCGTGACCGGGGGCAGTTCCGGTATCGGCCGGGCCGTCGCCGGGGCGCTGGCGCGGGCGGGGGCGAGCGTGGTGATCGTGGCACGCCGGGAGGCCGAGCTGGCCGCCGCGGTGGAGGAGCTGACGGCCGAGGGCTGCCGGGCGGCCTGGGTGAGCGCCGATCTGGGCACCCGGGAGGCGGTGCGCGAGGCGGCGGAGCGGGCGGCCGGGGTGTACGGCGAGCCGGACATCCTCGTCAACAGCGCCGGGATCAATCTGCGCCCGCCGATGGGCGAGCTGGGCGAGGACGTGTGGGACGCGACGATGGCGGTGAATCTGGAGGCGCCGTATCTGCTGGGCCGCCGTTTCGGGCCGGGGATGGCCGACCGGGGCTTCGGGCGGATCATCCACATCAGCTCCCAGCAGGCACACCGGGCCTTCGTCCAGAGCGGGGCCTACGGGGTCTCCAAGGGGGCGCTGGAGTCGCTGGCCCGCTCGCAGGCGGAGGCGTGGTCGCCGTACGGCGTCACCTGCAACACGCTGGTGCCGGGGTTCGTCATGACGCCGCTGAACGCGCGGCTGTCGTCCGATCCGGAGCGGGTGTCGGCGCTGGCCGCGCGCACCATGGTCGGGCGCAACGGCCTGGCGGAAGACTTCGCCGGTGCGGCCGTGTTCCTGGCCGGGCGGTCCTCCGGCTATGTCACCGGGCAGTCGGTGTTCGTCGACGGCGGCCTGTCCGTGCACTGACTTCAGGCGGTCCGCCGCGGCCTCACGGCCACAGCCGCGCCAGGTGGTCCGCGAGGGCCGTCGCGGTGGCGGCGAGGGGGAAACGTGGCCCGAGGTGGCCGTCCGGGCGTACGACGAAGCCGGTCGGGCCGTCGGGGCGGTAGAGGCGGGCGAACTCCCCGCCGGAGTCGCGGTATCCGGGCACGGGCAGGGCGTCGGCGCCGACCGGAGCGGCGTCCCGGGCGAGCACGGCGACGGTCTCCAGGGGGAGACGCGGGCGGGGACGGCCGTCGGCGGCCGGCGGTGCCTGTGCGCGCCCCACCGCCTCCGCGGCCCCGGTCAGGCCGGCGAGGTCCGTCCCGTACAGGAGCACCACGTGCCCGGTGCGATGGCGCAGCACGTCGAGGAGCCGCAGTGGGTAGGCGGCGGGCGGGTTGGTCAGCCCGGCGCAGTCGGGTGCCCGGTCGCCGGGCCGGGGCGCGTCGACCCTCACTACGCTGTCCTCCCTCCCGGCACTGTCATCCCTCCCGGCGCTGCCGGCCGTCCCGGTGCTGCCGGGTGCGCCGGTCCCGGTGGGTGCGAGCGGGCCGCCCCGGTAGTCGACGAGGAGTTGCGCCTCGCGGAGCATCAGGGTGTCCGGGGTCTCGGGGTCGGCCTCCATGCCCTGGGTGGCGTGCCGGACGGTACGGCCCACGACCTCCTCACCAACGGGGCGGCGCTCGGCGTCGTAGCTGCCGAGCAGTCCGGGACCGGCCTCGCCGCGTACGACGAGGGCGAGTTTCCAAGCCAGGTTGCAGGCGTCCTGGACGCCGGTGTTCATGCCCTGGGCGCCGGTCGGGGGATGGATGTGGGCGGCGTCGCCCGCGACGAAGACACGGCCCTCGGCGTAGCGGTCGACGATTCGGTGGCTGATCCGGAACACGGAGGACCAGCGCAGTCCGGAGAGCGCGGCGGGCCTGGGGGCCAGGCGGTCGAGGACGGCCTGGAGGTGGGACAGCTCCGGGGTGCGCTCACCCTCCAGGCCGTGCGCCACGTCGTCGGCCGGGACGGGCTGCCCGGCATGCGCCCTGGTGGAGAGTTCGGGCGGGACGAGCGTCGACATGCGGTACCGGCCGCCTCCGTCGCCGGGCAGCGGGATGCAGACCAGGATGTCGTCGACGGAGCCGTCGGCGGCGAGGTGGCTGGAGCGCACGCTGTACGCGTGCGGCAGGTCCCAGTCGGCCTCGACGTCGCCGAGCATGTACTCATCGGCGAACGCCGCTCCCTCGTAGCGGAGTCCGAGGCCCTTGCGGACGGTGCTGTGCGCTCCGTCGCAGCCGACCAGATAGCCGGTGCGCAGTTCCTCCTCGGTGCCGGAGGCGGTGCGCAGCCGGGCGGTGACACCGTCCGGGTCCTGGGTGAAGGACAGCAGTTCGGTGCCGCGTTCTATGGCCGTGCCCAGGTGGGCGACGTACTCCTCCAGGAGGCGTTCGGTCTCGTACTGCGGCAGCGCGGCGAAGCGGTACGGCACTTCGGGCGGCAGCCGAAGGTCGATGCGCGCCTGTTCCCGGCCGTTGACGTAGACGAGCTGTCCGCGCAGTTGCACGGCCGCCTCCAGGACGTCGCGCACCAGGCCCATGCGGTCCCAGAGTTCCAGGGTGCGCGGCTGGATGCCGACGGCCTTGGCGTAGGGCAGGCGGGCGGGCAGCCGGTCGATCAGCCTGCAGGACACGCCGCGGCGGCGCAGTCCGGCGGCCGCGCTGAGGCCGACCGGGCCGGCACCCACGATCAGGACGTCGGTCGTTCGGGTGTGCGGCACGGTTCCTCCCGGTGCCCCCGTTCAGCACGTCGTGGGCTCAAGACGCCTCATCTGCCCGCGGGTTGGGCGGGCAGCGCAAAGACGTGGTCCGGTGAGATGATCCGCGTGATCGCGCTTCCGAACAGGGTGCTGGGCTCCTGGCCCTTGTAGTTGATGTCGGTGTTGAGCAGGACGACGAGGGTGGCCCGGGCCTCAGGCATGTAGACCGTCAGGGACTCGTAGCCCGGCAGGGAGCCGTTGTGGCCGATCCAGCCCTGCACATTGAAGATGCCAAGGCCATAGCCGGTGTTGGGGATGGGCGTGGCGGGTGTGATCAGCCGCTGCCGCTGCAAGCCGGTGCTGATCATCCGGTTCCCGTCGGGCAGTTGGCCGGTGGCCACGGTGCGTGCCCACACCCGCATGTCCTGGAGCTGGGAGATCATGGCGCCCGCGGCCCAGGCCCAGGAGGGGTCCCAGTTGGCCGAGTCCTCGACCTTGCCGCTGGCCGTCTGGTCGGTGTAGCCCTGCGCGTGGGGGTCAGGGAACGCGTTGCTGGTCGGGAAGGACGTGTGGTTCAGACCGGCCGGGTCGAGGACGTGCTGCTGGATGTAGCCCGCGAGGGACTGGCCGCTGATCTTCTCGACGACCAGGCCGAGGAGGATCAGGTTGGTGTTGCAGTAGTTGAACTGCGCGCCGGGCGGGAACAGCACGGGGTGCTTGAAGGCGTAGCCGAGCAGTTGCTGCGGGGTGAACGGCCGGTTCGGGTTCGCGGTGAGCGCCTTGAAGAAGTCGTCGTCCATCGAGTAGTTGAACAACCCGCTGCGCATCCCTGCCAGTTGACGCAGCGTGATCTTGTTGCCGTTCGGCACACCGCTGATGTACTTGCCGATGGTGTCGTCGAGGCCGATCCTGCCCTGGTCGACGAGTTGCAGCAGCGCGGTGACGGTGAACGTCTTGGTCTCGCTGCCGATGCGCATGTAGAGGTCCGGTTGCATCGCGCGGCCGGTGTTCTTGTCGGCGACGCCGAAGGATTTGACGTACGTGCCCTTGTCCGCGGTCCAGATGCCGACGGTCACACCGGGAACTCCGGCCTGCCCCATGATCCGTCGGACGGCCGCGTCGAGTGCCCGCTGTACGGCCGGGGTGAGGTCGCGGACGGCATCGCCGCCGACCGGTGACGGGGTGGGCGCGGCGGCTGCGGGGGCCGTGGACGGGGCGGTGGACGGCAGTGCCACCGCGGTCCCGCCCGCGGCCGACACCACCAGCACCCCCACCGCCGCGATCGCGACGGTCCCCCTGCGCAGTCGTATGGACGGGTGTGTCATGGGCTTGCTCCCGGGTGAGGGGATCCATGCCGCAGACCACAGCCGCACCAGAGGGCGGGCCGCGTGCGGCCCATCACCGCCAGCATAGAAGCGCCTCAGCTGTCCCGCCTGTTGACGGGCGTCACCCTTCTCCCGCCAGCCCCTCTGCCCCCTCTCCCCCATGCCGCCATGCCACCGCGCTGTCACGTCGCCGTGCCCGCCGGCCGGCGGGCCAGGAGCTTGCCCAGCTCCCACAGGCCGAGCAGGACGACCGCAGACAGCAGGGCCCAGCCGAACTGCCGCCCATCGATCTGCGTGGTGTGGAGCATGCGCCGGAACCCGTCGACCTGGGTCGCGAAGGCGGCAAGGACGATCTGGACCACGGCCACCCTGTTCATCTGCTTGCTGTCGAAGGTGGCCGGGGTCAGGACCGAGTCGGTCTCGCTTCGGCACTCGAACGCGGCCACCACCAGACAGAGCGCGAACGCCGTGAATGCCATCGAGTTGCCGACGGCGGTGCTGTCGTAGCGGGCCTCGCCCAGTTTGATCAGCGCGAGCAAGATCACGGTGAGGGCCAGTCCGCCGAGGCCTGTCGTCGTGATCACGGACCGGGTGAGCACCGACTCACCCCGGGGGCGCGGCTGGCGCCGCATCAGTCCCGGGCTCTCCTGGTCGAAGCCGAGCGCGAAGCCGAACGAGGCGTTGACCACGAAGTGGATCCACAGCACCTGCGCCGGGGTGAACGGCTCCCCGCCCGCGATGTTGAAGAGGGTCGCCCCGAGGAAGGTCAGCACGAAGGTCACCAGCAGCAGGAGCACGAACCGGATGTACTTGCTGAGGTTGTCGTAGATCTTCCGGCCCTGCTCCACGGCGTAGACGATGGTGGCGAAGTTGTCGTCGGAGAGGATCATGCGTCCGGCGTTCTTGGCGACGTCGGTGCCGCTGCCCATGGCGATGCCGATGTCGGCGGCCTTGATGGCCGGGGCGTCGTTGACGCCGTCGCCCGTCATCGCGACGACGTTGTCCTTCTTCTTGAGCAGCTGGGCCAGCAGCACCTTGTGCTCCGGGGCGACCCGTCCGACGACGCCGATCGCGTCGATCCGGTCGAGCTGGTCCGTCTCCGGCAGCGCCGCGAACTCGGCGCCGAGGACGGCCTCGCCGGGGATGCCGAGGCGGCGGGCGATGGCGGCGCCGGTGGTGACGTCGTCCCCGGTCACCATGCGGACCGTGATGTGCGCGGCCTGCGCGTTCGCCACCGCCGCCTTGGACTCCTCACGCGGCGGGTCCACCATGGCGACCAGGCTGGTCAGGGTGAGGCCGGTGACCAGGGCGAGCAGATCGCCGTCGGGGTCGAAGCCGGCCGGGTCGAGGTCGCGTACGGCGGCGGCCATCACCCGGTGCCCCTCGCGGCCCATCCGGTCGGTCTCCGCCTCCAGACGCCCGCTGAGGGCGGCGTCCCACGGCACGGTCCCGCCCTCGGCGAGCGCGCCGCTCACCCGCGCCGTCACGGCGGGACCGGCCCCCTTGACGAAGCACCGCACGACGGGACGGCCCGAGTCGTCGACGGCGGAGTTGAAGGTCGCCATCAGCTTGTAGGTCGGGTCGAACGGCAGGGTGGCGAGGCGTGGGAGGCGGTCCTGGGTGGCCTCGGCGTCCAGGCCCGCCTTGTGCCCGAGGACGAGGAACGCGCCCTCGGTGGGGTCGCCCACCACCTCGCCGTCCACCAGCCGTGCGTCGCTCGCGACGACGTAGGGCAGGATCGCCTCCTCGATGCCCGCCGAGCGTCCGGCCGCGTGGTGGACCTTGCCCGTGAGGTCGTAGCCCGTGCCCGAGACGGTGAAGCGGTCGGTGGCGCTGAGCACCTCCACGACGGTCATCTGGTTCATCGTGAGGGTGCCGGTCTTGTCCGAGTTGATCGCCGAGGTGAAGGCGAGGGTCTCGACCGAGGGCAGTTCCTTGACGATGGCGTTGCGTCGCGCGAGGTTGACGCTGCCGACCGAGAGGATCGCCTGGGTCACGGTCGGCAGTGCCTCGGGGATGGCGGCGATGGCCAGGGAGACCGCGCTGACGAACAGCGTGTCCCAGGCCTGGCCGCGGGCGCGTCCCATGGCGAACATCACGACCATGGTCAGTCCGGCCGCCGCCGTGATCCACACCGTGAGGGTGTTGAGCTGCCGGGTCAGCGGCGGCACCTCGCGCGCGGTGGCGGACAGCATCCCGGCGATCCTGCCGAGTTCCGTGTCCGAGCCGGTGCCGGTGACGACGAGCAGTCCGCTGCCGTGCGTCACCGGGGTGTTCATGAACGCCATGTCCGTCTGGTCGCCGGGACCGAGGGCGCCGCCGGAGGACACCGCCTCCGGCACCTCCGTGTCCTTGGCGGCGGGGACGCTCTCCCCGGTGAGCGCGGACTCGTCGATCTGGAGGGAGCTGGCCTCGATGATCCGTCCGTCGGCGGGCACCTGGTCACCCGCCGCGAGCAGCACGATGTCGCCGACCACGAGTTCCTCGGCCGGTATCTCCGACTCGGTGCCGTCCCTGCGCACCCGGGCGGTGGCCTTCATCATCGACTTCAGCGCGTTCATCGCGCTCTCCGCCTTGCCCTCCTGCCGCAGCCCGCCCACCGCGTTCAACAGGGTCAGCAGGAACAGCAGGATCGCCGTGCTCCACTCGGCGATCGCCAGGGAGACGACGGTGGCGCCCAGCAGCACGAGCTGCATATAGCTGCGGTACTGGTCGAGGAAACGCAGCAACATCGGCCGCGGTTTCTCCTCGGGCAGCGCGTTCGGGCCGTTGGCGGCCAGCAGTTCGGCCGCCTTCGCCGCTGTCAGCCCGGTCGCGGGGTCCACCGCGAGGTACGCGGTCACATCCGCGGCGGGGCGCGCGTACCAGTCCGTCCGGGGTTTCGGCCGTGGTCCTGCCGGGCTCGGCTGCAACGCCGCCATGGTCGTGTCTCCGATTCTCCGATCGGGATCGGTCGTTCCTCCCACGCGAAATCCCGTGCCGTGCGGGCCGGGACGGCCGTCAGCCGCCGGGCACCCGGTGCCGGGCCGCGTACGGATCGCCGGGTTCCCCCTCCGGTGCCTCGGCCTCCAGGCCCGCCTTGGCGGCGAGCAGGTCCTTCAACGCCTCCTCCGGGACCGTGGGGTACTGGGGGTCGATGTCCATCAGCGTGTGGGCGAGCACCGCCGCCGTGCACAGCCGCGCGAACCACTTCCGGTCCGCCGGTACGACGTACCAGGGCGCCCAGCGGGTGCTGGTGGCGGACAGCATCTCGGAGAAGGCCACCCGGTAGTCGTCCCAGTAGCGGCGCTCATGGATGTCGGCGGCGGAGAACTTCCAGTTCTTCTCCGGCACATCGAGGCGCTTCATGAAGCGGGTGCGCTGCTCCTCCTTGGAAAGGTTCAGGAAGATCTTCACGATCCGGAAGCCGTTCTCGCTCAGATACCGCTCCCAGTCGTTGATCTGCCGGTAGCGGCGCTCCCAGATCTTCTCGGTGCGGGCGCTGGCCGGCAGCTTCTGCCGCTCCAGGACCTCGGGGTGCACCCGTACGACGAGGACCTCCTCGTAGTGCGAACGGTTGAAGATCCCTATCTCGCCGCGGCCCGGCAGCCGCCGGGCGTAGCGCCACAGGTAGTCGTGGTCGAGTTCCTCGGCGGAGGGCACCTTGAAGCTGCTGACCTTCACGCCCTGTGGGTTCACCCCGCTCATCACATGCCGGATGGTGCCGTCCTTGCCGCCCGCGTCGAGGCCCTGGAGGCAGAGCAGCACGCCGTAGGTGTCCTGCGCGGCCAGCCGCTCCTGGTACTCGGCGAGCAGCGACACGCCGACTTTGAGGAGTTCGGCGCTGTGCTTCTTCCTGACCTGCCCCTTGTAGCGGGGGTCGAAGTCCTCGTCCAGGTCCACACGGGAGCCCGGTCGCACGCGCAGCGGCTCGATGAGCTCCGCGATCCGTTCGGCTCTGCTGGGTGGTGCCATACCGGCCAGTCCCTCTCTGCGCTCACGGTGCGGACAGCGGATTGCCCTCCTCCGGTGCCGAGCTGCGCCTGCGGACCGCGGCGTCGAGGGCGGCGCGGGCGCGGCGTTCGACAAGGATCGGTACGAAGGCCCGGATCCTGGCCTGACGGAAGGCCTGGCAGGCGTCCTTGACGGCGACTTCGACGGTAGCGCCGTCGAGCGAGTCGTAGGCACGGCTGAGGCGTCCGAGCACCTCCTCCACGGCGTCGTCCTCGTCACGCCGCGGCACGATCGCGTGCGTCCCGCCCGGCCGGCCCGCGGAGCGGGCGCCGCCGCTCCGAGACCGCGGCCGTTCTTCGAGACTCAGTCCGGGGCCGCCACCAGTAGGAGCTGCGCCGCCCGGTTTGCCGGAGCCGTCGTCGGTAGGGACCGCGCGGCCCGGCTTGCCTTGGCCACCACCGGTGGGAGCCGCGCCGCCCGGCTTGCCGGAGCCGGGTGCGGCGCGCGCGAGTCCCTCGGCGGCGCGGACCGGCAGTACATTGCGGAACGTCACGGAAAGCATGCCGCACGACCTCCCGACCTGGGCACCCGGCGCGGTTCGTCACCCGGCGTGGGCCATATGAGGCCCATTGTCCGGCCGCCCCGGCAAGATCGCTCTTCGGGGAACCGGGGTGGTCCCCGACGGCCTGAGGGAGGCTCCGGTCGGGCCGCGCCCGGTCCGTCCGGATCTCGCCCGCCGTGCGTGCGGTGGTTCGCGGGATGCGGGAGGCTGCCTCGGGCGCCGTCGCCCGAGGAGCCCACGCCTGCCCCGGACGTCAGCGGAACGCCGCGTGCCCGGTGATCGCCTGGCCGATGACGAGGGTGTGCATTTCAGCCGTGCCCTCGTAGGTCAGCACGGACTCCAGGTTGTTGGCGTGGCGCAGCGGCGAGTACTCCAGGGAGACGCCGTTCGCGCCCAGGATCGTACGGCACTCCCGGGCGATGGCGATGGCCTCGCGGACGTTGTTGAGCTTGCCGACGCTGATCTGTTCGGGGCGCAGCCGGTGCTGGTCCTTGAGGCGGCCCAGATGGACGGCGAGCAGCGCCGAGGTGCCTAGCGAGACGGCCATGTCGGCGAGCTTCTTCTGGGTGAGCTGGAAGGCGCTGATCGGCCTGTCGAACTGGACGCGTGCGTCGGCGTAGTCGACGGCCGCCTGGAGCGAGTCGCGGGCGGCGCCGACCGCGCCGAACAGGATGCCGAAGCGGGCCTCGTTGAGGCAGGAGAGCGGTCCGCGCAGGCCCTCGGCGAGCGGGAGCCGCGCGGAGTCGGGGAGGCGGACGCCGTCGAGGTGCAGTTCCGAGGTGACGGAGGCGCGCAGCGACATCTTGCGCTCGATGTCCCGGGTGGTGAAGCCGGGGGTGCCGCGCGGGACGAGGAAGCCGCGGACGCCGTCGTCGGTCTGCGCCCAGACGGTGGCCACGTCGGCGATGCCGCCGTTGGTGATCCACATCTTGGTGCCGTCGAGGATCCAGTCGCCGCCGTCGCGGACGGCCCGGGTGCGCATCCCGCCGGGGTTGCTGCCGAAGTCGGGTTCGGTGAGGCCGAAGCAGCCGATGGCGTCGCCCGCTGCCAGCCGGGGCAGCCACTCGCGCTTCTGCTCCTCCGAGCCCCATTTCCAGATGGAGTACATGGACAGGGAGCCCTGGACGGAGACGAAGCTGCGGAAGCCGGAGTCTGCGGCCTCCAGTTCCAGGCAGGCGAGGCCGTAGGAGACCGCGTTGGTGCCCGCACAGCCGTAGCCCTCCAGATGCATGCCGAGGACGCCCAGTTTGCCGAGTTCCGGGGCGAGTTCGCGGGCGAAGTGGGCGTTCTCGAACCACTCGCCGAGGTGCGGGCGCACCCGTTCGGCGAGGAACTTGGCGACGGTTGCCTGGATCGCGCGTTCCTCGTCGGAGAGGGTGGCGGCGAGGTCGAGCAGGTCGAGGGGGTCCTTCATGGGCGGGCGGCTCATCGGGGCTCCTGAGGGTGGGCGGCGGGGGGCTGGGCTGCGGGGGGGGCCGGGTCCGTCCGGGTCCGGGTCGGGTGTGGGCAGGCGGCAGGGGTGCTCGGCGCCGGTCGGCCCTGGTCCGGCGCGGCCCCCTCACCCTGGCCCGGCGGCGGATCATCGGTCAACGACGTACCGGCGCATCTTTGTGCGCGGCGGGCGCACCGTCAGTGACGGTCCCTCCGGCGCGGCCGAGGAACCCGGCGGCGAGCAGGGCCGCGGTGGCGACGAGGGCGGTGCCCTGCCAGCCGGTCCGGTCGAGAAGGGGCGCGGCGGCCGCGGTGCCGAGGGCGCCGACGACGAAGTAGAGCACCAGATAGACCCCGCTGAGGCTGCCGCCGCGGGCCGGGTCGATGCCGATGACACGGCTCTGGTTGGCGGCCTGGGCGGCGAAACAGCCCGCGTCGAACAGGGCGAGCCCGAGCGCGGTGACGGGTGGGGAGCCGAGCCCGGTGGCGAGCAGGGCGGTGCCCGCGGCGGCGGTCAGCATGGTCGCGGCGATGACGGTGCCGGGGGCGAGGCGGTCGGTGAGGCGTCCGGTGAGCGGGAGCGCGGCGAAGCCGAGGAGGCCCGCGAGGCCGTAGAGGCCGATGGCGGCGGGAGAGAGGGAGTGGGGCGGGCGGCCGAGGGCGAGGGTGAGGGCCACCCAGACGAGGTTGAAGGCGAAGTACCACAGGCCCCCGCACGTCACCGCCCGGCGCAGTGCCACGTGCTGCCGCAGCAGCCGGGGCAGCGAGGCGACGGTGGCCAGATAGCCGCCCCGGTACGACGGCCGCTGCCGGGGCAGGAGCCGTACGGCGGCGAGGGCGCACAGCAGGACGAGCGCGGCGAAGACGAGCAGCATCCGCCGCCAGCCGAGGGCGTCGGCGAGGGCTCCCCCGGCGAGCCGGCCGAGCAGGATCCCGGCGGACAGACCGGCGGCCACGGTGGCGACGGCGGTGGCGCGGCGGCCGGGCGGGGCATGGCGGCCCGCAATGCTGCTGGCCTGGGCGGCGACTCCGGCGGTCGCGCCGACGGCCAGATAGGCGGCCAGCAGGACTCCGACCTGGGGTGCACTGGCAGCGAGGACGAGGGCGGCGGCCAGGACGGCGAGCTGTCCGGTGACCAGCCGGTGCGGGGGCAGCCGGTCGACGAGCGGGAGCAGCAGGGCGAATCCGGCGGTGCAGCCGGTGAGCGCGGCGGTCGGCACCAGGCCGATCACGGAGGTCCGGACGTGCAGCCCGTAGGCGACCTCGGTGAGCGCGGGCTGGATCGCGTAGTTGTTGGCGATCGCCACGGCAGCGACGACGGCGAGCAGGAGGGTACGGCTGCGTTCCGGCGGCGGGGTCACGGCCGCCGGTCCCGGGTCAGGACGACGGCGTAACGGCATTCCGTGTCACCGGTGTTGGCGAAGGTGCGGGGCGCGGGTTCGCCGAGTTCGATGGTGTCGCCCGCGTCGAGTTCGTGCACGGTGACGCCGTCGTGGAAGGTGAGCCGTCCCTCCAGCACCCACACGATCTGCCGTACGAAGGCGAAGGCAGCGGCCGGATACGGCACCCGGGCCCCGGCGGGCAGGCGGATCTCGGCGATCTCCGCGGGGAAGCCGGGACGGGTGATCTGGCGGCGCCGGTAGCCGGTGGCGGGGTCGGTCCACTCGGCGGCTCCGGCTCCGCGCCTTACGTCCGCGGTGGCGGCCGGATCCCCGTCATCCCCGTCGGGTGTCCCCTCGGCCAGCGCGAGCAGGGAGGCCACGCTGAGCCGGAACGCGGCGGACAGTTTGCCGAGGACGACGGCGGTGGGGCTGCTCTCGCCGCGCTCGATCCTGCTGATCATGGCCTGGGAGACCCCGGAGGCCTCCGCAAGCTGCGCCAGGGTCCACCTGCGGCGTTCGCGTTCGGTGCGCACGCGGGCGGCGATCTGCCCGACCAGAGGATCTACTATGTTGGACATGTATCCACTATACGAGAAGCAGCGGGTGGTGGTGCGGCCCGCGCACGCCGGTGACGCGGAGGCCGTCCGCGCCATACGCAACCACGCCATCAAGCACTCGACGGCGCTGTGGACGGACACCCCGCTGTCCCCCGCCGACGGCGCCGCCTGGCTCGCCGATCACCTCGCGCGCGGCTCGGCGTTCGTGGCGGAGCTGCCCGGCGCGCCGGGCGAGGTCGCCGGTTTCGCGGCCTACGGCCCCTGGCGTCAGCTCGACGGCTACCGCCACACCGTGGAGAACTCGGTCTACGTCCGCGAGGACCGGCACGGGCTCGGGGTGGGCACGGCACTGCTGGGCACGATCGTCGGCGCGGCCCGTGACGCCGGGCACCATGTGATGATCGCGGGCATCGAGGCCGGCAACAGCGCGTCGGTCCGGCTGCACGAGCGGTTCGGGTTCGAGCAGGTGGGGACGGTGCGGGAGGTCGGGGTGAAGTTCGGCCGCTGGCTGGATCTGACGCTGCTGCGGCTGGCGCTGGACGGGTCGGACGGCGGTGCGTGAGCGCAGTCGCCACCGCCGGTACGGCTCCGAGGTCGTCCGGGCGGGTGCGTGACCGTGGCCGGGCGGGCCGCGGCGGTGCCGTGCGGGGCCACGGCGTCCGTCGGGCCGGGGGTGGTGTCCGCCAGGCCGGGGGCGACCGACGGGCCGGGGGTGGCCGACGGGCGGTAGGCAGGCTCCGGCTTCGCAGCCTGGCGGGCCGGTGAGTGGTGGGCGGCCCGTTCGCGGAAGGTCAGCCGTCGAGGGCGGCCACGGTGTACGCCACCCGGCGCACGGCTCACCCCGTCGTGCCCCGTGCCCCGCGATGTCGCCACGCTCCCCTTCACACGAACACGTAAGAGTCAAATCGGGGCACGCGCAGGCATCGGACACGCGAGACTCCCCCTGTGTTGAGCAACCTGCCCGCGATCCCTGCCGATTTCATCGGTCGCCTGGGCGAAGTCGCCCACGTCTCCAGGATGTTGCGTCTGCACCGTCTGGTCACCCTGACGGGGCCGGGCGGGGTCGGCAAGACACGGCTCGCGCTGCACTGCGCGGACGCGGAGCGCAGGACGAGCGGGCTGACCGTGCGCTGGGCGGATCTGTGGAAACCGGCCGACGACCGCACGCTCGTCGCCACCGTCGCCGACGCGCTCGACTTCGCCGACCACACACCGGGCGCGGCCCTGGACGCGCTCACCGAGTGGCTGTCCGACCGGCGGCTGCTGCTCGTGCTGGACTCCGGCGAGCATCTGCTGCCCAGTTGCCGTGCCCTGGTGGGGCATCTCCTGGGGCACTGCCCCGAGCTGACCGTTCTGGTGACCAGCCGGGAGCCGCTCGGGCTGCCGGACGAACACCGCGTGGACGTCGAGCCGTTGCCCGCCAGCACAGACGCCGTGCATCTGCTCGGCCGGCTCGCCGCCGCGATCGGCCGACCGCTCACCGGCACCCCGGACATGATCGTCGCGACCCGGCTGTGCCGGCGGCTCGACGGCATCCCCCTCGCCGTGGAACTGATCGCCGGACAGCTTCCCGACCGTACCCTCGACCGGATCGACCAGGACCTCGCCTCCCGGCTCGACCTAGCCGCCGCCGACCCGCGCGGCGGCGCGCCGCGGCACAGGGCGCTGCACACCGCCATCGGCTGGAGCCATGAACTGTGCCTGCCCGAGGAGCGGTTGCTGTGGGCGCGGCTGTCCGTGTTCCGCGGCGTCGTGGACACCTACACGGTACGGGCGGTGTGCGCCGGCGGGCCGCTGGCCCCCGAGGACGTCATGTCGGCGCTCGCCGGGCTGGAGCGCAAGTCGGTGCTGACCCGCCGCGGCGACCTCTACCACATGCTCGACACCGTCCGGGAGTACGGCCGTACCCGGCTCGCCGAGCTCGGCGAGAGCGCCGAACTCGCGGGCCGGCACGCCCGTTACTACCTGGAGATGGCGCGCCGCGCCGACGAGGGCTGGCTGGGTCCCGACCAGACCCGCTGGTACCGGTGGATCAACGCGGTGCACGCCGACCTGTGCGCGGCGCTGGACCACCTTCTTGACGTACGGCCGTACGACGCTGTGGAGTTGAGCGCCGTCCTCGGCTTCTTCTGGAGCTGCTGCGGTCATCTGCCGGAGGCCACGCAGTATCTCGAGGACGCCCTCGGCTCGTCCGCCGAGCCCGGTCCCGGCCGTGTCCGGGGGCTGTGGGCGCTCGGCGTGGTCCGGGTGCTGCGGGGCGAGCACGCGACGGGGCGCGCCCTCGCCGATCTGTGCCGTCAGGAGGCCGAGAGCCGGGGCGATCTCGACGGTGTCCTGCGCTCGTCGTACCTGCTCGGGCTGATCCATCTGCTCGGCTGGCGCCCCATGGCCGCCAAGCATGTGGTGGATCTCGGTCTGCAGCAGGGCGAGAGCGCACCGCAGGAGACGGCGGCCCATGTGCTGTGCCGTCTGGTGCGGGTGTTCGCCCTCACCGCGCAGGGCCTGCTGGAGCAGGCGCGGCTGGAGGCCGAGGAACTGCGGCGGCGCAGTGCGGCGCGCGGCGAGTGGTGGACCCGTTCCTCCGCCGACTACCAGCTCGCCCTCATCGCCCTGTTCGAGGACCGTGCGGCGCGGGCGACCGCGCACGCCGTGTCCATGCTGGAGGGCAAGCGACGTATCGGCGACAGCTTCGGTGTGGCCCTCGGTCTCGACGTACTGGCGTCGGCGCTCGCGGCGGAGGGTGCCGGTGAACGCGCGGTCGCCGCGTTCACCGCCGGCGAGAGCTATTGGGGCGCGGTCGGCCACCCACAGCGCGGTACTCCGGAAATCGGCCCGGTACGCGCCCGGTACGAGCACACCGCCCGTACTCTGCTCGGTGAGGAGGGCTACGACGACGTGGTCGCACAGACCCGGCTGCGGGAGCCCGACGCGGTGCTGGCGGAACTGCTGGGGCCTCTTCCGCAGGAAGACCTCTGACGGACCGTGCGGGTGGATCCTGACTGACGCGGAGCCGGGAACTCCGCTTCTTCCTGGGGAAGTTGGTCCTTCTGAGCGTGACGCGGCGGGAGGATAATCGTTGAAGAAGATGTGAATCTTCTGTGCCCACAGACGGCCCCGGAGCACGGCGTCCTCCGGCAGCCGTCCGCCGCGGTCCGCACGGCCGACGCGCCCGCCTCCCGCCTCTCCCGCCCTGCCCGCCCCTGTCTCGGCGTACGCCTCCATCACAGCGGAGCCAGCCGATGAGACCCGACTCCGTGTGCGCGATCATGGACATGGCCTATCTGGTCTCCGACCACGACTCCCTCCGGGTCCCCGTGGAGCTGCGCTTCGACCTCGGCGATCCGCTCGCCGTGCACATCACCTTCAACCCGGGCGACGAGACCTCCGTGACCTGGCGGTTCGCCCGCGATCTGCTCGTCGGAGGGGTGCAGCAGCCGTGCGGCGAGGGGGACGTGCACATCGCCCCGGCGAGCCCGGGGTGCTTCGACGACGTACTGATCAGGCTTCAGGTGGGGGGCGCCGCCGCACTGTTCGTGTGTGCCACGGCCCCGCTCATGGCGTTCCTGGACCGCACACACGCCCTGGTGCCCCTGGGGCTGGAACACCATTACTCGGACTTCACGGCCCGGATCGACGAGGCGCTCGACGAGATCCTCGCGGCCTGAGCGGACAGGCACTGAGGGACCTGCGCTCCGGGCTCCGCCGTACGGGTCCCCGGCGGCGGCACCCGGAGTGTTGTCCCCCGCCGGGCGACGGCGGGCATCCCATAGTGCACGCATGACGCGTACGACCGCGGCGCTGCTGTGCGCCGTCGCCCTCCTCGGCACCACGATCCAGACCGGCGCCGCCTCCGCGACCACGGGCAGCGCCGGGGTCGGCGCCACGGCCGCCGACCGCCCCGGGCGGCCCTGCACCGCCACCGCCCGCCCGCGCGGCGAGGCCCGTCAGGTGATCGACCTGGTCCGCGAGGCCCGGAAGGAACTGGATCTCAAGGCCGCCCTGGTGAAGGTCACGGTCGGCGGCCGCGAGCTGGTCACGACGGCGGACGGCGAATCCCTCACCGATGTGCCCGCGACGCCCGCCATGCACTTCCGCGCCGGTTCCGTCGCCATCGCCTACATGGGCACCGTCCTGCTCCAGTTGGTGGAGGAGCACAAGGTCGGCCTGGACGACCCCGTCTCCCGCTGGCTGCCCGATCTGCCGCACGGCGACCAGATCACCCTGCGGATGCTCGGCGACTCCACCTCGGGTCTGCACGACTATGTCACCGACCCGGTGTTCATCAAGAAGCTCTACGCCGACCCCTGGCAGCACTGGACCCCGGAGGAACTGGTCGGGATCTCGCTGAGCCACCCGCTGTGGTACGAGCCCGGCACCAACTGGAGCTACTCGCACGCCAACTTCGTTCTCCTGGGCCGCGCCCTGGAGGAGATCACGCGCACCCCGCTCGACCGGCTGCTGCAGCAGCGGATCATGGGACCGCTGCGGCTGCGCAACACCCAGAACAACGACACGGCCCTGATCCCGCAGCCCGTACTGCACGCCTACGACGCCGAGCGCGGCCTCTACGAGGAGTCCACGTACTTCAACCCGTCGTGGACCACCGCCCCCGGCGCCGTACTCACCACCGACATCTGCGACCTGGCCCGCTCCGGACAGGCCATCGGCAGCGGCGAACTGCTCTCGCCCGCCGCCTTCCGCACCCAGCTCAACCCCGGTACGGTCGGCCTCGGCCACCCCACCGACGCCTGTCCGGCCACCATCTGTCTGCCCATGACCGAGCAGTTCCACTTCGGCGTCGGTATCGTCGTCAAGAACGGCTGGGTGGTGCAGAACCCGTCGTTCTTCGGCTACGCCGCCGTCATGGCCTACGAGCCGCACAGCCGGCTGTCCATCGCGGTGTCGACGACGGTCGGCCCGAACGCCCCAGCGGGCAACACCGCGCAGACCATCACCGAGCGCATCGCCGCCCTCCTGGACCCCGACCACCCGCTCGCGGACTAAGGGCCTGTCTGGAGTTGTGATCTGGGCTCGCGGGGCGTGGCACGCACGCTCGCCGCGTTGCCGAAAGGCCCTAGGGCGCGTATTGAGTCGTGATCACTGGGTAGTCCGAGTGAGGTCTTTGACCCAGATCATCGAGGCGCGCAGTTGGAGGCTGGCGAGGTAGCTGCCGGGGGTCTTGTCGTATCGGGTGGCGATGCCTCGCCATGCCTTGAGCCTGTTGATCAGGCGTTCGACGGTGTTCCGGTCCTTGTAGAGGTCGGCGTCATGGCTGACGGGCCGACCGCCTCTGGAGCCCTTCTTCTTCCGGTTGGCGGCCTGGTCCTTCTTCTCCGGGATGACCGCTTTGATACGGCGTTTGCGCAGGTGGGCGCGGTTGCCGCGGGACGAATACGCCTTGTCTCCGGCGACCGCGTCCGGCCGGGTGCGGGGACGGCCGACGGGCCCGCGCACCCGCACCTTGTTCAGTACGGGGATGAACTGCGGGCTGTCCGCGGCCTGGCCCGCGGTCAGGATGAACGCCAGTGGGCGGCACTTGCGGTCGGCAGCGAGGTGGACCTTGCTGGTCTGCCCGCCTCTGGAGCGTCCGAGGAGGGCGGCCTTCAGCCGGAGTTTGTGCCGTCGTCGGATGCGTCTTCGTTCTTCCCGCGCGGGATCTTGACCGCTTTGTTCTTCGAGGCCGCCCCCTTTGACCTGGCCTTCTCTTCCTCTGCGGCGGCCTTCTCCAGGGCGGTTACGGTGTCCTCGTCGAGGTGCATCCCGGCTGCGTCGTGGTGGGCCCGGGCGGTGGTGGAGTCGATGCTGACCAGGGACAGGTCCACCTCACCACGCTTGGCGGCCTCCGCGATCAGACCCTCCAACAGGGCCTCGAAGACCCCGGCGTCACGCCACTGCCGGAAGCGGTTGTGGACGGTCGACCAGGCGCCGAACTCCGTCGGCATCTCCCGCCACTGCCCGCCCGTCTTGAACCGCCAGATCACGCCCTCGAACTGCTGCCGCAGCCGCTCGGGGTACGGGCCGTACTCGCCGATCGGCAGGTACGGCTCGATGAATTCCCAGTCCGCGTCGGTCAGTTGCACTCGTGTCACGTCAGACGGTCTATCGGACCGAGCCGTGCCCCGAAGGCACATCCCGCAGATTGATCACGACTCGATACGCACCCTAGTAGCTCCGCTACGAGGACCTTCCGGCGCCTTGCGATCGCACGCACCACGCCCCGCTCCCTGATCCAGATCACAACTCCAGACAGGCCCTAACACCGCCGCGCCGGGGGCAGCGGCCCGGGCCCGCCCCCGGCACCCCACCGACCCCAGGAGCCGCACCGTGTCCGAGCCCGTACTGGAGAACCCCTTCCCCGACGGCCACCGCCCCGGCGAGGCTCCCGCGCCGCACGCGCTGCTCGCACCCGTGCTCGGTCTGCTGGGCATCTGGCGCGGCACGGGCCAGGGCGGCTACCCGACGGTCGAGAGCGATTTCACGTACGCGCAGGAGATCGTCTTCAGTCACGACGGCCGCCCCTTCCTCCGCTACGAGGCCCGCGCCTGGCTGCTCGACACCGACGGCACCCCGCTGCGGCCCTCGGCCCGCGAAAGCGGCTGGTGGCGGCTCCAGCCCGGCGGCCACATCGAGGCGCTGATCACCCAGCCCACCGGCATCGCGGAACTGGCCGTCGGCCGCGCGGCGGACGGCTCGGTCGAGCTCACGGCCGGCCACGTGGTCCGCACGCCCACCGCCAAGGAAGTCGACGCCTACCACCGCCGCTACACCCTCGAGGACGACGACACCTTGACGTACATCCACGACATGGCGGCGGTCGGCCACCCGCTCCACCGGCACCTGACGGCACGGCTGCGGCGCGCGGCGTAGGGCACCGGTCGCGCGCCTTGAACGATGCGGCTGTCCTTCACGTATCCCCCGAAGAGGACCTTTCGTACGACACAGGTACAAGCCCGGCGGCCCTCGAACGGGCCGAGAAGGGGATGAACCGCATGAAGCGCATGAACGGCATGATCCACACGGCCCGCACGGCCCCCATGGCGCGCTCACGACGCGCCGCCATCAGCATCTCGGCGCTGGCCTTCACCGGCGCCCTCGCCCTGGCGGCCTGCGGCGGCGGGGGTGGGGGCGGCAGCCACGCCAGCAGCAGCCCCACCACGGCCAAGGCGGGCGCGGGAACGCAGGTGACGGTCACCGAGACCGAATACCACCTCAAGCTGTCCCGGTCCGCCTTCACGCCGGGCACGTACACCTTCACCGCCCACAACGCCGGCACGGCCACCCATGCCCTGGAACTCGACGGGCCCGGCGTCGAGGACGTCAGGACCAACAACCTCCAGGCCGGCCAGACGGGCACACTGACGGTCACGTTCAAGAAGGGCAGCTACAAGATGTACTGCCCCGTCGACGGGCACAAGCAGCTGGGAATGATGCAGACCATCCAGGTCACCTGACGCGCGGGCGCGCCGGGCGGGCTCAGGTGGCCTTGAAGGCCACTCCGCCATAGAAGCCGATCTCCTCCGACCGGGGCGGCGGCGTGCCCTCCGGGCGCCAGAACGGAACCTGGGTCACTCCGGGTTCGATCAGTTCGAAGCCGTCGAAGTACGCCTCGACCTCGGCGCGAGTGCGGAGGTTCATGGTGGCGGTGGCGTTGTTGTAGACGGCCTGGGCCTCTGTGCGGTCGGCGAAGTCGCCGGTGGCGTGGGACAGGACGAGACAACTGCCGGCCGGAAGCGCATCGCGCAGGGTGGCGACGACCCGGCCGGGGTTCTCCGCATCGGTGAGGAAGTGGAGGAGGGCGACGAGGAGCAGGGCGACCGGCTGATCGAAGTCGATGACCTTGAGGACGTCGGGGTGGTCCAGGATCCCCCGGGGGTCTCGCACGTCGCCGAGGACGATGCTGGTGGATCCGTGGGAGCCGAGCAGCGCGCTGCCGTGCGTGTAGACGATCGGATCGTTGTCGATGTAGGCGACGCACACATCGGGCGCGGCCTCCTGGGCTATCTCGTGCACGTTCGGCGAGGTGGGCAGCCCGGTGCCGAGGTCAAGGATCTGGCGGATCCCGCCGCCGACGACATGACGGACGGCGCGCCGCATGAACGCACGGTTGGCGCGCACGCTGATCCGCACCTCGGGCGCCGCGGCGGCGAGCGCGTCACCGGCCGCGCGGTCGACCTCGTAGTTGTCCTTGCCGCCGAGCAAGTAGTCGTAGATCCGGGCGGGATGCGGCCTGCTGGTGTCGATCTCCTCGGCCTGGAAGCCGTCCTGGGTCACACTGCGCTCCTCTCGACAGACCGCGCCCGCAGTCCTGCCCATGGGTGGCCAGACCTGTTTCTTACCTCAACTTGCTTACGATCACACGGGGTTGCTCGACGGACAGCCGTCCCGCGCGTGTCGTCCTGAACCATGTGCCGCACCTCTTGACGGCCCCGCGCAGCTCTCGTACGTTTCCCTCGCACCGACGATTTGAAACGTTTCAATCACATCCGTCGCTGCGCACTGTACGAGTCGCTCTGCTCCATCCGCACCGTGTGAGGGAGTACATCCGTGGCAAGTCAGACACCGCCCCCCGAGCCCAGCTCCTCTTCCAGCCCCGTGGAGCCCGAACCCGCCGACCACCAAGGCCCGCTGAGCCGACGTCACGTCTTGGGCATCACCTCCGCGCTCGCCGCCGGGACGCTGGCCGCGGGAGCCGTCGGCGCGTTCCCTGGAGTCGCCCACGCCCGGTCCACCGCGTCCGCCGAGCCCGTCACCCTGTCCCGGGCCCGCTGGATCTGGTACCCGGAGTCGGACGCGGGCCGTGATGCCCCCGCCGGACACCGGTACTTCCGCCGGAGTTTCACCGTCGCCGAGGGAGAGGTGACGGAAGCTCAGTTCGTCGTCACCGGTGACGAGACGGTCGACGTGTGGCTCAACGGGCAGCCGCTGGCCGGGTCACCGAGAACCGCCGGTTCCTGGCGCCGGGCCCTGTACGTCGACCTGCGCTCCGCGCTACGGCCCGGCACCAACGCCCTTGCCGTGGCGTGCCGCAGCGGTGGCGGGCACGCCGGTGTCATCGGGCGGCTGCGGGTGCGCAGCGCCGGCGGGACGACCGACCTGGTCACCGACGGCAGTTGGTCGGCGGGTAAGGACGCGGTCGAGGGGTGGGAGCGGCCGGCTTTCGACACCGGCGGCTGGTCCGCGGCCCGGGAGCTGGGCGCCTACGGCATCGCGCCCTGGTTCACGCGGGTCGCCGCCCCCGATCTCGGCGCCAAGGCGCCGCTGAGGGTGACCGGTTGCACGGTCGAGCAGCGTGCCGAGCCACTCGGTGTGGACGCGGCACGGCCGCGGTTCGGCTGGCGGCTCGACTCCGCGGCATCGGCGACATCGTCGGCTTCGGCCTCGGCCTCGGCGCAAGGGCAGCAGCAGGGTGCGTACCAGGTCCGGGTCTCCGCCTCCCGTGCGGGTGGCGGCGAGGTGTGGGACAGCGGGCGGATCGCGTCGGGGCGGCAACTCGGTGTCGAGTACGGCGGACGGCAACTGCGCAGTCTCACGAGGTACTTCTGGCGAGTGCGGGTGTGGGACACCCAGGGGCGGGCAAGTGCGTGGAGCGCGCCGCGATGGTTCGAGACCGGGCTGTTGGCTGCCGACGAGGAGTGGCGGGGCGCGTTCATCGGCCAGCCCGCGGCTCCGGATCTGACGGGAGCGTCGTGGATCTGGTACCCGGAGGGTGATCCGGCCTCGGGGGTGCCGGTCGGAACCCGATACTTCCGGCGGACGTTCACGCTCACCACTTCGCCCTCCGCCGCGAACCTGGTGGTCACCGGGGACGACACCGCGGACGTATGGGTCAACGGGGTACTGGTGAGCACGTCGCCGCGGGTGACCGACTCATGGAAGAGCGCAGCGCTCGTCGATGTCACGGACCGCCTCACCACAGGCACCAACACGATCGCGATCACCTGCCGAAACACCACTCAGTCCCCGGCCTCCGTGATCGCCAGGCTGGTGACGACCGGCGGCCCGACCCTCGTGACCGACACATCGTGGAAGGCGGGCCAGGACGAGCAACCGGGCTGGCAGAGCGGCGGGTTCGACGACAGCGCCTGGCCCGCGGCCCGCGCGATCGCGTCGTACGGCGGCGGACCGTGGGGGTCCCAAGTACGGGTGGTGAAGCCCGGGCCGCTACTGCGCAAGGGGTTCACCGTACGCGGCCAGGTGGCCTCCGCCCGGCTGCTCGCCACCGCGCTGGGGCTCCATGAGACACGGCTCAACGGCGCCAAGGTCGGCGCGGACGTGCTGGCGCCCGGCTGGACCGACTACGCCAAGCGTCTCCAGTACAAGGTCTTCGACGTCACCGACCGTCTCCGGCAGGGGGCCAATGTGCTCGCCGCCCGGCTGGGCAACGGCTGGTACTCCGGCAGCCTCGGCTTCGCCGGGAGCCAGCACTACGGCACCCAGCCCTGGTACTCGGCGTATCTGGTGGTCACGTTCACGGACGGCAGCACCCAGCTCGTCGCAACGGACGGCACCTGGAAGGTGGCCAACGGCGGGATCAGGGCGGACGACCTCTACAACGGAGAGACCTTCGACGCGCGGCTGGACATGAGCGGCTGGGACTCCATCGGCTTCGACGACAGCGGATGGGACGCCGCGGCCGTGTCCAGTGCGAGCACGCCCCGCCTCGTCGCGCAGGTTGACAACGGTGTCACCGTCCAGGACGAGTTCCGGCCCGTGGCCGTGACCCAACCCCAGCCCGGCGTCTGGATCTTCGACCTGGGGCAGAACTTCACCGGCTGGAACCGTCTCGCGGTCCGCGGGCCCGCCGGTACGACGGTGACCGTCCGGCACGGCGAGGTCCTGAACCCCGACGGCACGCTCTACACAACGAATCTGCGCGCCGCCCAGGCCACCGACCGCTTCACCCTCGCCGGCACCGGCGGCACCGAGACGTACGAGCCCACGTTCACCGTGCACGGCTACCGCTATGTCGAACTCACCGGTCTGCCGGACGGTTTCACCCCCGACACGAGCACGGTCACCGGCCGCGCGGTGTGGACGAACGCGGCACGGCCCGGCAAGTTCACCGCCTCCGACCCTCTACTCCGGCAGCTCCAGCACAACATCGTGTGGGGCGAGCGCAGCAACATGCTCTCGATCCCGACCGACTGCCCCCAGCGGGACGAACGGCTGGGCTGGACCGGTGACATCGCCGCGTTCTGCGCCACGTCGACCTTCAATCTCGACACCCACGCGTTCCTCGCCAAGTTCGCCGACGACCTGACCGACGCCCAGCAGTCCGACGGCGCGTTCACGGATGTAGCGCCCGCCGTCATCGGTGGCTCCGGCACGGCGGGCTGGGGCGACGCGGGCACGATCGTCCCGTACACCCTGTGGCAGCGCTACGGCGACGTGGGCGTCGTGGACCGGCACTTCGCGGCGATGGCGAGTTGGGTCGGCTATCTGCGGTCCACCGCGGGCACCGACCTGATCCGCGACCGGACAACGTACGGCGACTGGCTCAACGTCAACGACAACACCGCGCAGAACATCGTCTGCACGGCGTTCTTCGCCCGTTCCGCCCGGCTCGTCGCGCGAATGGCGGCGGCCACTGGCCGGACGGCCGAGGCCGCATCCTACGGGGATCTGGCCGACCGGGTCGCGGCGGCCTTCACGGCCCGTTTCATCGCGCCCGACGGCACGGTGAGCGGCAACACCCAGACCGGCTATGTCCTCGCCCTGGCCTTCGAGTTGCTGCCGGACTCACTGGTCCAGCCGGCGGCGGACAAGCTAGCCGCTAAGGTCGCCGCAGCGGACGGGCATCTGAGCGTCGGCTTCCTCGGCGTGGAGAACCTGCTGCCGGTGCTGGCCGAGCACGGGCATGTGGACACCGCGTACCGCATCCTGCTGCAACGCGGCTTCCCCGGTTGGGGATACATGATCGAGAAGGGTGCCACCACGATCTGGGAGCGGTGGGACGGCATCCGCACCGACGGCTCGTTCAACGACCCTGGCATGAACTCCTTCAACCACTACGGCCTCGGCTCGGTCGGCGACTTCCTGTACCGCTACATCGGCGGACTGGGCGCGGCGAGCCCCGGCTACGCCGCCCTGCGCATCGCACCCCGCCCCGGCGGCGGCCTCACGTCGGCCGGGAGCACCTACGAGACGCCGTACGGCACCGCGAGCAGCGAATGGAGCATCGCCGACGGCCAGTTGACCCTGCACATCACCGTACCCGCAGGCACCCACGCCACGGTCATGGTCCCGACCTCACGGCCACAGTCGGTCACCGCCCCGGCCCAGGCGGTCCCGGGCGGTAGGGCGACGTACTTCGTGCCCGCGGGCAAGTACATCTTCACCGCGGCGAGTTGACACCGATCCCGCCGTGCGGCTGGTCCGGGACCGGCCGCACGGCGGGAGCCCCGCCGAAAAGCCGACGGAGTCCCTCCCCGGACGGCGGCCCACACCACCACCCCCATGGTGGCCCAGGCGGGTGGAGGACGCCCAGCACAGGGCCTCCGGAGCCGTGTGCGCAGATTCGATCCTGCCGGGGGACTCTGCAGGCGGATGCCGTCGGAAGCAGGCGTCGTTTGCCAGTGATCACGCTGTAATAGCGCGTTGATCTTGGAGGGCTTCGCGGCAGGTCAGCGCCCGTCTTCCGGCGCCTCACATGCCCCGTCGGATGGCGTAACCATCGGAACCATGGGCTCTGCTGAGGCCCGAGGCCGGGAGCCAACACCCTAGACGAGTAGATCCGATGTGACGGTGGTCGCCGCCCGGCCGGCCGGAGTCCCTGAGCGTGCGGTTGGAGAACTGGCCAGGCCGCTCCGTCCGGACGCCTCGTCGTTATGGTGTGGTGGTCTGCCAAGGCCATGAACAGGAGGGGCTCATGACTGTCAAGCATCGGTGGCTGTTGGACGAGACTCCCTGGCCTGAACAGGCCACGCTGGTCTACGGCGAGATAGTGGAACTGGCGACGCCACACCCACCGATTCCGAAACTGGGCTGGCTTGGGCCGGAGATCGTGGGCAGCCGCGGTGTGATCGTCGCGTGTGTCATCGAGCAGGACGAGCGTGATGGCCACATCGGACCGCTCTACGCGGTGGAGACCGAGGACGGCAGCCCCTGGAGGCTGCGGCCGGAGTTCCTGGTCTCCCGGGGAGGACTTCATCCCGACATGCCGCCCCGCTATCGCAGCGACCTGCCCGAAGGAACCCGCGTCCGAATCCGCTTGGAGGCGGATACACCGGGCGCGCCGACGGAGGCTGTCGGGGAGGTGGCCGGGATCTGGTGGACGACGTCTTTGGAGCCGCCAAAGGGCTACATCGTGCAGGTTGGCGAGTTCTCCCACTGCGTGACCCCACAGCAGACCGAGGTCCTCTGACTCGGCGTGAGCCTGCCTGCGGTCCGCCGGATGCCGTCAGTGGTCAACCGCGATCAGCGAGCGGGTGACACGCTTCAGGACCTCTGCGATCCGGCAACTCGTCTTCCAGGCCCCGGCCCCCGTCACGCGAAGGCCCTCGGCTATCGCGTTAAGACCGCTACACGGCTGGTCACCGAAGCCGGAGGAACCTGGAGCCGATACGCCCCCGGCGACCACCAACAATCGACCGGTCGGCACGAGCCTCTGGACGAAACTAATCCGCAAGGATAATTTGAAGTCAGAATTTTTCTTGGGCTTCAAATTGGGGGGATCCTTATGGCTACACCTGTGTTCGACCTCACCGCAGGCGACGCTGGCGGCCAGGTCGAGAGCTGGGAGGAGCTGCGGCATGCCGTCGAAGAGTCCGGCGGCGTTCTTCGCGTCGTCATGTGGCTTCTGCGTGACCTGGAGCAGGCCGGCCGCCTCGGCGTTCATGTCCGTGCCAGCATCAGTCGCCGCCTCGACGGTCTCGGACTCGCCCACCTGCCCGCCGATATCCCCGGTGAGCAGTACGCCATCATCACTCTCTACAAGCGCGGCACTCCTGCTGCCGCAGTCGTCGACGCCGTGTTTCGCGACGGCAGCAGCAAGGCGGCCGAGGTTGCACTTCGCCGAATGAACACCTCGCGGGACGCTGAGAAGCTCCAGGTCATCACCGAGAAGGTGGAAGAACTCGCGAAAATCCTCCTCGACGAGGAGTAGGAGCCGCCCGCAGCTCGGTCTCACGCTACTCAAGGTGAGACCGAGCTCTCGGCGGCAGAGAATACGCGGCACCGCAACATGTGAGCCCACCAGCCTGCCGGTCACGCCTGCGCCCCCTCGCTGGCACTGGGAGTCCCTGCAACGTGGTTGGGTGCGGCTCTTCTCAAGGGATACCCCTAACCTGGGGAGATGTTGAGTGGCGTGTTGGTGGGCACAGTGGGTGTGCCCGCCGCCTGTGTCCACACCTCGTGTCAGAGCGAGTAGCGTTTCAACCTGGCGAGAACGACCCGCAATCGGTCTCGTCACCCGCTGTTGTCAGTGGTGGTCCTTAGGGTTTCGGTCATGAACTTTGATGATCTTGCCCGGCCGGACTCTGCTCTCGCCGATGTCTGCGCGCGCACCGTCGCCGTGCTCGTCAAACACGGCCACTTGGACCTTCTCATCGAGGCCGCCGGGACGATCCACACTGGAGGCCCGGGGGCATGGAACTGCGCGGAAGGAGCAGCCAGAGAACTGAGCCGCAGGGGGGAGCAGGATGCCGCCTGGCAGATCCTTGTCCCCTATGCCCAGCCCCACAATTGGGCGGCCGTGGAGACCGCGGCGGAACTGCTGGAGAGCTGGGGCCGTGCAGAGGAGGCACTTGCACTCGTCCGTACTCAGGAGGGCCAAGACAGGCTGGCCGCACCGGTCGAAGCCCGGCTCCTGGTCGTCCTTGGCAGAGTCCAGGAGGGGGTAGACCTCCTGCGCCCGCACCTGGAGGACTGGTACTACCTCCAGGGCCTCGTGGATGCCACCAAGGGCGCGGGCTGCGATGAACAAGTGGTGGACCTGATGGCTCCGTTTGTGGAGCAGGAATTGCAGACCGGCCATCCCCTCCTGGCCACGGTCATGCTGGCGCAGGTTCTGGAGCGGCAAGGCCGCCTGGACGAGGCCGTCCAGGCGCTGCAACGAAACCTCGATAACGGCAACTCCGTCAGCGTGAACGTCGTCGAGGAGCTCGCCCAACTACTCGCCCGCCACGAACGGCTCCAGGAACTGGAGGAACTCACCACGCGCTCCTACGGCCGATACGCGGTCGGGGCGCTGATAGGCAAGCTGGAGGAACTCGGCCGCACCGACGCCGCCTTCGCCGCAGCTCGCCGTGCCGCGACGGACCACCCCATGCACGGGCCGGCCCATCTCGCCGACCTGCTGGTGCGCCACGGACGGCCCGGCGAAGTCCTGGAAGCCGCCCGCGCTCTACTGGCCGACCGGGATTGCGGCTGCTACGAACAGGGCCTGCTGATGAAGCTGGTCGAACATGGCCACCCCGACACCGCCTACGACCTCCTCGCTGAACTCGCTTCCCTGGCGCCTCGAGTCACCGACGACGAGGACGGCCGCATGTACCTGGCGGAATGGGAAGAAAAGCTGGCCCGCCTCCGGATATGGCTGCTCTCCGAAACCGGACGGGCCGACGAAGCCATCGCCGTACTCGAGGGCCTCACCGACGACGAGTTCTACCTCCGCCGGGAGATGCTGGCAGGCGTCTTGGAAGACCAAGGTCGCCCCGATGAGGCCATAGCGGTCCTAGCCGCCTCAACCGAGAGTCTGGAGGCGTACGAGCTGGGCGACCTCCTCATCCGGCAAGGCCGCGCGCGCGAGGCCTTCGCCGTCTTCACGAAGGCCCCTGACGCGCCCTTCAGCTCCGTCTTGAGGCGGTAACCAAGGACACCGGGCGGATAGGCCAGGCGGGCGGCGTTCACGCAGTCCGGGATGCGGTTCCCTACGGCGTGGAAGGTTCTGTAGGAAGGAGAACGAGCCCTTCTGGCACCCTTCCTCCACAATCACGGCAGAGACTGACGGCCCAGAGCACCGGTCCCGAGGCGATCGGCGACGCAGGCCGCAGCGTGCAGCTGACAATGGAAGGGTGAGGGAATACCACGGCCGACGCAGGCGCGCTCAGGTAAGCTCGATGCTGCACCAGACGACTTTGCCGCCGGTCGGCAGGAAGTAATAGCTCCACTCTTTCGCGAGCGTTTGCACGAGGAGCAATCCACGGCCGTTTTCGGCACCGAGATCCGGAAGGCCGCTCCGGACCGGGGGCTGGTTATTCGGGTCGGCGACCAGGACGAGGATGCGGGTTTCTTCACGCTGCAATGTCAGCGTCAGCCGGGTCGGCAGCGTTTCGAGCGACTGGTCGGCGCTGTGCCGGACCGCATTGGTGACGAGTTCGGAAACCGCCAATTGCGCATTGTCGATCTGCTCTTGATTGACACGCCAGGCGCTCAGCACGTCGCGGGTGTGTCGCCGTGCCCAACGCACGGCATCGGCTTGGGCGGCCAGTTCGAGGCGGCTTGTGATCCGCTCGTTCGGCATGGTGGCTCCTCTACCGGGCGGCGTCCGGGGGCGACGCCAGCTCGGATAAGAGCCTGTGGGCTGGCAGCCCCTGGTGTGCATGGCGGGGCGGCATAACCGGGTATGTATGGCACGCATAGACACAAGGCCCCGTAGGCAGCCCAAAGTCCGTAAGCTTGGCCTTGTATACCGGCGGCAGCCTTACGGAGTACGGCATATGGCACAGCATCAGGTGCGTTACTGCGCCTGTGGCACACGGCTGGCACGAGACAACCACGGCGAACGCTGTGCCACATGCCAGCGGAAAGCGGCCGTGGCGGCCGTCGCCAACCCGCCGCACGTCCCGCAAGAGTTTTGGGAAGCCGAACGGATGCGCGAGGCATTAGACGCCTGGCACATGGGCCACGTGTTCTACGCCTACCGGACGCACCCATGGCACCAACAGCCTGTCTCCCAAGAAACCCTCGCTGGCTGGCTGGGGTTGGCCCAGGCCCAACTGAGTCGCATCGAGAACGGAAATCCGCCGCAAGACCTCGCCAAGCTTATGAGTTGGGCGCATACCCTGGCGATCCCCGAACCCCTACTGTGGTTTCGGTTGCACCGCCGGCCGAGCATTCCTGAGCCGCATGCAGCCGAAGAACGGCCCGCACGCAAGGTCCTCCTCGACATGGTCGCGCCTGGTGGCAATTGGCTGCCGCTCTCCAATGACGCACCGGAGTACGGCGTCTCCGGTTTCAATGGCATGAGTTTGCAGGAAAGCGGCGAACATCTGCTGCGCACCTTCCTGCACCTGGACGACGAGCTTGGCGGCGACAGTCTGTACCTACCGCTCACCAAATACGTGGCCCGCATGGCGGTCAGCGTCCGCGCGAACCCTCGGGACGGCCTGGCGGCCTTCGGGCAGCTCAACCAGATGGTCGGCTGGCTGGCCCTCGACGCCAACAAGCACGCTCACGCCAAGCGCTTTCTGGCAACGGCCGTTGAGATCGGGCACGAGGTCGCCGACGCCGGGTTGGTCGCCAGTGCGCTCGGCTACATGAGCTTGCAGGAAACGTACCGCGGTCGATCCGTCCCGGCTCGCTCGCTGGCGCAGATGGCCTTCGCCGCAACCTCTGACCAACTGACGCCGCTCACCCGTGCCGCTACGGGGGCGCGGCTGGCCCGAGCTCACGCCAAATTCGGCGACGAAGAATGCTTGCGCGTCCTGGAGGCCATGGAAGCGGACTTCGCGCGGGCAGGCCAGGAGCAAGAACCGCTGTACGTGTCGTACGTCGACGCTGTGGAGGTCGCCGCCCAACGTGGAGCCTGCTACCTCGACATGGGGATGACGGAGGAAGCAACGGGCGCACTGACCGAGGCGCTCGCCCTGCTGGGCACCAACGCCCCGAACCGTGCCCGTGACCGGGTGCATTACATGTCACGCCTGGCCAAATGCCACCTGCTTGACGGTGAAGTCGAGCGGGCCTGCCAAGTCGGACACGACGCCCTGGCGCTCAGCCAGACGATTGGCTCCGCGCGCATTACCGACCGCCTCGGCGAGCTGAACGACGCGCTGAGCCCGTTCCGCCGGTTGCCCTATGTCCAGGAGTTCCGGGAGCTGTACCGCCTGGTGACGGCCGAGGGGACCGTAGCTGCCGGTATACGCAGCTGAAGAGCAGGCATTCGATATGACGGTACGCAGGAGCAGGGAGAACTAGGCTCCGACATGGGCTAGCAGCCGATCTATGGCGCTGTACTCCGTGAGCGAACGGAGCACGATGTCCGCCCCGGCACCCGCCAGTTCCTCGGCAGAGCTGCGCCCCGTAGCCACGCCCACCGCCACAGCATCGGCGTCATGCGCGCCACGAATATCGTGCGGCGTGTCCCCGATCACGATGACGTGCCCGTCCGGGAAGGGGTGGCCGTACTTAGCGGTCGCCCGAGCACGTGCTTGACGTACGAGGTCGGCCCGGTCACTGCCGTCATCGCCGTAGCCGCCTACTGCAAAGTCCAGATGCTCGGCCAGGTCGAGTGCGGCCAGCTTGGTCTCAGCGATGGTACGGATGTTGCCAGTGACGGCCGACTGCACGACGCCCCGTTTTGCGAATGCCTGGATGGCTTCACGTGCGCCGGGCAGGTCTTCGCCGACCTCGCGCATACGCCCGGCAAGCTCGTGGGCAGCTTCGGCGAGGGCCGCGTAGAAGTGGTCGTACAGCGCTTCCGGCTGCTCGACCCCGTTGAGCCGAAGCGTCTCCACCATGATGGCTTGCTCGGTGCGGCCGTTCATATCGGCGAGTGAACCCAGCGGCCGACCAGTTACGCGCTCGAAGGCCTGGGCATAGATGGTGCGGCTCACACCGCCCCCGATACTCACGAGGGTGTGGTCAACGTCCCAGAGGACAAGGGCCGGTGCGTGGTCGGCGGCGGGCGCATCCAGGTCGTAGGCCATGGGGTCAGGGTAGTGGTCACCAACTGGAGCGCACAGAGGCACTACGGGACGGCAGCCGATCATGATGCGCCGCCGCCCTCCCGGTGCGCGAATCTGCGGCAACGTTTTCGCCTCCGGCGGCAACTGCCTTGGTGCATCATCGACTCGACCTCACCCGAACGGAACCGACGCATGAGCGCAGCGAGACGGGCAGCACGCAGACCGAGGCGCGGGCTGGCGGCCGCCCTGGCTATGGTGGCCACGGGCGTGCTCGCCTGCCTGGTGGTGGCGTTGCTGCCGGGCGGCGGCCACAAGGACGACGCCGGGTACACCGCGGCCACGGCGGTCGAGGGCGCCCCGGGCACTCCCTCGGCCGCCGCCAGCGGCACCCCGAGCGCGACGGCCTCCCCCACCCCGACCGTCGGCTCCAAGAAGAAGCCGGCAAAGTCGCCTTCCCCGACCCCGCCCCACACCGCCTCCAAGGCCTCGGCCCGCACGGCGGGCGGAGGCACCTCGCGCGCCGCTTCCGGATCCGCCCCGCTGGCGGGACGCATCCGGCCCGGCACCACCTACTCGGGCGTCGCCACCTTCTACGGCACCGACGGCACCGGTGCCTGTCTCTATGACGCGAGCAGCGATGTCATGACCGGCGCGATGAACACCGCCGACTACGAGTCCTCCAAGGCGTGCGGGGCGTATGTGCTCGTCCGCGCGGCGAACGGGGCGTCCATCACCGTGCGCATCACCAATGAGTGCCCGGGTGACTGCGCCCCCGGCCAGATCGATCTCAGCGCACAGGCGTTCGCGAAGCTCGCCGCCCCGTCGGCCGGGCGTATCCCGATCACCTGGCGGCTGCTGAGCCCCGACACCTCGCAGACCGTCTCGCTTCGGTACAAGACCGGCTCCAGCCGCTACTGGTGCGGGCTCCAGGTGATCGGGCACCGCAATCCGGTGGCCCGGCTCGAACTCCTTACCAGCAGTGGGGGTTGGCGAGTGCTGCCTCGCGCCGACTACAACTACTTCCTCGCCGAGGACGGCGGCGGCTGCGGCGGTTCGGTGCGGATCACCGATATCTACGGCGAACGCCTCACCGTCGGCGCGATCGCGGTGCGCCCGAACGTCGTACAAGCCACCGGCGTCCAGTTCGCCCGGCACTGAACGGCGCGACCGGGTGCCGCCCCGCCCCCGGCGTTGTCCGTGCCGTCCCCCGCGGGCCACTCGGCCGCAAGCCGACCGTGCGACGCTGAGGCGATGGACATGACGGCCCTGGCCCGCGCCCTGCTCGAACCGATCCCGGCCCATCGCACCGCCGGGGTCACGGTGCGGCGGGCCGCCGACGGTCGCGCCGAGCTCACCGCGGACACCCCGCCGGAGCTGACCAACGTCATCGGGTCGCTGCACTCCAGCGGGCTCGTCGCCCTACTCGACGCGGCCGGGCTCGGCGCTCTCGTCTCCGACGCGCCCCGCACCGCCGACCTCGACGGCGTCGTACCGCTGGGCTCGGCCGCGTCCGTGGAGTTCCTCGCCCCGGCACGGGGGCGGCTGACGGCCGTGTGCGAGCTGTCCGACGAGGCCCGCCAGGCGCTGCGGCCGCTGTGGGCGGGCGAGAGCGACCGCGCCCGGCTAGTCACGCTCGCCGAGATCACCGACGCTGCGGGCACGGTGGTGTGCCGGGGCTCCTTCGAGTGGAGCGTGCGGCGCACGCCATCCGCGGCCGATGCCGGGACCGTTGAACTCTCACCCTGATCTTCACCTTCACCTTCGCCTTCACATCACGGGGGCTCCGTTCGCACGTTGCCCTCGTCTTGTCCGCCATGTCCGCCATGTCCGCCATCTGCGCCATGTACGCCGCCCTCTTGCCCCTCGGTCAAATACCCCCTGGGGTATTTGACCCTGCCCGCGGCACCGCCGTACTCTCGCTAGACAGAAACCCCCCGGGGTATACGGGGGTACACAAGAGAGGCAACCTCATGGCTCGTGAAGTGGGACTGGAGGCGTTCGCGGCCGCCTGGGCCGACGGCGCTCCGGTGGTCGATGTCCGGGAGGCGGACGAGTACGTCGCGGGGCATGTGCCCGGCGCCCGGCTGATGCCGCTGCGCTCCGTGCTCGCGCGCGCCGGTGAACTGCCCACCGACCGGCCGGTCTATGTGATCTGCGCCGGCGGCAACCGCAGCAAGGCCGCCACCGACTGGCTCGGCTCCCGTGGGATCGACGCCTACTCCGTCAGGGGCGGCACCCTCGGCTGGATCCCGGGCGGCCGTCCGACCGCCGCCGGTGCGCACGAGAGCGCGGCCTGAGCCCCAGCCGTCCGTCCTGCCCGACGGCGTGCACGACCCCCACCCCCGCACCCGCACCCGCACCCGCACCCGCACCCGCACCCGCACACCAGACGCGGAGGACCCGCCCCGATGTACTTCGCCCAGTACTACCTCGACTGCCTCTCGCAGGCGTCGTACCTGATCGCCGACGAGACCACCGGCAGGGCCGTCGTGGTGGACCCGCGTCGTGATGTCTCCGAGTACCTCGGGGACGCCGAGGCGCACGGTTTCACCATCGAGGCCGTGCTCAACACCCACTTCCACGCCGACTTCCTCGCCGGTCATCTGGAGATGGCGAGCCGCACCGGCGCCTGGATCGGCTACGGCCGCCGGGCCGAGGCCGAGTACCCCATCCGCAAGCTGGCCGACGGCGAGCGCTTCAGCCTCGGTGACGTACAGCTGGAGATCCTGGAGACGCCGGGCCACACCCCGGAGTCGATCAGCGTCGTGGTGTACGAGCACGCCGACGACACCCTGCCCTACGGCGTGCTGACCGGTGACGCCCTGTTCATCGGCGACGTGGGCCGCCCCGATCTGCTCGCCTCTATAGGCGTCACGGCCGACGAGCTCGGCCGGATGCTCCACGACACCGTCCAGCACAAGCTGATGGGCCTGCCCGACGCGGTCCGGGTCTTCCCTGCGCACGGCGCGGGCTCGGCCTGCGGCAAGAACCTCTCCACCCGGCGGCAGTCCACCATCGGCGAACAGCGCGCCACCAACTACGCCTGCCGGCCGATGGGCGAGGAGGAGTTCGTCAGGCTGGTGACGGCCGGACAGCCGTCCGCGCCCGCCTACTTCGTCTACGACGCCATCCTCAACCGCAAGGAGCACGGGCTGTTCGACTCGGGGTCCGTCCCCCGGCCGCTGTCCGCCGCGGAGTTCATGGAGCGGCGCGCAGGCGGCGCGGTCGTCCTCGACGCCCGGTCACCGCAGGACTTCGCCGCCGGTCATCTACGCGGCGCGGTGAACGTGCCCGCCGACGGCCGGTTCGCCGAGCAGTCCGGCATGGTCGTCGCCGCGGACCAGGAGGTGATCGTCGTCGCCCCGCAGGACCGCGAGGAGGAGATCGTCACCCGGCTCGCCCGTATCGACAAGGTGGGCGGCTATCTGCGCGAGCCCGAGGGCGCCTTCCCCGCCCTGGCCGACCGGATGACCCGGGCGAGCCGTATCACCGTGGAGGAGCTGAGGCAGGCGCTGGCCGGTGACGAGCCGCCGCTGATCCTCGACGTACGCAACACCTCCGAGCGCGAAGAGGGCGCCGTCGAGGGCTCGTTGCACATCCCGCTCGCCGAACTCACCCGCCGCGCCGACGAGATCCCGGCGGACCGTCCGCTGGTCGTGCACTGCGCGGGCGGGCACCGCTCCTCCATAGCGGCCAGCCTGCTGCGCCACCAGGGCCGTACCGACGTCTCCGACCTCCTCGGCGGCTACGGCGCCTGGCTCGCGCAGCCCGCGACGGTGGAGGCGTAGCCCGTCGCCCGGCGGGCCGGGAAGGCCCTGGCTCTCACCCGGCGGGCGGGAACAAACCCCGCCCGCCGGGCGCTGTCCCTGATACCAGGCCATACCCCGCAGGGTATGAGGGAACCGCGGGCGGCAGGCGTCCCGCACCTCGTGAAAGGGCGTGAGAGCAATGACCACGACAGGACGCGACCCGTCCCGCACCACGGACGATCCGCCCCTCGTGACCAGTTGCGGGCGCCGCGTCGAAGTGCACTGCCTGCGGTTCGTGGCGCCGGGTCACACCATCGGCCGGGTCGCCCTCGCCGTGGGCCAGGACCAGAGCGGCGAACCGGGCATGTGGGCAGCGCTCACCCCCGACGAGGCCCGCCTGCTCGCCCGGCTGCTCCTCGACCACGCGGAGACGGCCCAGCACGACACGGGCCAGAACGATACTGCCCCAGCCCAGGGCCCCGTCCCGGCGCGGGATCAGGCGCAGGATCAGGCGCGGACACCGGCGCAGGCGGTCTGACCCGCCCCGACCGGCCTCCACGGGGCCGAACGGCCCGGGGCGAGTTCGGTCGGCCCCCTCGCCCGGTCGGGCCGGGCGCGATGCACTGGAGACCAGCGGCGGCGTGCGCCACCCAGGGAGGGCCGGTACATGACAGACACAGCACCACGGACCGTGAGCATCCCCCCGGCGCCCGACGCGTCCCCCCTCCTCGCCCGTATCCGCCACGGTCTGATCGGCGACGACGAGGTGCCCGACGGCCCCTACGGTCCCAAACGCATCGTCTACGCCGACTACACAGCCTCCGGCCGCTCCCTGGACTTCATCGAGGACTTCGTGCGCGAGCAGGTCCTGCCGCGCTACGGCAACACCCACACCGAGAGCTCCAGCACCGGCCTGCAGACCACCCGGCTGCGGGAGGACGCCCGCCGTATCGTCCGCGACGCCCTCGGCGGCACCGAGGACGACCTCGTGATCTTCTGCGGCTCCGGCGCCACCGCCGCGGTGAACAAGCTGATCGGCATCCTCGGACTGCGCGGCCCTCAACTCCCCGAGGCAGAGCGCCCGGTGGTGTTCGTGGGGCCGTACGAGCACCACTCCAACGAACTGCCCTGGCGCGAGTCGGTGGCCGACGTCGTCGTCATCGACGAGGACCCGGACGGCCATGTCGACCTCGCGGATCTGGAGGCCGCGCTGCGGCGGTACGCGGACCGGCCGCTGCGCATCGGGAGCTTCTCCGCCGCGTCCAACGTCACCGGCATCCTCACCGACACCGACCGCATCGCCCGGCTGCTGCACGCGCACGGCGCCCTGTCCTTCTGGGACTACGCGGCCGCGGCACCGTACGTGCCGATCCGGATGGCCGCGAGCACGCCGGGCGCGGGCGATCACAAGGACGCGCTGTTCGTCTCCCCGCACAAGTTCGTGGGCGGCCCGCAGACGCCCGGGGTGCTCGCCGTGCGCCGTGAGCTGGTGCGCAATCCGGTGCCGACCGCGCCCGGCGGAGGCACGGTGCTGTACGTCGACCCGCACCGCCACCGTTATCTCGACGACCCGGTGGCGCGGGAGGAGGGCGGCACCCCGGCGATCGTCGAGTCGGTCCGTGCCGGGCTGGTCTTCGCGCTGAAGCAGGCGGTGGGCACCGACGCCATCCAGACAGCGGAGGAGCGGCACTGGCGGTACGCGCTGGCCCGCTGGGACCGGGTGCCCGGTATCGAGATCCTCGGCAACCACCACGCGCGGCGGCTGTCCATCGTGTCGTTCCGCGTCCGCCACGGCGAGCACGCCTATCTGCACCACAACTACGTGGTGGCGCTGCTCAACGACCTGTTCGGGGTGCAGTCCCGGGGCGGCTGTTCCTGCGCGGGGCCCTACGGGCACCGGCTGCTGGCCATCGACGCCGCCACCTCGCACGCCCTGCTGGACGAGGTGGAGCACGGCTGTGACGGCATCAAACCCGGCTGGGTCCGGCTGAACTTCAACTACTTCATCAGCGACACCGTCCGCGACTATCTCGTGGACGCCGTCGAGCTGATCGCCGAGCACGGCCACCGGCTGCTGCCGGACTACCGTTTCGACCCGCGCACCGGGCAGTGGCGCCATCACGCCGGGCCCGTGGACCCGCCGCTGCGCCTGACCGACGTGCGCTACGGCGCCGAAGGACCGCCGGCGGCACCCGGCGCGCGGCGGCGCACGCTGGGTGAGGAAGCGCTGGCCGGTCAGCTCGCCGACGCCCGCGCGCTGCTCGTCGCGCGGCCCGGCCGTCTCGACGAGGGTCCGACCGGACTGCCCGAGGACTTCGAGCGGATGCGGTGGTTCCCGCTTCCGCCCGGCTGCCTGGAACAAACGCGGCCCCAGACCCGTTGAACCATATACCCCAGTGGGTATAGGACCAGTGCGTACAGGAAAGGAGCAGCGTCCCCCATGTCGACCATCGAACTGACCAAGGACAACTTCGAGGAGACGATCACCGGCAATGAGATCGTTCTGATCGACTTCTGGGCCGCCTGGTGCGGGCCGTGCCGGATGTTCGCGCCCGTCTTCGACACGGCCTCGGCCCGTAACCCCGACATCGTGTTCGGCAAGGTCGACACCGAGGCGCAGCCGGAGCTGGCCGCCGCCTTCCGTATCTCGTCCATCCCCACGCTGATGGCCGTCCGCGACCGTACGGTGCTCTACTCGGAGCCGGGCGCCCTGCCGCCGCAGTCCCTGAACGAGCTGATCACCAAGGTCCGCGAGGCCGACATGGACGAGGTCCGGAGCAAGGCGACCGCACAGCCGACGGACCGCGGCTGACGGGATGAGCTGACCGGATGAGGAGACGGTGCAGGGCTCCGGGGCGCGCGTCCTGCACGCGCCCCGGAGCCCTGATTCCGTACAAGATCCCGTACGAGCCGGTTCCCGCGTTGTACGAACCGGCTCTCGTGCCGCGCGAACCGGCTCTCGCCGTGTCAGCGGCCGCGCAGCTCGGCGAGGGCCGCCTCCAGGTCCATCGTCCGCGGGCGGTTGTGCGGCAGCTTGCCCAGCATGACCGCCATGGCGCACGTGTTCGTCACCGCGGAGAACACCAGTCCGCCCGCCACGCCCGCCGCGATCAGCAGCAGGGCCGGGTGGACGAGGTAGCCCAGGATCACGCCGAGCAGCACCAGCGAGCCCGCGCTGAAGCGGACCTGGCGTTCCATGCTCCAGGTGGAGCGGGTCTCGCAGGCCGCCGGGCGCTGGAGTTCGTTGCCCTGCGAGGCCCAGGCGCCGGTGCCGCCGGACAGGGTCGCGGTGGCGATGCCCTCCTCGGCCAGCTGCTTGCAGGCGTTCTCGGAGCGGGACCCGGAGGCGCACACGACGAGCAGCTTGCCCTGCTGCGCGGCGTGCCGGATCTCCGGCAGGGCCTTCTTGAGGTTGTCCAGGGGGATGTTGATCGCGCCGGGCAGATGGCCGGAGGCGTACTCGGCGGGGGTGCGCACGTCGATCACGGTGAACTCGTGCAGACGGGAGCGGGCCTGCTCGGTGCCCAGGGTGACGGGGATGACGGGGGCGCTCATGACAGATGTGATCCTTAGTGTTCGACAGCGTCCCGGGACGGGACGCTCGGTACCCCTACGGGGTTGTTCGAGGAGAGACAGTGGAACTGGAGCTTGCGGGTGACGAGCTGAAGGCCGTGCTGAACCGGCTGCGCCGGGCGCAGGGCCAGATCTCGGGGGTGATCCGGATGATCGAGGAGGGGCGCGACTGCGAGGAGGTCGTCACCCAGCTCGCCGCTGCGTCCCGTGCCCTCGACCGGGCCGGGTTCGCGATCATCGCGACCGGTCTCCAGCAGTGCATGGCGGACATCGAGTCGGGCCGCCGGAACGGCGAGGACGGCCAGGAGATCCGCAACCGGCTGGAGAAGCTCTTCCTGTCACTGGCGTGAAGGGGGCTCTTCGTCGCGCCCTGCTCCGTACGCCCGTGTGACTCGGCTTCTCCTCTCGTCGTCGGTCTGTCGGTCTGTCGGTCTGGGTGGGCCTCGCTCCACATCGTCGTGGTGCGAGGTGTGCCGGCCGCACCCGGCACGGGTGGCTCCTCGGCCGCACCAGCCCGGTGCCCGGGTGCGGGTGCCGAAACGGGTGTCACAGCACCGCGTCGACCAGCATCAGGGCGGCGACCGTGAGCAGCACCAGCGCGAAGATCCGCTGGAGCGCGCCCCCGGACACCTTGGCGGCCAGGCGTTTGCCGTCCCAGGCGCCGAGCACGGCGGTCGCGGCGAACGGGGCTATCAGGCCCCAGTCCAGGCCGTCGGCCGTACCGGCGCGCATGGCCAGCGCGGCCAGCGCGGCCAGCGAGTTGACGGTGATCACCAGCAGGCTGGTGCCGACCGCCGCCCGCATCCGCATCCCGAGCACGCCCACCAGCGCCGGTACGGCGAGGAAGCCCCCGCCGACACCGAGGACGCCGGTGACCGCGCCGAGTCCGGCCCCGGCCGCCGCCGCCCTGCCGGGCTGGACCGTGGTCACCGGCTCGGCCGGGCGTGGCCGCAGCATGCGCAGCGCCGCCACGGCCGCCACCGCGGCGAAGGCCATGGTGAGGACCGCGCCCGGCAGATGTGCGGCGAGCAGTCCGCCGAGCATCGCGGGCACGATGCCCGCCGCCGCGAACAGCAGCCCCGTCCGCAGGCGCACCTGGCCGTCGCGGGCGTGCGCGGTGAGCGCGGTGGCGGAGGTCACCGAGACGATGACCAGGCTCGCGGTGGTGGCCGCGACCGGGGTGAAGCCCAGCAGGTAGATCAGCGCGGGGACGGCGAGCACGCTGCCACCGCCCCCGAGCGCACCGAGCGCCAGGCCGATCACGGCACCGGCGGCCAGGGCGAGTATGAGTACGCTCACGCGACGATGCCGCTCTGGCCCTTACGGGCCACCACGGGCAGCCCGGCCCGTGCCCACTCCCGCATCCCGCCCATCACGTCGACGGCGTCGGTGCCGCGGGCGGCGAGCAGCCCGGCGGCCCGCCGCGAGCGGTTGCCCGAGCGGCAGATCACCATCAGCGGGTGGTTCCGGGCGCGCGGCGGCAGGGCTGCCCCGGCGGCGAGCGCCGAGAGGGACAGATGCACGGCCTTGGGGGCGTGCCCCGCCTGCCATTCGTGGGGTTCGCGGACGTCGAGCAGGACGGCACCGTCAGGCCTGCCGTCGGTGTGACCGGTGCGGGCGGCCGCCTCCTGGACGCTCACCCGGGCCGGGCCACGGCGTCCTCGTCGGAACAGGTTCAGCACTGCTGTGGGCTCCTCGGCTTCGGTGGGTGGGTGGTCTGTTCCGGCTGTCGGCGGGGTGCGCGGCTCAGGCGGTGCGTCCGGCCTGCCCGGTCGTCCCCTTCCGGTCAAATTACCCCTGGGGGTATGCCATCGACCCTAACACGAGTACCCCAGGGGGTATGACCAGGCCTGGCAAACCCCAGGTCCCGTCCCGACGGGCGCCGGGGGCTCTGATGGGTTACCGTGCGCCAACCGGGCCGAGCCGCTGCCCCGACCGGCCCAAGACAGCGGTGCGCGGCTCGCCTGGAATGGACGGCAGCCGCTTCGCCGCCAGGCGCAAGCCATGCCCGGCCGGGTCCAGGACCCCGGGCATTGACCGGCACCACCGGACGAGGAGGTCGTTGTGGACACCGCTGTCTTCGACGTGATCGTGGAAATCCCGCAGGGCTCGCGCAACAAGTACGAGATGGACCACGCCCTCGGCCGTATCCGGCTGGACCGGATGCTGTTCACCTCCACGCAGTACCCGGCCGACTACGGCTACATCGACGGCACCCTCGGCGGCGACGGGGATCCGCTCGACGCGCTGGTCCTCGTCGGCGACCCGACCTTCCCCGGCTGTGCGATCGAGTGCCGGGCCGTCGGCATGTTCTGTATGAAGGACGAGCACGGCGCGGACGAGAAGGTGCTGTGCGTCCCGGCGCACGACCCGCGCTACGCCGATGTGCGGGACATCGAGGACATCCCCGAGTACGACCGTCTGGAGATCACCCACTTCTTCGAGGTCTACAAGGACCTCGAACCCGGCAAGTCCGTGGAGGGCTCGCACTGGGAGGGCCGGGAAGCCACGTACGCGGAGATCGCCGCCTCCCGGGCCCGCACGGTCAGTTGACGAAGCGTCAGGCCGGTTCGGCGGCGGGCTCCGGGCCCTCGTCGAGGAAGCCGCCCGACTGGTGCTGCCACAGCCGGGCGTAGGTGCCGTCCCGGGTGAGCAGTTCCTGGTGCGTGCCCTGCTCGACGATGCGGCCGCGGTCGAGCACGACGAGCTGGTCCATGCCGGCGACGGTGCTCAGCCGGTGCGCCACCACCAGCGCCGTACGGCCCTCCATCAGCCGCCACAGCGCCTCCTGGACGAGGATCTCGCTCTCGGAGTCCAGTGCGCTGGTCGCCTCGTCGAGCAGCAGGATCGGGGCGTCGCGCAGGATGGCGCGGGCGAGCGCGACGCGCTGGCGCTGGCCGCCGGAGAGCTTGACACCCCGCTCGCCGACCATGGTCTCGAAGCCGTCCGGCAGCGTGTCGGCGAACTCCGTGACGTGGGCCGCCTCGGCGGCACGGCGGATCTCGGCGTCGGTGGCGCCCGGGCGGGCGAAGGCGATGTTGTCGCGCAGGGTGCGGTGGAACATCGCCGGGTCCTGCGGCACGTACGCCATCAGACTGCGCAGATCGGCCTGGCGCAGTCTGCCGATGTCCTGGCCGCCGACCAGGATCCGTCCGGCGTCGATGTCGGTCATCCGCAGCAGCAGCCGGGTGAGCGTGGTCTTGCCGCCGCCCGACCGGCCGACCAGGCCGATCTTCGTCCCGCCGGGCACCACCAGGTCGAGGCCCTCGAACAGGCGCTCAGCGCCCACGTGGGCGAAGGTCACCTTCTCGAAGCGGACGTCGGTGGCCCGGTGCGGCACGGGCCGCAGCGGCTCCGGGTCGACCGGGTCGACCACGGTCGGCGGGTCCAGCAGCAGCTCGGTGAACTGCGCCGCCTCCGTCATCGACCGCTCCATGCGCCGGTAGATCTGGTTGAAGTCGAACATGATCCGGGTGGCGTTGCTGTAGTAGGTGAAGGCGACCACGACCCCCTCGACGCCGTGCGCCCCGGAGTCCAGCACGACGGCGAGCAGCAGCCCCAGCGCGTTGGTCAGCACGGACAGCGGCGCGACCAGGGTGTCGATGCGCAGATTGCCGTAGTCCCAGGCCCGCAGGGTGAGCCGCCGTGACTCGGCGACACGGGAACGGTGTTCGGCGGCCTCGCGCTCCTCGGCCGCGAACGCCCGTACGGTGTCCATGTTCATGAGGCTGTCGGCGACATGGCCCGACACCCGCGAGATGGCCTGCTCCCGCGCGTCGACGAGCCGCTGGCGCCGCCGGATCAGCGGTACCACGCATCCTCCGGTGACCGCGATCATCACCAACAGGCCCACGACGAGAAGCGGTTCGTAGCGCCACAGCACCACCGAGCCGAACAGCAGCGGCACCAGGCTGCCCACCACCTGGAAGGTCAGGGTGTCGACGAACTCCTCGAAGCGGGAGGCGAAGCTCAGCACCCGCTTGGTCAGGGAGCCGGCGAAGTTGTCGTGGAAGAACGCGGCGTCCTTGGCGAAGAGTTCGTCCATGCCGATGACGTAGAGATGCTCGATGCCGAGTGCGTCGAGCCGGTTGAGGCAGTGCAGTCCGAGGCGCCACAGCGCCTCCGCGACCAGCAGCACGCTCCCGAAGGCCACGACGTACGGCCATGTCGCACGGGCGTCGACCGCAGATCCCCCGGCGATCCGGCCGACGAGTTTCGCGACGACCAGCGGCGCCACATAGCTGATGCCGATGTTGCCGAGTGCGGGCAGCAGCATCCCGGGCACCGTGATGCGCCGCAGCTTCTTCAACTCCCGTCCGTAGTAACGCAGTGCGAGAAGTACCGAACCCTTGCTCGGCGGGCCCTCACGCGATTCAGGCAAGTCGATCCCAACCCTGTGTAGTCGTGTGGAAGCTCTCGGTGCAGGAACCGCAGTGTCCCGCGCCGCAGCCCGCGCGGTCCACGCGTTTTCGCGTCCATCGCGCGGACCACGCCGAGGCGTCCCCACAACGGGGTCGGTGATGCGCGTCAGGCGAACTGGCCGACCTGGTAGTCCCCGGCGGGCTGGCGGACCACCACGTTGAGCCGGTTGTAGGCGTTGATGACGGCGATCAGGCAGACCAGGGCGGCGAGTTGGTCCTCGTCGTAGTGCCTGGCGGCGTTCTCCCAGGCCTCGTCGGTGACGCCGCCCGCCGCGTCAGCGATCCGGGTGCCCTGCTCCGCCAGCTCCAGCGCGGCGCGCTCGGCCTCGGTGAACACGGTGGCCTCGCGCCAGGCGGCGACGAGGTTGAGGCGCTGCTGGGTCTCCCCGGCGTGTGCGGCGTCCTTGCTGTGCATGTCGGTGCAGTAGCCGCAGCCGTTGATCTGGCTGGCGCGCAGCTTCACCAGTTCCTGCGTGGCGGGCGGCAGCGACGACTCCGCCACCGCCCTGCCCGCCGAGTTGAGG
Organism: Streptomyces sp. YIM S03343; assembly: GCF_054729195.1. Classification (NCBI taxonomy): domain Bacteria; kingdom Bacillati; phylum Actinomycetota; class Actinomycetes; order Kitasatosporales; family Streptomycetaceae; genus Streptomyces; species Streptomyces sp. YIM S03343. Next base: position 520,880 of record NZ_JBPUKX010000002.1, read on the forward strand.
TACCTCCCGAACTTGCCCGCGACGGGTACGGCGAACATGTTCAAGCGAGCGTCCATGATGAACTCCGGTGTCGTTGTCTTGGGTTGTACCTCTCTGACGGGGCAGCGCGGCAAGGTGTGACACACCCGGCTGTGACGTGGGTCACTCAGGGTGCGGGATGCCCGGAATATCGGAGTGAGCGCCCGGATATTGGAGTGAGCGCCCGGCGCGGCGTCCCTACCGTGGCGTCATGGACATCCGCAACACCACGCACCGACCCGACGGCCTGCTGAACGTCATCGACCTCGAAGCGACTTGCTGGGAGGGGCAGCCGCCGCCCGGTGCGGTGAGCGAGATCATCGAGATCGGGCTGACCGTGGTGAACCTGCGGGCCCGTGAGCGCCTGGCCCGACACCGGATCCTCGTACGGCCCGTCCGCTCGGCGGTGAGCGCGTTCTGCACGGAGCTGACCGGGCTGACCCAGGACGAGGTGGATCGCGGGGTCGGCTTCGGCGAGGCGTGCCGGTCGCTGGCCGAGGAGCACGGCGCCGGGGTGCGGCCGTGGGCGAGCTGGGGCGACTACGACCGCAACCAGTTCGTCCGGCAGTGCCGGGCGGACGGCGTCGCCTACCCCTTCGGGTATCCCGCCGAACGGACGCACACCAACGCCAAGGCCGTCTTCACCGAGGCCCATGGCCTGCGGAAGAGGCCCGGCATGGCGCAGGCGCTGCGGCACGCCGGGCTGCCCTTGGAGGGCCGGCATCACCGGGGCGAGGATGACGCCTGGAACATCGCGGCGCTGGTGCTGGACCTCGTGGCGCGCGACGCCTGGCCCCTGCCGTCACCGGCCGGGTGAGCGGCGGGTGTCAGGGGGTGCGGCCGCGCAGCAGCGCGCAGACGAAGTCCTCCTGGACGGCGCGCAACCGCTCCAGCAGCACGGGGGTCAGGGTCTTGTTGATCTGGGTGGTGGCGGAGAAGGTCAGCGAGCGGCGGCCGTCGGGGGTGGCCGCGATGAGCTGGGTGTAGCCGGGGAAGTTGCCGGTGTGACCGAGGACCACTCCGCAGCGGGTGGTGTAGCGGAAGATCGCGAGGCCCGCGTCGTTGCGTCCGGGTCCGGCGGGCTCGGAGGCGCCGCCGGGGATCCAGCGGCGCTGTTCGCGGACGACGGCGGGACCGTAGAGCGGGGTGCCGGGGGCGTAGCCGCTGATGAAACGGGTCATGTCGGACGGGGTGGAGATGATGCCGCCCGAGGCCCACACGCCGGAGGCGCTGAGCAGTTCGCTGACGTCCTGCGGGGGCGTGGTGGCGGTGTCGTAGCCGTGCAGATACGGCTGCGGCATGCGGTAGCCCTGCGGGAGCGTGGTGTCGCGCAGGCCGAGCGGGCGGTACACAAACCGGCTGAGCAGGGTCTCGTACGGGGTGCCGGTCACCGCTTCCGCCATCAGGGCGACGGCGATGTTGTCCGAGTTGGAGTACTGGTAGCGACTGCCGGGCGGGAAGGCGAGCGGCTGGTCGGCGACGTAGTCGAGCAGCCGGCGGGAGTCGAAGTGGTGGTGGGGGTCTGCGATGACGATCTTCACGAACTCAGGAGCCTGGCTGTAGTCGGGCAGACCGCTGGTGTGGGCGAGGAGCTGGCGCAGGGTCACCGCCGCCCAGGCCTTCGGGAGGTCGGGCAGACGCTCTCCGATGGTGTCGTCGAGACTCAGGAGGCGGCGGTCGACGAGGGTGAGCGCGACCGCGCCGCTGAACGCCTTGGCGGTGCTGGCGATGCGCATGTGGTCGTCGGTGGCGGGCGGGCGTCCGGTGGTGAGGTCGGCGACACCCGCCCGGACCACCCGGCGGGAATTTCCCTCACGCAGGACGGCGATCACGCCGGGCGGGCCGCCGGGGGCGTGGACCAGCTCGTCGAGTTCCGCCTGCAGCGCGCTTCGGGTGTACGGGTCCGGGGCGGGGGCGGCACTCACGGCGGCCGGGGTGAGTGCCGTCAGGCAGGCGGCCAGGGCCAGGGCGATCACGCCCGAGCAGGGTCCCGGGCCGCTGCGGCGCAGGCGGACGGAGGGGCGGCGGTACGGCATGGGGTTCTCCCGGGGCTGTGCGGGCTCGACCCGTTCAGCTTCTGCCGGGGCGGGGGCGGGCAGCCGATCGGATTGCTGCATACGGCCCAACGGGCGCCGCCCTCGCCGCAATCCTCGGCAACCTGTGAACACCGGCCCCCGTTTCCATACCTTTCCCATAGGAAAGATCCCTACGGTCCCGGGCATGGACTTCTCTGGCCCCATCGTCATCGCGGGAGCCCTGGTGGGCTTCGCCGTAGGACTCACCGGCATGGGCGGCGGCGCCCTCATGACCCCGATCATGGTCTTGGTGTTCGGCGTGAACCCGACGGCGGCCATCGGCAGCGACCTCGCCGCATCGGTGTTCATGAAGCCGTTCGGCGCCATGGTGCACCAGCGGGCCGGGACGGTCCGCTGGGACATCGTGCGCTGGCTGCTGCCGACCGCCGTTCCGGCCGCGTTCGCCGGGGTCTTCCTGCTGCAGGCGCTCGGCGACGGGGACGTGCTCCAGCAGCGGGTGAAGTACATCGTCGGCGGCGCCCTGCTGCTCGCCGTCACCGGGATGCTCAGCCGTATCTGGCTCGACCGGCGCCGGGGCCTGGAGTCCGCCGAGGACACAGAGGACGCCGAGGTGGCCGTACGGCCCGTGGCGACGCTGCTGATCGGTCTGGTGGGCGGGGTTGTGGTGGGGATGACCTCGGTCGGCTCGGGGTCGCTGATCATCGTGATGCTGATGCTGGCCCACCCCCGGCTCAAGGCGAACCATCTGGTGGGCACCGACCTGGTGCAGGCCATCCCGATGGTCGCGGCGGCGGCACTGGGCCATGTACTCGTCGGGGACGCAGATCTGGGCCTCGCGGCCACCCTGCTGATCGGTGCGATCCCGGGTGTCGTCGCCGGTGCGTTCGCCTCCACCCGGATCTCCGGCTCCGCGGTGCGGTGGGCCCTGGTGGTGCTGCTGACCGGGTCCGGGCTGTCGATGCTGAAGGCGTCGTCCACCCTCGTCCTGCTCGGCTGCCTCACCATGGCGGCGGTGGCCGTGTTCAGCTCCGCACGCGGGCGGCGCCCGGCGGTACCGGCCGAGGAGGCGGGCGTCTAGGTGTACTGACCCGTGAGGTTTGCGGTGCGGGCTGTGATGCGGGCGGCTGGAGCGGTCGCTCATGCCCGCCTCGCCCAGCTCGCGGTAGCGGTCGGCCCACCGCTTGGCCGTCGTCGGTGAGACCTGGAAGCGCTCGGCGGCCCTGCGCAGGGGCCAGCCGTCCTCGACCACGCAGCGGGCCAGGCGCAGGCGTCCGGTCTCGGTCAGGGGTGCATTACGGTGGGGTACGAGGGCCTTTCGGTCGGTGTAGACGTCGCAATCCACACCGAACCCGGAAGGCCCTCACCCGTTCAAGATCCCTCAGCCGAGACCTGCATCACTCGTCCACAACCTCCCGGGACAGAACATCTAGGGCTCGCCGAGATCCAGGTCCACTCCCTCGGCCGACCTCGTGAGGGCATTGCGTAGTGCGTGGCGCAAGCGCTGGTTGTCGTCGAGGCAGAACTCCCCGCTCACGGCCATGTTCACGCGGCTGCCGCCCGGACCGGCCCGCACCAGCAGACTCCTGGCGGGCCACGCGGGCCTGCGGGCCGTTCAGCCCCGAGCTCGCCCCGTGCCCCGAGCGCGAGGCTGTGCGCCAGGCGAAACGAGCCGGCTCGGCCGAACAGACTTCCTGACATCCGGGTGCCGGGCTGTCTTATCGGACAGGTGCGCACCACCGTGCGCACCTGTCCGCTGGAATATGGCCTCAGATGTGTTTGAGCTGCGCTGCTGCGTGTACGCGGAAGGGTATGACCCAGTCGAAGCGTGAGACAGAGCGAAAGTACGATGCTCCGTCGGCCGATGACACTTCTTGGCTCCCGGACTTCACCGGCGTGGGCGGTATCGAGTCGGTTGTGGAACGGGGTGTCGACGCGTTGGACGCTGTGTACTACGACACGGCGGACCTGCGTCTGGCCGACGGGTCGGCCGTGCTGCGGCGGAGGACGGGCGGGGCCGATGCCGGCTGGCACCTGAAGCTGCCCCTGCCCGGGGACAGCCGGGAGGAGGTGCAGGCCCCGTTGTCCGACACGGTGCCGGACGACCTGCGCGATCTGGCCTCTTCCCGTACTCGGGAGGCAGAACTGACGCCGGCTGTCCGTATCCGGTCCACCCGCAGCACACGGCAGCTCGTCGATTCCGACAGCGCGGTACTGGCCGAGCTGGCTGTCGACAGCGTTCACGCCGAGTCTCTGCGCGGCATGCGCACGCTGGCCGCATGGACCGAGATGGAGGTCGAACTGGCCGAGGACGCCGATCCCTCGCTGTTGGACATGGTGGACAAGACCCTGCACGAGAACGGCATCGAGCGTGCGGACAACCCGTCGAAGCTGGCCCGCGCCCTGGCCCAGACGGGACTGAGCGGTCCGCGCCTGCCCGACCCCCGTGCCGAGACCGTCGCGGCCGGCTCTGTCGGCGAAGAGGTCCTCGGATACGTGGACGAGCAGGTGCGCACGCTGGTGGACCTTGATCCGGCGGTACGGCGAGACCGGCCCGACTCGGTGCACAGGATGCGTGTCACCTGCCGTCGACTGCGCAGCATCCTGCGTTCCTACCGCTCGGTGCTGGCCCGTGAGGTCACCGACCCGATCCGCAAGGACCTCAAGTGGCTGGCCGGCGAGATGGGCGCGGAACGCGATCAGGAGGTCATGATGGAGCGGCTCAGTTCGCGCATCAAGGCCGCACCCCGCGAACTCGTCCTCGGACCCGTCACCGCCCGGATCCAGATCTGGAACACCGCCACCACCGCGGCAGCACACCGGCGCACCCTCGACGCCCTGCACACACCCCGCTACACAGCCCTTCTGGACTCCCTGGCCATGCTCACCCGACAGCCCCCGCTGCGCCGCAAGGCTGCCCGCAAGCCGGAGAAGGTGATGGTCAAGGGGATCCTCAAGGAGTACGACCAGCTGGCCCGCCGGGCGGTACACGCGCTGGAGCTCTCCCCCGGGACGGACAAGGACGTGGCCCTCCACCAGGCCCGCAAGGCGGCCAAGAAGACGCGCTACGCCACTGAACCGGCGCGGGCCTCGCTCGGCAAGCCCCCGAAGCGGCTCGGCAGGCGGGTGAAGGCGGTACAGAAGGTGCTCGGGGACCATCAGGACAGCGTCGTCGCCCGGGACACCCTGCGGAACCTTGCCGTAGCGGCGCACTCGGCGGGGGAACCCGGTTTCACCTGGGGCCTGCTGTACGGCCAGGAACAGTCCGTGGCCGCCGAGCGCGAGCGCGAACTGCCGACCGTGTGGGCCGCGGCGTCGAAGCCCGGTCTGCGCAAGGCGCTCGCCCGTTGACGCCTTCCCCGCTTCCCCCCATGGCGGGACATGCCGCATCAAGCGGCCCAGGTCCCGTCCGGACCGAGATGTCGCTCGGCAAATTGGCGCGCGCCCGACGCGCTCGCAGGCGCTGCAACGCTGCAGGACAGCGGTGAACTCAAGGCACGGCAGATCCAGACCAAGGTTGCACATGCCCACGGCACGGACAAGGGAAAGAGGGGCGCCGGGGTGCCTCCGGATCAGTACGCGGATCACCCCTGAACCGCCCCGGGGGCCGTCTGCCGATGGTCTGGTCTCTTCATCCCGCTGGACCTGGTGCTCCCTCGCAGACGGGCCCGGCGAGCGCATGCGGCCTTCGATGAGCAACTGCGGACGAGGGCTGCGACACAGCTGCCATTGGGCGCCGGCGTGCCGGCTGATGGCATCAGGAATGAGTGCGGGCACTGCCTGCTGAGGGGTTTTGCCTGTGTGCCAAGGGCACTCGGCAAGTGACTTGCGCGGAGGCACGACGATGAGTACCCGAGAGAGAGCCAAGGCAAAGGCCGAACAGGTTGTCGGAAAGACCGTGCGGAAGGCGGCCCACGCGGTGCACAAGGAGACACTTGCAGCAAAGGGCGCCGCCCTTGAAGCCCGGGGCAAGCTGCGGGGCGAGAAGGAGAGGATCAAGGGCTAGGTCAGGTGCTGACAACGCGGCGACCCGCCACGGTGCAATGAACAGGGCGAGTTCGTCTGCGAGGCAGCTTCGACTCCGGGACGGCCGCACGCTCTCTGGCCCCCTGACCCGCGCGATCGCGTCATCGCGCGGGGTGGTCGGCCCGGAGCTGGCGTTTGCATCGCGTCCCTCGACTCGTCGAGTGGCTTGGCAAGGCCCGCCGGCCGAGTTTGCGCTCGTGCGTCAACGCCGTAGTGCGCTTGGCACGCGACAGAGGGAGGTTCGCCGTGGACCGACCAGCCGCTCCCGGCCCGGAGGAGAACGGCCTGCGTAGGCAGAATGGTCCGTTGGCCGATACCGAACGAGTGGAGCACGAGCGACTCCGGCACTCCGGCACCCCGCACCGCCGCCTGCGACTTTGCGGTGCTTCTCTCCTTCTTGTGCTGGCTGTTCTGTTCGCACCCATCAGCGTTGTTGCCACTTGGGTGAATTCCGAGGTCACCGATGGTGATCGGTATGTGCAGACCGTCTCACCACTCGCCAGGAACCAGGCCGTCCAGAATCTGGTGATCGACCGTGTCACTGCTGGGCTGGTCGAGAACATTGACGTTCACAAGATCACCAACGCTGTCGCCGACACCTTGGCCGACCGCGATGCACCCCGCTTCCTCGTCGATGCAGCCAGATCGCTGGATGAACAGCTCAAGGGCGGACTCACGGCCGGCGTGCGTCTGGTGGTCGAGAAGGTGGTCACGAGCGACGCCTTCGCCAAGGCGTGGGAAAGCATCAACCGCGGTGCGCACACCGTCGCGACGAACGTCCTGACGGGGGAGGGAGGCGGACCGCTTGAGATCAAGGGCGACACCATCACACTGAACGTCGGCACTGTGATCGAAGAACTGCAGAAGCAATTGGTCGGCGTGACTCTTGTGAAGGCGGAAAGCATTCCGGGGGCCGACAAGTCGATCGTGCTGGTCCGGAACCAGAATCTCGGTGAGGCCCGGGACAGCGCCCGCTGGCTCGCCGTCGTCGGCCCTTGGCTGCCGCCGACGGTGGTCGTGCTCGGTGGATTGGGTATCTGGGTGGCGCCTTCCCGCCGGGTCGCGCTGATGGCCGGTGGCATCGGCACCAGCATCATGATGTGCGGGCTTCTCGTCGGAATCACCGTCATGCGCCAGATCTGTCTGGACGCAGTGTCCCAGGTACCTCAGGCGCAGAATGCCGCTGCGGCTGTCTACGACACCCTGGTGCGGTTCCTCAGGCAGGCGACCCTCACAGCACTCCTCACGGCCGTGCTCACCGTGATCGCGGGCTATCTGTACGGACAGGGACGCGGTGCCGTCGCCGTGCGCTCTGCCGCGGCCCGGAGCACCGAGTCCGCAGGACATGTGCTCGCCCGTTCGGGGCTGGCGACGGGCGCTGTCGGACGGTGGCTGCGCACGCACCGGCCCCTCACCACAGGTGCCGTCATAGGCGCCGGGGGCCTCACCCTCTTCCTGTGGGACTACCCCACACCCGCCTCCGTGGCCCTTCTGCTCCTGCTTGCCCTCGTCGTCCTGGCGATCTTGAGCGTCCTTGCGGCTGCGGACGAAGCGGAGCAACGCTTACGCAGCGCGCCGGCGCTGCAGCCGGCTGCCAGCCTGCCTCCGGGCGACGACTCCGAACGCCGGCGCCGAGGCGACAGAGCCGAGGCTGCACTGCCCGCCGCGACACCGCTGGTCAGGTAGCGCAGGACACCGCCCTGCTCGACCGCTACCTGGCCCGCACCGGCTTCGACGCCCAGCAGACCGACCAGCAGCCGCCGAGCAGCGAGAGCAACCTCTTCGAACCGGTCGACCAGCCGAAAGGCACGGACCACGGCGCCCACGGCGCCTTCGACACCGCATCCCGCAGCCGGTCCCTCGAGGCCGCACTCGCCCGCCACCCGCCTCAGCCTCAGCCTCGGCCCTCGCGGCAGCCATCGCAGCGTCGGTGACGGCCGTGCGGAAGAGGCGCTCCCGCATCTCATCGTGAGACCGTCTGCACGCCAGCGGCTCCCGCCTCACCGCTGTCACGACTCCTGTACGCCGTCCCGCCACACCGCCACCGCGCCCACCGATGGCTGCGGCTGAGCCGAAGACGGTGGACCACCGGCATCGAAGCTGAGAAGCGAGAGAAAAAAAGTCCGACATGCCCCGTGTTCGCGCATGGGTGGTACCGGGCTGGATACACGGGTGGAATGGTACGAACACTGAAGCCGCACAGACGCCACGGCGAGCACGCCCCGGCCGCCGGCGGGCCGGACCAGCGTGTGGAACGGCAGGCCCCGGACAAGCCGACGGACCTGCCCAAGCGCTCCTGGGCAGCGGTGCTGAAGGGCACCCTGAAGGAGTTCAAGAGGGATGAGCTGGCCGACCGGGCCGCGGCGCTGACCTACTACTCGATCCTGGCACTGTTCCCGGCGCTGCTGGCGCTGGTGTCGCTGCTGGGGGTCGTCGGGCAGTCCGCCACAAAGGCGGTCCTGGACAACATCCAGAAGCTCGCCCCGGGCGCGGCCCAGGACATCCTGCGCAGCGCCGTGCAGCAGATGCAGGGCAGGGGCGGGCTCGGTTCGGTCATGGCGATCGTGGGTCTGGTGCTCGCGGTGTGGTCGGCGTCCGGCTATGTCGCCGCGTTCATCCGCAGCGCCAACGCGGTCTACGACATCCCCGAGGGCCGGCCGGTGTGGAAGGTGCTGCCGGTACGGGTCGGCGTGACCGTCGTACTGATGGTCATGGCGGTGATCAGCGCACTGATCGTGGTGTTCACCGGGGGTCTCGCCCGGCAGGCCGGTACCGCGCTCGGGGTCGGCGACACCGGGCTGACCGTGTGGTCGTACGCGAAGTGGCCGGTGCTGGTGCTCCTGGTCACGGTGATGATCGCGGTCCTGTACTGGGCCACTCCGAACGCGCGCGTCCGGGGCTTCCGCTGGATCACGCCGGGCAGCTTCCTGGCCCTGCTGATCTGGATGATCGCCTCGGCCGGGTTCGCGCTGTACGTGGCCGACTTCGGCTCGTACAACAAGACCTACGGCGCTCTCGCCGGGGTGATCATCTTCCTGGTCTGGCTGTGGATCACCAACCTGGCCATCCTGCTCGGCCTCGAGTTCGACGCGGAACTGGTGCGCCAGCGCGCCGTCGCCGCAGGCCACCCGGCCGACGAGGAGCCGTACGTCGAGCCGCGCGACACCCGGACATGGGACGAGGAGGACCACCGCCGCCTCGGGACCTGACACGGAGGATCGGCACGACTACGGGCAGCTTGGGTTCTGGCTGGCCGACCTCCCACAGGGGGCAACAGTCATGCCGGGCCCGGAGGCCAGCGGCCCTCTTGCAGGACCGCGAAGAAGATAACGGGGAAGCTGTCGTACCAGTCCCCGCCGACCTGTACACCGTGACGCGCCTACTGTCCCGAAGACCGGAAGATGACTCATGCTCAAACTCGCCTTGGCCAAGGTGGGCGCGGTCGTCCGGCTCGTCCTCATCGTGGCGCCCCTCGGCTGGCGCTGGGTGTGGCGCGCGGCCCTGCCTCCGTCTGACGGATCCGAACGTCACGGCGCCACGAGCTACGACGCCACGACGCCACGACGCCACGACGCCACGACGCCACGACGCCACGACGCCACGACGCCACGACGCCACGACGCCACGACGCCACGACGCCACGACGCCGAGAACGGGCCGGCCGCCCCGGGGACACGGAGTCTCCCGGGGCGGCCGGAGGAGTCGGGCGGACAGGGTCAGGGCGTCAGCTGCCACTGGTCGATGTAGCCGACGTCGATCGCCGCGTGGTCCTGGACGCGCAGCTTCCAGGTGCCCGCGACAGGCTGGGCGGAGGCGTCGACGGTGAACGTCTGGTCGACGTTGTCCGCCGAGCCGCCGCTGCGGTTGAGCAGGGAGTACACGGTCCCGTTCGGGCCGACGAGATCGACGGTGAGGTCGCCCCGGTAGGTGTGCACGATCTTGACGTAGACCGACGTGGTGGCCGAGGCGTTGCCGACGCGGCCGGTGACGGTGATCGGGGACTCCACCGCGCCCGCGTTGTCGGGGATGTCGACGCGGGTGGTGCTGGCGTAGATGTTCGCCACGCGCCAGGAGAAGCTCACGGTGGACGCCGCTCCGGTGCCGTCCGTGACGGTCAGGGTGACGGTGCTGGTGCCCAGGGTGGTCGGAACACCGGAGATCAGTCCGGTGCCGCTGAGGGTCAGTCCGTCCGGCAGCCCGCTCGCCTGGTACGTCAGACCGGACCCGGTGTTGGTGGTGAACGCTGCGACCTGGAGGCTGACGCTCTGTCCGACCCCGCTGATCTGGTCGCCCGGGGCGGTCAGGTTGACGCCGAGGGCTATGCGCTGGCCGACGTTGATGCCCGCCCAGGCGTTGGCGACTGCGAGGTAGGTCGGGCTGTAGGCGCCGAAGAGGTCGGCCGCGGCCTGGAGCGTCGCGGTGCGGGCGCCCGCGTAGTCGGTGGTCGAGGTCATATACGTGGTGAGCGCCCGGTACCAGATGCGCTGGGCGTTGTCGATGCCGATGCCGGTGACCGGGAGGCCGTCGGAGGTGGGGCTGTCGTAGGCGACGCCGTTGACGGTCTTGGCGCCGCTGCCCTCGGACAGCAGGTAGAAGAAGTGGTTCGCCGGGCCGGAGGAGTAGTGCACGTCCACGCTGCCGAGCGTGGAGCTCCAGTAGTCGCGGGACGCGCCGTCCTTGGAGGGCTTGTCCATGTAACGCAGCGGGGTGCCGTCGCCGTTGATGTCGATCTTCTCGCCGACCAGGTAGTCCGGAACGTCGGACGCCAGGTTCGCGTGGAACTCCACGGCCGCCGCGAAGATGTCGGAGGTGGCCTCGTTCAGGCCCCCGGACTCCCCGGAGTAGGTGAGGTTCGCCGTCGCGGCGGTGACGCCGTGGCTCATCTCGTGCGCGGCGACGTCGAGCGCGGTGAGCGGGTGGGTGTTGCTCGCGCCGTCGCCGTAGGTCATGCAGAAGCAGGTGTCGGACCAGAAGGCGTTGACGTAGCCGTTGCCGTAGTGGGCCCGGCTGTAGGCGGCGACGCCGTCGTTGCGGATGCCGTTGCGGCCGAAAACGTCCTTGTAGTAGTCCCAGGTGGCTGCCGCGCCGAACGCCACGTCCACACCGGCGGTCTGACGGTTGCTCACGGTCCCGTCGCCCCAGACATCGTTGTCATCTGTGAAGATGGTTCCGGTGCCCGAGGTGCCCTGGTTCAGGTCGTAGGTGCGGTGTCCGGCACGGTCGCCGTCGACGAGCTGGTACGTCGGGCCGGACAGCGTGGTGCCGAGCGGGACGGTGCCGCTGTACTGGCCGGTGCCGGTGCCGGTGCGCACGCCCTCGTACGAGAACAGGGTCTTGCCGGAGGCCGCGTCGGCGACGACATGCAGCTCGCTGGGCGTGCCGTCGTGCTGGAAACCGCCGACCACGGACTCCCAGGCGAGCACCGGCTTTGCGTCGCCCGCCCAGACGACGAGGCGTGAACTGCCATCGGGCTCTGGGTTCTTGGCGTGCGCCTTGACGGCGAACGCGAGCGCCTTGTCCGCCGCCTTGGCGGAGGTGACCTTCGGGGTGACGGTGGGAAGCGCGAGAGCGGCCTTCGCCGCCTTGGTCACCGTGGTACGGCCGTCCTTGGTGTGGACGACCAGGTCGCCGCCGAGGACCGGGAGTCCGGCGTAGGTGCGCTCGTAGCGGGTGTGGGTGGTGCCGTCGGCGTCCTCGGAGACGTCCTTGACGACGAGTCTCTCCTTGGCACCGAGGCGCAGTGCCTCGGCGGTGCCGGACGCCTCCTTGGCGGCTCGCTTCACCAGCGCCGCGTGACCTGTGGGGGTCAGACGGGCGGGCGCGGCGGCCGCGCGGGGGGTGGCGAGGATCTTCGCGTGGCTGCGGGGCGTGGGGGCTGCTGCCGCCGTGCCGGTCTGCACTCCGGCGGCGACGAGGGCGCTCACCGCGGCGAGGGCAAGGGCTGCGGTACGGGCTGGGGGATGTGAACGACGGTCTGACCGAAACAAAAGGGGTCTCCTTCGGTGAGTCGGGCCGGGCCCTGGGCAGGGCAGGGCAACGGATCGGCCGGGGTCGGCCTTCCGACGGCGCGCGCGGGTGAGGAGAGCACGGCACGAGGGGACACAGGGTCGGGTCCGGGCTCGGCGGTGCGCGAGGTGGTGCGGAGTGGGGTGGGGGGATGTGGGGTGGGGGGATGTGGGGTGGGGGGATGTGGGGGTGGGGGGCGAGGTGGGGGACTCGTGAACGCCCGGTGAAGGGCGAACAGCAGAGTGTCATCCGACTCATAGATTTGTCATGGTGGCGACAAGATTTCGGCTCAAACTGGCGGTAGCCGGAGGGGGCGGGCAGCGGTCCGGAGCGCGACGACGGGCCGCGCGGCCTGCGGCGGGGGCGGGGGTGCGGGGCTGCTGTGCGGGGTGGGGGGCATGGGACGGTGGCCGATCCCGGCCGTCCACGCGTCGGTGGCCGTCGGCACCGTTTCAGGCGCGCACGTCACCGTCCGGCCGCCGCGGGGCGCCGCCCTCGCCGGTCATGGGATCTGAGCGGGCCGACGGCCCCGCGTTCAGCCCGTGTTGGGGCGGGCCAGCCCCAAGTCGTAGGCGAAGATGACCGCCTGGATCCGGTCCCGGGCTCCTATTTTGGCCAGGACCCGGCCCACGTGGGTCTTCACCGTGGACTCGGACAGGACGAAGTGGGCGGCGATCTCGCCGTTGGTCCAGCCCTTGCCGATGGCGACCAGGATCTCCCGCTCCCGCTCGGTCAGGGCGCTCACGCGGGGGTCCTTGGCCGGATCTCCCGCCGGGCGGGTCATCTGGAGGGCGTACTCGTCCAGGAGGCGGCGGGTCAGCGCGGGCGCAATCACCGCGTCGCCGCCCGCCACGGCGCGGATGCCGGCGAGGAGTTCCTCGGGACGGGCGTCCTTGAGCAGGAATCCGCTGGCCCCGGCGCGCAGGGCGGCGTGGACGTACTCGTCGAGGTCGAAGGTGGTGAGCACCAGGATGCGGGAGCGGCCGCCGGAGCCGACGATGCGGCGGGTCGCCTCGATGCCGTCCATGCCGGGCATACGGACGTCCATCAGCACCACGTCGGGGCGCAGTTCGGCGGCTTTGCGGACGGCCTCGGCACCGTGCGCGGCCTCGCCGACGACCTCGGTCTCGGGCACGGAGTCCAGCAGGAGGCGGAAGCCGTACCGCTGGAGCGGCTGGTCGTCCACGACGAGCACGGTGGTCATGGGGTGCCGTCCCTGGGGGTGAGGTCGAGAGTGGCGGTCACGGTCCAGCCGCCGCCCGGTGCCGGGCCCGCGGTGAGGGTCCCGCCGTAGAGCGCGGCCCGTTCGCGCATGCCCAGCAGGCCGTGCCCCTCTCCGTCCGACGGTGAGGGCGTCCCGCTGTCCCGCGCGCCGGGCGGGCCCGGCGGGCCGGTGTCCTGGACGCGGACGGTGACACGGGTGTCCTCGGCGGCGATCGTCAGGGTGACCCGGCTGCCCGCACCGGCGTGCTTGAGGGTGTTGGTGAGGGCTTCCTGCACGATGCGGTACACCGTGAGCTGCACGCCCGCGTCGAGCGCGTCGGTGCGCCCGCGGCTGCGGTAGACGACCTCGAGACCGGCGGCGCGCACCCCGCCGCACAGCGCCTCGACGTCCGCGAGACCGGGCTGCGGGCTGAGCTGCGGCCCGGCGCCCGCACCGTCCGACGCCTCCCGCAGCACGCCGAGCACCCGGCGCAGTTCGCCGAGCGCCTGACGGCCGGTGTCGCCGATGAGCAGCAGGGCTTCCTTGCCGCGGGCGGGGGCCGACTGCGCGGCGTACGCACCGGCGTCGGCGAGGGTGATCATGACGGACAGGTTGTGGCCGACGATGTCGTGCATCTCGCGTGCCACCCGGGCCCGTTCGGTCGCGGTCGCCAGCCGGCTTCGCTGGTCGCGCTCTATCTCCAGCCGGGCGGCCCGCTCCCGCAGCCCGGCCAGCTGGGCGCGCCGGATGCGCACCGTGAGGCCGACCGCGAGGGCGGCGGTCGCGGCGGCGAGCAGGAAGAACAGCGCGTCCCAGACGGAGACGACCGATGACACGCGCAGCGCGACCGGCACCATGGCGACCGTCATCACCGCGCAGGCCCAGGGCAGTTGCTTCAGCCGCCCGTGCAGGGCGAGGCTGTAGAGGGCGATCAGCAGGGCGATGTCGGCACGCAGCGCCACGCCCAGCGACCACTGGAGCAGAAAGACGGCCGTGACGGCGCCGAAGGCCACGAAGGGCCTGCGGCGCCGCCACAGCAGCGGCAGGACGAGGCCTGCCTGGAACGCCAGCGTCCCGGCCACCGGCAGTTCGGTCAGCGCGAGCCGCAGCCGGTGGCCTTCCTCGCCGTCGCCGGAGCCAGGGTGCCCGTGCACCAGGTCGGGCAGGGCGAACATCAGCAGGACCAGGACGACCACGGCGGTGTCCAGGACCCAGGGCCGGGCGCGGTCGGCGTCCCGCAGCCGCCGGCCGCCGCGGCCGAGCCGGGCGACCAGCGGTCCCATGGCGCCTGCGTCGTCGATGGTCACGGTTGTCACGCGTCCATGGTGCAGGTGCTCAGGCGTCGCTGCGCATCAGCCGGTACGCCGCGCCGCCGAGCGCGAGGACCGTCCAGGCGAGCAGGGTCAGCAGACCGGCGCCGGGCGACAGAGTGGTGGAGTCGTGGGTCAGGGCGAACATGGCCTCGCCCGCGTTGCTGGGCAGGTAGGGGCTGATGTTGTCCTGCCACGAGGTGGGCAGCAGCGAGATCAGACCGGGGATCAGCATCAGGGAGGCGACCAGGACGGAGATGCCGCCCGCCACCGAGCGCAGCAGCGCGCCCAGCGCCGTGCCGATGACGCCGACGAGGCCGAGGTAGAGTCCGGCGCCCAGCAGGCTGCGCAGGACGCCCGCGTGCGAGAAGTCCATGGCGGCGGGGGTGCCGGAGACGATGCCGTGGGCGAACAGGAACGCGACAAACGCGCCGAATGTCCCCAGCACGACCGTGACGAGCCCGAAGACCGCCGCCTTGGACCACAGCACGGGCAGCCGGCGCGGCACCGCGGCCAGCGTGGAGCGGATCATGCCGGTCGAGTACTCCCCGGCTGTGACGAGGACGCCGAGGACGCCGAGGGCGAGCTGGGCGAAGTTGGTGCCGAAGAGGGAGAGGCTGAGGCCCGTCTGGGCGGCGAAGTCCCGGGGCAGGGTGCCGCCGTCGTAGCCGGACTTGTAGCGGGCGGAGGCGATCAGGCCGAATCCCACCAGGAAGAGCAGGCCGAGGCCGAGGGTGATCCAGCTGGAGCGCAGCGACCAGAACTTGGCCCATTCCGAGCGCAGCACGCGCGGTCCGGTCACCTTGTAGGCGGGGCGGGCGGGTGTCGGCCGGTCCTGCTCGGGGCGGGTCTCCTGGGCGGTGGTCAGTGAGGTCATGCCGCGCTCCCGACGGTCTCGGCGCCGGTGGTGGAGCCGTGGTACTCCACCGCGTCCCGGGTCAGGTCCATGAACGCCTGCTCCAGCGACACGGCGCGCGGCGTCAGTTCGAACAGGGCGATGCCGTGTTCCGCGGCCTTCAGCCCGATCTCGCGGGCGGACACCCCGGTCACCTGGAGTTCCTCGGAGCCGACCTGGCCGGTGATGCCGACGCCGGGGCCCGCGAGCACGTCCCGCAGCCGGGCCGGGTCCTGGGTGGCCACCGTGACGGTGTCGGCGCCCGCCTCGCGCACCAGGTCCCGCACGGTGGTGTCGGCCAGCAGCCGCCCTCGTCCGACGATGATCAGATGATCGGCGACCAGCGCCATCTCGCTCATCAGATGCGACGAGACGAACACAGTACGGCCCTCGGCGGCGAGAGAGGTGAGCAGCGTGCGGATCCACAGCACGCCCTCCGGGTCGAGCCCGTTGACCGGCTCGTCCAGCATCACCGTCGCCGGGTCGCCGAGCAGCGCGGCCGCGATGCCGAGCCGCTGGCCCATGCCGAGGGAGAACGCCCCGGCGCGCTTCTTGGCCACGCTGCCGAGACCGGCGAGGTCGATGACCTCGTCGACGCGGGCGAGCGGGATGCCGTGCGTCAGGGCGAGCGCCTTGAGGTGCTGGTACGCCGAGCGGCCCGGGTGGACCGACTTCGCCTCCAGCAGCGCGCCGACCTCCTGGAGCGGCGCCCGGTGCTCGGCGTAGCGGCGGCCGCCGACCGTCACCGAGCCGCTGGTCGGAGCGTCCAGACCGACGATCATGCGCATCGTGGTGGACTTGCCCGCGCCGTTGGGCCCGAGGAAGCCGGTCACCGTACCTGGCTGCACGGTGAAGTCCAGCCGGTCCACGGCGGTCTTCTCCCCGTACCTCTTCGTCAGCTGCCTGGCCTCGATCATGCGTGTGCCTTCCGTCGCCTACAGCGCCCGGCGGACGCCTCACCTGCCACGTTAGGCAACAGATCGGCCGAATCCGGTCGTACCCCGGGCTGATCCGGCGTGGTGGCGGTGGTACCGCGGTACTACACGTCGTGGTCCGGGCGGCTGACGGCTCCGGTCCGTGCGGTGCCGAGCAGCGGAAAGCGGGGCCGTCAGCGAGTACTGCTCCTGATGCCCAGCCAGGGCAGGGGATCGTTGCAGGCACCGCCGTAGATCACTTCGAAGTGGAGGTGCGGGCCGGTGGACAGGCCGGTCGAGCCGACCAGCCCGATCAGGGTGCCGGCCCGGACGCTCCGGCCGACGGTGACCTGGAGGGCGGACAGCTGGCTGTACGTCGTCTGCAGCGGCTTGCCCGCGATGGTGCCGTGGTCCACGACGATCCGGTTGCCGTACGCCTTGGTGAGCCCGGCGAACACCACCCGGCCCTCGCGGGCGGCGTAGACCTCAGTGCCCTGTGTCCCGGCGAAGTCGGCACCGGTGTGCAGCTTGGTGACGCCGGTGAGGGGGTGCTTGCGGGTGCCGAAGGGCGAGGTCACGGTGAGGCCGCCGGTCAGCGGCGGGGTGAGCACGGCACCGGCGGGCGCGGCCGGGACGGCGGCACCGGTGGCTGCGGCGGTCCGGTCGAACGCCTCGTAGCGCGGCAGGAGCGACTTCACCTCGGAGACGTAGGTGCGCGCCCCGGCGGGCACGCCTCCGGCCTCGGTCACGTCGTCCGTGCCGGTCGCGTAGGCGGCGAGGGTGAGATCGACGAGGTCGCCGTTGATACGGCCGTCCGTCCTGAGGCCGGTGACCTCGGCTGCGAGCGAGCAGTCCTCGCGGCCCAGCGCGGTGACGGCGTCCGCGGGGTCGGTGGGCGAGGAGTGCCCGTCGCTGTCGGCGTCCTTGCCCCAGGTCTTCCATCCGGCGGGCGAGAACCCGGCGATGCCCTCGTCGTCCGACGGCGCCGAGGTCTCCTGCTTCCATCCGGAGAGCTGGTCGATCTGGGCGGCCAGCAAGGAGGGCGTGACCACGCTGCACCGGTCGGCCGCCTTGCGCAGCCACGGCGCATAGCTCTCGGCCATGGAGTCGGCACCGCTGTCCTGCTGCCCGGTCCCCTGCACCCAGTCCGGCGGAAAACCACCGTTCAACGCGAGAAACCCGGCGACGCCGGGGAGGGCGATGAGACAGGGGAGCACGAGAAGGGTGAACGGCCCGGGCCCACGGCGCCGGGGGCGCTCGGCGGGGGTGGTGGTCGGGGGTGGATCGGGGGTGACGGGAACGGCGGCCGGGGTGTCGGCTGTGGGGGACTGTGCCCGTGGGTTTTCGGTCACCGGGTGGAGCCCGGCGCGTCGCCGGAGGGGGCAGCGTGCCTTTCCGCGGCTGGTGCCGGGGGCAGGCGGGGGCGGGAGTCGTTCCTCACGGACGGAGGCTAGCGAGGGGCGTCCCCGGTGTCGCCGGGCTTGGGGGCAGAGTCCGCTGCCTGCAAGGGCAGGTCAGCCGGTCGTCTTGTTCCTCCTGCCCGGGCCAGCGATCACCGCCGACTGCCGACCGGGCGTACCTCCGTTTCGGATGGGCGCACCGCCCGGGTCCGGCCCAGCAGCGCCACCGAGCACACCGCCGCGACCGCGCACCACGTCGACACGAACTCCAGCCTCCACAGCGCCCGGCAGACGGCCGCGCCCACCGCGACCAGCACGCCCAGGGTCACCAGCCGCCGCTCGCCGGACACCAGCAGCGAGCCGATCGTGGCCAGCAGATAGCCCGCGGTGAGCAGCGTCCCGTGTGGCAGGGCGAAGACGTAGCCGACGGTGTGGCCGCGGATCTCGGCGCGCACCGGGCCGGTGGCCATCCGGTATACGAGCACGGCGGCCGTCGCGGCGCCCGCGGCGAGCGGGAGGCGGAGCCGCGGCCGGGCGGCGGGCGGGGCGGCGCAGAACACGGCCGCCGGGACCCACAGGGCGAGCAGGGGCAGCGCGATGACGGCCCAGGCGACGGTGGCGGGCCCGCTGCCACCGCCCGCGTGCCACACCGCCGCTTCCACGAGTTGATGGGCACCGAGCAGCAACGGCAGTGCGGCCAGCGGGAGTTGGCGCAAGTCACGGACCTGCGCCACACAGGCGACGCCGACCGCCGATATCCCGGCGCCCGCCACGAGATCGGCCGTCGCGCTCCAGCACATCACGCCCCCAGGGGTCACGGCTCGTGGTACGCGGATCCCTCCCGCACCACGCTACGCGGTCCACGCCACACAGGCCGCCGTGACCTCCGCCGCCGGAGATGATTGGCTGGCCGCGCGCATGTCATGCGCACCCGCACCACAGCCCGCACGGGCCGATCCGACAGCCCGCACGGGCCGATCCGCAGGAGGAACCACCGCGATGAGCAGCCCCTACACCTACGAGTACAAGGTCGTCACCTTCCGGGAGTCGCTGATAGGCGACGCGCTGGACAGCGACAAGCTGGAGAAGGTCCTCAACAAGCACGCGGAGGACGGCTGGGCCCTCAAGGCCCTCACCTCCGCCGATGTGAAGGGCCGTATCGGTCCCGGCGCGGTCGAGGGCCTGCTGCTGACCTTCGAGCGTCCCCGCCAGTGAGCTTCTGCCCCGCGGACGCCGGTACGGCCGGCGTCCGCGGGCCGCCCCCACACCGGCCTGCCGCCCTGTGCGTCTGCGGGTCCACGGCGCTTACCGGCCTACGGCTTGATGCCCACCCCGGTCCACACGCTGACCTCGGCGTCCGTGAGGTCCTTCGCCCGGACCTCGGTCTCCGCGTCGGGGCGCCAGCGGTGTCCGAGGGTCACGCCGGGGTCCAGCAGGTCGAGGCCGTCGAAGAAGCGGGCGACCTCGTCCGCCGTGCGGAGCTGCACGGGCGTACCGGCGTCGGTGTAGATGCCGGTGATCTTGTGCCAGGTCGGCGGGTCGAACTCGGCCGTGCCGTGGCTGAGCGCGAGCGCGCTGCCGGAGGGAAGCGCGGCGAGCAGGCGGCCGACGATGCCGTACGGGTCCTGGGCGTCGGTGACGAAGTGCATCAGGGCGTTCAGGGACAGCGCCACGGGCCGGTCCAGGTCGAGCACCTCGGCGAGTTCGGGCGTCTCCAGCAGGGCTTCGGGGTCGTTCACGTCCGCCTCGATGTACATCGTGCGGCCCTGCGGGGTGCTGCGCATCAGGCGCTCGGCGTACTTCAGGACGAGCGGGTCGTTGTCGGCGTAGACCACGCGTACCTCGGGGGCCACGGACTGGGCGACCTGGTGGAGGTTCGGCTCGGTGGGGATGCCGGTGCCGATGTCCAGCCACTGGCGGATGCCGTGCTCCTGGGCGAGGACCCGGGTGGCGCGGTGCATGAAGGCGCGGTTCTCCCGGGCGCCCAGGAACACCGCGGGGAACGTCTCGGCGACCGTCGCGGCGGCCTTGGCGTCGACCTCGAAGTGGTCCTTGCCGCCGAGGAAGTAGTCGTACATCCGGGCGGAGTGCGGCCTGCTGGTGTCGATGTCCCGCGCGGCGTTGGTGCTGCTCATCGTCTCCCCTTGACTGGTCTGCGTAGGTGTGCCGGGCAGGCCGCGGCCGACGCCGGCACGGTCCTTCCCGTTAGGGCCTGTCGCGCTTCAGCCGGCCGTCAGATGATCGGCCAGTCCCTGCTTGACTCCCAGGACGAACGCCCTGATCTCTTCCGGCGTGTAGATCAGCGCCGGTGACGCCGGGTCGGTCGACTGGCGCAGGGCCACCCGGCCGTCGGCGAGCTGCTTGGTCTCCACGCACTGACCTCCGTTGGGCCCGCTCCACGGACACTCCCAGCCCTGCTCACCGAGTTCCGAGGCAGGCATTCCGTTGTAGAACCGGGCGTCGGTGGTGGTCATGAGTACTCCTTGCGCATGCGGTCAAGGAGTGCCTTGCTGTCCGCGGCCGACGTCAGCAGCGACATACGGTTGTGAGCCTCCAGATGGGCGACGACGTCGGCGCGTTCGTCCAGGTACATGGAGGCGGACAGGATCTCGCTGTAGACGATGTCGGGCAGCTCCGGCTCCTCGAACCGGAAATAGGTGAACGGGGCACAGGCCCCGACATGGGCGCCGGCGGTGAAGGGCACGATGTCCACGCTGACATGGTCGAGTTCAGAGACCTCCAGGAGCTTGTCGATCTGCTCCCGCATCACCTCGGCGCCGCCGACCACGCGGTGCAGCACGGCCTCCTCCATGACCACCCACAGCGTCGGCGCGTTCTCCCTCGCCAGCAGACCCTGACGGCGCAGCCGGGCGTCCACCCGCCGCTCCAGCTCCTCCTCGCCGCCGTTCGGGAAGCCGCCGCGCAGTACGGCGCGCGCGTACCCGTAGGTCTGGAGCAGGCCGGTGACGTAGTGGGGCTCGTAGGTGCGTAAGGTCTTGGCGCCCGTCTCCAGACTCACGTACGCGGTGAACCAGTTGGGCAGTACGTCGCGGTAGGCGTGCCACCAGCCGGGCTCGTTGGCCCGTTCGGCCAGCGCGACGAACTCGTCGATCTCCTGCTGCCCGGCCCCGTAGGTCTGGAGCAGCTTCTCCACATAGAGGGGTTTGAGGGCGACCTCCGCCTTCTCCAGCCGGCGGATGGTGAGGGGCTTCACCCGCAGGGCACGGGCGGCGTCCTCCAAGGACGCCCCCGCGTTCAGCCGTATGTCCCGGAGCCGCCGCCCGAGGATCATGCGCAGCACCGTGGGAGCACTCGAGCCGGCGCCCGAACGAGCCTCGTTCACGCCCTACCTCCTGAGTGACCGTCAACAGGGCGATTCTGACAGCGACTTGATGATGCCACCAGTCGGATACCGGCGGGCTGAAATTATCAGGGAGTCGGTTGCACCGTGAACTCACCAACCAGCATGATGACTTCGTGAGCGACCCCGCCGAGCGCGCGCGTCACTCGTGCCACACGCCGCACACCGACTTGATCCGGACGACAGGCCCCAGCGCCCCGCGCTCGATGGAAGGCGATCACTGTGACCCCCCACACCGCTTCGTCCCACGGCCTCTTAACCCCTTCGGGCCCGCGACGCTCCCATTGGCTCGACCTTCCCGCGCACCGCGCGAGCGTGAAGATCGCCCGCGATGTGGTGCGGGAGCAGCTGTGTGTCTGGCGGCAGGCGGGCGATCTGTGCACCGACGCGGTGCTGCTGATCTCGGAGCTGGCCACCAATGCGGTGCTGCACGCCCGGGGCGGGCGGATGCTGTGCGGGGTGGAGCTGGTGCCGGAATCGGAGCTGAGGGTCGAGGTGCACGACGAGTACGGTGACGGCGACCACCGCGAGCCGTGTCTGCCCCGCCTCTCCCCCGCCCCGCACGCCGAGAGCGGGCGCGGGCTGCTGCTCGTCGAGCAGATCGCCGACGCCTGGGGAGTGACCCGCTCGACCCGTACCACGGGCAACGTGGTGTGGGCGGCGCTGCGCACCTGCGTCTGAGCCGTCACATCATTTGTGTGCAAGAGAGTTGGCGTGCCGGGACCGACATCGCCCGGCCGCCCGAGGGCGCGGTTGAAGCCGCGCGGGAGCGGGAAACTGCGGGGAGACCCCCTCCCCTGCCGAGGAAAACGATGTCAAAATCCATGATTGTCAAGTACCTGACATGCGGGACGATACTGCTGCTGTGGGCCACCGCACCCGCGGCCGTGGCCGCGCCGGCGCCGAACGCCGCCGCGAGCACCGCGCAGACCTCCGCGGCGACCACACAGACCTCCGCGACCGACGCCGCGACCGCCACCCCCACCACCGCCACCACCGCCACCACCGCCACCACCAGGACCTGGCAGCCCCCGCTGTCCACCCGCGGACGCTACATCGTCGACGCGAACGGCGACCGGTTCCGGCTGAAGTCGGCCAACTGGGACGGTGCACAGGGCTCCTGGACGGGCAGCGGCAGCGAGTCCGACGACGCCAACCACCACGCGGGGCAGAACTCGCACGGCATCCCGCTGGGCCTGGACCGGGCGCCGCTGTCCCGGCTCATGTCGGACTTCCGTGAACTCGGTGTCAACAGCGTCCGGTTGCCGTTCTCCAACGCCATGATCCACGCGACGGCGGCCGTGCCGGACTCGGCCGTGGCCGCCAATCCGCAACTGCGCGGGGACACCCCGCTCCAGGTGTACGACGCGGTCGTCACCGCGCTCTCCGACGCCGGGTTCGCCGTCATCCTCAACAACCACACGAACACCTCGCGTTGGTGCTGCGGTGTGGACGGCAACGAACGCTGGAACAGCGGCCGGAGCACCCAGCAGTGGGCGGACGACTGGGTGTTCATGGCCCGCCGTTACGCGAACGACCCGGGAGTGGTGGGCGCCGATCTCTACAACGAGGTCCGCCGTGACGTCCTCGACGACCCCAACTGGGGCGTGGGCGACGCCCATGACTGGTTCGCCGCCTCTCAGCTCGCCGCCGACCGCATCCTCACCGAGGCGAACCCGAACCTCCTGATCGTCGTCGAGGGCATCAACTGGACCGGGCTGCCCGTCGACGGACTCCCGCACGGCCGCCCCATGCTCACCCCCGCGGGCACGCTGTCGCACGCCCTGGTCGACAGCCGCAAACTGGTCTACTCCGCCCACTTCTACGGCTACACCGGCCCGAACCACAGCGGCGCCACCGGGATCGGCGAGACCCACGACGCCCGCTACCAGGACCTCAGCCGTGCCGACCTCTACCAGGCCCTGTACGACGAGGCGTTCTTCGCGGAGGAGAACGGCAGGCACTACACCGCGCCGGTGTGGATCAGCGAGTTCGGCATCGGCGCCGGGGAGACCGGTGCCGCGGCCCGCACGTGGTTCGGCAACATCACCGACTACTTCGCCGACCACGACACCGACTTCGCCTACTGGCCCCTGGTCGGCTGGGAGGGCCACGACGACTGGGCCCTGCTGCGCTACGACATGCAGGGCGGGCGGCACGGGCTCCTCGACGACTCCGACTGGCGCCGGGGCGCCTGGGACCACCTCATGACCGCGCCCGCCCTGACGGGCTCCGTGGCCGCGACCCCGGTGTGGCGCATGCTCAACACCGACCACGGCGACTACGTCCAGTCGCTGCGGGTGCGCGCCCAGGGCGACTGGGACTCCGGGGCCTCCAAGGCCGTCTGCCCCGACGGACTGCGGCTGACCGGGCTCGGCCACACCTCGGGCCGGGGCCTGTGCACCGACGCCACCGCGGGCGACCTGCGGGCCGGCGGCACTGCCCAGGTCGTCGTCACGGACGAGCGCTACGTCCCCTCGGGCGGCGACTGGGCCTCCGGGTACACCAAGCTCCAGTGCCCGGCCGGTGACTTCCTCGTCGGCTACAGCCACCGCGGGACGCGGACCTCGGCGGCGCTGTGCGTCCCGGCCCGGGTCACGCTCGGCGGCACCTCGCGCACGGTGTGGTTCGACCGCTCCGACAACCGGCCCCCGGGCTCGTCCGGCGGCGACTTCGCCTACCAGGACTACAAGGGCCAGTGCGGGGACGACGAGTACGCGGCGGGCATCGCCTTCACCACCCGCTTCGCCGCCTATCCCGGCCCCGACGCGCTGCTGTGCCGCACCCTGTCCTGACCGGCCGCACATCCCGACCGCCCTGGCCGGCCTAGTGCTGTGACCGGAAAGGTTTGCCGGAAAGCCCGCGGCGTCCGGTGCGGTGCATCGCAAGGCGGAGCATCGTCCGCGTACTGGATGTACTCGGGTGATGCGACAACGGGGCGAGGTGCCGTGCCGGGCGTCGCGGGCCGGTGAACCTTTCCGGTCGCAGCACCAGCGGCTCACGCCAGGTCCTGCTCCGCCCAGATGATCTTCCCGCCCGCCGTGTAGCGAGCGCCCCAGCGGCGGGCCATCTGGGCGACGAGGAACAGACCCCGGCCGCCCTCGTCGGTGCTGCGGGCGTGCCGGAGCCGGGGTGCGGTACTGCTGGCGTCGGCGACCTCGCAGGTCAGCCGGGAGTCGCGCAGCAGCCGCAGCCGGATGGGCCAGGCGGCGTGCCGCATCGCGTTGGTGACCAGCTCGCTCACGATCAGCTCGGTCGTCATGACCATGTCGTGCAGTCCCCAGGCCGCCAGTTGACGGGTCGTGCGGGCGCGCAGCTCGGCCACGGCGGCCGGGTCCTCGGGGACGTCCCAGGAGACGACGTGGTCGGCGCCGAGGGCGTGGGTGCGGGCCAGCAGGAAGGCGATGTCGTCGGAGCGGGTCAGCGGCACAAGCTGCTGCACGGCGGTGCTGCACAGGGTCGCGAGGTCCGTGGTGGTCCGGGACAGCAGCTCGGCGAGCCGGGTCATGCCGGGCTCGATGTCGCCGTCGGGTCCCTCGATGAGCCCGTCGGTGTAGAGCCCGAGGAGGCTGTTCTCCGGGAGTTCGATCTCGGTGGACTCGAAGGCCATCCCGCCGAGGCCGAGCGGGGGTCCGGCGGGCGGCTCGGGGAAGGTGACATTGCCGTCGGGCGTGACGACGACCGGGGGCGGGTGGCCCGCCCGGGCCATGGCGCACCGCCGGGTGACGGGGTCGTAGACGGCGTAGAGGCAGGTCGCCCCGAGGAATCCGGCGGTGCTCTGCCGGGCCTCGTCGACGCCTGTCTCCGCCTCGCTGAGCCGCAGCACGAGGTCGTCGAGGTGCGCGAGCAGTTCGTCGGGGGGCAGTTCCATGTCGGCGAGGGTCTGTACGGCGGTGCGCAGCCTGCCCATGGTGGCCGCCGCGGTGATGCCGTGGCCGACGACGTCTCCGACGACCAGGCCGACGCGGGCGCCGGACAGCGGGATGACGTCGAACCAGTCGCCGCCGACCCCGCCCGTGGCGTCGGCCGGCACATAGGAGGAGGCCACCTCCAGGGCCGTACCGCCCGCCAGGGCCTGCGGCAGCAGGCTCTGCTGGAGGGTGACGGCGGCCGTGTGCTCACGGGTGTAGCGGCGGGCGTTGTCCACGCACAGCGCGGCCCGCGCGACCAGCTCCCGGGCGACCAGGACGTCGTCGTGCCCGAAGGACACGGGGTTGGCGGAGCGGGCGAACGTGGTGAGGCCGAGCACGGTGTTGCGGGCCCGCATCGGCACGGAGATCAGGGAGTGCAGGCCGAGTTCGCGGATGTGCGCGGCGCTCCCGGGCTGCCGGGCGCTCCACAGATCGTCGTCCGGGTCGAGCACCGGGACGAGGACCGGCCCGCCGCCGGTGAGCAGGTCCACACCGTGCCGAGGGGGCCAGAAGTCGGCCCGCTCGCCGATCCCCGCGGTCGCCCCCGGCCGGTTCTCGTACACGGAACTCATCGCGGCGCGCCGCATCACCGGTCGTACGGGCACGGGCGGCGCCCCGTCCGGCCAGTCGACGGGCACGTCCGCGTCGAGGACGTGCTCCAGCAGGTCGACGACGACGAAGTCGGCGAACCGGGGCACGGCGAAGTCGGCGAGTTCCTGCGCGGTCCGCAGCACGTCGAGGGTGGTGCCGATGTCGGCGCCCGCCTCGTTGACCAGGGTCAGCAGTCTGCGGGCGGTCCACCGCTCGGTGACGTCGACGACCATGTAGCAGATCCCGGCGACGGTGCCGTCTGCGTCGACCAGCGGGAAGAACGACGAGGAGTAGGCGTGCCTGCGGTGCGGGTCGGCCCAGCTCCAGCCCAGATACTCGTAGTCGGTGACCGGGTTGCCGGTCGCCAGGACCTTGCGCATCAGCTCCTCGATGGTGTCCGCCTGGATGCCCGGCAGCAGGTCGCTCAGCCGCCGGCCCAACCGCTGTCTCCTGGGCACACCGCCGAAGCGTTCGAGGGTGTCGTTGAGCCATACGTAGCGCAGGTCCAGGTCCAGGACGGCCATGCCGACTGGGGAGCGGGTGAGGAAGCCGTCCAGGACGGACTGGTCCATGCTCCACTGCGGGCGCTGCTCGCGCGCCGAGACGAGAAAGCACTCCCGGCCGCGGCCCGGCTTCCCGGACCGTCCCTCGGGCGGGCCCGCGATTTGGAAGGAGGCCGACACCCGCAGATCGGCTTCGACCCGGTGGCCGTCCCGGTGCCGCAGCGTGACCAGCCCGTTCCAGCCCATTCCGGCGCGGCACCGCTCGACGACGGCCGCCACCCGTGCCGGGTCCCCTGCGCCCGCCGGCAGCAGCGCGGCGGACCGGCCCACGACCTGCGCCGCCGGGAGGCCGAGGAGCGCCTCGGCGCCCCGCGTCCAGCCGATCACGGTGCCGTCCGTGTCCAGCACCGCGGTGGCCTCGGTGGATGCGTCGAAGGGCTCGCCCGGGCCGGTGGGCCCGGGTCCTTCCGGCCGGGCCGCCGCGGGCGTTTCGGAGGCTTTTCGCGAAGAATCCATCGATTCCATCCTTTACACCACCATGGTCCGTCACGCTCGTCCGGGAATTATCAGGAGGCCCCCTCCAGTTGTTGACGGAGGAGCGCCGTGGCGCGTGACGCAGGTGACGACGGCTGGAACGAGGTGGCGGCGATGCCGGCGACGAGCCCGATTACCCGGACTAGCCCGACGAGCCCGACGACCGAGGACCCGGTGGCCGTCCTCCCCGTCATGCACGCCCCCGCACGCCCGGCGGGCGAGGAGCGGCGCAGGCGGCGCACCGTGAAGCTGCTGGCGCTCTCGGTGCTCGGGCTGATCCCCTGGACGGTGCTGATGGCCCTGACGCTGCCCTCCGACTACCGAGTCCACCAGTGGCGCGCCGCCTGGGTGGGCTTCGACATCCTGCTGCTCACGGCCGCCGGGGCGACGGCGGTACTGGCCCGCAGACGGCACGCGGGAGCCGTACTGGCGGCGCTGGCCACGGCGGTGCTGCTGGTGTGCGACGCGTGGTTCGACGTGTCGCTCGACTTCGGCACTCCGGCGGTGTGGGCGTCGGCGGCACTCGCCGTGTTCGTGGAGCTGCCGGTGGCGGCCTTCCTCGTGCACCGTGCGCACACGCTGCTGCGGCAGCACTGGGCACCCGTGCGGCAGCCGGGACGGTGAGCGCGCGGGGCGCCAGTGTCCCGGCCGCCGTGCCGGTCAGTCGGTGGCGTAGCCGAGCTGGCGTCTGATGTAGGGGGTCATCAGGGTGCGCGCCTTGGCCAGGGTGGAGGTGCGGGTGCCCAGGATCGCGGTCTCGCCGCCGGGCACGGGCACCATGGTCATTCCGTCGGCCGAGCCGAACGGCACGATCATCGGGGTGCGGTGGTACGCCCGGTACAGCCGCAGTTCCTTGCGGTGCCTGCCCGGACTCCCGAGATGGTCGCGGATGTTGTGGGCCGCGAGGTCCGCCTGGGCCAGCGCGGCGGGGGTGATCTTGACGTCGGTGGCGTCATTGACGTCACCGATCGCGAACACGTCCGAGCGGCCCTCGACCCGCAGGGTGCGGTCGACCTTGATGTGCCCGGACGCGGTCAGCCAGTCGCCGAGTCCGGCCATGCGCAGCCAGAACGTGTTGGGGGTGGTGCCGGTCGCCCAGAACGACAGATCGGCCTCGACGACGCTGCCCCGGGCGTCCCGGTAGGTGCCGAACTCGCTGCCCGGGGACATGAAGGAGTCGAGCCGCACCGTCACATGGTGCGCCTCCAGCCAGGCGCGGGCCCGCCGCCCGGCCGCCGCGCTGCCCGTGGAGTGCATCAGCTCCGTCCCCGAGTGGGCGAGCGTGACCGGGATCCCGGGTCTTGCCAGGCGGATCTCGGCGCTGAGCTCCACACCGGAGGGCCCGCCGCCGACGACGAGGACATGCTCGGCGCCGGCGATCTTCTTCTGGTGCTGGGCGAAGTTCTCGACCGCCTCGTCGGCGGTGGTACCGGCGAAGCGGGCCGGTTCGGGGTAGTCGGCGCCGGTGGCGATGACCAGCACGTCGTAGGACAGCCGTTCACCGGTACCGAGGACGACCTCCCGTTCCGCCGTGTCGATCCGGACGGCCTTGCCGACGGTCACACGGCCGTTCTGGAGCAGCCGGTCGTACGGGATGAGCGGGGTCACCGTCCACGCGGGGCGCACTCCCGCGCGCAGGGAGGCGATGCGGTGGAAGAAGATCTCCTTGCGGTCCACCAGGGTGACGCGTGTCGTCGCGTCCAGCCGTTTTGCCAGGCGGACTCCCGCGTATCCGCCGCCTATCACCACAACTTCGCCGTCGTGCAAGCCAAGTCTCCATTGCATGTGGGGGCATGTGGGGGGTGGGCGTGACGCGGCCGTCGTGCGACGCCGTCGTCACTCGCCCGGCGGCGAGCGTAGCGCCTGCGCACGGACCCGGTCCCCGGGTGGTTGAAGTGCGCACTTTGGGCCGGGAGCCGGGAAGGCCCCCCGACGCGGGGTCGGGGGGCCGGTGAGCGATGCGCGCCAGGCGCAAGTGACACAGGGGTCCGGCCCTGTTTCGGGTGCGGTGTTCAGGCCGCGGCGGCGCCGGTCCGCTGTGCCTCGCCGGTGTCGCCGGTGTCGCCGGCATCGCGGTGGATCGGTGTCCCGGAGCCGGTCAGCGGGACACCGGTGCCACCGCGCCGTACGGCGACGATCTCCGCGGCGATGGACACGGCCGTCTCCTCCGGGGTACGGGCGCCGAGATCCATCCCGATCGGGGACCTGAGCCGTGCCAGCTCCCGGTCCGTGAGGCCGACGTCACGCAGCCGCCGTTCCCGGTCGGCGTGGGTGCGGCGGGAGCCCATGGCGCCGACGAACGCCACCGGCAGCCGCAGCGCGACCGCCAGCAGGGGTACGTCGAACTTGGCGTCGTGGGTGAGGACGCACAGCACGGTGCGCGCGTCGGTCGCCGTGCCCCGCAGATAGCGGTGCGGCCAGTCGACGACCACCTCGTCCGCCTCGGGGAAGCGGGCCGGGGTGGCGAAGACGGGGCGGGCGTCGCACACGGTCACCTGATAGCCGAGGAACTTGCCCGCCCGCACCAGTGCCGCGGCGAAGTCGATCGCACCGAAGACGATCATCCGGGGCGGCGGCTGGCTCGACTCGACCAGCAGCATGAGTCCGCCGGGGCAGTGGGTGCCGTCCTCCGAGAGACCGACGGTGCCGGTGCGGCCCGCCTCCAGCAGGGCACGGGCCTCGGCCGCCGCCGTCCGGTCCACCTCGGCCGTACCGCCGAGGCCGCCTTCGTACGACCCGTCGGGCCGCACCAGCAGGGCGGTGCCGAGCAGTCCGGCAGGGCCCCGCACGACCCGGGCGACGGCCACCGGGCGGCCCTCGGCGGCCTCCTCCAGGGCCGAGCACAGCACGGCCCTGACAGGTGAGCCGGCGCCAATCGGCACAACCATGATGTCGAGGACTCCACCGCAGGTCAGCCCTACGGCGAAGGCGTCCTCGTCGCTGTAGCCGAAGCGCTCGACGACGGTCCTGCCGTCGGCGAGCGCCTCCTGGCACAGCTCGTACACGGCGCCCTCCACACAGCCGCCGGACACCGAGCCGACGACCGTGCCGTCCGTGTCGACGGCGAGTGCGGCGCCGGGGCCGCGCGGCGCGCTGCCGCCCGTGGAGACTACGGTGGCGAGCGCGAACGCGCGGCCCTCATCGAGCCAGCGCCGCAGATCGGCGGCGATGTCAAGCATCGCGGGCCGCCGTCAGCACACGGTCGGGCCGGATCGGCAGGCTGCGGTGCCGTACGCCGGTGGCGTGCCAGACCGCGTTGGCGACGGCCGCCGCGGCGCCCACGATGCCGACCTCGCCGATGCCCCTGATGCCGACCGGGTCCTCCGGGTCGGGGGCGTCGACCCAGTCCGCCTCGATGTGCGGCACATCGGCGTGGGTGGCCACGTGATAGCCGGCGAGGTCGGCGCCGACCAGACCGCCGGTCGCGCTGTCACGGACGGCCTCCTCGTGCAGCGCCATCGACAGGCCCCAGATCATGCCGCCCACCAACTGGCTGCGCGCGGTGAGGGGATTGACGATCCGGCCCGCCGCGAACATGCCCAGCATGCGGCGCACCCGGACCTCGCCGGTGGCGGTGTCGACGGCCACCTCGGCGAACTGCGCCCCGAACGAGTGCCGTTCGCGCTGAGCAAGGGCGCCGACGGCCGCGGTGGTGTCCGACGTCACGGTGATGCCCTCGGCCGGTACGCCGTCGCCGAGCGCGAGCCGTTCGCGCAGTTCGCGGCCGGCCTCGGTGACCGCCCAGGCCCAGGAGCGGGTGCCCATGGAGCCGCCCGCGATCATCGCGGGGCCGAAATCGCTGTCGCCGATGCGCACATGCACCCGCTCCGGGGGTACCCCGAGCACATCGGCGGCGATCAGGGTGAGCGCGGTGCGGGCGCCGGTGCCGATGTCGGCGGCGGAGATCCGCACGGTGAAGGTGCCGTCCGGCCGGGCCGTCACCGCGGCCGTGGACGGCATCGCCCCGGCCGGGAAGGAGGCGGCGGCGGTGCCGGTGCCCAGCAGCCAGCGTCCGTCCCTGCGCAGTCCCGGGCGCGGGTCCCGGTCCGCCCAGCCGAATCGTGCGGCGCCCTCGGTGAAGCAGCCTCGCAGATTGCGTCCGGCGTACGGGAGTCCGGAGACCGGGCCGGTCTCCGGTTCGTTGCGCAGCCGCAGTTCGATGGGGTCGATGCCGCACCGCTCGGCGAGTTCGTCCATGGCCGACTCCAGGGCGAACGAGCCCGGTGCCTCGCCCGGCGCGCGCATCCAGGTCGGGCTGGGCACATCGAGCCTGACGATCCGGTTGGCGGTGCGGTGGGCGTCGGCGTCGTACATCACCCGGGCCGGTCCGGCCGCGGGCTCGACGAACTCGTAGACGGTGGACGTGGCGTTGAGGGAGCGGTGCTCCAGGGCGCGCAACCGTCCGTCGGTGTCGGCGCCGAGCCTGATCCGCTGCACGGTGGGGCTGCGGTATCCGGCCAGCGAGAACATCTGACGGCGAGTCAGGACGACGCGCACCGGCCGCTGGAGGACGGTCGCGGCCATGACGGCGGCGATCTGGGGGGCGCGTACGCCCTTGCTGCCGAAGCCGCCGCCGACGTGCTCGGAGCGCACGTGCACGGCACCCGGGTCGAGGGAGAACATGGCGGCCAGTTCACCGACGACCCAGGTGGCGCCCTGGTTGGAGTCGATCACCTCGAGCCGTCCGCCGTCCCAGTGGGCGGTGGCGGCGTGCGGCTCCATCGGGTTGTGGTGCTCTTCGGGGGTGGTGTACTCGGCGTCCAGGACGACGGCGGACGCGGCGAGCGAGGCCTCCACGTCGCCCTTGCCGGTCTCGCCGGGCATATGGCCGTCCAGCGCGTAGGCGTCCGGGTGCTCGGGGTCCAACACGACGTCGTGCGGCTCCTGTTCGTAGTGCACGACGAGTGACTCGGCCGCCTCGCGGGCCTGTTCGGAGGTCTCGGCGACGACCAGGGCGACCGGCCAGCCGAGGCTCGGCACCCGGTCGTGCTGGAAGAGGGCGCAGGTCGGGTCGGGGCGGGTGCCGAGCAGAGAGATGTAGTCGGTCTCCAGGTGGGGGGCGGTGCGGTGGTCCAGGACCGCGAGGACGCCGGGCATCGCGAGCACCGGATCCGAGTCGATGCCCCGGATGCGGCCCCGGGCTACCGTGGACAGCACCAGCCAGCCGTAAGCGAGTTCGGTGAAGGGCACCTCACCGGCGTAGCGGGCGGCGCCGGTGACCTTGTCACGGCCCTCCACGCGGATGTGCGCGGTGCCGACGGCGTTCGCCGCACGGTGTTCGCTGGTCGTGGTCATCGTGCGGCCTCCGCAGTGTTCCCGGCGAGTTCGGTGAGCACGGCGACGACGAGGTTGCTCATCAGGGGCACCTTGTAGCGGTTGTGGGGCAGCGGGCGGGCAGCTGCGAGCTCGGCGTCCGCGGCGGCGCGGAAGCTCGCCTCGTCGGCGGGCGCTCCCCGCAGGGCCTGTTCAGCCGCGTGGGCCCGCCAGGGCCGGGAGGCCACGGCTCCGAAGGCCAGCCGTACGTCGCGTACGACGCCGTCCCGGATGTCGAGGGCGGCGGCGACCGAGCCGATGGCGAAGGCGTACGAGGCGCGCTCGCGCACCTTGCGGTAGCGGGAGTTGGCCGCCGTGGGCGCCGGGGGAAGGGTGACTCCGGTGATCAGGGCGCCCGGCGGCAGGGCGGTCTCGCGGTGCGGGGTGTCGTCCACGGGCAGATAGAGGTCGGCGATCGACAGGTCGCCCGGGCCGTCGGCGGTCTCGTAGTGGACCACGGCGTCGAAGGCGGTCAGGGCGACGCCCATGTCGGAGGGGTGGACGGCCACGCAGTGCGCGGAGGCGCCTAGAACGGCGTGGTTGTGGTGCTCCCCCTCGACGGCGGGGCAACCGCTGCCGGGGACACGCTTGTTGCAGGGCCGGGTCACATCGGCGAAGTAGGCGCAGCGGGTGCGCTGGAGCAGATTGCCGCCGACGGTGGCCATGTTGCGCAGTTGCCCGGAGGCTCCGGCGAGGACGGCCTGGGTCAGCGCCGGGTAGCGGCGCCTGACCTCGGGGTGGACGGCGAGGTCGCTGTTGGTGACGGTGGCGCCGATGCGCAGGCCGCCGTCAGGGGTCGGCTCCACCCGGTCTAAGGGCAGTTCGCGCACATCGACGAGGCGGCCTGGTCGTTCGACCCCGGTCTTCATCAGGTCGACCAGGTTGGTGCCGCCCGCCAGGAAGCGGGCCGCGGGGTCCGCGTCGAGCAGGGCGAGGGCGCCGGAGACGTCGTGGGCGCGCTGGTAGGCGAACTCCTTCACGCGGCCGCCCCCTCGGGCTCGGCGGCGGCGGTTGCCGTCTTGGCGGCGGCGCGCGAGACGGCCTCCACGATCTGCACATACGCGCTGCACCGGCACAGATTGCCGCTCATCCGCTCCCTGATCTCCTCGGCGGTCAGGTCCGGCGGTCCGGCCTCGGGCCGGACGTCCCCGGTGACGGCGCTCGGCCAGCCCGCCGCGTGCTCCTCGATCACGGCGACGGCGGAACAGATCTGGCCGGGGGTGCAGTAGCCGCACTGGTAGCCGTCCAGCTCCAGGAAGGCCTTCTGGACCGGATGGAGTTCGTCCCCCTGGGTGAGTCCTTCGACGGTGGTGATCTCCCGTCCCTCGGCCGCGACGGCGAGCTGGAGACAGGACACGGCCCGGCGGCCGTCGACCAGAACGGTGCAGGCACCGCACTGCCCCTGGTCACAGCCCTTCTTGGTGCCGGTCAGATCGAGCCGCTCGCGCAGCGCGTCGAGCAGGGTGGTGCGGTGGTCGACGGTCAGCGTGTGCTTCTCGCCGTTGATGTGCAGGGTGATGGCGCTGGACGCCGTCGAGGGCGCTTGAGCCATGGTCAGCCTTCTTTCACAGGTGCGGTACGCGTCTGCGGGGACGCGCAGGCAAGCAGAGGAACAGGAGGCGTACAGTGCACGCGGTCGTGTGTCAGAGCCGTCTGAGCAGGTCATGCGTGTCGAAGGTGGCAGGACACGGGCATCCGCGGTGTACGTGGGCATGTCGGCCGACGACGTTCACCGGTACGATGAGCCGAAGCGGACAGCTGTCCGTTACCCGGAAGCGTAACGGACAGCTGTCCGCTCAGCAAGGGCCGGACCCGGACACGGGGGCCGGAAGAAGGGCCGGACCCGGACACGGGGCCCGGAAGGAGGACCCGTGGCGGAGAGACGGAGCGCGCCGCAGCGCTCGGACGCACAGCGCAATCGCGAGCGCATCCTGGAGGTGGCGCTGGCCGAGCTGACCTGCTGCGCCGAGACACCGCTGAGCGCGATCGCCAAGAAGGCCGGCGTCGGACAAGGCACGTTCTACCGCAACTTCCCCAACCGGGAGGCGCTGGTCCTGGAGATCTACCGCCATGAGACGCAGCAGGTCACCGACAGCGCGGCCCAGTTGCTCGCGACGCGGGAGCCGGACCGGGCCCTGCGTGAGTGGATGGACCGGCTCGCCCAGTACGCCATGGCGAAGGCCGGCCTGGCCGATGCGATGCGCCTGGCCATCAGCACCTCCCCCAGCCCGGCGAAGCCCGGGTACGCACAGATGCTGGAAGCGGTCGGCCTCCTGCTGCGCGCCAACGAGTCGGCGGGCACGATCCGCCCCGGCGTCACGGCCGACGACTTCATGCTGGCCATCGCCGGCCTCTGGCAGATAGACCCCCGCGGCCCCGACTGGCAGGGCCGCACCACCCGCCTCCTGGACTTCGTCATGGACGGGCTCCGGGCGGGGGCGCCGGGCCGCTAGGCGCTCCGCCTCTGCGATGTGCCGTCTGTCATCTGTCGTCTGCGGCACCGTTGTGGCTGGTCGCGCAGTTCCCCGCGCCCCTTTGGGGCGTTGCCGCACCGCAGTGGACTTCGCCCGCCCTGCTTGGGCCGCTTCTTTCCGACCATCGAAGCGGAACCCGGCAGGTCGCAGCTCCTGTGGTCGACAATGGACAGGGCCGGTGAACCGTCCGGTTTCGGCCTCGTCCGAGAGCGGGACGGGCACGGTATCGGCCGGGACGAGAGGCCGTGTGGTGCGGGTGGACATATCCGGCAGAGCCGTGGAAGCGCGGATCGAGCGGCTGAGTCCGCTCGATATGAGCAATCTGCGCGTCGAGCGCCACGGCATGCCCATGCATGTCGCGGCGCTCGCCCTCACTGGATGGTGCGGGCCATGTTCCGCCAGCGGCTGGTCAATGTGTTCACCAGCAACCTTCCGGGCCCCGCCGTGCCCGTGAGCATCGCGGGTGCCCCCGTGCGGGAGTTGTACCAACTGGGCGTGGCGCAGGGGAACGTCCCGCTCAGCGTCGGTGTGATCTCCTACGCGGGACAGCTCGACCTCGCTCTGGTCGGCGATGCCGATGCCGTCCCGGACCTGGAGGTCTTCGCCGCCGGGATGGCGCAGCGCTGGAGCAGCTTTCGGCACCCCCGCCGTCCTGACCGGGCCGCACGCCGGGTCCGGCCCGGGTGGGATGGGGCGGAGCGGCCGGGCGGGCCGCCGGAAGAGCACGGCCCGCCCCTGTCGCATCACCCGCCTCGCCGTCAGCCGTCGATGCGGTGCTGGGTCCAGAACGACGTCAGGTCCGTCGTGGTGGCGGCCTGCGCTGCGGCCTTGAACTCGGCCGTGGTCGAGACGCCGTACCAGTGCGAAGTGGCGTAGTTCTTCAGCAGATTGGCCATCGCGGTGTCGCCGAGCACGCGCCGCAGGTCGTGCAGGGCGCACTTGCCGTAGCCGTAGACCACGGTGGAGTACCGGGAGGAGTGGGCGTCCCAGTAGGCCATCGAGTTGGTGATCTTCTCGTCCGACGACGCCCAGGACACGCTGCTCCAGCAGCCGCTGCCGGTCTTGCCCAGGGCGAGATCGGTGGCGTAGTCGGTGAACGCCTCGTCGAGCCAGGGGCTGTTGTACTCGTCGTCGCCGACGATGCCGTACCACCACTGGTGGCCGATCTCATGGGTGAGCGCGGTGGTGCTGACCAGGTCGAGGACGAAGCCGGGGTACTCCATGCCGCCGAACCAGAAGTTGTTGTCGATGACCGCGTCCAGCTCGCCGTAGGGGTAGGCCCCGAAGCGGGCGGCGTGGGCGTCGACGGCGGAGCGGGCGGTGCTGAGCATGGACTGGGCGCTGGAGGAGCTGATGCCCGAGACGGAGTAGATGTTGATGGGGGTGCCCGCGGTGGAGGTGCCGGAGATCTTGGTGAACGGGCCCGCGGCCCAGGCGAAGTCACGGACCTTGGCGGCGGTGGCGGTGGTGACCGTCCGTCCGCTGGAGCCGGGGGTGTCGGTGGAGGTGCCGGTGGCGGGGACCAGCAGGCTCGTGGGGTGGTCGAGGGTGACGCTGAAGTCCGCGGCCAGGGAGTAGAACGACTCGCCGTTGTTGGTGTACGGGTCGAGGTGCCAGCCCGCCGCGTCCCGTACGGCGAGAACGGGCAGGGCGTTGCCGATGAAGCTGAACGAGCCGTCGTAGCCGAACCGGTCCGCGCCGCTGGGCACGGTGATGCCGAGGTCGAAGCCGATGGTGGTGCTCTGGCCCTGCGCCAGCGGTGTCGGAAGGTCGATCTTCAGCGCGGTGCAGGCGACGGAGAGGGCGCCCGCGGTGCCGCCGGTGACGTTGGTGACGGTGATCGGCGGGGCCGAGCAGGTGCCGTGGTAGTTGTCCCACAGCCGCAGATAGACCTCGCTGAGCGCGGTGGCGGCGGCGTTGGTGAAGGTGGCGCTCTCGTGGCCGGTCCATACGGTGCCGGCGGTGTTGCTGCTGAGGCTCACCGTGTACGACGGCGCGGACGGCGTCCGGGTGGAGTCGGCCGGCGGGGTGGTCGTGCCGTCGGCGGTGTCGAGCGCGATGTCGTCGAGGACGAAGCTGGTCTGGAGGCTGGAGTCCTCGGTGCCGGTGAAGGCGACGCTCACGGTCTGCCCGGTGAACGCGGAGACGTCGAAGGACTTCTGGACGTAGCCGGTGTTCTTGTCGAGGTTCGAGTACGTCGCGAGCGTGGTGCTGCCGATCTTCGCCGTGAGTTTGTCGTAGGCGGTGGACGACGTGGTCTCGGCGGTGTCGATGTGCAGCCAGAAGGTGAGGGTGGCCTTGGCGCAGCCGGAGGGGATCGTGACGCTCTGGGAGAGGGTGTCGGTGTGGGTGGCGCCGGTGCCGTCCAGCCAGGCGTAGGCGGAGCCGCCGTGGGCGCTCTGACCGGTGCGGCTGGTGATCACCGTGGACGCCGACTGGGTCCAGGACGAACTGCCGCTCTCGAAGCCTCCGTTGACGACGGACTGGGCGGGAGTGCAGGCGGCGGCCACCGGGGAGGCGGAGCCGGTGGCGGACGGTGCGGCAAAGGCCTGGGTGCCGGGCAGGAAGACGGCGGCCAGCGCGGCGGCGACGAGCGCACACGCGACGCGGGCCTTGTGGGGGGTCGGTCTCACACGTAACTCCTTTGCAGGGGCCGGGGATTCGGCCTGCTCGGTGGCCGCCCGGACGGCCGGGGTGCGCCGTTCGGACGGCCGCGGGTCGCGCGCTGCGTTCGCGCGAGGCGGGTGAGATGCCGTCAGGCCCTCATGGGGTCAGGGACAGGCGGCTCACGGAAGCCTGACAGATTTGACCGGGTCATGCCACGACAATCGGGCAACAAACTGCGGCATCTGAACGGCGGTTCACCACCGCGGGTGTCCTGCCCGGTGCTCCTCTTCGCCCTCCGGCGGCTCGACGGTGAAGACGGTCAGCCACTCGGCGTCGGAGGCGTGGTAGCCGAGGCCGGTGAGCGTCTCGGCCGCGGCGCGCATGTGCGCGGCGCCGTAGACGACGGCGACGGTGAAGGGCGCGCCGGAGTGCCGCGGGCGGTCGCGGTGGGCGCGCGTGAGGGCGTCGACGAGGAGTTGGTCGCGGCGCCGTACCACCAGATCGTCGAGGCCGGGCAGCACGTCGAGCGCGGCCTCCTCGGCCTCGCTCAGCAGATCCTCGGTGGCGAGATGCCTGGCCAGCCAGCGGCGTGTGCCGAGCAGCCGCATCCCGGCGGTGACGACGGGGACCACGGTGGCCAGCACGGCGCGTTCCTTGAGCGGCAGCCGCCGGAAGCCGTCCTCGAACTCGGCGCCGTCCATGTCGGGACAGATCACCGGCACGCCGAGGGTCGAGTAGTCGATGTCCTGCACGACCAGCCCGAGACGCTCGCTGCGCTCCAGCCGGGCGTACGACGCGACGAGGGCGTCCGCGCCGCGGGACCCCTTGCCGACACCCTCGGCGATCACCAGGTCGCAGTCGCGGCGCAGCCGTGCCGTGACCTCGCGGTAGAACGCGGG
This sequence comes from Streptomyces sp. YIM S03343, assembly GCF_054729195.1. NCBI lineage: Bacteria > Bacillati > Actinomycetota > Actinomycetes > Kitasatosporales > Streptomycetaceae > Streptomyces > Streptomyces sp. YIM S03343. The sequence goes on from NZ_JBPUKX010000002.1 coordinate 558,879, forward strand.
CTCGCCCAGGTGGATCATCGGATACAGCATGAAACGCAACGCGGTGTCCGGCCGGACGAACCGGATCGCCGCGGACCGCACCCCCGCCAGTCCGGTGACCTCGATGAACTGCACACCCGCCACCCCCTCTCCCCCACCATCACGCACAGGGCGCGCCCGGGGTTGCGATATGGGCCCCGGCGGGGCCGCCTCCGTGCTACGACACCGCGTCATGGAGACAGAGCCGATCACCCCGACGACACCTCGCCCCGTGGGACGCCCGACCCTGGTCCAGGGCTGGCACCGACTCACCTTTCTGCACTGGCCGGCAGCCCCGGAAACGGTGGCCCCGCTGCTGCCGCCGGGGACCCGCCCCGACACCCTCGACGGGCTCACCTACGTCGGTCTGGTGCCGTTCCTGATGCACCGGGTCGGTCTGGGGCCGGGGCCCGGGCTGCCGTATCTCGGCACGTTCTGCGAGACGAACGTGCGGCTGTACTCGGTGGACGAGAGGGGCCGGCGCGGAGTGGTGTTCCGCTCGCTGGACGCGGCACGGCTGATACCGGCACTGGTGGGCAGGCTGGGCGTGCGGCTGCCGTACATCTGGTCGAGGATGCGGTTGCGGCGTGAGGGCGACGTCATCACGTACGAGTGCCGCCGCCGGGGCCGCCGAGGCCGCTCGAGCCGGGACGCGCACAGCACGGTGCGGGTCCGCCCGGGCGCCCGGATCACCGATCCCTCCCCGCTGGAGCATTTCCTCACCGCCCGGTGGGGCCTGCACGTCGCCTGGCACGGCCGCACCGTGCACCTGCCGAACGAACACGAGCCGTGGCCGCTGCACCGGGCCGAACTCCTGTGCCTGGACGACACGTTGATCAAAGCGGCGGGCCTGCCGCAGCCGTCCGCCCCGCCCGTGAGCGTGCTGTATTCCCCCGGGGTGGAGGTCAGATTCGGCAGTCCGTCCGTGCTCGGAGCCTGAACGCCCCGCACGTGTCGTGCACACAGAGCACCCGAGAAGGTCCATTAACCTCCGTTTGTCCGCAAAAGGAGACCACGACGGACAACGGCTGGACGGCTGGACGGCTGGACGGCTGGACGAAGGGGGTTGGCGGCGGGCATGGCGACGGGCGGCAGACGTGAACGCGTCCTGCGGACGGCGACGTTCTGGCTGCGGCCCGCCTTCGCGCTCCGGGTGCTCACCCGCTTCCAGCGGATCGTGGGCTTCGACCGCTCGATGGCGCTGGCGTCGAACGCCCTGACCGCGCTCATCCCGCTCGCGATGCTGGTCGGCGTCGCCCTGGGCACGTTCTCGGAGTTCGACGCCGCGGACCGGATCATCAGCCGCTACAACCTGAAGGGCGACGGCGCGCAGGCGGTCAGGGACGCGCTCCCGGGCACCAGCGGGGAGAACACCACGAGCATCGGTGTCTTCGGGGCCGTGTTCCTGATGATCTCCACGCTGAGTTTCGCGCGGGCGTCGCAGCGGCTGTTCGAACAAACCTGGGAACTGACGCCGCTGAGTGTCCGCAACACGCGCAACGGGCTGTCGTGGATCCTCTCCCTCGCCGCGTACACGGTCGTCGGCGGCTGGGTGTACGCCGCGCTGGGCAGCGGCCGGTTCGGCCTGTGGGCCGCGGTGGCCGAAGTGCCGCTCACGACGGCCTTCCTGTTGTGGACAGGCCTGCTGCTGTCGGCAAGACGCCTCTCCGCGCGGGCCCTGCTCCCCTTCGCCGTCACGGCGGCCGTCCTGTCGGGCGCCTACTCGGTGGCGGCGACGGTGTACCTCCCCCGCCTCTTCGACACGTACGCCTCGCGCTACGGCACGGTGGGCGCGGTGTTCGCCATGATCTCGGGGTTGTTCGGAGCCATGCTGGTGCTGGTCGCCTCGGCAGCCCTGGGCCGCGAGATCGGCGACGAACTCGCCCGCATCCGCTCCGGCCTCCGCCCGTCGGAGCGCGAGGTCCAACGGGAGTGGTCCACCTTCGTGGACCAGACCCTCTCGCGTTGGCGCACGGCAAGAAAACAGATGACCCAACGCCCCCCGAAACCCCCGACACCCCCGAAACCCCCGAAACCTCCGAAGAACCCCTGACCCCGCCCCTGACCCGTCATCCCCGTTCCCGCACGGCGACAGCCCCGACCCCGGCCCTCCGCAGGGCCCGCGCGAGAAGCTCCATCTCGGGCAGCGTCCCGGAATGCGTCCCGTCCAGCACATGCCCGGCCAGTGCCTGGGCCTCGCCCAGACCGACCCCCAACTCGGCTCGCAGAACCCGCAGCACCGCCACCCGCGACGCCACCGAACCGCTCAGCCGCAGCGCGGCGGGCCCGTTCACTGCCAGCATCAGCTCCCGTTGCGCATCCGGCACCTCACCCCCGCACACGGCCAGCGCCGCCCCGCAGCCGGAGCACACCGACTCGACGTCCCACCGAAGACGTCCGTCCACGAGCGCCTGCACACCACAGCACTCCGCCCTCGCCCCGCACTCCGCGCACGCAACGGCGTACCGGACGGACTCGACGACGACCTGTTCCATCCCCACCTCCCACGGGCCCCGAGGGCCACGCTCCACAGCACCTCTACGTCACCGGATGCGTCAGTTGACGGACGCGCGACAAGCCCGCCGTTCTTACGCTTTCGGTATGTCCGCACATGATGAACAGCAGATTCACGACGCCAACGAGTCCGGCCGTACGCCCGTGGTGTTCGTCCACGGACTGTGGCTCCTGCCCAGCAGCTGGGACCGGTGGGCCGAGCACTTCGAGCGGGCGGGCTATGCGCCGGTGGCGCTGTCCTGGCCGGACGACCCGGAGACCGTGGAGGAGGCCAAAGAGCATCCCGAGGTGTTCGCGGGGAAGACGGTCGGGCAGGTCGCCGACCATCTGGAGCGGCTGATCGGCGGGCTCACCGAGAAGCCCGTCGTCATCGGCCACTCCTTCGGCGGGCTGCTCGCGCAGATCCTCGCCGGGCGCGGTCTCTCGCGCGCCACGGTGGCCATCGACCCGGCCCCCTTCCGCGGCGTACTGCCCCTGCCGGTGTCCGCGCTGCGCGCCTCCGCTCCCGTCCTCGGGAACCCGGCCAACCGCAACCGCGCCGTCCCGCTCACCTTCGAGCAGTTCCGCTACGCCTTCGCCAACGCGGTGAGCGAGGAGGAGGCGAAGGAGCTGTACGAGCGGTTCGCGGTGCCCGCGCCGGGGGCGCCGCTGTTCCAGGCCGCGACCGCCAACCTCAACCCGTGGACGGAGGCGAAGGTCGACACCGGCAACCCGGAGCGCGGGCCGCTGCTCATCGTCTCCGGCGAGAAGGACCACACGGTGCCGTGGGCCATCGCCAGCGCCTCTTTCAAGAAGCAGCAGCACAACCCGGGGGTGACGGAGATCGTCGAGATCAAGGAACGGGGGCACGCCCTGACCATCGACCACGGCTGGCAGGAAGTCGCCGACACGGCGCTCAGATTCGTGCGCGCCAACACCTGAGCGGCGCCGACACCGGCGGCCCCACCGGGAGGGGGTGCGACAGACGTCCAGGCCGGTCCGTGCGGGCCGGCCTGGACGTCGTGTGCGGAAGGGCTGGGGTCCGGCACGATGCGCCGGAACCCGGGGCCGGACCGGTCAGGCGAGGTCGAAGCGGTCCAGGTCCATGACCTTGACCCAGGCCGCGACGAAGTCCGTCACGAACTTCTCCTTCGCGTCGTCGCTCGCGTAGACCTCCGCGAGGGCGCGCAGCTCGGAGTTGGAGCCGAAGACCAGGTCGGCGCGAGTGCCGGTCCACTTGAGCTCACCGGTGGCCGCGTCCCGGCCCTCGAACGCGGTCTGGTCCGCGGACGTCGACTCCCACACCGTGCCCATGTCGAGCAGGTTGACGAAGAAGTCGTTGGTGAGCGTGCCGGGCGCGTCGGTGAGCACGCCGTGCGAGGACTGCTGGTGGTTGGCGCCCAGGACACGCAGTCCGCCGACCAGGACGGTCGTCTCGGGTGCGCTCAGGGTGAGCAGGTTCGCCCGGTCGAGAAGCAGGAACTCGGCGGGCAGCCGGTTGCCTTTGCCCTGGTAGTTGCGGAACCCGTCGGCGGTGGGCTCCAGTGCCGCGAACGACTCGGCGTCGGTGTGCTCGTCGGTCGCGTCGACCCGCCCGGGGGTGAACGGCACCTCGACGTCGTACCCGGCGTCCTTGGCGGCCTTCTCCACGGCGGCCGTGCCGCCGAGCACGATCAGGTCGGCCAGCGAGACCTTCCTGGCGCCGGAGTCGAACTCCCGCTGGATGCCTTCGAGGACGCGCAGCACGGTGGCGAGCTGCTCGGGGTCGTTCGCCTCCCAGCTGCGCTGCGGCTCCAGGCGGATGCGGGCGCCGTTGGCGCCGCCGCGCTTGTCGCTGCCGCGGAAGGTGGCCGCAGAGGCCCACGCGGTGGAGACCAGCTGTGCGACGCTCAGACCCGAGCCGAGGAGCTTGGCCTTCAGGGCCGCGATGTCCGCGGCGCCGATCGTCTCGCCCTCCGCCTCCGGCAGCGGGTCCTGCCACAGCAGGGTCTCCTCGGGCACCTCCGGGCCGAGCAGCAGCGACTTCGGGCCCATGTCACGGTGGGTCAGCTTGTACCAGGCCCGCGCGAACGCGTCCGCGAACTGGTCGGGGTTCTCCAGGAAGCGGCGGGAGATGGGCTCGTAGATCGGGTCGAAGCGCAGCGACAGGTCGGTGGTGAGCATCGCCGGGGCGATCTTCTTCGACGGGTCGTGGGCGTGCGGTGTGGTGCCCTCGCCGCCGCCGTCCTTGGGCTTCCACTGGTGGGCGCCCGCGGGGCTCTGGGTGAGCTCCCACTCGTAGCCGAAGAGGATCTCGAAGAAGCTGTTGTCCCACTGGGTGGGCGTGTAGGTCCAGGTGACCTCGAGACCGGAGGTGATGGCGTCGCCGCCCTTGCCGGTGCCGTAGGTGCTCTTCCAGCCCAGGCCCATCTCGCCCAGGGACGCGGCCTCGGGGTCGGCGCCCACACTGTCGGCGGGACCGGCGCCGTGGGTCTTGCCGAAGGTGTGGCCGCCCGCGATGAGGGCGACGGTCTCCTCGTCGTTCATCGCCATCCGGCGGAACGTCTCACGGATGTCGCGGGCCGCGGCGATCGGGTCCGGATTGCCGTTGGGGCCCTCGGGGTTGACGTAGATGAGGCCCATCTGGACGGCGGCGAGCGGGTTCTCCAGCTCGCGGTCGCCGGTGTAGCGCCGGTCGTCGAGCCAGGTGGTCTCGGGGCCCCAGTAGACGTCCTCGTCGGCCTCCCAGACGTCCTCGCGGCCGCCGCCGAAGCCGAAGGTCTCGAAGCCCATGGTCTCCAGGGCCACATTGCCCGCGAGGATCATCAGGTCGCCCCAGGACAGGCTCTTGCCGTACTTCTTCTTCACCGGCCACAGCACCCGGCGCGCCTTGTCGAGGTTGGCGTTGTCGGGCCAGCTGTTGAGCGGGGCGAAGCGCTGCTGTCCGGCGCCGGCACCGCCGCGGCCGTCGCTGATGCGGTAGGTGCCCGCGGCGTGCCACGCCATGCGGACGATGAGCGGGCCGTAGTTGCCGAAGTCCGCGGGCCACCAGTCCTGCGAGGTGGTCAGCACCTCGGCGATGTCCTGCTTCACGGCCGGGAGGTCCAGGGCCTGGAACGCGGCGGCGTAGTCGAACTCCCCGCCGAGCGGGTTGGCGACAGGGGGGTTCTTGGCGAGGATCTTCAGGTTGAGCCGCTCGGGCCACCACTGCCGGTTGCCGCCGCCCTGTGTCGGATGCGCCGCACGCCCGTGGACCACGGGGCAGCCGCCCGTCTCCTCGGTCTTGGCGTCGGTGACGATGGCATCAGGGTTCTCGGCCATGGAAATCCCTCCGGAAGATGACTGGATCTGATGTAACAGGTGGATCTGGTGGATCTGGTGGGGCTGGCAGATCTGATGGGGCTGGTGCAACTGGTGGGGCTGGTGGATCCGGTGGTGCCGACGGGGGCACCGGCGGAGCAGGCACGTCCGGCGGGTCCACCGGCCGCGGTGGTGCCGGGGGCACCGGTCGCACCCCGGTGGCGCCGCGAGCTCAGGCACCACTGGGGGTGGAGCACTCGGCGCAGAGGCCCCAGTACACGACCTCGGCCTCGTCAATGGCGAAGCCCCGGTCGTCGGAAGCCGTCAGGCAGGGCGCGTCGCCCACGGCGCAGTCGACGTCGGCGACCGTGCCGCAGGAACGGCACACGACATGGTGGTGGTTGTCCCCCACGCGTCCCTCGAACCGTGCCGGGCTGCCGGCCGGTTCGATACGGCGTATGAGCCCCGCCGCGGTGAGCGCGTGGAGGGCCTCGTACACCGCTTGCAGCGAGACATGGCCCACGCGATCACGCACCCCGGACGCGATCGCCTCGACTCCGAGGTGATCGCCGTGCCGGACGGTCTCGAGCAGTGCGACGCGGGCGGCCGTCACCCGCAGGCCGGCACCGCGCAGTTCCTCCGCGGTGGTCGGGTTCTGGGATGCGGTCATGGACCCAACCTACCCACATAAAGGCGAACGATTCAAGAAAATGAATCGGACAACTCTTTCGTGTTGCGCCATGCGACGTTCACCCTGGCGAACCCGCGCCCCGCGGCGCCCACACCGTGCGGGGTGACCGGCTCCCGCCTCTGGTCACCAAGAGATACCGGACGGTATACAAGCCCGGTCGATGCGCGACGGCCGCGCCCGTGGCACGGTCCGCGCGATGTCCCGGCTCCAGGGGGAGGACTTCATGGCACACGGCGCACAGACGGAGACGGACGGCGGGACGCCGGAGGGGGCGGCGGGAGCGGCGCGACGGCGCCGCCACCGGCCGGCCGCGGTGGGGGCGGCACTCGGCGCGTGCGTCCTGGTCGCAGCCGCCACGGCCCCGGCCGCGGCACACAGCGGCGACGGCCGGGGCGGCCACCCCGGTCAAGGGGGCGGCACGCGGTACGTGTCACTCGGGGACTCCTACACCTCCGGCCCCGGCATCCCCACCCAGGTGGACGCGAACTGTGCCCGCTCGGACCACAACTATCCCTCGATCGTGGCATCCGGGCGCCGGGCGACCGCGTTCGAGGACGCCAGTTGCGCCGGGGGGACCACCGAGCACATGTGGAAGGCGCAGGGCACCAACCCGCCCCAGCTCGACGCGTTACAGCGCGGCACGGACGTGGTGACGGTGCAGATAGGCGGCAACGACGTCGGCTTCGGCACGATCATCGCGACCTGCGCGGGGCTCGCCGCCCAGGACCCCGCGGGCAGCCCGTGCAAGGACCATTACGGCGCCTCCGGGACGGACCAGCTGACGCTGAACGTCCTGGCGACCGCCCCGAAGGTCGACCGGGTGCTGAGAGCCGTGCACGCCCGCGCCCCGCACGCGCGCGTCCTCGTCGTCGGCTATCCGGACCTGCTGCCCGACGACGGCGTCGGCTGCTTCCCCGCGGTGCCGTTCGCCGCGAAGGACTTCCCGTATCTGCGCGACACGGAGCGACGGCTGAACCTCATGCTCCGTCTGGTGGCGGGCTGGAACCACTCGGAGTACGTCGACACCTACGGCCCGACGGTCGGCCACGACATGTGCAAGGCACCGGCCGACCGCTGGATCGAGCCGCTCCAGCCGACGTCGCCCGCGGCCCCCGCCCACCCGAACGCCAAGGGCGAGGCGGCCATGGCGCGCGCGGTGCTGGCGCGGCTGGACAAGGGGCACGGCAAGGGGCACGGCAAGGACTGAGCCGGGCCGAGCCCACTGGGACGCCAGGCGGGCGGCAGGGCGGTGGCAGGCACCGCCTTGTCACCCGTGGGGGTGATGTTTCGTACGGGACGGGATTGAACGTCACCGAAGGGGCAATGCTCGCCTTCATGCCCCGAACCCGACCCGTACAGCAGCAGGTGAGCCGATGACGACGGCGACCAGGACCACCACCGGGACGCCGTCCGCCACCCCAGCCCTCGGAGGACAACGCCCCCCGCAGGCGCCGCCGCCCGCCGCGCCGGTCCCGCTGCCGTCCCTCACGGGACTGCGCTGGATGGCCGCGCTGCTGGTCTTCGGACTGCACGTGCACAACTTCCGCTATTTCGGCGGCACCGGCGGCGACCTTGTGACCTGGGCGTTCCGGGCCGGTGCGGGCGGGGTGTCGTTCTTCTTCGTGCTGTCCGGCTTCGTGATGCTCTGGTCGGCCCGGCCGGGCGACCGCGCACCCGCCTTCTGGCGCCGCCGTCTCGCCCGGGTCTACCCGGTGCATCTGGTCACCGCGGCCCTCGCGCTGCTGCTGGCCGTCACCACGGCCCGGCTCCCGGTGCCGACCGTGCCCGAGGGGCTCGCCAATGTCCTGCTGCTGCACACCTGGTGGCACCCGTGGTGGCAGACCCTGGACCCGGTCAGCTGGTCGCTGGCCTGCGAGGCGTTCTTCTACGCCGCCTTCCCGCTGCTGGCCCCCGTGCTGCGCCGGCTCGGCGCCCGGGGCTCGGCCGCGCTGGCCGGGGTGTCGGTGCTGACGGTGTTCGCACTGTCCTGGGCCGACACGCATGGTCTGCTGGGCGTCGAGCCGTACACGCATCCGCTCGCACGGCTGCCCGAGTTCGTCCTCGGTGCCGCCGTCGCCCGGCTGGTGGTGCTGGACCGCTGGCGCGGCCCCGGTCTGGAGGCCTCGCTCGCCCTGGCGATCGTCGGCTACTTCCTGGTCCCGCAGGTCGGCGACCACGGTTACCCGGCGACCGCGTGCACCATCGCCGGTTTCGCCCTGCTGATCCCCGCGGCGGCCGTCGCGGACCTGCGCGGGCTGCCCTCGCTGTGGCGGCACCGGTGGGTCGTTCGGCTCGGGGAGCTGTCGTTCGCGTTCTACATGGTCCATCTGCTGGTGCTGCGCGCCACCGACGGCCTCCTAGGCAAGTACCCCCGCTTCGGCGCGCCGACGGGACTCGCCGTCACGGCCACCGCGTTCACCGTGTCCCTGGCTCTGTCCTGGGCGCTCTACGAAGGCGTGGAGCGCCCGGCACGACGGCTGCTGCTGCGCTCCCGGCGCCCCGGCAGGCGTACGGCCGCGGCCGGTTGACCACCAGCTGGGCCCTGTACGTCACCGGTCCGGTGACGTACAGGGCCCAGCTTCCGCTACGGCGCGGGGGCCACCCCCCGCGCCGTCGTCACGCCCGGCGCCTGCGCGAGACGTACACCGCACCCGCACCGGCGACGACCACCAGGGCGGCGGCACCGGCGATCATGCCGAGCGGGGCACCCGCACCGGTCTCGGCCAGCGGCTCCTTGCCACCGGCGGCCGACGGCGCGGCACTGGCCGACGGGGTCGCCTGGAGCGGGGGCACATGCGAGGTGGTCGTCGGCGTCGAGGACGGCTTCGGCGTCGCCGTGGTGCTCGGCGCGGTCGTCCCCGTGGCCGGGGTGGTGCTGTCCGCGGGGGACGTGGGCGTCGCCGGCGAGGCGGGGGTGGCCGGGACGGACTCGTCCGCGCTGGGGGTCGAACCGCCGGACTCGCACGCCTTGTCGCCGCCGTTCCAGGCCGCGATCAGGTGGTACGGGGTGGCCACGTTGTCCGGCTGGTAGGGCAGGGGGCCGTGGCCCTCGCCCGACTGGCCGTCGTAGCTGACGTCGTCGCCGTAGAGGTCGATCTGGCCGTAGCAGTCCGGCGTGTGCACGGACAGCTTCTGCCAGGTCTGCCCCGAGTCGTCCGAGCCCGCGACGTCCTTCGCCGTGAGGTAGACGGTGTCCTTGGCGACCATGGTCTGGTGACCGGAGACGAACCAGTTCGGGCCCTCGGTGGTGTACTGCGCGAGGGAGACCGGGTACTTGCAGCCGTCGCCGACGGTCTGACCCGCGGCGAGCCGGACCTCGACCGTGGCGGGGACGGTGTCCCACTGGTGGAACCCGCCCTGCGAGGTCCAGTCCGCGCCGACGACCTTGCCGTCGGCACCGACGATGCGGTACTGGACGGTGGCGGACTCACAGCCACCGGACGTGGAGGCCTGGGCGGTACCGGCGGCGAGCAGGGGCGCGGCGGCACCGGCGAGAAGGGCCGCGGCGAGCACGGCCGGCATTCTGGATTGTTGCGAACGCGACAAGGTTGCCTCTGTAAACGTGAGGTGAGGTTGTGGGAGGTGGCTGATCACGAGCGGCCCGCACGGGACGGACGTACGGACGGCGGCTGCCGCTACCGGCACGCCCGCCGCGGGGCGCATACGGCCGGACACTCCCGGCGAGGCGCGCCGCGATCGGGTCGCTCGCGTCACTTCGCCCCGCCCCGGAAACGACGGGAGCCGGGCGGAGCGAGCTGAATTCTTGTCACCTTTCACAACTCCCGTCAATTCCGCACCAGTTCACAAGGGCAGTGAAGGCCCAACTATGGTCATTCCTGTGAGAATGCGCCCTCATCAGCAAGAAGCCGTGGACGCGGTGGTGCGCGCCCTCACCCTGCCGGTGCCGGGACCACTGCCGGAGCGGGGACCACTGCCGGCGCCGGGACCACTGCCGGAGCGGGGACCACTGCCGGAGCGGGGGCTGCGCACCCAGGTGGTCATGGCCACCGGGTCCGGCAAGACCCTGGTGGCGGTGCGCAGCGCGGAGGCGCTGCGGGCGGGCCGGGTGCTGGTGCTGGTGCCGTCGCTGGACCTGCTCGCCCAGACCGAGGCCGCGTGGCGGGCGGCGGGGCGGCAGGGGCCGGTGATCGGGGTGTCGTCGCTGCGCGGGGATCAGGCGGTCTTCCCGAACACCACGGCGGTTAAGGAGCTGGTCGACTGGGTGCGGCCGTTCGACAAGGTGACGGTGTTCGCCACGTACGCCTCGCTCGGGCTCGGCACGCTGGAGCGGGCGCACGAGGCCGGTCTTCCCGGCTGGGATCTGGTCGTCGTGGACGAGGCGCACCGGACTTCGGGGCGGATCGGCAAGCCCTGGGCGGTCGTCCACGACAACAGCCGCATCGCCGCACTGCGGCGGCTGTACATGACGGCCACACCCCGGCTGTGGCAGCTGGAGGAGGACGAGGGACAGCCGGAGCCGCCGCCGGGGGTGCCGGGCGAGCTGGTGGCGTCGATGGACGACGACCCGGCCGGGCCGTTCGGGGCGCGCTGCCACACGCTGACGCTGTCGGAGGCCATCGCCCGCGGTATCTGCGCGCCGTACCAGGTGGTGTGCGTGGACATCACCGACACCCGGCTCCAGGCCACGCAGCTCCTGGGCATCGAAGGCCGGTCGGATGAGGTGCGCGGGGCGCGGCTCGCGGCTCTCCAGACGGCGCTGGTGAAGGCGTCGGCCGAGGAGGGCTGGGCGCACGCTGGTCTTCCACCATGTCGTCAGGGAGGCGGAGGCGTTCGCGGCCGGGCTGCCCGGCGTCGCCGAGCGGCTGCGCGCCGACGACCCCGGGCGGTATCCGGGGCTTCGTGGACCGTCGGCTCGGCGAAGATCGCACGGAGCCTCGTACCGGAACGTGTAGCGCTTGATCTCCTGCACCACGGCGCGGGACGCGACCGCGCGAACCGGCCGTTTTCGCCCCGGACCGGCAGGGCGTGCGCGCCGGGTGACCGTGTCTGCCCCGCCCCGCTGCCGGACCATACGGCCCCGAAGCGGCCGAACGGCTGAACGGGCGGCGGGACTGGGCTAGCCTCGTGCTCCCTTGGGTGCGAACTGGCGTACGGGGAAGACGACTTCGGGGGTTCAGTGGGAGACCAGCGGCCGGTGCCGGCGGATCCGGCGGCGGACGGCGCCGCGGCATTGCGGCAGACCGGAGCCGCACCGCTGCGGCCCGCCGATCCGCGGCGCATCGGCCCCTACGCCGCCCTCGCCCTGCTGGGCAGCGGCGGGATGGGGCGGGTCTATCTGGCCCGGGCGGCGGACGGCGGGCCGGGGCTCTTCGCGGTGAAGGTGATCAGGCCGGAGTACGCGGAGGACGCCCGTTTCCGGCGCCGGTTCGAGCGTGAGGCCGCGGTGCACGAGCGGCTCGGCTCGCCGTACGCACCGCGGCTGTGCGGCACCGGCTTCCGGGACGAGTTGCTGTGGATGGCCACCGAGTACTGTCCGGGGCTCGATCTGTCGGCCGTGGTGCGCGGCGGCGGCCCCCTGCCGCCGGGTGCCGTGTGGCGGCTGGCCGCCGATCTGGGGCGGGCCCTCGCCGATCTCGCGGCGGCGTCGATCGTGCACCGGGACCTCAAGCCGTCCAATGTGCTGCTGTCCCCCCGGGGCGCCCATGTGATCGACTTCGGGATCTCGAAGGCCGCCGACGCGAGCGCCATCACCGGCACCGGCAACCGGGTGGGCACCCCCGCCTACATGTCACCGGAGTATCTGAGGACCGGGGAGTGCGAGCCCCCGTCGGACGTGTTCTCGCTCGCCGGGACGCTGGTCTACGCGGCGACCGGGCGTGCCCCCTTCGGCGACGGCACGGGGGTCGACGTGATGCACCGGGTCGCCTTCGAGGCCCCCGACCCGAGGCTGACGGGCGCGGTCACCGCGGCCGACCCGGACCTCGGCGCGCTGCTGACCGCCTGCCTCGCCAAGGAACCGGGGCACCGGCCCGCCGCGCGGGAACTGGCCGACGCCGCCGAGGGACGCACCGGCCCGCCGGGACGGCCCGACTGGCCCGGCCCGCTGGGCACCAGGGTGGCGGCACGGCAGCGGGCGTACGACGCGCTCGGCGGCCTGCCCCTGGACCAGGCGCTGCGTCTCCAGGCCCCGGTCCGGCGTCCCAAGCTCACTCCGCCTCCGGAGGCCGGACCGGCCGGGGGCATGGAACCGGGCGCGGGCATGGAACCGGGCGGGGCTGTGGAACCGGCCGGTGCCAGGGAACCCGCCGGTGCCAGGGAACCGGGCGGGGCCGAGGAGGCCGCCGCCTCCGCCGCCGTACCGCCGCCTCCGCGCTTACCCGGGGCGCCCGCCCGCCCATGGGCACGCCGCAAGCGGGTGCTGGCCGCCGGTGCGGGCCTGGCCGTCTGCGCGGCTGCGGTGGGCACGGTCGTCGTACTGCGGCAGGACGGCTCCCCCGCCGCCGCGCCCGGGACGGTTACCACGGCCACCGGCGCCGCTCCCGGTCACGCCGCCCTCCCGGTGGCGTCCCGCGACGCGGGCGGCACTGCCGTCGAGGGAGCGTCCGGGCGGGGCGCCGCGGCCACCGCCGACGGCGAGGCCGCGCGCTCGAAGGCCTCCGGCACCGCCGCCGCCCGGCGCGCGCCCACCACGGCCCCGACGGCAGCGACGGGTGGTCCCACGACCGCAGCCCCTTCCTCTCCGGGCGCGACCAGCGCACCGGCCGGGTCCGCCACACCGCCGTGGATCACCGACTGCACCTACTACGCGGGGTACGGCCGTACCCGCCTCGGCGACAGCGGCAAACGCGTCCTCCAGGTGCAGTGCATCCTGGCGAAGCGCGGCTACGGCCTCGGCGGTGAGGCGATGAGCGGCGACTTCGGGACGGGGACCGAGAGCGCGGTACGGGCCTTCCAGGGCGCCGAGGGGCTGTCCGCGGACGGGGTCGTGGGCCGCTCCACCTGGGTCGCGCTGCGCGGCACCGGGTGACGGCGGGATTCAGGTACCGGCGGTGGTGTTGCCCTGGAGGCGTTCGAGGTCGGAGGCGCGGACCTGGATGACGAGGACGGCGATCACGGCGGCGACGGCGGTGAGAATCGCGGCGGTGACGAAGGCGGCCGAGACACCCGAGGTGAGGACCTGGTCGGAGAACGGGGGCGGCAGCTTCCCGGTGTGCTGGAAACGCGCCCGTTCGGCGGGGGATGCCTGCGACAGGAATGCCGGGACCTGGCTGTGGGCCTCGTTGCGGCTCGCCGTGCCGAACACGGTGACCAGGATGGACAGACCCAGCGAACCGCCGACCTGCTGGGTGGCGTTGAGCATTCCGGAGGCGGCGCCGGACTCCCGGACCGGGACGTCGGACAGCGCCATCAGGGTCAGGGACACGAACTCCATGCCCATGCCGAGACTGAAGACGAGCATCGGCCCGAGGATGCTGCCCGCGTAGGTGGACTGAGCGTCGACCTGGGTCAGCCAGGCGAGCCCGCCCGTCGCCAGGATCGCGCCGGTCACCATGAAGGGTTTGGGTCCGAACCGGGGCAGGAAGCGGGAGGCCAGTGCCGCTCCGACCGCGATGACGGCGCTGACCGGCAGGAAGGCGAAGCCGGCAGCCAGTGGGCTGAAGCCCAGCACGTCCTGGACGAAGAGGGTGAGGAAGAAGAACATCCCGAACATCGCGGCGGCGAGGCTCAGCATGATGCCGTAGGTGCCGGAGCGGTTGCGGTCGGCGAACATGCGCAGCGGGGTGATGGGCTGCCGGGAGTGCCGTTCCACCAGGACGAAGCCCGCGAGGAACAGCGCGGCCGCCCCGAAGGAGGCCAGGGTGAGGGGGTCGCGCCAGCCGTCCTGGGCGGCCCGGATGAAGCCGTAGACCAGCAGGACCATGCCGGCCGTGGACGTCAGGGCGCCTGCGAGGTCGAAGCGTCCGGGGTGGCGTTCGGACTCCTTGATCCAGCGGGGGGTGGCGAGGACGATGAGCAGTCCGATCGGGACGTTGACGAAGAACACCCACCGCCAGTTCAGCCATTCGACGAGCATGCCGCCCGCCAGCAGCCCGATCGCGCCGCCGCCCGCCGAGACCCCGGCGAACACCCCGAAGGCCCGGTTGCGTTCCGGGCCCTCGCGGAACGTGGTGCTGATCAGGGCGAGTGCCGTGGGTGAGGCGATGGCCCCGCCCAGCCCCTGCACGGCCCGCGCGGCCAGCAGTTCCCCGGAGCTCTGTGAGAGCCCGCCGAGCAGGGAGGCGACCACGAAGAGGAGCACCCCGAAGACGAAGACCCGCCGCCGCCCGAGGATGTCACCGGTGCGGCCACCCAGCAGGAGCAGTCCGCCGAAGGTGAGCGTGTAGGCGTTGACGACCCACGACAGGCTGGTGGTGGAGAAGTTCAGGGCGCTCTGGATGTGCGGCAGGGCGATGTTGACGATCGTGATATCCAGAACGATCATCAGCTGGCAGGACGCGATGACGAGCAGCGCCATCACGTTGCCACCGCCGCCGGTGTCCCGGGGGGTGGTCCGCAGTGCCGAGGTGGGCCGGGAACTGCTGGTCATGGCATGTCACAAGGCTTCGGCGGGAGTGGTACCCGTCCGACGCTACGCCCGCCGTCCGGGGGTCACCACTCGATCTCCGACGGGCCTGCCCACCCCCTGGGGCCTGGCTCATCTGCGCTTCACCTCCGCCCGTGCAGGTCGGTGACCTGGTCGGCGGTGACCGGCTTCGGCGGGCCGGGGGGCGGGGCTTCGCCCGCGGTGAGATGCTCCAGCACCTCTGCCAGTTCCAGGCATGCCTGCTCCACGGAGTGCCGGGTGTTGCGCTGTTCGGTGATCAGCGCGGACAGGAGGAGGGCGGTCAGGGCCATCGATCCGTTGAACCCCTGGAGCTTGAGCATGGTCGTCAGGGAGTTCATGTGCTCGAACGGCCCGATGTGGTCCGTCGCGGCGACGGTCGCCATCACGCATGATCCCAGGGCGCACAGCATGCTCCCGGCGAGCTGGAAGCTCAGGGCCGCCCAGATCAGCAGCGGATAGACGAGGAAGAGCAGGCTGACAGGGCTGAGGGTGGCGAGCGGCACGATGGCGGCGGCGGCGAGGGCCAGCGCGACCCCCTCCTTCCAGCGGGACAGCCGCGGGGGCCAGCTCGCTTCCATCAGCACGAGCAGCAGCGGGGTGACGATCAGGACGCCCATCGCGTCGCCGACCCACCACGCCGGCCACACCTGCCAGAAGCCGTGCGGGGCCAACTGGCCGTTCAGGACCTGGAGCCCGGCGCCGAAGGTGGCGCTGATCAGTGTGGCGCCCAGCGCCGCGAGGAACACCAGTGCGAGTCCGTCGCGCAGTCGGCCGAGGTCCGTGCGGAAGCCCACGCGGCGCAGCATCAGATACCCGGCCACGGGCGCGGCCGTGTTGCCGAAGATCGTGCCGAGCACGCCGGGCTGGAGCGGCGAGATGGTCATGACGACGAACAGCACCCCGAGCGCGATACCGAGGCACGCCCTCATCCCGAAGATCAGCAGACACGCCAGCGCGACACCGGTCGAGGGCCACAGGGGGGTGACCACGGCCCCTTCTACGGTCAGCCCCCGCAGCAGCCCCAGCCGCCCCGTCCCGAAGTAGGCGGCCGCTACCGCCACGGTCAGCGCGAGATCGCCGATCGGCGGACGCAGTCGCAGGGTATCCACCACAGATGCCATCACACACCGATGCCGCCGGGTCGGCGAGGCGAGCGCCGCCGGGGCCCCGGCAGGACCGTCCCAGGGCCCGTCCCCAGGACCGTCTCCGGGCCCGTCCCCGGACCGGGCGGCGGCCCACCGCGACGGTCCTCGATCAGGCCCCCCGGGGCGGACGTGATCCGGCCCGCCACGCCGGCTCGGGGCCGGGTTCATCGTGGCCGACGACGAGGACCGCGGCGTCGTCCGCGTGGCCCACCCGCTC
Source organism: Streptomyces sp. YIM S03343 (assembly GCF_054729195.1). NCBI lineage: Bacteria > Bacillati > Actinomycetota > Actinomycetes > Kitasatosporales > Streptomycetaceae > Streptomyces > Streptomyces sp. YIM S03343. Next base: position 575,288 of record NZ_JBPUKX010000002.1, read on the forward strand.
GGCGCCCTTGATCACGGCCGCGGCGAGCCAGTTGGCGTCCAGGCCCGCGACGGCGGCGATACCGGAGAGCCGCACGATGGTGTCGAGCCCCTCCTCCAGGCTGAGCCTGGGCCCCTCCACCACGCCGTCCGTGACAAGGACCAGGACGCCGCCCGTGGTGAGCCGGGAGCGCGACACCGGGTACTTGACGCCCCGCTCGATGCCGAGCGGCGGCCCGCCCTCGTCCTCGGCTATGCCGGACCTGCCGTCGGCGTTCGCCCAGACACAGGGGATGTGCCCGGCCCGCGCGCTCTCCACGGTCCCGGTCTCCGGGTCGAGCCGCAGGAAGGTGCAGGTGGCGAAGAGTTCGCTGCCCAGGGTGAGCAGCAGCTCGTTGGTGCGGGCGAGGACGTCGCCGGGCTCGCCGGTGACCGTGGCGAGGGCCCGCAGCCCGGCCCTGACCTGGCCCATGAAGGCGGCCGCCTCGATGTTGTGGCCCTGTACGTCGCCGATGGACAGTCCGATACGGCCGTCGGGCAACGCGAAGGCGTCGTACCAGTCGCCGCCGACGCTGAGGCCGTGGTAGGCGGGCGCATAGCGGACGGCGAGGCGGAAGCGGGGGGTGACGGGCAGGTCGGGGGGCAGCATGCCGCGCTGGAGTGCGATGGCCAGTTCCACCCGGGAACGCTGGAGCTCCGCCCGTTCACGCGCCTGGGCGGTCAGCGACCTGAGTCTGTGCAGCAGCTCGTCGCCGTCGTCCGTGGAACGCATGCGGGCCATTCAGCACTCCGGCGGGGTGGCAGCCCCAACGGGACAGACCTCTGATTTTTCCTTTAGAGCCCCGAACAAAATGGGAGTCCGATCAGCTCGCGGCGTCTGGTGCGTGCGATCGCAAGGCGCCGGAAGGTCCTCGTAGCGGAGCTACTAGGACCTTTCGGCAACGCGGCGAGCGTGCGTGCCAGGCGTCGCGAGCCGGGCGCCCATTTTGTTCGGGGCTCTCAGAGGATGATATCGATGTGCCCGGGTGTCGCGTCGGCCGAGCAGCGGGAGCGACCCCGCCCGGGACACTCCGCGGGCGCCCCGGCCGCGGGATCTCTCGGGCGAGCACTCCGGCGGGCGAGGCAGCCGGGGCGACCGGGACCGCCGGGGCGACCGGGGCGGCCGTGGCAGGCGTCAGCTTCTGCTGCGCAGATTGCCCACGGTCTTCAGCAGCCGGTCGGCCGGGGTCCGCAGCCGGTTGTGGGCGAGCACGGTGTTGCGCAGCCCCCGCACGGGGCGGCGCCACAGCCGGTGGGCCACCGCCACCGGATGGCCCCGCCAGGCGAAGCCCTCCCCCACCCGCAGCTCCCGGGTCTTCAGCCAGTCCTTGTACTCCTTCTCACCCCGCCCGAGGTCCAGCGCCCGCACCCCCTCCCGGGCCGCGCCCTCGGCGGTGCGCAGATGCATCATCAGCCCCGGCGAGTAGTAGCGCAGTTCGGGGTCGTACGCCGTGAACCAGGCCGCCAGCACCGACCGCGACCGGGGTCCGAAGTGCGCCGCAACCGGCCGGTCCCCGGCATACAGCACCGACAGCACCCCGGAGAAATGTTCCTCGCGCACCTGGAACAGATGCTCCACAAGCCCCACGATCCACGGCCGCGAGAACCGGTCCATGCGCCCGGTGCGCCGGTACTGGGCCGACTTCCACCGCATCAGCCGACGCAGCGCCCCGGGGTCCCGTTCGTCGAACACGAACCGTAGGTCCCCGAGGTCGCGCGCCAGGCGCCGTTCCTTCTTCAGGACAGTCTTGGCAAGTCCCGGATAGGTCACCCGCAGCCACCCCGGGTACCCCCCGTCGCCCGGCACCAGATCCACCACCGGAGACGCGAACGTCCCGGTCACATACGGCCCGAACGCCTCCTGATCCGCCACCAGATGATCGAACTCGAACATCGACAGCCCCGAGCCGCGCAGTACCTCCCGGGCGTCCCAGCTGACCCCGGCCCGGTGCACCAGACCCTGGCAGTCGGACAGTCCCATGCCGATCGCCCGCCCCACCCCGAGAGCACCCCGCTCGAAGGGCAGGAACCCTACGGCCTCGCCGTCCTCCCGCAGCACCGACACCCGCGCCCCGCCCCGGAACAGCCCCACACCCACCGCGAACTCCGGTGCCAGGAACGGGTTCGCGAACACCTCCGACTCGTCCATCGCCTCGTGCCAGGCCTTCAGCCCCGGCACGCCCAGCTCTCCGGGTCTCACCACCGATATGTCCATCGAAGACCGTCCCCCCTACGACGTCCGGCGCACCCCGCGCCGGCCACTGACTGGGCGTCTGCCCCACCCGCGCCGGGTACACGCCCGGGCCCCGGCCGGCCACGCGATGTCCGAACCGTCCACCGCGGCTCAAACGTCGCGAAACCGCACGCAGCCTGTCAAGACCGTCCACCGCAATCGGACATGCCGCGGGGGTGGCCGCAACGGGCGGTTGCCAGTGGTCGGTTTTACTCTTCGGGCATGACGTACGGACTGGTCACCAAGTTCCTCGCACTGCCCGGCGAGCGCAACGCCCTGGCCGACTCTCTGCTGGCGGCGGCGCGGCTGCTGGCGGCCGACCCGGGCTGTGTCCACTACGTCGTCGCCACGTCGGCCGAGCCGGAGGCCGTCTGGGTGACGGAGGTGTGGACGGACCGCGCCGCGCACGACGCGTCCCTGGAGCCGCCGGAGGTCGCGGAGCTGGTGGCCCGGGCCCGGCCGCTGATCTCGAGCGTGGCCGAGCAGACACCGCTGGCGGTGCTGGGCGGGGTGGGCCTGCCGGGCGGAGTGGGTCTGCTGGAGTGAGCGTGCGGCAGGCTCCGCGGCGTCCGGATCAGGCTGCCGTTCCGGTCGTGCCCAGCAGGAGGACCGTCACGTCGTCGGTGTACTGGCCGCCGGGCCAGGAGCAGTGGATCAGGCCGTCCACGAGACGCTCCAGGCCGGTGTCCCCGGCCTCGGCGAGCCTGTGGATGAGTTCGGCGGTCGCGTGGGCGGCGTCGGTGCCGGGGAGTTCCACCAGGCCGTCGGTGTGCAGGGCGAGGACGGCGCCGGGCGGCAGCGGGGCGGTGACGACCGGGTAGCGGGCGTCGGTGTCGATGCCGAGGAGCGGTCCGGGGTCGGTGGGCAGGGCGCGCGCCCGGTGCGGGGCATCGCGCAGCAGGGGCGGCACATGGCCCGCGCTGGCGAAGGCGACCTCGTGGCGGGCCAGGTCGATCTGGGCGTAGAGGCAGGAGACCAGCAGGTCGGAGTCCAGGTCGGCGAGGAGCTGGTTGGTGCAGGAGAGGACCACGTCCGGGGTGGCGCGGGCGGTGGCGTAGGCGTGGATGGCGGTGCGGACCTGCCCCATCAGGGCGGCGGAGGCGATGCTGTGGCCCTCCACGTCGCCGACGACCGCGGCGGCTGTGGTGTCGTCCAGACGCAGCAGGTCGTAGAAGTCGCCGCCGACGTCCACACCGTGTCCGGCGGGCAGGGAGCGGGCGGCCACGTCGAGGCCCCTCAGCCGCGGCAGGGTGCGCGGCAGGAGGGCGCGCTGGATCTCATGGACGAGGCGGTGCTGGGCGTCGTAGAGGCGTGCGCGGTCCAGGGCCTGCGCCATCAGACCGGCGAGCGGGGTGAGGACGGCACGCTCGTCCGCGGTGAACTCGTGGGGGGCGTCGTAGGCGATGCAGCAGATCCCGACCCGGCGGCCCGTGATCACCAGGGGGAGGAACGCCCAAGCCTGTTTGCCACTGATCCTCAGCGCCTCCGGGTGGCTCGCGACCATTTCGGCGGGGCTGCCGTAGAACGCGGCCGTGCCCGTGGCCAGGACGTACCCGGCGGGCTGCCCTTCGCTGGCGACGGGCAGGCCGTCGAGGCGTGCGATGACGTCGTCCCGGTATCCGTGGTGGCCGATGATCCTCAGGCGGCCGGCGTCGGCGGCTGCCAGGATCATGCCCTGCGCGCCGAATGCGGGCAGGATCTGGTCGGCGGCGAGTGCGACGAGGTCGCGCACGGTGACCGTCTCCGTGAGCGCGGCCGCCAGATGGATCAGCTGGGAGAGGCGGCCGGTCGCACGCACCGCGACGCGCTGCCCGGTGCCCTGGTCCCCGGCGCCCGGCTCCCTTTCCCCGTGCCGGCCGGCCCAGACGCTGATGCCGGTGGCGTCGGGATGGAGGCGGAAGGTGAGCCGCTCGTCCGGTGGGCGCAGCGCGGTGAAGGAGACGGGCTCCCGGCTGACCAGGGCGGTGCGGTAGTGCTCCTCGTAGACGGGGTCGTCCAGCCAGGGCAGGGCCTGCCAGGGGCGCACGCCGAGCAGCCGGTCCACGGTGCGGCCGAGGAGGTCGGCGGCGGTGGGGTCGACGTAGGTGATCCGGCCCTCCAGGTCCAGGGAGAGGGTGCCTCCGGGGAAGCGGGCGAGGCATTCGGCGGCACCGTGGTCCCGACTGCCGGCGTCGGGCGGGCTCGGCAGGTCGACGGCGACGAGGGCCGGTTCTTCGGGCAATGAGGGCGGCCGGGGCGACTCGTCGAGCAGCCGGGCCAGTCGGCGGGCGCTGGAGGTGATGTGCCCGCGCTCGCGGGGGGTGGTCGCCGGTGGATGGTCGGCGGGGAACATCAGCACCACACCGCCCCAGCAGCGGCGCACCCCGGTCAGCGGGTACGCGGCGAGCGAGAAGCGGTACGGCAGGACGGCGGCGGTGATGGGGTAGCGGCGCGTCATGTCGTCCTGGTCGGCGACCCACACCAGCCGGTCCTCGCGGATGGCGTCGGCGACCGGGACGGGCGCGGTCAGCGGCAGCCGCTGCCAGGGCGTGGTGAATTCCACGGGCAGCCCGCACAGTGCCGCCAGGCGCAGCGCGCGGGCGCGGTCCTCGATCAGATACAGGCCGCCGATGGCCGCTCCGGTACGGCGTACGGTGGCGGCCAGCACCGCCCGCAGGGCCTCGTCCACCGACCTGCCGCCCGCCTCCCCCGGCCCGCCGCCGGTGACGGCCGGCTCGTCGCGGGCCGTGCCAGCCCAAGGCCCATGCGTCCCTCCGTTCCGAGGCACGGCACGCGCATCAGACATACCTGCACGGTATGCCCGATATCGGACGCGGCCAAGGTGGCGGTCCGCGGATCATGGCCGGATCCGGTCCGCGGCGGTGCGGTGCCCGTGTCCGGGGGTGCCCGGGGTGGGTATCCGTACGGCACGAACGCGGGGCCCAGGGGTGGGGGGAGCTTGCCCTGGTGACACGGCGGCGGTCCAGGACGACGACGTACGAGACCGGGTGGTCACGGAGGAGAAGAGCGATCCGGGCCCTGCGCGCCCAGGGCCGGTACGGACCGGGCCTGCGTGAGGTGCTGCCCGGTTTCATCGGGCTGGTGACCGTGGTGTGCGGCGCCGTCGCGGGCGTGGCCGTGGGCTACCGGCGGCTCGGCGTCGCCGTTCCGGCCGTCTTCCTCGCGCTGCTGGCCGTGGCCGCCGTGACGGGCGTACGGCGCCATCGGCCGCTGGCCCGGCGGCGGCTCGGGTACTACTCCCCCGAGGAACTCGCCGAGCTGGACACCCAGGGCCTGGTCCTCGCCGTCGCGCGGATCCTGCGGCGGGACGGCTGGCGGGTCCAGGCGCTGCCCGACCACGGCCGCCCGCGGCTGCGCGCCCGGGACCGCGGGGGCCGGCGGCTGGAGGTCGCGTTCCGCCCGGTGGCCGAGCCGCTGCCCGACGAGGACGTCCCGCCGCACCGCGCGGGGCGGCGGCGGGAGCACAGCGGCTCGCTGCGGCTGGTGGTCCACCGCGGTGTGTTCAGCGCCCGGGACGCCCGCTGGGCCGAGCGGCAGGGCGACACGTACCTCATCGACGGGCCGCTGCTGAGGCGCTGGGCGCTGGGGACCCCGCTCCAGGAGCTGACCGGGGCGTCGTGACGGCGTGTCGGGGGGCGTGCATGCGGCTCAGGCGCGGCGGGGGGAGTCGTGGTGGCGGTGCACCGCGGCCGTACGGCCGACCGAGGCGGCCAGTTTGCGCAGCGTGCGCCAGTTCAGGCGGGGGTGGGGTTCCGGGACACCGGGGCGCTCGCGGGGCACCCGGACCCGCAGCGCGTGGCGGGCGATGCGGCAGCTCACCGGCGAGGGAAGGACCAGGGCCTCGCCGTCGAGGCCGACCTCCAGGTCGGGGCCGTCGCCGCTGACGGTCACCTCGTGCGCGGTCAGCACGGCGAGGCAGTCCGACTGGGGGTCCAGCACCAGTTCGGCGGCCTGGACCGCGCTGTCGACCTTGACGGAGAGGACGCCCAGCCGCCCGGAGTCGAGCCGCTGCCGGCGGCCCATCCCGAAGGGGTCCTCGGTGCGGTACGGATTGTTGCTCACCAGGGCCGCTTGGGGGGCGGTGAGCACGGTGTCGTCGGCGCGGACGGTCAGCCGCGGGCCGCGCTGCCGGGTGAGCAGGTCGGGCAGCATCTGGAGCACGGTGCCGACCTTGTCGTCCCGGTAGTCCGGGCTCTGCACCACGGCCGCGTACGCGCCGAAGGAGGCGTTGTTGACGAAGGGTCGCCCGGCGGCGAACCCGAGGTCGACGTGGAGCTCGACACCGTCGGTGAGGGCGTCCAGGGCGGTCGCGGGGTCGGTGCGGTCGAGCCCGAGGTCCAGCGCGAAGTGGTTACGGGTGCCCGCGGGGATCACGAGGAACGGCACCCCGCGCGCCGCGGCGACGGCGGCGACCAGCGCCTGGGTGCCGTCGCCGCCCCCGACGCCGAGCAGGTCGGCACCGTCGTCGACCGCGGACTCGGCGAGCGCGGTGACGTCCTGGTGGTGGTCGGGGTCCAGCAGGACGATCCGGGCGCCGAGGCGTTCGGCCTTGTCCCGCAGGCCGAACTTCTCGACCTTGCCGCCGCCCGACCTGGGGTTGAGGATCAGGAAGGGGCGCCGGGGCGGAGTCGCACGGTGCTCCTTGACGCGTACCGGACGCACTCCCGTGCTGCGAAGCGCGTACCGCCCGCACCAGACTGCCGTGATCCACAGGGCGAACGACACCACGATCACCCACAGCTGGTGCGCGGCGACGAACAGGGCTACGACGGCTGCGGGCGCGCAGACCGCGAGGACTCCCGCGGCGACGCGGACGACGCCCCGGCGGGAGAGCACCCACCAGAGGGCGGCCGCGGCGACGGCGATCCCGGCGAGGGCCACCGCGAGCAGCAGCAGACCGAAGAGCCCGCCTTCGGCGAGCGGCAGCAGGGCCGCCGCCACGGCCGCGGCCAGCGCCGCCCGGGCCGCCCAGCGCTGCCGGTGGTGCGGCCGTACGTCCGGTGTCGGTGCCGTTGTCGCTCCCATGGGCCTTCCGCTTGGACCTTCCGCTCTGTGCCGCGGGCGGGGACAGGACTGAAGAAGCTACGTCCAGCATATGAGCGCGACCCGGCTCGGGGGACGGGACGGGGGCCGTGGCGCGCACGGCCCCCGCCGCGGCTCAGGGGGTGAAGACCTCGTCCAGCCGGTCGATCGCGCCGTCTCCCCCGACGTGGTATTTGAAGACGAGCCCGGAGTCCGGGTGCGCCTCCAGCCAGTCGAGGAACTCCTGGACGCCGATGTGCTGGTTCTCGCTGCTCTCCACGATCGGGTTGGTGACGGTGACGTAGGCGGCCTGGTCCATGGGCATCGGGATCTCCTTGCCCACGGTCACGAAGGGCGCGCCGTCCGAGTCGGCGGGCGCACAGCCCCAGTTGCCGAGCTTGACGATCAGGCTGAGGGCGCCGCCCTCGGGGGTGTAGCGGTAGACGGCGAACTCGTCCGGGGAGATCGGCATCTTGTGGTCACAGCCGGAGCCCGAACCGCTGCCGGAGCCCGAGCCACTGCCGGAACCGGAGCCGCTCCCGCTGCCGGAGCCGGAGGTCGCCGTGCCGCCGGACGTGCCGGGAGCGGTCGTGGCGGCGGAGGTCTTCGCGGCGGGCTTCGCCGCGGTGGCACCGCCCGAGCCGCCGGTGGCGCCCGGCGTTCCGGTTGCGCCGGTCTTGCCGGGTGCGGTGTCCGTGGCCGCCGGGGCGGGCGTGGTGGCGCCGGACGCCCCGGAGCCGCCGCTGCTCCCGTTGCACCCGGCGAGCGTCAGCACGGCGGCGGCGCACACGCCGAGCACGGCGGCCCGGGCGGCGGTGGGTCTGCGGCGGCTGGTGAAGGTCGGTGTCATGGCGGGTCCCCCCTGGTTTGTCGTGTGACCGACCCGAGCGACATGATCGGGTCGGGTGGAAGGACGATATTCGGCCATCGGCGGTTTCAACAGACCGGGTGCCCGAGCCGGATGTGAGGCATCGCCCCGGGGATGCGAGGATTTCCCCCATGGCACTTCAGACCTACTTCGACATCACGATCAACAACGAGCCCGCCGGGCGCATCACGTTCAACCTCTTCGAGGACGTCGTCCCGAAGACGGCGGAGAACTTCCGCGCCCTGTGCACGGGCGAGAAGGGATTCGGGTACGCCGGTTCCTCGTTCCACCGGGTCATCCCGGACTTCATGCTCCAGGGCGGTGACTTCACCGCCGGGAACGGCACCGGCGGCAAGAGCATCTACGGCACGAAGTTCGAGGACGAGAACTTCAAGCTGCGGCACGACCGGCCGGGCCTGCTCTCCATGGCGAACGCCGGGCCGAACACCAACGGCTCGCAGTTCTTCATCACGACGATCGTCACCGGCTGGCTGGACGGCAAGCACGTCGTCTTCGGCGAGGTCGCGGACGAGGCGAGCATGCAGCTCGTGAGGAAGATCGAGTCGCTCGGCTCGCAGGGCGGCCGCACCTCGGCGAAGATCACCATCTCGGCCTCCGGCCAGCTCTGACCGTACCCGTGCGGTCAGCACGGATGATCACGGCGGATGCCGTCGCGGACGTGCCCCACGGCACCTCCCCTGACGGCGTCCGCCGTCCTCGTCATTCCTTGTACGGCATCAAATCGGTCACCTTGCCCCGGGTGTCGGCCTCCAGGTAGCCGGTCTGCGTGTACTCGTTGGTCAGGTAGACCGCGATGCCCGCCTTGTCGTCGAAGACGGAGTTGGCGTTGCGGATCATCACGTACGTCATGGACGGGTCGGGGACCTTGAGTTCCTTGCGGGCCCGGCTCAACAGGGCCGGTACGGCGTCCCAGTTGTAGTTGTCGATCTTCGAGGGTGTGTCACCGTGCATCACCGTGCCGGAGATGATGCCCTTCTCCACACCGCGGTCGCGCCGGTAGGTGTAGCTGTCGTACGCGCGCTTGCTGCCCTTGACCATGACCTCGGCCGACACATGGTCCTCGTACACGGTGAAGTCCGAGAAGAGATCGCGTCCGGTCTCCTTCTCGATGGCCCTGAGCGCCGTCCGGATGCCCTCCGGGGTGAGCAGGGTCCCGGATCCGGACGACGCGGGCGTCTCCGTGGCAGTGGCCGTGCTGTGCGCGCCCGAGGCGCCCGGGGCCCCGGAAGTGGATCCCGAGGAGGCCGAGGCGTCGTTCTGTTTCGCGTCCGAGTTCCCGTCCGGGAGCATGCCCCACACCGCCACCCCTCCGACCAGGACCACGCTCACCGCGGACAGGGCGATCACCGCACGGCGGCCGAGCGGCGGCCGGGGCCGCGGCGTCGCGCCCGCCGTGACGTCGGTGAGGACGTGCGGCGGGACCGTGGGCGGCGTCGGAGCGGCCGGTACGGCGTCCCGCGGCTGCCACCCGCCGGGACCGGACGGCGTGGGCGGCGCCACGGGGTACGACGTGTGCGGCGTGTGCGGGTGGGAGGCGGGCGGCGGGGTCAGGGGGTAGGAGGTCGGCTGCGGCTCGGCCGTGCCGCCCTGCTCGGCGACGCTGAGCAGCCGGTCGAGCTCGGTGGCGTCGGGCCGGGCATCCGGGTCCCGGACCAGGACGCGGTTGAGGACAGGGGTCAGCGCACCGGCCCGCACGGGCGGCGGCACCTCCTCGTTGAGGACGGCGGCGAGCGTGGCCAGCGTCGAGTCCCTTCGCAGCGGATGCCGGCCCTCGACGGCGACGTACAGCATCATCGCCAGCGACCAGATGTCCGACCCGGGGCCGCCCTTCTTGCCGGAGATGCGCTCGGGGGCCATGAAGTCGGGCGTGCCGATGATGGAGCCGGTGGCGGTGAGGGTGGTGGCCTCGCGGACGGCGGCGATACCGAAGTCGGTGAGCACGGGGCGGCCGTCGCGGCGCAGCAGGACGTTGGCGGGCTTGACGTCCCGGTGCTGGACGCCCGCGTCGTGCGCGGCGCGCAGCGCGGCGAGTGTCTCGCGGCCCAGGTGGGCGGCCTCCGCGGGGGTCATGGGGCCACGTTCGAGCCGGTCGGCGAGCGAGCCGCCGTCGACCAGTTCCATCACGATCCACGGGTAGCTGCCCTCGCCGCCGTCGACGATGTGATGGATCGTCACGACGTTCGGATGCTGGACGCTGGCCAGTGCCCGGGCCTCGCGCAGCACGCGTTCGCGCAGTGTCCGCGCGCCGTCCGGGTCGTACTCGGCGCGGTCGATGTCGTAGGGCCGTACTTCCTTGACGGCCACGCTGCGATGCAGCAGCAGATCGCGGGCCCGCCACACGGTGCCCATTCCGCCACCGCCGAGCCGGGCCTCGAGTTCGAAACGCCCGTCGACGACCCGTCTGCGGCTTTCCCCCTCAGTCATGCCGAGGAGGATAGAGGCAGCCACCGTCAGAGCGCGCAATCCGTCCTGTCGCTGGGACGGAAACATCCGATCCGCCGCGGCGCCGACGGGTCCGGCAGACGAAGAGCCCCGTCCCGGAGACCGGGACGGGGCTCTTGTGCTGAGCGCCGGGCAGGCCTTGCACCTGCATCTCCCCGCAGGAAGCGGGACGTCTTTCCTTGGACCACCAACGCGCGACCTTCCGCCGGGAGTTCCGGCGACTTGTCTGCGATCAGCATAGCGCACGGCCGGGGGCGGCCGTCCAACTGCCGTCTCCGGGTGGTCACCCGGTGGTGAGGTGGTCGTTCACCTCCACGACGTCCTCGACGGCGGCCTCGATCTCGGCGACCAGCCTGGCCGCCGTCGCCGCCGGGACCCGGCCCGTCAGCTCCACGACGCCCTCGTGCACCTTCACCTGGACGTGCTGCCGTTCGGCCGGGGAGCAGACCGAGGCGATCACCGACTCGACCTCGTCCTGGATCCCCTCGTCGTCCCGGATGAGGGCCTGGAGCAGTGCCTCCCGCCGTACGATGCCGACCAGACGGCCGTCGTGGTCGGCGACCGGGAGCCGCTTCAGCCGGGACAGCGCGGCCAGCCAGGCGGCCTCGGCGACCGTGGCGCCCGGCAGCACGGTGATCGCCGGGGCGGTCATCAGGTCGGCGGCGGTCTCGCCCCGGGCCTTGCCGTGCAGCCGCCGCTCGCGCAGCCGGCCGATGGGGCCCGGCCGGTGTCCGGACGCCTCGAACGCGACCTTGGCCAGCAGGTCGGACTCGGACACCACGCCGACGACGTGGTCGTGCGCGTCGACCACCGGGATCGCGCCGACGCCCTCGCGGGCCAGCAGGCGGGCGATCTGCCGGTAGGGAAGGTCGTCGTGCATCGACGCGGCGGGTACGTCCATCACGTCCCGCACCAGCAGGGGGGCCAGGGACTCGGCGGGCACCCGTGGCAGTTGCTCGGCCTCCGGTGGACGCAGGGAACGCACGCCGTCCACCGCGTTCGCGGCGGCGCCGGTGTCGATGGGCCGCTGTCTGGCCTCCGCCTGCTTGGCCGACGCCGCGGCGACGGCGCCCAGGTAGCGCAGGAGCATGTCCTGCCGTCCCGTCTCACCCGGCCGCCAGGAGCGGGACGTGCTGTCGGAGCGTGCCTCACCGCCCGCGGAAAGGTTCTCGTGATCGTTCACAGCGGCCTCCGGACCCCGTCGGACTGCCTACGTTCCCAGTCTTTCGCGGCACGCCGGGGCGCCAAGAGCCGAACGGCCCTGCACCCGGAGCGCTCCGGCCCTGCATGGCGGCGCCGGAGGGGGTGGGAACGGCAGGTGGGCGGTGTCCCAGGAGTGTGCCGCCCGCCCTTCGCGCCGGCGGATCGGCGGACCGGTGCGGGATCGCGCAGCGTGGAAGGGAGCAGCGAGGCGCCGCGCCGGGCGGTCCGGCACACCGGGCAGATCGGCGGCACGGTGGAGGCGGTGACGGCGTGGGAGCAGCCGTCGGGCTGGTTCGCGCCGTCGATGGGGGGTGACCTTCGACCTGGCGAGCGCCCGGGAACGGCAGCGGCAGGAGCTGCACGAGGCGCTCGGCGACGAGGACGCCGCAAAGGTGCACGCCCGGCTGGTGCACGGGAACCCGGGCGATGTGCTGCTCCAGGCCGCCGAGGGCGCGGCGGTGCTGGTGGTGGGCAGCCGGGGGTGCGGTGGTTTCGCGCGGGCGATGCCGGGCTCGGTCAGCCGGCGGGTCGCGCAGCACAACCGGCTGCCCGGTGGTGATCGTCCGCACCCGGAAGCAGTGACGGGCATCGGGGACAACTCCTGCTCATGCAAGGTGACTTGAGAGTCGCATGCCGTGAAGATCCAGGTACGCGACTCTTGTTCACATCCAAGAACTTGAGCCGCGGGGGGTGCGCAAGCCCCGCTACATCTGATAGTAAACCTTCCTATCAGATCAACGGGACCCAACTCCCACCCCCCATTCAGTACTTGGAGTCACCGTGGTTCAGAAATCCGCCGACCCGGCGCACGCAGCCTCACCCTCGCGACGTACCTTCTTCGCCCTCATGGGCGTGGCGGGCGTGTCCCTGGCCGCCGTCCCGCTGGTGCAGAGCCAGCGCGCCGACGCCGCCGCACCCGGCCTGGACGACCCGGCGAAGAAGGAGATCGCCATGAAACTGGTCTCCAGCGCCGAGAACTCGTCCCTCGACTGGAAGGCGCAGTACAAGTACATCGAGGACATCGGCGACGGCCGCGGCTACACCGCCGGGATCATCGGCTTCTGCTCGGGCACCGGCGACATGCTGGAGCTGGTCCAGCTCTACACCGACCGCAAGCCCGGCAACGTCCTCGCCAAGTACCTGCCCGCACTGCGGAACGTCAACGGGTCCGACTCGCACAGCGGCCTCGACCCGAACTTCCCCGCCGACTGGCGCAAGGCGGCGCAGGACGCGGCGTTCCAGCAGGCGCAGAACGACGAGCGCGACCGGGTGTACTTCAACCCGGCCGTCAAGCAGGGCAAGACCGACGGTCTGCGCGCGCTGGGCCAGTTCGCCTACTACGACGCGATCGTGATGCACGGCCCCGGCAGCGACTCCACCAGCTTCGGCGGCATCCGCAAGCGGGCGCTGCGCACCGCGAAGCCGCCGGCGCAGGGCGGCGACGAGACGGCGTACCTCAACGCCTTCCTCGACGCCCGGGTGTGGGCCATGAAGCAGGAGGAGGCGCACAGCGACACCAGCCGGGTGGACACCGAGCAGCGGGTGTTCCTGCGCAAGGGCAACCTCGACCTGAACACGCCGCTCGACTGGAAGGTGTACGGCGACAGCTACCACATCAGCTGACGCCGGCCGCGGGCACCGCCCGCGGGTCAAGGCGCCGGGGGCCGTCCCTGTCCACGGACGGCCCCCGGTGAGGTCCCGCCCGGCCGTGGGCATGAGGGGTCACGGCCGGGCGGGCGTCCAGCGGAACCCGCGGGCAGCACCCGCGGGCGGGAACTCACCGGGCCTACGGCTGGACGGGCATCGTCACGCAGTTGGAGACCGTCGGCCACCCCGAGAGACGGTCGGTCAGCCAGGACACGGCCGCGCCCTGGTCGGTGAGCAGCGGGGCGAAGTGGTTGAGCAGGGCCCTGCCGACGCTGGGCAGCACGACCGGCACATAGGTGACGTCGCCGCCCTTGCGGCACCAGGAGACGGCCATGTCGCGGGCCTGGGCGTGCGGTACGAGGTCGTCGCTGGTGCCGGTGGCCACACGGACGGGTCCGGCCGGCTTCAGGGTGCCGATGCGCTGGGCCGCCAGGAAGGACCGCAGTGCGGGTTCGGCCGCGATGACGTCCTCCAGGGACTCCCCGTTCGCCGTCCAGGCGGTGCTGTGCGCGGAGTTGTAGGCGAGCAGCGCGTCGCCGACGCACATGGTGGACAGATCGGCCAGCGCCGCCTTCCCGGCGGCGTTGAGGTGGGCCTCGGCGATCGGCTTGAGGGCCGGGTCGGACTCCAGGAAACCGTTGACCGACCAGCCCAGGGCGCCCGCGAGGTCGCTGCCGTCGATGGCCTCGGTGACGGCGGCCAGATCGGCGGGCGGGGCGCCGGAGTAGGTGCCGGAGAGCTGCACGTCGGGGGCATAGGTGGCCTGGAGCTCGGCAGCCGCTGCCGTGGCGCCGCCGCCCTGGCTGTAGCCGAACAGGCCGACGCGCGAGGCGGACGTGACCGACGCCCCGTCGAGGGCGCGGGCGGCGCGTACGGCGTCCAGCACGGCATGGGCCTCGTCGACGCGGTTGACGTAGGTGTGCAGCCGGTCGGTCGTACCGAGGCCGATGTAGTCGGTGACGACCACGGCGACGCCCTCGGCGAGCAGCCGGTAGATCGCGAGATCCTCGTAACCGACGGACACCGTCTGGCCGTTGAGGACCAGCGGGTGTTCCAGGCCGAGGGAGGCGGCGCACTGGTCGCCCTGGCCCATGGTGCCGGGGGCGAGCACGACGAGCGGGCGGGCGCCGCCGCCCCGCCAGGCGGCCGTGGGTTCGATGTAGGCACCGGTGACGGCGGCGGGGCGGCCCGCCGAGTCGGTGGTCCGGTACATGATGCGGGTGGCGCGGCCCGGCAGGGGGCCGTCGATGCTCGGCAGGCCGAGCGCCAGCGGAAGCGGCTCGCTGCGGATGAGGGCGCCGTCGGCCGCCGGGAGGTTCGCGGGCGGGTTGTAGAAGGCGGGGATGGTGACACCGCGGGAGACGACCGGGTCGGTACCGGTCGCCGCGGTGGCCGGGACGGCCTGCGCGCCCAGACAGACGGCGGCCGTGACGGCGGCTGCCAGCAGACGGGTATTCATGGACATGACATTCCTCCTGTGAGGGGGAGGCGGAACGTCCCTGCACAGACCCAGCGGGCCGTGGGCGACCCGATGGCGTACATGGTCCTGGCAGGTGGCACGGGCGCGCGGTCGTCCCACCGGCGCACGCACACCGCTCCGAAGCGGTTGTCCAGGACCGTACGACAACAGGTGTTACCGGTGGTAGCGCCTGGAACATTACGGTTCAGTAATATGGCGCCCTGTCGAGTCGGACCTGAGGATTCCGGTCAGGGCGTCAGGCCTACCGGCCCCAGGAATCACGAAGGCCCGGTCCGTCGCCAGGGGCCGGGGCGACGAACCGGGCCGACCCGGACGGTGCCGCCCGGCGGTCAGGTTCTACGCGCGTAGGGGCGAGGCGCACGGCACCTGTCGCGCCACATTCCCTCCCCTGCGCACCGTTCTCAACGCCCCTGCGTCCTCCGGGCGTTGTTGTAGAGACGCATCAGATGCTTGGCGGACGCGCACATCGCCCCGTCCGCGGTGCACTGCCGGCACGTCCGCAGATGGTCTTCGTACACATCGCGGGCACGCTGCACCGGGCTGTCCTGTTGAGTTGTCATGCCTGTTCCTCGCACGGGAAATGGAAAATACGAGTGACGCCGGAACGGGATCGAGCGGCGCACTACAGACATGAATGATGATCTTGTTACTTGCGGTAGGGGAAGTGACAGCCGGGACACTTCCGGATGCCCCCCGAGAACGCCCCCCAAAGCGCCCAACGGCCGTAAAAATAAGCTCAGTTCATCAGCCCGGCGGCGAGCGTGGCACCGAGCTCCCAGCAGGCTTCGATGTCCCCCTTGCCGGGCTCCCCGGTCACGGTCACGGCCTCTGCCGTGCGCCGCCAGCCGAGGCCGGTCGTGATCGACTCGACGGCGCGCACCGCGCCGGTGACATCGCTGCCGCCGTGGACGTAGTAGCCGAAGGGACGGCCGCGGGTCTCGTCGAGGCACGGGTAGTAGATCTGGTCGAGGAAGTGCTTCAGGGCGCCGGACATATAGCCCAGGTTGGCCGTGGTGCCGAGCAGATATCCGTCGGCCGCGAGCACATCGGCCGCCGTGGCGGACAGGGCCGCGCGCCGCACCACGCGGACGCCCTCGATCTCGGGCGCGGTCGCTCCGGACACCACGGCCTCGAACATCGCCTGGCAGTTCGGGGAGGGGGTGTGGTGGACGATCAGCAGAGTGGGCACAGCCAGCACCCTGCCCGCAGCACCGCCGAGGCGCAAACTTCGCCGCGCCGCCCGGCCGCCGCCCTGAGCCACCCGGCAACCCCGGCAACCCCGGCAACCGTGAGCCACCCACCGTCTCGCTGCCCCGTCGACCCCGCCCACCCGCTGCCGCCGACCCGCTACGCCACCACCCGCAGCGCCCCCGGCAGCACCCGCGCCGTCACCGGCAGCACCGCCTCGACCTCGCCGTCGGCGCCGTAGGGCACCTCGCGGTCGGCCTCGATGCGCACCTCTCTGCCCCGCAGCACGGTCACCTCGGGCCGCCGGACATGGGTGCCCGAGGCGAGGTCGTTCATCAGGGCGAAGAACAGGCGGCGTGGCGCGTACCGGATCAGCACGATCTCCAGTTCGCCGTCGTCGAGGCGGGCCCCGGGGGCGATCATGCGGCCGGAGCCGTAGTAGGGCGAGTTGGCGGCGACCACGGTGTAGCCGCGGTGGGTGTGGGTCTCGCCGTCGACGGTGACCCGGTAGGCGGCGGGCCGCCAGGTGGTGACGGCGCGCAGGCCGCCCGCGTAGTAGGAGGCGGAGCCGCGCAGCAGCCGGGCACGGTTGGCGTGGCGGTTGGCCAGCGCGTCGACGCCCGCGTAGACGCTGCCGAGCACGACCGTGCGGTGGTGCACGGCCGACTCCACCTCGACGGTGTCGACGGCACGCGGTGCGGCGTGCAGCAGTCTGTCCGCCAGCTCGGCCGGGTCGGCGGGCAGTCCGAGGGCACGGGCGAAGTCGTTGCCGCGGCCCGCCGGGACGACGCCGAACAGGGTGCCGGTGCCGCTGAGGGCGCCGCCGATGCCACCGGTGATGCCGTCGCCGCCGACGGCGAGCACCACCCGGCCCCGCCGCCCGGCGTCGAGCGCCAGTTCCTGGGCGTGGGCGAGGCTGGTGCTGTACTCGGTGTCGAGCGCGGCGCCCGCCTCGCGCAGCAGCCGGGCCACCGTGAGCAGCGCCGCGGCCCCCGTCGAGCCCCCTGCGGTGGGGTTGACGACGGCGGTGAAGTCTCGCATCGGTGGTGCCTCCGGGCGGTCGGCGGGTCGGTACGGGCTGGCTGGTGGTCCTGGTCGGTACGGGCCGGACCGCGGGCGGGCCGGTGGTCCTGGCGGGACGGTACGGGCGGGACCACGGGCGGGTCGATGGTCCCGGCGGGTGCCGTCAGGACACGGGACACGCGGGCGGGTCCTGGCGGGCAGGGATACCAGGTCGGTGCGGGTCGTGTCAGTCCAGGGGCAGCAGGACGCCCGGGTTGAGAACCCCCGCCGGGTCCAGGCTCCGCTTGACGGCGCGCAGGGCGTCGATGCCGAGGGGGCCCGTCTCCCGGACGTACCCGTCACGGTGGTCGGTGCCGACACCGTGGTGGTGGCTGATGGTGCCGCCCGCGGCGAGGATCGCCTCACAAGCCGCCTTCTTGGCCGGGGCCCAGTGCGCCACGGGGTCGTCGCCCTGGGCGAAGACCACGGTGAAGTAGAGGGAGGCGCCGTTCTCGTAGACGTGGGAGATGTGGCACATCACCAGGGGCGGGGTGCCGGCCGCGGTGAGCGTGGCGGTGAGGGCCTGGCGCACGGCGTCGTAGAGCCCGGGCAGGGCGGACCAGAAGGCGGCGGTCTCCAGGGTCTCGGCGAACGCGCCCGCGTCGAGCAGCGCGTCGCGCAGATAGGGCGCCGCGTAGCGGCCGTGCGCCCAGCGCTCCCCGGGCTCCTCGCCGAGCCAGGTGCCGCCGCAGGCGCGGAGCACGGCCGATGCCCGCTCGCGGCGGTGTCCGGTGTCCTCCTGGGTGCCCTCGTAGCCGACGATCGCCTGGCATCCGGTGTCCTGGGGGCCGCCCGAGGTGCCGATGGCGTCGGGGTGGGCCAGGCCCACGAAGGTCTCGGTCTCGTCGGACAGCCGCAGCACCGTCGGCCGGGGGCCGTCCTGGGCGAGTCTGCGCAGGGCGGCGGAGCCCTCGGCGAAGGAGGGGAACCTCCATCCCTCGTAGACGCGTACGGCCGGGACGGGCCGGATCCGTACCGTCACGGCGGTGATCACCCCGAACGCGCCCTCGGAGCCCAGCACCAGCTGGCGCAGGTCGGGTCCGGCGGCTGAGCGCGGGGCACGGCCGATGTCGAGGCTGCCGCGGGGGGTGGCGAGGGTGACGCCGAGGACCATCTCGTCGAAGCGGCCGTACCCCGCGGACGCCTGCCCGCTGGAGCGCGCCGCGGCGAAGCCGCCGATCGTGGCCCACTCGAAGGACTGGGGGAAGTGGCCGAGGGTGAAGCCGATTCCGGCGAGCAGCGCCTCGGCCTGCGGGCCGCGCAGGCCGGGCTGGAACGTGGCGGTGCGGGAGACCGGGTCGAGATCGAGCAGGGCGTCCATACGGCGCAGGTCGAGCGCCACGACGGGGGCGCGGCGGTCGGGGGCGAGGCCGCCGACGACGGAGGTGCCGCCGCCGAACGGGACGGCGGCGAGGCCGTGTCCGGCGCAGGCGCGCAGCACGGCGAGCACCTCGTCGTGGCTCGCCGGGAGTACGACGGCGGCGGGCAGGTCGCTGATGTCGCCGGAGCGGATGCGCAGCAGGTCGGGGGTGGACTTGCCGCGGGTGTGGCGGATACGGCTCTCGGCGTCGGTGCGCAGCCGGTCCGGGTCGCCGCCGACGGCCGCGAGGAGGGCGGCGCGGGCGGCCGGGTCCAGGTCCGGCTCGGGGACGGAGACGGCGGGGAGGTCGACCGGGGGGAGGTCGCGGGGTCTGACCCCGAGCAGGTCGCGCAGCAGTCCGGTCACCGAGTCGGGCAGCGGCGTCGCCTTCGCGGGGTCGCCCCAGCCGCTCCACAGCATGTCCATCGCGCTCGTCCTCACCGGTCGTGGTGCACGTGTCCTGGTAGTTCTCGGGGTTCCCGGGGCGGCGGCGGTGCTCAAGTCGCGGGAGCCGTCGGTCTCTTGACCCCGTGTGCCGTACAGGCCGCCCCAGGGGGCGTTACACTGTGACACATGACGCCTATTCGTCACAACGGTTCGGACAGTTCGGACAGTGATCCGGTGCTGGACGCGGTGCGCGACTGTGTGCTGGCGGTCGGCGTCCGGCGCACCACGCTCACCGATGTCGCCCGCCGCGCGGGGGTCTCCCGGATGACGCTGTACCGGCGCTGGCCCGATGTGCGCACCCTGGTCGGGGATCTGATGACCCGGGAGTGGGTGGGCGTGGCGACGCGCGCGATGCCCGAGCGGCGGCCCGGTACCGAGACCCGCGCGCTGATCGTCGAGGGGCTGGTGACCGGGGTGGCGGCGTTCCGCGCGCACCCCCTCTTCCGCAAGATCGTCGACGTCGACCCCGAACTCCTGCTCCCCTACGTCCTCGACCGGCGCGGCGCCAGCCAGGACGCCCTGCTCGAACTGCTCGCCGACGCGCTGCGGGAGGGCCACGCCGACGGCTCGGTGCGCGCCGTCCACCCCGGACTCCAGGCGCGCACGCTGCTGCTGGTCGTCCAGTCCTTCACCCTGTCGCTGCACACCATGGCCGACGACGAGGACGCGGACCTTTCGACCGACGCCTTCCTCACGGAACTTCGGACCATCCTGGAGAGGACGCTGACGCCATGAGCCCCACCGACCCGTCCCCGGAACGCCCCGGTGCCTCCCTGTCCGCCGCCCGCCGCTCCCGAGAACTCGCCGAGGCCGTCGACGGCACGGTCTGGGACGTCCTGGTCGTCGGTCTCGGCGCGACCGGCGCCGGGGTCGCCCTGGACGCCGCGGCGCGCGGGCTCGGCACCGTCGCCGTGGACGCCCACGACCTCGCCTTCGGCACCTCCCGCTGGAGCTCCAAGCTGATCCACGGCGGGCTGCGCTATCTCGCCTCCGGGCAGTTGGACGTCGCCCACGAGAGCGCGGTGGAGCGGGGCGTGCTCATGGAGCGGACCGCGCCGCATCTGGTGCGGGCCCAGCCGTTCGTGCTGCCGCTGACCCCGCTGGTCTCCCGCTCCCAGGCGGCCCTCGCCCTGGCGGGCCTGCACGCGGGCGACACCCTGCGTCTGACGGCCCGTACGGCCCGCGCCACCCTGCCCGCGCCGCGCCGCCTCTCGCCGGTCGAGACCCGCCATCTCGCCCCCGTGCTGCGCCCCGCCGGGCTGCGCGGCGGATTGCTGTCCTGGGACGGCAAGGTCACCGACGATGCCCGTCTGGTCACCGCGATCGCCCGCACCGCCGCGGCCCACGGCGCCCGCGTTCTGACCCGGGTGCGGGTGCTGGAGCTCACCGGCTCCGGTGCCCGGGTCCGTGACGAACTCACCGGCGCCGAAGGGGAGATCAGGGCCCGCGCGGTGATCAACGCCACCGGGGTGTGGGCGGACGGTCTGGTGGACGGCATCCGGGTACGGCCCTCCCGGGGCACCCATCTGGTGCTCGGCGCCGAGTGTCTCGGACCGCTCCCGGCGGGCCTGCACATCCCGGTCCCCGGGGAGACCAACCGCTTCGTCCTGGTCCTGCCGCAGGGCGACGGCAGGGTCTACGTCGGCCTCACCGACGAACCCGTCGAGGGCGGCGTCCCCAATGTCCCGGAGGCCCCCGAGGCCGACATCGGCTTTCTGCTCGACGTGCTCGGCACCGCCCTGGACACCCCGCTCCACCGCGCCGACGTGGTGGGCGCCTTCGCCGGGCTGCGCCCGCTGCTGGACACCACGCCGGAAGGGGACGGCGGCCGGCCGGCCCGGACCGCCGACATCTCGCGGCGGCACGCGGTGCTCACCTCGGCGGACGGGGTGACCACCGTGGTCGGCGGCAAGCTCACCACGTACCGGCGCATGGCCGAGGACGCCGTGGACGCCGCCGTAGCCGCTCGCCGGCTGCCCGCCGGGCCGTCGCGCACGGCGTCGCTCCCGCTCGTCGGCGCGGCCTCACCGCGCGCGCTCGCCGCCCTGGAGGCCCCCCACCGGCTGATCGAGCGCTACGGCACCGAGGCACCGGCCGTCCTCGCCCTCGGCGAGCGCGACCCGCACCTTCGCGAGCCCGTGCTGGAGGGCCACCCCGTCACCGGCGCCGAGCTGGTCTGGGCGGTGCGCCACGAGGGTGCCCTCGACACCGCCGACCTGCTCGACCGCCGTACCCGCATCGGCCTGGTCCCGGCCGACCGGGCGGCGGCCCTGGCGGGGGCCGCCGCCGCGCTGGCCGAGGCCCCGGGGGGTCAGCTGGTGGTCCCGAGGCCGGAGGTGACGTAGGCGCACTCGGTGTAGATGTAGCCGGAGCGCAGTTTCGCGGTGTCGGAGCCGGAGCTGGAGTAGGTGGAGCTCTTCGGCTTGTGCAGGAAGTACGTCGTGCCGGGCGGCAGGCTGATCGTCTTCTGCGGGTAGCTCCTGCCGCTGCTGCACGGCTTGAAGTTGCTCAGCAGCGTGCTGCCCCAGGAGTACGCGGTGCAGCCCCCGCACGGCTTGAGGGTGACGCTGCCGGTCACCGGGCCGGTGTAGAGGACCGTGATCTCGTCGGGGCTGTCGTTCTTGATGGTGACCGAGATGCTGCCGCCGGACGCCGTGGTCGGCACCTTCTTGCCCGCCGCGGGAACCGACTTGGCGATCTCGGCGGCGATCACGATCTTCTTGGCGCGGGCGCTGTTGCCGTCGTTCTTGTTGTCGTCGACGAACTTGTTCAGCGTCGTCATCGCCGAGTCGAAGTCGCCGTCCTTGTACTGGTCGAGCCCGCACTGGTAGCCGCCCGCCGAGGCGCTCCGGTCGGCGCGGTCGGCGGCCTTGCCGAGGCCGGCGCTCGCCTCGCTCGCGTTGGACAGCGTGCCGATCTCGGTGCCGAGGCTCTCCAGCCGGTCGACGGCCGCGCAGGGGTCGCCGCCGTGCACGTCCTTCGCCGCCTTGTCCACGGCGGAGCCGACCGCGGGTTCCACCTTCGCGGCCTGCTCCGACTCCGGGAACGTGGACAGGAGTTCACCGAAGCTGGCCCCCCAGTCGTTGCCGCCGGAGGCCAGACCGTCCGCCGCGCACTCGTACAGCGAGGTGGCCAGCCGGTCGTCGGGCCAGCGGGCGAGCGTGCCGAGCTGGTCCTTCGGCATGGTGCGCGGGACCGTGCGCAGATACTTCAGGGCCGGGATCGCGGCGCAGTACTGCTGCCGCCCGTAGGCCGCGCCGACGGTGGTGTAGTACGTCCGCATCCGCTCGGGGACCCGGTCGGCGGCCCGGGAGCCGGGATGGTCGGCGCTGAGGTCGCGGTAAGTGGCCAGCGCCGTACGGTAGTCGGCCTCCCCGCTCTCGAACGGCTGGGTGCCCGCCTTCGCGACCAGCCGGTCGGCCTTCTCCAGCCGGTCCAGGAGCATCTGCTGGACCGCCTCGTCGCGCGCCCGGTCGTAGAGGACACCGCCGCCGACGGGCACGGCGAGCAGCACCACCCCGAGCACCGCGGCCACCGGGGCGCGGCCCGGCCAGGTCAGCCGGGTGCGCATGCCCACCAGCGCGCCGTGCGCGGCGGCGGCCGCGAGGACGAGGGCGTAGCCGACGAGCGCGGCGCCCGGGACGCCGTCCGCGTCGGCGGGCAGCGCGACGAACAGCAGGATCACGGTGGCCGCCCAGCAGGCCGCCGCCCCCAGCCAGTGCCGTACCAGCACGTACCCGAGGCCCAGTCCGCTGAGGTTGAGCAGGGCCACCGCCGCGGCGCGCAGGCCGTCCGGCGGTGCGGGCGGCGGCCCCGACGGCATGGGCGGAATCGGTGGCGTGGGCGGGACCGGCGGAGGGTAGTACCCGCCGTTCGGTGGTCCGTACGGACCGTACGTATCTCCGGACATGGCGGATCCCCCCGGTCAACACTTGCCACAAGCCTATGAGTTGCCAGTGTACGGACGACACGGACGGCTCACCAGAACAAATGCACGAGCACAACAGGCGGCGCACCGGGGCGAGATCACGATGACGTATCGGACATTCCGCGCTTCAACCTTCACGGAAGACACACACGTTCGTTAAGTTGGTGTCTAGGCCGTACGACTCCCTCCGGCGAACCTCGCCGGGTCGCGCGGCCTCCGCCTAATCCGGTACGGCCCACACGTCGTCCGGAGCCGGGGACCCAACCGAATCCCGGGGTGAATCGGCCCGACTGCCCACCGGGGCACGGGCCGTAGGGCATACCTTCCGAGTTCCGTCGCCCGAACCCGTCAGCTAACTCGGTAGGCGGAGTACGGAAGGAGTACGTCCCCCATGGCGCCGGAACGCAATCAGCGTCGCGGAGGCTCCGGTCTCCCTGGCATGCGTGACTCCGATCCGTTCGGGGGAGGTGACGGTCCCAGCCGCGCCGAGGTGCAGCGGCGGATCGACCGCCTCTACGACCGGGCCGAGACCGACAGCAGGACGTTCAACGCGACGCGCGCGATGGCTCTCGGCACCTCGTCGTCCGCCGGTGCGCCGGTCGTCCGCCCGGCGTCCGGCAGGGCACGCGGCGGCTCCGATCCCGCCCTCGACAGCGTCACCCGGCAGTGGTTCGACGCGGCGAGGGGCTCGATCGGCCCCACCGTGGCCGCCGCCCTGCCCCGGGACCTGCTGCCCGGCCGCTCCCCCGCCGCCCTGCCGGGCCCCCCCGCGGAGCGCCCGGACTACAGCGCCACCATCCGCGAACTGGAGGCCGCCGCCCGCCCCGTCCTGGAGCTGACGGCAGGTACCGCTCCGGCACCGGCCGCCCTTCCCCCGGCCGAACGCACCGCCGCACTGCCGGAACTGACCGCGGCGCCCACCGAACTCCTGCCCCCGGCAACCGAACCGGCTTGGCCGCCCGCGCAACTGCCGCCCGCGCCAATGGACTCGGCACCCGGGACCGGCTCGATACCGGGCATCCCCGCGCAGCCGACGGCCGCCCGACCTGCCGTCACCGAGCCCCCCGCCCCGACGCCCGCAGTGCCCGGGGCATCTCCCGCACCCTGGGCGACGGCCACCCCCGCGACCCGGCCGAGCCCCGCCTCCACCGCCCATCCGGACCGCTCCGCGATGGGTCCCGCCAAGGAGCGCAACCGGCTCAAGCTGACCGCCGCCCACCAACTGCTGGCCCGCCGCACCGCCCAACTCGCCCCGCAGGCACCGGCAATACCGGCGGCTCCGGCCCCCATGGCACCCCAGACGCAGCCCACCTGGCCCACCGCACCCGACCCCACCGGCCAGTGGCTGCCACAGCAGCCCGATGACTACGGCACCACGACCTACGCGGCCCCCACCCCCACGGCGGCCCAGGACCCGGCCACGGGCAGCATCCCGACCGTCCCCTCCGCCCCGACCCTCCCCACGATCACCCAGCCGCCGCTTCAGGCCACCCCTGGCAAGGCAGCCGCCGCGCTGGACTTCGCGCGGGCCCAGCTCGGCCGCCCCTGTCTGTGGGGTGCCGCCGGACCCGAGGCGTACGACTGCGGCGGGCTCACCCAGGCCGCGTGGCGGGCCGCCGGGGTCACCCTGCCGCGCACCGCGCCGGAGCAGGCGAGCGCAGGCACCCTGGTTCCCCTCACCGAACTCCAGCCCGGCGACCTGCTGTTCTTCCAGGACGGCCCGAGCCATGTCGGCCTGGTCACCGGCAACGGACTGATGATCCATGCGCCGGGACCCGGCGCGTCCGTAAGGGAGGAATCGGTCTTCTTCGCCGGACCGCAGGCCATCCAGGGCGCGATCCGCCCCGCGTGAAGCACCGGTGTTTCCTGCGGGGCCGAACGACCTGTCGAACAGACCTGCCGAGTGTGCCCGCTCGGCGACGAATGTTCTGATCGTGTCACCGCTGTCGCCTCCTGCGCCGGACGTGTCTGTTTCGCGTAAGGCTTCGTGCTAAGACAGAGCGGCGTCGCTCACAGGAAAACACTTCCCGGCGGGCGTCGCATGTCACAACAGTCAGGTCCTTCGGGGCCGTAGGGGGAAAGGCACACATCAGTGAACCGAACCCGCACGACCGCCGCGCTGCTGGCCACGGCAGGTCTTGTCGGCGCCACCCAGCTGGGGCTCGCCGGGGCCGCGTCCGCGGCGCCCGCCACAGCGCAGGCAAGCGGCTGCCCGATCAGCATCAGCTACCCGTCGAGCTTCTATGTCGGCTCCAACGGCTGGGTGACCGGCAACGGGCTGTACTTCGGCATCAAGAACAAGAGCACCACGACCAGCTTCAAGAAGGTGACGTTCACCGTCACCAACGTGAAGAACATCCGCTTCGGCACCGCCACGCCGAAGGGCGGCTCGCTCACCGCCAGGACGTCAACGAAGGTGGCCGTCTACACCAAGACGTTCAAGCCCAAGGCGAAGCTCGGCTTCACCGTGCGCACACGGCTGCTCAGCACCAGCTCCTACAAGGTGAAGTTCACCCTGAAGGGCACGGGCTGGAACTGCGCGAACGACCAGGGCACCTGGGGCCGCTGAGCCTCCCAGCCGCTGATCGGCCGATCGACTGAACACCGGGGCCGGGCACGTGAGTTCACGTGCCCGGCCTTTGTGACGAGCTGCCCGCTCCAACACTCGCCGGTCAGCCCGGACACGACACTCGTAACGGTGGTTCGCCCATGGTTCGACTCGTCTGCTTCCGGCATAGTCCTGTTTGATCACCAGGTTCTGAGCGCACACTCGGCGGCATGAGACTTCTGGTGATCGGTGGATCAGTGTTCCTCGGGCGGGCGTTCGTCCAGGAGGCGCTGCGGCGCGGTGGGGAGGTGACCACCTTCAACCGAGGCAAGGCCCACGCCGACCTGAACGGCGTTGAAGTGGTGCGCGGCGACCGGGAGCGCCACCAGGATCTGGCGCGGCTTGCCGAGGCAGGTCCCTGGGACGCGATCGTGGATGTGTGCGGCTACGTTCCCCGCGTCGTCGGGGCCTCGGTCCAAGCCCTGGCCGAGTCCGCGTCGACGTATCTGTTCATCTCCTCGATCAACGCCCGCCCCGGCTGGCCCGCCGAGCCCGTGGACGAGAGCTCGCCCCGTCACCACGGCAGCAAGGACGCGGGCCCGGAGGACGGCGACTACGGAACGCTGAAAGCCGGCTGCGAGATGGCCGTCGAACAGGGCTTCCCGGGGCGCACCCTGATCCTTGAACCCGGCCTGATCATCGGACCGCACGACCTCACACGACGTGTCCCCTGGTGGCTGCGCCGCGCCGCTCAAGGCGGCCGGATGGCTGCTCCGGGCGCGCCCGACCGTGAGATGCAGCTGATCGACGCCCGCGACATCGCGATCTTCGGCCTGGACCGGATCGAAGCCGAGGACGCCGGGATGTATCTGGTCAGCGGCACTCCCGCGAACGCAACCTGGGGGAGGTTCCTGGGCGCCTGCGTCGCCGAGACCGGCGGCAAGGCAGAACTGGAGTGGGTGGACGACCGGATCCTGACCGAGCATGAGGTCAGGGTCTGGACCGAGCTTCCGCTGTGGGCCCCGCGGGAAGGGGAGACAGCCGCGGTCTGGAAGCCCAGTTCGGCCAAGGCTGTCGCCGCAGGCCTGCGCTGCCGCCCCATCGAGGAATCCCTCCACTCCACCGCCACCTGGCTCTTCGGCCCCGGCGGTCTCGACGAGGCGTTCGGCGACAATCGCACGGGACGGGAGGCCACAGGCATCACGCCCGAGCGCGAGCAGGCCCTGCTGACGGCGGCAGGCAGGCACGAAGCCGGCTGGCCCCGGACGTCCCGGTCCGCGGACTGACAGTGGCGCCGGGGCTGCGATGTACGCCGCCGGGTCAGAGATCGAGGTCGAGTTGCTCGATGCCGGTGAACTCCACCAGCAGGCCCTGGGCCCGGTTGCCGCGGTCGCGGAAGTACATCTCGCCCAGGCCCTCGGCCAGGATGGCCGCCAGCTGCTGTTCGGTGGCGCCGCCCTCCTGGGCGGTGAACAGCCGGGCCGCGTACTCGGGCGGCAGGGCCTGGTTGACGTACCGGACCCGGGGGTCGTCGGTGCTGCCGGGGGCCGCCGTGAAGCCGAAGCGGGCGCGGGTGGAGACGAAGATGCCGCCGGTCTGCGCCGCCTGCTTCCTCGCCGCGTCGCGGACCCTGGGCTGCCAGCGGCGGCGCACCTCGCCGGAGAGCTTGCGGGCCAGGTCCTGGCGGGGTCTGCGCAGCTGCTCCTTCACATAGCGCTCCACCGTGCGCTGCGAGACGCCCAGCAGTTCGGCCACCGCCCGGGTGCCCTTCAGCTGGCGTACCAGAAAACGCATCTGCGCGGGCGCCGACTTGGGCACCGGCCTGGTGAAGTGCTGGGCCGTGGCCCGGTCGATGCTGTCCCCGATGTTCACCATGGGGTCGGCCTACTCTTCCTCGTCCGGGGCGGCGATACGGCCGCTCTTGATGTACCGCGCCAGATTGAGGCGGTCGCCGTGCTCCTCGCGCAGGCCCTCCGCCCACAGCACGCTCTGGGTGCCCTCGTGCTTGACCATCCCCGGTGACACCCCGAGCCGGAACCCACCGGGCAGCGGCTTGCCGTCCCGGTGGGGCAGGATGTCCAGCGGGGAGGGCCCGCCGGAAGCGTAGACGGCGCAGTCCGAGAGGACCGCGACCGGGAACTGCCCGGTGGCCTCGGCGAGTTTCAGCATCTTGCGGTGCATGTTGACGCGTGCGGTGGAGATGACGGCCGCGCGGATGTCGGGCCGCCAGGTGGGCCGTTCCAGGGCCGGCCAGCGCTCCCCCGGGCGCCAGCCGGTGCGGGCCCGCTCGCGCAGCTTGCCGATGCCGCCCTTCACCGTGGCCTTGATCGCCGCGAGGACCAGCGCGAGGTCCGGGTCGCGGTCCTTGTGCCCGGCCATCGCGGTGAGGAACGCGTCCGGCGCCATGCCGGTGACCACGCCGAGGTCGGCCATGGTCGCCACGTAGGCGTCGCGCAGCCTGGTGTACCAGGCGTCCAGATAGGAGCCGCGCTCCGGGCGTACGTACGCCTCCAGCGGGGCGACGTCGTAGCCGAGTTCGAGCGCGTACGCCACGGTCGGCGTCGCGTACCAGGCCGCGCCGTCGGGCGGCTCGCCGTCCGGGGTGAAAGGGCTCGGCAGCCGCGGGTCGTGCCGCACATGGGAGAGGTCCACCAGCCAGGAGCCGGGCAGCGACGGGTCGAAGGCCGGGTTGTGGACGTGCTCCGGTGCGCCGAGGCCGACCACGGTGCGGTTGGCGGCGGCGGCGAAGGCCATGTTGACGTCGATGCCGACGAGATACGGCTGCATGCACTCCTCGTCGGTCAGCGGCCGGGCCCAGTCGTACGCCTCCTCGCACAGCGTCTCCGCCGGGGTGCGCTGGTGGAAGCGGGGCAGATGGGCGAGGAGCGGATGGCCGTCGGGGGCCTCGCAGGGGGCGCAGTCGACCGCCTCGGTGAGGGCGCCCGGATTCGGAGCGGACACCCACCGGCCCTCGGCGTCGCGGGCCGAGCGGGTCGGCGGGTGCAGGGCGGTCATCAGTTCCAGGCCGGTGACGGCGGTGGAGCCGCGCAACGTCATGACGCGGGTGGCGTACAGGCCGAGGACGCGGGCGAGTTCGGGCGCGGGCAGGGCTGCGGCGTCGCCCCAGTGGCGGGTGTCCAGGGCGTGCCAGGACGGCAGGCAGAGCTGTACGCACTGGCGGCGGGAGCCCTGGGCGGGCCGGTAGATGCGTGCCCAGGGTCCGAGACCGCGCCGGGTGAGCTGCCAGTCGGCCTTCTTGAGCTGCTTGACGACCTTGTGGGACTCGGGGATGCGGCCGGCCAGGCGCTCCTCGTCGGTGAGGGCGGCGGGCAGACCGTAGCGTTCGCAGGCGGCGGCCGTCAGCACCAGGAGCGGGTCGGCGTCCCTGCCGTGGCGGTGCAGCCGCGGCTGCCCGAGCCGTGCCTCGCCGAGCGCCCATTCCACCAGCGCCGGGAGGGACTTGGCGGGTACGTCGAGGACGAGGCCGCCGACGCAGTGGGCGACGGTCTCGCCGTCGGCGGTGTCCACGACGGCGAGCGGGCCGTGGGTGAAACGGGGGTCGGGGGCCTCGGCGGGGGCGGGTGTGCCGCGTCCGGCGGGGCGGCGGGACGTGGCGGGCTGCTTGCGGGGGGCGGCGCCCCGGCCGGGGGCAGGGCGGGGCGGGGCGGGGCGGGTGTCTTCCGGCGTGGTGCGCGTTCCAGGGGCGGTAGGCCTGGCAGTGGACGGCCCGATGGCGGGAGGCCCGGCGGCGGACGCCCTGGCAGCGGAGAGCCCGGCGGCCGTGCCACCGGCTGAGGGGGTCCCGGAGACAGAGGCCCCGGCAGAGGGGGGCAGGGCGGCAGACGCCCCGGCAGCGGGGTCGTTCGTGCCGGGTGACGCTTCACCCGCGGGTGCGGGGGCACCCGTAGACGCGTGCGCGGACGCGGAGCCCGGCTCGGGTGCAGACGCAGCGGCAGCAGCGGTCCCGGGGGCGGACGCGCCCCCGGTTCCCGGGGTGCCCGCCGCCGTTCTCTCCGGCGGCGGGCACCGCCGGGCCAGGCCCTCCAGCAGCCTGCGGTACGCCGTGAGCCGTTCCCCCTTGGGTTCGGCGCGGCCCGCCTCCCACGCCTCGATGCTCGGGACGCGCACCCCGAGCGCCTGCGCGACCGCCGCCCGGGTCAGGCCCGCCGCCTCGCGCAGCCTCACCCGCTCCGCGGGGGCGGGCAGCACGGTGCCGTCGTCCACCGCGGCGAGCAGCGAGTCCACCGCGGCGAACAGTCCGTCGGGCTGGTCCGTCATTTCCACAACCGTCTTTCTACCTGACACCCCGGTGCGCGCGTCCGAGGCGTGACACCGGTCACGGAAGCACCGTACGGCGACACGAGGAAGGCCACGTTATCTGAGTGGTTCTTGTGACAGATGGGGCTGATGTGACTGGCGTGAATTGCATCCTGCGCAAAGGTCCAGGTCCCGGCCTTGACTACGGAGAGTAAGGAAACCAATCACTCGTTCGAATCGTATTAGTCCACGGAAGCCGAATTCGGGCGGGTGAAATGACGTCACGACACAAACCGTCCGCTTGGCGAGGCAGCACCGAACAGGGAGAGACGATGCAACCGTTCGCACTCAACTACGCGCGCCCAGCAGCACAGTTGGATGCCACCACTCCGTATTCCTATGACTCCGGACTGCAGTTGAACGTGCTCCCCGACGGGCGGTTCGCTGCCACCGACCACGCGACACTGCGGGCCTGGGGGACCACGACCTCAACTGCGGGCTCCAAGACGCACTTCGACGACTGAGCACGGACCGCGACATGACCGTGCTCATCCTGACCTGTGAGGAGGATGTGACGGCCGACATGGTCGTCGTCCACCTCCACGAGACCGGCGTGCCCGTCGTCCGGCTCGATCCCGCCGACCTGACCCACGGCGTCGCCCTCTCGGGCGAGTTCGTGCACGGCGCCTCGCGAGGACACCTGTCCGTAGCGGGACGCCTGGTGAGCATGGCCGGCCTGCGCTCCATCTGGGTCCGCAGACCGGGCGTACCGGCGGCACGGGCGGCCCAGCCGTCCGAGTGGCTGACGGAGGAGTCCGCGCAGGCGCTCTACGGGCTGCTGCGCGGCACCGACGCACGCTGGATGAACCATCCCGACGCGGCCCGCCGGGCCCGTCACAAGCCCTGGCAGCTGGAGCTGGCGCAGCGCAGCGGACTCGCCGTGCCCGCCACCCTGATCACCACGTTCCCGCAGGCGGCGCGGGAGTTCGCACAGCGCTTCCCGGATCTGGTGGTCAAGCCGGTGTCCGGAGCGCATCCGCAGGAGCCGCCCCGCGCGGTACCGACCAGCCGGGTCGCCCCGGACACGGACTTCTCGGCCGTGGCCTTCGGCCCGACACTGCTCCAGCGGCGCGTCGCCAAACGCGCCGACATCCGGCTCACCGTGGTGGGCGACCGTCTGCTGGCAGCCCGCAAGGCGGTGGCGGCCGACGCCGACCCGGAGGTGGTGGACGTCCGCTTCGCCGTCTCCGCCGAGTCATGGCAGCCGGTGGATGTGCCCCCGCGGGTCGGCGCGGCGGTGCTCGGCTATCTCCGGAAGGCGGAACTCGCCTACGGGGCTCTCGACTTCGCAGAGGACGGAGACGGCATCTGGTGGTTCCTGGAATGCAACCAGTCGGGCCAGTTCGGGTTCATCGAGATGGACACCGGCCAGCCCATCGCGCGCAGTATCGCCGAGTGGCTGTCCCAGGAGCCGGAGGGCTCCAGCTCCGAGCACAGCCACGTCAACGGCTCCTGCCGGACGCCCGGGTGATCCGGCCGGGTCTGGCCCGGAAGGGGTCGGCGTGCCACGATCACCCCGACGACCCGCGCGTCACGACAACGGCACCGGCAACGGCAACCACACCCGCAGCCGCACATGTATCGGCATCGGCATCGGCACCCGAGGAGGACCACGGACATGCGCATCGGACTGCTGGGAACGGGCCCCTGGGCGCAACTGGTACACGCGCCCGCCCTGGACGGACATCCCGGAGTGGAGTTCGCCGGGGTCTGGGGACGGCGCCCGGAGGCGGCCGGATCGCTGGCCGGACGCTTCGGTGTGCCGGTGTACGACTCCGCCGACGCGCTGATCTCCGAGGTGGACGCGGTGGCCGTGGCCCTGCCCCCGGACGTCCAGGCCGGCCTCGCGGTCCGGGCGGCACGGTCGGGCCGGCATCTGCTGCTGGACAAGCCGATCGCCACGACGGTGCCCGCGGGGCAGGCGGTCGCCGAGGCGGTGCGGGAGGCAGGTGTCGCCTCCGTGGTGTTCTTCACCACCCGCTTCCAGCAGAAGCCCGGGGAGTGGATCGCCGAACAGGCCGCCGCGGGCGGCTGGTTCACCGCGCGGGCCCACTGGCTGGGGGACGTCTTCACCGGCGACAGCCCCTTCGCGAACTCGCCCTGGCGGCGTGAGAAGGGGCCGCTGTGGGACATCGGGCCGCACGCCCTGTCCGTGCTCCTTCCGGTGCTCGGCGACGTGAGCCGGGTGACGGCCGCCGCGCGTGGCCCGCGTGACACCGTCCATCTGGTCCTGGACCACTCCGGGGGCGCGTCGAGCAGCCTGACACTCAGCCTCAGCGCCCCGCCCGCGGCGGCGGGGGCGGAGGTGGAGCTGCGCGGCGAGTCCGGGGTGACCATCCTGCCGGAAGGTACGGAGAGCGGCGTGGCCGCGTTCACCGCGGCCGCCGACGCGTTGCTCGACGCCGCCCGCACCGGGCAACCGCACCCGTGCGACGCGGAGTTCGCCCTGCGGGTGACCCAGGTGCTGGCGGAGGCCGAGGCCCAGTTGCCCGTCCTCGTCCGACCGGACGCCGGACGGACGGCCGCAGCCACCACCACCGCCACGACCACGGCCACGGCCACGGCCACGGCCACGGCCACGGCAGGCATGTGATCGGTCGGGCCCGGTGCGGCACAACCGCCACCGGGCCCGGCATCACACCTTCGACCCCGACCGCGCCGCCGCGCTCTCGGTGTCGCCCTCCGCATTGATGTGCGGCAGGATCCGGTCGAGCCAGCGCGGCGTCCACCAGGCGTGCGCGCCGAGCAGCGTCATCACCGCGGGCACCAGCAGCAGCCGTACGACGGTCGCGTCGATGAGGACGCTGACGGCGAGTCCGAGGCCGAGCATCTTGACGACGATGTTGTCGCTGACGATGAACGCCGCGAACACGCTCACCATGATCAGCGCGGCGCAGGTGATGACACGGGCGGTGATCTCCAGGGCATGGGCGACGGAGGCCTTGGCGTCACCGGTGCGCAGCCATGCCTCGTGCACCCGGGACAGCAGGAAGATCTCGTAGTCCATGCTGAGCCCGAAGATGATCGCGAACATCATCATCGGCACGTACGACTCGATGGGCACCTTGCCGTGCACACCGAGCGCGGGGCCGCCCCAGCCCCACTGGAAGACGGCGACGACCACGCCGTAGGAGGCCGTGATCGACAGGACGTTGAGGACGGCCGCCTTGACGGCGACGAGCAGACCGCGGAACACCGCGAGGATGATCAGGAAGGCCAGGGCGACCACCACGGCGATGATGAGCGGCAGTTTGTCGGCGACGATGTTCCGGAAGTCGACCTGTGTGGCCGTGGTGCCGGTGACATAGCCCTTGGCGGTGGTGCCCGCGACCGCGTCGGGGAGGGTGTGGTCGACGAGCCGGTTGGTCAGGTCGGTGGTGTCGGGGTTCTGCGGGGAGACCTTGGAATAGACGGTGCCGATCAGGACGTCCCCGTCCGAGGTGGGGGTCAGCTGGGTGACGGCGGCGGCACCGGACACCCCGGCGAGGGTCTTCTGTGCCTGGGAGGCGAGCGCGGAGCGCTGCGATGAGGGCACGGTGGTCTGGTCGATGACGATGGTGAGCGGGCCGTTGGAGCCCGGGCCGAAGGCGTCCGTCATCAGGTCGTAGGCCCTGCGGTCGGTGAACGACGTCGGGTCGGCGCCGTCACCGATGTGGCCGAGCTCGATGGTGAACGCCGGGATCGCCAGGATCGCGATCACGGCGACGCCCGCGCTGAGGAACGCCCACGGCGCATGCTCGACGCGTTGCGCGTAGCGGTGCCAGGTGCCGTGGGCCTCGGCGCCCGGCTCGGCGCCGGTCTCGGCGACGGGCCGGCGCACGTGGTAGCGGTCGATGCGGCGGCCGATGAGCCCGAGCAGCGCCGGTACGAGGGTCAGGGCACCGACGACCGCGGAGACGACGGTCACGGCGGCCGCCACGCCGAGCAGGGCGATGAAGCTCAGGCCGGAGACGGACAGTCCGGCGAGCGCAATGATCACCGTGCAGCCGGAGACGAGCACCGCGTGTCCGCTGGTCGCGGCCGCGTTGCCCGCGGCACGCACGGGGTCGGCGCCGTCCATCAGGCTCTGCCGGTGCCGTGTCATCAGGAAGAGCGAGTAGTCGATGCCGACACCGAGGCCGATCATGGTGGCGAGGGTCGGTGAGACGGTCGCGAAGGTGAACGCCGCTGCGAGGAGACCGAGACAGGCGAGGCCGCCGATCACGCTGATCAACGCGGTCACCAGCGGGATCCCGGCCGCGATGACGCTGCCGAAGCCGACGAGCAGAACGACGATCGCGACCGCGAAGCCGATCAGCTCGCTCACCCGGTCGTTGGCGGCGGGTCTGGCGAGTTCGCCGAGCGGACCGCCGTATTCGACCTCGGCACCGGCCGAGCGCAGCGGCTGTACGGCGCTGTCGACACCGTTGAGGTAGCTGTCACCGAGGGTGGAGGGCTGCTGGTCGAAACGGACGGTGATGTACGCCGTCTTGCCGTCGGTCGACAGGGGGCCGACGTCCGGCGAGGAGCCGGTGGTCCCGGTCGAGGAGGTGGATCCCGGAGGCTTGGCGGCGAGCGGATTCTGCGCGGACAGCACGTGCGGCAGTTTCTGGACCGCGGCGACGGTCTGGGACATCTGGCCGCTGAGCTGGGTGAGCGGTTTGCTCTTGTCGTGCACCACGATCTGGCTGCTGTAGCCGCCGGCTGCGGGATCGTGCTCCTTGAGGACGGTCAGGCCCTTCTGGGACTGCACCTGGGACAGCGAGAAGTTGTCCTCGTACTCCCCGCCGAAGGCCCGGTTGAGCGTCTGGAGGGCCACCAGTGCCACCAGCCACGCCACGATGACGATCACGAAATGGCGTGCGCACCATTCCCCCAGCCGCCTCAGCACTCCCGGTGCGGGCGTCCCCCCGTCCTCTGCGCTGCCGCGGTTGGGTGTCATGGAGCCTCAGCCTCGGCCTTCTGTGACAGGCGACAGTGCCTACCCGTTCAAGTGTTTACCCGTTCAAAGTGCCTACGCGTTCATTAGAAAGCAGGGCCGCCCCTCCGTCATCTCGAACCCCTCCGCCTTCTCTGGCCCCACCGGTCCCAGAAGCCACGGTCGCCCGGCGGCAGCGGGCGGGACCGGGACACGGCGCAGGGCGCGTCGGGCCGCGGCCCGGGCACGGTGCAGGGCGTGGCACTGGGCACGGGGCCGGGCGCGGCACTGGGCACGGCACGGGGCCGCCGACCCACGCCGGGCGGCCCCAACAGGGGAACTCCTGATCGAAGTTCGAGCATCCGGGACCGAAACGCCAGGCCGCGCCACCCCACCCGGGTCCATAGAATTATCTACACGCATGTTTTTGCCGGGTTGGTGTGCGAGCGCACCCTGTGTCTCGTCATGTCTTCCCGGTGCCGTCGGACGGACGCACGGCGATCACCGGAGCAGCACATGACGAACACGATGTGGACGCAGGGCGTGGAGTGGCTGGCTGCCGCCGCGCCGGACCCCCGGGCCTGCAAACGCCAGTGGGACCAGGGCCACGGCATCGCCCTGCTGCAGGCCGGCCGTTTCTGGGACCTGCTGAGCGTGCCCGACCAGCTGGGCATGCTCACCCTGGACCTGTTGTGGCGGCCCTCCCAGCCGGTACCGGGGCCCACCCTCGTGGACACCGAGTCGCAGCGGGTCGGCTTCTTCCTGCCGCCCGATCCGGCGAGCCACTGGATCGGCTCCGGGGTACGCCATGCGAGGAAGGGGTCCTGGGTCGCCGTACCGCCGCCGTACCGGCCGAGCCGCTTCCTGGAGTGGCTCATCCCGCCGGACGGCACCGGCAAACTGCACGCGCCCACCGCCCTGGAGCTCGCGCTGCGCCAGGCCAACGGCACGCTGTCGGTGCTGGCCCCGCGCTGCGGGCTGTGAGGCGGGGTGTCCGGCCGCCGGACGGACACCCCGCGCGAGCCCGGCGGGCTCAGCAGATCCGCGGCAACTGCTCCCCCAGCGGCATGTCGACCACCCGGGTGCCGCCGAGACCGGTGCGGGCGACGACCATGCCGGGGTGGTCGGCCACCGCCTCGCCGACGATCCGCGCCTGCGCACCGAGCGGATGCGCCCGCATGGCCTCCAGCACCGCGTCGGCGTGCTCGCGCGGGACGAACGCCACCAGCTTGCCCTCGTTGGCGACGTAGAACGGGTCGAGCCCGAGCATCGCGCAGGCGCCCGCGACGGCGGGCGGGACGGGGACCGCGCGCTCGGTGATCACGACACCGGTGCCCGAGGCCTGGGCGATCTCGTTGAGCGAGGCCGCGAGACCGCCGCGGGTGGGGTCGCGCAGCACATGCAGATCGGGGGTGACGGCGAGCATCGCCTCGACCAGACCGCCGAGCGCGGCGCAGTCGCTCTCGATCTCCACCCCGAACTCGAGCCCCTCGCGCACGCTCATGATGGCCACGCCGTGCACCCCGACCGCCCCGCTGACGATCACCACATCACCGGGCACGACCCGCTGCGGCCGCAGATCGACGCCCGGCGGGACGAGCCCGATGCCGGAGGTGTTGAGGTAGATCCCGTCGCCGTGTCCGGCCTCCACGACCTTGGTGTCGCCGGTCGCCACCTCCACCCCGGCGGTCCGCGCCGCGGCGCCCAGCGCCTCGGCGACCCGGGAGACGGTCTCGGTCTCGACGCCTTCCTCCAGGATGAACCCGCAGGACAGATAGGCGGCCCGCGCCCCGCTCATGGCGAGGTCGTTGACGGTGCCGTTGACGGCGAGGTCGCCGATGCTGCCGCCGGGGAAGAACAGGGGCCGTACGACGAACGAGTCGGTGGAGAAGGCGAGCCGGACCCCACCGAGTGTCACCTGGGCGGCGTCACCCAGTTGGGCGAGGACGGGGCCGCCGTAGGCGGGGGCGAAGACGTGCTGGAGCAGTTCGGCCGACAGCGTCCCGCCGCCGCCGTGGCCCATGACGACACGGGGCTGGTCGCGCAGCGGGGCCGGGCAGGTCCAGCCGGTGACATCGAGGATGTCGGTGCCGTTGTCAGCCAACGGGGCTCGCCTCCCGGGGAGTCGGGGTGGTCTCCAGGCGCCGGTAGAGGTAGTACGCGGCGCAGGCGCCCTCGCTGGAGACCATGGTGGCGCCGAGCGGGGTGCGCGGGGTGCAGCGGGTGCCGAACGCCTCGCACTCGTGCGGCTTGAGCAGTCCCTGGAGCACCTCGCCGCTGCGGCACTCGGCCGGTTCGCGGGTCCGGATGCCTTCGACACTGAAGCGCAACTCGGCGTCGTGGTCGCGGTACTTGGGCGACAGCCGCCAGCCGCTGTCCGGGATCACCCCGATACCGCGCCAGGCGCGGTCGGTGACCTCGAAGACGTCCTCCAGCATGGCCCGGGCCGCCGGGTTCCCCTCGGGGCGTACGGCTCTGGCGTAGGCGTTGTGGACGGTGTGCTCACCCCGTTCCAGCTGGACGACGGCGCGGCGTACGCCCTCCAAGATGTCCAGCGGCTCGAAGCCGGTGACGACGATCGGGACGCGGTGGCGCTCGGCCAGCCGTGGATACTCGTCGGTCCCCATCACGGTGCACACATGTCCGGCGGCGAGGAAGCCCTGGACGCGGCAGCTCGGGGAGCTCATGATCGCGGCGATGGCCGGGGGCACCCTGACGTGCGAGACCAGCAGGCTGAAGTTGCGGATACCGAGCCTGCGGGCCTGATGGACCGTCATGGCGTTGGGCGGGGCGGTGGTCTCGAAGCCGATGCCGAAGAACACCACCTCGCGGTCCGGGTTCTGCCGGGCGATCCGCAGCGCGTCGAGGGGCGAGTACACGACGCGTACGTCGCCGCCCGCGCCACGCACCTGGAACAGATCGCGTCCGGTGCCGGGGACCCGGAGCATGTCGCCGAAGGAGCAGAAGATCACCTCGGGGCGGGAGGCGATCTCCAGCGCCTTGTCGATGACTTCGAGCGGCGTGACGCAGACCGGGCAGCCGGGGCCATGGATCAACTCGACCTGCTCGGGAAGAAGTTGGTCGATGCCGTGCCGGATGATGGAGTGCGTCTGGCCGCCGCACACCTCCATCAGCGCCCAGGGCCTGGTCACCGTGGCATGGATCTCGTCGAGGAGCCGGCGCGCCAGCTCCGGGTCCTGGAACTCGTCGATGTACTTCACCTGTGTGCCTCCTCTCCGGGGGCCGAATCCGGGTGCGGGCCGGTGTCACCGACGCGCTCGCCGACACCGACGGCGCCCATGTCACCGGCGCCCGCGCCGCTGTGTGCGGCCGCTTCCCATGGGTCGCCGAACTCCTCCTGAAGCATGCCGAGTTCGGAGAACAGTTCGAGGGTGTGCCGGGCCGACTCCTCGTCCAGGCGCTGGAGCGCGAAGCCGACATGCACGATGGCGTACTCGCCGACCTTCAGTTCGGGCAGGTACTCCAGGCACACCTCTTTCACGACGCCGCCGAAGTCGACGGTGGCCATCCTGGTGCCGTCACGGTCGTTGATGTCCAGCACTCTGCCGGGTACCGCCAGGCACATGGGCCTCTCCTCGGTGTGGGGGGGTGGGGGGTTGCAGGGATCGGTCACGGAGTGGCGGTGCGGGCGGCCACCATCAGCTGGCCAAGGGCGAGTCCGCCGTCGCCGGGCGGGACCAGCCGGTGGCGCAGCACGGTGAAGCCGTCCGTCGTCAGGGCCGCCGAACAGGCGGAGGAGAGCACGGAGTTGAGGAACACTCCGCCGGTGAGGGCGACGGTGTCCGTGCCGTGCCGCTCACGGGCCCGCAGACAGAGCCGGTGGACGAGCCGGGCGACGGCCCGGTGGAAGCGGGCGGCGACGGTCTCCGCCGGCACTCCGCCGCGCAGGTCGCCGACGATCTGAGCGAGCACCGGGCCGGGGTCGGCCCGCACCGGGCCGTCGCCGGTGCCGGGTTCCCGCAGGGCGAAGGTGTACGACGTCCCGTCCCCGCTGGGGGCGCGCAGCGCGGCGGCCTCCAGTTCGACGGCCGCCTGGGCCTCGTACCCGGCCCGGTGGCACACGCCCGCCAGCGAGGACACGGCGTCGAAGAGACGGCCCATGCTGGAGGTGGGGACACAGTTGAGACCGCGCTCCAACTGCCGCTCCAGCACCGGGAGTTCATCGGCCGGGCAGGCGGTGACGCAGGGCAGACCGGCGGACCGGTCGAGCCCGGCGGCGTAGAGATGGGCGAGGGCGATCCGGTACGGCCGCCGCACCGCGGCGTCCCCGCCGGGCAGCGGGACGTAGGCGAGGTGGGCGAGCCGCGTGTAGCCGTCGTAGTCCGCGAGCAGGACCTCGCCGCCCCACACGGCGCCGTCGTCGCCGTAGCCGGTGCCGTCGAAGGCGACGCCGATCACCGGGCGGCTGCCGTCCATGCCGTGCTCCGCCATCGCGGCGGCGATGTGCGCGTGATGGTGCTGGACGCGGACCACGGGCCGCCCGCCTGCCGCCCGCTCGGCCCAGCGGGCGGAGCGGTAGCCGGGGTGGCGGTCGGCGGCGAGCAGTCCGGGCCGGACCGGGGTGATCGACCGCATGTGCTGCACGGCCCGTTCGAAGGCGCGCTGGGTGGCGAGGTCGTCCATGTCGCCGATGTGGGCCGACAGCCAGGCCCGGCGGCCCTCGCCGAGGCAGAAGGCGTTCTTCAGGTCGCCGCCCACCGCGAGCGCGGGACGGACGGGGACCGGCAGGTCCAGGGGCAGGGGGGCGTAGCCGCGGGCGCGGCGGACGAGGAGCGGCTGTCCGTCGCAGACGCGCAGCACCGAGTCGTCGCAGGGCACCTGGATGGGCCGGTCGTGGGTGAGCCAGGCGTCGGCGAGGGACGCGAGCCGTTCCAGGGCCTCGGTGTCGTCGGTGACGATGGGCTCACCGGAGAGATTGCCGCTGGTCATGACGAGCAGCCGGGGCCCGTCGGGGTCGCCGGGCAGACCGAGCAGCAGATGGTGCAGCGGGGTGTACGCCAGCATGACGCCGAGATCGGGGCTGCCGGGTGCGACGGCGTCGGCCGGGAGCGGGCCGACGGGCAGCGGATCCGGTCGGCGGCGCAGCAGCACGATGGGGCGGCTCGGGCCGTGCAGCAGGGCGCGTTCCTCGGCGCCGAGCCGGACGAGGTGCTCGATGTCCTCCGCTCCGCGCGCCATCACGGCGAACGGCTTGTCGCCCCGTGCCTTGCGGCGGCGCAGCAGGCCGACGGCACCGGGGTCGGTGGCGTCGCAGGCCAGGTGGTAGCCGCCGAGTCCCTTGACGGCGACGACCGCACCTGCGGCGAGCAGCGCACGGGCCTCGCTGACCGGGTCGGCCGCGGTGACCGGCTCGGGCGGACCGTCGGCCCGGCTCACGAGCAGGCCGAGGCGTGGCCCGCAGGCCGGGCAGGCCACCGGCTGGGCGTGGAAGCGCCGGTCGGCGGGGTCGGCGTACTCGCGTGCGCAGTCGGCGCACATCGGGAAGCCGGCCATGGTGGTCTGGGCGCGGTCGTAGGGCAGGCCGGTGACGATGGTGAACCGGGGTCCGCAGTGGGTGCAGTTGACGAAGGGATGGCGGTGGCGCCGGTCGGCCGGGTCGGCGAGTTCGCGCAGACAGTCGGCGCAGGTCGCGGTGTCGGGCGGGATCAGGGTGCGGGCGGGGCC
The DNA here is from genome assembly GCF_054729195.1 of Streptomyces sp. YIM S03343. Taxonomy (NCBI): domain Bacteria; kingdom Bacillati; phylum Actinomycetota; class Actinomycetes; order Kitasatosporales; family Streptomycetaceae; genus Streptomyces; species Streptomyces sp. YIM S03343. The sequence continues at coordinate 615,653 of NZ_JBPUKX010000002.1, forward strand.
GGTGCCGTGGGAGGCGAGGATGGTGAACGCGATGTCGCCCGTGGCGGGCACCTCGTGGTGGTCGACGGTGTCGACGCGGGCAAGCGGCGGTGCGTCCGGCGCGATCCGGGCGCAGAACCGGGCGATGTCACCGGCGTCGCCCTCGACCTCCGCGAGCACGCCGTCCGGTGTGTTGGTGACATGCCCGGTGAGCCGGAGGGAGGTCGCGAGGGCGTGGACGTACGGCCGGAAGCCGACGCCCTGCACCACGCCCTGCACCACGACCCGGCGCCGCAGGGCCGCCGGGCCTGCGACGGCGGTCGGCGGGACGCTCACGGCTGGTACGGAGTCAGCGGGACGGCGGGGTGCGGGTGTTCATGATCCCGCATGCTCTCGCGCGCGGGCTCGTCCGGCTGCTCGTGCGTGTGCGCGGGCGGCGGGGCCATGACCGGACGGTGCACGGGACCGCCGTCGGCGGCGGCCACCGCCCGGTCGAGCAGGGCGCCGAGGCCGGTGCCCGCGCGCGCCGAGGTGAGCAGCACCTCGACCCCGGGGTTGACCCGGGCCACATGGGCGCGGAACGCGGTCTCGTCGAAGCCGACGGCCTCGGCGATGTCGGTCTTGGTGACCACCACGAGGTGGGCGAGGCCGAACGCGGTGGGGTACTTCAGCGGCTTGTCCTCGCCCTCGGTGACCGAGGCCAGGACGACACGCAGGGTCTCGCCGAGGTCGTAGGAGGCCGGGCAGACGAGATTGCCGACGTTCTCCACGAACAGCAGCCGGGTGGGCTCGGGGAGCCAGCCCTCCAGATGGCGGGCGAGCATCGCGGCCTCCAGATGGCACAGCCCGTCGGTGAGGATCTGCTTGACGGGGACCCCGGAACGCGCCAGCCGGGCAGCGTCGTTCTCGGTGGCGAGATCGGCGGTGAGGGCGGCGACCGGCAGGGACCGTTGGCGTGCGAGGACCAACTCGTGCTCCAGCAGGGCTGTCTTGCCGCTGCCGGGGCTGGAGAGCAGATTGACGACCGCCGTGCCGCGGGCCGCGAGGCGGGTGCGTAGGGTGTGCGCGGTCTCGTCGTTGCGGGCGAGGACGGCCTGACGCAGTTCGACTGCACGGCACATGGTTCAGTGCTCCTCGGCGATCGGTTCGCGGATGGGTGCGAGCGGCCCGCCGTCCTCCCAGCGCACCCCGGTGATGCGCAGTTCCCGGCCGGACAGCAGTTCGGTGGCGCCGCCGCCGCAGTGCGGGCAGGTCAGCAGGGGCGGCATGCCGACGGCCCAGTCCCGGGCGCACGGCGTGCAGCGGGCCCGCCCGGGGACCGGCTCGGCGACGAGTTCGGCGCCTTCCAGCAGGGTTCCTTCGCAGGCCAATTGGAAGCAGAAGGACAGCGCGTCCGGTACGACACCGGCGAGTTCGCCCACCTCGAGCCGGACGGTCCGTACGGCGGTGACGTCACCGGCCCGGCGGGCCGCGTCCTGCACCTGTTCGACGACCTCCAGCGCGATGGACATCTCGTGCATGGATCTCCGTCCTGGCGCGCGGGTCGTGGTCGGGAGCGGTCGGCGGGTGGCGCGGGGGCGCGTTCGCGGGCCCCCATTACAGGCGCGGGCGCGCCACCCGGCGCACCGGCACGCCGCCGGAACCCGCCAGGGTCCGCCGTTCGCCGCAACGGCACGGCCGACCCTCCGGCAAGAGTTGATGGGGGCGCGGGTCACATACAGCGCATCCGCACGTAACGCCGGATGTCCGGCAGGCTCTGCATGATCAGCGCGGCCGCGGCGGCGGCCACCAGGGCGACGGCGAACTTCTTCATCCTGTGTCTCCTCGACTCGCGGCTGCTTGACCGGCCAGGGGCCGGGGTGGTGCGGGCTGCGGGGGCGGTGCCGCCAGCAACTCCTCGATCAGGCGTACCGCGCGCGGTACGGCGTCGGACACGGCCGGGCTGAGCCCGATCCCCTCGTCGAGGCGGGCCGGTTCGCAGCCGACGACGAGCATGCGGCGCGGCGCCCGGGCACCGGTGCTCGCACAGAGGGTGCCGAGCAGGGCGAGCACCGCGTCGGGGGTCATCCGGTGGCCGTCGGGCGCGGCCGGGGCGCCGGTGGCCTCCGGCTCGATCACGTGCAGGGTGCCGGGCTCCGCGCCGCGCGCGGTGGCGTCGACGAGGATCACGGTGTCGTAGCCGTCGAGGAGCTGATAGGCGAGATGGACGCCGCGCACGCCGATGTCTGCGGTCTCTACCTGCCCGGGCAGCGGGCGCGCGGTCAGTGCGCGCACGGTCTCGACGCCGAAGCCGTCGTCGCCGAGGAAGATGTTGCCGATTCCCGCGACGAGGACACGGCCGGACGGCGGCACCGTCGGTTCGCCGGCGCTCATGCGTCGGCCTCCGCCGGTGCGATCTCGTCGGTCCTGAAGTACAGGTAACGGCCCTGTTCGCGGCGCAGGTCGGCGCCCGGGTCGCCGTCCACGGTCACCGCGAGGTGCACGGCGCCGTCGACGTCGTGCAGGACGGCCTCGACGGTGGCGGTGTGCCCGTGCAGGAAGAGGTCCTGGGCGTCGGTGCGGCGCAGTCCGGGGCGCAGCACGACCCGGCTGCCCGCGGCGATGCGGCGGCCGTCGACGGTCACGTGGTCACGGGCGGGGTCGAATCCGGCGTCGGCGGCCGGGTCCCACCAGGGGGTGTCGGGGCGTACGACGCCGTGCTCGTCGGGGAAGCCGTCCGCCGGGTCCGGCCCGGTCACCTCGCGCAGTCCGCGCACCGCGCCGTGCAAGCGTTCCAGTACCTCGGCGGGGAGCGAGTCGGCGAGGTCGATGACGGCGGCGGCCCGTTCGTCGGTGCCGCGTGCCTCGCGTTTCTCCTCGTCGGTGAGAGCGGCGGTGCGCAGGGCGAGGATCTCGTCGATCTCGAGGGCGTCGTAGAGGGCGCCGGGGCTCTCGGGGGCGATGGCCGGGTGGTCCTCCAGGATGATCGGTGAGGACAGCAGGACGTCCGCGCGGCCGGGTTCGGCGGCGAGCACCGGCCAGGTGTGCTGGTTGCGGCAGTCGGCGACGGCGCCCCTGGCCCACTCGGGCGGGTCGGTCATGGACAGGAACGACCCGCTGCTCACCGCCATCAGGAGGTGGGCGCCGACCAGGGAGCGCGCGAGAGCGGTGTCGCGGTCGGCGGCGTCCGGGCCGGGCGGGGTCCAGGCGCTGGTGTTCTCGACGAGGGCGGTCAGCCGCAACACCCGGTAGGGACCGTCGAGTTCGCGGGCGGACAGCCGCAGTACGCCGTCGGTGTCCTCGTGGCGGCGCAGCAGCCGGCCCACGACGGTCCCGGCCTCGTCGTGGACGGGTTCGCAGTCCTCGCCCGCGGTCAGCCGGAAGGGGATCACGACCTCGCCGTCGAGGAGTCGGTCCACCGGTACGACGGTCTCGACGTGTTCCTCGGCGCCCTCGTCCCAGGGGACCAGCACCCGGTCGGGCAGCCGCAGCTCGGGCACCGTCTCGAACCCGCCTCCCCCGCAGGCCCGTTGGACGGTGCGGCGGCGGGCGCGCAGAAAGCGCAGCTCGACGGCGAGGGTGGCGCCCGCCCGTGGTTCCAGCAGGCACTCGGTGCGCTGGAAGGAGTGTTCGTCGCGGTCGGCTCCCCAGGCGGGCGGCACGAGCACGCCGAACTGCCAGCGCAGCCGGTTCTTGGCGGCGGAGGCACGGTAGGGGTAGAGGACGTAGCCCTCGAAGAGGACGGCGTCGGCGACCTCCCGGGCGTGGGCGAGGCGCGCCTCGACGGGCGGGGCGAACGCGGTCGCGCTCACGGGGCGGTCCTTCCGGTGGTGGGGGCGGTGGTGAGTACGGAGGTGTCGTCGCCGTCCGCCAGCAGCCGGGCCACGGTCGCCTCCCAGGAGGCCAGGGCGTGCCGGGAGCGGTAGGTGACGAGGGCGTCCATGGTGGCGCGGGGCAGCCGGAGCCAGCCGCAGCCGGGGAAGTGCTGCTCGACCATCTCCCGCCAGGTCGCGACGGGCATCCGGCAGGTCGCCTCGCGGTCCCAGGGCACGGGTTCGACCCGGTAGCCGCCGCTGCCGGTGAAGGCGGTGCCGGAGAACAGCATCAGCAGGGGCACCTCGCCGCCGTCGAGGGCGTCGAGGTAGCGGGTGGCGGCGATGTCCATGTCGTATGTGCAGGGCACGACGAGGTCGGCCTCGGTCTCGCCGGTGAAGCCGGTGACCATGAGCGGGACGTCGGCGAACCGGACCGGCTGGAGGGTGCTGCCCCAGCGGGAGCGTTCGCCGAACAGGTCGGTGAGCGCGGCGCTCTCGTGGTCGCCGTAGCCGCGCCGGGCGGGCTCGATACGGAGCTGGCAGCGCAGCGCGAGGGCGTGGACCCGGGTGGCGCCGGAGTCGTCGGAGGCGGTGATGCGCAGCCGGAAGACCAGGGTGGGTCCGGCGGCGTAGCGGTCGGCGCGCACGTCCGTGCAGGCGAAGGTGAACTCCGTCATCCGGCGGCCTCCAGGGGCGCGTCGTGCTCGTCGGGGAGCGGCCGTGCCCGTTCGGCGACCCGGGCGAAGAAGGCGTCCAGGGCGGCGCGGGCCTCGGCGCCGCCGTCGAAGCCCCGCCACAACCGGCGCATCCGGCCGACGAGTTCGTAGCAGACGTCGATCGGGACGAGATGGCAGACGCAGCCGTCGGAGGTACGGCGCAGCAGGAGCGCCTCCACGTCGGGCTGGAGGAGTGCGGCGAGCCGGCTGCCGCCGAGGGCGGCGGTCCAGGTGTCCGGGTCGAGTTCGCTCTCGGTGGCCCCGGCCGGGCTGGGGTAGAGGGCGACCAGGCGGTCGAGTTCGGTGTTGCGGAAGAAGAAGGCGACGCCGACAGGGATGCGCAGGGCGTCCCAGGCCTGGTCGTCGAGCCGGTGGTGCGGATCGGTGAGCCAGCGGTCGGGTACGGCGCGGAAGCGGCCCGTGTCGGCGCCCGGCGCGGCCAGGGGCATGAAGCAGTCGGGGCAGGCGCACACCAGGGCGCGGTGTGCGACGTCCACGAGGTGGCGGTGCCGGGCCGCGTCGATCACCGTCGCGCACAGTCCGCACCGTTCGGGCTGCGGCGGGCGCTCGGCGAGGAAGCGGCGCAGGCCCACGGCCTGCGGGGCGCAGGGTGCCGTCATCCGCGGGTTCCGATCTGGAGGAGGACGGGCTCGCGGGGGTTCTCGTCCTGCCGTACCTCGACGGCGGTGACCTCGGGGGCGAAGCAGGCGAGCGCCTCCTCGGCGGCCCGGCGTACGGCGTCGGTGCCGCCGGAGCAGCCGCAGCCGGTGCGCGGGGCGGCCCGCAGCAGCAGGGTGCCGGTCGTCTCGTCGTACCCGGCGGCGGTCAGGTCGTGGTCGCGCACCGTTGCGAGCGCACGGGCGATCCGGGTGGCGCGGTCCTCGGGGTGCAGGTCGTGCAGGACGAGGAGGCTCGCGACGAGTTCGTCGCCGAGCAGGCCGTCCGACGGGGCGCCCGGGGGCAGCAGGTGGAGGATACGGGCGAGCCCTGCGCCGTAGAACTCCATGAGGGAGCGCACGAGTTCCTCGGCGGCCGCGGTGGCGGCCGGGTCGCCCTGCTCGGAGAGCCGGGTGAGGATCTCGTCGATACGGCGTCCGGCCGCCTCGGCGCGGCCCGGAGCGGCGGGGGCTGCGGGGGCTGCGGGGGCGCTCATCCGCCCAGTCCGCTCAGGCCGGTGGGCACGTGCATGCTCTGGACGGTCTTCCCGCCGCCGACGTACATGTGGACGCCGCAGGGCAGACAGGGGTCGAAACTGCGTACGGCGCGCATGATGTCGATGCCCTTGAAGTTCTCCGGCGGGTTCTCCTCGAAGATCGGGGTGTTCTGCACGGCGTCCTCGTACGGCCCCGGTGTGCCGTAGGAGTCGCGGACGCTGGCGTTCCACGGGGTGGGCGGGTAGGGGTGGTAGTTGGCGATCTTGCCGTCGCGGATGACGAGGTGGTGGGAGAGCACTCCGCGCACCGCCTCGGTGAAGCCGACGCCGATGCTCTCCTCGGGGACCTCGAACTTCTCCCAGGTCCTGGTGCGTCCGGCGCGGACCTCGGTGAGGGCCTGCTCGGCGAAGTGCAGGGCGAGGGCGGCGGTGTACGCCTGGAAGTAGGTGCGGGCGCGGTTGCGTTCGAGGGCGTTGCTCCACTTCGGGATCTTCCACTCGAAGCTCGCCTCGGGCCGGGTCATGGTGCGCGGCAGGTTGATGAGCACGCTGTGCCCGGTGGCCTTGACACCTCCGGTGTCGACGAGCCCGGCGAGCGCGGTGGTCCACATCCGGGCGAGGGGCCCGCCGCCGGTGTCGAGGGCGAGGTGGTCCTTGCCGTCGAACCAGCGCGGCGACATGACCCAGCTGTACTTGTCGTCGAAGTTCCGCTTCTGCGGGGCGGGGATGGTGTGCTGGTTCCAGGGGTGGCGCGGGTCGACCGGGTTGCCGAGCGGGTCGTGGGTGACGAACTGCTCGCGGCCCTCCCAGTCGTCGTAGTACGAGCTGCCCAGCAGGATGCGGATGCCGAGGTTGATCTCGGTGAGGTCGGTGGTGACGAGCTTGCCGTCCACGACGATGCCGGGGGTGACGAACATCTTCCGTCCCCAGTCGGTCATGTTGGCGTAGGTGAAGTCACAGTGCTCGGGGTCGTTGAGGGCGCCCCAGCAGCCGAGCAGTACACGCCGGCGGCCGACCTCCTCGTAGCCGGGCAGGGCCTCGTAGAAGAAGTCGAAGAGGTCGTCGTGGAGCGGGACGACCCGCTTCATGAACTCCACGTAGCGCATCAGGCGGCTGAGGTAGTCCGTGAAGAGCTGCACGGTGGCGACGGTGCCGGTGCCGCCGGGGTAGAGCGTGGAGGGGTGCACATGGCGGCCCTCCATCAGGCAGAACATCTCCCGGGTGTAGCGGCTGACCTGCAGCGCCTCGCGGTAGAAGTCGCCTTCGAGGGGGTTGAGGGAGCGCATGATGTCGGCGATGGTGCGGTAGCCGTGCTCGGCGGCGTGCGGGGCCTCGGTGCGTTCGGCGAGGTCGAGGACACCGGGGTTGGTCTCCTTGACCATCTTCTCGCAGTAGTCGACCCCGACCAGGTTCTCCTGGAAGATGTTGTGGTCGAACATGTACTCGGCCGCCTCGCCGAGGTTGATGACCCACTCGCCTAGGTGCGGGGGCTTCACTCCGTACGCCATGTTCTGCGCGTACACCGAGCAGGTGGCGTGGTTGTCGCCGCAGATGCCGCAGATGCGGCTGGTGATGAAGTGGGCGTCGCGGGGGTCCTTGCCGCGCATGAAGACGCTGTAGCCGCGGAAGACCGACGAGGTGCTGTAGCACTCGGCGACCCGCTTCTGCTTGAAGTCGATCTTCGTATGGATGCCCAGGCTGCCCACGATCCGGGTGATCGGGTCCCAGGACATCTCGACCAGGCCGCTGCCGTCGCCTGTCGCCTTCGTCGTCGGTGCCATCGTCTGTGTCGTGCCCTTCTCGGAACGGGGTCGGTCGGGGTGGGTGCGCGGGCGGATCGGGGGCGGCCGGGCGGGGTGCGCGGCCGGGCGGGGTGTCAGACGGAGCTGGTGCTCACGCGGGGCTCACCAAGGGGGCCGGTAGCCGGTGGTGATCTTCCGGCCGGTGTGGCGCCACCTGGGCTCCTTGTCCGCGGTGGACATCGTGAACTCGCGCAGCCTGCGGATCAGCGTGCCGTAGGCGCCGCTCGCCCGGCTGGAGATGGTGGCGCCGGGCGGCTGGTCCATGAACGGCATGAACTTGTCCGGGAAGCCGGGCATGGTGCAGGCGATGCAGATGCCACCGACGTTGGGGCAGCCGCCGATGCCGTTGATCCAGCCCCGCTTGGGCACGTTGCACTTGACGACCGGGCCCCAGCAGCCGATCTTCACCAGACAGCTCGGCGAGTCGTAGTCCTTGGCGAACTCGCCCTCCTCGTAGTAGCCGGCGCGGTCGCAGCCCTGGTGCACGGTGGCGCCGAACAGCCAGGAGGGGCGCAGCTTGTCGTCGAGGGGGATCATCGGGGCGGCACCGGCGACCTGGTGGAGCAGATACGTCAGGGTCTCGGCGAAGTTGTCCGGCTGGACGGGGCAGCCCGGCACACAGACGATCGGAATGCCGGCCTTGGACTTCCAGTCCCAGCCGAGATAGTCGGGCACCCCCATCGCGCCGGTCGGGTTGCCCGCCATCGCGTGGATGCCGCCGTATGTGGCGCAGGTGCCGATGGCGACGACGGCGAGGGCCTTGGGGGCGAGGCGGTCGAGCCACTCACTGGTGGTGATCGGCTGGCCGGTGGCCGGGTCGTCGCCGAAGCCGCACCAGTAACCCTCGGGTTTGATGGCCTCGTTGGGAATGGAGCCCTCCACGACCAGCACGAAGGGGTCGATCTCCCCGCGCTCCCCCTTGAAGAACCACTCGATGAACGTGTCCGCGCCGCCTACCGGACCGCACTCGAAGTCGATGAGCGGCCAGTGCACGGCGATCTTCGGCAGGCCCGGGATCTCGCCGAGCGCGATCTGCTCGATGCTCGGCTGCGAGGCGGCGGTCAGCGCGACGGAGTCGCCGTCGCAGCTCAGCCCGGCGTTGATCCAGAGGATGTGGACTGTGGGCGTCTCGTCCGCGCCCCCGCTCTCGCCGGTGCCGGGCGCCTCGGCCGTGCTGGGGTTCGCCGCTGTCATGGGACCGCCTCCTCGGGAGGTCAGGGATGAAGGCGTGGATCTCCGAGCGTCATACACTTCGCACTCGGCACGGATATATGGATCATTTCGGATACCGCTCTTCTTGTTATCAGTGCTCCGGGCGCGGCGGGATGCCGGAGGGGGCCATTGCGGTGACGCGGTGCGGGAGGCGGTCCTGGAGGCGGTCCTGGGGGCCTCGGCCGATGGCTGCGGTCAGGTGCGGCGGGGTGCATTCCGGGCGGGTCTTGCGGACGAAGGCCCGGCGCAGCGCGTGGTAGGGGGCGTCGGGGTCGTCGAAGGCGTGGCGCATCCGGGCCAGCTCCCGCGCCCGGAACGCGGCGAGCGGCTCGGTGCGTTCCTGGTGGTCGAGGGCGGCCTTCTTCGCCGCGATCCGGGCCCCCGTCCCCGGCAGCGCGGCGAGCCGCGTGGCCAGCCGGGCCGCCTCGGCGGCGAAGGCCCCGGGCGCCGCGGCGACCACCCGGTCGGCCAGGCCCAGGCGCAGCGCGGCGGCCGCGCTCACCGGCAGGGCGTCGCCGGTCAGCCGCTCCGCCACGGCGGCGCCGGTCCGGCGGGGCAGGGTGTACGTCCAGTACTCGGAGCCGTACAGGCCCATGAGCCGGTAGTGCGGGTTCAGTACGGCGCCGGAGCGCAGCCACACCTCGTCGGCGGCCAGCGCCAGCATCACGCCACCCGCCGCCGCGTTGCCCGCCACGGCGGCGACGGTCAGCCGGTCGGTGGTGGTGAGGACCGCCTCGACCAGGTCGTCGATGGCCTCGATGTTCGCCCACGACTCGGCGACGGGGTCGGCGGCGGCCTCGATGACGCCGAGGTGGATGCCGTTGGAGAAGAAGTCCCGCCTGCCGCCCAGGACCAGGACGGTGGTGGGGCGGGCGCAGGCGGCCCGGTAGGCGTCGAGCAGCCGGCGGCACTGCACGGTGCTCATGGCGCCGCCGGGGAAGGAGAAGGTGAGGAAGCCGACGGGGCCGACCTCCCGGTAGCGGATGTCCGTCCAGGTGCGCGGTCCGGCGTCCGGACCGGCGGGGAGGTCGGGGAGCGCGGGCAGCCGCTCGCCGAGGGCCGTGACGGCGGGCAGCCGGAAGGCGGGCGGCATGCCCGGCAGGCGGCGGGGGCGCAGTTCGGGGAGCCACACGGCGCCGTCCCGGGTGGCCCGGCACACCGCGCCCGCCCGGGTGGCCAGCAACTCCCCTGGGCTGCCGCGCAGTTCGTACTCGGGGTGGCCGCCGTGCAGATACCACTGCGCACCGAGCAGTTCGTCCAGCACACCGGGCTGCGAGTCCGCGGCCCGCAGCCGCCGCAGGACGTCGGCGGTCGCGTCCGTGGTCCAGTCGATGTACCGGACGCTCTGGTCGAGGTACGGGCGCGCGGGCGACGCGGGCTGCGGCCGCGGGACGTACGTCCCCGACGCGAACCGGTGCACGGCGAGCAGTACGGCGGACAGCGCGGCGTCGGCGATCTCACCGCGGTACAGATCGCTCTTGCCGGTCTGCGGCAGCGCACAGGGCACGGTCGCCCACACATCGCCCGCGTCCATCTCCTCCGCCGCCTGAAGGACCGTCACCCCCCAGCGTTCGGCGCCCTCCTGGATCGCCCAGTCCAGCGAGGAGGGTCCGCGGTCGCCGACCGGACCGGGATGGACGATGAAACACGGCCGGTTCGCCCACACCTCGCGGGGGATCGCGGTGCGCAGCATCGGGGCGAGCACCAGTCGGGGTGCGTGGCGTCGTACCGCCTCGGTCACGTCGTGGTCCGGCAGGGCGAGTTCCACCGCCACGGTGTGACCGTGGTCGCGCAGCTCGGCGTGCACTCGCTGGGTGAGGCTGTTGAAGGCACTGGCCACGAGCAGGATGTGCACGGTGTGCTCCCGGCGGACGAGGGGCGGACGGGGGGACCCGGGGGTTGGGGGACGAGGGGCGGATGGCGGAGGCGGCCGGTGCGCGGGCCGCCCGGCGTCAGCGATCGTCGGACACTCGGCCGGTGCCGTCCGGGGCGACAGACCGGCGGGTCACCCGAAAGCGGGGGCGGGGGCCGCCACCCGGCGGTGCGGTCCGCGCGGCCGGTGCGCCACCGGCTGTGAGCGCAATTCCTGATTGATCAACTCGCTTGCGGCACAAGGCATTTCGGGCACTCGGCGCAGAAGGCGCCGGCCCCGGCAGGATTACCGGTGAAGTCTCGGCCAACCGAGTGAGATCGGGTGATGACCGTGTGTACTGTGCTGCGAAGTGCCGTGCGCGAGGGCCCTCGTACCACCTGCCCAACTGTCCGAATACCCGAATGTCCCCATGTCCGCGTTTCGTCCGTCCGAGCCCCTGGGAATCGATTCGATGATCGAATTACCGGACCTGGTGACCGGCGGTCTCGCCGTCGGCGCGCTGTCCGCGCTCGCACTCGGCGGGAGCCTGCTGCGGTCCCGGCGACGGTACGCCGCCCTGCGCGCGGAGACGGACCGGCTGAACGCCCGGCTCGACGCCTTCCAGCAGGTGCTGACCGCGGAGGTCGAGCATCTCGCCGCGCAGCGGGTGCCCGCCACGGCCCGGCAACTGGGCCATCCCCATGTCGCGGTGCCCGGCCCGGTGCAGCCGCACATCTCCGGGACCCCCCTCGGTATCGCTCTGGAGGCCGTGCTGACCGGCGTACGCACCGAACTGGCCGCCCAGCGCGTCCGGATCGACGCCGCCGCACAGGCCGGGATGCGCGGCGCCACCCGGGAGATCCAGGCCGCCCTCTACCGGCTCCAGGACGCCCTGCGCACCCTGCAACAGCGCTATGACGACCCCGAGTTGGCGCAGACGCTGTTCGAACTGGACCATGAGAACGAGCAGTCCCTGCGCCGGGCGCAGGTGGCCGCGGTGGTGTGCGGGGCGTGGGTGGGTCTCGCCCGCGAGGAGTCGCACCTGGTGGACGCCGTCACCGGCGGCCAGGCCCGGCTGGCCGACTACCAGCGCATCAGGGTCCACAACCATCTCGAACCCGGCACCGCCCTGGTGCCGCACGCGGTGGAACCGGTGGCGATCATCGCCGCCGAACTCCTGGACAACGCGCTGCGCCACTCCTCCCCGGACACCGACGTCGTCGTCAATCTGGAGCACGTCCACCACGGTGTGTGCGTCACCGTCGACGATGCGGGCCTCGGTATGACACAGGACGAACGGGCCCGCGCCCAGAGGCTGGTGGCGGGCGGCGAGCCGATCCTGCTCACCGACCTCGGCGACCCGCCCCGGATGGGCCTGGCCGCGGTCGGCCGGCTGACCCGGCAGTTCGACCTGATCGTCGATCTCTCGTCGCCCTCCCCCTACGGCGGGGTCCGCGCGGTGCTGCGCGTCGACAGCCATCTGCTCGTCCGGGTCGACCCCGTCGAACGGCCGCCCGCGGCCAGTGCGCCCCGCTCCACCCGCATCAGCCGTCCGGCACCACCGCTCACCGCACCGACAGCCGACGCTCGAGCCACGCCGTCCGCCACCCCGCAGGCCGACCCCCCGTCCCCCGCCGCACCACCGCCGCCCACTACGGCCTCGCCCACCCCGGATCCCCCACAGGCCCCCGCGCACGGACACGCCTACGGCTCGGAGCCCGACGAGACCGCCCACACCGCCGCATCCGGGCACCGGGGGCCGCGGGACGCCCCGGACACCGGCGGGCTGCCACGCCGCAGACGCCGTACCGCCCTCCCGGCCGCCGGGCTCCCGGCCCTCGGCCCGCAGCCGCACGACGTCCGCCGCCCGGAGCCGGAGCGGCACCGCGACCGGCCGCAGCCGCCCGGCCCGGAGCACAACACGCGCCGTCCCGAGGAGGCCGCCGCCGCGCTGGGCGCCCTCCAGGCCGGTACCGCAGCCGCACGCACCGCGCCGCTGTCCGACCTCGACGACACCGTGCCCGAAGCGGCCGAGCCGCGACGGACCCGAGCAGCAGACGACACCGAACACGAAGGGGGAACGGCTCGATGACCAGCCGCGAGGCCACCGACACGGCCTGGGTGCTCGATCCGATCCTGACGGTCCCGCACACCGTGGCCGCCGTTCTGCTCACCCGGGACGGACTCGTGACCGGCTGGACCGACAGGCTGTCCCAGCCGTCGGCCGAGCGGGTGGCCGCCATCACCGGCACCGTGCAGGGTGCGTGCCGCGCGGCGGCCGCCGCGTTCGCCGACCGGGACGGCGCCGAGGTGCGGCAGGTCGTCATCGAGTCGGACCACGGCTATGTCCTGATCGTCCCCACCGACCACGGCACCTGTGTGGCCGCGTACGGGGACCCCGAGGTGCGGCTCGACCTGCTGGCGCACCGGGTCCACTCCCAGGTGGCACGGCTGGGACAGAAGGCGATGACGGCCGCGCCCAGAGGGGCCGGCGGCGGCCCGCCGGTATGACCGGCCGCGGCGGCGGCCGCCCGCTGGTCCCCGCGTATCTGTCGACCGGCGGTACGGCCCGGCCGAGCCGTCCCCATCTGGAGCGGCTCTCGGTGCTCACCGCCGGGGCCCGCCCCGCGCCGCCGGACCTGCCCGCCGCCGCACTCGCCCTGCTGGACGTCCTCGACGGCGGCGCGCTGACCGCGGTCGAGGCCGCGGCCCTTCTGCGGCTGCCGTTCTCCGCGGTGCGCGTCCTCGCGGCCGGCCTGATCGACCAGGGCCTGGTCCTGGCCCGCGCGCCGATCCCGCCCGCCGAGGACTTTGATCCCGACCTGCTGAGGAGAGTCGCCGATGGCCTCCGCGCCCTCAAGAGCACCTGACCGGAGCGGCCCGGACGCACCCGACCGGAGCGGCCCGGGGGCACCTGCCCGGAGCGGCCCGGACGGCGTGCATCTGCCCGGCGCCGCCAGGAACCTGGTGAAGATCCTGGTCGCCGGGCCGTTCGGGGTGGGCAAGAGCACCCTGATCGGCTCGGTGTCGGAGATCCGCCCGCTGCACACCGAGGAGCGGCTCACCGAGGCGTCCGCGCCTGTGGACGACCTCACCGGGGTACGGGAGAAGACGACGACCACCGTCGCCGTCGACTTCGGGCGGATCAGCCTGCCGGGCGGGGTGGTGCTGTATCTGTTCGGCACACCCGGCCAGGCACGGTTCCGGGAGCTGTGGGACGACATCGCCCACGGGGCGCTGGGCGCGCTCGTCCTGGTGGACGCCCGCCGTATCGACGCCTCGTTCGACGCGCTCGGCCTGGTCGAGGAGAGCGGGCTGCCGTACGCCGTCGCCCTCAACGCGTTTCCCGACGCGCCCCGCCACCACACCGCCGAGCAGTTGCGCGCCGCCCTCGACCTGGCGCCCGGGACCCCGATGGTGACCTGCGACGCGCGGGACCCGGCCTCCTGCGTCGACGCCCTGCTCGCCCTGTTCGGGCATCTCATCGACCACGACCCCCCGGAGCGCCCGTGACCCCCGCCCGCCCCGCGGACCGGTCGAACCGGTTCCACGGGCCTGTCCGGACCGACCCGGCCGACCGCCCCGCCCGCCCGGCGCGCGTGCGGCTGTGGGAGGACGGGTTCGCCCGCGACCCGTACCGCTACTACGCCGCCCTGCGCGCCCAGGGCCCGGTGGGCCGGGCCGAACTCGCCCCGGGCGTCGCCGCGTACGTCGTCACCGAGCGGCACGCCGCACTCGACGTCCTGCGCGACACCCGCACGTTCTCCCACGACCCGCGCCCCTGGGAGACCACCGTCGCCGGCGACTCGCCCGTGCTCGGCATGATGCGCTGGCGGCCCAACGCCCTGTTCGCCGACGACGCCGCGCACGTCCGCTACCGCACCACGCTCATCGACATGTTCGACCGGATCGAGCCGCACGACCTCAGGGCGCGGGTGCACCGGGCGGTGCGGGTGCTGGTGGCCCGCTTCGGGCCGCGCGGCCGGGCCGATCTGGTGGCGGAGTTCGCCCGGCCGCTGATGGCCCTGGTGTTCAACAGCCTGTTCGGGCTGCCCGACAGCGAGGGCGACCGGCTCGACCGGGGGCTCGGCAAGCTGATGGAGGGCGGCGCCGGGGCGGTGGAGGGCGAGGCGGAGTTCGCCGCCTATGTGCTGGGGCTGGTCGCGGCCAAGGACGAGCGGCCGGGCGACGACCTGCCGAGCTGGCTGCTCGACCACCCGGCCGGTCTGACCGTCGAGGAGGTCGCCTGGCAGGTGTTCCTCACCCTCGGCGCGGGACACGAACCGACCGCGAACCTGCTGTCCAACGCGCTGTCCAGGATCCTCGGCAACCCGGACTACCGCTCCACCCTGACCAGCGGCGCCCGGCCCGTGACGGACGCGGTGACCGAGGTGCTGCACCACGAGACACCGCTCGCCAACTACGGCATCCACTACGCCCGCACGCCGGTGTCGTTCCACGGGACCCGTATCCGGCCCGCCGTACCGGTCGTGATCTCCTACGGCGCACTCGCGCACTTCGCCGAGCAGGACGCGGCGGACGGCCCGCCGCCGCGTGACGCCTCGCATCTGTCCTGGTCGGCGGGCCCGCACGCCTGCCCGGTCAGACAGCACACGCTGCTCATCGTCTCGGAGGCGATCGAGCGGCTCACCCAATGGCTGCCCGATCTGGAGCCGGTGCTGCCGCGCGAACGGCTGAGCTGGCGGCCCGGGCCCTTCCACCGTTCGCTCACCGCCCTGCCCGTCCGGTTCAGCCCCCGTTCCCCCGACCACCAGCAGCCAGGAGAGTCCGCGTGACCCCGACCGACCGTACCGGCCGTTTCGTCCTCGACGCCCTCGGAGCGGACATCCCCGCCGAGAGCGCCCGGCTCCGCGCCCTCGGGGCGGTCGTCCCGGTGGAACTGCCCGGCGGGATCCCCGCCTGGGCGCCGACCCGCTACGACGTCCTCAAGGAGCTGATCCTCGATCCCCGGGTCAGCAAGGACCCCCGGCTGCACTGGAGGCTGTGGCCCGAGCTCGGCGAGCATCCGTCGTGGGGCTGGATCGTCAGCTGGGTCGGTGTGATCAACATGCTGTCCACCTACGGCGCCGACCACACCCGGCTGCGCAAGCTGGTGGCGCCCAGCTTCACCCACCGCCGCACCGAGGCGATGCGCCCGCGCGTGGAGGCGGTCACCGCCGAACTGCTCGACGACCTCGCGGCGGCCGGGGCCGACGGGCGGCCGGTCGATCTGCGGGCCGGGTTCGCTCAGCCGCTGCCGATGCGGATCATCTGCGAGCTGATGGGCGTGCCCGACGACCTGCACGAGGACACCGCCCGGCTGATCGCGGACATCATGGACACCTCCGACCCCAGCCCCGAGCACGCGGCCTCCGTGCAGAAGCAGATCGGCGAGGTGCTGGGCGCGCTGATCGCCCGCAAGAGCGCCGAACCCGGCGACGACATGACCACCGAGCTGATACGGGTCCGCGACGAGGACGGCGACCGCCTCAGCGACGAGGAACTTCTCTACACCCTGCTGCTGGTCATCGGCGCGGGCTTCGAGACGACCGTCAACCTCATCGGCAACGCGGTCGTCGCCCTGCTGAGCGATCCGGGTCAGCTCGCCGGGGTGCTGGCCGGGGACCTCGGCTGGGACGCGGTGATCGACGAGACGCTGCGGCTGCACCCGTCCATCGCGTCGCTGCCGCTGCGGTTCGCGGTCGATGACGTCACCGTCGGCGGCGTCACCGTCCCGGCCGGGGACGCGATCATCACGACGTACGCCGCCTCGGGCCTCGATCCCTCGCAGTACGGGCCCGACGCGCATGTCTTCGACGCGGCCCGCGGCGCCGACGACCATCTGGCGTTCGGTATCGGCGTGCACCGCTGCATCGGCGCTCCGCTGGCCCGGCTGGAGGCGCTGACCGCGCTCACGGCGCTGTTCGACCGGTTCCCCGACCTGCGGCTCGCCTCCGGTGACCGTGCCGGTGACGGTGGCGCCGGGGAGGGGCTGGAGCAGGTGCCGTCGTTCATCGCGTTCGGCTGGCGGGAGGTGCCGGTGCGGCTGTACGGCTGAGACGGTCGCGGCTGTACGGGTGAGCCGGTCGCCGCTGTATGGCTGAGTCTCTTGCGACTGTGCGGCTGAGACGGTCGCGGGGACTTGGCCGGTCGGGTCGCGGGGGTGCGACCGGTCCCCCGTGCCGGTCGCCGTCCCCCGCGGATGCCGAACTTACGTCGGTATCCGGCCGTTCGGTACCGTGCCGATGCCCTTTCCGGGCAGGTGGGGACTCACTCGTGCACAAGTGAGTCCGATTGCTCCGGGTTGCGTCCCGGGTTGTGTTCCGGATTTCGTTCCGGATCGAGTTCCGGTTCCGGATCGGGTTCCGGACTGCTGAAGACGGGGGCCGTCAGATCGCCCACGGCGAGATGGGCGACGACCACCTCGTAGAGGTCGCTGCCGGAGGTGAGGAGCTGGCGTTCCAGCACGGGTTCCGCACCGCGCACATGCTCACGCACCGTCTGCGGGTGGACACCGAGGTCCTGCGCGGCGCGCTCGGCGTTGCCGTCGGCGGCGATCCAGGCACGCAGGGTACGGCGCAGGTCCCGGCTGTCCGCCGCCAGCTGCTCCAGCATGCCGCGCGCCCAGATCCGTACCGCGGCACCGCCCAGCAGATCACCGAGGCGTACGGCACCGGGAGCCGAGGCCGTCCGGTCGGGGCCCGCGCAGATCGCGGCGGCCTCGGTGTTCAGCGCCAGATGGACGGCGGCGCGGACCGTGAGGTCGGAGAAATCGGTGCGCAGCATGGTCTCGACACGGTCCATGCGGGCACGCACCGTGTTGCGGCTGACGCCGAGCACCTTGGCCGCGCTGACGGCGGTGAACTCCAGGCCCAGCCGCGTGGTGGCGAGCAGTTCGGCCCGGGTGTGGTGCGGCAGCACGTCCAGCGGGCGCAGCAGACAGGCGGCCCAGGCGGCCAGCGCGGCCGGGTCCATGAGCCGCTCGGGGTGGGTGCGTTCGGCGTAGACGGCGGCCTTGTCCGGGCGGACCCGGGCCACCGCGAGGGCGCTGACCGCCTGGCCGTACGCGGCGGCGGTGCGGGCAAGGCTCTGGCGGGTGCTGCCGCCCAGGAAGGCATCGGGGTGGCGGGCGGCCACCGTGCGCAGCCGGTCGGCGGCGGCCGTGCCGGGGGCCACGACGATCACATGGCCGTCCACCGCGGGGCAGCGCACCACCAGGGCCAGGCCGTCGGTGGCGTCCGCGCATTCCTCGGCCAGGCGATCACGGAGGTCGGCGCGGCTCTCGACGACGTAGACGCAGGCCGCATCGGTGTCCAGCAGGCCGGGCCACAGGCCTGCGGCGACCCTGCGGGCCGAGACGGTGTCCTCCACCATGAGGAGTTGCAGGATCGCCAGGCGCAGATCGGAGGTCGCGCGTTTGAGGCGGGCGGCGGCGGTGGTCAGCTCGCGCTCTCTGAGGAGCAGTGCGAGGACTCCGGCGGTGCGGGTGACTATCTCGGCGGAGCGGCGGTCGAAGGGGTGGGGGCCGGCCACCGCCAGGACTGCGGCGGGGGTGGTGTCGGGGTGCGGGTTGCCTGTGGCGACCAGGCGTATGTGGTGGGTGCCGTCGTGAAGGGCGGCGGAGGAGATTCTGCCGGTGAGGAGGTCTGCGACCAGGTCTTCGTCGAGGGGGAGGTGGTCGCCGGCGAGGGGTGTGCCGGTGGCGTCGAGGAGGGTCACTCTGGCGCGTACGGTTTCGGCCAGCCAGTCGACGACCTTGGCTAGGTCCCGGGTGGCGGGGCGGAGCTGGTCGAGGAGTTCCTCGGCCCAGGGGGTGGGTCGGTTCGGCACGTGGCACTCCTCTCCTTGGGTGTTGACCTGGGGATACGTGCTTGACGTTACCCGACGGGGGGCGCGGGGGCCGGGGCCGGGTTTTTCGCCCCCGCCGCCCCTTCCCGTTCCCGACCCTGGGGGCTGCGCCCCCAGACCCCCGTTTGACGGCCCTTCGGGCCTCGTCCTCAAACGCCGGACAGGCTGAAATCTGCCCCTCCGGCGTTTGAGGAGCGGGGGTACGGGGGCGGAGCCCCCGTGACCGTCATCCCGGGATGCCTGCGCGGCATAAGCTCGGGGGATGGCCAGGTACTTCGACGTGCATCCTGAGAATCCTCAGGCTCGGATCATCTCCCAGATCGCCGACAGCATCCGTTCCGGGGCGCTGATCGCCTATCCGACGGACTCCTGCTACGCCCTCGGCTGTCAGCTGGGCAGCCGGGACGGGATCGACCGGATCCGGACGATCCGGCATCTCGACGACCGGCACCACTTCACGCTGGTGTGCAGCGACTTCGCCCAGCTCGGTCAGTTCGTGCGCATCGACAACGATGTGTTCCGTGCGATCAAGGCCTCGACCCCGGGCAGCTATACGTTCATCCTCCCGGCGACCCGTGAAGTGCCGCGCAAGCTGCTGCATCCCAAGAAGAAGACCGTCGGTGTCCGGATTCCCGAGCATGTGGTCACCCAGGCGCTGCTCGCGGAGCTCGGTGAGCCGCTGCTGTCCAGCACGCTGCTGCTGCCCGACGAGAAGGAGCCCATGACCCAGGGCTGGGAGATCAAGGACCGGCTCGATCATGTCCTGGACGCCGTGGTCGACTCCGGGGAGTGCGGCACCGAGCCGACCACCGTCATCGACTTCTCCGGCGGCGAGGCCGAGATCATCCGGCGGGGCGCGGGGGACGTCAGTCGCTTCGAGTGACGAGAGCGCAGAGCTCAGAGCTCAGAACACAGAGCGCAGGAGGCTCACACGCCATGACCACCGACGTCGCGGCTGTCAGCGTCGACATTCCCACCGAGGACGGTTCCGCCGACTCCTATGTCGCCCGTCCTGCCGACGGCCGCCCCCGGCCGGGGGTGCTGATGTTCCAGGACGCGTACGGGCTGCGTCCGCGTCTGCGGGCGATGGCCGACCGGATCGCCGCCGCCGGGTACACCGTGCTGCTGCCCAATGTGTTCTACCGGCACGGGCGTTCACCGGTCGTCGCGCTCCCCGAGTTCATCGACCCCGCCGCGCGGCCGGAGATCTGGCAGCAGGTCGGTCCGCTGGTCCGGTCCCTGGGACCCGGTCCCGCCATGCGGGACGCCGGTGCCTTTCTGCGCTGGCTGGAGCAGTCGCCGCTGGTCGCGGACGGGCCGGTCGCGGTGACCGGGTACTGCATGGGTGCCCGGCTGTCGCTGCGCACGGCCGGTACCTACCCGGACCGGGTCGCGGCCGCTGCCGGGTTCCACGGCGGGCAGTTGGCGACCGAGGCGCCGGACAGCCCCCATCTGGTCGCCGGGAACATCACCGCCGAGGTGTACTTCGGGCACGCCGACCAGGACCCGTCGCTGCCGCCGGAGCAGATCGAGCGGCTGGAGAGGGCCCTGACCGAGGCGGGCGTGCGGCACCGGTGCGAGGTGTACCCCGGCGCCCGGCACGGGTTCACCCAGGCGGACACCGCCTCGTACCAGCGAGAGGGCGACGAACGTCACTGGGAGGCCCTCCTCGGCCTCCTGGCGCGTACCTTCTGAGCGCCCAGGGTACGGACCGAGACCCGGCAATGCGGTGCCCCGCCGCGGTCCGTACCGCGGCGGGGCACCGTCAGGTGTGCGTGCCGTGCGCTGTGCCGTGCCCGGTCAGCTGGTCGTCAGGGCCGTGTCGTCGACGACGAAGCTGGTCTGGAGCGAGGAGTCCTCCACGCCGCTGAACTTCAGCGTGACGGTGGAACCGGCCAGCGAGGACAGGTCGAAGGACTTCTGGGTGTAGCCGGAGGCGGCGTTGAGGTTGGAGTACGTCGCCAGGGTGGTCGAGCCCGCGGTCACCGTCAGCTTGTCGTACGCCGTGCTGCTGGTGGTCTCCGAGGTGTCGATGTGGAGATAGAAGGTGAGCGCGGCCTTGCAGCCGCTCGGGATGGTCACCGACTGGGAGAGCGTGTCGGTGTGGGTGGAGCCGTAGCCGTCCAGCCATGCCTTGTACGAACCGCCGTGCGCGGCCTGGCTGCTGGAGTTGGTGATCACACCGCTGGACGCCGTCCAGGTGGTGTTGCCCGACTCGAAGCCCGCGTTCCCCAGCAGTTGCGAGGAGGTGCAGGTGCCGCCGCCACCGCTGGAGCTGACGGTCCAGGTGAAGGATGCCGTACCGGTCGCGCCGGTGGAGTCGGTGACCGTGACCGTGGTGCTGTAGGTGCCGGCGGTCGTCGGGGTACCGGTGATGGCGCCGGTGGAGCTGCTGATCGACAGACCGGTGGGCAGGCCCGAGGCGCTGTAGGTCAGGGAGCCGGAGTTGGTGCTGCTCGCCGAGATCTGCAGGCTCACCGCGGTGCCGACGGTGGAGGACTGGCTGCCCGGGTTGGTCACGGTGACGCCGCTGCTCGGCGGGGTGATGTGGCTGCCGACGTTGATGCCGGCGAAGGCGTTGCCCACCCCGGCGTACTGGGCCGAGCTGCTGCCGTAGAGTGCCGCGGCCGCGTTCAGGGCGGCGGTGCGGGCACCGGCGTAGTTGGTGCTCGACGTCATGTACGTCGTCAGCGCCTTGTACCAGATCTGGAGGGCGGCGGCCCGTCCGATACCGGCGACGGCGACGCCGTCGGAGGTGGGGCTGTTGTAGGTGACACCGTTGATGACCTTGGTTCCGCTGCCCTCGGAGAGCAGGTAGAACATGTGGTTCGCCGGGCCCGAGGAGTAGTGCACATCGAGGTTGCCGACGCCGGAGTACCAGCTGTCCGCGGACGAGCCGTCCGTGCTCGGCTTGTCCATGTACCGCAGAGGCGTGCCGTCACCGTTGATGTCGATTTTTTCGCCGATGAGGTAGTCGCCGACGTCGGAGGAGTTGTTGGCGTAGAACTCCACACCGGTGCCGAAGATGTCGGAGGTCGCCTCGTTCAGCCCGCCGGACTCACCGGTGTAGTCGAGGTTCGCGGTGTTGGAGGTGACACCGTGGCTCATCTCGTGGCCGGCCACGTCGAGCGAGGTCAGCGCGTGGGTGCCGCCGGAGCCGTCGCCGTAGGTCATGCAGAAGCAGCTGTCGTCCCAGAAGGCGTTGACGTAGCTGCTGCTGTAGTGGACGCGCGAGTAGGCGGCGGCGCCGTCGTTCTTGATGCCGTTGCGCCCGAAGGTGTTCTTGTAGAAGTCCCAGGTCTCCTGGGCGCCGAAGGCCGCGTCCGCGCCGGCGGTCTGGGTGTTGGACCCGGAACCGGTGCCCCAGACGTCGTCGGAGTCGGTCATCAGGGTGCCGGTGCCCGACGTGCCGTTGTTGAGGCTGTACGTCTTGTGGCCGCCGCGCGTGGTGTCATACAGCTGGTACGTCGACCCGGACAGCGTGGTGTTCAGGGTGACGGTGCCGCTGTACTGGGTGTTGCCCGTGCCGGTCTTGATCCCCTGGTACCGGTACAGCTCCTTGCCGGTGGTGGCGTCGGTGACGACGTGCAGCTGGCTGGGCGTGCCGTCGTCCTGGAAGCCGCCGATCACGGTCTCCCAGGCGAGCTTCGGGGTGCCGGAGCCCGCCCAGATCACCTTGCGCGCGCTGTCCGTGCTCGGTGACTTGGCGTCGAGGGTCTTCGCCGCCTTGAGCGCCTTGGTCTGCGCGGTGGACTTCGCGACCGCGGCCGTCGTGCTCGCCACCTTGATGGTGTGCTTGTTGTTGAACGTGGTGCTCACCGTGCCCGCGGCCAGGGAGGCGGGCGGGGTGTGCACGACGAGGTCGCCGCCGAGGACGGGCAGGCCCGCGTAGGTGCGCTCGTAACGGGTGTGGACCGTACCGTCGTTGTCCTTGACGACGTCCTTGACGACCAGCTTCTCCTTCGACCCGAGCCCGAGGGTGCGGGCGGTCGCGGAGCTCTGCTCCTTGGCGCTCTTGATCAGCGCGGAGTGCTGGGCCGGGGAGAGCTTCGCCTCCTGCGCGCCGGTGCGCAGGGGGGCGGGGTGGGGGGAGGCCGGCGTGGCGGTCGCGGGGACCGCCTGGATGCCGAGGGCGAGGAAGGCAGTGCTGGAGACCAAGGCGGCCGCTGCCGCGGCTCGCTTGCGGGGGATGCGTCTCACTCGTACTCCTACTGCGGCGGCCGCCGGGTCGCGGCCGGAGACAGACCGGACAGACGGGTGTGCTGTCCGGGACGAGCTGAGCTGTGCGGGGCCTGCTGCGGTGACCGGACCGGGGAGATACCGCGTCACGGACGTGGGGGAGAATGACAGAGTTGATCCGAGCATGTCACCCAGGGACAGCGCATTCGAGGGTTATCCCTCTATGCCGGACGGGGCGGGCCGGAACTCGCGGGGGCGTCGTCGCGGGCGGGCGGGAACTCACAGGGGCGTCGTCGCGGGCGCTCGCCCGCCGGCCGGCTCGCTCGCCCGCCGAAGATCGTGACAGTCTTTGAGGCAGGCGGCGACGGTGCCTCGCACCCCGGGCACCGGGTACCCGGCACCGGACGGCGTCACGGAACCGCACAGCAAGGGAAGGTCCGCTCGTGATCAGCATCCCGGCACACACCCTCAACGACGGCACGACTCTGCCCGCTCTCGGCCTCGGCACCTGGCCGATGGACGACGCCGAGGCCGAGCAGGCGGTGCGCGGCGCCGTGGAGCTGGGCTACCGCCTGGTCGACACGGCGGTGAACTACCGCAACGAGACCGGCGTCGGCCTCGGGGTCTCCCGCAGCGGAGTGCCCCGCGAGGAGATCGTCGTGACGACGAAGCTCCCCGGCCGCCACCACGGCTACGAGGAGACCCTCGCCTCCTTCGAGGAGTCCCGTCGGCGGCTCGGACTGGACTATGTCGACCTGTATCTCATCCACTGGCCGCTGCCCCGCGTCGACAAGTACGTCGATTCCTGGAAGGCGATGATCAAGCTGCGCGAGGACGGGCTGGTGCGCTCGATCGGCGTCTCCAACTTCACTGCGCAGCACATCGAGCGGCTGGAGAAGGAGACCGGTGTCCTGCCGTCCGTGAACCAGGTCGAGCTGCATCCGCTGTTCCCGCAGCAGGAGCTGCGCCGCTTCCACGCGGCGAAGGGCGTCGTCGTGGAGAGCTGGAGCCCGCTCGGCCGGGGCAGGGGGCTGCTGAACGACCCCGCCGTGGTGGCGGCCGCCGAGGCGCACGGGGTGACACCGGCGCAGGCGGTGCTGCGCTGGCACACCCAGCTCGGCGCCGTACCGATCCCGAAGTCGTCGGACCCCGGGCGGCAGCGCGCCAACCTCGACATCTTCGGTTTCTCACTGGACGAGGCCCAGCTCACCGCGATCGGTGGCGGGGCGCGTCGGCGGCTGGGCGGGAACCCCGAGGTGCACGAGGAGTTCTGACCCGGCCCGCCTCTCCCTTCCCGGATCTTCCGGTTCCGGCCCCAACTGCCTTTCCCCGCCTCTATGTTCACCGCGGTATCTACATCAGGGATGATCCCGCGGGAGGCGAACTCGTATGCTGCGCAGCGCACTTCGTACTGTTATGGCCGGGGCGGTGGCCGTCGGCAGCGTCCTGGCGTGCTCCGGCGCGTCCTGGGCGACGCCCCCTGGTCCGGGGGTGACCGCCCGGGTGATCACACAGACCACGGCGGGCGGCACCGACTACATCCTGCGGGAGATCACCGTTCCGCCCGGCCAGGCCACCGGCTGGCACTACCACGACGGGCCGCTGTACGCCGTCGTCGAGCAGGGCACTCTGAGCCATTACGACGCCACCTGCGTCCGGGACGGCCTGTACCGCGCGGGCAGCGCGATCAGGGAACCGGCCGGTCCCGGAAACATCCACATAGGCCGCAACCTGGGCGACACCGACGTGGTCCTGGACGTGCTGTACGTCCTGCCGCACGGCGCCCCGTTCTCCGAGGACGCGCCGAACCCGGGCTGCGACTTCGAGTGACGGGAGCCGACGAAAACAGGGAAGGAGCGGCGGCCCGGCGGGCTCAGCCCTTGTGGGCCCGCAGGGCCTCCAGGGCCCGGTCGGCGTGGGTGTTCATACGCAGTTCGCTGCGGACGACCTCGATGATCGTGCGGTCCTCGCCGATGACGAACGTGGCCCGCTTGGTGGGCACCACGGCGAGGCCCCGCTTCACGCCGAACCGTTCGCGCACGGCGCCGTCCGGGTCGGACAGCAGGGGCATGCCGAGCGTGTGCCGGCCGGCGAACTCCTGCTGGCGCTCCACGCTGTCACCGCTGATGCCGACCGGCCGCGCGCCGACGGCCTCGAACTCGGCGGCCAGGTCACGGAAATGGCATGCCTCGGCGGTGCAGCCGGGCGAGAGGGCCGCGGGGTAGAAGAACAGCACGACCGGCCCCTCGGCGAGCAGCTCGGACAGTTTGCGTACGGCGCCGGTCTCGTCGTGGAGTTCGAAGTCCTCGACCACGTCGCCGACTTGCACACGCTCCGCCATACCGGCACCTCCGTGTTCCGCTGCTACGGCTCCGACCGGCCGCCAAAGGATATTACTTGACGGTAAGTGACTGTCGTGCCACGGGTGTCACGGTGGGCGCGGGTCCGGCGGTCCGGTACGCACCCTTCCGAGGCAGGCCGTGCGGGCCGTACGGTGCGGTGCTGTGATGAGCGACTTCTCCGGCAGGACCGGTGCCGCGTTCGTCGCGGGCGGCACCGGCGGTATCGGCGCGGCGGTGGTCAGGGTGCTGGCCGAGCGGGGCTGCGCCGTCGCATTCACCTATCGGTCGAGCGAGCGGGCGGCGGAGGAACTCGCCGGTGAGGTGCGGTCGTCGGGGCGGGAGGTCCTGCCACTGCGACTCGACCTCGGCGACGAGGAGGCGACCGCGCGGGCCGTGTCGGGGGCCGCCGACAGGTTCGGGGGGCTGCACACGCTGGTGTACGCGGCGGGGCCGCATGTGCCGATGGTGCATCTGAGCCAGGTGTCCCCGGCCCGCTACCGCGCCCAACTGGAGGGCGACGCGGTGGCGTTCTTCAATCTGGTCCATCCTGCGCTGCCGCTGCTGCGGACGACGCAGGGCAGTGTGGTCGCCGTGACCACCGTCGCCACCCGCCGCTTTCCCGTCCGCGACGGCCTGTCCTCCGGCACCAAGGGCGCCGTGGAGGCGGTGGCCCGTGCCCTGGCCGCGGAGGAGGGCCGCTACGGCGTGCGGGTGAACTGCGTGGCTCCGGGGATGCTGAGCGACGGCAGCGCGGCCCGGCTGATCGACTCGGGCGAATTGGACGAGGCGGCCCTCGCGGTGGCCCGGCGCAACATCCCGCTGCGCCGCTTCGGCACCGCGGCGGACATCGCGGAGGCGGTGGCGTTCCTCGCCTCGGACCGGGCGGGCTTCATCACCGGCCAGGCACTGGGGGTCGACGGCGGCTACAGCACCTGAACAGGCTGCGGAGACCGGCGCCCGGCAGTGCGGCGGTGCGGCGGTGCCGGGCCACGGGACGGATGCCGCGCCGCGCCGTCGTCGGCGTTGTACATCCGATGTACGTACGGTGTACACGAGAACGGGAAAATGCAGGTCTCATTTTTTCCCATGGCGAGTGGCGTTCACACCGGCCGCCGATTCGGGCGGTACATAATTGCTCCGCACCGACGGAGAAATGCCGCACGCCGGGACCAGGCGGGCCACTCAGCCCATTGCTCTCCGTGTCGCGATCCGATCTGGACAACCTGTCGTCGCGTGGCCGAGTTAACACGGATCGGCCACCCGGCCCTATGTGTTTCGGCGATGTGAGAGGCGAGTGAATCCGAGGGAGCTATCCGGGATCTCCGGACGCGGACGCGCGTCACGCCCGTACGGCTGACGCCGCTCCTGAAGGCAATTGCTCCGTTTTTCGACCGCCCGGACGGCCGTCTGCGATTGACCGGATCACTCCCATGCCTTTGGACGGGTTCAGGGCATCGTTGACCGGCGAGTAATCACGGCACTAGCTTTCTACAGGTTTCAAACAGGCGCTTTAAAGGTCCTTTGTCACTGTTCCCCGACCCCCCACCGTGCAGTTTTACCGTTGATTCGGAGAATCATGACGTCCGCTGTACGTTCCGAGGACATGATCATTGGCGTCACGCCGTTCGGTGAACCCGATGCACGGCTCGCCGCGGCGGTGAGCCGTGCCGGTGGGCTCGGGGTGCTCGATCTGGGAGCCGGGGACCGAAGATCCCGCGAGGCGCTGGCGCGGCTGCGCGCGACCGCGTCCGGCCCCTTCGGGGTGCGGGTCGGCGCACGGTGCGGGATGTCGCCGGCGGACCTCGGCGAGGAGGACGGCGACCGGCTGCGGACGGTGGTGCTCGGGCCCGACGCCCCCTGGCGGGTCGGCGATGTCACGGGCGGTCGCCGGGTGCTGGTGGAGGTCACGGATCTCGGCGCGGCCCGGGAGGCGGTGGCCGCCGGGGCGTACGGGCTGATCGCTCGGGGCGCCGAATCCGGCGGCCGGGTGGGCGAGTTGGGCACTTTCGTGCTGCTCCAGCAGCTGCTGGCGGACGGTGGGCCCGGTGTGCCGGTGTGGGCGTGCGGCGGCATCGGGCCGCGGACCGCGGCCGCCGCGGTGGCGGGCGGGGCGGCCGGGGTCGTCCTGGACGTCCAGCTGGCGCTGCTCGCGGAGTCGGGACTGCCGGAGACGGCGGCCTCGGTGCTGCGCTCCCTCGACGGCTCGGAGACCGCCGTGGTCGCCGGTCACCGGGTGCTGCTGCGGCGCGGCCCGGACGCCCCGCACGTCCCGGCGGACGATCCGGCGGCGGTGGCGGCACTGCTCGGGGTGCGGGATCTGCGCACCCAGCTGCTGCCGGTGGGGCAGGACGGCTTCCTCGCCGCACGGTTCGCGGCGCGCTGGGGCGACGCCGGGCGCACGGTGCGCACCCTGGCCGGGGCGGTGCGGGAGGCACTGGCGGACGATTCTGCCGCCGTCACTCTGCGCCCGGACTCCCCGATGAGCCGCTCGCTCGGCACCCGGCTGCCGGTGGCCCAGGGCCCGATGACCCGGGTGAGCGACCGGGCCGCGTTCGCGGCGGCCGTCGCCGCCGACGGTGCCCTGCCGTTCCTGGCGCTGGCCCTGGCGAGCGGGGAGCGGGCCAGGGAGATGCTGACCGCGACCCGGGCCGCCGTGGACGGCCTGCCCTGGGGGGTCGGGGTGCTCGGCTTCGCTCCCGAGGACGTGCGCGCCGCGCAGCTGGACGCCGTACGGGAGCTGCGGCCCACGCACGCCGTCATCGCGGGCGGACGGCCGGCCCAGGCCGAGGCGTTGGAGCGGGCCGGGATCAGCACCTTCCTGCATGTGCCCTCGCCGGGGCTGCTGCGGCAGTTCCTGGCGGCCGGTTCGCGCCGGTTCGTGTTCGAGGGCTCCGAGTGCGGCGGGCATATCGGGCCGCGCGGCAGCTTCCCGCTGTGGGAGGCCCAACTGGCCGTCCTGGAGGACTTCCTGGCCGACGCCGACGACGAGACGGCGCGCGGGGTGCAGGTGTTCTTCGCGGGCGGCGTCCACGACGAGCGGTCGGCCGCGATGGTCGCCGCGCTCACCGCGCCGCTCGCCACGCGGGGAGTCGCCGTCGGGGTGCTGATGGGCACGGCGTATCTGTTCACCGAGGAGGCGGTGGACCGGGGCGCGATCCAGCCGCTGTTCCAGCGGCGGGTGGTGTCCGCCGAGCGGACCACGCTGCTGGAGACCGCGCCGGGTCATGCGACCCGCTGCGTACCCAGCCCGTTCACCGACGGCTACCGGGAGCACGAGGCGCGGCTGCGCGCCGAGGGCGTGAGCGACCGGCGGGTGTGGGAGGAGCTGGAGCAGCTCAACGTCGGGCGGCTGCGCATCGCCTCGAAGGGCGTCGACCGGGACGCCTCGGGCGAGTTGACGCCGGTGGACGAGCAACGGCAGCTCACCGACGGCATGTTCATGGCCGGGGAGGTGGCCGTGCTGCGTTCGGCGACGACCACGGTCGGCGCGCTGCACCGGTCGGTGACGGACGGCGCGGCGCAGTTCCTGACCGGGCGGGCCGAGGCCCTGCGGGAGCGGCTGGGCGGCAGGGCCGTCGCGGCACCCGAGCCTCCGGCGCCGCTGGACGTCGCGATCGTCGGCATGGCCTGCATGTTCCCGCAGGCCCCCGACCTCGCCACGTACTGGGCGAACATCCTTGCCGGGCACGACGCGGTGACCGAGGTGCCGCCCGAGCGCTGGGACCCGGCGGTCCATGTCGAGGCGGGCGTCACCTCGTCCAAGTGGGGCGGCTTCCTGCCCCCGGTCCCCTTCGACCCGCTGCGCTACGGCATCCCGCCCGCGTCCCTGGGCAGCGTCGAACCCGTTCAGCTGCTGGCCCTGGAGGCGGCCCGGCGGGCGCTGGACGACGCCGGATACGGCAACGGGGGACGGGAGTTCGACCGCTCGCGTACTTCGGTGGTGTTCGGCGCGGAGGCGGGCAGCGACCTCTCCAACGCGGCCACACTGCGCGCCGTGCTCCCCTCGTACTACGGCAGGGTCCCGGACGGGCTGGAGGAGCAGTTGCCCCGGCTCACCGAGGACTCCTTCCCCGGGATGCTCGCCAATGTCGTCTCCGGCCGTATCGCCAACCGGCTGGACCTGGGCGGCACCAACTTCACCGTCGACGCGGCGTGCGCCTCCTCGCTCGCGGCGGTCGACGTGGCGTGCAAGGAACTCGTCGGCGGCACCAGCGACGTGGTGCTGTGCGGCGGCGCCGATCTGCACAACGGCATCAACGACTATGTGCTGTTCTCGTCCGTGCACGCCCTCTCCCCCACCGGCCGCTCCCGCGCCTTCGACGCCTCCGCCGACGGCATCGCCCTGGGCGAGGGTGTCGCCTGCGTCGTCCTCAAGCGGCTCGCGGACGCCGAACGCGACGGCGACCGGGTCTACGGCGTGATCAAGGGCCTCGGCAGCTCCAGCGACGGCCGCTCGCTGGGCCTGACCGCGCCCCGCCCCGAGGGCCAGCGCACCGCGCTGGAGCGGGCCTACCGCAACGCGCGCGTCTCCCCGGCCGACGTCGGTCTGGTCGAGGCGCACGGCACCGGGACCGTCGTCGGGGACCGCACCGAACTGACCATCCTCAGCGAGGTGTTCACGGCGGCCGGGGCCCGCCCAGGCGACTGTGCGCTCGGGTCGGTCAAATCGCAGATCGGCCACACCAAGTGCGCCGCCGGGCTCGCCGGGCTCATCAAGACCGCGCTGGCGCTGCACACCGGCGTCAAGCCGCCCACCCTGCATGTGAAGCGGCCCAATCCGGCCTGGCAGGAGGAGAACAGCCCCTTCGCCTTCCACACCGAGGCCGGCCCCTGGGCCGCACCGGCCGCCGAACGGCTCGCCGGGGTCAGCGCGTTCGGGTTCGGCGGCACCAACTTCCACCTGGTGCTGGCCGCCCATGACGACGCCGTACCGCCGCGGCAGGGCCTGGACCTGTGGCCGGCCGAACTGTTCCTGTTCCGCGGCAAGGACGACGCGGCCGCGGCGCGGGCGGTACGGGAGATCCTCGACGCGGCCGAGGCGGACGGCCGCCCGTGGCGGCTGCGCGACCTGGCGCTGAGCGCCGCCCGGCGTTCCGACGCCTCCCACGAACCGGTGCGGGCCGCGGTGCTGGCCACGGACGTGGACGGGCTGACCGGGCAACTGCGCCGGGTGCTGGCCGGTGAGCACGACCCGGCCGCCGGGATCCACCTCGCGGACGGGGAGCCCGTCGACGGCGGGGGCGGCTCGACGGACCCCGACTCGGACCCGGCCTCGGGTCCCGTCTCGGGTCCCGCCTCAGGTCCCGCCTCGGGTCCCGGCAAGGTCGCCTTTCTCTTTCCGGGCCAGGGCAGCCAGCGGCCCGGGATGCTCGCGGACGTCTTCGTCGCCTTCCCCGACCTCCAGCACTATCTGCGCCTCGGCCGCGCGCACGCCGCCCGGCTGTATCCGCCGGCCGCCTTCGACGACACCGCCCGTGACCGCCACCGGGCCGCGCTCACCGACACCCGCGCCGCCCAGCCCGCCCTCGGCATCACCGGCCTCGCCGCCCACGCC
Organism: Streptomyces sp. YIM S03343; assembly: GCF_054729195.1. Lineage (NCBI taxonomy): Bacteria > Bacillati > Actinomycetota > Actinomycetes > Kitasatosporales > Streptomycetaceae > Streptomyces > Streptomyces sp. YIM S03343. The sequence goes on from NZ_JBPUKX010000002.1 coordinate 646,084, forward strand.
CTGCTCACCGCGGCCGGCGTCCAGCCGGACATGGCGGCCGGGCACAGCTACGGCGAGCTGGTCGCCCTCAGCGCCGCCGGGGCGATCGGCCCCGAGACGCTGCTGGAGCTGAGCACCGAGCGCGCCGAGGCGATCCTCGCGGCAACCGGCGAGGACCCCGGGACCATGGCCGCCGTCGCGGCGGGCGCCGAGGACGTCGAGAGGGCGCTGCGCGCGGCGGACGCGCCCGCCTCCGTGGTCGTGGCCAACCGCAACTCGCCCCGGCAGACCGTGATCTCCGGTCCGACCGAGGACGTCACCACGGCGGTGGGGTTGCTGAAGGCCGCGGGGCACAGTGCCAAGCGCATCCCCGTGGCGTGCGCCTTCCACAGCCCCCTGGTGGCCGGTGCCGGGGAGCGGTTCGCACGGGTGCTGGCCGAACAGCCCGTGCGGGCGCCCGAGTTCGAGGTGTGGTCCAACCGTACGGCGGCCCCGTACGCCGCCGACGCTGACGCGGTGCGCGCCGAACTCGCCGCGCAGATCGGCGCCCCGGTCGGGTTCGTGGCGCAGATCGAGGCGATGTACGAGGCGGGGGCACGGGTCTTCGTCGAGGCGGGGCCCGGCGCGGTCCTCACCGGGCTGGTCGGGCAGATCCTCGGCGACCGTCCGCATCGCGCGGTGGCCTGCGAGCCGCGCGCGACCAGCGGACTGCGGGGCTGGCTCGACGCGCTCGCCCGACTGGCCGTCGCCGGACTGCCGGTGCGCACCGGATGGCTGCTGCGCGGCCGGGACGCCGTCGACGCCGTGCGCACCCCGGTCCCGAAGCGGCCCGGCTGGACGGTGGACGGTCACCTCGTGCGCACCGCCGCCGGAGACCTTCTGCCCGGTGCGCTGGCACCGGCCCGACGAGTCGTGGAGACGACAGTGACGACGAACCCAGCGCCCGGCGTCCCCTCCGACCGGGACGCGCTCATCTCCGAGTTCCTGCGCACCAGCAGGGAGATGGTCGCCGCTCAGCGCGACGTGCTGCTGACCTACTTCGGGGCGGTACCCGGCGAACAGATGGCCGCACCAGCCGCACCGCAGGCGTACGCCCTGTCTGCGCCTGCGGCCCAAGTCGTCTTGCAGGAGCAGGCGTTGCCGCAGGCCCCGGCGGCAGGCGGCGGTGACAGCACCGGCGCGGTCACCGAGGCGGACGTCCTGCGCGTCGTACTGGACATCATCAGCGAACGCACCGGCTACCCCACCGACATGATCGAACCCGACCTCGACCTCGAAGCCGACCTCAGCATCGACTCCATCAAACGCGCCGAGATCGCAGGCGAACTCGCCCAACGCCTCGGCATCGGCGACGGGGCGGACGTCACCTCCCTCGACGACGCCGAGCTGGAAGAGCTGGCCAAGGCCCGCACCGCCGCCTCGGTCACCGCCTGGCTCGCCGCGCGGATCACCCCGGGCGACACGACCGCCGCGCCCACGGCAGCGGCGTCCGGTGCGGTCACCGAGGCCGATGTCCTGCGCGTAGTACTGGACATCATCAGCGAACGCACCGGCTACCCCACCGACATGATCGAACCCGACCTCGACCTCGAAGCCGACCTCAGCATCGACTCCATCAAGCGCGCCGAGATCGCCGGCGAACTCGCCCAACGCCTCGGCATCGGCGGCGCGGAAGACATCACGCTCGGCGACGCTGAGTTGGAGGAACTGGCCAAGGCCCGCACCGCGGCGTCCGTCACCGCCTGGCTGGCCGCGCGCCTCGCCCCGGGCGACCCGGCGGCGGAGCCCGCCCGCAAGGACGCCGAGCCCGCCGCCGAGGTCACCGGTGAGGCTCCGAAGCGGTTCGTGATGCGACCGGTGCCGCTGCCCGACACACAGCAGGACCCCGCTTCCGTACTCGCCGGGAAGCGCTTCGTACTGCTCGGCGAAGGTGAAGATGAAGGTGAAGGTGAAGGTGAAGGCGGCCGTCATGGTGATGGTGAAGAGGAAGGCATCGCAGGGCAGTTGGCGACCGGGCTCGCCCGGCACGGTGCCGAGACCGTCGTCCTCCCCCCGGACCACCGGCTGACCGAGGCGGACGGCGCGGCCGACGGTGTGCTGTATCTCGGTGCGCTCGGTGCCGCCGCGCCACCGGTGCTGCCCGACGCGTTCGGGGTGTTCCGCGCCGCCCTCGCCCGCGCCCCACGCCGGTTGCTGGCCGCACGACCCGCCGGTGACCTCAAGTCGGCCGGTCTGCACGGCCTGTTCCGCACGATCGCCCGCGAGTACCCGGAGACGACGGCGACCGTCGTCGACCTGGCCGACGGCATCGCACCGGCCGAGGCGCTGCTCGCCGAGCTGCTGGCCGCCGAGTCGGCCCCCGTCGTCCGGCGCACCGCCTCCGGCCGTCACGCCCTCGAACTGACCGAGACCCCACTGGGCGCCCTCGGCAGCACCGGCGCGGGCCCAGCGGGCGACGGCGCCGCCGAGGCCGCCGCGCTCGGGCTCGACCGGGACTCCGTGGTGGTGCTGGTGGGCGGGGCGCGAGGGATCACCGCGAAGTTCGCGGCGGCGCTGGCCTCGGCCTCCCGCTGCCGTGTCGAACTGCTCGGCAGGACGCCCGCACCCACCGGCCCCGAGAGCGAGGACACGGCCGCCGCGCGCACCCCGGCCGAGCTGCTGGCGGTGCTCGCGGCCCGCTCCGGTGGCGCCATGAAGGCCGCGGAGGTCAACCGGGCGGCCGAACTACTGCTCGCCCAGCGGGAGATCGCCGAGACCCTGGCCGAACTCGCAGCACTGGGCAGCGAGGTCCGCTACCGCTCGGTCGACTTCCGTGACCAGGACGCCGCGTTGCAGGCGGTGAAGGAGATCCACACCGAGCACGGCAGGCTCGACGGTGTCGTGTACGCGGCCGGGGTGATCGAGGACCGGCTGATCGCCGAGAAGTCCGACGAGTCCTTCCAGCGGGTCTACGGCACCAAGACCAGCGGCGCGGCCACCCTGTTCGCGGCACTCGGGGAACTGCCCGCCGGACCGTCGTTCGCGGTGCTGTTCGGCAGCATCTCCGCCGTGCTCGGCAACCGCGGGCAGGCGGACTACGCGGCCGCCAACGACGCTCTGGAGACCCTCGGCGCCGACTGGGCGGCCCGTACCGGGCACCGCGCGGTCACCGTGCACTGGGGGCCCTGGGCGCCGACCGGCGGGCACACCGGCATGGTGAGCCCGGAGCTGGGGCGCGAGTACGCGCGGCGCGGGATCCGGCTGATCGACCCCGAGGAGGGCACCGCGGCGCTGCTGCGCGAGCTCGCCTGGGGCGACGACTCCGTCCGCGCGGTCGTCTACACCTCCTCGGGCTGGTGACCGTGACCGAACGACGGACTCCCGTCGCCATCGTCGGCATGGCGGTGCTGTTCCCGGGCGCCCCGGACCTCGGCGCGTACTGGCGGAATCTGCGGGACGGCGTGGACGCGATCGGCGAGGTGCCGGCCGGGCGCTGGGACTCGGACTACTACTGTCCCGGCGCCGCCTCCGGACCGGCAGTCCCGGACCAGGTGTACTGCCGCCGGGGCGGGTTCGTGGACGAGCTGGCCGAGGTGGAGGTCACCCGGTTCGGCATCATGCCGAACTCGGTGTCCGGCACCGAGCCCGACCAGCTCATCGCCCTGCATGTCGCCGAGGCGGCGCTCGCCGACGCGGGCGGCACGGACCGGCTGCCCGACCGGCAGCGGGTCGGTGTCGTGCTGGGCCGGGGCGGCTATCTCACCCCCGGGCTGGTCCGGCTGGACCAGCGGGTCCGCACCGCGCACCAGCTCGTGCGCACGCTGGGCGAGCTGCTGCCCGAATTGACGAACAATCAACTCGACTCGGTGCAGCAGGCGTTCACCGAGCGCCTCGGACCCGACAGCCCCGAGGCGGCCATCGGTCTGGTGCCCAATCTGGCCGCCTCCCGGGTCGCCAACCGGCTCGATCTGCGCGGCCCGGCCTACACGGTGGACGCGGCGTGCGCCTCGTCGCTGGTCGCCGTGGACCAGGCTGTGGGCGAACTCGCGGCCGGGCGCTGCGACATGATGCTCGCCGGAGGCGTGCACCACTGCCACGACATCACCCTGTGGAGCGTCTTCTCCCAACTGCGCGCCCTCTCCCCCAGCCAGCGCATCCGCCCCTTCCACCGGGCGGCCGACGGCATCCTCATCGGCGAGGGCACCGGCGTCGTCGTCCTCAAGCGGCTGGCCGACGCCGAGCGCGACGGCGACCGGGTGTACGCGGTGATCCGCGGCACCGGAGTCGCGGGCGACGGGCGTGCGGCGAGCCTGGTCAGCCCCGATCCCGGCGGGCAGGCCAGGGCGGTACGGATGGCCTGGGAGGCGGCCGGTCTCGATCCCGCCGAGCCCGGTTCGCTCGGTCTGCTGGAGGCGCACGGCACGGCGACACCGGCCGGTGACGGGGCCGAACTCGCCACGTTGACCCAGGTGTTCGGCGGCGACAGCGGGCCGCGTGCGGTGATCGGCTCGGTCAAGTCGATGATCGGTCACACCATGCCCGCCGCCGGGGTCGCCGGGCTGGTCAAGGCCGCGCTGGCCGTCCATCACGGCACCCTGCTGCCGACGCTGCATTGCGACGATCCGCATCCCGGCCTGGCCCGCACGCGGTTCCGGCCGCTGGAGAAGGCGGCCGACTGGGAGACCACGCCCGAACGGCCGGTGCGCCGGGCCGCCGTGAACGCCTTCGGGTTCGGCGGGATCAACGCGCATGTGGTGCTGGAGGAGGCACCGGGCCGGGCACCGGTCCGCACCAAGAGGCCCTCTGGCCCTGCCTCCGTAGCGGAACCCGAACCCGTCCTGCTCCTCGCCGCCGAGACACCCGAACGACTGGCCGCCGTGCTCGACGCAGACGACAGCACCGTACTCGCCGCCGGTCTCGACCCGTCCCGCCCGTATCCCGGCGCAGGCCCGGCGCGGCTCGGTATCGTCGGGCCTACGGCGAAACGGCTCGCGCTCGCCCGGCGCGCGGTCGCCAAGGGCCGCGGCTGGCAGGGCCGTAATGACGTCTGGTTCCGGCCGGGGCCGCTGCTCGGATCCGACGGCGGGAAGCTGGCGTTCGTCTTCCCCGGTCTGGAGGGCGAGTTCGCCCCGCAGGTCGACGACATCGCGGCACACTTCGGGCTGCCCGGCCCGGCCGGGCAGCCCCAACAGCCCCAACAGCCCCGAGAGCCCCGAGAGCCTGCCGAGAACGACCGGTCCCGGATCGAAGACGTCGGCCGTCACGGTTTCGAGGTCGTCGCGGTCGGCCGTCTCCTCGACCGGGCGCTGCGCCGGATGGGTGTCGTCCCGGACGCGGTCGCCGGGCACAGCGTCGGCGAGTGGACGGCGATGACGGTGGCCGGGCTGTACGCCGGGGACGAGGTCGACGCCTTCATGGCGGCCTTCGACCCGGACTCGGTGTCCGTGCCGGGTCTGGTCTTCGGGGCGATCGGCGCGCCGGCGGAACGGGTGCTGGCCGCTCTGGGCGAGACGGAGTGGCGGGAGAGCGGCATCGTGCTCTCGCACGACAACGCGCCCGGCCAGTCGATGGTGTGCGGTCCTGAGACGGCCGTCGAGTCCTTTGTACGGGCGTTCCGCGCCCGGGGTGTGCTCAGTCAGGTGCTGCCGTTCCGCTCCGGCTTCCACACCCCGATGCTCGGGCCCTACCTGGCCCCCATCGAGGCGGCGGCGCAGCGGTTCCGGCTGCACCCGCCCGGCGTTCCGGTGTGGTCTGGGACGACGGCGGCGCCCTTCCCCGAAGGGGAGGCCGAGGTACGGGAGTTGTTCGTACGGCATCTGCTGGAGCCGGTCCGCTTCCGGCAGTTGACGGAGGCGATGTACGCGGTCGGGCACCGGGCGTACGTGCAGGTCGGCCCGGGGCAGCTCGGGTCGCTGATCGGGGACACCCTCGGGGAGCGCGACCATCTCGTCGTACCGGCCAACTCACCCCATCGCGGCGGGCTGGCGCAGCTGCGCCGGGTGGCGACCGCACTGTGGACGGCGGGCGCGAAGGTGGCGGCGGAGCCGGTCAGCACCCCCACCGCGGCCCGTCCGTCGGCCGCCTCACCCGCCCGGCGCGCACCGGTGCGGCTCGATCTCGGCGGGGCGCTGGTCTCCCTGGCCCCGGAGGCGCTGACCGGCCTGCGGGCCGAGCTGAGCGCCCGCCCCACCGTCGTACGAGCGCCCCTCACCACAGGCCGCTCGCCCCTCGACGCGCTCACGACCCGTTTCCCGGCCGCCGCCGAGCTGGACGCGCTGCTGCGCGACACCGCGGACACGGCGGCGGCGCTGCTGACGGCGTCCACCCGGGCCCCCGCGCCACTCCGCACCGCGCGGGCGGCAGCACCGGTCGCCCCGCAGTCACCGCAGTCCCCGCCGGTCGCGCCCCGCCCGAGCGGCCCGAGCGGCCCCTGGCGGAAGGTGGTCCGTGTCTCCCCCGACACCATGCCCTATCTCCTCGACCACTGCTTCTTCCCCCAGCGGCCCGGCTGGCCCGATGTCGCCGACCGGTGGCCGGTGGTGCCCGCGACGACGATCGTGCACCACCTGATGGAGGCGGCCCGCGAGGCGGCGCCCGGCAGGGTGCCGGTGGCCGTGCACGGGGCCCGGTTCGAGGAGTGGCTGACGGCGACCCCGTCGGTGGACGTCACGGTCACCGCCGTGCCGGACGGCCCGGACCGACTCGCCGTGTCGTTCGGTCCCCGGGCGCGCGGCACGGTGGAACTCGCGACCGCCTACCCCGCCGTACGCCCCGTCCGACGGCCGCCCGGCCCGGAGGACGAACGCAGGCCCGAGCACACCGCTGCCCAACTGTACGGCGAGCGCTGGATGTTCCACGGCCCGCGCTTCCAGGGCGTCACCGAGCTCACTGCGATCGGCGACCGGCATGTGCGCGGCGTGATCACCACCCCGCCCGCACCGGGCGCGCTGCTCGACAACGTCGGCCAGATCCTGGGCTACTGGATCATGGCGACCAGGACCGAGCGGACCGTGGTGTTCCCCGTGCAGATGCGCGAGATGCGCTTCTACGGGCCGCACCCGGCGCCCGGCACGGACGTCGAGTGCCTGGTGCGGATCACCACGCTCACCGACACCGTCCTGGAGGCCGATGTACAGCTCGTGGTGGCGGGCGAGGTGTGGGCGGAACTGGCCGGCTGGCAGGACCGCCGCTTCGACAACGACCCGACCACCCGGCCGGTGGAGCGCTTCCCCGAGCGCAACACCCTCTCGGCACCCCGGCCGGGTGGCTGGACGCTGCTGCACGAGCGGTGGCCGGATCTCGCCTCCCGTGAGCTGATCATGCGCAACTCGCTGAGCGGAGCTGAGCGTTCGCAGTACGCGGAGCATCCGCCGCGCGGGCGCCGGCAGTGGCTGCTGGGCCGGATCGCGGTGAAGGACGCGGTGCGGCGGTGGCTCTGGGAGCACGGCGAGGGGCCGGTGTTCCCGGCGGAGATCCGGGTGCACAACGACGAGGCGGGCCGCCCGTACGTCACCGGCCTGCACGGGCGGACCCTGCCCCCGCTGACGGTGTCCCTGGCGCATCGCGCAGAGGCGGGTGTGGCGATCGTACGGCCCGCAACTGCCGCCGCCCGTCCGGGGATCGACATCGAGGAGGTCGTCGTACGTACCCCCGAGACCCGGGCCGCCGCGCTCGGCGCCGGTGAATTGCGGCTGCTGGCGGACCTGTGCGCGCCCGCCGGGGCCGACGGCGCGGACCTGTGGTTCGCCCGGTTCTGGGCCGCCAAGGAGGCGGTCGCCAAGGCGGAGGGCACCGGATTCGACGGCAGGCCACGGGACTTCACGGTGACCGAGGCCGACGCGGACGGCTCCCGGCTTGTGGTGTCGGGGCGCCTGGCCGCCGCGTACACCGTGCACTGCGAACGGACCAGCAACCCGCCCGCGCTGCCGGCCAGACAGTACGTCGTGGCCTGGACCACGGGGCCCGACCACGAGGAGGACACCCCCCGATGAATCCGACCCCCCTCACTCCCCGGCCGCCCGCCGACGAGGAGTCCGTCCTCACGGACCTCACGGGCATGCTGCTGAAGATCCTCGACGAGTACGGTGCCGACGACGTCGAGATCGGTATGGAGACCACCTTCAACCGGGACCTGGAGCTGGAGAGCATCGACCTGGTCACCCTGTCCGGGCTGCTGGAGGAGCGCTACGGCGGCCAGGTCAACTTCGCGGAGTTCCTGGCCGGGATGGAGTTCGACGAGATCATCGAGCTGACCGTCGGACGGCTCGTCGAGTACGTCGTGGTCAGTCTGAAGGCGGCGGAGGCGAACTGACCCATGGCGACCGTCGACACCGGTGAACTCCGGCTGCACGTCCAGAGAATGGGGCCGCGCGACGGCCGTACCCCGCTCGCCACGGTGGTGCTGGTGCACGGGCTGCTCACCGACAGCCTGGCCAGTTACTACTTCACCGTGGCACCGGCGTTCGCGGCCACCGGCCTGGACGTCGTCATGTACGACCTGCGCGGCCACGGCCGCAGCGAGCGCCCGCCGAGCGGATACACGCTGGACCACAACATCGACGACCTGGAGGCGATGCTCGACCGGCTCAACATCCATGGGCCGGTGCATCTCGTCGGCAACTCCTACGGCGGGACGATCGCGTTCGGGTTCGCGGCCCGCCATCCGGGGCGCACGGCGAGCCTCACGCTGATCGAGTCGGAGCCCGCCACAGGGCAGTGGGCGGCGAAGCTGCGCGGCATCCTGGACCGGGTGGTGCGGGAGCTGGCGCACAACGAACACGACGCCATCGCCTGGATCACCGCCCACCGCGGCCACAACACCGCCCGGCTCGCCAAGGGCGCCGCCCGGCTCGCCCGAGAGACCACGCTGGGCCGGGACATCCCGTCCAGCCGGGTACTGACGGAGGATCAGATCCGCGCGGTGCGCTGCCCGGTGCTGGGGATCTACGGCGGTGACTCGGATCTGGTGGAGCTGAAGCCCCTCAAGGAGACGCTGCTGCCGGACTTCCGGTCGGTGGTGGTACCGGGGCACGAGCATTCGGTGCTGGTGGAGGCGTCGGGGACGGTCGGCGGGCACATCCTGTCGCTGATCCACTCGTCCCACTCCTCGGGCGGGGCCGCGCTGGCCGGGGCCGAGGCCCGGTGAGCGGGTTCCTGTTCGTCGTACCGCCGCTGGTGGGGCACATCAACCCGGCCGTCGGAGTGGCCGCCCGGCTCACGGCGGGCGGACACCGGGTGGCGTGGGTGTGCCCCGACCCCGCGCTGCTGCGACGACTGGCGGGCGAGGAGGCGACGGTGTTCCCGTGCGCCGGACCGACTCCGGCGGCGGACGGCGCCGACCGGCCCGCCGAGCTGCGCGGCCCGGAGGCGCTGAAGTTCCTGTGGGAGTGGTACTTGGTGCCGCTCGCCGAGGCGATGGCCCCCGGAGTGGCCGCGGTCGTCGAGGAGTTCCGGCCCTCGGTGGTCGTGGCGGACCAGCAGGCGTTCGCCGGGGCGCTGGTCGCGGAACGGCTGGGGCTGCCCTGGGCGACCTCCGCGACCACCTCCGCCGAGTTCGGCGACGCCTACGACGGGATCCCCAAGGTCGCCGAATGGCTGCACAGCCGGCTCGCGGCGTTGCGCACCCGGATCGGTGATCCGGCGGCCTCCGGTGACCCGCGGTTCTCGCCGTATCTGACGCTCGCCTTCAGCACCCCCGAACTGGTCGGTCCCTCGGGCCGGTCGGGCGAGAGCATCCGGTGGGTCGGCCCGTCGATCGGCGACCGGCCTGCGGGCGCCGGTTTTCCCTGGGAGTGGCTGGACACGGGGCGGAAGAAGGTGCTGGTCAGCCTCGGTACGGCGAACATCGGTGTCGGCGGGCGTTTCCTCGCCGAGTGCGCGCGGGCGCTGCGCGAGCGGGCCGACCGGGTGCAGTCGGTGATCGTCGACCCGGGCGGCAGTCTGACGGCCGGCGGCCAAACCCCGGATGGGGACAAGGACCTGCTGATCGTGGCGTCCGTGCCCCAACTCCCGCTGCTGGAGCGGATGGACGCGGTGGTCTGCCACGCCGGGCACAACACGGTGTGCGAGGCGCTGTGGCACGGCGTCCCGCTGGTCGTGGCCCCCATCCGCGACGACCAGCCGGCGATCGCCTCCCAGGTCACCGGCTCCGGAGCCGGGATCCGGGTGCGGTTCGGCCGGGTCACCGCAGCCGTGCTGGGCGCCGCCCTCGACTCGGTGCTGCACGAGCCCGCCTACGGCGCCGCCGCCGACCGCGTCCGTACGGCGTTCCGCGCCGCCGGGGGCGCCGATGCCGCGGCGGCCGAACTCGAAGAACTCGCCAGGGGCACGGCCCCCGAGGAGGCCAGATGAGCGACGAGGCACAGCCCGAGAAGAAGGACGCGAAAGCCGAACACGCCGCTCTGGTAGCCGGGTTGCGGCCCGTCTACCAGGCCGACCTGGCCGACGGCACGGAGCGCTTCTTCGCACCCCGCCGCACCGCCTGCCCCTGGTGCCACTCGGACCGGCTGACCACCCGGCTGCGCACCACCGACCTCCTCCAGCACAAGCCGGGCCGCTTTGTGCTCGACCGCTGCCAGGACTGCGGGCACACCTTCCAGAACCCACAACTCAACGTGTCGGGGCTGGAGTTCTACTACCGCGACTTCTACGACGGCCTCGGGGAGAAGAAGCTCGGCGACACCTTCGGCGGCCGCGGCAAGATGTACCGGCAGCGCGCCGAGTCCCTGCTGGCGCACGATCCCACCCCGAAGAACTGGCTCGACGTCGGCACCGGCCACGGCCACTTCTGCGAGGCCGCACGCGACGTCCTGCCCGGCACGGCCTTCGACGGCCTCGACTTCACCGACGGCGCCGAGATCGCCGAGCGGGAAGGGCGGGTCGAGCACGGCTACCGGGGCAGCTTCCCGGACCTGGCGCCCCAACTCGACGGCCACTACGACGTGGTGAGCATGTTCCACTATCTGGAGCACTCCACCGAGCCCGACCGTGAACTGCGCGCCGCGTGGCAGGCGGTACGGCCCGGCGGGCATCTGCTGATCGAGGTCCCCGACCCGGAGAGCCGTTACGCCCGACTGCTGGGCCGCTGGTGGCTGCCCTGGCTCCAGCCGCAGCACCTGCACTTCGTGCCAGTCGCCAATCTGCGGACACGCCTCACCGACCTGGGCTTCACGGTGGTCGCCGAGCAGCACGCCGGGCCGCACGACCCGGTCGATCTGCTCGCCGCCGTATGGCTGGCCCTGGACCACACCGCCCCGCGCGACGACGTGCCGTGGCTGCCCGAGCCGCCCGGCGCGGTCCGGCGGGCGCTGCGCACGGCGACGCTGCTGACGGGGGTCCCGGCCCTGATCACGGCCACCCTGCTCGACCGGTTCGCCGTCCGGCCCGTGTCGCACCGGCTCGGCGTGTCCAACGCCTACCGGATCGCGGCCCGCAGGGAGTGACGGGCGGGGCCGCCGGGGCGCCGGTTGCCGCCCCCGCGGTCGCTCACCCCGCCGCCACCGGCTGTGGCAGCGGCACGCCCAGCCGCTCCGCATGCCCGGTCAGGTCACGCCAGACCTTCGGCGCGACCGGGATCCCCCGGGCCGACCGCCGCTCGGCGACGGCGGCACTGCGCTCGCCGGGAAGGTGGACCCCGTCCGCGCCGTCCGCGACGGGCAGCGACTTCAGTGTGCCCAGGGTGGCGTCCACCGCTGCGGTGAAGCCGTCGGCGCCGCCGAACGCCTGCGGGTCGAAGGCGATGAGCAGGGCGTTCTGCCGGTGCCTGAGGCCCGCCGGGTCGTCGGAGTGGAAGGCGTTGAGGATGGGCGCCCCGACCAGCGTGCTGGTGAGGATGCCGAGCAGGCGGGCTTCGGCGACGCGTGAGACGTAGCAGCCGATGGCGCCGGTACGGTCCGCCGTACACCCACGGCGGCGGTCCCGGTGTCCCGGGCGCGGCGCACGGCCTCGTCGGCGGCGGCGCTCAGGGCGACCGGGCCCGGGGCACGGTCGGCGTCGAGCACGGCGGCGGCCGGGGCCGCGGACCGGGACTGCGCGGGGACGCCGGATGCTCCGGAGCGCAAGCTGTTGCTGCGCGGAAGTGCCCTGTACGCAGGGCACTTCCCGTCCGAGGGTCAGCCGTCCGTGCGGTCGTCGAGGACTGCGTCCACGATGTGCTCGGCGATCGCCATGGAGGCGGTCGCGGCCGGGGACGGCGCATTGCGCACGGCGGTGATCCGGCCGACGCGGTGGATGCGGAAGTCGTCGACGAGGGTGCCGTCACGGTCCAGCGCCTGGGCGCGGACCCCCGCCCCGCCGCGCACCACGTCCCGTGCGCCGATGCCGGGCACGTACAGGGCCGCGTCCCTCATGAAGGCCGCCACCGAGAACGAGCCGCGGTACTCGCGCACGCCGGTGCGCCAGTGCCGGGCCGCCATCCGCCAGGCGCCGGGGTAGGCAGCGAGGCCGAGCAGGTCCCGCGGCGCGACACGGGAGCGCCGGTAACCCTCGCGGGCCAGGGCCAGCACCGCGTTGGGACCGACCTCGACGGAGCCGTCGACGCGGGGCGTGAAGTGGACGCCGAGGAAGGGGTAACGCGGGTCGGGCACCGGATAGATGAGGCCGCGTACAAGGTCCGTGTGCTCGGGGCGGAGCAGCATGTACTCGCCCCGGAACGGGACGATCCGCGGTTCCGGCCGGTCCTGGGCGAGCTTCGCGACGGTGTCGGAGTGCAGGCCCGCACACAGGATCAGCCGGTCGACACGGACGCGTTCCTCGCCCGACACCACTTCGACGCCGTCAGGCACCCCGGCGACCCCGGTCACGGGGAAGTCCAGGCGCACCTCGCCGCCCGAGTCGGTGATGTCCCTGGCGAACTCCCGGGCGATCACCGGGTAGTCGGTGATGGCGGTGCGCGGCGAGTGCAGGGCGGCGAGGCCGCCGACATGCGGTTCGAGTTCCTTGATGGCTGCCGAGGAGATCTTCTTCAGGTCCGGCACATGGTTGGTGCGGGCGCGCTCGTACAGGGCGTTCATCCGGCCGAGTTCGTCCTCGCGCACCGCGACGACCATCTTGCCGAGCTCGCGGTACGGCAGCCCGCGGTCCTGGCAGTACTCACGCAGCAGGGCGACACCGCGCACGCACAGGTCGGCCTTGAGGCTGCCCGGGGTGTAGTAGATGCCCGCGTGCACGACGCCCGAGTTGTGGCCGGTCTGGTGCCGGGCCACCGCCCGCTCCTTCTCGAACACCACGATCCTGGTGCCGGGACGGCGCAGAGCGATCTCACGGCCGACAGCCAGCCCCACGATCCCCGCGCCGACGATGCCGATGGTCTCGTCAGCCATCCGAGTACTCCTTTCCGCACGGTCCGTTCAGGACCCGAAATGGACGGCGACCGTCTTCACCCGGGTGGAGAAGCGCAGCGCTTCGTCGCCCTGCTCCTTCTAGCCGGTGCCGGAGTCGCGAAACCCGCCGAAGGGCACATGGACGTCCCAGCCGCAGGTCGTGGCGTTGACTCCGTGACCGAGCGCACGGTGACGTTGGCCGAGGTGCTGTGAGCGCCCGCCGGGCCGGTGCTCACCGACCCGGCCGTCAGAACTCGTTGCCCCGGCAGTAGCGTGCGGCGGTCTCCACCAGGACCAGCTCAAGGTGCTGGTCCTCGGCGCCCAGCAGCGGCCGGGACGCCACGTCGGCGAAGCCGCGGGACGGGCAGACAGCCATGTCCTCGATGTCACGGAGACCGGGCGGACGGTGGAGTCAGTGGTGGGTCGTGCCCGGTCGGTGGTCTGGGCCGCCCGTTCAATGGGCGGTGGTCAGGAGATCCTGCGGGGTGGCGGTAGGGATGGGGCGGCGGGCGGAGCGCAGGGCGGCCAGGCCGATGAAGAGCATCGAGGAGACACCGGCCAGCGCGAAGGCGGCGAAGCCCCGGTCGCCGTTGCCCGAGGCGAGCAACTGCCCGCCGAGCCAGGGCCCGAGGACGGCGCCGAAGCGGCCCGTGCCGGAGGTCCAGCCGACGGAGGTGGCGCGATTGTCCGGGGTGGAGCGCAGGGCGACGGTCGCGTAGATCATCGTCTGGGCGCTGTTGAGGAAGACGCCGGTGAGGAAGACGACGAGGGTGGTCACGCCCATCGGCAGGTGGACGCCGAGCAGGAAGACACCCGCGGCGGTGAGCGCGAACCAGAGGGCGGAGATCCGCGGGGCGCCGAACCGGTCGGCGGCGCGCCCGGCGACCAGCATGCCCACGATGCCGCCGAGGTTGAACACGACGACGAAGGTGAGGGCGTTGGCGAGCTGGTAGCCCTCGGTGCGCATCAGGGTGGGCAGCCAGGTGGCGACGCCGTAGACGAGGAGCAGTCCGCCGAAGGACGCCAGCCAGTACAGCAGGGTCTGCACCCACTCGCCGCGGCGGAACAGGTCCAGCAGGGCGTCCCAGCGGTCGGCGGCCGTCTTCTTCCCTGCGGCGGCGGGGAGTTCGACCTCGTAGCGCTCGGCGAGGGCGCGTGCCTGCTCGGTACGACCCTTGGCGACCAGGAAGCTCAGCGACTCGGGCGTGACCTTGGCGAGCACGGGCGCGAACAGCAGCGGGGCCACGCAGACCCAGAAGGCGGCGCGCCAGCCGACGGGTTCTACGAGCCACTTGGCGACGTAGGCGGAGAGGATGCCGCCCGCGTGGTGGGCGGTCATCAGGGCGCCGATGGTGAGGGCGCCGCGGCCGCCCCTGGCGTAGTCGGAGACCATGCTGATCGCGGTGGGCAGCAGTCCGCCGAGGCCGACTCCGGCCAGGGTACGGCCGAGGCCGAAGACGGTGACGCTGCCGGCGACCGCGCACACGCCGGACGCCAGCGAGAACAGCGTCACACAGGCCACCATCAGCTTCTTGCGGCCGATCCGGTCCGCGACGGTTCCCGCGGTCAGGGCGCCGACCAGCATGCCGAAGGTGGCATAACTGCCCAGGTCACCGGCCTGGTCCGGGGTGATCCCGAGGGCTTTGGTCGCCAGCATGTGCGGCAGGACCGAGCCGTAGACGAACATGTCGAGGCCGTCGAAGAGCACCGCCAGCCAGCACAGGCCGACGACCAGCGCGGCCAGTCTGCCTCCGCGGGCGGGCAGGGAGGGGGCCGAGCGGCGGGGTCATCGTGGGCCTCCAAGGGGCAGTGCGGGTGCGGGAGTCGGAGCCTCCCCCACGCTCTGCGGGCAGGGGGTGCCCCAGACGGCACGGGGGAACACGGTGCCGTCGAGGATCTTGCGGGCCGTACGGACCACGGCGGTACGGCGGGCGACGGGCAGGCCGTCGGCGGCGGTGCCGAGGCTGCTGTCGATGTCGAGGAATCCCGTGGGATGTTCGATACGGATCCGGTCGCCGGTGCCGGGCAGTTCGGCGAGGGCGCTGCCGACACCACCGTCGATCCGCAGACCGGCGGCCACCGAGGCCGCGCCGAGCACGCCGATCGAGGTGTGGCAGCGGACCGGGATGAAGGTACGGGTGGTGACGGCTCCGCCGTGGCGGGGCGGGGCGAGCAGGGTGAGCTTGGGCACGGTGGTGCCGGTGACGTCCCCCAGCCCCATCAACCGCCCTGCCGCGAGGCGGAGGTTGCGCAGCCGTTCGGCGAGGGCGGTGTCCTCCTCCAGCTCGCGGGGTGGCTCGTGACCGGTGACCTCGAGGTCGGCGGCGGCGATCAGCACGGTCGGCATGCCGTTGTCGACGCAGGTGACGGGCACCCCGTCGATCTCGTCGCGGACGTGTCCGGTGGGCAGCAGCGGGGCGCTGCCCGGCGGGAACTCGATCAGCACCGCGGCGGCGGTGCCGGGGACGCCGGCGATCTCGGTGTCCCCGGCGTACTCGACCCGGCCGCCCGGGGTCGGGAAGGTGGCGGTGGCGAGGTCGCCGCTGTTGACCATGCGGATGCGGACGGAGGTCCGCTCCTGCCCCGCTGCTACCAGGCCGCGCTCGACGGCGAACGGCCCGACACCGGCGAGGATGTTGCCGCAGCTCTGACGGTCGCTCACCTCGGGTCGGTCGACGGCGACTTGGAGGAACAGATAGTCCACGTCGGCGTCGGGACCGGCGGACGGCGACACGACGGCCACCTTGCTGGTGAGCGGATGCGCGCCGCCCAGCCCGTCGATCTGGCGTTCGTCGGGGCTGCCCATGACGCGCAGCAGCAGTTCGTCGCGGGCGGCGGGGTCGGCAGGGAGATCCCCGGCGAGGAAGTAGGCGCCCTTGGAGGTACCGCCCCGCATCAGCAGACAGGGCACCCCGTCAGAGCCACGGTTCACGACCGCTCCCCCGGGCGTGCCGCGTACACCTCGGAGGACTCCGCGTGGGACTCCTCGTGGTGCTCCTCGTAGGTGCGGTACTCGACTCCGAGCCGCTTCAGGGTGTCGCGCAACCCGTAGCGGTCCAGGCCCAGTTCGCCGTCCAGGAACGCGGCCCGGGAGCGGGCCTCCTTGGCCTCACGGGCTCTGGACGCCTCGCCCGTGGCACGGGCGCGCTCTCTCGGTACGACGACCACGCCGTCGTCGTCGGCGACGATCACGTCTCCGGGGCGGACGACCTGTCCCCCGACGGCGACCGGCACATTGACCGAGCCGCCGGTGGCCTTGACGGTGCCCTGTGCGGAGACGGCCCGCGCCCAGGCGGCGAAGCCCATCTCGCGCAGCTCCTGTGTGTCGCGGATGCCTGCGTTGATGACCAGGCCCCGTACGCCGCGCCGCTGGAGGGCGGTGGCGAACAGCTCCCCGAACATCCCGTCGGTGGACGGCGAGGTGGTGGTGACGACGAGGACGTCGCCCGCACCGCACTGCTCCACGGCGGCGTGGATCATCAGGTTGTCGCCGGGCCAGCTGAGCACGGTCACGGCTGTCCCTGCGACCCGGATCCCCTGCTGCACGGGGCGGATCTCCGGGCCCAGCAGTCCGGTGCGGCCCATGGCCTCGCTGACGGTGGCGACCCCGAACGCCGCGAGCGCCTCGACATCCTCGGGGGCGGCCTTCGGCGGGTTGGTGACGATCACGCCGCTCATGCCAGCTCCTTCGCGATCTGCGGGAAGGGGCGCATGTACGCCTCGGCCATCGTGCGGTGCGAAAGGCCCAGGTTCGGGCCCGCGTTGCGCTTGAGCTGCACCCCGCGGCGTACGGCGAGGTCGGTGTAGTAGTCCCACAGGTGCTGCTGGGCACCGAGGCACTCCATGGCCTTGCGCTTGGTGTCCCACACCTCGGTGATGTCGAGCAGCACTTCGGGGCGGAAGCCGCTCATCTCGGGCTGGTGGGGCTCGAAACAGAAGACCGGCGGGGCGCCGATGATCTCGCCCTCGCCCGGGTAGCCGATGGCCTGCGCCAGCACCCGGGCCTGGAGGGCCATGCGGTGGGCGGCCGGGTGGTCGCCGTTGTACGGGTCCTCGGCGGGGTGGGTCAGGACGACGTCGGGCTGTGTCTCCCGGTAGAGGGCGACGAGCCGGTCCGTGAGGTCGGCGGTGGCGGTGAGCGGATAGTCGCCGGCGTCGAAGAAGCGGATTCCGGCGCCGAGGGTGGCTGCGGCGCGCTCGGCCTCGTCACGGCGCAGTGCCTTGATCTCGTCGAGCGTCCTGCCCTCGCGCCACGCCTTGGCGGACTCGCCCCGCTCGCCGAAGGTCAGACAGGCGATGGTGACCTGCTCTCCGCGAGCGGCGGCCAGGGCGATGGCACCCCCCGCCCGCCACACGAAGTCCCCGGCATGCGCGGTGATGACGAGGGTCGATCGTGGTGGGGTGGCGGGCGCGTCGGCATCGGTCATGGATCGATCTCCTTGATGGACAGGTGAACGCGCCCGCCCCGGTGCGCCTCCAGGGCGTGTTTCGCCCTTGGCGCGCGCGTCAGTCGCGCAACGCCTCGATCACACCGGCGAGATGGGCGCGGACGGCCGCCTCGGCCGCCTGCGGGTCCCTGGCCCTGATCGCCTCGATCATCGCCAGATGCTCGTTCAGGGAGTGCTGCGGACGCCCCGGGCGCAGCGCCAACTGGAAGCGGTGCCGGACCAGTTGGGCGTTCAGTCGGTCCAGTAGCTGGACGGCGGTCTGCTGGCCGGAGATCTCCCGGATCCGGTCGTGCAGGGTGTGGTTGAGCTCGGAGTACGGCACCGGCTCGCCGTCGGCGACGGCCTTGGTCATGGCCGCCCCGAGATCGGCGAGTTCGGTCAGCTGCTCGTCGCTGGCGGCGACGGCGGCCTTCGCCGCGCACAGTCCCTCCAGGACCATGCGGCACTCCGTGATGGCGACCGCCTCCTCCACGGTCACCAGCCGCACCCGCGAACCGCGGTTGCGGATCCGCTCGACCAGTCCCTGCGCCTCCAGATCGATCAGCGCCGCCCGGATGCTGGCCCGGGTCACACCGAACTGCTCGGCGAGTTCGTTCTCGACCAGCCGCTGCGCCGGAGCCATCTCGCCGCGCAGGATCGCCTGCCGCAGCTGCGTCAGCGCATGCTGCTTGGCCTGCTCCCCGGTGCTCGGACGGGCTTCCTGAGGCATCGCGCCCTCCCTGAGTGAGTGCCTGTCGAACGTAAATCTAGCCAAACAAGATTGTCAACAATTTTGTCCGCATCGAGTTCTGGCGGCTCGGGAGAGAAGGGAGTCGGGGAGATCCCTTGTCTTCAGGGATCTCCCTGAAGACAAGAGGGGCAAGGCGCGGCCGGTTCAGGAGGTGCGGGTCACCGGGGCCAGCCACAGGCCGATGAGGGCGTCCACGAGGCCGGTCGCCGCGTCGTGCCAGGTGGCCCGGGGGGTCGGGGCGCCCTCGGCGAGGGCGCGTTCCCGTTCGGCGCAGGTGTGCAGGATCAACTCCCGAGCCATGGCGCCGCGTTCGGCACGGACCTCGGGGGGCAACCCGGACAGCCGCCGGTTCAGCCCGTCGAGGGCCAGACGCAGGGTGGGGGACGTCAGGGACTCCTCCATCATGATCTCGTGCATCGCCGGGTCGGTCATCACCTGGGCGCAGAAGCGCGCGTACCAGGTGGGGCCGTCCAGCCCGCCCAGATGCTCGGTGACGGGACGTACCAGACAGTCCACCCAGACCCGTACGTCGGCCGAGTCGCCGGCCTGCGCCACCAGCCGGGCGCGGATCTCCTCGATCGGGGTGGCGTGCTTGCGCATGATGGCGCGGACCAGGTCGGCCTTGGTTCCGAAGTGGTAGCCCACGGCGGCGTTGTTGCCCTGTCCGGCGGCCTCGCTGACCTGCCGGTTGGACACCGCGTGCACCCCGCGCTCGGCGAAGAGCCGTTCCGCGGCGCCCAGGATCAGCTCCCGCGTCGCACCGGCCTGTACGGCCCGTGCCGTCCTGCCCGTCATCACCACCACCGCACCCGGGACTGTGTACGCACCGCGCCGCGGCGGCCAGTCCCAGCAACCGCCGCGGTCGCCTCGTCCGGGGCGGCGAGGTCCGTCGTCGTCCGAGCCTACGGCCCTCACGAGTCCCGATGATCGCCTGGATCACCGGTGTGATCGTCCGGATCACCGGGGCGTACGGATCACCGCCGCCGACTGCGCGATCCCAGTGCGGGCCCGGTGCGGGGCAGCGGCCCGCGCACGGGCCACTCGCACGAGGCTTTATGATAAGTCAAGCAACTGACTTAAAAGTGGGAGCGTCTTCCCGAGTGTCCGGCGTGAACCCCGCGACTCCGGTCCTCGACCCCGCACCCACCCCCACCTCCCGGAGGCCCTGCCATGTCCGACGCTGTTGCCCGACCCGCCGTCGCCGCGGGCACCGCCCCGCCGCGGCCGAACGCCGTGGTGGCGGTGCTGGCCCTGGCCGGGATCGTCGTCTCGCTCATGCAGACGCTGGTCATCCCGATCGTCCCGGAGCTGCCCAAGTACCTGGGCGCGTCCGCGTCCGACTCGGCGTGGGCGGTCACCGCGACCCTGCTGGCCGCGGCCGTGGTCACACCGGTCGCGGGGCGGCTCGGCGACATGTTCGGCAAGCGCAGGCTGCTGCTGGCCAGCGTGGTGCTGCTGGTCGCCGGGTCGGTGGTGTGCGCGTTCAGCGACACCCTGGTCCCGATGATCGCCGGACGTACGCTCCAGGGCCTCGCGGCCGCCACGGTGCCGCTCGGCATCAGCATCATGCGCGACGAACTGCCGGTGGAGAGGCTCGCCGGTTCCACCGCCCTGATGAGCGCCTCCCTCGGTGTCGGCGGCGCCCTCGGTCTGCCGGCGGCAGCCTTCATCGCCGACCACTACGACTGGCACATGCTGTTCTGGACCTCCGCCGCGCTCGGCGTCGTGGCCTTCGCGGCGATCCTGGCGTTCGTGCCCGAGTCCGCGGTCCGCACCGGCGGCCGCTTCGACCTGCCCGGTGCCCTCGGCGTGGCCGTCGGTCTGGTCTCCCTGCTGCTCGCGGTCTCCAAGGGCGCCGACTGGGGCTGGACCAGCGCCACCACGCTCGGCCTGTTCGCCGTCGCCGTGGTCGTCCTGACCGCCTGGGGCTTCTTCGAACTGCGGGTGTCGAACCCGCTGGTGGACCTGCGCACCACGGCCCGCCGCCAGGTGCTGTTCACCAACCTCGCCTCGATAGCGTTCGGCTTCTCGATGTTCGCGATGGCCCTGGTGCTGCCGCAGCTCCTCCAGCTCCCCGCCCAGACCGGCTTCGGCCTCGGCAGGTCCATGCTCTCCGCGGGTCTGGTGATGGCCCCGCAGGGCCTGGTCATGATGGCATTCGCCCCGGTCTCCGCCGTCATCACCCGCAGCAAGGGCCCCAAGATCACGCTGATGACCGGCGCCGTGATCGTGGCGGCCGGGTACGGCCTCAACATCGTGCTGATGTCCGAGGTGTGGCACCTGGTCCTGGTGTCCTGCGTCATCGGCGCGGGCGTCGGCTTCGCCTACGGCGCCATGCCCGCACTGATCATGGGCGCCGTCGACCCCTCCGAGACGGCCGCCGCCAACAGCCTGAACACCCTCATGCGGTCCATCGGCACCTCGGTGGCCAGTGCCGTGGCGGGCGTGATCCTGGCCCATATGACCATGAACCTCGGCGGCTACGCACTGCCCTCGAAGAACGGCTTCAAGGTCGTCATGGCGCTCGGATCGGGCGCCGCCCTGCTCGCCTTCGTGCTGGCGTCCTTCATCCCGGCACGCGGCGCGGCGGGGGCCGTACCGGGTGCGGCGGCCTCCGATGAGACCGGGGCGGAGACCGCGGCGGCCGGGTCGGCTGCGGGACGGTCCACGGCGCGCTGAATCCGTCCGGCCGGCGTTCCGGGTCCGGGCGGGACCTGGAACGCCGGCCGACCGCGGGGTCGTAGGACCGCCGTCTCCACGGCATCCGCGCCCCCGCCCCGGCACCCCCGTCCGGGCGAACCCGCGCCGTGAGGCGCGTGACGGGGCCGGGAGCGGTCGAGAACTTCAGCCGTGACCCCGCCACCCGCCCCACCACCGGCCCCGCTACCGGCTCTGCCCCTGATCCCGCCCATGCTCGCCACCCCGGGCACCCTGCCGCCCGCGGCGCAGGACGAACGCTGGGCCTACGAGACCAAGCAGGACGGCCAGCGCGCGACGGTCTATCTGCCCGGCGACGGCAACGTCCTGCTGCGCGCCCGTTCCGGTGCGGACATCACCGCCGCCTACCCCGAACTCCGCCCGCTGGGCGGCGCCCTGGGCACCACCCCCGCGATCCTGGACGGCGAGATCCTCGCCGTGGACGACCAAGGCCGCGCCGACTTCCAGCTCCTCCAGAGCCGTATGGGTCTCGCCCACTCCCCCGGGCTCGCCGCGCGCCGGGCCGCGCAGATCCCCGTCCATCTGGTCCTCTTCGACGTCCCGTACCTGGAGCACCCGCTGCTCGCCCTGCCGTACCGCGCACGGCGTACGGCGCTGGAGGGGCTGGGCCTCGCCGGGCCGCACTGGTCGACCCCGGCGGCACTGGTCGGCCATGGCGCCGAGGCCCTGCGGGCCACCCGGGAGCACGGTCTGGAGGGGCTGGTGTGCAAGCGGCTGGACTCGGTGTACGAGCCGGGGGTGCGATCCCACGCCTGGATCAAGATCCGCAACCAGCGCGCCGAGGACGTGATCGTCGGCGGCTGGCTGGCCGGCCGGGGGCGGCTCACGGGACTGCCCGGGGCGCTGCTGCTGGGCCAGCGCGCGGCGGACGGGCGGCTGCGCTACGTCGGCGGGGTGGGCACCGGCTGGAGCGAGGCCGAGCGCACCGAGCTGGCCGGGCTGCTGTGGGCCTCGGCGAGCGGCAGCTGCCCCTTCGACCCGGTACCGGCGGTGTCCGGCGCCCACTGGGTGCAGCCCCGGCTGGTCGGCGAGGTCGCCTACAGCACCCGTACCCGCGGCGGACTGCTCCGCCAGCCGTCCTGGCTGCGGCTGCGCCGGGACCTGACGCCGGAGGAGTCGTCGGCCGTCCTGCCGGACGAACTGTCCTGATACCGAGGACAGGCACCGTGCTCTGACGGGACGTCATGATCTTCCTGTTCGGCGGGACTTCATCAGGGTGACGCGTGAGCAGTATTGGCATGGACGGGTAAAGCAGGGAAGCTGAGCTGCCCCTACCCCCCACAGCCGTTGTGGCTGCGCCCATGAGGAGGACGCAGTGGCGTCACCGAAGTTCAAGGCACACAGCAGGAGATGGCTCACGGGCCTGGCGGGAGCCGCGGCCCTCGTCGTCGCCTTCCCCGCCGTGGCGTTCGCCGCCCCGCCCGCGGCGCTCCCGCAGAACGCCGAGGCCGCGGAGCTGACGTACCAGCCGGCTTTCGACTACGACACGGACGGCTGCTACTCCAGCCCGGCCATCGGTCCCGACGGCACGATCAACGGCGGCCTCAAGCCGACCGGCGCCCTCAACGGCAACTGCCACGACGCCTCGGACCTCGACAACACCAACAGTTACTCCCGTTACAAGTGCAACAACGGCTGGTGCGCCTACATCTACGGCCTGTACTTCGAGAAGGACCAGGCGCTGCCCGGCACCAGTCTCGGCGGTCACCGGCACGACTGGGAGCATGTCGTGGTGTGGGTGCAGAACGACACGATCCAGTACGTCTCGACGTCCAACCACGGCTCGTTCACCGTGCACCCGGTCTCCGAGGTCCGCTTCGAGGGCGGCCACCCGAAGATCGTCTACCACAAGGACGGCATCCGCACGCACTGCTTCCGGCTGGCCAACGCCAACGACGAGCCGCCGGAGAACGACAAGCACACCTGGCAGTACCCGCCGCTGGTCGGCTGGAACGGCTACCCGGCGGGCCTGCGCGACAAGCTGAGCGCCTACGACTTCGGCAGCGCCAACTTCGGCCTCAAGGACAGCGCCTTCGCCAGTCATCTCAGCTTGGCGAAGCCTTCGGGCATCACGTTCGACCCCAACGCCTGAAGTTCTCTACGGTTCTGGGCCGTCCCGCCGCTTCTCGCGAGCACCGTCCGCGAGAAGCGGCGTGGCGGCCCGTCGGCCGAGGGCCCGCCGAGGGCCGGTCGAAGGCCGACAGCAGACCGGCGGCAGACCGGCGACAGGCCGGCGACAGGCCGGCAGCAGAGCGTCTGAAGCCCCGCTCGAGCCTCTCGCCCCACTGTGCGGGTACCGGCACGGTCGCACCTCCCGAACCGCTATCGTGTCCGCATGTCCGTCCCGGAACTGATCCGTATCGTCTCCCGTGACTCGCCCATGGCTCTGGCCCAAGTGGAGCGTGTACGCGCCGAGTTGGCCGCGGTCCACCCCCATGTGCGCACCACGGTGGTGCCGGTGCGGACGACCGGCGACAAGTGGCTCGGCGATCTGTCCGAGGTCGAGGGCAAGGGCGCGTTCACCAAGGAGGTGGACGCCGCACTGCTGGCCGGTGAGGCGGACCTCGCGGTGCACTGCGTCAAGGACGTGCCCGCGGACCGACCGCTTCCGGCGGGCACCGTGTTCGCCGCGTTCCTGAAGCGCGACGACATCCGCGACGCCCTGGTACACCCTGGCGGCCTCACCCTCGACCGGCTCCCCCAGGGCACCCGTATCGGCACCTCGTCGGTGCGCCGTGTCGCCCAACTCGCCGCCACCCACCCGCATCTGGAGTGCGTGCCGTTCCGCGGCAACGCCAACCGGCGGCTGGAGAAGCTCGCGGCCGGTGAGGCGGACGCGCTGCTGCTGGCGGTGTCCGGCCTGGAGCGCATCGGACGGCAGGACGTGATCAGCGACATCCTGTCCCCGGAGACGATGATGCCGCCGATCGGGGCCGGGATCCTCGCCCTCCAGTGCCGGGAGGGCGACGACGACCTGATCGACGCGGTCAGCGGTCTCGGCGACCCCGACACCTACCGCGAGGCCACCGCCGAGCGCATGTTCCTGCATGTCCTCCAGGGGCACTGCAACAGCCCCATCGCCGGGTACGCGCGCGTCGACCGCACCGGTGAACTGTCCCTGCGCGCCTGTGTGTTCACCCCGGACGGCAAGACCCGGCTGAACGCCCACGAGTGGGCGGGACGGCTGGACCCCGCCACGCTGGGCACCTCGGTCGCTGTGTCGCTGCTGCGCCAGGGGGCGCGGGAGATCATCGACGGCATCCCGCACTGACGGCTCCGCCCGACCGGGCGCGGGAGGCACCCGGGCACGATCCGGGTCAGGAGGCGCCCGGTTCCGCCTGGTCCTTGAGGAAGGCGCTGATCTGGTGGGCGAGCCCGCCCGCCGCTGCCCCGGCGGGGGTGACCGCGCCCGCGGTCCCCTCGCTGACTCCGATGCCGCCGGTCCACAGCCGGCGCCCGGTCCACTCCTCCTCGACCCGCAGCTGGATCTGCACGTCCACCTGGCCGAGGCTCGCCTCGGCGGCGGCCGCGTAGAGAACGGCGGTGACCCGGCGCAGCGGGTAGACGTCGAAGCCCTCGATGAACTGCGAGCTGCGCCAGTCGATGAAGGCGCCCTCCCCGTCGGGCCCGACGCGCACGTCGACCTGGCCGTCCTCCAGCTGCACGCTCAGGTGCCGCGGGCCACGGTTCTCGACGGTCACCCGGACGCAGAAGTACGTCAGCCCCGCGGCGGCGTCGTCCCGTCCGCGCGGCGGTTCCGCCGTCTCGAGACGGTGGACGCAGACGCGCAGACCGGCATGCTCGTCGTACTCCTGCCAGTCCCCGACCACGTTCGGCTCGTACACAATGCACCCTTCGACCTCTGACTGCTGCTTCCTATCTGTGTGCTCTGCACACTGTCAAATGAGTGGAATGCGCTGTGGCCTGGCACTTCGCCCCCTTTGATCGGTGATCAAGCCGTGCGCAGGAAGAACTCTCCGCCATGGCCCGAAACCCGGTCCTGGGTGCGTGCCGCACATCACGTCCGCGGCCCGTCCGCAGTCACGTCGGCAGTCGCGTCCACGCTCAAGTCCCGGCCGCGTCCCCGGCAAGATCAGCGGGCCAGCCGCCCCAGCAGCGACGAGGCCGCGGCGACCCCGAGCAAGGCGGCCACCACAAGAACACCGAAGTCGGCCGCGAGATGGGCGTGGGTGCCCAGCAGAAGGCCGCGCAGGGCGTCCACCTGACAGCTGAGCGGGTTGGCCTTGCTGACGGCCTGGAGCCAGCCCGGCATGATGGCCACCGGATACAGGGCGTTGGAGGCGAAGAACAGCGGCATGGTGATCGCCTGTCCAAAGCCCATGAGATGGTCGCGGTTGAGCACGATGCCGTCCGCGGCCGTGGCTGCTGCGGCGGCGGTCGCGGTGGCGGTGCTCACTGCCGCTCGGCCGGTCGGGTGATGGCCGGAAGTCAATCCGGGATCTCCTCGTGCAACTGGACGGCAAGTCGGCGCAGCGCCGGGACGGCCGCGCGAAGCGCCCCGAGGTCGGACTCGCCGAGCCGGGCGACCTCGTGGCGCACCAGGGCGGCGCGGAGCCGGCGCCAGTCGCGCAGCCGGTCCTCGGCGGCGCCGGTCAGCAGCAGCCGGGCGACCCTGCGGTCGGCCGGGTCGGTCTCGCGGCGCAGATAGCCGTCCCGGACGAGCCGGTTGACCAGGGTCGACACCGAGTTGCCCGCCAGGTACAGCTCTTTCGCGGCGTCCGAGATGCCGATGCCGGGGCGGGTCTCGACCAGCCGCAGCAGTTCGACCTCGGCGCCGCGCAGCGGCTGCATGTGCATCTGGCTGCGTACCCGGCGCCGGATCAGCCGCTGGACGGCGACGAGGGCGTCGGCCAGTTCCTCGGCGAAGCCGTCCGCGTCGGCTGCCGTGTCCGCTGCCGTGTCCGCTGCCGTGCCCGCTTTCGCGTCTGCTGCCGTGTCGCTCGGGCCTGCCGTGTCGGTCGGGGCGGTACCCTCAGCCATCGTGATCGTTTCGGTGTCCACCCTCACCAGATTAGCTCTGTTACAGAGGTAACTTCGCCGCCGACCGGTCAAGGTAAGGTCAAAGGCACGTATCGTCCGCCCGGCCCCCGGCCTGGTGTCATGCGTCCGTCGCGGTGCCGGAGGGAAACTCGACAGGCACCCCGACCGGATCCGGTTGGACACTGGGAGAAGACCGGTGCGGACCGGCCGACGAGATCAGGACGCGACTGCCATGAACCCTGACACCACACCCTCCGGCGGTACGGCGGAGGTCGTGACCACCCACTCAGTGTTCGGCGCACCCTGCTGGGTGAGCCTGACCAGCCGGGATCTGCACGCGACCGAGGAGTTCTACCGGGCAGTGCTCGGCTGGACCTGGCGCAAGGCCACCCTCGGGGAGCATTTCCGGGTCGCGCTGCTGGACGGCGCGCCGGTCGCGGGGATCGCCGGGGTGGCGGCGATGTGGCAGATGACCGTGGCCTGGACCCCGTACTTCGCGGTGCCCAGCGCGGATGTGGCCGCGTCACGGGCCCGGGAGCGGGGCGGCACCGTGGCCGTCGGCCCGATCTCCCTGCCGCCCGGACGCGCGGCCCTGCTGGCCGACCGGGACGGCGCCACCTTCGGTATCTGGGAGGGCGGCCTGATCACCGACTGGGAGCTGTGGCGCAGCCACGCGCCCTCGTTCATCAGACTGCACACCCGTGACGCCTTCGACTCGGCGATCTTCTACGGCGAGATCCTCGACTGGGCGTCCGGGCAGTCCGGCTGCTGCGAGGTGGACTACGAGGGCGGTGAGGTCGTGCTGCGCAGCCGCGGGCAGGCGGTGGCGCGTATCGAGTCCGGGGCCCTCGAAGCGGCCCCGGACCCGTCGATCCGGCCGCACTGGCAGATCCACTTCCGGGTGCCCGATGTGGCGGCCTGCGCACGGGCCGCCGAACTGAACGGCGGCACCGTGCTGAGCAAGGGTGCCGAGGAAGCGGTGCTGCGCGATCCCGAAGGCGCTCAGTTCACGGTGACGGCGCACCACGTGTGCTGACGCCGGGCGGGAGTCACTTCCTCTCGGCCTTCCCGGTCTTTCCGGGCTTGCCAGGTTTCCCGGCTTTCCCGGCCTTCTCGGTCTTCCCCGCCGACCCGGCCTTGCGTTTCCCTCCGGCCCGCGCCGTCTCCCCGGCGCGGGCCGGGCCGTCGGCGCCCGCCTTCTCTCCGTCGAGCGCCCCGGCCGCCTCGCTCAACTCGCTCGGCTCCGTACCGGAATCCGCCCGGGACCCGGAATTCGAGCCGGACTTCGGGCCGGACTTCGACCCGGTTTTCGACCCGGGCTTCGCGCCCGATGCCGCGCCGACGGCCCGCCGAGCGGCCTTCGCACCCGACCGCGAACCGCTCGTCGAACCGCCCGTCGAGCCGGCCCCACCCTCCGGCCGCGACGGCCGGGTCAGCAGGACGAGGCTGCGCGCGCCGACCGTCGTGACGGTGTCCGCCTTGTGCTCCGTCTCGTCCGGTACGGCCTGCGGATCGGCGGTGTCGATCAGCGCCGTCCACCGCTCGCCGTAGGTGTGGTCGGGAAGCAGGAAGTCGACGGGCTCCCAGTGGCTGTTGAGCAGCAGCAGGAAGGAGTCGTCGACCACCCGCCCGCCCCGGTGGTCGGGTTCGGCGATGGCGTCGCCGTTGAGAAACACGGCGACGGAGTGTGCGTCGGAACTCTCCCAGTCCCGTTCCGTCATGACGTGGGCGTCGGGCCTCAGCCAGGCCAGGTCGGGCAGTTGGCGCCGGGACCGGGGCGCGGGGGCGCCGCGGAAGAAGCGGCGGCGGCGCAGCACCGGGTGGGCCGCGCGCAGCCCGACGACATAGCGGGTGAAGTCCCTGAGGGCCTGCTGTTCTTCCGTCAGCTTCCAGTCGATCCACGAGACGTCGTTGTCCTGGCAGTAGGCGTTGTTGTTGCCGTGCTGGGTGCGGCCGAGTTCGTCGCCGTGGCCGAGCATGGGGATGCCCTGGGAGAGCAGCAGGGTGGCGAGCAGATTGCGCTGCTGGCGGGTGCGCAGTTCGAGGATCGCGGGGTCGTCGGTGTCGCCCTCGGCGCCGCAGTTCCAGGAGCGGTTGTGGTGCTCGCCGTCCTGGTTGTCCTCGCCGTTGGCCTCGTTGTGCTTGTGGTTGTACGAGACGAGGTCGCGCAGAGTGAAACCGTCGTGCGAGGTGACGAAGTTGACGCTGGCGCGCGGGCGGCGCCGGGTGTGCTGGTAGAGGTCGGCGGAGCCGGTGAGGCGGGAGGCGAACTCGGCGAGGGAGTGCGGCTCGGTACGCCAGAAGTCCCGTACGGCGTCACGGTACTTGCCGTTCCACTCGGACCACAGGGGCGGGAAGTTGCCCACCTGGTAGCCGCCCTCGCCCACGTCCCAGGGCTCGGCGATGAGCTTGACGCGGCTGATCACCGGGTCCTGCTGGATGAGGTCGAAGAACGCCGAGAGCCGGTCCACCTCGTGGAACTGCCGTGCCAGGGTGGCGGCGAGGTCGAAGCGGAAGCCGTCGACATGCATCTCGGTCACCCAGTGGCGCAGCGAGTCCATGATGAGCTGGAGCACATAGGGGTGGCGCATCAGCAGGCTGTTGCCGGTGCCCGTGGTGTCGTAGTAGTGGCCCCAGTCGCCGTCCACGAGGCGGTAGTAGGCGGCGTTGTCGATACCGCGGAAGGACAGCGTCGGGCCCAGCTCATTGCCCTCGGCGGTGTGGTTGTAGACGACGTCGAGGATGACCTCGAGACCCGCGGCGTGCATCGCCTTGACCATCGCCTTGAACTCGTCGACCTGCTGTCCGCGGGTGCCGGAGGCGGCGTAGCCGTTGTGCGGGGCGAAGTAGCCGATGGTGTTGTAGCCCCAGTAGTTGGTGAGGCCGCGGTCCGTCAGGACGCCGTCGTGCACGAACTGGTGCACCGGCATCAGCTCCACGGCGGTCACCCCGAGTGAGGTCAGATGCTCCAGGACCGCGGGGTGGGCGAGGCCGGCGTAGGTGCCGCGCAGCCGCTCCGGGACGGCGGGGTGGGTGCGGGTGAGGCCGCGGACATGGGCCTCGTAGATCACGCTGTCCGCGTAGGACCGGCTCGGCGGGCGGTCGTCGCCCCAGTCGAAGGAGGACGGGTCGGTGACGACGCCGAGCATGGTGTGCCCGGCGCTGTCGGCGCGCGAGGGGCCGGTCGGGGCGCGCTCGTAGAGCGAGGGATGGTTCTCGATCCCGCCGTCCACGGCCTTGGCGTACGGGTCGAGGAGCAGTTTGGCCGGATTGCAGCGGTGGCCGAGGCCGGGGTCCCAGGGGCCGTGCACCCGGTAGCCGTAGCGCAGGCCCGGGCCGACGGCGGGCAGATACCCGTGCCAGACGAAGCCGTCGGCCTCGGTCAGCGGGATACGGGTCTCGGCCCCGGCGTCGTCCACCAGGACCAGGTCGACGGCCTCCGCGACCTCGCTGAACAGGGCGAAGTTGGTGCCGTCGCCGTCGTAGCAGGCGCCCAACGGGTAGGGGCGCCCGCTCCACGCGGGCACCCCTACGCGCTTCGGACGCGCGGTCACCGGGCGACCTCCAGGACGCCGTCCGGCGCCGGGGCGGCCGAGGCGGCCAGCGCGACCAGCGGGAGCTCGCGGGGCAGCTGCAGCCCCTCGGTCGTGACGGGCTCGGGGCCGGTCGGGACGAGCGGCATGCGTTCGCCGCTGCGGGCCCGCTGCGAGAACCAGATGATCTTGCTGCCGGTCTCTGCGGCGCAGCAGCCCCAGCCGTCGCTCATCGCGGCGATCCAGGCGAGGCAGCCGCGCAGATCGTGGTGGGGGCGCAGATCGCGGTCGTCGCCTCCGATCGCGGTGATCAGATGCTGGCGGTTCCACCACATCTCGATCGAGATCTGCTTGTCGGTGGCGTGTTCGTCGATGGCGCGCAGCAGCAGTTCGGCGCCGCTGCGGACGGGTTCGACGAGGTTCTCCAGGTCCCAGTAGCGAAGATGGGCGGCCAGGATGCGGCCGACCTGCCCGACGCGCTCGGGGCTCACTTCCACGTCGAGGTGGTAGTAGCACGGCACTGCGGTCTTCATCGTCGTTGGCTCCTCACCGGCGAAGCTCCCGCTTCCTCTCACCCGTGGGACCAGGGTCCCGAACACGAAGCGTGAGCGGTGATCGCTTCTGAGTCACCTCCACAGTGCGGTTGCTACGCCATTCGTGCAACACGAGCCCCGGATGCCCCAGTTCCAGCGCCGTCCGTGTGAACGAGTGTCGGTGCTTGAATAGCCAACAAGACGGTGGGTCATCACACATGCACCATGAGTGACATGCTCCTACCCGCCAAAGCCGAAGTCGCCCGGCACTTGCGCCGGTACCGGGCTTGGGAACGGCTGATGCTCGCCTCGCCGGCCGACCGCGCCGTGCGGACGGTCTTCGAGGACTCGGGGTACACCCTGTGCGTGCTCATGGGCAAGCGCTGCGCCCGCGAGGCCGCGGACGCGGCGGAGCGGTATCTGGGCGCCGGTCCGATCGCCTGTCTCCGGGAGCGGGAGCGCCCTGGGGAACAGGGCAGACGGCTCCGGGCCCGGGGCGCGGGCAGACGGCGCCGCAGAAGTGAGCGGCGTCCGGCGGCAGGACGGTAGCGCCCGTTCGGCGCACCGAGGTTGGTTTCCCCGGCCGGGCATGGTGCCCGGCCTCCGGTACGACGGAGGTGTGACCATGAGCGCTGTTTCAGCCGCCCCGGCCATCGGCCGTGTTCCGGTACGGGACGTCCGGCCCGCCGTGGAGTGCGGCAGGCGGCCCGCGAAGGCGGTGCCCGGGGAGACCTTCGAGGTCTCGGCCACCGTCTTCCGCGAGGGCCATGACGCCGTGGGAGCCAATGCCGTCCTCACCGATCCCGACGGCCGCCCCGGCCCCTGGGCGCCGATGCGGGAGCTGGCCCCCGGCAGCGACCGGTGGGGCGCCGAGGTCACCCCGGACCGGACCGGCCGGTGGACGTATCACGTGGAGGCGTGGGGCGACCCGGTGGCCACCTGGCGCGGGGTGGCGTGCGTCAAGGTCCCGGCCGGTATCGACACGGGGCTGGTGCTGGAGGAGGGCGCCGCTCTGCACCGCCGTGCGGGTGCCGGGGTACCCGAGGGTCCCGGGCGTGCCGTGGTGCTCGCCGCGGCGGCGACTCTGGACGACGACTCGCTCCCGGTGGCGACGCGGCTGGCGGCGGCGCTGACGCCGGAGGTGGACGCGGTGCTGGCCCGGCATCCGCTGCGGGAGCTGGTGACCGCCTCCGAGCCGCTGCCGCTGCAGGTGGAGCGGGAACGGGCGCTGTTCGGGTCCTGGTACGAGTTCTTCCCCCGCTCGGAGGGCACGGCCGCCGAACCGCACGGCACGTTCCGCACCGCGGCCCGCCGGCTGGAGGCGATCGCGCGGATGGGCTTCGACGTGGTCTACCTGCCGCCCATCCACCCGATCGGGACGACGTTCCGCAAGGGCCGCAACAACGCGCTGTCCGCCGGCCCGGAGGACGTGGGGGTGCCGTGGGCGATCGGCTCGCCGGAGGGCGGGCACGACGCCGTGCACCCGCGCCTGGGCACCCTGGAGGACTTCGCCTGGTTCGTTCAGCGGGCGCGGGAACTGGGCCTGGAGGTCGCCCTGGACTTCGCGCTGCAGTGCTCGCCGGACCATCCGTGGGTGGACAAGCACCCGGAGTGGTTCCACCACCGCCCGGACGGCACCATCGCCTACGCGGAGAACCCGCCGAAGAAGTACCAGGACATCTATCCGATCGCGTTCGACGCGGACATGGACGGGCTGGTCACGGAGACGCTGCGGGTGCTGCGGCACTGGATGAGCACGGGGGTGCGGATCTTCCGGGTGGACAATCCGCACACCAAGCCGGTGGTGTTCTGGGAGCGGGTGCTCGGCGAGATCGCCCGCACCGACCCGGACGTGGTGTTCCTGGCGGAGGCATTCACCCGCCCGGCGATGATGCACACCCTGGGGCAGATCGGCTTCCAGCAGTCGTACACCTATTTCACCTGGCGCACCAGCAAGCAGGAGCTCACCGAGTACCTGACCGAATTGTCGGGTGAGGCGGCGGCGTACATGCGGCCGAATCTCTTCGTCAACACCCCCGACATCCTGCACGCGTTCCTCCAGCACGGCGGACGCGCGGCCTTCGAGCTCCGTGCCGTGCTCGCCGCCACCCTGTCCCCCACATGGGGTATCTACAGCGGCTACGAACTGTGCGAGAACACCCCGGTCCGCGAGGGCGGCGAGGAGTATCTGGACTCGGAGAAGTACCAGCTCCGGCCCCGCGACTGGGAGAGCGCCGAACGCGAGGGACGCAGCATCGCGCCTCTGATCGAACGCCTCAACGACGTCCGGCGCCGCCACCCGGCGCTGAGGCAGCTCCGGAATCTGCGCTTCCATCACACGGACAACGACGCCGTGATCGCGTACAGCAAACGCACCGGTCAGGACGCCGTCCTGGTCGTGGCGAACCTCGATCCGCACCGCACCCAGGAGGCGACGGTCTCGTTGGACATGACGCACCTCGGACTCCACCGGTACGACTCGGTGCCGGTGCACGACGAACTGACGGGTGACACCTATCAATGGGGCAGCACCAGCTATGTGTGCCTGGAGCCCGGCCGGGCCCCGGCACATGTGCTCCACGTCGGGCGTCCGTCCGCCGCCGCGCCGCAGAACGGAGGGTCGAACGCGCCATGACCGTCAACGAACCCGTGCACGACACGTTCCAGGACACCCCGGCCAAGGACCGGGACCCGGACTGGTTCAAGCGCGCCGTCTTCTACGAGGTTCTCGTCCGTTCCTTCCAGGACAGCGACGGTGACGGCGTCGGCGACCTCAGGGGCCTGACCGCCAAGCTCGACTATCTCCAGTGGCTCGGCGTGGACTGCCTGTGGCTGCCGCCGTTCTTCAAGTCCCCCCTGCGGGACGGCGGCTACGACGTCTCCGACTACACCGCCGTGCTGCCCGAGTTCGGCGACCTCGCCGACTTCGTGGAGTTCGTGGACGCCGCCCACCAGCGCGGCATGCGCGTCATCATCGACTTCGTCATGAACCACACCAGCGACCAGCACCCGTGGTTCCTGGAGTCCTGCAAGAACCCCGACGGCCCGTACGGGGACTACTACATGTGGGCCGACGACGACACCGGCTATCCCGACGCACGGATCATCTTCGTCGACACCGAGGTGTCCAACTGGACCCACGACCCGGTCCGCGGCCAGTACTACTTCCACCGGTTCTTCTCCCACCAGCCGGACCTCAACTACGAGAACCCGGCCGTGCAGGAGGAGATCCTGGCCGCGCTGAAGTTCTGGCTGGACCTCGGCATCGACGGCTTCCGGCTGGACGCCGTCCCCTATCTGTACGCGGCCGAGGGCACCAACTGCGAGAACCTGCCCGCCTCACACGCCTTCCTGCGCCGCGTCCGCCGCGAGATCGACGCCCTCTACCCGGACACGGTGCTGCTGGCGGAGGCGAACCAGTGGCCGGAGGACGTGGTCGACTATTTCGGCGACTACTCCAGCGGCGGCGACGAGTGCCACATGGCGTTCCACTTCCCTGTCATGCCCCGCATCTTCATGGCGGTGCGCCGCGAGTCCCGCTACCCCGTCTCCGAGATCCTCGCCAAGACCCCCGCCATCCCGTCCAACTGCCAGTGGGGCATCTTCCTGCGCAACCACGACGAGCTCACCCTGGAGATGGTCACCGACGAGGAACGCGACTACATGTGGGCCGAGTACGCGAAAGACCCGCGGATGCGCGCCAACATCGGCATCCGCCGCCGTCTCGCCCCCCTCCTCGACAACGACCGCAACCAGATCGAACTCTTCACCGCCCTGCTCCTCGCCCTGCCCGGCAGCCCGATCCTCTACTACGGCGACGAGATCGGCATGGGCGACAACATCTGGCTCGGCGACCGCGACGCCGTCCGCACCCCCATGCAGTGGACCCCCGACCGCAACGCCGGCTTCTCCTCCTGCGACCCCGGCCGCCTCTTCCTGCCCACGATCATGGACCCCGTCCACGGCTACCAGGTCACCAACGTCGAGGCCTCCATGTCCTCGCCCTCCAGCCTGCTGCACTGGACCCGCCGCATGATCGAGATCCGCAAACAGAACCACGCCTTCGGACTCGGCTCCTACACCGAACTGCCCTCCTCCAACCCGGCCGTTCTGGCGTTTCTCAGGGAGTGCAAGGACGACCTGGTCCTGTGCGTCAACAACTTCTCCCGGTTCGCGCAGCCCACCGAACTGGACCTGCGCGCCTACGAGGGGCGGCACCCCGTCGAACTCATCGGCGGCGTGCGGTTCCCGGCCATCGGCGAGCTGCCGTATCTGCTGACCCTCGCAGGCCACGGCTTCTACTGGTTCCGGCTCTCCCGAGTCGCCTCCCGCATCGGCCGGCGCCGTTGACCGCGCCCCGAGGAAAGGACGCGTGACCATGCCGAAGACCGTCACCCTCGCCCCGAGAAGCACCGGTCCGGCCGGGCCTCTGCCCTCGCTCGCGGAGCTGCTGCGCGAGTGGCTGCCGCGGCAGCGCTGGTTCGCCGGGAAGGACCGGCCCGTCAGCGATCTCAGCGTGCTGTCGGCGACCGAGCTGTTCCCGGGCTGTCTGCATCTGCTGATCCACACCGGGCAGCCCGCGGTCCCCGCCCCCGGCGGCGCTCCCCCGCAGGGGGACTGCTACCAGTTGCTGCTCGGTGTCGGCGACCACCTCACACCGCGCCTCGCCCGCTCCCTCATCGGGCGCGCCCCCCGGGGACCGCTGGCCGGCAAGGTGATCTACGACGCCCTGCACGACCCGCGCTCGACGGCCCTGCTCCTCGAACGGCTGCGCCGTCCCGGCCAGATCGGCCCGCTGCGCTTCGAGACGGCACCCGGGGCCCGGGTGCCCGGCGGGCTCGCACCGCGGCTGCTGGGCGCCGAGCAGTCCAACTCCTCGCTGGTGTACGGCGAGGAGCTCATCCTCAAGCTGTTCCGCCGTATCCAGCCCGGCGTCAACCCGGACCTGGAAGTCCCGGGCGCGCTGGCCGCGCAGGGCTGCGGACGGGTCCCCGCCCCGGTCGCCTGGTTCCGCACCACCGGAGCGCACGGCGCCACGCTGGGCG
Organism: Streptomyces sp. YIM S03343; assembly: GCF_054729195.1. Lineage (NCBI taxonomy): Bacteria > Bacillati > Actinomycetota > Actinomycetes > Kitasatosporales > Streptomycetaceae > Streptomyces > Streptomyces sp. YIM S03343. The sequence continues at coordinate 681,369 of NZ_JBPUKX010000002.1, forward strand.
TCCTCCAGCCGTATCTGCCCGGCGCCTCCGACGGCTGGACCCTCGCCCTGGACGCGCTGGCCGCCGGTGACGACTTCACCGGCGCCGCCCGCGAACTCGGCGAGGCCACCGCCGATGTGCACCTGGCCCTGGCCACCGCGTTCCCCACCGGAGGCGGCGCCGAGCACGGGCACACGGCGGTGGCGATGGCCGCCCGGCTGGACGCCGCCGCCCACGCCGTACCGGCGCTGCGGCCGTACGTCACCCGGCTGCACACCGCCTTCACCGCGCTCGCCGGCTGCGACGGCGGGCCGCCCGCCCAGCGCATCCACGGCGATCTGCACCTCGGTCAGGCGCTGCGGGCCGGGCGCGAGTGGTTCGTCATCGACTTCGAGGGCGAGCCGTCCCGCCCGCTCGCCGAACGGCGCGCACCCCAGTCCCCGGTGCGGGACATCGCGGGCATGCTGCGCTCCTTCGACTACGCGGCCCGGCAGCGCCGCCCGTGGCGCCCCGAATGGGCGGGCCGCTGCCGCACCGCGTACTGCGCGGGCTACGCGGCGCGGGCCGGCTGGGACCCGCGCCAGACGCACGCCCTGCTGCGTGCCCACGAGACCGACCGGGCGGTCTACGAAGTCGTCTACGAAGCCAGGAACCGCCCCGACTGGCTTCCCGTACCCATGGCGGCGATCGAACGCCTCGCCGCCCGAGGAGGTTGATCCCCGTGGCCCTGCGCGACACGTCACCGACCGAGTCGGCCGGGCCCGTCCCGGCCGCCGCCCCACCGCTGGCCGCCGACGACCGTGCGCGGCTGCTGTACGGCGCCCATCACGATCCGCACGCCCTGCTGGGCGCGCACCCGGTGCCCGGCGGGATCGCCTTCCGGGCGCTGCGCCCGTTCGCCCGCGCCGTCGCCGTCGTCGTCGACGGCACACCCCGGCCGCTGGTCTCCGAGGACGACGGCCTGTTCTCGGCGCTCCTGCCGCTCACCGCGATCCCCTCGTCGTACACCCTGCGGGTGGAGTACGAGGAGGGCGGCCCGCAGGAGACGCACGACCCGTACGCCTTCCTGCCCGCCATCGGCGAGACGGATCTGCATCTGATCCGCGAGGGACGCCACGAGCAGCTGTGGCGGGCGCTGGGCGCCGAGCCGATGACCCACCAGGGCGTGGCCGGCACCCGGTTCACCGTATGGGCGCCCAACGCGCAAGGGGTGCGGGTGGCCGGGGACTTCAGCTGCTGGGACGGCACCGCGTTCCCGATGCGGTCGATGGGGGCGTCGGGGGTGTGGGAGCTGTTCATGCCGGGCATCGGCGAGGGCACCCGCTACAAGTTCCAGATCACCTCACGGCACGGCGACCGCTTCCTCAAGGCCGACCCGATGGCCCGCCGCACCGAGGTGCCCCCGGACACGGCGTCCGTGGTGACCGCCTCGCACCACGAGTGGGGCGACGCGGAATGGCTGGCGCATCGCGGGGACGTCCCGGTGCACGAGGCGCCGTTCTCGGTGTACGAGGTCCATCTGCCGTCCTGGCGCCATGGACTGACCTACCGCCAGCTCGCCGAGCAACTGCCCCCGTACGTCAAGGACCTGGGCTTCACACATGTCGAGCTGATGCCTCCGGCCGAGCATCCCTTCGGCGGCTCCTGGGGCTACCAGGTCACCGGCTTCTACGCGCCCACCTCCCGGCTCGGCTCCCCCGACGACTTCCGGTTCCTGATCGACGCCCTGCACCGGGCGGAGATCGGCGTGATCATGGACTGGGTGCCCGCGCACTTCCCCAAGGACGACTGGGCGCTGGCCCGCTTCGACGGGGAACCGCTCTACGAGCCGGGGAACGAGCAGCGGGCCGAGCATCCGGACTGGGGCACCTACGAGTTCGACCTGGGCCGGACCGAAGTGCGCAACTTCCTGGTGGCGAACGCCGTGTACTGGTGCGAGGAGTTCCACATCGACGGGCTGCGGGTGGACGCCGTGGCCTCGATGCTCTACCTGGACTACTCGCGCGACTCGGGCCAGTGGACCCCGAATGTGTTCGGCGGCCGGGAGGACCTGGACGCTGTGGCGTTCCTCCAGGAGATGAACGCCACCGTGTACCGCAGGGCGCCGGGCGTGGTCACCATCGCCGAGGAGTCCACCGCCTGGGACGGTGTGACGCGGCCGACGGACAGCGGGGGTCTGGGCTTCGGACTGAAGTGGAACATGGGCTGGATGCACGACTCGCTCCAGTACATGAGCCACGAGCCGGTGCACCGCAAGTACCACCACCACGAGATGACCTTCGCGATGGTCTACGCGTACAGCGAGAACTACGTCCTGCCGATCTCGCACGACGAAGTGGTGCACGGCAAGCAGGCACTGGTCTCCAAGATGCCCGGCGACTGGTGGCAGCGCCGCGCCGACCACCGCGCCTACCTGGGCTTCATGTGGGCCCACCCCGGCAAGCAACTCCTCTTCATGGGGCAGGAGTTCGCCCAGGGCGCCGAATGGGACCACGCCCACGGGCCGGACTGGTGGCTGCTCGACCCGGCCTACGACGCAGAGCCGGACCACCGCGGCGTACGCGACCTGGTCCGCGACCTCAACTCCCTGTACCACGCGCACCCCTGCCTGTGGCAGCGGGACAGCGACCCGGGCGGGTTCAGGTGGGTGGCGTGCCACTCGGCCGACGACAACGTCTTCGCCTTCCTGCGCTACGACACCGCAGGGAACCCGCTGCTCGCGGTGTCCCACTTCTCCCCGGCGGTCCGCCACGACTACCGCCTCGAGGTCCCCGGCGACGTACCGGCCTGGAACGAGATCCTCAACACCGACGCCGCCCGCTACGGCGGCGGCGACGTCGTCAACCCCGATCCGGTCAAACCGGAGAACGGAGGCATCCGGCTCACCCTGCCGCCCCTCGCCACGCTGTGGCTGACACGCGACGTGCGGTGACATCCAACGTGTGACGGTCGGAAAAGAAGATCAGAAGTCGTCCGGCTTCAACGTTCCGGACACCGAAAGACGCCACCTGGGCTACATTCGAGCACCGTCGACACAGTAACGTTCGGCGGAGTCACACTCCGTACACCACGGGAGCAGTGCATGCGCGACTTCGCCCTCGCTCCGGCAGGCGCCCCGGCGGCCCCTTCTCACACCGGCGGGCTCGCCGACGGCCTCTTCGACCAGGCGGCCCGCGACCCTGCGCTGCCCATGGTGGCGCGCCGCACCGGCGGTTCCCCGCCCGAGTGGGAGACCGTGACGGCCGGGGAGCTGCGGGACGAGGTCGTGGACGTGGCCAAGGGGCTGGTCGCCTGCGGGATCTCGCCCGGCAGCCGCGTGGCGATCATGGCGCGCACCCGGTACGAGTGGACGGTGCTCAGCCATGCGCTGTGGACGGTCGGAGCGGAACTCGTCCCCATCCACCCCACGTCCGCGCGCGAACAGGTGGAGTGGATCCTGCGGGACTCCCGCTGTGTGGCGGTGGTGGTCGAGGACGAGCAGGGCGTCATGACCATCGGCACCGTCTGCGCGCGGCTGCCGCTGCTGCGGCATGTGTGGCAGCTCGACGACGGGGCGCTGGAACACCTGGTGGAGCGCGGCACCTACATACCGGTCACCACCGTGGAGTCGCTGCGCAGGATCGTGCTGCCGGACTCCACGGCCGCCGTCACCTACACCTCCGGCTCCTCGGGCCGCGCGATGGGCTGCGCGCTGAGCCACCGCAATCTGGCCGCGCCCTGCGACACCCTGCTCGCGGGCTGGGGGCACACCGCGGCCCAGCCGGGCGAGCAGCCGTCGGTGCTGGCGTTCCTGCCGTTCTCCCATGTGTACGGGCTGATGATCCAGGGGCTGTGTGTGCGCGGCGGGCTGCTGATGGCCCATCAGCCGGAGATGACCGACACCGCGCTGTCCTCGGCGCTGCGCTCCTTCCGGCCCACGTATCTGTACGGCGTGCCGTCCCTGTTCGAGAAGCTGTACAAGACGTATCTGCACACCGCCCGGCAGTCGGGCCGCGGCGCCCTGTTCGAGCGGGCCGCGGAGACCGCCCGGGACTTCGCCGCCGCGCTGGAGCGGCAGCGGCTGGGCCGTGGCTCCGGCCCCGCCCTCGATCTGCGGCTCCAGCACGCGTTGTACGAGCGGACGGTCTACAAGCGGCTGCGTTCCGCGCTGGGCGGCAGAGTCGTCCGCGCAACCTCGGGCGGCTCCCCCCTCAACCGTGAACTGTCCCTCTTCTTCGAGGGCATCGGCATCTTCGTCCATGACGGCTACGGCCTCACCGAGACCGGCGGCGGCATCACCGCGCAGCCGCCGGGCCGGGAGAAGTCGGGCACCGTGGGGCAGCCCCTGCCGGGCACCGAGATCGAGGTCGCCGACGACGGGGAGATCCTGGTGCGCGGGCCCTCGGTGTTCCAGGGGTATGTCAACGACGAGGCCGCGACCCGGGCGGTGCTGCGCGGCGGCTGGCTGGCCACCGGCGACCTGGGGCATCTGGACCCGGAGGGGTATCTGACCATCACGGGCCGCAAGAAGGAAGTGATCATCACCAGCGGCGGTACGAGCGTGGCGCCGACGGCGCTGGAGCAGCGGCTGCGGATGCATCCCCTCATCCATCAGGCGGTGGTCGTCGGCGACGACCGGCCCTGCGTCGGCGCGCTGATCACCCTGGACCCGGAGTTCCTCGCGGACTGGCGGGCGGCTCTGGCGATGCAGGGCGACGCCCTGGTGCGCGAGGCGCGGGAGGAGAACGCGCTGCGGGAGGAGATCGCACGGGCGGTCGCGGCCGCCAACAGTGTGGTGTCGCGGGCCGAGTCGATCCGCGTGTTCCGGGTGCTCACCGAGCCGTTCAACCCGGCGAACGGGCTGCTGACACCGTCGATGAAGCTCCGCAGGGACGCCGTCGTGCAGCACTACGCCGCCGAGATCGACGCGATGTACCAGGCCCGCGCCCGCGGTTCCCGCACGGTGCCGGACGAGTCTGCCGAGTGGGCCGACTGGGACGCCTCGGACAACGTGTTCCGGTAGCCCGGGAGGCGCCCTCTGCGACCAGGTCCCTATGGTCACCGACCCCGGCGGGCACGAGATCCGCGTGTTCCTGCCGTGGTGAACACGCCGTCGGCGGCCGGTGCCGTCACCCCGGCAGGTGGGCCACCACGCCGAACATCGTCACCGACATGTGCAGCGCACCCTGGTCGGCGGCCTGGGAGAGTTCGTCGTACGCCCTGTCGCGCTGGGCCTCGGTGAGATTGCCGCGGCGCACCGCGGACTCGCCGAGCATACGGATCAGTGGCCAGGCGACCGAGGTGTGGTCCTGGAGCAGGGACTCCGAGCCGCGGTCGTCGATCACGAACCCGGCCGCGGTCAGCTGCCCGACCAGCCGCCGCCCGGAGTAGGGGTTGGCGGCCCCGGCGAGGGCGCCGGAGGCCAGCGCGGCCATGAGCTCCGGGTCACCGGGATGCAGGATGGTGGTCGCCCAGTCGGTGTCGATCAGCGCCACCCGCCCGCCGGGCCGCAGCACCCGGGCCATCTCGGCGACCGCCCGCTCGGGCTCCGCGAGATGCTGGAGCAGCCGTTCGCACCAGACGACGTCGATCGTGCCGCCGGCGACCGGCAGCGCGAGCGCGTCGCCCTCGGCGAAACGCGCGGTGCTGCCCACGGCGACGGCCCGTTCCTCGGCGACGGCCCGCAGCCCGGGGTTGGGTTCCACCCCGAGAGCCGTACCGGTACCCCCTACGGCGGCGGCGAGCATCCGGGTCTGCGAGCCGGTGCCGGAGCCGATGTCGAGGGCGCGCTCCCCCAGGCCCGGCGCGAGGGCCTCGTAGGACCAGTCGCGCAGCCGTCGTACGCCCGCGTTCGCTTCCTGAAGGTCGAGGGCGGCGACCAGCCGCGGCACGGTCCCGGGGTCGATGTTCCGCTTCTGGAAGCCCGCCACGGGCTCGGTGTGCGCCATGGCGCGCACTCTACGGCGGACGCTTCCCGGAACGCGCCCCTAGTAGGGCCTGTCGTCACATTCCCGCCTGCCCGGCGACGCCTGGCACGCACTCCCCCAAGCTCTGCGAGCAGGGGGTGCCCCCGGCGGCGTTGCCGAAACGCCCACGTGGCTCCTCCCCCAAGCTCTCGGCTTCGCTCGAGCAGGGGGGACCCCCGCGAGGGCGCTCCGGCGCCTTGCGATCGCACACACCAGACGCCGCCGGGCCCGCCCTTCGGGCGGACGACGGGAATCTGACGACAGGCCCTAAGCGGAGTGAGGGGTGGCGTTTTGCTCGCGCACCGGCCGTTCCGCGCCACGAGGGGGCATCCTGGGATCACCTGTTCTTCTGCCCACCTTGGCCGACTGGCGCGACGGAGCGCGGCACGGTGGGATCGAGGACGTGCGAGCCGGCGATCTCGGGGCACGCTGACGGTGTCGACGCAGACCGCCCGGAGCCGCAGGAAGGATGGACACCGTGACACGACCGAGGATCCTGGTGGTCGGAGCGGGCTTCGCCGGAGTCGAGTGCGTACGCCGGCTCGAACGCAGACTCGCCCCGAACGAGGCCGACGTCACCCTGGTGACACCCGTCGCCTACCAGCTCTATCTCCCGCTGCTGCCGCAGGTCGCCTCCGGTGTGCTGACCCCGCAGTCGATCGCCGTGTCGCTGCGCCGCAGCAGGCGGTACCGCACCCGGATCCTGCCGGGCGGCGCCATCGGCGTGGACCTGAAGGCGAAGGTCTGTGTCGTCCGTACGATCACCGACGAGGTCGCGGACGAGCCCTACGACTACATCGTGCTGGCCCCGGGCAGTGTGACCCGCACCTTCGACATCCCGGGTCTGACCGAGCACGCCTTCGGCCTGAAGACGCTCGCCGAGGCGGCGTACATCCGCGACCATGTGATCTCCCAGCTCGATCTGGCCGACGCCAGCGACGACCCGGCCGAGCGCACCGCACGGCTCCAGTTCGTGGTGGTCGGCGCCGGTTACGCGGGCACCGAGACGGCCGCGTGCCTCCAGAAGCTGACGCATGCGGCGGCCCGGCGTTATCCGCGCCTCGATCCGAAGCTGATCAAGTGGCATCTGATCGACATCGCGCCGAAGCTGATGCCCGAGCTGGGCGAGAAGCTGGGTCGCAGTGCGTCGGAGATCCTCCGGCGGCGCGGTGTCGAGATCTCGCTCGGGGTGTCCATCGCCAAGGCCGGGCGGGAGGAGGTCACCTTCACCGACGGGCGGGTGGTGCCCACGCACACCCTGATCTGGACGGCCGGGGTGGCCGCGAGCCCGCTGATGGCGACGCTCGGCGCTCAGACGGTGCGCGGCCGTCTCGCGGTCGACGCCGAGATGCGGCTGCCCGGCCACGACGGGGTGTTCGCGCTCGGCGACGCGGCCGCCGTGCCCGACGAGGCCAGGGACCAGGAGGGCGCGATCTGCCCGCCCACCGCCCAGCACGCCATGCGGCAGGGCCGCAGGGCCGCCGAGAACATCATCGCGACCCTGCGCGGCGAGCCGCTCACCCCGTACGTCCACGCGGATCTGGGTCTGGTCGTCGACCTGGGCGGGCACGACGCCGTGGCGAAGCCGCTCGGTGTCGAACTGCACGGTCTTCCGGCCCAGTTCGCAGCACGCGGCTACCACTGGGCGGCGATGCGCACCAACGTCGCCAAGATCCGCGTCGCGACGAACTGGACGCTCAACGCGATCGCGGGGGACGATTTCGTGCGCACCGGCTTCCAGTCCCAGAAGACCACCCGGCTGAAGGACTTCGAGTTCACGGACGCCTATATGAGCGCCGAACAGGTCCGGGAGCACCTGGCCGCCGCCGAGCCCCGGAAGTAGCACCCGCACCGCCGTCGGAGGGCGGGCGCAGGGGGCAGCCGTCGCAGGTCGGACCCGGCGTGCCGGGCCGGCAGGGGCTGGCGGAGATCATGACGGGCGGCGGGAGAGAGAGTACGGCGGCGTGGGAACAGTGGCGGCACGACGGCCGGTCCGGGCGAAGCTGCCGGCCCGGGTCGCGGCGACCGACCCGGGGCTGCTGCGGCTCGCGGCGGGCGCGCGCACGGTGTTCGCCGTCACGCTCACCCTGCTGGTGCTCACCCTCGCGGGTTCCGATGTGCCCCATCTGGTGACGGGGGCATTGGCCACCATGGTGGCCACCTTCGCGATCCGCGAGAAGGAGCGGTCTCGGCAGGCCGTCACGCTGGCGCTGGGTCTGGCGGTGGCCCTGGTGTCGGTGTCGCTCGGCGCGCTGCTGCTTCCGTATGCGCTGGCCGGTGACGTCATCTTCATCGTGCTGATCTTCAGCGCGGGGTACTGCCGTCGGTTCGGCGACCGGGGTACGGCGCTGGGGCTGATCGGCTTCCAGGTGTACTTCCTCTCCTTCTTCGTCGGCGCGAGCGTGGCGGCACTGCCCGAGCTGTACGGGGTGATCACCGTCGCGTTCGGGTGCAGCGCAGTGGCACGGTTCGTTCTTGTGCCCCAGTCGCCGTCGCTCACCCTCGGCCGGCTGCGGCGCGCCTTCCGGGCCCGGCTGGCGCAGTTGCTCGACGCCCAGTCGGTGCTGCTCGACGCCGCGCCGTCGGAGGTCGACAAGGCGCTGGCGGAGGTGCGCACCAGAACGCGCAGGCTGCACGAGAGCGCACTGATGATCCAGGGCCGTCTCGAGGACGGTACGTCCGACGACGCTGTGGCCCGTCTGCTGCAGCGGCGGGTGGCGGACGCGGAAATCGCGGAGGAGCGGCTCGGGCTGCTGCTGATGCGGTCCCACAGCGCCGAGCGCACCGACACGCTCGCCCTGCATCTGCCGGGTGCCGCCGTGCCGGTCGGCGGCGCGCTGCCGGGGCAGGAGAAGGCCGTCGCCACACTGCACCGTGACCTCGCGGCGCTGCGGCTGCTGGTGCTGTGGCCGGCGTCCGCGGAGCTGGGTACGGGGCTCGCCCAGGTGCGCAACCGGCTGCTCGGTTACCGCGACGACGAGAGTCTGCCCGACGCCCCGGACGCCGTGCAGGACGTCTTCCGCGGCGTCGGCGAGACCGCGCGTGCCGTGCTCGGGCTGCGGCTCGCCCTGGACGGGCCGCAGGACGAGTCCGACGACACGCCCGCCACGTCACGCTCCCGCGAGGAGCTGGACGCGGAGGACGCCGCCCTCGCCGACGCCCCTGAGGAAGAGCCGAAGGTGTCCGGGCCGCGCGGTCTCGAGCGCCCCACCACGCGGGCCGCCGCGCAGGTGGCCGCGGGCTCGGCGCTCGCCATCGTGGGCGGCGAGCTGCTGTCCGCTCAGCGCTGGTACTGGGCGGTGCTGACCTGCTGGATCGTCTTCATCAACACCTCCTCCACCGGGGAGATCCTGGTCAAGGGCTACCGGCGGCTGCTGGGCACGGTGCTCGGTGTGGTGGCGGGCATCGCTCTCGCCGGTCTGGTGGGGCACCACACCGTGACGGCGTTCGCGCTGGCGCTGCTGTTCGTGTTCGCGGAGCTCTATACGGCACCGCTGTCGTACACGCTGATGTCGTTCTTCGTCACGGCGTCACTGGGCCTGCTCTACACGCTCCTCAACACCTACAGCCTGTCGGTCCTCGTGCTGCGGATCGAGGAAACGGCCGTGGGCGCGGCCTGCGGGGTGCTCGCGGCGGCGGTGATCCTGCCGGTGCGCACCGACCGGCGTACGAACGAACTGCTCACGACGGTCCTCGCCCGCCTCCACGACGTCACGGGCTCGGCGCTGGACCAGCTCAGCGGCGGACCTCCCGTGGAACTGCTTGAGCAAGCCCGCGATCTGGACCAGGCGCTGGACGACCTGCGGGCCTCCACCAAGCCGCTCACCCACCCGATCACCCCGCTGCGGGCGCGGCGCGACACCGCCCGCTATGTCGTCGCGCTCCTGGAGACCTGCGCCTACCACGCGCGTTCCCTGGCCGCGACCGCCGAACTGCTGCCCGGCAACCCGTCCATCGCCGCCGACCCCCGGCTGGGCGAGGCGGGACACCGCATCCTCGGGAACATCGGGGCGATCACGGCCCATGTCTCCGGGAAGCGGGCCCGGGCAGCCGTAGAGACGGGCCCGAGCATCGCCGCCCTGCTGCGCCCCGGCTCGTACCACACCCCGCGCTACGGCAGGGTCACCGACCGGGTGCTGCGGCATCTCCAGCGCCTGGACGAAGCGGTGACGGGCCTGGCGAGACCGCTGGGGGTACGCGTACAGGAACAGGAACGCTGAGGCACCGAGTGGCGGTACCGAAGCGGGTCGGCCGCGGTCGTCAGAAGTCCGTCGGCAGTCCGCTCGCCGCGGCGATGCCGCGCAGCTCGTCGTCCTCCCGCCGTCGCCGGCGCAGACAGTCGGCGATCGCCTCGCGTCGTTCCGGGTCCCGGGCGCTGGTCGCGTCGGTGACGACCCTGACGAGGCCGGTCTCCTCGGTGCGGATCTCGATCACCACATTGTCGCGGCGGCCGGTGAGGGCGGTGGCCACGACAAGGGCGGCGGCGTCCCGGACATCCTGGGGGACCCCGGCCGAGCGCTCGTCCTCCGGCCCGAACCCCGCGTCGTCGAACCGCTGTTCCCATACCGCCCGCAGGGCGGGACGGAGCAGTCCGAGCAGCAGCGCGTAGTCCTCCGGGGTCATCCACTGCCGCAGCTGGTCGAGGTGGGCGCGCACTTCGTCGTCGTTCGGGGGCATGCTCATCTCGTAGTCGCTCATCCCGAGCGGGTTCCCCGATCGGCGCGCCTTGCACCTGCGACCGGCGCGGCGCCCCCGACGGAACGTCGTTCGACTACGGGTGTGGCGCCACGAGCCGCAGCCGCGCTGCCGCCAGGGCACCGGTCACGTCGCGGGTGCCGGTCAAGACGCACAGGGTGTACGCGCAGTCGCGCAGTCGTGCGGCCCGCTCCGCTGTGGCGGCCGCGGTCCCGTCACCGGCCTGGAGCGCCTCGTACTCGTCCACGAGCTTGCGCAGGAACTCGGGGCGGGGCATCAGCATGGGCATCGACATAGGCAACTCCTCCGTCACGGGCGCGATGGCGGCAGGCCGGTGCGCCCCGCTGGCACCTGCCCGGTCCCACCGGCCTCAAACGTTGTCGCCGGGCAATGATTCATCACCTTTGACGTGAAACCGGTCACTTGGGGCCGGTCCGGGTTCGAAAAACACTCACGGGTGGTTTATTGTTCATTCATAAGTGGTCACGGGGTCGACCGAAACGGTCCCCCATCGATCACCTCTGACGGCCCTGGCTGGCCTCCCCCGTCCAGCCAGGGCTTTTTCCATGCCTTCCGGAACAACACCGTCCCACGAATGGCCCTGCGCGCCGTCAGCGGCTGAAATGGGTTGAGGGCCTGTGGAAACCACCGATCGCCGGCGAGGAGCCCCGCGCCATGACCAAAGCGATAAAACTGCTGTCCGCCCTCCCCCAGGTGCAGCGCGAGCGTCTGATGGAGCTGGCCAAGGAGGTCTCCTTCCCGGAGGACACCAGGATCTTCGAGGCCGGGGGCAACGCCGACCGCTTCTGGGTGATCCGCTCGGGCGCCGTCTCCCTGGACCAGAAGGTGACGGCGATCCAGCGGGTGACGGTGGCCAGTCTCGGCGCCGGTGATCTGCTCGGGTGGTCGTGGCTGTTCCCGCCGTACGAATGGGACTTCGGCGCGGTGGCCTTCAGCCCTGTACGCGCCTACGAGTTCGACGCGACGGCGGTGCTCGCGCTGTCCGTGGAGGATCCGCTGCTCGGGCTGTCCCTGGTGCGGACGGTGGCCGAGATCCTCGCCCACCGGCTGGAGGTCACCCGGGGCAAGCTGCTGGACAGTTACGCGTCCCGGCGGCGCAGTATCCCGTGACGGCCCGGACCGGTGGCCGCGGGTCTCAGATCCGGTAGCGCCGCAGCGCCGGTACCGCGGCGGCCAGGCCCAGCATGAGGGCGACCACCAGCAGACCTCCGCCCGTGACGGCCGCACGGGTGCCGAAAGCCGTGCCCGCCGTGCCGTGCAGCACGTCGGCGAGACGGGGGCCGCCCGCGACGACGACCGTGAACACGCCCTGCATCCGGCCGCGCATCTCGTCGGTCGCGGCGGACAGCAGGATCGCCCCGCGGAACACCATGGACACCATGTCGGCCACCCCGGCGGCGGCGAGGAACGCCACCGCGACCCAGAGGCTGCGGCTCAGTCCGAACCCGGCGATGGCCACGCCCCAGCCGGCCACCGAGGCGATCACCATCCAGCCGTGCCGCCGCGCCCGCGAGAACGTGCCGGAGAACAGCCCGCCGAGGACCGCCCCGACGGGGATGCCCGCGAAGAGCAGACCGAGCGCGAAGCCCTCGCCGTAGGAACCGTAGGTCTGCGCGGCGAGCTCCGGGAACAGCGCCCGCGGCATGCCGAAGACCATGGCGATGATGTCGGCCAGGAAGGACAGCAGCAGCACCTTGTGCAGGGAGATGTAACGGAACCCGGCGGCGATCTCCCGCCATCCGGCGCGGCGCACGGCCGTGCCCGCGGCCGGGGGCAGTGCGGGCAGCCGTACGACGGCCCACACGGTGACGCACAGCGCCAGCGCGTCGACGAGATACAGCTCGGGCAGCCCGATCACCGGGATCAGGACGCCCGCCAGCATCGGGCCGAGGACGAGACCGGTCTGCATGACCGTGGAGCCGAGCGCGTTGGCCGCGGCGAGTTCCTCCGCCGGGACCAGACGGGCGATCGAGGCGTTGCGAGCCGGGAAGTTGAGGCCGAAGAACGCCTGCTGGAGAGCGAGCAGCAGCATCAGGACGGCCACCGAGTCGAGCCGGGTGACGGCCTGGACCCAGAACAGCAACGAGGTCACCGCTATACCGGCGTTGGTGATCAGCAGCAGTCTGCGGCGGTCCATGCTGTCGGCCACGGCCCCGCCCCACAGTGCGAACGCCACCATGGGCACGAGACCGGCCAGGCTGGCGTAGCCGACCCAGGCGGAGGAGCCGGTGATGTCGTAGATCTGCTTGGGAACGGCGACGGCGGTGAGCTGGCTGCCCACCGAGGTGACGATGGTCGAGCTCCACAGCCGCCGGTAGGCGAGGCGGCGCAGCGGGTGGGTGTCCATCGCCCAGCGACGCCAGCCGCGGCGCGGGGCATCGGCAAGAACATCGGCGGGGCCATGGGCCTGGGTGCCGACCGGGGCGTCGGCCGGTTCCGCCGGGCGTGCGTCGTCCTCCGGGTCGTACTGCGTACTGCTCTCGCTGGTGTCCACGGTCTCCCTGGTCGCTCTTCCTGGTTGCTCGTTGTGGTCGCTCGTTGTGGTTGCTCGTTGTGGTTGCTCGTTACAACTTTCGAGCCAGGGTTCACTATCGCAGCCGCTCGTGGGGGGCGGACCGTCAGACACCTCCCACGGCCAGGACGACACCCAGAGTGATCATGGTCGCGGCGACCAGGCCGTCCAGCACCCGCCAGGCAGCGGGCCGGGACAGGAAGCGGCCGAGCAGCCGGGCACCGAAGCCGAGGGCTGTGAACCAGCACAGGCTGGCGAGAACGGCGCCGAGGCCGAACGTCCAGCGCAGCGCGCCCCGGTCGGCGGCGAGGGAGCCGAGCAGGAAGACGGTGTCGAGGTAGACGTGCGGGTTGAGCCAGGTCATCGCCAGGCAGGTGAGCACCGCACGCCGCCGTGACCCGGCCGCCTCGCCCCCGGTGTCCAGGGCGTCTCTGGCGGGCCGGAGCACCCGCCGGGCGGCGAGGGCGCCGTAGCCGACGAGGAACGCGCCGCCGATCCAGCCCACCGCGCTGAGCGCGCCCGGCCAGGCCACCACCACGGCACCGACCCCGCCGACACCCAGCGCGATGAGGACGACGTCGGACAGGGCGCAGATGCCGACGACGGTGAGGACGGCTTCGCGGCGAATGCCCTGGCGCAGCACGAAGGCGTTCTGGGCGCCGATGGCGACGATGAGGGACAGACCGGTGCCGAAACCGGCGGCAGCGGCGGCGAGGGAGGCATGGGACGAGGCGTGGGACACGCTGTCCGACGTTAGGCAACGGATCACCGCGCGTACAGCTAAAGATTCTTACGTAACATTAGCCAGCATGAGGATGCGAGCATGAGGATCGTCGACGAGGCAGGTGCGGTGACCGGCGGGCCGGTGCCGCCGGAGCTGCCGCTCGACCAGGTGCGCACGCTGCTGGCGGTGGTGGACGAGGGCACGTTCGACGCGGCTGCCGCGACGCTGCATGTGACGCCGTCGGCGGTGAGCCAGCGTGTGAAGGCGCTGGAGCAGCGCACGGGGCGGGTGCTGCTGCTGCGCACCAAGCCGGTGCGGCCGACCGAGTCGGGCGAGGTGTTCGTGCGGCTCGCCCGGCAGGTGGCCCGGCTGGAGCGCGACGCGCGGACGGAGCTGGGGCTCAGCGGCGCCGGGGAGGCGACGCGGGTGTCGATCGCGGTCAACGCGGACTCGCTGGCGACCTGGTTCCTGGACGCGTTCACCCGCGTGCCGAGGGTGCCGCCGCTCTGTTTCGAGCTGCACCGGGAGGACGAGGACCACACGGCGGCGCTGCTGCGGGAGGGGCGGGTGATGGCGGCGGTGACCTCCTCGCCCGACCCGGTGCCCGGCTGCTCGGTGCGTGCGCTGGGGCGGCTGCGCTATCTGCCGGTGGCCAGTCCCTCCTTCGCCGCCGCGTATCTCGACGTGCCGCTGCACGAGGCGCTCACCACGGCTCCCGTGGTGGCCTTCGACCGGAAGGACGATTTCCAGGACGCGTTCGTACGGGCGCTGCGCGGCGGCCGGGGCGCGGCGAGCGCCGCCCGGCACCATGTGCCGACCTCGGAGGGGTACGTCGCCGCGGTCGCGGCCGGGCTCGGCTGGGGCCTGGTCGCGGAGGCGCAGGCCGAGCCGCTGCTGGACTCGGGGCGGCTGGTGCATCTGGCGCCGGAGCGGGCGACCGACGTCCATCTGTACTGGCAGCAGTGGAAATTGGACTCGCCCGCTCTGGCCGCCGTCTCCGCCGCGGTGGCCGAGACGGCGGCGCGAGTGCTGCACGCGCCGGTGCCCGGCGGTTCCGCCTCGGCGGCCACCGGCAGATCCTCAGCGGGCCACCGGTAGATAGGGCCGCAGTTGGGCGGCCACGCTGTCCAGCAGCATCTCCAGGGCGGTGGGGTAGGCGCTGGTCACCATGCGGGTGGCGAGCAGCGGGGCCGCTTCGGCGATGCGCGGGTGGGTGGTGCGGGGCAGCCGGGCGTACGTCGAGCGCCAGATGCCCTCGTCGGCGCGCAGGGCGACAGTGGGCAGGGCGAGGGAGGCGGAGTCCAGGGCGGCGAAGGCCAGGGTCTGGTCGACGAAGGCGTGGTAGATCCGCACGGTGTCGGGCACCGGGAAGCCCGCCGTGCGCAGTACGTCCAGCACCGCCTCGTCGGCGGCGAGTTCGTGCGGGCGGCCGGTGACCCGGTTGGCGGTGAGCAGCGCCGCCTGCGGATGCTCGACATAGGCGGCATGGATGCGCCGCCCGATGGCGCGCAGGTCCGCCCGCCACTCCCCGGTCGGCTCCCACCCCTCCAGCGCCCGTCCGATCAGGGCGTCGCCGATGGCCAGGGTGAGGTCGTCCATGCCGCGGAAGTAGCGGTAGAGGGTGCTCGGGTCGCAGTCCAGGGCGAGGCCGAGGCGGCGCGCGGTGAGCCCGGCGCTGCCGTGCTCGCGCAGCAGGCGCAGCGCGGTCCGCACGATCAGCCGCTCGGACAGCACGGTGCCGCCACGAGTGGGACGGCGTCGGCGCCGTTTCTCCTCCGGCACCACCTTCTTGGGCACTGTGGTCCGGTCCTGTCCTGAGCGCTCTTATACCAACGGTCTTATGCCAACGGGATTGACCTTACGGCATCGCGGGCGCTGCACTCCACGTACCGAGTACCGGAAGACGGAAGGAGTTGCTCGCCATGCGTGTACTGCTCGTGGGAGCCGGTGGGGTGGGTACCGCGATCACACGGATCGCGGCGCGGCGGGAGTTCTTCGACGCCATGGTCGTCGCCGATCACGACCTCTCCCGTGCCGAGGCGGCGGTGGCGGCCCTGGGCGACGACGGCCGGTTCACCGCCGAGCGCGTCGACGCGGCGGACGAGGCGGCCGTAGGCGCTCTGCTGGCCCGGCACCGCTGCGACGTGCTGCTGAACGCCACCGATCCACGGTTCGTGATGCCGCTCTTCCGGGCGGCCCGCGCCTCGGACGCGACCTACCTCGACATGGCGATGTCGCTGTCACGCCCGCACCCCGAGCGGCCGTTCGAGGAGTGCGGGGTGCGGCTGGGCGACGCCCAGTTCGAGCAGTCCGCCGACTGGGAGAAGGCAGGCGCGCTCGCGCTCGTCGGCATGGGTGTGGAACCCGGTCTGTCCGACGTGTTCGCCCGGTACGCGGCCGACGAACTCTTCGACGACATCGAGGAGATCGGCGTCCGCGACGGTGCGGACCTGACGGTCGACGGCTATGACTTCGCCCCGTCGTTCAGCATCTGGACCACCATCGAGGAGTGTCTGAACCCGCCGGTCGTCTACGAGGCGGACCGCGGCTGGTTCACCACCGAACCGTTCAGCGAGCCGGAGGTGTTCGACTTCCCGGAGGGCATCGGGCCCGTCGAGTGCGTGAACGTGGAGCACGAGGAGGTGTTGCTCGTGCCGCGCTGGGTGGACGCCCGGCGGGTGACCTTCAAGTACGGGCTGGGCAGCCGATTCATCGAGACGCTGCGGACGCTGCACCTGCTGGGCCTCGACCGCACCGAGCCGGTGACCGTGCCGGGGCCCGCCGGTCCGGTCGGGGTCTCGCCCCGGGATGTGGTCGCCGCGTGTCTGCCCGACCCGGCGACACTGGGCGACCGGATGCGCGGGAAGACGTGCGCAGGCACCTGGGTGCGCGGCACCAAGGACGGCGCGCCGCGCGAGGTGTACCTGTACCACGTGGTGGACAACCAGTGGTCGATGGCCGGCTACGGCTGCCAGGCGGTGGTGTGGCAGACGGCCGTCAACCCGGTCGTGGCCCTCGAACTCCTCGCCGGCGGTGTGTGGTCGGGGGCCGGGGTGCTCGGCCCGGAGGCGTTCGACGCACGCCCGTTCCTGGACCTGCTGACCGCGTACGGCTCGCCCTGGGGGATGCGCGAGCAGTGACCGGTGGCTGGTGACCGGTGACCGGTGACCGGTGACCGCAGGCTGGTAACCGGTGGCTGGTGGCTGGTTCTCACCACACATGCACTCGATTGTCTGATTGGCCCAAGGGTCGACCGGTGACCTGTACACGAGTAACACAGGTGCAAGTGTGTGGACGAAATCGAGTGCAGGTGACGTGATGAGCAACTGGCGAGGGCTGGCCGCGTGCCGCCGCGAGGACCCGGATCTCTTCTTCCCGATCGGCACGAGCGGCCCGTCGCTGCTCCAGACCCGGCGTGCGCAGGCGGTCTGCGGGAGCTGCCGGGTCCGGGGGCAGTGCCTGGAGTTCGCCCTGACCACAGGACAGGCCGCCGGGGTGTGGGGCGGGACGACCGAGACCGAGCGGCGCGGTCTGAGCCGCACGGAGGCCATACGCCGCCGTTCCTGAGCCTCCGGCCCTGCTGTCACGGCCCGTCCCCGTCAGAAACGGTGTCCGTCATGACCCGTCAGGGGCGGGCCATGACGGGTCATGGCCCTCAGGGGCGGGCGTCCCCGGCAGCCGCAGCGTGAACACCGCTCCGGCGCCGGGTTCGCTCGCCGCCTCGACGGTGCCGCCGTGGGCGGCGAGCAGCTGGCGGACGATGGCCAGCCCGAGGCCGCTGCCCCCGGTGCGGCGGCTGCGGGACTTCTCGGCGCGCCAGAACCGGTCGAAGACGTACGGCAGATCGTCCGCGGCGATGCCGCAGCCGGTATCGGCGACGGTGAACACGACCTCGTCGCCCTCACGTCGCGCGGTCAGGGTGACGGTGCCGCCGGGCGGGGTGTGGCGCAGCGCGTTGGAGACCAGGTTGCCGAGTGCCTGCCGCATCCGCACCGGGTCGGCCTCCAGCCACGGGGTGGCGGTCACCTCGGTGCGCAGGTCGACACCGGCCGTGCCGGCGGCGACGCGGTGGGCGGCGGCGACCTGGTCGAGGAGTTCGTCGGCGCGGACCGGCTCGGGGCGCAGCCGCAGGGTGCCGGCGTCGGCGGCGGCGAGGTCCTGGAGATCGTCGATGACGCGCTGGAGCAGCACGGCCTCCTCGTGCAGGGAGGCGAGCAGCGCGGGATCGGGGTCGACGACACCGTCGCGGGTGACCTCCAGCCAGCCCCGGATGTTGGTGAGCGGGGAGCGCAGTTCATGGGCGATGTCGCTGACCATCGCCTTGCGTTGGGCCTCCAGGCGTTCCCTGCGCTCGGTGAGGCTGTTGAACGCCTCCGCGAGGATGCCGGTCTCGTCCCGGGTGGTCACGGGCACCCGTACATGCAGTTCGGGCGGTTGCTGGGCGGCGGCGGTCAGGGCGCGCAGGGGCCGTACCAACCGGGTGGCGACGACGGCCATCACGGCGACGGTGACGGCGAGGACGAGTCCCGCGGCCCCGACGACCTTGGCCTTGTTGGCGGGGGACATGTCGAAGCGGGGCGCGGCGGGCCGGTCGCCGACGCCGAGGAAGAGTTCGGCCACCGGGGCGACGTAGGGGTCGAGTTGGGTACGGCGGGCGGTGAGGATGCAGTTCTCGACCGTGTGCTGGATCTTGGTGTCGTCGCTCGCCCTGACGTACTTTTTGACAAGGAACCGGCTCACCGGGTCCGTTCCGGAGGGGTCGAAGGCCAGGTAGAGGGGTGCGCCGAGCTCGATGCCCGCGCGGTCGAGGCAGGTGCGGGCGAGCCCCTGGAGCCCGCCGAGGGCTTTCTCCTCGGTGCCGGTGGGTGCGTCGAGAAGCGGGGGGCGGCAGTCGGCGGTGAGGTCGGGGATGGGGTCCGTGCCGTCGCCGGTGACGACGACAGGGCGTCCCCTGGGCGTGGTCTTCACGGTGGCACGGAGGTTGTAGCGGTCGTAGCAGCTCTTCTCCTTCCCTGCGAGCGCGGCCAGCCGGACGCGTTCCTTCGAGGTGAGCCGGTAAGGGCCGACGGCGCGCGGGTCGATACCGGTGAGCTGGGCGCCGGGTTCGGTGTAGGTGTCGGTGTGCAGGGGGTCGACGGTCGCCGCGGGGCGCGGGGGCAGCGAGGTGCGGCCGGGCGCGGAGTCGGCGAGGAGGGTGCGGTCGGCGGTGGTGAGGGCGATCCGGCGGCCGGTGCGGACGGCCAGGTCGCGGACGGTGTCCTGGACGCCCCGCCAGTCGGGGTGGGTGGCCGCGTACCCGCTGAGCCGGGCCAGGATGCCGGTGTCGGTGGCGAGGTCCTGGCCCTGTTCCTCCCGCAGGGCGCTGGTGGTGGTGGCCACGGCCAGCCAGGCGGTCGCCGCCACCGAGCACACGGCGATCAGCGCGGCGGCGGACAGCAGCCGGACCAGCAGCCGCTTGCGCAGCGGCACCCGGGGGCTCATCCGCGCTCGCCGCGGAGCTTGTAGCCGACGCCGAACACGGTCACCAGCCGGACCGGCCGGCGGGGGTCGGTCTCGGTCTTCTTGCGCAGGTTCATGATGTGGACGTCGACGGCGCGTTCGGTGGAGGCCCGGTCGGTGCCCCGGGTGCACTCCAGCAACTGCCGCCGTGAGAAGACCCGTTCGGGCTCGGCGGCCATGGCGAGCAGGATCTGGAACTCGCCGGGCGTGCACTCCACGGGCCGCCCGTCGCAGCGCACCTCGTGCCGTGCCGGGTCGACCTCCAGCCCGGCGGCGCGGACCACCGGGTCGTCACGGCGCCCGTCGGCCGTCCGCCCGCTGCGCCGCAGCACCGTGCGGATACGGGCCATCAGCTCGCGCGGGCTGTAGGGCTTGGTCATGTAGTCGTCGGCGCCGATGTCGAGGCCGAGCAGCAGGTCCTCCTCGTCGGAGCGGGCGGTGAGCATCAGCACCGGTATGTCCTCGTGGGTGCGGCGCAGCAGCCGGCACACACCGAAGCCGTCGAGCACCGGCAGCATCAGGTCCAGCACCAGCAGGTCGGGCCGGAGTCTGCGGGCGGCGTCCAGGGCGGCGGCGCCGTCGTGGACGACGGTGGCGGTGTGTCCCTCCGCCAGCAGGGAGCGGCGTATGAGTTCGGCCTGCATCTCGTCGTCCTCGGCGACCAGTACGTGTGCGCACACTCGGCGGATCCTAGGTCAGCGGGCCAAGTATGCCGAGTCGCCCATGACGACGACGGGGTGGCGTGCTGGATCGAGGGCCAGCAGGAGGTCCTTCATGTGCCGTTCCGCGATGCCGACGCAGCCGTGGGTGGGGCCGCCGTGGTCGACGTGCAGCCAGATGCCGCCGCCGCGCTGCGAGCCGAGCGGGCGGGTCCAGTCGAACGGCGAGGTGCCGGGCACGCGGTTGTAGTCGATGGCGATCACATAGTCGAAGGCCCCCGTCAGGGGCTCGCCCTCGAAGCCGGTGCCGGGCGAGTCGAAGCCGGTGGACCGGGTGTACGGCAGCCGGGTCCCGGGGTCGGGGAGCAGGCCGCTCGCGTCGGAGAGGGTGTAGACGCCGGTGGGTGAGCGCAGGTCTCCCACCATGTGGTGGCCGGTCCAGCCCTTGAGCGCGTTGCGCGCGGGCCACGCCGGGCCCACCTGCCAGTCGGCCCCGGTGCGCTCGTACAGCACGACGGTGGAGCGCGAGGAGTTGCTGCCCCGGCCGGTCACCAGGACGACCTGCCGGGCGCTGCCGGGTATCCGCGCCAGGGTCTCGGGCCCGAGGCCCGGTATCGCCTGCGTCTCCTGCGTCTCCTGCCGCGACGTCTCGGCGGCGGCCCCGGGGGCGGCGGTACCGGTGGCGGCGGGCGACGGCGGCGGCGTGGCGCCGGAGACGGCGTCCGGCAGGGCCGCCGCCCCGCTGCCGCATCCCGTGAGGAGAAGGGAGGCGGCGAGCAGGGCGGCGGACGGGGTTCGAGCGGTCATGGGGACGATCTTGACGGGGACTTGTGAGGAACCTGTCAGGTTTCACATGCCCCGGCGGGTCGTATCGCGTCCGGTCGTGTCCGGCATGGTCGTCTCCGGTCCGGTCGTCTCCGGTCCGGTCCGGTCATCTCCGCCGCTGCGGCCATGACCGGTGCGGCCACGACCAGTGCGGACTACGCCTTGGCCGGCTTGCCCTTGGTGTACAGCCACGTGTTGAACAGGGCGTCCAGGTCCTTGCCGGACTCGCGCTCGGCGAGCTTGATGAACTGGGCTGTCGTGCCGTGTCCGGCGCGGTGCTCGGTCGCCCAGCTACGCAGGATGTGCAGGAAGGTCTTGTCGCCGACGGCCTTGCGGAGTTCGTGCAGGACCATGGCACCACGCGCATAGACGGGCTTGCCGAAGATGTTGGCGCCGCTGCCGGGGTCGCCGGGCGGGAACGCCCACAGCTTGTCACTCGCCGGGAGGGCGTAGAGCGCGTCGAAGATCTTCTGCGCGCTGTCGCCGCCGTGCTGCTCGCTGTAGAGCCACTCTGCGTAGCTGGCGAAGCCCTCGTTGAGCCAGATGTCCTTCCAGGTGGTCAGGGAGACGGAGTCGCCGAACCACTGGTGGGCGCTCTCATGGACGAGCGTGGCGATGTCGGGCGCGGCGTCGTAGATGGGCCGGGACTGGGTCTCCAGGGCGTAACCGACATCTGCATGGTCGACGATCGCCCCGGCGGCGCGGAACGGGTAGGGGCCGAAGAGCTTGCTCTCCCACTTCAGGACGGACGGCAGCTTCTTGAGGACGGGCGCGGCGGCGCTCGCCTCGCGCGGATCGACGGCGTTGTAGACCTGGATGCCGTCACCCGTCGTGTACCGCTCGATCTTGAACTTCCCGACCGTGGCGGTGGCGAGGTAGGCGGCCATCGGCTCGGACTGACGCCAGCGGTAGGTGGTGCGGCCGTCGGCGGTGTGCTTGCCGAGGTAGACGCCGTTGGCGACGGCGGCGCGGTCGGAGGGGACGGTGAGGGTGAAGTCGTAGGAGGACTTGTCCACGGGGTGGTTGTTCGCCGGGAACCAGGTCATGGCGCCCTGCGGTTCACCGGCGACGAACGCGCCGTCGTCGGTGCGGATCCAGCCGTCGGCAGAGCCGTCCGGGTCGGTGACCGCCTTGGGGGTGCCGTGGTAGGTCACGGCGACGCGGAACTCCCGGCCCTTCGCGAGGGCGCGGCGCGGGGTGACGATCAGTTCCTGTCCGTCGCGGCGGTAGTCGGCGCTCGCGCGGTCGACGGTGAGGGCGGTGATCTTCAGGCCCTTGAGGTCGAGGTCGAAGCGGGTGAGCCGCTGGGTGGCGCGGGCGGTGAGGACCGCCTGGCCGTCGAGCCGATGCGAGGAGGGGTCGTAACGGAGCGTCAGGCCGTAGTGCCGCACGTGATAGCCGCCGTTGCCGGCCAGAGGGAAGTACGGGTCGCCGGCCCCGGCGCTGCCGATGGTCCCGGCGGAGGCGGGTCCGGCGGCCAGCAGCAGCGCCGCCACGGCGACGGGGACGGTGCCCACGACTGCGGATCGGCGCAGGGGGGTGGCGGAACGGCGGGGAGCGGCGGCCGGGGTGACGGCGCGTCTGATGGCCTTGGGGTGATGGGACTTCACGTGCGCTCCTTCACTCGGGGGGCGGCTGAAATGATCAAACGCCCCACAGACTAGGCCGTCAAGTCGCGCAATATCGTTCTCGTTCAGGTCAAGTCATGTCGCGTCGCCGTCCGGTGGCGGTCGTACGGGGGTGCCGGCGCAGTACGGTCCCGGGGCCAGCGTCCGCTTCTGTGATCAGCCCTCAGGAGGCCCGAGCATGTCCGTGCGTCTACGCCGTGTCTACGAACCGCCCGAGCCGGAGGACGGGGTGCGTGTCCTCGTCGACCGGCTGTGGCCGCGTGGCCTCGCGAAGGACGCGGCCCATGTCGACGAGTGGCCGAAGGGCCTCACCCCGTCGACCGAGCTGCGCCGCTGGTACCACGCGGGCGAGGGCTCGTACGAGGAGTTCGCGCGCCGCTACGAGGCGGAGCTGGCCGAACCGGAGGCGGCGGAACTCCTCGATCATGTCCGGGAGTTGGCGCACGGCGGGACGGTGACACTGCTGACCGCGTCCAAGGAGCCCGGCGAGAGTCACGCGGCGGTGCTGGTCCGGCTGCTGCGCGACTGAGCCGGTTGATCCGGTTGGGCCGAATTGGCCGACTGGGCCGGCTGATCCGGCGAGTCGGCTGAGCCGGCTGGTGCCTACTCGGCCGAACCCGCCGGTGCCTGCTCCGCCGAACCCGCTGGCGCCTGCTCGGCCGGGGAGACGGACCGTCAGGCGAGAAGCCCCGCGCCCCGTCTCCCCGTGCCGTCGGCTCAGGCCGTCTGCCGGGCCGCCGCCCGTCCGGCGGCGCGGCCGGAGAAGAGGCAGCCGCCGAGGAAGGTGCCTTCCAGCGCGTTGTACCCATGGACCCCGCCGCCGCCGAACCCGGCGACCTCGCCCGCGGCGTACAGCCCCTCGACCGGTGAGCCGTCCGCGCCCAGGGCGCGCGAGTCGAGGTCGGTCTGGATGCCGCCGAGGGTCTTGCGGGTCAGGACGTGCATCTTCACGCCGATCAGCGGACCGGCCTCCGGGTCGAGGATGCGGTGCGGGGTGGCGACGCGGCCGAGGCGGTCGCCGATATAGCGGCGGGCGTTGCGGATGCCCTGGACCTGGGAGTCCTTGCTGAAGGGGTTGGCGATCTGGAGGTCGCGCGCCTCGATCTGGCGGCGCAGTTCGGCCGCGTCGAGGAGCGGCTTGTCGGTCATCGCGTTCATCTTCTCGACGAGCCGCTCCAGATTGTCCGCGATCACGAAGTCGGCGCCGTGCCGCAGGAACGCCTGCACCGGTCCCGGGGCGCCCTTGCCGAGCAGTCGGTCGCGCAGCACGGCTCGCTTGTCCTTGGCGGTGATGTCGGGGTTCTGCTCGGAGCCCGACAGCGCGAACTCCTTCTCGACGATCTTCCGGGTGAGGACGAACCAGGAGTGGTCGTAGGCCGCGATGTCCTCGGTGGTGCGCAGATGGCGCAGGGTGCCGAGGGTGTCGTAGCCGGGCAGGCAGGGGTCGGGGAGGCGGCGGCCCAGGGCGTCGAACCACATCGAGGAGGGGCCGGGGAGGATACGGATGCCGTGCCCGGGCCAGATCGGGTCCCAGTTCTGGAGGCCCTCGGTGTAGTGCCACATCCGGTCGCTGTTGACCAGGCGGGCACCCGCGGCGGCGCTGATGCCGAGCATCCGGCCGTCCACATAGGCGGGCACGCCGGTGACCATCTCGGTGGGCGGGGTTCCGAGTCGCGCGGGCCAATGGCGGCGTACCAGTTCGTGGTCGGCGCCGATGCCGCCGCTGGTGACGATCACCGCCTGGGCGGTGAGCTCGAACTCGCCGGCCGCCTCGCGGTTCGAGGGCACGCCGCGGGGCGAGTCGTCGGCGGCGAGGACCGTGCCGCGTACGCCGCGGGCGGCGCCGCCCTCGGTGATGAGTTCGTCGACCCGGTGGCGGTGGTGGAAGGTGAGCAGCCCGTCGCGGGCGGCCTGCCGGGCGTAATCCGCGAAGGGCTCGACGACGCCGGTGCCGGTGCCCCAGGCGACATGGAAGCGGGGCACGGAGTTGCCGTGGCCGTCGGCGCGCAGATCGCCGCGCTCGGCCCAGCCGACGGTGGGCAGCAGCGAGATGCCGTGCCCGGCGAGCCAGGACCGCTTCTCCCCCGCGGCGAACTCGACATAGGCGCGCGCCCAGCGCACCGCCCAGGAGTCCTCGTCGGCGAGCCGGTCGAACTGTGCGCTGCCCCGCCAGTCGTTCCAGGCGAGGTCGAAGGAGTCCTTGATGCCGAGGCGGCGCTGCTCAGGTGAGTCGACGAGGAACAGCCCTCCGAAGGACCAGTACGCCTGCCCGCCGAGGTTGGCGGCGTTCTCCTGGTCGACCAGGGCGACGCGCTTG
Organism: Streptomyces sp. YIM S03343; assembly: GCF_054729195.1. Taxonomy (NCBI): domain Bacteria; kingdom Bacillati; phylum Actinomycetota; class Actinomycetes; order Kitasatosporales; family Streptomycetaceae; genus Streptomyces; species Streptomyces sp. YIM S03343. The sequence goes on from NZ_JBPUKX010000002.1 coordinate 706,173, forward strand.
CCCCGGCTGGTGAGTTCGTGCGCCGCGACCAGGCCCGCGAGGCCCGCTCCGACGACGATGACGTCCGCGTCCATGGCGTACATGACGTCCGTGTCCTTCCTGACTGCGATCGGGATCGGTGTCACACGGGGTGGTACGAGAGAGGCTCAGGGGGTGGCGCCGTCGGTGAGCAGGGCGGTCAGCAACTGCTTCAGCCAGGCACGGGCGGCGTCGGTGTCCTGGTCCAGGAGCAGCTGGACGGTGACCCCGTCGTAGGCGGCGACCACCGCGGCGGCGGCACCGTCCGTGCCGTCGAGCACGGCGGGCAGTTCCGTGTGCCCCCGGGCGCGGGCCAGCCGCCCGGCGATCGCCCGGCGCAGCCGCGCGCGGTGCTCGAGGAGGGTGCGGGCGACATCCGGGTGGCGGGCGGCGTGCACCAGGAAGTCCGTCTTGACCAGGAGCCAGTCCCGGTCGAGCAGCAGTACCTCGGTGACGCGGTCCACGGCGGCCGGTACGTCGAATCCGGGGCCGTCGAGGGCCAGGGCACCGGCGACCTGCTCGGCGATGACGTCGGCGCGCTGCCGGTAGAGGGCGAAGAACAGCTCGTCGAGGGTGGCGAAGTTGGAGTAGAAAGCCCCTCTGCTGTAACCGGCGGCCTCGCAGACCTCCTCGATGGAGACCCGGCCGTACCCCTTGGCGGCGAAGACGGCGAACGCGGCGTCCAGCAGCCTGGCGCGGGTACGGCCCCGGCACCGGGTCACCCGCACGGTCCCGGTTCCGGTCCCCGTCCCGCTCCCGGTGGTGCCCACCGCCATGCCCGGCCCCCCTCCGTCGTCCCCCTGGCCGCTTCGGCCCCTCGGCCCCTCGGCCGACATCGGATACGGGAATGTATCCGATGCACCGGTGTATCGAAAGACTCCGGACGACACGGGATCGAGAGCGCACACTGGAGATTCGCCCGGAATCAGCGCAAATCTAATGGAACACATTTTCGATTCAAGGGTTACGGTGGAGACCATGACCACCCACCATCTCCAGGCCTCGCTCTTCGACCAGGCCGACCGGCCGCGGCTCGGGCCCCTCACCGGGATCCGCCGTACCACGCTGGGCTCCGGCGCCTGGCTCGACCTGCTGCCCGGGTGGCTCACCGGCTCGGACGCGCTGTTCGAACAGCTGGCCGCCGAGGTCCCGTGGCGCGCCGAGCGCCGCACGATGTACGACCACGTCGTCGCCGTACCGCGACTCCTGGCGTTCTACGGCGCGGAGGACCCGCTGCCGCACCCGGTGCTCACCGAGGCACGGGACGCCCTGTCGCGGCACTACACCGACGAACTGGGCGAGCCGTTCAGCACGGCCGGCCTGTGCTTCTACCGCGACGGACGGGACAGCGTGGCCTGGCACGGGGACCGGATCGGGCGCGGCGCGCGGGAGGACACGATGGTCGCGATCCTCTCCGTGGGCACACCCCGCGATCTGCTGCTGCGCCCCCTGCACGGCGGCGCCCGCACGGTCCGGCGGCCGCTCGGCCACGGCGACCTGGTGGTGATGGGCGGCTCCTGCCAGCGGACCTGGGAACACTGCGTACCGAAGGCCGCCCACGCCGCAGGGCCGCGCATCAGCGTGCAGTTCCGCCCGGAGGGCGTGCGCTGAGAAGAATCACCTCGCCCCCGTGTCCCGTCCAACGGGCCGCTGGCCGTGTCTGGTTGGCTGTCCCCGTCAGGCCGTTCCGCCGTGCGGGGAGATCATGAGCACAGATGTACGCCAAGTCGCCGACGGCACCTATCTGGTGCACGGCAGCCACACCAACTGGGTGATCCTCAAGGACGGGGACGCCCTCACCCTCGTCGACACCGGGTATCCCGGGGACCGTGAGCGGGTCCTCGCCTCACTGGCCGAGGTGGGCGGCTCCCCCGAGTCGGTCGCGGCGGTCCTGCTCACCCATGCCCACAACGACCACCTCGGCTCGGCCGAGTATCTGCGCAGCGGCTACGGAACCCCGGTCTATCTGCACGCTGCCGAAGTGCCGCACGCCCGCCGGGAGTTCCTCCAGCAGGTCACGGTCGGCGCGGTGCTGAGGAACGCCTGGCGGCCCGGCGTACTGCCCTGGATGGTGCACGCGCTGCGCGCAGGCGGCACCGAACAGCATCCGGTCACGGCACCCGAGCCGTTCCCCGCCGAGGGCCCGCTCGATCTGCCGGGGGCGCCCGTCCCCGTGCACACCCCGGGCCACACGGACGGTCACGCGGTCTTCCATCTGCCGAAGGCCGGCATCGTGATCTCCGGCGACGCCCTGGTCAGCGGCCACGCCACCTCGCGCGTCGGGGGACCGCAGCTGCTGCCCGGCATGTTCCACCACGAACAGGCCCGCGCCCTGGCCTCGTTGGACATCATCGAGGGCCTGGAGGCCGACGTCCTGCTGCCCGGCCACGGCCCCGTCCACCACGGCCCGGTCGCCACGGCCGCCCGACAGGCACGTGAACGGGCCCTTTAGCGAGGGATACCGAGCCCCTCCCGCACCCCCGGGGGATCTAGGCTTCATCCCATGGCACTGCAGATCAGCGCGACGAACCCGGAGCACCCGGTGCTCCTGCTCGAACTGCCGTGGGACGTACCGCTGGAGCAGTGGCCCGAGGAACACCTCGTACCGCTGCCGCGCGGCATCTCACGGCATGTCGTGCGCTATGCGCGCGCCGGGGACGAGGTGATCGCCGTCAAGGAGCTCGCCGAGCGGCCCGCGCTGCGCGAGTACGGGCTGCTGAGGGACCTGGACCGGCTCGGCATCCCCGCGGTGGACGCCCTGGCCGTGGTGACCGGCCGCACCGACGCCGCCGGTGAGCCGCTGGAGCCGGTGCTGGTCACCCGGCATCTGGGCGGCTCGATGCCGTACCGCTCGATGTTCGAGACGACGATGCGCCCGGCGACCATGCACCGGCTCATGGACGCCCTCGCCGTGCTGCTGGTGCGGCTGCATCTCGCGGGCTTCGCCTGGGGTGACTGCTCGCTGTCGAACACGCTGTTCCGGCGTGACGCGGGCGCCTTCGCCGCGTATCTGGTGGACGCCGAGACCGGTGATCTGCACCCCCGGCTGAGCACCGGGCAGCGGGAGTACGACCTCGATCTCGCGCGCGTCAACATCAGCGGGGAACTGCTCGACCTGGAGGCGTCCGGCGCGCTGCACCCGTCCGTGGACGCGATCGAGTTCGGCATGGAGATCTGCGCGCGCTACCGCGATCTGTGGCAGGAACTGACCCGCACCTCGGTCTATCCGGCGGGCAAGCATCACTACATAGAACGCCGTATACGCCGCCTCAACGAACTCGGCTTCGACGTCGCCGAGATGCAGATCGAGAGCTCCCCCGGCGGCGACACGGTCACCTTCGTGCCGAAGGTCGTCGACGCCGGGCACCACCAGCGGCAACTGCTGCGGCTGACCGGTCTGGACACCGAGGAGAATCAGGCGCGGCGGCTGCTGAACGACCTGGAGAGCTGGATGGCCACCCAGGACGACCACCCGGCCGACCCGGCCGCGGAGTCCGGGCTGGGCACCGCCCGGGAGCGGCCCGGCGCTGCCCGGCTGGAAGTGCTGGCGCACCGCTGGGTGCGAGACGTGTTCCGGCCCACCGTGCGCGCCGTACCGCCGGAGCTGCGCGGCTCGATGGACCCGGCGGAGATCTACCACCAGCTCCTGGAGCACCGCTGGTACCTGTCGGAGCGGGCGCAGTACGACATCGGTCTCGACACCGCCGTGGAGGACTACATCCGCGCCATCCTGCCCAAGGCACGCGAAACGCTGGAGTCGACGGCGGACCTGGAGACGGCGGCCGGCCTGGAGGCGGCGGCGCCGGAATAGAGGACCCGCACTAGTCATGCGGGACGACCACCACCGGGCAGTGGGCGTGGTGCAGCACGCCGTGTGCCACCGAGCCGATGCGCGCGCCCACGGCGGTGCGGGTGGCGCGGCGGCCGACGACCACCAGCTGGGCCCGCGCGGCGAGGTCGAGGAGGACCTCTCCGGCGCTGCCGACCTCGACGTGCTCCACCACCGGGACGTCCGGGAAGCGCTCGCGCCACGGCTCCAGCGCCTCGGTCAGCGCCTTCCTCTCGAACGGCTCCAGTCCGCCTTCGTCGTCGAGCAGCCGCATCGAGCCGGGGCTGTATGCGAACACCGGGGGCAGCGTCCAGGCCCGTACGGCGCGCACCACGGCGCGGCGGGCAGCGGCGGTCTCGAACGCGAGATCGAGGACGGCCGCGCTGTCCTGAGGGGTGCCCTGCTGGCCGACGACGACCTCACGGCCCGCAGCCTCCGCGGATGCCTGGTAACCGGCGCGCACCAGGACGACGGGCCGCCGGGCCCCGGCGATGACGTGCTGCCCGACCGAGCCGAGCAGGAACCCGACGACGGCTCCGTGTCCGCGCGACCCGAGCGCCACCAGCTCCGCGTCGGCCGCGGCGGCGACCAGCGTCTCGGCGGGGGCGCCCTCCAGCACCTCGGTGGACACCTCGAGCCCGGGATGCCGGACGGTCACGGCCCGTACGGCGTCGGCGACGCCCTGGCGGATCCAGCTGGCCTGCTTGTCCCGGCCGCCGATCGCGCCGAGGCCCTCGTGCGGCTCGTACTGCCAGGCGTGCACCACCCGCAGCGCGCGATCACGCCGTACGGCCTCGCGGGCCGCCCAGGCGAGAGCGGCGAGACTCTCTTGGGATCCGTCGATGCCTGCCATGATCGGGCGGGTCATGGAACTGCCTCCTGGAACTGGCGGGGGTCGGGTCCGTGCTACCGGGTCTACCGGGTCTACCCGGACAAGTCTTCACTACGCTGCACGGCATGACCTTGGAATGGGAGCAAGTGATCGTCGACGCGGCGGATCCGGTGGCTCTGGGCCGGTGGTGGGCGGGTGCGCTCGGCTGGACCGTGGTGAACGACGACCCGGACGAGTTCGAGATCCGCCCGGCCCCGGACCGGCTGCCGGGGCTGCTGTTCGCGCAGGTGCCCGAGCCGAAGACCCTGAAGAACCGACTCCACCTCGACTTCCGCCCCGACGACCAGCGCGCCGAGGTCGACCGTCTGCTGGCGCTGGGCGCACGGCACGCGGACGTCGGGCAGGGCGAGCAGTCGTGGGTGGTGCTGATGGACCCCGAGGGCAACGAGTTCTGCGTGCTCGGTTCCCGGCAGGGGTGAGATCCCGAGGCGGGTGCGGCCGTCCGCTCTGCGCGTAGCGGGGCTCCTCATGGTCCCGGGGCGCGACCGGGCGAACGAACATACGATGGGCGGGAGCCGCCGCGGCGACGGGTTGTGCAGGGGGATCGCCGCGGCTGATTCCGACCGCTCGGGGAGACGCATGGCACAGGCCGCCGAGACTGCGCGGACCGTCATCTTGACCGTGGACGACGACCCGGGAGTGTCCCGTGCCGTCGCCCGTGACCTGCGGCGACGCTACGGCGAGTCGTACCGGATCGTGCGCGCGGAGTCCGGCGAGTCCGCGCTGGAGGCGCTGCGCGAGCTGAAGCTGCGCGGCGACCTGGTGGCGGTGGTCCTCGCCGACTACCGGATGCCGCGGATGAACGGCATCGAGTTCCTGGAGCAGGCCCTGGACGTGTATCCGGGGGCGCGCCGGGTGCTGCTGACCGCGTACGCGGACACCAGCGCGGCGATCGACGCGATCAACGTCGTCGATCTCGACCACTATCTGCTCAAGCCGTGGGACCCGCCGGAGGAGAAGCTGTATCCGGTGCTGGACGACCTGCTGGAGGCATGGCGGCGCAGCGACCACCGGCCGGTACCCAGCACCAAGGTCGTCGGGCACCGCTGGTCGGCGCGGTCGTCTCAGGTGCGGGAGTTCCTGGCCCGCAACCAGGTGCCGTACCGCTGGTACTCGTCCGACGAGCCGGAGGGGCGCAGACTGCTGGCCGCCGCCGGGCAGGACGGGCAGCGGCTGCCGGTGGTGATCACCCCGGAGGGGGCGCCGCTGGTCGAGCCCGAGGCGCCGGATCTCGCGGCCCGGGTGGGGCTCGCGACGACACCGGCCGCGGACTTCTACGACCTCGTGGTGGTCGGCGGCGGCCCCGCGGGGCTCGGTGCTGCGGTCTACGGGGCGTCGGAGGGGCTGCGGACGGTGCTGGTGGAGCGGTCGGCGACCGGCGGGCAGGCCGGGCAGAGCTCGCGGATAGAGAACTACCTGGGCTTCCCCGACGGCGTCTCGGGCGCCCAGCTCACCGACCGGGCGCGGCGGCAGGCGACCCGGTTCGGTGCGGAGATCCTCACCGCTTGCGAGGTGACCGGCCTGGAGGTGAGCGGCTCCGCGCGCGTCGTACGGTTCGCGGACGGCACGGCCGTCGCCGCGCACGCCGTGATCCTGGCGACCGGTGTGCAGTACCGGCAACTGACGGCGGACGGGGCCGACGGACTCCAGGGCCGCGGGGTCTTCTACGGCTCGGCGCTCACCGAGGCCGCCTCCTGCCAGGGGCACGACGTGTACATCGTGGGCGGCGCCAACTCGGCGGGCCAAGCGGCGATGTATCTGTCCAGGCACGCCAAGTCGGTGACACTGCTGGTGCGCGGCCCGGATCTGTCGGCGTCGATGTCGTACTACCTGATCCAGCAGATCGAGGAGGCGCCCAACATCTCGGTGCGCTGCCGCACCACCGTCGACGCCGCACACGGCTCGGACCACCTGGAACAGCTGACGCTGCGTCATACGGAGACCGGGGACACCGAACTCGTGGACGCGCAGTGGATGTTCGTGTTCATCGGGGCGGCCCCGCTGACCGGCTGGCTGGACGGCACGGTGCTGTGCGACGAGCGCGGGTTCATCCTGGCCGGACCCGACCTCGCCGCGGACGGACGACCGCCCTCGGGCTGGGAGCTGGACCGGCCTCCGTACCATCTGGAGACCAGTGTGCCCGGTGTGTTCGTGGCCGGTGACGCGCGGGCGGAGTCCGCCAAGCGGGTCGCGTCCGCCGTCGGCGAGGGAGCGATGGCTGTCATGCTCGTCCACCGTTATCTGGAGCAGTCATGACCGGCTGTCCGCTGCCGTGCAGCCCCCAGGAGATAGGTTCGCTGTTCCTGTTCGAGAAGCTCACACCCGAGCAGCTCGGCAGACTGTGCAGCGAGGGCCGGGTGGAGGGATTCGACCCCGGCCCCGTGTACACGGAGGGTGACCCCGCCACCTGCTTCTATGTGATGATCGAGGGCACCGTCGTGCTGTCGCGCCGGGTCGGCGCCGACGACGTGGAGGTCACCCGCACCTCCCAGCGCGGGGTGTACGCGGGCGCGATGCAGGCGTACCTCGGGGACCGGGTGCGACAGGTCTACAACAACTCGATGCGGGTGACCGAGCCGACACGGTTCTTCGTGCTGCCCGCCGCCACGTTCGCGGCGGTGGTGACCGAGTGGTTCCCGATGGCGGTGCATCTGCTGGAGGGGCTGTTCTTCGGGTCGAAGAGCACCCAGGCCGCGATCGGGCAGCGTGAACGGCTGCTGGCGCTCGGTTCGCTGTCCGCCGGGCTCACCCACGAGCTCAACAACCCGGCCGCGGCGGCCGTCCGGGCCACCGCGACCCTGCGCGAGCGGGTGGCGAAGATGCGGCACAAGCTCGCCGTGATCGCCGAAGGCCCCTTCTCCCGCGAGGCGTTGGCGGACCTGGTCGAGATCCAGGAGCGCACCGCCGAACGCGTCGCCAAGGCACCCGCGCTCAGCCCGCTGGAGGCCAGCGACCGCGAGGACGCCCTCTCCGACTGGCTCGACGACCACGGGGTCGAGCAGAGCTGGCGGCTCGCGCCGACCTTCGTGCAGGCCGGGCTGGACGTCGACTGGCTGGAGCAGGTCGCCGCGGCGGTCGGCGAAGAGATCCTTCCGGGCGCGGTCGGCTGGCTCAACTACACGGTCGAGACCGAACTGTTGATGAGCGAGATCGAGGACTCCACCACCCGTGTCTCGCAGCTCGTCGACGCCGCCAAGCAGTACTCGCAGCTCGACCGGGCCCCCTACCAGGTCGCGGATGTGCACGAACTCCTCGACAGCACCCTGCTGATGCTCTCCGGGAAGATCGGCGGCCGCATCAAGGTCGTGAAGGACTACGACCGTTCACTCCCGAGGATTCCCGGCTACCCGGCGGAGCTCAACCAGGTGTGGACCAACCTCGTCGACAACGCGGTCTCCGCCATCAACAGCGCGGGCGGAGACGGCACGCTGACCGTGCGGACCGCGCGGGACAACGAGGAGCATCTGCTGGTGGAGTTCCAGGACACCGGGCCGGGTGTCCCGCCGGAGATCCGCGGCCGGATCTTCGACCCGTTCTTCACCACCAAGCCGGTCGGCCAGGGCACCGGGCTCGGACTGGACATCTCCTGGCGGATCGTCGTCGACAAGCACCACGGCACCCTCCGGGTGGAGTCGGTGCCGGGCGACACCCGCTTCCAGGTCCTGCTGCCGCTCAACGCCCCCGCCCCCGAAACGCTGTCTTCCGAGGAGCTCTCATGACCGGCGCCGACGGTATCGATCCGAGTGTCCCGCCGAGCGGCGCGGGATGCGTGGAGTGCGAGGCGGTGGGCGGCTGGTGGTTCCATCTGCGGCGCTGCGCCCAGTGCGGGCACATCGGATGCTGCGACGACTCCCCCGCCAAGCATGCCACCGCGCACTGGCGGTCCACCGGCCATCCCGTGATCCGCAGTTACGAGCCGGGCGAGGAGTGGTTCTGGGACTACGACGCCGATGAGCTGTACGCGTCGGGCCCTCGGCTCGCGCCGCCGGAATCCCACCCCGCGGACCAGCCGGCGCCGGGGCCGGCGGGGCGGGTGCCGGAGAACTGGGCGGAGACGCTGCGCTGAGCGGGGAGGGGTTTCGCCCCCGCCGCCCCTTCCCGTCCCGACCCGGGGGCTCCGCCCCCGGACCCCCGCTCCTCAAACGCCGGAGGGGCTGATTTTCAGCCCGTCCGGCGTTTGAGGGCGAGGCCCGAAGGGCCGAAAGGGGGGTCTGGGGGCGCAGCCTCCAGGGACGGGAACGGGAAGGGGCGGCGGGGGCGAAGAACCCTCGGCCGCGCCCCCTCGCGCCTCCCCACGCCCCCGCCGAAGTCCACGACTCCCGCTGCCGACGGCATGCGCTCTCCTACGGTTACGGGTCTTGACCGACATGCCGTCAGGCCCGAGGAGTTCCGTGAACCACCGCACCACCACACTCGCCCTGGCGTGCTGCGCGCTCACCCTCACCACCGCGCTCACCGGATGCAGCGCACCCCCGTCCCCAGCCGCACAACCCGGAACCAAGCCGACGCCCTCGTCACACGCCCCGTCCACAAGGGCGCCCGGGGCGAGCCCCGAGGCCACGGGTTCCGCCGCGGCCGGGGCCCGGGAGCACCCCCAGGCAGCAGACTCCGGACTGCCCCCGAAGCCCGGCTCCGACGGCGAGGCCGCCTACGTCCGCGCCCTGACGGCGATCGACCCCGACATCGTCCACGACGACGAGGCCGGCGCGGTCGACCGGGGCCGCGCCCAGTGCCGTACGATCCACGACCTGCACGGAGACCGGAACGGCCAGATCACGGCAGCCGTACGGCGTTTCACCTCACCGGGGCATCCACAGGGCTTCGGGACCGCCAAGGGCGCCCGTATCGTTGACGCCGTGCACATGAATCTCTGCCCGGACTTCTGAGCGGGCCGCGGCCGGGAACCCGGGGGCGTCGCCCGGGCGTTGTCCGGACGGCTGCCCGCAACGGGCGGCCCCGTACCGAGGACACCCGGCACCGTGAGGAGGGCATCATGGGCGAGCTGGTCCCCGGGGGCAATATGCCCCTCCCGGGCGGCCCGCTGACGCTGCGGGTGCCCGGTCCCTTCGATGTGTCGGCGCTGGTCACCGACGACGGCGGCAAGGTCGCCGGTGACGCCGACTTCGTGTTCTACAACCAGCCCGCCGCACCCGGCGCCCGGCTGCGCGGCGACGCCCTGACCGTGGATCCGGCGCAGCTGCGGGCGGGTGCCACCCGGATCACGGTGGTCGTCAGCGCCGCGGAGCCCGGCACCGAGCTCAACCGGCTACCCGCACCGGTCCTCCTCGTCACCGGCGCAGGGGGGAGGAGGGTCGCCCGGTTCGCCCCGCCTCCTCCGCAGCGCGAGACGGTGCTGCTGCTGGCGGAGCTGTACCGGCGGAGCCCCGGCTGGAAGCTGCGGGCGCTGGGTCAGGGGTACGCGGACGGACTGGCCGGTCTGGCACGGGACTTCGGGGTCCGGGTGACCGACGACCCCGCACCGCTCCGCACAACCACCCTCCCCGCACCGCACCGCACCGCCGCCGTCCCCGCACCGGCCACCGCCCGTACCCATGACACGCCCGCCCCCGGTCCCGACGGCTTCCTCGCCCTCGTCAACTCCGCCCGCACCCGGGCCGGTTCTCCCCCGGTCTCGCTCGACGCCCGCCTCGCCTCCGCCGCCCGCGCGCACGCCGCCGCGATGGCCGCCGCCGGGCGGCTCGGTGCCGAGAGCCGGGACGGCACCTCGGTGCACCAGCGCCTCTCGGCGACGGGTTACGCGTATCTCACCGTCGGCGAGCATCTGGTCTCCGGCCCGCGCACATCGGCCGAGTTCGTGGCGTATCTCCTGGAGGACGAGCAGCCCCGCCGCACCCTTCTCGACCCCGCGTTCACCCACACCGGCGCCGCCCGCACCCCCGACGGCCGCTCAGGGGACGTGTACTGGACGGCGCTGTGGGCCGCGCCGCTCACCCCGGACGGCCTGCGCCGCACCGCCGCCGATGTCGTACGGCTCACCAACGCCGAGCGTGCCGCGGCCGGGCTGCGTCCGCTCGCCGAGGACCCCCTGCTGACGGCGGCGGCGCAGGGGCACAGCGCGGACATGGTGGCCCGTGACTTCTACGCGCACACCTCGCCCGAGGGCTCCCAGCCCTGGGACCGTGCCGCGGCGGCCGGGTCCGGGCGCCGTACGATCGGCGAGAACATAGCCTGCGGCCAGCGCTCCGCCGCCGAGGTGGTCACGGACTGGATGAACAGCCCCGGCCACCGGGCGAACATCCTCAAGCGCGAATTCACCCATATCGGCGTCGGATTCATGGGCGGCGGCCGGAGAGGCATGTACTGGACGCAGCTTTTCGGGGCCTGACGGCGCGCAACACGCGTCCGATCTTGTCGGAACCACCCGCTCCGGGCCAGGATGCCCGCATGAAGGGTGATCTCTTTTCCAGCCAGCACATGGTCCAGCCTGCCGAAGCGGCGGGCATGATCGTCGAAAACGCCAAGTGCATCAGATACGCGGTGAACGGCGAGATGGTGGCCCGGCAGGGCGCCATGATCGCCTTCCGGGGGAATCTCCAGTTCGAGCGCAAGGGCCAGGGCGTGGGCGGCATGCTCAAGCGCGCGGTCACCGGCGAGGGGCTGCCGCTGATGGCGGTGCGCGGGCAGGGCGAGGCGTGGTTCGCTCACGAGGCGCAGAACTGCTTCATCGTCGAGGTCGACCCCGGTGACGAGTTCACCGTCAACGGCCGCAACGTGCTGTGCTTCGACGCGTCTCTGTCGTACCAGATCAAGACGGTGAAGGGCTCCGGCATCGCGGGCGGCGGCCTGTTCAACAGCGTGTTCACCGGTCAGGGCAAGCTGGGCCTGATGTGCGAGGGCACTCCGCTGGTGATACCGGTCTCGCCGCAGTACCCGGTGTACGTCGACACGGACGCCGTGGTCGGCTGGACCGCGCATCTCCAGACCTCGCTGCACCGCTCGCAGTCCATAGGGTCCATGCTGCGCGGCGGTTCGGGGGAGGCCGTACAGCTGATGCTCCAGGGCGAGGGCTTCGTCGTCGTACGGCCGAGCGAGGCGACCCCGCAGAAGGCACAGCAGCACTGAGGCACAGCAGCACCGAGGCACAGCAGCGCTGAGGCACAGCAGCGCTGAGGCCACCGTGCCGAGCCCGGGCTGTCAGCGCTGCTCGGGGTGGCGGTCACCGCCACGACGGGGGGCGTCGCGGCCCGGGCGGAGCGGTCCGCGCTGTGTTGACCAACGGTCAGCGCTGGTCGGAGCGCCGGGCCTTGCGATCCCGATGCCGGTCGCGTTGAACATCCCCCCTGTCACCCACCGTACTTACGGGAAAGGCGTAGGGCGCGGGTTCTCAGCGAGGGAATGACCATGGTCAAGGCGCACGTGTCGGCACGCGAACTGGTCGCCGGGAGATACCTGCCCCTCGAGGTGGTGCACCGTGAGACCAACCGGGTCGTGTGGTACGCCGACGACGCCGCGACCGGGCGTCCGCGCCTGCTGACCCGGATCGCCCTGCCCGACGGCTCGGGGCAGAACACCGCGCGGCGCACCACCACCCATGTGCTGCGTACACACGAGATCATGGGGGTGCTGCGGCCCGGCCGGGTCGCCGTCGTGCTCGACGCCGTCGAGGACGACGGCACCCTGTGGACGGTGACCGAGTGGATCGACGGCACCCCGCTCGGCGAACTCCTCGCCCGGCACGGCCCCCTGAGCCCCGGGCGGGCGGCGCGGATCGGGCTGGAGCTGCTCGATGTGCTCCAGGCCGCGCACGGCGAGGGCATCACACACAGCGAACTCAGCCCCGGCCAGGTGTTCGTGCCCGAAGAGGGCCCGGTCGTGGTCACCGGCTTCGGCCTCGCGGGCGCGACCATGGCGCCCCGGGTGACCGCACCGTCGTACGCCTCTCCCGAGCAGGCCCGCGACGAGCGCATCGGCCCCACCGCCGATCTGTGGGCCCTCGGCGCGATCCTCTACACCATGGTCGAGGGGCGCCCGCCCTTCCGGGACCGGGGCCGGCCGGAGGCCACGCTGAAGGCGGTGGACCGGCTTCCGCTGCGGGCCCCGGTGCGCGCCGGACCGCTCACCCAGACGGTGCAGGGGCTGCTGCGCAAGGACGCCGGGGAGCGGCTGACCCGCCAGGTGGTCCGTGAGGCCCTTTCCCGTGTCTGCGACGACGACGCCGGCGGCGGCCCCGACCCGGAGGGGACGCACCGGGTGTCCGGCGCGGTGCCCGTCCGGCGGCGCGGGCCGTGGGGCGGGCGGGCCATGGCCGCGGGTACGGCGCTGGCGGCCGTCACCGTCGCGGTCGCGGTGCTGGCCGCGACCGACCATCTCCCCGGCCTGAGCACCACCGCCTCCGACGGACCCGCCACGGCACCCCGGCCGTCCGCCACGTCGGGCGCACCCTCGGACGGAAGCGCGGGCGGCGGCCCGGGCCCCGACGGCTCGTCCGGCGCCTCGGGAGTGTCCGGGACGTCCGGCTCACCGAGGTCACCGTCGCCCGCCCCCTCCGCCTCCCCGTCCTCGAGCGCCTCCGCCTCCCCCGCTCCGTCCCGCACCGCGCCGTCCCAGGGCGCGCTGCCCGCCGGATTCCACCGCTACTCCGCCCCGGAGGGCTTCTCCGTGGCCCTCCCCGACGGCTGGCGGCGCCTGGCCACCACCCGTGCCGCCGACCACGCCTACCGCGTCACCTTCGGCGCGAGCGACGACCCGCGCACCCTGGCCGTCACCTACAGCGAGCGCGTCGGCCGGGACCCCGTCGCCGTGTGGCGGGACGACGTCCTGCCGGGGCTGCGGCGGCTCACCGGCTTCCGGCTGATCGGGCTCGTCCGGGCCACCCTCTACCAGGGCCGCCGGGCCGCCGACATCGAGTGGTTCGAAGGGCGGGGCCGGGACCGTACCCGCACCTTCGGCCGGGGCTTCCTGCTCGGCGGCGGACACGGCTTCTCGCTGCGCTGGACGACCCCGGCCGCCGACGGCAAGCGGACGGCTGCCGATCGGCTGGCGCTGCGGACGTTCCTGGCGACGTTCCGCCCGGCGCCCGGCTGACGTGCGGCCCCCGACGCCGCCCGACACGTGTCACCCGTCTCCCCGCCCGACAGGAAATCCCTCGCCGCGCTGAGCGTGTCCCGCTCGGCGTGGACACCAGAGGGCACCACGTTGTTCACCCCGGAGGCCCGCCCGTGAATCCCCTCGTCCACAGCACCCTGGTGGTGCAGCTCCAGGCGGACGGCACGGAACGCTGTCCCGTGCTCGCCCATCTGTCGTACGACGCCGGCGACCCGTTCGCCGTCACCGCCGTGTTCAGCCACGACGGACGGGTCCTCGCGCGCTGGCGGCTCGACCGGGACATGCTCGCCGAGGGTCTGCAGCGGCCCGTCGGCATCGGAGATGTGCGCTTCGAGCCGTCGACGACCGGTATGTGGGAGGAACTGCGCATGGAGTTCCTCGGTGACGCCCACCCCGAGGGCGGCCGCCGCCACGCGGTGGTGTTCGCCTGGGCACCGGCCGTGGCGGCCTTCCTGCGGCTGACCCGCAACGCGGTGCCGCCGGGCGGCGAGGAGGTCCGCGTCGACGACTTCCTGGCGCAGGTGCTGGGGCGTGTCTGACGCACCCCGGGCCCCCAGGGCGGATGAGTAGCGGTACTCATGCCGCCGTACGGGCGCCGCCGCCACGATAAGGGCTCCTGTCACGCTCCTGCGGCAAGGAGCGTCCTACGGCGAGGAGTCCGCCCATGTCCGCCCCGACCCTGTCGGCACCGGCCCCGTCCGCACCCGCGCGCTCCACCCCCTGGCGCGTCCCGCCCGTCCTGCTCGCCGGCATCGTGGTCGCCGGGATGACCGTGTCGGGCTGGGCCCCACGCGACCGCGTCACCTGGGTGCTGGAGACCGTGTGGGTGATGATCGGGCTGCCCCTGGTCGTGCTGGCCTGGCGGCGTTTCCCGCTCACCGACCTGCTGTGCTGTCTGCTCGCCGTGCACGCCCTGGTCCTGGCGACGGGCGGCCACTACACCTACGCACAGGTGCCGCTCGGCGACTGGATCCGGGACACCTTCGGCCTCGACCGCAATCCGTACGACCGGCTGGGCCATCTCATGCAGGGCTTCGTGCCCGCGGTGCTGGTGCGGGAGGTGCTCAGCCGTACCTCCCCGCTGCGCGGCAGCCGCTGGCTGGCGCCGCTCACGGTGTGCGCGTGTCTGGCGTTCAGCGCGCTCTTCGAGCTGTTCGAGTGGGCGGCGGCCGTGATCGGCGGCCACGGTGCGGACGCGTTCCTCGCCACGCAGGGCGATGTGTGGGACACCCAGTGGGACATGTTCTGCGCGCTGATCGGGGCCACCGTCTCGGTGCTGCTGCTCGGCCGTCTCCACGACCGCCGGATGGCGGCACTCGAGGCCGCGTCGCGGTAGCCGGGAGCGGTGCGGACCACTAGCTAGGGCGTGTTTCGAAAGTCCCGCCTGCCCTGCGACGCCTGGCACGCACTCCCCCAAGCTCTGACGAGCAGGGGGTGCCCCCGGCTGTGTTGTCGGGATCGCCCACGTACGCCCAGTACGAGGGCGACCCTCCGCCTTGCGATCGCACACACCAGACGCCGCAGGGCCCGCCCTTCGGGCGGCCGGCGCTACTTTCGAAACACGCCCTAACGGCCCCCGTCACCGCCGGAGTGGCGCCGTGCCCACAGCGGCAGGACGAACCAGCACAGCACGTACCACGCGGCGACGGGCGCGACCAGCCAGGCGAACGCGCTGCTGCCGGTCGCCACCCGCAGGATCAGCAGCAGCGACGAGGCCATCGTGGCGAGCAGCAGGACCAGGCCGACCATGGTCATCCGGGCCGCCAGCCGCACCGCCTCCGGTTTCACCCGGCGTCCGGCGACCATACGGTGCAGGGACACCGGGCCGATCAGGGCGCCGGTCGCGGACGCGCCGAGCAGGACGGTCACCAGATAGATGGCATGGTCCGTCCGTCCCAGCTCGGGGTACCGCTGGGTGAAGACCACGGTCAGCAGGAAGCCGAACAGGATCTGCACACCGGTCTGGGCGACACGGATCTCCTGGATGAGCTCCACCCACATCCGGTCGGCCCGCTCCTCCAGCGTCTCGTCGCGCCCGGTGCGCGGGGTCTCCGACTGGGCCATGGGGAGCGGGTTACCGCCCCGCCGGGCTCCTAAACCATGAGGAACCCGGCGTACCGGATGTACCGGCGGTTCTACCAGCGGTTCTCGACCTGCTCCTTGATCCGGCGGTCGTAGAGGTCGCGGATCGCGGTGAGCGTCTCGGCGGACAGCTCGGGCAGTTCGGCGGCCGCCGCGTTGGCACGGGCCTGCTCCGGTGTACGGGCGCCGGGGATGACGGTGGTGACACCGGGCAGGCCGATGATCCAGCGCAGGGCGAGCTGGGCCGGGGTGTATCCGTCGGGGGCGAGCGCCGCGAACTCGGCGGCGGCCTCCACGCCGGTCGCGTAGTCGACGCCCGAGAAGGTCTCGCCCTGGTCGAAGGCCTCGCCGTGCCGGTTGTAGGTGCGGTGGTCGTTCGCCGCGAAGACGGTGTCCCTGGTGTACCGGCCGGACAGCAGTCCCGAGGCCAGCGGCACGCGCGCGATGATCGCGACCCCCGCCGCACGGGCCGCCGGGAGCACCTCGGCGAGGGGCTTCATACGGAACGGATTGAGGATGATCTGCACGCTGGTCACACCCGGCCGGGCGATCGCGGTGAGCGCCTCGGCGCAGGTCTCCACGCTGACGCCGTAGCGCGCGACACGGCCCTCCTCGACCAGGGTGTCGAGGGCGTCGTAGACCTCGTCGGAGGAGTAGACGGGCGTGGGCGGGCAGTGCAGTTGCACCAGGTCGATGCGCTCGACGCCGAGGTTGCGGCGCGAACGGTCGTTCCAGGCGCGGAAGTTGTCGAGGACGTAGTTCTCCGGGAGCTGCTCCGCGCGGCGGCCCATCTTGGTGGCCACGAACACGTCCGGATCGGGCCTGCCGCGCAGGAAGGCGGCGATGGTCTGCTCGCTGCGCCCGTCGCCGTAGACATCGGCGGTGTCGAAGAACGTCACCCCCGACTCGGCCGCCGCCTCCAGCACCGCCAGGGCGTCCTTCTCCTCGACGTCCCCCCAGTCGGCGCCGAGCTGCCATGTGCCGAGGCCCACCACGGAGGCGTGCTGGCCCGACCTGTCGAATTCGCGCTCGTCCATGGCGTCAGTCTGTCACCCGGCCCGGCCGGTGCCGAACCGTCTACGGAGTCAACAGAGCCTGTACGACGGGACCGTAACGGTTCACGATGTCGTCGACCGCGCTCGCACGCAGCCGTTCGCCGCGGGCGACGCCGTACATCACGCCGAGCCCGACCAGGCTGCCGACGGCCAGTTCCGCGCGCAGCGCGGCGTCGGGTCCGGTGAGGCGGTCGGCGAGGCATTCGGTCACCTGGGCGCGGAAGTTGGCGCGCAGCACATCGCCGTGCTCGCCGTGCAGCGGTGCGAACACGATCCGCAGGAGGGGATCGGTGCCGCGTTCGCGCTGGCTGACCAGCACATGCCGCACCATGTGGCGGCCGAGTTCGGCGGGCGGCGCGTCGAGCAGGTCGGCGGCGTCGGTCTCGAAGGACATCACGCGGGCGAACAGGGTGTCCTTGTTGCCGAAGTACTTCAGGATCAGCGGCGGGCTGACCCCGGCGCGCTCGGCGACGGCCTTGAGGGTGATGTCGGCGTGCGGATGCCGGGCCAGCAGATGGCGGGCGGCGCGGAGGATGGCGGTCTTGGTCGCCTCGGCGTCCCGGCGTGCCGGGGCATGCGGGGCGGGCGGGGGCGCGGTGTCCGGATCACCGGGCCCGGGCCCGGGCGCGGATGCGCGGGGCGCGGTGTCGGCGGACGCCGTACGGGACACGGGCGTGCGGGGTGCGGTGCTCACGCCACTCATGCTCCCTCCAGCGCCCCCTCCTCGTCGCGGACCCCCGTGCTGCGGGCGCGGACGCGCCGCTCGCCGCCGGGGCCGGGGTCGCCGGGGATGGTCAGGGCGGCGGCGCAGGCGGCGAGGGCGACGGCGCCCGCCATCGCGAAGGCGAGCAGATAGCCGTGCAGCGTGGGCAGCACGGCACTGCCGAGCGGGGCGCTGTGGTGGACGAGGACGGCAGCCACGGCGGCGCTGGAGGTGGCCTGGCCGATGGTGCGCATGAGCACGTTGACGCCGTTGGCGGACGCGGTCTGACCGGCGGGTACGGCGCGGAGAATGAGGGTGGGAAGCGCGGAGTAGGCAAGGGTGGTGCCGGTCGCGACGACCGTGGCGCCGACGATGATCATCCACAGGTCGCGGCTGTCGGCGATGCGCAGGGCGTAGCCGCAGGCGATGACGGTGGCGCCCAGGGCGAGGGTGATGCGCGGGCCGCGGGACGCCGAGATACGGGCCGACATCGGGGAGAACAGCAGCATGGTGATGCCGCCGGGCAGCAGGCACAGACCGGTGGCGACGATGGACAGGCCCAGCCCGTAGCCGGTGGCTTCCGGGGCCTGCACCAGTTGGGCGGTCACCAGGGAGTTGGCGTAGAAGGCGAACCCTGTGAGCAGGGCGGCCACATGGGAGAGGCCCACCCGGGGCCGGGTGACGAGGCGCAGGTCGACCAGCGGGCTGCGGCTGCGCAGCTGCTGCCACCACCACAGGCCGAAGACGACGGCCGCGGCGAGGAAGAGGCCGAGGACCCGGGAGCTGCCCCAGCCCCACTGGCCGCCCTGGGACACCCCGAGCAGCAGACAGGTCAGCCCGACGGCCAGTCCGAGCGCACCGAGCACGTCGAAGCGGCCGGGCTCGCGCACCGGTGACTCGTCGACGGCGAGCCACACGGCGCTGACGCCCACCGCGCCAAGGGCGCTGGTCAGCCAGAACATGGTGTGCCAGTCGGCGTACTGCACGACCGTCGCGGCGAGCGGCAGACCGAGGGCGGCGCCGATGCCGACGGTGGAGCTCATCAGGGCGACGGCCGAGCCGCGCCGCTCGGGCGGCAGTTCGTCGCGCAGGATGCTGATCGACAGCGGTACGACGGAGGCGGCGGCGCCCTGGAGCGCACGGGCCGCGATGAGCACGCCGATGTCGGAGGACAGGGCGCACATCACCGAGCCGACGGTCATCAGGGCGAGGGCGCCGGTGAGCACCCGCCGCTTGCCGTACATGTCGCCGGCCCGGCCGAGCACCGGGGTGAGGACCGCCCCGGACAGCAGGGTCGCGGTGACCGTCCAGGAGACCGTGCCCGGTGAGGCTCCGGTGAGCCGGGGCAGGTCGGGCAGCAGCGGTACGACGACGGTCTGCATGACGGCCATGAGGATCCCGCCGAACGCCAGCACCGGGACCGTCAGCCGGCTCCTGGGGCGGGTGCCGGCCGGGTCGGGCTTCGGGGCGGCGGATATCGGGGCAGGCTGGTCCATCGGCACTCCGTCACGCTGGCAGGACAGGCAGGAAAGTGGGTGAATATGAATTCACCTTATCGGTGAATAGCCATTCACCCAAGTCCGGCCACCCCTGGTGCCGGCCGCCCGCCGAGGCACGTCCCTTGCCGACGTCCGTTCGCCGAGGCCCGTCCCCGCTACCGTCCGCCCGCCGAGGCGCGTGCCTGCACGGTCCGGGCCACCTTCGGGCCGAGCCACCGCTTGAGCCGGCGCAGGGTCGCCAGTCGGCCGACGGCCCGGTCGACGCCGTAGTAGAGCTGCGGCGGGACGTACGGCAGCAGGGGTGAGTGGCGCTGGCCGAGCAGCGCGAACATACGGTGCGGGGGCAGGTCGATGTAGCGCGGCAGGTTCTCGTACCACTGCGCACTGTGCCGGGCGGCGCTCTGAACGGGCAGCAGCGCGGCCCTGCGCTCCCGCTCGTAGGCGGCGAGGGCCTGCGGGAGCGCGGTGTGCTCGCCGAGGGCCCGGGCGAGGGCGATCGAGTCCTTCAGGGCGAGGGTGGTGCCCGCGCCGATCGAGTAGTGGGTGGTGTGGGCGGCATCGCCGAGCAGGACCATGCCGTCGCGGTGCCAGGTGCGGTTGGTGAGGGTACGGAAGGTGAGCCACTGGGCGGCGCCGTCACCGTCGGCGCGGCCGAGGAGGGGGTGGCCGTCGAGGACGTCGGCGAAGAGCCGCTCCAGCAGCGCGAGGCTCCCGGCCTCGTCGGCGCGGTCGAGGCCGAGGCCGCGCCAGGTGTCGGGGGCGCATTCGATCACCAGGGTGCTGCGGCGCGCGCTGCACGGGTAGCCGTAGCACCAGATCCAGCCGTGTCCGCTCGCCACGAACGCGAAGGTGAAGGTGTCGAGGACCTTGGTGGTGCCGAGCCAGAGGTAGCGGTTGCGGCCTTCGTTCAGCTCGGCCCCGAAGTGACCGGCGTGCTCGGAGCGCAGAGCGCTGTGCACCCCGTCGGCGGCCACCACGAGATCGGCGGCGGGCAGGCTTCTTGGAGTGATCTCGTGCTCGAACTCCAGCCGTACGCCGAGGGAACGGGCTCGTGCGGCGAGCACTTCCAGCAGCCGGTGACGGCCGATGCCGAAGCCCTCGTCGCCCGGCTGACGGATCGTCATCCCCTTTACACGGGCGACGCCTTCGGTCCAGGACACCGAGTTCTGTTCGATCGCGCGGGCCGATTCGGGGTCGTGTTCCAGGAGCCGGTCGAGCAGGCCGCGCCAGTAGGTGACGCCCCAGCCGTAGGTCGAGCCCTCCGGGTCGCGTTCGTGGACGGTGATGTCGTGGGCAGGGTCCTGCCGTTTGAGCAGGATGGACAGATACAGGCCGGCGGGCCCGCCACCGACGCAGACGACCTTCACACACACCCCTGCTATCACTCAGGACGACAGTCAGGACATCACTCAAAGCGTCCGGACGACCCCGAAGGGTAGCAGGATGCGGGCGGCTCGAAGGGCAGCCCGAAGCGCGCGCGGACGGGGGACCGGCCGGTCAGGCGGGCGGGCGGACCAGCCGGTCAGGCGGGCGGGCGGACCAGCCGGTCAGGCGGGCGGGCGGGCGGGCGGACCAGCCGGTCAGGCGGGCGGGCGGGCGGGCGGGCGGGCGGGCGGACCAGCCGATCAGTCGGCCGCGGCCGTACGGCACTCCGGGTGGCCCCAGCCCTGGGCGTTCTTGGCGATGGGCTCGCCCGCGGCGTAGGAGCGCCCGCACACACAACGGCCGGGGAACTTCGCCTTGATGGTGCGGGCAGAGGATCCGCCGGAACGCGCCGACGAACCACCGCCGCTCTTGCGCCCACCGGTCGACTTGCGGCGCGGCGCCCCGGTTGCCGGGGTGTCCGGGGATGCCGGCGGTTCGGGCGAGCCCATGCCGCTGCCCGCCGCCTTCTGGACACCGGCGGCCTGGCTGGCGGCGCGGTCGGCGAAGTCGTTGAGCGGGTCGCCGTCGGCCTGGTGCGCGGGTACGTAGCGGAAGTCGACCGAGCGGCCCGCGAGCAACTCGTCGATGCGGACCACGAGTTCCTGGTTGGCGACCGGCTTGCCCGCGGCGGTGCGCCAGCCGTTGCGCTTCCAGCCGGGCAGCCAGGTGGTGACGGCCTTCATCGCGTACTGCGAGTCCATGCGGATCTCGAGCGGCACTTCGGGGTCGGTCGAGGCCAGCAGCCGTTCCAGGGCGGTCAGCTCGGCCACATTGTTGGTCGCCGTGCCCAGCGGCCCCGCCTCCCAGCGGTCCGGGGCCTGTGAGTCGTCGGCCACCACCCAGGCCCAGGCCGCGGGTCCCGGGTTTCCCTTCGAAGCCCCGTCGCACGCGGCCACCAGTCGTTCACGCATGGACCCGATCATGCCACGGTGCGGCGGGGCGCTGTCCGCCGGTCGGAGCCTGCCGTGGTTCAGGGCACTTCGGTGATCTGCGGCATCTCACCCTGCGTGGTGTGGACGTCGATCACCGAGAAGTTGGCGCCCTGCGGGTCGGCGAGCGCGGCGAACCTGCCGAACGGGCTGTCCATCGGCCCGAACTTGACCGTCCCGCCCAGCTTGGTCGCCTTGGCGACGGCCTCGTCGACGTCGGGCACATTGAAGTAGACGTTGATGTAGGGCGGCACCTCGGCGGGGAACTCCTCGGTCATGGCCATCCGGCCCAGGATGGCGTCACCGCCGACGTCGAAGACCCGGAAGTCGACGTTGTCGTCCTGGATCTGCTTGGCGCGGTAGGAGAACACGGCGGGGAAGAAGGTGTCCGACTTCCCCGGCTCACGGGTGTAGATCTCGGCCCAGGCATAGGCGCCGGGCACACCGACGGCCTCGAAGCCCTCGTGGACGCCGGCCTGCCAGAGGCCGAAGACGACACCGCCGGGGTCGCGGGCCAGGCACATCGTGCCGAAGTCGCCCACCTGCATCGGCTCCATCAGCACCTCACCGCCGTTCGCCCTGATCCCCGCGGCAGTCGTGGCGGCGTCGGCGGTCGCGAAGTACAGGCACCACTGCGACTCGCCCTCCTGGCCCGGCATGGGCGGTACGACGGCCGCTACCGCCTTGCCGTCCACATAGGCCTGGGTGTAGTTGCCGTACTCCGACGACGCCTCGCCGAAGGTCCAGCCCAGGACGTCGCCGTAGAAGCGCTTCGCGCCCTCGACGTCGGTGAACATCGCATCGGCCCAACAGGGGGTTCCCTCTGGTTGTACCGCCATGGCTGCGGCCCTTCCGGCTCGACGGTGGTCCGTTCCTCACGCTAGCCATCCGCCGCCGGGCCCGCGCGGTGAACGCCGACACCGGATGCGGGGGAGACTGGAGACGGAGTGGGGACGGCGGCTGCGGCGGACGGGGTACGGGATGCCGGACACGGCGGGCACGGGTACGACGGGCGGACGGGACGCGGCGGGCAGGGCGCGGAAGGCACAGACGGCACCGACGGCCGGACAGCACGCGGCGGGCAACGCGCCGAAGGCAGGGACGGCAGCGACGGCCGTGATGCGGGCGTGGGCGGTGTCCGAGCCGGGGCCGGTCGAGAACGACCCGCTGCGGCTTGTGGAGAAGCCGGTCCCGGTGCCGGAGGACGGCGAACTGCTGGTGCATGTGCGGGCCTGCGGGGTGTGCCGCACCGATCTGCATGTCACAGAGGGCGATCTGCCGGTGCACCGGCCGGGGGTGACGCCCGGCCACGAGGTGGTCGGCACGGTCGCCGCCACCGGTGCCGCGGTGACCGGCTTCGCGGTCGGCGACCGGGTGGGCGTGGCCTGGCTGCGGCACACCGACGGCACCTGCGCCTACTGCCGACGCGGCGCAGAGAATCTGTGCCCCGCCTCCCGTTACACCGGCTGGGACGCCGACGGCGGCTACGCCGAGTACACCACCGTCCCGGCGGACTTCGCCCACCGTCTCCCGGCCGGCCTCGACGACGTGGCCCTGGCGCCGCTGCTGTGCGCCGGCATCATCGGTCACCGCGCCCTGCGCCGCACCGCGCTGCCGCCCGGCGGGCGCCTCGGGCTGTACGGCTTCGGCGGCAGCGCCCATCTGTGCGCCCAGGTGGCGCTCGCCGAGGGCGCCACCGTGCATGTGCTCACCCGCGGCGCGGACGCCCGGCGCCTGGCGCTGGAGCTGGGCGCGGCCTCGGCCCGCGACGCCTACGAGCCGCCGCCCGAGCCGCTGGACGGCGCGATCCTGTTCGCCCCGGTCGGTGACCTCGTCCCGGTCGCCCTGCGGGCACTGGACCGCGGCGGGATCCTCGCGATCGCCGGGATCCACCTGAGCGACACACCGCCGCTGCACTACGAGACGGAGCTGTTCTACGAGAAGGAGGTGCGCAGCGTCACCTCCAACACCCGGGAGGACGCACGCGAGTTCCTTGCCCTCGCGGCCCGCCACGGAGTGCACGCCACCACGCACACCTATCCTCTCTCCCGCGCCGCACAGGCCCTGAGGGACCTCAAGGCGGGCCGTTTCGACGGCGCCGCCGTCCTGGTGAACGACTTCTCCTGACCGGCTGAACGACTTCTCCCGATCGGACCGGCTGAACAGCTTGGGGCTTCCTTCTCCCGACCGACCGGCTGAACGGCTTCCTTCTCCCGACCGGCGGTCCGCCACAGCCGCCCCACCGCTCCCCGCTGTCACCCGCCCGGGGTGAAGACGCGGGCCGGGCCGCGGAGGGACGCTGAGGAGAACGTCGGTACCGGCTGAACGGGGGCTCCGGCACCGATCCCACGGGGGACGGGCCCATCCGGCGGGGGTGCCGGATCCGCCCGTAGGGCTCTCTCGGCGTGCCGCCGCCCCGGTGCGCGGCGGGAATGGGGCTGCGGACACCCGAGAGGGCCAAAGACGTGACACCCGCCGTCGTCCCCGTCATCCCACGGCGGGAAAAGGTCCTCGCCCCGGCGCCGGTGCTTCTCGCGGTGCACGGCGCGGCCGACCCGCACCACCCCGTCCGGGCCACCCGCACCGGGTGATCCCGGGGCCCGCAAGGTGGGGCAGCGTGGGACGGGTCGGGGCCGCTCCCCGCCGGGGCGTCCCGGCGGGCCTGCGACCGGGGGCCGGATTCCGTACCGAAGCGGGAGAGGCGTCGGCATGCAATACGAGATCCGTGTGGACGGACAGCTGTCGGAGACGATGACCAAGGCCTTTCCGGAGCTGGAGAGCTTCGTGGTGCCGCATCAGACGGTGCTGTTCGGCCCGGTGACCGACGAGGCCCAGCTGTACGGTCTGCTGTTCCGCTGCCAGTCACTGGGTCTGCATGTGGTGGAGATGCGCCGGCTGCCCGACTGAGCGGGCGGGCCGGATGCCCGACCGAGCGGCGCTGCCGGATGCCCGGCCGAGCGGGGCGGGTCGGATGCCCGACTGAGCAGTGCGGGCCGGATGCCCGACCGAGCGGGGCGGGCCGGAATCACAGCAGGCGCAATTCCCTGGCCCGGCGCACGGCCTCGCCGCGGCGGGTGGCGCCCAGTTTGCGGTAGACGCTCTTGAGGTGGGTCTTGACGGTGTTGACCGACAGATAGAGATCGGCGGCGATTTCCTCCGTCGACAGCAACTGGGCGAGGCGCTGGAGGACCTCCCGCTCGCGTTCGCTGAGCGGTTCGACCACGAAAGGCGCCGCCTCGGCGTCCGCTGCGGTGTCCGTCGTGTGGTGGGCGGCGACGGAGGCGGGCAGCCAGGTGTGCCCGTGTGCCAGATGCGGCGCTGCGCGCAGCAGCCGCCGCAGCCAGGGACCGGCCTCCAGGACGGGACGGCGCAGCCGGTCGGGGCGGGCAAGCCGCAGGGCGCGGGAGACGAGCCGCTGGGCCGCGGCGGTGTCGCCGAGGGCGTCGGCGGCTGCGGCGCGGGTCAGCAGCACCCGTACGGCGATCGCGGGTCCCTCCCCGCCGTTCGCCGGGATCTGGTCGAGCAGGTCGAGCGCGGCCCGGGGCGAGCCGTCGGCCAGCCGGGCGCGGGCCTCGGCGGCCCGGCTCGACGTGCTGTCGGCGGGCCGCTCCTCGAAGACGCGCAGCGCGGCCTCCGGGCGGCCCGCCGCGAGATGCGCGGCGCACGCCGTGACGGCTGCCCGCTCGTGCACCCAGGGCGAGGGTTCGAGGGCCGTGGACGGCTTCTCCAGGCCGTCCAGCTCCACGAGGGCGGCCGCGGGGTCGCCCTGGGCGAGCCGCAGCCGGGCGCGCTGCAGGGCCAGTACGGCCGTCACGACGGGGTCGTGCGGTGCGGTGGCGGAGGCGCAGGCGGCGGCCTGGTCGAGATGGCGGTGCGCCTCGGCGAGTTCGTCGCAGTCGGTCGCCACGGCGGCCAGCACCAGCCGGGCCACCGGGGCGCGGGCGTCGGGCGGCAGCCCGGCACGTTCCGCCTCGGCGACCGCCTGGCGGGCGTGGGTCCGGGCGGGTCCGGGGCGGCCGTGCAGCACATCGATGAGCGCCAGCCGGCCGAGGCAGTCCTGCCGCAGGGACGCGGTCGCCGGCCCGCCGTCCGCCCCGGCGGCGGCCGTCAGGGTCGCCCGCGCGGAGTCGAGGCGTCCGGCCCAGAGCTGGGCGGAGCCCAGGTCGCCGAGGATCAGCACGGGCAGTTCCGGATGTCGGGCGAGCCGTTCGGCGGGCAGCGCACGGCGGGCCGCCTCGGCCTCCAGGGCGGCGGTCTCGGCAAGATCGGCGGCGCCGGTGGTGCGGGCGGCGAGCACGCGCATCAGGGCGCAGCTCAGCCGCAGCGCGTCGGAGGCGTTCTCGTGGTGCAGTGCGGCGGCGGCACGGTAGAGGTGGGCGAGGCCGCGGTCGGCGTCGTGGCGGACCAGGTCTCGGGCGGCGCGCACCAGGCCGGCGGCGGGTCCGGGCACGTCGGAGGGCATCCGGGCGAACAGGGTGTCGAGCCGTTCGGCGTCGAGTCCGGTCAGCAGGCGTCCGATGCCGAGGTCCTCGACGAGGAGGCCGGCGGCGAGTTCCCAGTCACCGGCGTCGGCAGCGTGCGGCAGGGCCTCGGCGAGCAGTCCGGCGTCGGCGAGCCGGCGGGCGGCCGTACGGTGCAGTCCGGGCTCGCGGCCGGGTTCGCGGACGCGCAGATGGACGCGGAGGATCTCGGCGAACAGCGGGTGGAGCCGGTACCAGGAGTGTCCGGTGGCGTCGACGAAGGCGTTGGCGCGCTGGAGCCCGGCGAGCACCGTCTCGGCGTCGTCACGGCCGGTGAGGGCATTGGCGACGTCGGGGTGGATGCGGTCGAGGACGCTGCACCGCAGCAGCAGGTCCTGGGTGGCGCGGGGCTGGGCTTCGAGGACCTCGGCGAGGAGATAGTCGGCGAGGGTGCTGCGGCCCGCCTCGAAGTCCTTCAGGAAGGTCTCCGGGTCCGCGGCCCGCTGGGCGGCCAGGATGCACAGCCGCAGTCCGGCTGCCCAGCCGCCGGTGCGCTCGGTCAGGGCGCGGACGGCCGTGTCGGACAGGGGCATACCGTGCCGGTCGAGCAGGGCGGCGGCCTCCTCGGGGCGGAAGGCGAGGTCGGCGCCGCGGATGTCGGTGACCTCGCCCGCGGCTCTGTAGCGGTGCAGCGGCAGCAGGGGTTCGCTGCGGCTGACGATCACCAGGCGCAGTCCGCCACCGGAGTGACGCAGCACGAACTGCAGCTCGTCCGCGAGTTCGGCGCAGGCGGCGACCCGGTCGAACTCGTCGAGCACCAGCACCACGGGCTCGGCGGCGCTGCCGAGTCGGGCGGCCAGCCGGGCGAGCAGCGAGTGGTCCACCTCGCCGGGGCGGGCCGGAGAACCGATGTCGTCGGGGCCGCCGGATCCGTCGGGTCCGTCGAGGCCGTGGCGGCGCAGGGCGGCAAGGACGTAGGTCCAGAAGACTCCCGGGGCGTTGTCCTCGGCCTCGACGGTGAGCCACGCGGTGCGGCGCGGCGCGTCCGCCGTCCTCGCCCAGTCGGCGGCCAGCATCGTCTTGCCCGCTCCGGCAGCACCGGCGATCAGCGTCAGCGGGCCCCGAACGCCCTGGGTGAGCCGCTCGGTCAGCCGGGCCCGCCGTACAAAGGTGCGGGGCACGACAGGCAGACTGAACCGCGCGGCCAGGAGGGGATCACCGCTGGGTGTCAAGGCCCCTGGAGGGGGATCCGTGGCTGTACCCACTCCTTGATCCTCACCCGGCTCCCCCGGGCCCGCCACCGGGACCCCCTCCGGCCCTTCACTCGCCGGCGTGGGCCTTGCGCAGTGCGACGATGTCGAGCTTGCCCATGGAGAGCATGGCCCGGGTGGCGCGGGCGGCCTTCTCCGGGTCCGGGTCGGACACCATCTCGATCAGCCCGTCGGGGATGATCTGCCAGGACACGCCGTACTTGTCCTTGAGCCAGCCGCAGGGGCCGGGCTCGCCGCCGTTCTCGGTGAGGCGGGCCCAGTAGTGGTCGACCTCCTCCTGGTCGTCGCAGTAGAGCTGGAAGGAGATCGCCTCGTCGAACGTGAACTGCGGGCCCCCGTTCAGGGCGACGAACTTCTGGCCGTTGGCCGTGAACTCCACGGCGAGCACCGAGCCCGCCGGGCCGGGTCCGGCCTCGGTGTAGTGGCCGATCCGCCCGACACTGGAGTTCTTGAAGACCGAGACGTAGAACTGGGCGGCCTCCTCTGCCTGGCCGTCGAACCAGAGGCAGGTGGTGAAACCGTCGGTGGTCATGCGTACCTCCCGGATGGCGAACATGTCGTGGGACACATCACCCGTATTGACCGCCGTGCGCCGCGGAACTCATCGGCCGCAGGCCACAAACCCCCGATCGGCCCGCCCGGACCACATCGGACGGCCGAGCCCGGAGGCCTCCGACCGCCGTAGCCCCGAACCCGGAGCCCGGAGCCCGGAGCCCGCTCTGCCCATGGCGAATCTGCCACCGGCAGAGAAACGGTCTGCGGGGGCCTGGTCCGGTCAAGAGTGGGTGCGTCGATACGTCGATACGACGTCCCGTCCACGACGACGTCCCGTCCACGACGAGGAGTACCCATGGCCCCGCTCACCGCGCTTGCCCCGCGGCTCACCCCGATCGCCCAGGAGGGCGACACCCCTTCCACGCCCTTCGACGACCACCTGGCCGCCCAACTGCTCGCGCAGCGCATCGTCCTGCTCGGCACACAGGTCGACGAGGTCTCCGCCAACCGGGTCTGCGCCCAGTTGCTGATCCTTTCGGCGGAGGACCCGCACACCGACATCGCCCTGTTCGTCAACAGCCCGGGCGGCTCGGTGCACGCGGGCCTCGCCGTCTACGACACGATGCGGCTGATCCCCAACGACGTGGCCACGCTCGCCATGGGTTTCGCGGCCAGCATGGGCCAGTTCCTGCTCAGCGTCGGCGCGGCGGGCAAGCGGTACGCGCTGCCGAACGCGCGGATCATGATGCACCAGCCGTCGGCGGGCATCGGCGGCACCACCGCGGACATCGAGATCCAGGCGGAGAACCACGAGTTCACCAAGCGGACCATCGAGCGGATCACGGCGGAGCACACCGGCCAGTCGCCGGAGACCATCTCCCGGGACGGCGACCGCGACCGCTGGTTCACGGCCGAACAGGCGCGGGAGTACGGGATCGTGGACCGGGTCGCCGAGTCGTTCGCCGAGGTCCGCCCGGCCGCCATGAAGCGACGGATGGGGCTGTGACCATGGGGACCTACACGATTCCGAACGTCGTCGAGCGGACCCCGCAGGGCGAGCGGTCCTACGACGTCTTCAGCCGGCTGCTCTCCGAGCGCATCGTCTTCCTCGGCACCGAGATCGACGACGGCGTCGCCAATGTCGTCATCGCCCAACTGCTCCATCTGGAGTCGTCGGCGCCGGAGCGGGAGATCGCGATCTACATCAACTCCCCCGGCGGCTCGTTCACTTCGCTGATGGCGATCTACGACACGATGACCTTCGTCCAGGCGCCGATCGCCACGTTCTGCGTGGGCCAGGCCGCGTCCACGGCGGCCGTGCTGCTGGCGGGCGGCGATCCCGGGCGGCGGTTCGTGCTGGAGCACGCGCGGGTGCTGCTCGGCCAGCCCGCCTCGGGCGGCAGCCAGGGCACGGTGTCCGATCTCGCCCTGCGGGCCAGGGAGATGGTGCGCGTCCGCGCCCAGGTGGAGGAGGTGCTGGCCCGTCACACGCACCACGACATCGCCACGCTGCGCGCGGACATGGACCGCGACAAGGTGTTCACCGCCGAGGAGGCGGTGGCCTACGGCCTGGCCGACGAGGTGCTGAGCCGGCGGCTCGTGGGGGGCTGAGCCGGCGCCTCGTGGGGGGGCTGAGGCGCCGGTCAGGGGGGTCGCAGGGGGGCGGCGTCGGGTTGTGGGCCGTCAGCCCGTCAGGCGGCGAGGCACAGCCCGTCGTGCGACGACGCCGACGGGCGGCGGCCTGGTGCGGACCGGCGTGCCACGGTCCGCGTCAGCTCCCCGCGGGCCAGCGTCAGCAGATCGCCGAGACCGAGTCCGAGCGCCTGGGCGGCGGCCGCGAGGACCTCCGAGGACGCCTCCTTGCGGCCGCGCTCGATCTCCGAGAGATACGGCACGGAGATCCTGGCCGCCTCCGCGACATCCTTCAACGTCCGCTCCTGTGCGTGGCGCTGACGCCGCAGCACCTCGCCCACGAGGTCACGCCACAGGGGTTCCCGGGGGGCCGGTACGACCGGTGCGACCGGTGCGGCGGCCGGTACCACGGGGTCCCGGGCTGCCCGCGGGGCGAGGGGACGGAGGGGGATGACTCGGGCTTCGTCGGGCTGCTGCTGGGTCACCTTCCCAGCCTAGGATTCCGGCGCCGGGGTGGAAGGGATCGGCGTTCCGCCCTCAGGAGAATCGGACGAGTCACCCCGCCCCGTCCGCTCGGCCCGCTGTCCGCTCCCCCTGGTCGACGAACCGGCCCGGGCGACCGGCATCGATCCGGGCGGCCGGTGTTGCGGTGGGCCGGGGGTGGGTGCGCAGCCCGGCGCTTACGGGTTGCCGCCCGCGCCCACCCGTGCCTCTCCCAAGCTTTTCGAGCAGGGGGACCCCCGCAGCGGCACGACTGCCCGCGGCTGGGGCGGGGGAGCGCGTTCTGGAGATCGGCCCCGGCACGTGTCGGCTCGCCCTGCCGCCGGCCCGGACCCCGGCACAGGCCGCCGCGGGCCGACAGCCGTAGACTGGCCGGAAAGGACGTGCGGTCCGTCCGGCGAGGCCGGGACCGCACAGGATGCGCGTCGACACGCGCACCGGCGCATTGCCCGGACCCGGCAGGCATAGGCGGCCGCGGACCGGGTAACCGCCACACCACGGCACCTTCACACGACCAAGGACCAGGGACGCAGAGCCCAAGAGGCGGACGACGTCGTAGGCGATCTTCGTGGGAGAGGCAGATGGATACCGCCAGCGCCAGTGCCACCGCCGCCACAGCGGCCAGGACGTACGAGGCGACGACGGACCGGACGACGACGCGCGACACGGCGCTGCCGGGTGTGCCCCGGCCGCGGACCGTTGCGCCGCGTGACGCGCGGGCACTGTCGCGCCAGTTCTTCCGGCGGCTCACCGAGCTGGAGGAGGGCACGCCGGAGTACCAGTACGCCCGCAACACGCTCATCGAGATGAACATGTCGCTGGTGCGTTTCGCCGCGGGCCGTTTCCGCAGCCGCGGGGACGACATGGAGGATGTCGTCCAGACCGGGATGATCGGCCTGATCAAGGCCATCGACCGGTTCGAGATCTCGCGCGAGGTGGAGTTCACGTCGTTCGCGCTGCCGTACATCGTCGGTGAGATGAAGCGGTTCTTCCGGGACACCACCTGGGCGGTGCATGTACCGCGGCGCCTCCAGGAACTGCGGGTGGAGCTGGCCAGGGCGCGGGAGGAACTGTCCAGCAGGCTGGACCGCGACCCCGCGGTCGCCGAGCTCGCCACGCTGATGAGCGTCTCCGAGGACGAGGTGGTGGAGGCCCAGCTGGCCGCCAACGGCTACAACTCCGCGTCGCTGGACGCCGCGCTCACCGGCGAGGGCGCCGAGGAGGGCGAGGCGGTGCTCGCCGACTTCATCGGGGTCGAGGAGGAGCGGATGGGACTGGTGGAGGACTTCCACTCGCTGGCCCCGCTGATGGCCGGCCTCAGCGAGCGCGACCGGCAGATCCTGCACATGCGGTTCGTCGAGGAAGCCACGCAGGCGGAGATCGGGGAGCGGCTCGGCTGCTCGCAGATGCATGTCTCACGCCTGATCAAGCGGATCATCACCCGGCTGCGACAGGGAATGCTGGGCGAACTGGGCTGCGCGTAGGGCCTGTCCGGCCCGGTCGTACAGGGCCTGTCCGGCCCGATCGGGGGCGGCTCGGCTCGTCAGTGGCCGAGCGGGATCAGGGCGGAGACGCGCTTGCCCACCGGGACGCGTTCGACGTGTACATCGGCGGCCAGGGCATGGACGACCTCCAGGCCGTGCCGCCCGATGCGCTCCGGGTCGCGCGGGAAGCGCCGGGGCAGGGCGACACTGCTGTCGTAGACCGACACCGAGACCGCGCTGTCCGTGCCCTCCAGCTCCAGGATGTACGGGCCGTTGCTGTGCCGGTCCGCGTTGGTGACGAGTTCGCTGACCACCAGCAGCAGCTCGCCGAGGGCCCGGTCGCCGATGTCGGCGCACCATTCGGTCCTGAGCTGGTCGACGAAGCGCGCGGCGAACGCGCGCGCCTCGGCTATGCAACCGGGTTCACCGGTGTAGTGCGCGGCCCGCAGGAGTGGTTCCACGGGCACGTCGAAACCAGTCGGTATCACTGCGCCGTCCAGGTGTTCGGTCATGCGTGTCTCTCTCGGAAACCGGTCCGGAGGCGGCTCACCGCCGCTCCGGCACTCTTACCCCAGGAGTGCTCGTACCCCAAGCGGCGCGCCGCAGTCCCGACGCCGACGAGGTGACGCGCGAAGGCGGTGCGGCTCGCACGGACGGCGCGGACGGCCCTCCCGGCGGGCGTGCCCCCTCTGCCCTGCTTAGCGTGACAAGGTGAGCCAGCCGTCGCCCTCCTTTGTCGACCACGCCGAGGCCGTCCGGGCCCGGCAGGGCTGGCCGCAGGCGCTGGCCGCGGTGCTGACCGGGCTGGCCGCCATGGTGCTGGTCGCGTCGGCCGGGCTGTGGGCGGCGGGTGCGGCGGAGCTGCCGGACGTCGCCTTCCCCCGCGTCGTCGCGGCGACGGTGGTGACCGCGGTGGGCGGCACGGTACGGCTGTCGGGGAACGCGGGTCCCCTGGCCGAGACGCACGCGGGGCTGACCGTGATGCCGCTGTCTGTGACGCTGACGGGCGCGCTGGTGATCGGCGCAGGCTTTCTGCGCCCGCTGCGGCACCGGGCGGTCACCGGGGCCGGGGAGCCAGTGCCGTGGCAGGCAACGTTCGCCCGTGAAGGAGCGGCGTCCGGTGCGTGCTCTCGGCGTGCCGGCCGGAGGGCCCCGTCGACGGACCGGACGTACTTGGGTCTTCGGCCGGTGCGGCGAGCGGGGGTCCCCCCTGCTCGAAGAGCTTGGGGGAGCGTGCCGGGCGTCGCGACGGGGCGAACGTTGCCTGTCGCGGCACTGGCCGGGTGGGCGGCGCGGCTGGCGGTGCTGTGGCTGGCGGCGCTGATCGGCCTCGCTCTGGGGGCCCGCCAGACCTTCGCCGTCGATGTCGGCAACGGCACACTAGGCGACATCGGTGACTTCCTGGGCATCTCGCCCGAGGTCGGCTTCACCACGGACGTGGGGCCGACGGTGCTGTTCGGGCTGCTGTGGCTGGCCGGGGTGCTGGTACTGGCGCTGCTGGTGTCGAGCGGGGCGCCGCTGCCGGCCCGGCTGCTGCGCTTCCAGACGTCCGTGCGTCCGGCGGCGTACGCGATGGTCGTGCTGCTGCTCGTCTACGTCGCTCTCGGGGTCGTTACCGGTCTGGTGGTGGCGGCCACCCGCGGCCATGTGGCGGAGACGGTGGCGGTGCTGCTGCTCGGCCTGCCGAACCTGGTGTGGCCGGCCCTCACGCTGGGTCTCGGTGTCACCTGGCACGGCAGGGTGGACGGGCCGTTCGGGCTGCCGATGCCGCATCTGCTCGACGAGGTGCTGCGCACCGAGGAGGTCTCCACGCTGAACCTGCGCACGCTCTCCGAGCACGACGGCCGGGTGTGGTGGCTGACGGTCGTGGCGGCGGTGCTGCTGCTCGCGGTGGCGTTCCTGATGGCGGTCCGCTCCCCCGCCCGGACACGGGCCTGGCAGCACGCGGTGCGCATGGGCGTCGCGCTCGCGGCGACGGTGCTGATGATCTGTCTGACCGGCCGTCTGGACGCCCACTACGGCCTGTCCCTGCTCGGCATCGGCGACCTGGGCGGCGGCCTGTCCGGCACCGTCTACCTGATACCGGCCCTGTGGCAGGCCCTCGCCCTGGCCCTCCTCTGGGGCCTGGCCTGCGGTTTCCTGGGCAGCCTCCTGACCCGCCCGACACGCCACCGAGGCGGGACGGAACCCGGGTAGGACCGCCGCACCAAGGGAAGTGAGCGAGGCGACTCAGGCGACAGGGAGGACCAGCGCGGGGATGGTGCGCTGCATGCGCAGCGCGTCCACGGACTCGGCGAGCAGTTCGTACTCGGTGGTTTCGTCGGCCGCCGCGACCCGCACAAGGCGCCCGGCGGCCAGTTCCTCGGCGACCAGTTCCTGCCGTACGTCGTCGCCGCACCAGCCGCGCAGGGCCTCCGGCACATCGGGCACCGACGGGCCGACCGGGATGAGCGCGCTGGGCGGGTACTGGGGGCGGTCGGGCTGCGGGTCGAGCCGGTCGGCGATCCACAGGGCGCGGTCGCGCAGCCACCACAGGGCCAGGGCCAGGGTGGGCGCCCGGTAGGTGCCGAGCGGTACG
Source organism: Streptomyces sp. YIM S03343 (assembly GCF_054729195.1). Taxonomy (NCBI): domain Bacteria; kingdom Bacillati; phylum Actinomycetota; class Actinomycetes; order Kitasatosporales; family Streptomycetaceae; genus Streptomyces; species Streptomyces sp. YIM S03343. The sequence continues at coordinate 740,092 of NZ_JBPUKX010000002.1, forward strand.
CCGATGCGCATGCCGTCGCAGACGCCGTACGCGGTGACATGACACAGGAACTCGTCGTGCACGATCACTCCCCCGCTGCCAAGCGCGTCAGCCGGTGTGGGTTGCCCTCGCTCTCCGTGCGGCTCGGAATGTCCCGGGTGGGGGCCCGTTCGTCCCGGACGACGTGCTCGACGGCGTCCCCGGGGCTGTCCCGCCGGCCATGCCGCGGACCCGTCCCAGGGCCTGTCGTCAGCTTCCCGTCCGCCCGGCGACGTCTGCCCCTAGCAGTCGAGTATGTTCACTTCTGAACCACTGTCACCACACCATTCCGGCCAGTCTCCTGGCATATTCGTGGCCGTTCTTGGCCGGAATGCACAGCCCATGTTGTCGGGCGGCTCACGCGCCGGAAGAGCGCCACGGCGCACGCGGGGGCGCGAAAAGGGGGCGCCTCCCAATCTACCGGGAGGCGCCCCCGCCCGTGGGGGGTCCGTGGGACCGCTACGGCGCCACGATCATGTCGATCCGCTACGGCGCCACGATCGCGTCGATCTGCGCCAGTTCCTCGGCGTCGAAGTCAAGGTTGCGGGTCGCGGCGACGCTGTCCTCGATCTGCCGCGGGCTGCTCGCGCCCACCAGGGCGGAGGTGACCCGGCCGCCGCGCAGCACCCAGGCGAGCGCGAGCTGGGCCAGGCTCTGGCCGCGGGACTTGGCGATGTCGTCGAGCGCGCGCAGCTTGCCGACCAGTTCCTCGGTGACCGCGTCCGAGTTAAGGAAGGGGCTGTCGCTCGCCGCCCGCGAGTCCTCCGGGATGCCGTCGAGGTAGCGGGAGGTCAGCAGGCCCTGCTCCAGCGGGGAGAACACGATGGAGCCGACCTGGAGTTCGTCCAGCGCGTCCAGCACGCCCTGGTCCTCCGGGCGCCGGTCGAGCATGGAGTAGCGCGGCTGGTGGATGAGCAGCGGGGTGCCCAGCTCGGCGAGGATACGGGCGGCCTCCCGGGTCTGCTCCGCCGAGTAGTTGGAGATGCCCACGTAGAGCGCCTTGCCCTGCTGCACCGCCGAGTGCAGGGCGCCCATCGTCTCCTCCAGCGGAGTCTCCGGGTCGGGGCGGTGTGAGTAGAAGATGTCGACGTAGTCCAGGCCCATCCGCTTCAGGCTCTGGTCCAGCGACGACAGCACGTACTTGCGCGAGCCCCATTCGCCGTACGGGCCGGGCCACATGAGGTAGCCCGCCTTGGTGGAGATCACCAGTTCGTCGCGGTAGGACGCGAAGTCCGCCTTGAGGGCCTCGCCGAACGCGGACTCGGCGGCACCGGGCGGCGGGCCGTAGTTGTTGGCCAGGTCGAAGTGCGTGACGCCGAGGTCGAAAGCGCGGCGCAGAATGGCGCGCTGGGTCTCGACCGGGCGGTCGGGGCCGAAGTTGTGCCACAGTCCGAGCGACAGCGCGGGGAGCTTCAGTCCGCTGCGTCCGGTGCGCCGGTAAGGCATGTCCGCGTAACGGTCGGGGTGTGCGGTGTACAACGCGACTCCAGGGGGTTGGCACACGATCTACCGGTTCCACTCTTCCCCAGGCGCGCCCCAGCGGTCCAACAGGAGAATCCGATGGAATTCAGCGGATAGGCTTCTCAGTCATGGAACTGCGCCACCTCCGGCATTTCGTCGCGGTCGCCGAGGACCAGCACTTCACCCGGGCGGCGGAGCGGCTGATGGTGTCGCAGTCCGGCCTGTCGGCGTCGGTGCGGGCGCTGGAGCGGGAGCTGCGCGCCCCGCTGTTCGTGCGGACCACCCGGCGGGTGACGCTCACCGAGGCCGGACGCGCCCTGCTCGCCGAGGCGGAGCGGATCCTGGCCCAGGTCAGGGCGGCGCACGAGGCAGTGGCGGCGGTGCAGGGGGTACTGCGCGGCACTCTCGCGCTGGGCACCGAGCAGTGCATCGCCGGGGTGCATGTGGCGGGGCTGCTCGCCGCGTTCCGGCGACACCATCCCGATGTGGAGATCCGGCTGCGGCAGACCGGCACGGGGGCGCTCGTGGAGGAGGTCGCGGCCGGGCGCCTCGACCTGGCGTTCGCCTACCGCACCGAGGACGGCACCGATCCGCTGCGCACGGTGGCGCTGGCCGCCGAGCCGATGACCGTGCTGTGCCATCCGAGCCATCCGCTGGCCGGGGCCGTCGCGGTGAGGCCGGAGGAGCTGGCCGGTGAGATGTTCGTCGACTTCCACCCGGACTGGGGCCCGCGCCGCGCCACCGACGCCGCGTTCGCCGCGTGCGGGGTACGGCGCACGGTCGCCCTGGAGGTCAACGACGTGCACAGCCTGCTCGACCTGGTCGGCGAGAACCTGGGCGTCGCCGTGGTGCCCGCGCACTTCCGGCACAAGCGGCCCTCGCTGACCGCGCTCCCGGTCAAGGGCACCGGCGAGGACGTGTACGGCACGGCGGCCCTGCTGCCGCCCCCGGAGGCCACCAGCCCGGCGGCCCGGGCCCTGATGGCGCTGCTGGAGAGCGGGGAGGCGGCACACCCCTGCTGAGGGGCGGCACCCCCCCTGCTGACCGGGGCGGTTACGCAGTTCGGCCTGCTGGACGCCGTATTGCGGACGACAGCGGGGACGCCGATGGGCGAAGGTGGACCCATGCATGTGAAGGAGATCCTCATCGACGGCTTCGGCCGTGTCAGGGAAGAAGTCCATGCCACCGTCGACGGTCTCGCGGCCGATGCCCTCGCCGCCCGCCCGACCCCCGGTGCCAATTCCATCGCGTGGCTCGTCTGGCATCTCACCCGGGTCCAGGACGACCACATCGCCGACGCCTTCGGCCTCGACCAGGTGTGGCTCACCCAGGGCTGGGAGAAGAACTTCGGGCTCGGCCTGCCCGCCCGTGCCACCGGGTACGGGCACACCTCCGCGCAGGTCGGGAAGGTGCGCGTCGACTCCGGCGAGTTGCTGACCGGGTACTACGACGCGGTCCACGAGCAGACGCTCCAGGCCCTGCGCGATCTCACCGCGAAGGACCTGGAGCGGGTCGTGGACGAGCGGTGGGACCCGCCGGTCACGCTGGGCGTGCGGCTGGTCAGCGTCCTGTCCGACGATCTCCAGCACATCGGACAGGCCGCCTATGCCAAGGGGCTGGTTCAGAGCACGGCCGCGTAGCCCGGCAGAACGACGTCCTCGATGAGGGCCTTGCGCTCGTCGAACGGTATGAACGCGCTCTTCAGCGCGTTGACCGTGACCGTGCGCAGGTCCTCGGCCGTCCAGCCCGCCTGCTCCACGAGCAGGGCCATCTCCCGGGTCATCGTGGTGCCGGACACCAGCCGGTTGTCGGTGTTCACGGTGACCCGGAAGTCCAGGTCCTTGAGCATCGTGACGGGGTGCTCGGCGATCGAAACGGCGGCGCCCGTCTGGAGGTTGGAGGTGGGGCACACCTCCAGGGCGATACGGCGGTCGCGCACCCAGCTCGCCAGCCGGCCGAGCTTGCCGTCGACGATGTCCTCGGTGATCCGCACCCCGTGCCCGATCCGCTGGGCGCCGCACACCTGTACGGCCTGGTGGATGCTGGGCAGGCCGTACGCCTCGCCCGCGTGGATGGTGAACGGCACGCTCTCGCGGCGCAGATGCTCGAAGGCGGCGAGGTGGTCGGTGGCCGGGAAGCCGTCCTCGGCACCGGCGATGTCGAAGCCGACGACCCCCGCGTCCCGGAAGGCGACGGCGAGGTCGGCGGCCTCCCGCACGCGGTCGAACATCCGCATCCCGCACAGCAGCGTGCCGACCCGCACCGGGGTGCCCGCGGCGGCGGCCCTGGCCATCCCGGCGGCGAGGCCCTCCTGTACGGCCTCCACGACCTCGGGCAGGGTCAGTCCGCCCGCCAGCATCAGCTCGGGCGCGTAGCGGACCTCGCCGTAGACCACGCCGTCGGCGGCGAGGTCGAGCACGTACTCCTCGGCGGTGCGCAGCAGGCCCTCACGGGTCTGCATGACGGCGAGGGTGTGCTCGAAGGTGGCGATGTAGCGCACCAGATCACCGGAGTTCGCGGCCTCGAAGTACCAGGCGGCCAGCTCGGCGGGGTCGGTGGTGGGCAGCCGGTGACCCGCCTCGGCCGCGAGCTCCACCAGCGTGGCGGGACGCAGTCCGCCGTCGAGGTGGTCGTGCAGCACGGCCTTGGGCAGCCGGCGGAGGGTGTCGGTGTCTATAGAGGACTGGGGCATGGCGGGCTTTCTGGGTCGGAGGCCGGGGTTACTGCTGGTCGGCGGGCTGGAGCAGGTCCCAGCGGTTGCCGTACAGGTCCTGGAGAACGGCGACGACGCCGTACGGCTCGTGGCGCGGCTCCTCCAGGAAGGTCACGCCCGCCGCGGTCATCCGGGCGTGGTCACGGGCGAAGTCGTCGGTGTGCAGGAAGAACCCGACGCGCCCACCGGTCTGGTCGCCGATCCGGGCGCGCTGTGCGGAGTCCTTGGCACGGGCGAGGAGCAGCCCGGTGCCGCAACCGTCGGCCGGGCCGCCCGGTTCGACGACGACCCAACGCGATCCGTCGGGTCTCGGAGCATCCTCGACGACTCTGAACCCGAGGGCTTCGGTGTAGAAGCGGATCGCCTCGTCGTAGTCGTCGACGACGAGGGTGACCAGGGCGATACGTCTCATGGCGACTCGGTGCGGCCTTTCCACGGGGGTGATTGACGGGTGAGGTTATACGTAAAACGTGACGCGCGCCAGTCCGTTCCGGTGGGGAGGGTTTCGCCCCCGCCGCCCCTTCCCGTTCCCGACCCGGGGGCTCCGCCCCCGCACCCCCGCTCCTCAAACGCCGGAGGGGCAGGAATCAGCCCGTCCGGCGTTTGAGGACGAGGCCCGAAGGGCCGACAAGGGGGGTCTGGGGGCACAGCCCCCAGGGACGGGAAAGGGAAGGGGCGGCGGGGGCGACCCAACCGGCTCTAGCCGGCCTCCCCCTGCGCGACCTCGACCCGATGATGCACGTCGACCATCCCGGTCGCGGAGGCGGCAAAGGACAGCCCCACGCACGCCACAAGCAGCACGGCGATCCAGGAAACGGCCCACCCCGACACCCGCGGAGCGGCCAGCAGCGCGCTGACACGCCGCGGCACAGGCCCGGCCGTCGCCGCAGCGACAAACCCGGCCCGCGCCCGCCCAGCAGCCTCGTGCCCCGCAAGCGCAGCCCGCGCAATCGCACGGGCGGTCAGCTGCCGGTCCCCCACAACACGGGCGGCGGCCTCATCGGCGGCACGCTCGACCGCGAGCCGAACCGCCGCACGGACAGGACGCAGCGCGGGATGGCAGAGGGCGGCAAGCTCGGCGGCAGCGAGGAAGTAGTGATGGCCACCGGCATTGTGCGCCCGCTCATGGGCGAACAGCGCCTCCCGCTCGGCGGCGGAGAGGCTGCGCAGCATGCCGGTGGTGACGACGATCCGGTGCGGCCGCCCCGGCAGGGCGTACGCGTCCGGGCGGGCCGAATCGACGACGCACAGATCACCCGCAGCGGGCCGACGCCCGGCCTCGGTGCGGGCGACACGGAAGGCACGCGTCTGCCGCAGCACCGAGCGCGCGAGCGCCCACCCGCACATGGCGAGCGCGCCGACGGACATCGCGGCGGCCGGCACCACGAAGGTGTCGGACACGGTGCGCAGCGGGTGGATCAGTTCGCCGAGCGCGGCGAAGAAGGGCAGTTTCAGCAGCCCGACCAGCACGAACGCGCCCAGCGCAGCGAGCGAGGAACCCGCGAGCACGACCGCTCCACCGGCGAGCAGCCACAGCGCGGTGACGGGCGCCAGCCGTTCCACCGCCCGCCGGGCCAGCGGCGGAACGGCGAACGGCAGCGCGAGCGGCAGCAGGAGCAGCAGGAGGGTCATCGCCGCCCCGGGTCGAGCAGATCGCGCAGGATGCGCTCGTCGTCGGCGCTGAGCTGGGCGACGAAGCGGGCGAGCACCGTCTCCCGGTCGGTGTCGCGGTCCAGTTCGGTGTGCATCCGCAGCGCGGTGAGGCCCTGTGCGTCCTGGACGGGACGGTAGGCGTAACCGCGGCCCTGGCGGCGCCGGTCGACGATGCCCTTCTCGTACAGCCGGGTCAGGATCGTGGTCACCGTGGTGCGGGCCAGGCCCGAGCCGAGGCTGCGCTGGACCTGGCCGGGGGTCTGCGGCACGCCCGCGGCCCACAGGGCGGCCATGACACCGGCCTCCAGCTCGCCGGCCGGGCGGCGCTCGTCCTTCGCGTCGGCCATGGAACGCTCCTCGCCCCGTCCGTCCTCGTCTACCGGCTACCGTCTACCGTCTACCGTCTACCGGTTCGGTGCGGCCCGCCGCGCCCTTCCGGCGGCCGGCCGGGCACCCCCGTACGGTGGCACCCGCAGCCATTATCGCCGCTCGCGCCCGGTGCGCCCCGGCCGCCGCCGCCTCTCTGCTCGGCCCCGGCGTCAGTCCACGTGCACGAACTGCCGTACCTCGACGGGGAGGGTCGTGGCGAGGGCGGCCTTCCGCGCCCAGCGCAGGGCCTCGGCACGGTCGTCGGCGCGGATCAGGGACAGTCCGGCGAGGTACTCGTCACCGGGCTCGGCGAAGGGCCCGTCCGTCGCGGTCACCTCGCCGCCGGGGCTGCCGGGGCTGCCGGGGCTTGCCGGGCGCAGCACGGTGGCGGTGCCCGGACCGTCCAGGCCGCCCGCGAAGACGAAGGCGCCGGCGTCCCGCAGGTCCTGGTTGAACGCCTGGATGTCACGCATGATCGCGTCGAGTTCCGCGGGGGCGGGCGGCTGTCCGCCGGTGGGCTGGGCGACACTGAGCAGGAAGTACGGCATGGCGTGCTCCAGTCGGCCCGTACGGGGCCGGTCGGGGTGCGGGCGGACCCGGACGGTCCCGCCCCGACCATGGCACCGCACGACCCACCCACCGCGCACGCCGGGACGCAACCGGCCGCGGTCGCTCCTCGTCGCGGACCCGGACGGTCCCGCCCCGACCATGGCACCGCACGACCCACCCACCGCGCACGCCGGGACGCAACCGGCCGCGGTCGCTCCTCGTCGCGGACCCGCCGGGACCACCACCAGGAACCGGCGGGGAACCGCTGCAACACCTTCGCGCCCTTACCGACGTCCGCCTCCTGCGATCAGCTCCCGGGTGCGGGCCGCCGCCCGCGACGGGCCGGTCACAGCTCGTACATGCCGTCTGCCCGCCGACGGCTGCGCCGTGCCCGTCGGCCGACCGGAGTCGCCCGCACCGCCGTCACCCGCGCGGACGAATTCCGCGCCCGCTCGCTGACCTCCGCATCCGCGGGGCACCCGGGACCGGAAGCACTTCACCGTCCGGTCCCTTCCCTTCCCTTCCCGTCCCGTCCCGTCCTGCCAGGTCCCGCCCCGGTCCCGTCCCTTCCGTCTGTTTCGGTCCCGTCCGTCCCTCCCGGAGCCCGCCATGAATGCCTTGAACGCCGATGTCTCGGTCGTCCTGTTCACCGCCGATCTGCGGCTGCACGACCATCCGCCGCTGCGGGCCGCGCTGGAGGGCGGGCGGCAGGTGGTGCCGCTGTTCGTGCGGGACCGGGGGGTGCTGGATGCGGGGTTCGCGGCGCCGAACCGGCTGGCGTTCCTCGCGGACTGTCTGCGCGAGCTGGACGCCGGGCTGCGTGAGCGCGGCGGGCGGCTGGTGGTGCGGTCGGGGGACGTCGTCGACGAGGTGTGCAAGGTGGCTGCCGAGACCGACGCCGACGAGGTGCACATGGCCGCCGAGGTCAGCGGCTACGCCCGGCGCCGGGAGGCACGGCTGCGCCGGGCCCTGGAGGCCGGCGGGCGGCGGCTGCACGTCCATGACACCGTGACGTCGGCCGTGCCGCCGGGGGTGGTGACACCGTCCGCCTCGGACCACTTCTCGGTGTTCACGCCGTACTTCCGCCAGTGGTCGCGGCAGCCGCTGCGCGACGCCCTCGCCGCGCCCCGCGCCGTCCGCGTCCCGGACGGCGTTGGCTCCGAGGAGCTGCCCTCCCGGGACGGGATCACCGGCGTGTCGGAGAGGCTGGCGCGGGGCGGGGAGGTCCAGGGGCGCAAGCGCTGGACGGCCTGGCTGCGCGGAGGCATCGCCCGCTACGAGGAACGGCACGACGACCTCGCCGGTGACGCCACCTCCCGGCTCTCCCCGCATCTCCACTTCGGCACCCTCTCCCCCGTCGAGCTGGTCCACCGGGCCCGGCGGGCGGGCGGTCCGGGTGCCGAGGCCTACGTACGGCAGCTCGCCTGGCGGGACTTCCACCGCCAGGTGCTCGCGGCACGGCCGGACGCGGCCCGCGCCGACTACCGCACCAAGCACGACCGCTGGCGCACCGAGCGCACCGCCCGCGCCGACATCGAGGCCTGGCGGGAGGGCCGTACCGGCTATCCGGTCGTCGACGCGGCGATGCGGCAGCTGCGGCACGAGGGCTGGATGCACAACCGCGGACGGCTGCTGACGGCGAGTCTCCTCACCAAGACTCTCTACGTCGACTGGCGCGTCGGCGCCCGGCACTTCCTGGACCTGCTGGTCGACGGGGACGTCGCCGAGAACCAGCTCAACTGGCAGTGGATGGCGGGCACCGGCACGGACACCCGGCCCAACCGGGTCCTCAACCCCGTCACCCAGGCCCGGCGCTACGACCCCGACGGCGGCTACGTCCGGCGCTGGGTGCCCGAGCTGGGTCATCTGGCGGCACCGGCGGTGCACGAGCCGTGGAAGCTGCGGGGGCCGGACCGGGCCGCCGTGGACTACCCGGACCCGGTCGTCGGCCTCGCCGAGGGGCTGGCCCGGTTCAGGAGGGCACGCGAACGCGGGTGAACGATCGGCGGACGTACGTCAGGACCGTGCCATGCCGTACGCGTCGGCGAGGACGTCGAGCGCGTCGCTCAGGCTGCCGGGACGTGTCGTTCCGGGGAGCCGGGTCCCGGCCCAGCCGGGGCCGCCGAGCAGCACCAGCGGGCGGGTGCGGGCACCCCGTACGCCCCACCGGATGCCGGCCAGCCGACGGGCCGACGCGGGGCTCGCCGTAGAACGGGCCTGGGACCACAGGACCACGGCGGCGGGCCCGAGCCGCAGCACCGCCGCGGTCAGTGCCTCGGCGGGTACGGCCGCCCCGAACATCCGGGTGGGCAGCCGCAGTTCGGTCAGGCAGGCGTTGAGCGCCTCCAGGGGCAGGGTGTGCTGCTCCCCGGACGCGCAGGCCAGCACCACGGGGGCCATGGCGGGTCCGCCGGGTGCCGTCGCGGGTCCGCCCTGCGCCGCCGCGGGACGGGTGCGGCGGCGCAGGGCCGTGGCGACATGCCAGGACAGCAGATGCTCGACCTCGACGTAACGGTCCCCGGAGGACGCCCATTTGCGTCCCACCGCGTGCAGCGTCGGCGCCATCACCTCCTGCCAGGCGCCGGCCACGCCGTACTCCTCCACCGCGGCCGCCAGCCGGTCCTCGACGGCGGGGGCGTCGAGTCGTACGGCGGCGCGGGCCAGCCCCCGGCACTCCTGGCGCACCTCGCCGAGCGGCAGCGGCCCGGCCGACCGGGAACGCACGGACGGCGGCGCTACGGGGGGCATGCCGTCCCCGGCCCTCGCGAGCCGGGCCGCCTCGGCGGGCGGCAACCCGGCCGAGGTGAGGCGGCACATCGTGTCCAGTACGGCGATGTCACGCGGAGTCCAGCGGCGGTGCCGTCCGTCGGCGCGCTCGGCGGGGCCGATGCCGTAGCGGCGGTCCCAGGAGCGGACGGTGGTGGGGGACACGCCGAGCCTGCGGGACAGGGCGCCGGTGGTCAGGCCCGCCTCGGGCTGCTCCTGCGACCGCTCCGGTTGCTGCTCCGGCGGTTCCTGCCGTGGTTCCTGCGACGGTGCCGGCTGCGGTTCCCGCGGCGTTGCGGACTCGCTCATGAGCCTTGACTTTACGGTCCCGCGGCGGCATACGACGCAGAATCGATGCAACTTGAGCCCGCTCCCTCCGCCCTCCCACGATGACCGCGTGAACGAGCCCGGGCGGTCCGGGCCCGTCCCGCATCGCCGCCGCGACCAGGAGCGCCGTCGTCATGAGCCCGCACCCCACCGCCCTGCCCGCCCGGGCCGCAACGCCGCAGCCGTACCGCCCGGTGCCTGAGCCGCTCGCGGACGAGGACCTGGCGCGCGGGCTGGTCGCGGGCGACGACGCATGTCTCACCGCCGTGTACCAGCGCTGGGCGGGTCTGGTGCACACCCTGGCACGGCGCTCGGTCGGGGACGCGGGAGAGGCCGAAGACATCACCCAACAGGTGTTCCTCGGTGTATGGGGTGGACGCCGCGGCTACCGGCCCGATCGCGGCCCGGTCGCCGGGTGGATCGTCGGCCCCCGGCCCGGGATCACTGCACACGCACAGTAGTCGCGGGCATGACCGGGCCCGACCTCTACACATAAGGGATAAATAAGAGCATATTGAGTATGCGCGGCGATGGTCCTACACCGCACCCGACACGGTCGGTCCAGCAAGTCGAAGGAGACCACTCATGGCCGATGTCTCACACCGTGGTGACATGACGAGTCACCCTGATGTCACCGAGATGCGGGCGCGCTACGCCCGTGTGCTCGGTGGTGGTCGGGACGTGCCGCTGGTGGACGGGCCGGTGTTCCTGCTCGGCCTGTACTGCGCGGTGTCCCCGTGGATACTCCACTACACGACGAGCCAGCCCCCGCTGGTGACGCACAACCTGGTCGTGGGCATCGCCATCTGCCTGCTTGCTCTCGGGTTCACCCGCGACCCGGCCCGGATGTACGGGCTCAGCTGGGCCATGTCCGCAGTGGGCGTGTGGATGATCATCGCGCCCTGGGTCGTGGGCAGCAGCCCGGACGCCGGTGTGGCGGTGAACAACATCATCATCGGCGCTCTCGCCATACTCCTCGGGCTGATCTGCGCCGCCACCTCGGCACGCAGAACATCGACGACGCCGTAGCGGGCGGAGCGAGCGCGACACAAGGACAGCACGACAGCACGACAGAGCGACAAAGGACGAGAAAGGGAAGAAAGGTAGAAGGGAAGAAAAGAATGGAGCGGCCGGTCCGCAGTCCGCGGACCGGCCGCTCGTGTCGGCGGAGTCTCAGCTGACGTTCAGGGCGGTGTCGTCGATGACGAACGACGTCTGGAGGGTGGAGCCCTCGGTGCCGGTGAACTTCAGGGTGACGGTCTGCCCGGCGTAGCTCGCGAGGCTGAAGCTGCGCTGGGTGTAGCCGCTGGCGGCGTTGAGGTTGGAGTAGGTCGCCAGGGTGCTCAGGACGGTGCCGGAGCTGTCGAGGACCTGGACCTTCAGCGTGTCGTAGGCGGTGCTGGTGGTCGTCTCCGCCGTGTCGACGTGGAGGTAGAAGCTCAGGGCGGCGGTGGTGCAGCCGGACGGAATGGTCACCGCCTGGGAGAGGGTGTCCGTGGTGGCCGTGCCGTAGCCGTCGAGCCAGGCGTAGTACGAGCCGGTACGGGCCGACTCGCTGCTGGAGTTGGTGATGACACCGCTACTGGCGCTCCAGGTGGTGCTGCCCGACTCGAAGCCGTTGTTGCCGAGGAGCTGGGCGGCCGTGCAGGTGCCGGAGCCACCGCCGCCGCCTCCGCTGCTGCTGCCGTCACCGGCCAGCCAGGCCGTGGCGTTGAGGGCGAGGGCGGCGTTGGCGGCGCCGGAGTCGTTCCAGCCGTCGTAGAGGGTGTTGCCGGACTGGCCGGTGCCGTCGTCGATGGGCGAGCTGTCGCCCCAGAAGGCGACGCGGCCGCTGCCGAAGGTGCTGGTCGCGAAGAACGCGCCGGTGTTGCCGGAGTAACCGGAGCGGTAGAGCAGGCCCTTGACCGCGGAGTTGTCGGAGGGCTTGAGGGTGGCTGTGGTGCCGTTGGCGATGAGGCTCTTGGTGACAGTGCCGAAGGAGCCGTTCAGGACCGGGTCGGTGCTGTCGCTGATGGCGGCCGGGTAGCCGGAGCTGATGTTCAGCGAGTCGACGGAGAAGCCGAACGGGTCGGTCGAGTCGACGCTGTTGTTCGTCATCAGGTCGTTGAAGATCTCGACCGCGTCGTAGCCGTCGTTGTTGCGGTCGGCGCCCGTGTGGTCGGAGATCATGAACAGCCCGCCGCCGTTCTTCACGAAGTTCATGATCGCCGTCTTCTCGGCGGTCGTGAACAGCGTGTTGGGCTCGGGCAGGACCAGCGTGTCGAAGTTCGACAGGTCAGTGGTCGTGGACCCGCCGTAGCTGAGGCTGGAGCCCGAGGGGAGCGTCTTCAGGCTGTAGCTGCCGGTCTTCTGGAGGGCCACGCCCCAGGAGGAGATGGCGCCGGTCCAGTCCGTCTCGGCGGACGGGGAGGAGTTCTGGCCGAGCGGGTCGGGCTGGCTGGTGGAGATGATCCAGTCCGCGTTGCCGGCCGTCTCGGCGTGCGCGTTGTCGAACAGGATGCGATGCGTGGTCGCCGCGTGAGCGGGTGCAGCACCGGTGGTGGCCTGCAACGCGGCCCCGGTGACGAGGAGTCCGAGTCCGGCGAGGGCGGTGGTCAGTCTGCGTCGGGACCTTCTGGAACCGGGCATCCGGCGAAACCTCCGGGGTGATGGGGGTGGGGTGACGGCGGTGGGGGCGCCGATTCTGCGCGCGTAGAGCGGGACCCAGAGTTCTAAACGCGTTGAACATTTTGAAAGGTACATGGCATGACAGGGTGGTGAACAGAACATCGCGCCAAGGAGTTACGGCCGGGGCCTTCGCGGCGGGCGAACCGGCGCGAGGCGCCGGGCGGCCGACGGACGGCCACCGGACGGCGGTGCGCGGACGGGTACGCGGACGGCGGTCGGGCCGGGCGGAGTACGTGCGCCGCGCGCGGGCACCCGGTCCGGTACGGAGTGCCTCCGCCGTGAACGGGCAGATGAACTGGTGCGGGGGGCTTCGGAGGAAGAGGGGCGGAGATGGAGATCTCAGGCATCATCAGTGCCATTTTCATCGGCATCATCATCGGTGTGCTGGGTCGGCTCGTGGTGCCGGGGCGTCAGCACATCGGCGTCCTGTGGACGATCCTCGTCGGCATCGTGGCCGCGCTGCTCGGCTCGGCGATCGCGGCCGGCCTCGGCGTCGCGGACACCAAGGGCGTGGACTGGATCGAGTGGCTGATCCAGATCGGCCTCGCGGCGGTGGGCGTGACCGCGCTGGACCGGTCGAGGGTGCGGCGCTGAGGCGGGGGGCACGGGTCCCCGGCGCGTCGGGGATACCGTGCTGTACGCGGCGTACGGCGGGCGCGTGGGGTCCGGCGAGGCCGTCGGAACGGCGAACGGGTCGGGCGTGTCGGGGGTGTCGGGCGTCTCGGATGCGGAGTCGCGTCACCGGAGTTGTGTCACCTGGTGCACGGGGCGGGGTCGCGTCCAGGGCCCGCCGCCCCTCACCCGTGCGCCCGTGCCGGGCCCGAGCCCGGGGGCTGGGCCGACTCCGCGCGCGGGCATGCCCATTGAGGAGATTGAGGAGATTGAGCTGGTTGGATGAAATTGAGCCGATGGGGTGTCTGTCACATCGTCACAGAGCCTGACGGCATGAGGGTTTCAGGCCCGCCGATGCGGCTCCCCTCGGCTATCGGCGGGCCTGTCGCCTCGACCGTGCGCTCCGAACGGGAGAGTCGGGCGCCACGGGAGGCGGATCCCCCGGTGGGCGACTTGCGCCGCACAGTGCCAACTTCCCACCGGGCGCTCCGGCCCGCGTGGGCCAACCGGGCTCCCTTCACGGCCCGTTCGGCCCGTGTTCACACAACTGTGCAGATGCAATGCCGGGTTGCGGGCGCCGGCCGACAGGCGCTCAGGGCGTGTGGATGTACGGCGTCGTCGTGGTCAGCGATACGAAGCCGAGGCGCTCCAGCACCGGACGGCTCTGGTGCGAGGCGTCGACCTGGAGATAGCGGTAGCCGCGGTCCACGGCGGCGCGGGCGCGGTGGGCGACGAGGGAGCGGTAGATGCCCCGGCCGCGCCAGCTCTCCACGGTGCCCCCGCCCCAGAGCCCGGCGAACCGGGTGCCGGGCACCAGTTCCATACGGGCCGCGCTCACCGGCTCATCCCCGGCGAGCGCCACAACGGCCATCACGGTGTCGGGGTCGGAGGCGAGCCGTTCGAGCATCCGGTGCCGCAGCCGGGTGCCGTCCCTGCCGAACGCCTGCTCGTGCACGGCCACGACGAGATCGATGCCCTCGGCATCGGTGACCGGCCGGAGCCTGATGCCTTCGGGCAGTTCGGTGTCGCGGGCGAGCGGGGCTGCCTCGCCGATCATCAGGGTCTCTTCGGGCTCCGGCGTGAACCCGGCCGCCACGAGCCGCTTTCCGAGGTCGACGGGCAGGTCATGGCCGTACAGCTTCCATTCGAAGCCGAGGCCGAGACCGGTGAAGTACGCGATCTGCTCCGCGATCGCGGCGTCGGCGCTGTTCTCGTCCAGCGCGGACCATACGATTCCGTTCCAGCCGAGGGTGCCGGCGACCTGGCGGATCACACCGCCGGTCCGCTCGATCCGGGCGCCCGGCCCGTCCGGGCGGGCGCCTTCGCGCAGGTCGCGGTCGTGGAGGGCGAGCAAGGTGGCGTGATCCATGTGCACACTCCAGCATCTGGGTGCGGGCAGGACAACGGGATTACGGCACCGTACGGCGAACAACGGCCGACGGATAGGTGAACGGCCGCGCCGGTCAGCCCAGTTCGAGCGTGGTGATGCCGAAGACCCGCCCCTGCGCGTGCGGGCGGACCGGGCCTGTGTACATCCGGGCCGTCTCGAAGGACGGGGTGAAACCGGCTTCTTCGACCAGGGCGACGGCCGCCTCGTTGGGTTCCGGTACGTCGATGGCGACCGGGGTGCCGGGGAACGCGGCGACAAGGGCCGTGAACAGGGCACGGGCGTCGTCGGGCGTGTCGGCGAACAGCGGTCCGATACGGGGGCAGTCGTGGCCGGGGCGGATCACTCCGTAGCCGGTGACACGGTCGCCGGTGCGCCTGACGAACGCGTGGTGTCCGGGGCCTGTGAGCCAGTTGGCCAGGAAGCGCGGGCGGTCGGCCGCGGTGCAGCCGCCGTCGTACGCCGTGAGGTCCGTCAGGTCGCCGGGGACCACGGCGCGGACGTCCGGCGGGATCTCGGCGGTGGGCGCGGTTCCGGTGAACCGGGCGGTGCGGTGGGCGAGTTCGAAGCCGGAGCGGCGGTAGTTGTCCTGCTGGGCGACGACTCCGTCCAGGCCGACCGTGCGGGTGCCCGCGTGGGCCAGGGCGGTCTTCCAGGTGGTCAGGCCGTAACCGCGGCCGCGCAGATCGGGGCGGACCAGGTAGCAGCCGAGGAAGGCGTAGTCAGTGCCGTAGGTGACGACGGAGATCGCGGAGACGGGCTCACCGCCGATCCGGCCGAGGAAGAAGCCGTCGGGATCCTGGGCGAAGAAGGCGGGCCCGTCGGAGATTCCGGGGTTCCAGCCCTCGTCCGCAGCCCATCCGCTGATCACCGGCCAGTCACCGGGCTCGGCCCGGGTGACGACGAGCTCTTCGGGGGGCGGCGAGATCATCGGTGCACTCCATCGGTTCGGGGCGGGCTCGATACGCGGGCTCCGTCGGGCCCGGAGGGAAATGCGCGGCGCCCGGGGTGGTCTGTTCCTGGTGGTCTGTTCCTGGTGGTCTGTTCCTGCGAAGAGGTGTGACGTGTCGTACCCCGGCCGTTCAGCTTGTCCGCAGACGTGCGGCGTCTGAACACCGACCGTCCGGGACCCGCAGCATCCTTGCCGACTCCAGCCCCGTGCGCCACAGCGGATCAAGCCGTCTGCAGGGCAGCGTGGCCGACGGGCGTCCCGCGGACGGACACGTCGCCGCCGGTCGGCCACCAGGTGTCTCTCCCCGGCGACCGACCGTGAAGCCACTGGCCCGCAGAACACCCGCCCCGCGAGGCCGGCCCGCCGGGTGCGCGGGCCCGGTGGCCGACCGTCGTCGGTAGGGCGGGGGTCAGCGCCGTGGCCCCGCCGGGCACGGACTCGGCGGGGCCACGCTGTGCCGCGGTGCTGCCGGGCGGCCGACGGCGTGGGTCAGCGTTTCGCCATCGGGCGGCAGCGCCGGTACAGGACCGTGCCGCCGAGGATCAGCGCCGCGGCGCCGGCCGTGAGCGGCAGGGTCTGGTCCGCTCCCGTCTCCGCGAGGGAGGACGAGGTGCTCGGCGGTGCCTGCGGGACGGCCGCCGGTGGCGTGTGCGGCTTCGGCGCGGGCCGCGTCGGGTGATCGGGGCGAGTCGGGTGACTCGGCCGCGACGGATGCACCGGGTGGACCGGGTGCACCGGGTGGCCCGACACATTGACCGACGTGTTGCCGAACGACGGGTTGCCGATACCGGCCCCGTTCACCGAATTGCCGGTCACATTGGCCGGGAGGTCGACCGGCACCTGCACCGCGTTCCCCGAGACCACCCCGGGCGAGTCGTGGGCGACGCCGCTCGCCGCGGCGCCCCCGGAGTTCGACGCCCCGGCGTCCGTCCCCTGCGCGCCCCCGCTCACGTTGGCGCAGCGGTTGCCCATCGCCGGGTTGAGCAGCCCGACGGCGTTCACCGTGTTGCCGCACACGTTCACCGGGATGTGTACCGGGATCTGCACCGTGTTGCCGGAGCCCACCCCCGGCGAGTTGGTCGCGGCGCCCTCCGCGAGGGAGTCGGCGTACACCGGCATCGTGACGGCCATCGCGCCGGAGACGGCGACGCCGATCACCCCGGTTCGGGTAACCCGTCTCATACGGTTCCCTGCCTTCCAGACTTGGTCGCGAGCAGTCGCTCGCACCGGAAAGAACGCTCCCGGGCACGGATGGGTTCTGGCTTGGCTCTCTTTCACCCCATCGAGCACATCCGGCGCATCATCGTCACAATCGGCCGTTCTTCACACGATCCCCTTGTGTGATCCATGGCCTCGCGTCGTTCCGCACGCCTCCGCAGGCGTGCCCTCCGCGCCGCGCTTATCGTGGGCGGGGACGCCGTTCCCCGGTCCGCCGCGTGGTGTCCCTGGAGGCATTCATGCTGCCTACGACGTCGAAGCGGCTCGCGGCCCGGCGCTGCGCCTGTGCGTCGGCCGCGGTGCTGGCCGTGCTGGCGGCCGGGCCGCCCGCCACGACCGGTACCAGCACCGTCGGCCGGGACACCGGGAAACTGTCGCGCTTCTACGACCAGAAGATCAAGTGGTCGGTCTGCGACGGCCCGTTGATGCCCCTCGGCCTCGAGTGCGGCAGGCTCACCGTCCCCGTCGACTACGCGCACCCCGCCGCCGGCACCCTCACCCTCGCGCTCGCCCGCTACCGGGCGACAGGCAGGAGAAGCGGCTCGGTGGTGCTGAACTTCGGCGGTCCCGGAGTGCCGGGCGTGGGCGAACTCGCCTCCGCGGGAGGAGAGTTCACGGACCTGACCAAGGGCCACGACGTGGTCTCCTTCGATCCCCGGGGTGTGGGCCGTTCCTCCCCCGTCGGCTGCGGCGGCGCCGGAACGCTGCCCCAGCTCAGCGGAACGCCTTCCTCGGGCGGCAACCCGCGCTCCGCGCTCAGGGAGCTGCAGAAGGCTGCAGCCGAGTGCGCCGAGCACTCCGGGCCCGTGCTCGCCCACATCGGCACCCTCGACACGGCGCAGGACCTCGACGTACTGCGCGCGGCACTCGGTGACCGGAAGCTCAACTACCTCGGCTTCTCCTACGGAACACGGCTCGGCGCGGTCTACGCCGCCCGGTTCCCGCACCAGGTCGGCCGGTTGGCGCTCGACGGCGTGGACACACTCGTCGAACCGCTGTCCGAGCAGGGCGTCGTGGGCGCCGAGGGACAGCAGCGGGCACTGGACGGCTTCCTGAACTGGTGCATGACGGACATCGCCTGCCCGCTCGGCCGGAACCGGCGCGAGGCCGGCAGCCGTGTCGTACGGCTGGTTCGTTCGCTCGACGAGGATCCGGTGCCGACGCCCCTCGGGCAGCAATTCACCGGCCAGGACATGGTGGTCGCCGTAGGACAGGCGCTCTACAGCCGCCAGTTGTGGCCGGCGCTGGAGCGCGCCCTGTCCCACCTGCTCAACCAGGGCGACCCGAGCGGCCTCGAATCGCTGGCGACGGGCGGCGTCGGCACACCCCCGCCCCCGGAGCGGGGCAGCACACCCGGACCCGTACCCGCCACCGCTCTCGCCACCGCTCTCGCCACCGGTCCCGCCACCGGTCTCGCCACCGGTCTCGCAGACCCCGGCACGGCGGCCCCCGGACGGTCCGAACCGGAGAGCGTCCCCTTCGACAACCTCCCCGCCGCTCTGACCGCGATCGACTGCGCCGACGACCCCGACCGGCCCTCCGCCGGGCGGATCATCCACGACCTGGCCCGGCTGCGCGCCGTGTACGAACACGCCTCACCGGTGTTCGGCCGGTACCGGCTGACCCAGGTGCTGATGTGCTACGGGCGTCCGAAGGGCACCGAGTTCATCCGTACCCGGGTCAAGGACCTGGACACGCCCCGGATGCTGCTGGTGGGCACCCGGGGCGATCCGGCGACGCCGTACCGCTGGACCGTGGAGACGGCGCGGCGGCTCGGCCGGTCGGCGGTGGTGCTCGACAACAGGGGCGAGGGACACACCGGTTACAGCTCCTCGCAGTGTGTGCACCGCAAGGTGGACGACTTCCTCCGCAACGGCTCGCTCCCGCCCTCCGGCAGCATCTGTCTGCCCGAGGAGGGCTGACCCGCGCGCCGTGCCCCTGGCGCCACCGCGTGTCACCACCGCGCGCCACCACCGTGTGTCACCACCGTGTGGCACCACCGCGCACAGCGGCGCCGTACCCCAAATGCCCGATACGCGAATCCGCCCTATCGTGCTGATATGGAGCACGCACTCAGTCCGACGACTCTCGCAGAGCTCCGGCGCCCGCGCCCCTACCCCGCTGTGTCGGTGCTGACGCCGACGCACCGCCGCGAGCCGGACAACGCCCAGGACCCGGTCCGGCTGCGCAATGTGGTGGCCGAGGCCAAGAAGCAGCTGGAGGCGGATCCCGCCGTCAGCCGTGAGCGGCGGGCCGATGTGTCCCGGCAGCTCGACCGCGCCCTGACCGAGGTGGACCTCGCCCACGCCGAGGACGGTCTGGTGATCTTCGCCGCGCCCGGTGAGCACCAGGTGTGGTCGCTGGCCCGCACCGTTCCGGAGCGGGTGGTGCTCTCGGACACGTTCCTCACCCGCAATCTGGTCTCCGCGCAGGCCGCCGAGCGGCCGTTCTGGGTGCTGTCGGTCTCCCCCGATCGTGTCACGCTGTGGAACGGCGGCGCCGACCGCGTCACCGAGGAGAGCACCGCCGGGTTCCCGCTGATCAGACCGGTCGAGAACTTCGACCCCGAGCGCCTGGAGCGCATCGGCGACACCCCGAGCGCCTTCCGTGACGAGCGGACCCGCAGCTTCCTGCGTGAGGCCGGCATCGCGATGGCCAAGCTCCTGCGCGAGGCCCCGCGCCCGCTGTACATCACCGGTGAGGAGGCGGCGCTGTCGCTGCTGGACGAGGTCGGCGGGGTGGCTCCGGGCGCGGTGCGCGTCCGGCACGGCGGTCTCGCGCACGGCACGCCCGACGCGGTGTGGCAGGCGGTGCACCCGGTGGTCGAGGCGGAGGCCCGCAGGAGCGCCGACGACGTGGCCGGGGAACTCGACGCGGCACGCGGGCGGCGGGCGTTCGCTGCCGGAGTGGACGAGGTGTGGCGCAGTGCCCGGGAGGGCCGAGTGCGGCTGCTCGTCGTGGAGGAGAACTACCGGATCACGGTGCGCGACGACGCCGGCGACCATCTGATCCCGGCGGAGAGCGGCGATCTCGACGCCCGGGAGGACATCGTGGACGAGATCGTCGAGCAGTGCCTGGAGACCGGTGCCGTGGTCCGCTTCCTGCCGGACGGCGCCCTCGGCGACTCGGCCGGCATCGCGGGCGTGCTGCGCTACTGACCCCGCGTCACTCACCTCGCACGAGGCCGTGCGCGATGAGGCTCTCTGCGTTCTACGCTACGGCGGGGACGGGCGTGACGAGGGAGTGCGTACGTGGGTGAGCTGCTGGGTGTTGCGGTGCTGGGCGCGGGTCATATGGGGGCCGATCATGTGCGGCGGCTGGCGCACTCGGTGAGCGGGGCGCGGGTGGCCGCGGTGGCCGATCCCGACGGCGACCGGGCGAGGGAGGCCGTGGCCGGGATCGACGGGATCACCGTGCATACGGAGGCCGAGGCCGCGCTGGACGCCCCGGGTGTCGAGGCGGTGCTGATCGCCTCTCCGGGCCCCGCGCACGAGGAGGCGCTGCTCGCCGCGTTCGCGCGGGGGCTGCCGGTGCTGTGCGAGAAGCCGATGGTGCCGGACGCGGCGGGGGCGCTGCGGGTGGTGGAGGCGGAGGCGCGGCTCGGGCGGCGGCTGGCGCAGATCGGGTTCATGCGCCGCTACGACGCCGAGTACGGCGCTCTCAAGGCGCTGCTGGACAGCGGCCGGCTCGGCCGCCCGCTGATGCTGCACTGTGTGCACCGCAATGTGTCCTCGCCGCCCGGGTTCACCAGCGCCATGCTGATCGACAGCTCGGTGTCGCACGAGATCGACGTGGCGCGCTGGCTGCTCGGCGAGGAGCTGACGGCGGTGACCGCGATGCGGCCCCGGTCCGCCGCGGGCGCTCCGGAGGGCCTGCTCGACCCGCAGTTCGTGCTCTTCGAGAGCGAGCGGGGCGCCCTGGTGGACGTCGAGGTCTTCGTCAACTGCGGCTTCGGCTACCAGGTGCGGTGCGAGGCGGTGTGCGAGACGGGCAGCGCGCGGATCGGAGAGGGGCACACCGTGCTCGTCACCTCCGGCGGTTCGGCGGTCGAGGCGGTGGCAATGGACTATCTGGTGCGGTTCGCCGACGCCTACGACCGTGAGGTGCAGGCATGGGTCGACGCCACCCGGCGGGGCAGGGTCACCGGGCCCTCCGCGTGGGACGGCTACGCGGCCTCGGCCGTGGCGGAGGCCGGCGTGCGGTCGCTGGAGAACGGCGGGCGGCAGACGGTCGCACTCGCCCCGCGTCCCGGACTGTACTGACGCGTCCCGGACTGTACTGAGAAAACGGCCGCCGAGGCCCGGCGCCGGGGGCGTCACACGCTGCCGAACAGCGCGCTCAGCCCGCGCTCTATCTCGGCGCCGACGTCCTCCTGCCCGGACGGCACCACCGCGTACGACCGCAGCAGGAAGCGGCGCAGCGCGTCGGTGTCGAACTGGAGCAGGGCGAGGCCGAAGGGCGAGTGGAACTCGATGACGGTGCGCGCCCGGCCGCACGGCCAGATGTGCACGTCACCGCCGCCGGCCGGGCCGTCGACACCGGCCTCCAGCAGGGTGCGGGCGAAGGTCCAGGTGACGGGCTCGCCGTCCAGGGCCACTTCGGGCGGGAAGTCGATGTGCACGGCCAGCGGGTCCGCGGTGGTGTAGCGCAGGCTCGCCGGTACGGGCAGCTCGCACTCGTCGGGCGTGACGAGCTGGGCGTGGGTGGGCTGCTCGAGGATGATGTCCGTGCTGTCGTCCATGGTCGT
The DNA here is from genome assembly GCF_054729195.1 of Streptomyces sp. YIM S03343. Classification (NCBI taxonomy): domain Bacteria; kingdom Bacillati; phylum Actinomycetota; class Actinomycetes; order Kitasatosporales; family Streptomycetaceae; genus Streptomyces; species Streptomyces sp. YIM S03343. The sequence continues at coordinate 761,531 of NZ_JBPUKX010000002.1, forward strand.
CTCCACTGCGGGCGAGGGCGGCCGGTTTTCCGGTATGCCTTTACGACCTCGAAGGAGCCGTTCGCATTACGCCCGGAGCCCATCGAATCTTGTGAGCTGCATCACGTCCGGCGAATGAAAGGGACAGTTCCTGCCAGAGTCGGCGGCACTCAGGGCCTGTCCGGCGGATCATGCGGGAGACGCGGCGGCTATGGGTCCCGTCGGTTTCCTCCGACTTGATCCGCCGGACAGGCCCGAGGCCCCCGTGGCCGGGACCCGTCGGCGCCCGCCTCGCCGTACCGAACACATGATCGTCGAACGCCCGCATGACCAACGCCTTCGGTCCGCACCTGGTACGTCATCTCTCGTACTTCGTCTACGACTTGGCTGGCTCCGCGCGTACACGCAACGGCCTGCCCGGAGCGTCGCATTAGGACTGTGGCATGTGCCAGAAGCACCACCGGATCGGGTGTTGCCAAATCCCTTACAGGGCGTCGCGGGCTGTGCGAGAGTCGTAACGGTCCTTCGGTCCCGACCAGCCGCTCGCCCCCGCATCGGAGTACGTCATGTCGTCCCCTCGCTCTGCGGACCACCCAGCCGCCCAGCCGCCGGGGCGCGGCTCGGTCGACTCGCTGATCTCGCAGACCCGGCGGCTGAGGACGGACATGGCCGCCGTACGGCAGGACGCCCGCGCCGCCGGTACGGACCCCCGGGACCCCGAGGAGCGCTGGCAGCGCGCCCTGTGCGAACTCGCCCTGCACCAGCTCGACGACCTCGACACGCATCTGGCGCAACTGCGGGAGGGCCCGCCGCCGGTGCCGGAGGAGCCCGGGCCCGTCGCGGCCCCTCCCCCCGCGACGGGCTCCCTGCTCACCCGGGTCGGCAGCGCCGAGTGGAATCTCCTGACGGACGAGGCCGACTGGTCCGGCGAGCTCTACGAGATCCTGGGCCGCGACCCGGCCGCCGCCCCGCTCACCCTGGACGAGTTGCCCTCCCTGGTGCTCGACGAGGACCGCCCGGCGCTGACCACGATGGTCACCGACTGTCTGGTCGACGCCCAGCGCATCGACGGGGAGTTCCGCGTCGTCCGGCCCGACGGCTCCGTACGGACCGTGCACATGATGGGCGAGCCCGTGCTCGACACCGACGGCGGCACCGCCTCGATGTGGGCCGTGCTGCGGGACGTCAGCGAACTGCGGCGCAGCCAGCGGACGGTACACGAGAGCCGTGACGCGCTCCAGTTGCACCGGCAGCGCGCCCAGACCGAGCGCCGGCTCACCGTGGAGCTCCAGGAGTCGGTGCTGCCGCCGTGGCGGGGCGCGCTGAGGCTGCCGCACCAGGGCCCCAGGGCACTGGATCTGGCGGCCCACTATCTGCCCGCGGCCGCAGGCCCGCTGATCGGCGGCGGCTGGTACGACGCCCTCGAACTGACCGACGGCGACACCCTGCTGAGCGTCGGCGACCTCACCGGGCACGGTGTGACCGCGGCCTCGGGCATGGCGATGCTGCTCGGGGCGCTGCGCGGCATGGCGATGGCCGGCACCCGGCCCGGCGAACTCCTGGGGCTGCTCAACCAGTTGCTCGACGCCACGGTGCAGCCCGCGCTCGGCAGCGCCGTCTGCTGCCGCTACCGGCCCGCGACCCGCACCCTGCAGTGGGCGCAAGCGGGACGCCCCGCCCCGCTGCTGTTCCGCAACGGGACGGGGCGTGCGCTCGGGGCACCCGGGGGCGTGCTGCTCGGCGCGACGTCGGGCGCCGTGTACGGGCAGGCCGAGGAGACCCTGGAACCCGGCGATCTGCTGCTCCTGCACACCGACGGGCTGGCGCCCCGGCACTGGGACCCGTCCCTCCCGTACGGCACCGGGAGCGAGGAGGCAACGACGGCCGCGCACCGGCTCCTCGGGCTGGCACCCCGCTTCGGCGAGGCCCGCACGGCACAGGACGCTGTCCGGGCGGTCGTGGAGGAGTTCGGCGAGACCGAGCGTCAGGACGACGCCTGTCTGCTCGTCGCCAGGGTGACGTCGTAGGTCGTGGAAGGACCGGGTACGGGGTCGTGGTCCCGCTTCCCGGACGGCCTAGACGGCCGCGCCGTCGCCGCCCTTCCCCCTGGCCCTGGGCAGGGCGTTGCGGATCTCGTCCCGCAGTTCCTCGATCCTCGGGTAGTCGGCGTACTCGGCGGTGAGCCGGTACATCTGGCGCAGCCGGTCCCAGGTGCGGTGCGAGGAGTTGGAGCCCATCGACACCAGCGCCAGACGCGCGTACCGGTCGGCCTGTTCGGGGTCGTCCGCGATGAAGCAGGCGGAGGCCATGGACAGATAGTCGAAGATCTTCGAGCGCTGCCGTCCGTCGACGCGCAGCGCGAGGGCCTTCTCCGCGAAGTGCTGGGCGTGCACGGCCGCGCCCGGCTCGTGCTCGGCCAGGGTGCGGTAGGCGAGGGCCTGCATGCCGTACAGGTCCTCCTCCTTGAACATCTGCATCCAGCTCGGCGGCGGCACATCGCCCTTGTCGGAGACGAAGAGGTCCTCCGCCCTGCCGAGGGTGCGGCGCATCGTCTGGCCCTTGCCCATCGACGCCTGTGCCCAGGCCTCGATGGTGTAGAGCATCGCCCTGGTGCGCGGCAGGACCTCGTCGCCCGAGCCGGACCGGGCGAGCTTCATCAGGTCGAGCGCGTCGTCGGGCCGGCCCAGATGGACCATCTGGCGGGCCGCCCTGGACAGCGCCTCCCCGGCCCTGGGCCGGTCACCGCCCTCCTTGGCGGCGTGCGCCGCGATGACGAAGTACTTCTGGGCCGTGGGCTCCAGGCCGACGTCGTGCGACATCCAGCCCGCGAGGACGGCGAGGTTGGCGGCGACGCCCCACAGGCGTCGCTGGAGATGGTCGGGGTGCCGGTAGGCGAGCATGCCGCCCACCTCGTTGAGCTGGCCCACCACGGCCTTGCGCTGGAGCCCGCCGCCCCGGGCGGCGTCCCAGGCGCGGAACACCTCGACCGAGCGCTCCAGTTCGTCGATCTCCTGCGACCCGATGGGGGCGGCCTCGTAGCGGTCGTACCCCGCGGGGTCGGCGTGCAGGGGGTTGGTGAAGTCGGGGGCGTCGGCCCTGAGAGTCGGATCGGAGTGCAGCCAGTCGTGCATGGCGCTGCTGAGTGCGGATCCCGCGGCGAGCGCTGCACCCGCGCCCACCAAGCCGCGTCGGTTGAGCATGAGGTCCATTCCCGTGAATTCGGTGAGGACCGCGGCGGTACGTCCGGGCGCCCACGGCACTCCGTCGGGATGCTCGACGCTCCCGGCGGACGGCCGTCTCCCCGTACGCCCGTGCCGCACCAGACCGAGGTCCTCGATGGTCACGACACGGCCGAGACGCTCGGTGAACAGAACCGCCAGCACCCGTGGCACCGGATCGCGCGGGATCTCTCCCATGTCGATCCACCGCCGGACCCGGGAGGTGTCGGTCGACAGCTGCGGATGGCCCATGGCCGCCGCCTGCCTGTTGACCAGCCTCGCGAGTTCCCCCTTGGACCAGCCGGCCAGGCCGAACAGGTCCGCCAGGCGGGTGTTGGGTAGTCCGCTCACGTCAAGCCCCCAGGTTCTCGGCTGAGTTGACAGTAGCCCGGCCAGACATGCCGGGCGACTATTCGCCAGGGTTCGCCAGGGTGCGCCAGATGGTGTGCCAGTGGCCGTCCGGTGTCAGGTAGGAAAGCGCCACCCCGACCCGGCCGCCGAGGGACATTCCCCAGGGTGTTCCCCGGAGCCGGGCCGGGCAGCGCGCTGACGTCGCAGGCACACGAAGGGATCTGTTCCGCCCATGTACGCAGCATCGTCCTCCGTGTCCGCCCCGCCTCGGCCGCTGCGACCCCGCCCGGCGGGCAGCGGCCCCTACCTCGACCCCGCACGGCCGCAGGCGGCCCCCGCGCTCGGCGCGGCGCGGACGCGGCGCGGCCCGGGGCCGGGCACCGGGCCGCTCAGCGGGAGACTCGATCTGTCCGGCCCTCAGGGCGCGCAGTTGCGCACGGCCATCGCCGCCGTGCACCGGATCTGCCCGGAGTTCTCTCCGGTGCAGGTGCTGCGCCGCAGCGGACGTTCTGTGCTCCTGGTCGGCACGACGGGGCGCAGCACGGCCGTCGCGAAGTGTTTACTCGACCACTCCCCCGCCTGGGCGGAGCACATCAGGCACGAGATAGCCGCATACCGCGCGTTCGTCCGGCACCGCCCACCGGTGCGGGCGCCGAGACTGATCGCGGCGGATCCGGACAACTGCACACTTGTCATCGAGCGCATGCCGGGGCGGCCCGCCGCCCTCCAGCGCCATCCGGTGGAGTCGCCGCCGCGCGCCGACATCAGGGCCGCGCTGAGCGCGATCTGCCGGCTCAACAGCTGGCGGCCGCCGGCGGGCACGTTCGACGCTCCGCTGGACTACGCGGCACGGATCGCCCGGTACCACGAGCTGGGTCTGCTCACCGACAGGGACATGGGCGATCTCCAGAAGCTGCTGCACGGCATCGCGCACTCGGCCGGCCGCCAGGGCATGGGGCAGTTCTGCCACGGTGACGCCCTGCTGTCCAACATCCTTCTGTCACCGGCCGGTCCGGTGCTGGTGGACTGGGAGCACGCGGGGTGGTATCTGCCCGGGTACGACCTGGCGACGCTGTGGTCGGTGCTCGGGGACGCACCGGTGGCCCGCCGCCAGATCAGCCAGCTCGCGCAGACCGCCGGGCCCGCGGCGCGGGACGCGTTCCTGGTGAACCTGATGCTGGTGCTCACCCGGGAGATCCGGACCTACGAGACGGCGGTGCAGCGGTCTCTGACGGATGCGGCGCCCGTGCAGCCGGGCGGGGTCCCCGCCGGTGAGGAGCAGCGGCTGCTGCTGCGGCGGCTGCACGACGACTGCCAGCTCGCTCGGCGCGCTGTGCGGGCGGCGGTGGGGACGCGTTGACGCTGACGCGCGGAGTCGCAGGGGGCGCTGCCCCCTGCACCCCCGTGTTTCCCACCCGCCCGCCCGACTCGGTCAGTTGAATGGGTAACCCATCGGCCCACCGAGTCGGGCGGTGCGGAAACTCGCCAGAGTCCTCCTGACAGGGGAAATGCCCTTCCACTGGGCATCATTGACGGACCGTCGGCAACGCGGTAGCACTGAGCGCCGTATGCCACCGATCTGACCGTCCGTCACAGGAGGCCGCCTTGCGAGGATCCGCCACCGAACCCACCGTCCCCGGGCACAGACGTGTCCACAGGGCCGCCGGTGCCCTGGCCACGGCGGCCTTACTGCTGCCGTTGCTCGGCGCGGCCCCGCCCGAGGCCGCCGGCACGCCCGCCACCGCATCGCTGCAGCAGGCGTTCGCCGACGCGGCCGCCGAGTACCACGTGCCGCAGAGCGTCCTGCTGGGCGTCTCCTACCTCCAGTCCCGCTGGGACACCCACGCCGGTGCGCCGAGCGTCAGCGGGGGCTACGGCCCGATGCACCTCACGGACGCCCGCACCGCGCTCGCGGCGGCCGTGTCCCACCACGGCGAGGGCACCGAGGACGCCCGTGGCGACACCGCCCGCGCCGCCCTCCGCCCGACCACGACGGTCCCGCAGAACGCCGCGCTCCCCGCCCGTCTGAAGACCCTCCCCAAGGCCGCCGAGCTGACCGGGCTGAGCGCCGAAGCGCTGCGCACCGACCCGGCCTCGAACGTGGCGGGCGGCGCCGCGCTGCTCGCCGCCGCGCAGCGCACGCTCGGCGAGCCGCTGAGCGCCGACCCCGCCGACTGGTACGGCGCGGTCGCCGAGTTCTCCGGCGCCGACGACTCCTCGACGGCCGCCGCGTACGCCGACGACGTGTACGACGTGATCCGCGGCGGCGAGCAGCGCGTCACGGACGCCGGGCAGCAGGTCGCGCTCGCCGCGGCGCCGGACCTCGCCCCGGACACCGCGCAACTGGGCCGGACCGGCCTGCGCACGGTCTCCGACGACGGCACCGAGTGCCCGAGGTCGGTGTCCTGCGAGTGGATCCCGGCGCCGTACGAGGAGTTCGGCGACCACGACTACGGCAACCACGACCTGGGTGACCGGCCCGCGTCGCAGAGCATCAAGTACATCGTCGTGCACGACACCGAGGGTGCCTGGGACGGGGTGATCAACCTGGTCCAGGACCCGACCTATGTGTCCTGGAACTACTCGATCCGCTCCACCGACGGACTGATCGCCCAGCATGTCAAGGCGAAGGACGTGGCCTGGCACGCGGGCAACTGGTACATCAACGCCAAGTCGATCGGCATCGAGCACGAGGGCTTTCTCGCCTACCCGGACTCCTGGTACACGGAGGCGATGTACCGGGCCTCGGCGCGGCTGGTGCGGTATCTGGCGAAGCGGTACGACATCCCGCTGGACCGGCAGCACATCCTCGGCCACGACACCGTGCCGGGCCCGACCACCTCGTACATCCCCGGGATGCACACCGACCCGGGCCCGTACTGGGACTGGCGGCACTACTTCGAGCTGCTCGGCCGGCCCCTCCACCCGACCGCGGGTCCGCGCGGCGGTCTGGTGACGATTCTGCCGGACTACACCGCCAACCAGCCGGAGTACACGGGCTGTGTCACCGCAGGCCAGACGTGTGCCGCGCACGGGTCGAGCGAGGTGCGGCTGTACTCGGGGCCGGGCGAGTCGTACCCGCTGATCAAGGACATCGGTCTCAAGACCGAGCCGACGACCGGGGTGAACGATCTGTCGTCGCGGGTGTCGACCGGCCAGCAGTACGCGGTCGCCGACCGGCAGGGCGACTGGACGGCGATCTGGTACCTGGGACAGGAGGCATGGTTCAGGAACCCGGCAGGTCCGCAGCGCACCGCCGTGAACGCGGCCGGGCTGGTGGTCACGCCGAAGGACGGGCTGGACAGCGTCCCGGTGTACGGACGCGCCTACCCGGAGAAGGAGGCGTACCCGGCGGGCGTGCCCGCCCAGTCGGTCTCACCGCTGCCGTACCAGCTGCTCAAGGGGCAGAAGTACGTCGTCGGTGACGAGCTGCCGGGCGAGTACTACTACGCGGTGACCTTCACGACCGACTCGCACCGGGTCGTGATCGGTGACGACCTGTACTACGAGATCCAGTTCGGCCACCGGGTGGCGTTCGTCCGCGCCGCCGATGTGACGGTGGAGCGGTCCGGGTCGTAGCCCAGATGTCTCAGCCCTGCTGGAACAGTTCCGCCGGGAGCGGTTTCAGCAGGGCGTACAGGTCGTCCGTGATGGGGCGGTCCCAGGCGGCGATGGTCACCAGGACATTGTCGCTGCGGTCGAACTGGACGCAGGAGATCCGGCCCTCGGACAACTTGAGGCGGCGCACGATCAGCAGATTGTCACCCTGCATCACCGGCATGTCCTCGGTGCCGACGACGGTCACCTCCTCCTCGTTCTCCAGCGCGACCAGCAGCTGCCCGACCTCGAAGGGGATCTCGCCCTCGGCGACGTCACGGGCCGGGGAGCCCTCCGGCAGATTGCCGATGATCATCGCGGGGCCGCGGCCGCCGAACAGGTCGTAGCGCAGGAACACGCCCTGGCAGGTGCCGTCCGGGGCGGGCAGCAGGCCCGCGCCCAGATTGCCGGGCCAGTCGCCCGGGTCCATGGCCAGTACGTCGAAGTCAGGGCCCGCGGGTGTGGCACTGCGGCGGCGGAGGAACGACATGCGGCCATGGTACGTGCCCGGCGAGCCCGACGAAGGCCGGGAGCCGCTCTTGACCGGCCCGCAGCGGGATGCTCGGGCCGGTGTCACCCGGCCGGATGGTCCGGACCGGAGGACCACCCGGCCGGATGGTCCTCCGGTCCGGTCCGCCGCTCGCCCAGTGCCGCCGCCAGGCCCGTCGGATCGGTGCCGAGCTTGCGGTACACCGCCGACAACAGCCGTACGACGGTCTGCTCGTCGGCGCCGAGTTCCGCGGCGGTCTCGGCGGGCGTGCGGCCGCCCACGGCGAGGTCGGCGGCGGCGCGCTCCCGGACGGTGAGGGTGTCGGTCTCGGCGCCGAGCGGGCGGCGGGGGCGCAGTCCGGCGGCGGCGAGTTCGTCGCGGGCGGTGTCGGCGAGGCCGTCGGCGCCGCACTGCACGGCCGTGTCGAGACCGCGGTAGAGGTGGTCGGCGGCTTCGTCGGGGCGTCCGGTGCGGCGCAGTTCGGTGCCCAGGGCGACCAGGGCGCGGGCCAGCTCGTAGGCGGCCGGTGAACGCTCCAGCTGGACGACGGCCTCCGCGAGATGTTCCGCGCGGGCCGGTCCGGTGGACACCTCCGCGAGGGTGCCCAGGGCCTGCCCGACGACGGACGGGGTGCCGAACTGGCGGGCCCGGGCGAGCGCCTCGCAGGCGGTCGTGACGGCCCGCTCGGGGGCCTCGCGGACCTCGGCGCGGGCGAGATGGAGCTGCCAGGGGCTCCAGGCGGGGTTGCGGATGCCGCGCCCGTCGAGTCGGCTGCCCGCGGCGGCGAGCTGCACGGCCGCCTCCTTGGTGCGGCCGCGGGCGAGGAGGAGTCCGCCGTACACGGTCTGGGCGTCGGGGAAGACGACGGCGGCGGGGAAGGGCTCGGCGAAACAGTAGGCGTCGGCGATGTGCGCTGCCTCGGTGACCCGGCCGCGGGCGATCAGGACCTCGACGAGGGTGCCCACGGCGTACCAGTGGGCGGGGGTGCCGGGGCCGACACGCTCGGCCAGCCGGAGTCCGGCGCGCACGAAGTCCTCGGCCTCGGCGAGGCGCCCGCGGCGGAGGCGGACGTAGCCGAGGAGCGTGTACGCGAAGGACAGGTGGCCGCCGCGCCAGCCGCGCTGCTCGTAGTCCGCGATGCCGGAGGTGAACAGTTCCTCGGTGCGGCCGGGCCGGTCGGCGTACATGAACGCCAGGGACACCAGCACCGGCACCTCGAAGCCGCGCTCGGGATCGGCCCAGCAGAGGCCGCCCTCCAGGGCGCGCGAGGCGTGCCGCAGGGCGACGGGGGCGGGTTCGCCGCGCTGGACGGCGTCCCAGGCGCGCAGACCGATGATGTAGCGCTCGGTGAGGTCGCGGCCCTTGAGCCGGTCGGCGAGCCGGGTCAGCCTGCGGGAGCGGGAGGGGTGGTCGGGCTCGGCGGCGTCGAAGGCGTCCCACATGAGCTGTTCGGCGGTCAGCCGCAGCCGTACCCGGGCGTCGTCGGTGCGGCGGATCTCCTGGTCGAGGGTGCCGGAGGCCTCGGTGAGGCGGTCGCTGTGCGCGAGGACCTGGGCGAGCCGGCAGACGATACGGTGGCGCAGCGCGGGATCGGCGATGGGTTCGTCGAGGGCGGCGCGCAGATGGTTGACCGTGGTGGCCGGTTCGGTGAGCAGGGCGGCGCTGCCCAGTTCGTACAGCACGGCGGCCCGTTGCTCGGGGGGCGGGGGTTCGCGCAGGGCGCGGGCCAGATAGCCGCGGGCGGCGTCGGGTGCCCCGGCGCGGAGGGTCTCGGCGGCGGCGGCGCGCAGTTGCCGTACCACCGTGGGGTCGCCCTCCGGGTGGGTCTCCAGAAGGTGCCGGGCGGCAGCGGCCGGACCCTGGCCGTCGTCGAGGACGCACCAGGCGGCCTGCCCGTGCAGGGCGACCCGGACACCGTGCGGGATGGCCCGGTATACGGCGGTGGCGATGAGGGGGTGGACGAATTCGAGGGGCGTGCTGGCGGCGCCGGTGAGGATGCGGGCGCCGCGCAGGGCGTCGGCGGCGTCGGCGGCCTCCTCGCGGCCGAGTCCGGCGACGGCGGCGGCGAGCGCGGGGCGGATCTCGGTGCCGAGGACGGCGCAGGCCCAGGCGAAGCGCACGGTGGAGGCGCCCAGACGTTCGAGGCGTGCGATCAGACCGCTGCCCTTGACGGCGGCGGCGAGGTCGCGCAGCAGGGGTGCGCCGTCCTCGGTGGGGGTGAGGCCGCGGTCGAGGACCTTGGCGGTCAGTTCGACGGTCTCGAAGGGGTTGCCCGCGGTGACGGCCCAGCACTCGTGGCAGAACGTGTCGTCGGCGTGGCCGCCGAGGGTCTGGCGGACCAGGTCGGCGACGGCTTCGGGGCTGAGCGGTTCCAGGCCGAGGGGACGGCCGCCCGCACGGCCGGGCAGCATGCGGAACGCGTCGGCGTGGTCGGGGAGTTCGTCGGGGCGGTAGGCGACGACGACCAGCAGCGGGAGTTCCTCGGCGCGGGGTGCGAAGGCGGCGAGCCAGCCCAGGGACTCGGGATCGGCCCAGTGGGCGTCGTCGAGGACGAGGACCATCGGGGCGCGCCGTACCGCGAGATGGGTGAGGACCCAGTCGAGGCCGTCGCGCAGTCCCTGCGGGTCGGGCGGGGCGCCCTCGGTGGGGGCGCACAGGCCGAGGGCGGGGCCGACGATGTCGTACCAGCCGCCCAGCGCGGCGCGGACCTCGGCCTCGGAGGTCCCGGCGAGCTGGGGCTGGAGCAGTTGCCGGGTGACGTGGAAGGCGACGCGCTGCTCCTGGTCGCCGCCGCGGGCGGACAGCACGGTGCAGCCGCGGGCGGCGGCCCGGCGGCGGATCTCGGCGAGCAGGGTGGTCTTGCCGAGCCCGGCGCGGCCGGTGACGGCGAGCAGCGCGCCGCGCGGATGGTGCGGCGGTCCGGCACCCTCCGGGTGCGGTCCCACCAGCTCGTCCAGCGCCTCGTCGACCGCGGCGAGTTCGCTCTCGCGCTCGAAGAGGGTCCGTTCGTTCCGTCTGTTCTGTACGGTCCGCCGCATCACAGCCCACCCCCTGTCACGGACCCGGGCCCGCGCGGGGAGCGGACGCACACCGTGACCTACAGGCGGCTCAGAGTACGCTCCCGGCCCCCCGGACGAGACCGACTGACCGGTACTGACCGAACCCGCCCGAGCGGGGCGGGGCGGTCCGCCGGGCAGGAGGGTCTGCGCCCCCGCCGCCCCTTCCCGTCCCGTCAGGGGGGCTCCGCCCCCGTACCCCCGCTCCTCAGCTGATTTGTAGCCCGTCCGGCGTTTGAGGACGAGGCCCGAAGGGCCGACAAGGGGGGTCCGGGGGCGCAGCCCCCAGGGACGGGAACGGGAAGGGGCGGCGGGGGCGCAAAAACCCCTGACGCGGGCCGGTCCTCGTCCGCGCACCAACGAGCCGCCCGCCCGCGCGATCACGTCAAGTCGAACTCACCTTCCCGCGCCCCCGACACAAACGCTCCCCACTCAGCCGGGGTGAAGATCAGGGATGGGCTCTCCGGACGGCCACTGTTGCGCATAGCAATGAAGCCCTCGACAAAGGCGATCTGGACATCCCCCAGCCCCCGGCTGCCGGACTGCCAGTCGGCGTTGCTCAGGTCCAGCTCCGGCTTGTCCCAGCCGGCCGCCCGGTGCTGCTGGATGGTGCTCTCGGCCACGTCCGTGCTCCTCCCGGTTCGTCGTCCGCGGCCAGCCTAGCGATCGGTCCCGACGCCGCACAGGCCACATGAGGCGAACTTCCCCAACACCCCGGAACGGCCGCTTCCGGGCCTTCGGCGAGACGTCCGTCAGGAACCCGGCGGCCGGTCCCCGACCAGCCACATCGAGAAGAACTGGGCCCCTCCGCCGTAGGCGTGACCGAGCACCCGGCGCGCGCCGTCGACCTGGTGTTCGCCCGCCTGGCCGCGCACCTGGAGAGCGGCCTCCGCAAAGCGGATCATGCCGGAGGCGCCGATCGGGTTGGCCGACAGCACCCCGCCGGACATGTTGACGGGCAGGTCGCCGTCCAGCTCGGTCACCCCGGACTCGGTGAGCTTCCAGCCGCCGCCCTCCTCCGCGAAGCCGAGATTCTCCAGCCACATGGGCTCGTACCAGGAGAACGGCACATACATCTCGACGGCGTCGATGTCGCGGCGCGGATCGGCGATGCCCGCCTGCCGGTAGACGTCGGCGGCACAGTCCTTGCCCGCCTGCGGGGAGACGAAGTCCTTGCCCGCGAAGAGGGTCGGCTCGCTGCGCATGGCACCGCCGAGCACCCAGGCCGGCGGCCGGGGCGAGCGGGCCGCTCCGGCGCGGTCGGTGAGGACCATGGCGCAGGCGCCGTCGGAGGACGGGCAGGTCTCCGAGTAGCGGATCGGGTCCCACAGCATCGGCGAGGACTGCACCTTCTCCAGGGTGATGCCGTGCTCGTGCAGATGGGCGTACGGGTTCTTCAGGGCGTTGCGCCGGTCCTTGTACGCCACCAGCGAGCCGACCGTGTCGGGCGCCCCGCTGCGCCGCATGTAGGCACGGACATGCGGGGCGAAGAAGCCGCCGGCCCCGGCGAGCAGGGGCTGCTGGAAGGGGATGGGCAGGGACAGTCCCCACATGGCGTTGGACTCGGACTGTTTCTCGAAGGCGAGGGTGAGGACCGTGCCGTGGACGCGGGCGGCGACCAGGTTCGCGGCGACGAGCGCGGTGGACCCTCCGACGGAACCGGCGGTGTGCACCCGCAGCATGGGTTTGCCGACGGCGCCGAGGGCGTCGGCGAGGTACAGCTCAGGCATCATGACGCCCTCGAAGAAGTCGGGCGCCTTGCCGATGACGACGGCGTCGATGTCGGCGTAGGTGAGTCCGGCGTCCTCCAGGGCGCGTCCGGCGGCCTCGCGGACGAGTCCCGCGATCGACACGTCCCGGCGGGCGGCGACGTGCTTGGTCTGGCCGATCCCGGTGACGGCCACGGGCTCCTTGCTCATCGCGGATCCCCTTCGAGTACGGCGACCAGGTTCTGCTGGAGGCACGGGCCGGAGGTGGCGTGGGCGAGCGCCCGGTCACAGACGCCGCGGTGGATGCGTGCGGCGGCCTCGCCGATACGGATCAGTCCGGCCGCCATGACCGGATTGGCGGCGAGCGCGCCGCCGGACGGGTTGACGGTGACGCTGTCGTCGAGCCGCAGCGCCCGGCGCAGGATCACCTCCTGCGCGGTGAACGGCGCGTGCAGCTCGGCGGTGTCCACGGGCCGTTCGAAGACTCCGGCGCGTTCGGCCGCGAGGCGGGTGGAGGGGGAGTCGGTCAGGTCGCGGACGCCGAGCGCGTGGGCTTCGGTGCGGTGGTCGACGCCGCGGATCCAGGCGGGCCGGGCACCGGCGTGGTCGCACAGTTCGCGGGCGCGGTCGCCGGCGGCGAGGATCACCGCGGCGGCGCCGTCGCCGACGGGCGGGCAGTCGCCGGTGCGCAGGGGCCGTACGAGGTAATCACCGTGCGGGACCGGGCCACGCAGCTGGGCGTGGGGGTTCTCGCCCGCCGCGGTCCGGCTGCGGGCACCGACGGCGGCGAGCGCGGGCTCGTCGGTGTGGCCGGCGTCGATGAGGGCCTGGGCCTGGAGGGCGGCCAGGGCCACCGAGTCGGGCCACAGGGGGGCGACGTAGTACGGGTCGAGCTGCCGGGTGAGCACGTCGCGCAGCGAGCCGGGCGAGGACTTGCCGTAGGAGTAGACGAGGGCGGTGTCGGCGTCCCCGGTGAGCAGTTTGGTCCATGCCTCGTACAGCGCCCAGGCGCCGTCCATCTCGACGTGCGACTCGGAGATCGGCGGCCAGGCGCCCACGCCGTCGAGGGCGAGGGTGAAGGAGAAGGCGCGGCCCGCGAGATAGTCGGAGGAGCCGGAGCAGGTGAAACCGATGTCGGCGGTCTTCAGCCCGGTCCGGTCGAGCACCTCGTGCAGGACCGGCATGAGCAGCTCGACCTCGGACTGCTCCGGGGTGGCGCGCCGGTGGTCGGTCTGCGCGAAGGCGACGACCGCGATGTCCCGCGTCACAACAGCTCCTTGTAGGTGTCGTAGTCCGCGTCGGGTTCGCCGGTGGGCCGGTAGTGGTCGGGATGGCGCCCCCCTTCCGTCCACACCGGCTCGACCCGCAGGCCCATGCGGACCTGGTCGTAGGGGATGCCGCCGATCCGGCCGTGCAGGGCGAGGTCGGCGCCGTCGAGGGCGATGTGGGCGTAGACGTAGGGGACTTCGATGTCCAGGTTCTTCGCCTTGATGTTGACGACGCAGTAGGTGGTGACGGTGCCGCGCGGGCCGACCTCGACGCGTTCCGCGGTGGCCACGCCGCAGGTGGGGCAGGCGCCGCGGGGCGGGACGTAGACCTTGCGGCAGGACGGGCAGCGTTCGCCGACGGTGCGCTGCTCGGCGAGGGCGGCGATGTAGGCGGTCTGTGCGCGGCCGGGCGAGTAGGTGTAGTCGAGGCGGGCCTCGGCGACGATGCCGGTAACCGGATCCGCGAACACCCCGTTGTGGCAGGTGACTTCGCCGGGCCCGCCATCGTACGGCTCGAAGCAGGCGATGTCGGTGATGGCGCCGGTGCGCTGCTCGGCCCATCGGATGCGGACGCGCATGCCGGTGTGTATGGCGTCGGGGCCTGGGGCGACCAGGGCGTGCAGCAGGGCGGTGTCGGCGCCGTCGAGGCGGACGAGGACCCAGGCGAAGGGGGTGGCCAGGGGCTGGCCGCGCCGGGGGGCGTGGTTCCAGGCCCAGGTGGTGACCGTGCCGGTGGGGGCCACCTCGACCAGGTCGCGGATCTCCTCGGCGGTGACGGGGTCGTACTCGACGGGCGGGACGAGGGTGCGGCCGTCGCGGGTGCGCACACCGAGCACGACGCGTTCGCGCAGTCCGGTGAGGAAGGCGGACTGGACCGGGCCGAGGGAGCGGGTGAAGGGGAACTCGACGACGAGGGGCGCTTGGAGGACTTCGGGCATCCGGGGGTCTCCTTCGGGCTCGGGCAGCGCGGGGTGGCGGGGGGCGAACCCGCCGTTGCTGGTTTTTCGGGTGACGGCCGTACGGCGGCAAGGGCACCGAAGCTCGCCACGGGCTCAGGCGCGCCGGTAGACCGGTGGCCGCTTCTCCGCGAAGGCGCGGGCGCCCTCCTTGGCGTCGGCGGTGTCGAAGACCGGCCAGCCGCGGGCGAGTTCGGCGGCGAGGCCGTCGGTCTCGGTCAGCTCGGCGGTCTCGTACACGGACGCCTTGACGGCCTCGACGGCCAACGGGCCGCAGGAGTTGATCTGCTCGGCGATCTCCAGGGCCTTGCCGAGCGCGGTGCCGTCGGGGACGACATGCCCGATCAGCCCGATGTCCGCGGCCTCGCGGGCACTGTAGGGGCGGCCGGTGAGCAGCATCTCCAGGGCGTGGGTGCGCGGGATCTGCCGCTGGAGCCGGACCGTGGAGCCGCCGATCGGGAACAGTCCGCGCCGCACCTCGAACAGCCCGAAGGTGGCGGACTCACCCGCGACACGGATGTCGGTGCCCTGGAGGATCTCCGTGCCGCCAGCGACGCAGTACCCCTCGACGGCGGCGATCACCGGTTTGCGGGGGCGGTGGTGGCGCAGCATGGCCTTCCAGTGCAGATCGGGGTCGGCCTTGAGCCGGTCCCGGAGGTGCTCACCGGCCATGCCGCGGCCCGCCAGCGCCTTGAGATCCATGCCCGCGCAGAACGCGCCGCCCGCGCCGGTGAGCACGACCGAGCGGACGGAGTCGTCCGCGTCGGCCGCGAGCCAGCCGTCGTAGAGGCCGACGAGCATCGAAAGCGAGAGCGCATTCTTGGCCTCTGGCCTGTTGAGCTTGAGCACCAGCGTGGCGCCCTCGCGCCGCTCGGTGAGGTGTTCCGTGCCGCCCATCGACCGTCTCCCCTCTGACAGAACGAGAACAGGTTGCAGTAGGGACGGAGGCACTTCAAGGGTTTTCTGACACTCAGTCAGATTTCTTGCCGCGGGCCCTTCCCACTTGCCCCCGCCTTTGCTGTGATGACCGACGGACGAGCGGATCAGGGCCAGACAGGGTCAGGAGGAGCGGTGGAGTACAACATTGCCGACCTGTTCGAGTCGGTCGTCGACGTGGTCCCGGACCGCGAGGCCCTGGTGTACCTCGACCACCCGGGCACGGGCGCGGAGCGGCGGCTGACGTACACCGAGCTGGACGCGGCGGCGAACCGGGTGGCCCACCATCTGCTCGACAGCGGGATACGGCCCGACGAGCATCTCGGCCTGCACCTCTACAACGGGGTCGAGTACCTCCAGACGGTGTTCGCCTGCCTCAAGGCACGGATCGTCCCGGTGAACGTCAACTATCGCTATGTCGAAGATGAGTTGGTGTACCTCTACCGGGACGCGGACCTGGTAGCACTGGTCTACGACGCCGAGTTCACCGACCGGGTGGCGGCGGCGCTGCCGCACACTCCGGCGCTACGGCACCTGGTCCGGGTCGGTGCCACGCCGACACCGGCGCAGGGCGCGGCCGAGGTGCCGGCGGTGGCGTTCACGGAGGCGGAGGAGGCCGGTTCGCCCGGACGCGGGTTCGACAAGCGGTCCGGCGACGACCAGTTCATCATCTACACCGGCGGCACGACGGGGATGCCGAAGGGTGTGATGTGGCGTCAGGAGGACCTGTTCTTCGCGGGGTTGGGCGGCGGCGCCCCCACCGGTAAGCCGGTCGGCAGGCCGGAGGAACTCGCCGAGCGGGTAGCGGCCGGCGGAGAGGGGATCACCTTCTTCCCCACTCCCCCGCTGATGCACGGCACGTCGACCCTGACCGCGATGATCGGCTTCAACTTCGGCCAACGCGTCGTGCTGCACCGCAGGTTCAGCGCCGAGGAGGTGCTGCGCACCATCGCGAGGGAGAAGGTCACGAGCATCTCCCTGGTCGGCGACGCCATGATCCGGCCGCTGATCGACGCGCTCCACGGACCGATGAAGGGCACCGACACATCCTCGGTGTTCAGCGTCTCCTCCTCCGGCGCGATCATGTCGGACACCGTGCGACGGCAGTTCCGCGAACTCCTCCCGAACGCCATGCTGCTGAACAACTTCGGCTCCTCCGAGTCCGGCTTCAACGGCACCGCGACGGACGACTCCGGACCGGACCGCGGCTTCCGCATCCGCGTCAACTCCCGTACGAGAGTGGTCGACCTGGCAACCTACGAGCCCATCGCCCCCGGAGAGGTCGGCCGGGTCGCACAGTGCGGCCACGTACCGCTCGGCTACTACAACGACCCCAAGAAGACGGCCGAGACCTTCTTCGAGCGCGACGGCGTGCGCTGGGTGCTGCTCGGCGACATGGCGACGGTCGACGAGGACGGCGTAGTCACCGTGCTCGGCCGCGGCTCACAGTGCATCAACACCGGCGGCGAGAAGGTCTACCCGGAGGAGGTCGAGCAGGCCCTCAAGTCCCACCCCGACATCTACGACGCCCTGGTCGCCGGAGTACCCGACGCCCGCTGGGGCAGCCACGTGGCGGCGGTGGTACAACTGCGCGACGGCGCCGCACCACCCACCCTGTCCGACATCCAGACCCACTGCCGAGCGCATCTCGCCGGCTACAAGATCCCCCGCCAGCTGGTGATCACGCCCACCATCCGCCGCTCCCCCAGCGGCAAGGCGGACTACCGCTGGGCCCGGGACGTGGCGGGGGGGGGCGGACGGCTGAGCCCGGACGAGGGCCGCCTGCCATAACAAGTGCTTACAGACATCACGGGTGTGTGATGTCGGTGATGACCTGGTCGTGCCGCCGAACGTTCCCGGTGAATGTCGAGTGCGGGTACTTCTGCCTCAGGCGGGCCAGGGCCGCATCGACGAAGGCCCACATGTCGCCGGGGTCGGAGTGGGCCTGGAAGGTGGCGTAGGTCAGCCATTCGCCCTCGTCGCTAGCCACGTACGCTTCGTACTTCTGCTCTTCAGTGCGGACGGCCGTGGGGGTATCGGTCTCCTGGTTCGTGACCTGCCGTTGTGGTGTCGGCTGCCTGGGCTGTCCCTGCCGCGGTAAGAAGCGTTGCCGCCGCGGCCTTCCCGGCGGCGCCGAGTACGGTCCGCCGCGAAAGCTCTGCATACTCACCCGTACGGAATGCCCAGCCTCCGAGGGGCACGGTTGGAAAGGCGCCGGTAGGGTGACCTGTTGTGGACGCGGGGGCAGGAAACGAGATGGTTGCGGTCCCATCGGGACAGGTGACGCTGTCGGACCGGCGGACGCAGATCAGTTGGCCGGTCGAGGTCACGCCGTTTCAGATGTCGGCGTTCCCGGTCACCCAGTCCTGGTACGCACAAGTCACAGGCCGACGGCCGAGTAGCACCCAAGGCGAGCGGCTGCCAGTCGAGGGTGTTTCGTGGTGGGATGCGGTCCGGTTCTGTAACGCCTTGTCCCGACGCGAGGGGCTGACGCCCGCGTATCTCCTGTGCGTCGACACCGAGACGGCCGATTGGGACACCTCCGCAGACGGGTACCGGTTGCCGACCGAGGCCGAATGGGAGCACGCCTGCCGTGCGGGTACTACTGGCCCGCGGTACGGCCCTCTCGACGAGGTCGCCTGGTACCAAGGCAATTCCGATGGGCGGATCCACTCTGTCGGCGGCAAGCAGCCCAACGCATGGGGCCTGTACGACATGCTGGGCAATGCGTGGGACTGGTGCTGGGACGTCTACGACGCCGAGGTGTACGGCACCTACCGGGTACTCCGTGGTGGTGGATGGGCCGACGAGCACTGGAGCTGCCGGGCGTCGGTACGGCGGCGCAGCCACCCGACGTTCCGGATCGACGACGTGGGATTTCGCATCGCGCGCTCCACGCCACTACCTTGGCCGACACCGCCCCCAGTGAGGGGCTGACGGGTTGGCTAGAACAGATTGCTCACCCCTTCGACCAACATGGAGATGAACATGACGAGGATGGGAATCACCAGTGCCAACCCCAGTAGCCTTTCGACGGGATCTTGCGCAAGTCCTCGCCAGCACTGTCCGCCGCGAACCGCTGCCGTTCTCTTTCCAACTCATCGCGTATCCGCAAGTGGCGTCCGAAGGCGGGCCAGGCGCTAAATGCCTCGACAACGATGGGTTTGTCGCCTCCGTTCAGCGTGAGATGCAGCCCGAGATAGTGGTTCCATGCGACGCTCGTGATCTGACCCCAGGGAATCCCGTACGTGCAGTGGGTGTTGCGGACAAACAGAGCACGTGGGCTCCGGCGCACGCTCGGCAGTATCTGCCGCAGTGCGGCGTAAACGACCATCGCGGAAAGTCCGAGAATGATGGACAAGTACCAGAAATCCGTGCGCCCCGTGTGCAGGAGCGTGTAAGCGGCAAAGGTCAGGTGTCCTGCGATGAAAACTACTCCGAAGGCCTGCCTGTCCCGCCAGCGCTGCATCGTCAACCGTCTTTCCCACTCAGTCAGGTATCTCCCCGCCGCCCTGCACCAGGTCGGCGGGGAGACGCTATCCGGTACGTCCGGTCGGTTACTACAGCTGCAAGCCGCTGAACTGCACTGTGGCCCGGAAGCCTCTCCGCTCCCGAGCCGGTCGCCTTGGCGCCTGACCGTCCGGCCTGCCCGAGCATGCCTGTGCCCTGTGACTCTTCCCGGAGCCTCAGGGCACAGCAATAAGGCAACGACTCAGCCCATCCGGTTGGCGGCGAACCCTACGAACGTGACCCACGCACCCGAGCCAACGGTCAGTCCGGGGCGAGCGGTGTCCTTGGAGTCCCGCACGTGAACATCATGCTGGCCGGAACCGGGGCGGCGGCGTCCCCGCCACTGCCCGGCTCGGTGAGCCGTACGACCGCCGCTCCGGGATGGTCGAAGAAGAAGGTGCGCGTGGCGATGCGTCCTCGTCCGAGCGGTACCCGGCGGCGGACGAGGTAGCCGGCCGTCTCCAGTTCGTTCAGTGCGTTGCCGATCGTCGTCTCTCCTTCCGGGAAGCGCAGGGTGAGTGCCTTGACGGTGACGGAGGTGCCGTCCGGCAGGGACTGGATGTGCACGCCGATGCCGATCGCCGTGGCGGAGAGGGAGGTGTGCTGGGCGAGGTGGTTGCCGACGACCGTGTAGCGCTCGGTGTGGCGGTGGCGTACATGGAGGACTCCGGCACAAGCTGCCCCCGCTGGACGGCACGGCGGAGAAGACACGACACGCTGGAGAAAGTCCGCGCAGCTCTCTTGCTCCAGCCCGAGCCGCCTGGATTACTGATCAGGCGGCCCGACCGAATGATCGGTCGACCGTTTCCGTGGTGTGTACGGTGGCATGAGGGCGGCGAGGGAGACTCCCATGGCGGATGCGACGAAGTTGCTGGACGCGGGGGAACGGCTCGGGCCCGATGAGCTGCGCGTCCTCCAGTTGGAGCGGCTGCGCGCCACCCTGCGGCACGCTTACGCCGACGTGCCGCACTACCGCCGGTCCTTCGACGCGGCGGGCGTCCACCCCGACGACTGCCGCTCCCTCGACGACCTCGCCCGCTTCCCGTTCACCACCAAGGCGGACCTGCGCGAGAACTATCCGTACGGGATGTTCGCCGTGCCGCGCGAGCAGATCCGACGTATCCACGCCTCCAGCGGCACCACCGGCCGCCCGACCGTGGTCGGCTACACCGAGGGCGACCTCTCGGTGTGGGCGGACCTCGTCGCCCGCTCCCTGCGCGCGGCGGGCGCCCGGTCCGGTGACACCGTGCACATCGGGTACGGCTACGGCCTCTTCACCGGCGGGCTCGGCGCCCACTACGGCGCCGAGCGGCTCGGCTGTACGGTCGTCCCCGCGTCCGGCGGTATGACCGCCCGGCAGGTGCTGCTGATCCAGGATCTACGGCCCGACATCATCATGGTGACGCCGACCTACATGCTCACCCTCCTCGACGAGTTCGAGCGCCAGGGCATCGATCCGCGCGGGACCTCGCTCCGGGTCGGGGTGTTCGGGGCGGAGCCCTGGACCGAGGAGATGCGGCGGGAGATCGAAGAGCGGTTCGCCCTCGACGCGGTCGACATATACGGGCTGTCGGAGATGATGGGGCCGGGGGTGGCCCAGGAGTGTGTGGAGACCAAGGATGGTCTCCATATCTTTGAGGACCACTTCCTGCCGGAGGTCGTCGATCCGTTCACCGGGGAGGTGCTGCCCGAGGGTGAGGAGGGGGAGCTGGTGTTCACCTCGCTCACCAAGGAGGCGATGCCGGTGGTGCGGTACCGGACGCGGGATCTCACGCGGTTGCTGCCGGGGACGGCTCGGCCGGCGTTCCGGCGGATGGCGAAGGTGACGGGGCGCAGTGACGACATGGTGATTCTGCGGGGGGTGAATCTATTTCCTACGCAGATCGAGGAGATCGTCCTGCGCACGCCGGGGGTTTCTCCGCATTTTCAGCTGCGCTTGGCTCGGGAGGGGCGGATGGATTCGTTGACTGTCGTCGCGGAGGCGCGGCCGGGGGTGGGGGAGGACGTGCGGGCGGCTGCTGCACGGGCGATTGCCTGTGCCGTCAAGGACGTGATCGGGGTGACGGTTTCCGTCGAGATTGTCGAGCCGGAGTCGCTGGAGCGGTCGCTTGGGAAGCTGCGGCGGATTCGGGATCTGCGGTAGGGGTGGACGGGACCACCGCCCTCTCCCTCACCCAGGTAGCCGCAGGCCAGCCACGGCAGCGGCAATCGGCGAGTTCACGGGGTCGACGGCCTCCCGGCCTACCTGATCGCGGTGGAGGCGGGAGCGGTGGCGATTCCCCGATTCCCCCGCTACGACGCATCGTTCCTCCTGGCGGCACCGGGAGTGGCGGAGGAGATGGGGGAGTTGTGGCGGGAGGCAGCACGGCAGTCGCTGCCGATCCGGCAGCGCACCTCGCCCATCTCCTCCTGCCAGGATGCCTAGTACGCCTCCGTCTCGGCGTTCCACCGGTGGCTGGCGCGCTTGGTCACGTCCTGGATGTCCTGGACGAACAACTGGAACAGCAACTGGGTGGCCTCGGCATTCGAGCCGACGCTGAGGCTGAAGTCCCCGATGTCCTCAAGCTTCATGCCGACGTACCCGGTGAGACTTCCCTCGTTGCCGGAGGCCGTGGCGAACTGACGGTTCTGCTCCCCGTAGATCTTCCGAAGGGCCGCGGGTGCCCCCGTGTTGCCGGCCAGCGCCATGTAATCGGGGCTGAACAGCAGTTCGTGCGCGCCCTTCTTGAGCGTGAACTCCAGCACGCGGACCTCCGGACCGCCGACGACCCTGCCGTTTGCGGCCCTCGGCGCCGTCGCGTAGTGCTGCGCGTGGTTGCGCTCGTAGTAGTCGTACGCCTGGTCCCAGTCGCCGAGGTGCTTCTTGACCGGCATGGCGCCGACGGCGGACCCCGGCTGCGCCTTGGCCGCGTGGTACCTCTCCGTGATCCCCGCCGGTGCGCCCCGGTTCTCGCGCAGCCAGGCCTCGGTGCCCTCCTTCTTGCCGGCCCCCCGCCACTCGAGGATCGCGTCGGCCTCCTCGTTGGTCATGGTCCGGAACACCCGCAGTTCCTTCTGCCCGGCCCTCTCGCCCTGCGCCGCCAGTTCCGTGAGGAGCTGGTTGGCCACGTCCCTGAGGATCACGGTGAGGGTCCGGCCGCCTCCCGGGGGATTGGGGTTCACCGCCGGACGGTCCCCGGCCTCCTGCTCCCAGTGGCGGTTGGTCCACACGTCCTGGACGTTCTCGGGGGTCCCGACCCGTTGCACGGTCCCCTCGCGGACGCTGCGCTGCGTCGACACCGCCTCCGTCCCGGGCTTAGCCGCCGAGGTGGCCGTGCCCCGGCCAGACAGCGCGCGGTGCGCGTTCCTCTCGGCCTCGCGCTCGAAGCGGTCGGTGGGATCGGAGACCCGCAGCCCGTCACCGTGGTCGGTGCCGGCCACGGGGCCCTGGCGCTGCTGGATGACGTGGGTGAGTTCGTGGGCGAGGGTGTGCCGGTCGCCCCCGCCATCGCCGATGACGACATGGTTGCCGGAGGTGTAGGCGCGGGCCCCGATCTCGGCGGCCGAGCGCCGGGCGGCGGCGTCGTCGTGGACCCGGACGTCGGAGAAGTCCGCGCCCAGACGGGACTCCATGTCCGTACGGGTGGCCTCGTCCAGCGACCGCCCGGCGGAACCCAGCACGCCGGGCACGGTGGAACGCTGCACCGGGGCCTGCACGCCGGGGTGCCCGGCCCGGCGGAGCATCTGCACGGCAGCGGCGTTGCCCGCGCCGCGCTGTACGGCGCGCAGTGCCATGGGCGCGCGCGGGTCCGCGACGGGCGCGGCCGACGCCACGTCCGCCCGGCGCGCCGGAGGACTGGCCTTCGCCTCGTCGGACGACGTGCCGTT
The DNA here is from genome assembly GCF_054729195.1 of Streptomyces sp. YIM S03343. Classification (NCBI taxonomy): domain Bacteria; kingdom Bacillati; phylum Actinomycetota; class Actinomycetes; order Kitasatosporales; family Streptomycetaceae; genus Streptomyces; species Streptomyces sp. YIM S03343. The sequence goes on from NZ_JBPUKX010000002.1 coordinate 784,468, forward strand.
TTCTCGTGTACGCATGCGGACCGGGCCTCTCGGGGGCGGATCGGGTGTCCGCTCCTGGATACCGCGCCCGGCGTGCCGCGGTGAAGGGGGATCCGGGCAGAGTCACCTGATCGTTCGGGCAACCCACCCGCACCGCCGTGACGGGTACGGCGCGTATGGGGACCGGCACCTGGACTGCGGTGCCGCCCGGCCCCAAGCCGAACCCTGGCGTAGGCAGGCTGCTCCGCGTGGCCGTCCGCGAGGTGCTGTGGAGGTACTCAACCACCGAGTGCGACCACCCGGGTTGCTCGCCCGTGCGATCTGCGCGGTCAGAAGCGGGACTTGCTCACCCGAACGAGGACGGAACGACAACAGACACCTCGACAACTACATCGGCCTGCGGAACAGCCCCGAGCATGCCCGTTGATCATGCCGTCGCACCGGGAAACTCCAAGATCCCCGACAGAGTCAAGCTTTGGGGCGCGTGTTGGAGGGCCGGGGGTCATACCGCTCGGGAGCGGGCTTTCCAGTACGGGTCTCTCAAGTGGCGTTTGTAGAGCTTGCCGTTGGGGTCCCTCGGCATCTCCGTGACGAAGTCGATCGTCCTCGGGCGTTTATAAGCCGCCAGGTGGGTGGCGCAGTGGGTCAGGAGGGTCCGGGCCAGGGGCTCGCCGGGGGTCTGGCCCTCTGTCGGTTCCACCACCGCCTTCACCTCCTCGCCCCAGTCGTCGTGCGGGATGCCGAAGACCGCGGCGTCGGCCACCGCCGGGTGGGACAGGAGGACCGACTCGATCTCGGCGGGGTAGATGTTGACGCCGCCCGAGATGATCATGTCGATCTTGCGGTCGCAGAGGAAGAGGTAGCCGTCCTCGTCCAGGTAGCCGAGGTCGCCGACCGTGAAGTAGTCGCCGATGCGGTTCTTCTTCGTCTTGGCCTCGTCCTTGTGGTAGGCGAAGCCGCCGGTGTTCATCTTCAGGTAGACGGTGCCGAGTTCACCTGGCGGGAGTTGGTTGCCGTCCTCGTCGAAGATCGCGAGTTCACTGATGGGCCAGGCCTTGCCCACCGTGCCGGGCTTCTTCAGCCAGTCGGCCGCGGTGGCGAAGGCTCCGCCGCCCTCGCTCGCGGCGTAGTACTCCTCGACACACGGCCCCCACCAGTCGATCATCGCCCGTTTCACATGGTCGGGGCAGGGCGCGGCGCCGTGGATGGCGTGCCGCATGGACGAGACGTCGTAGCGGGTCCGGACCTCCTCGGGGAGTGCCAGGAGGCGGTGGAACTGGGTGGGGACCATGTGGGTGTGGGTGCAGTGGTGGGTGTCGATCAGGCGGAGCATCTCCTGGGGGGTCCATTTGTCCATCAGCACCAGCGGGTGGCCTATGTGCAGGGCTGCGCCCGCGAATTGGAGCACGGCCGTGTGGTAGAGCGGCGAGCAGACCAGGTGGACGTTGCCGTCGAACGGCTTGATGCCGAAGATGCCGAGGAAGCCGCCCAGGTACGCCTCCTCGGGCTGCTTGCCGGGCAGCGGGCGGCGGATGCCGCGGGGGCGGCCCGTGGTGCCCGAGGTGTAGTTCATGACCCAGCCGAGGGTGCGTTCGGCAGGCGGTGACTCCGGTTGTCCGGCCAGGAGTTCGGGGTACGGGCGGAAGCCCTCTGCGGTGCCGACCGCATACCGGTGGCTGGTCGGCAGTCCGGCCTCGTCGGCGGCGGCGCGGGCCGCGTCCGCGAACCGTTCGTGCGTGATCAGGAGCTTGGCGCCGGAGTCGGCGACGATCCACGCGATCTCCGGGCCGACAAAGTGGTGGTTGACGGGGACGAGGTAGAACCCGGCCTGGCTGGCGGCGAGATACGCGGTGAGGAACTCCACGCCGTTGGGGAGGACGACGGCGAGCGCGTCGCCGCGTTCCAGGCCCGCGGCACGCAGGGCGTGGACCAGGCGGTTCGCGTCCGCGTGCAGTCGGCCAGCGGTCCATTGCGTGCCGTCGGGGGCGACCAGGACGCCGCGGTCGGGGTCGGCGCCGGCCTGGGCCCAGAATCCGGTGGGGGGCGTGGTCACGGGCGGCCGCTCCTTCCGGCAATGCGGTCGAGGCGCGCGACGGCCTTCTCGAAGCCTCGGGTGAGGTCGTCGAAGATCGCCTGGACGCTGCGTTCGCTGTTCATCCGGCCGACGATCTGCCCGACCGGTGTGCCGAGCAGCGGCTCGATCTCGTACTTCTGGATGCGGGAGACGGCCTCGGCGACCAGCAGGCCTTGCAGCGGCATGGGGAGAGTGCCGGGTCCGTCCGGGTCGTCCCAGGCGTCGGTCCATTCGGTACGGAGCTGACGTGCGGGTTTCCCGGTAAGGGCGCGGGAGCGGACCGTGTCGCCGGAGCCCGCGGCGAGGAGTTTGCGGGTGAGGCCGGGCGAGTGCATCTCGGCCTCGGTGGTGGTGAGCCACACCGAGCCCAGCCACGCGCCCTGGGCGCCGAGGGCGAGCGCGGCGGCGACCTGCTCACCGCCGCCGATGCCGCCCGCGGCCAGTACGGGCAGCGGGGCGACGGCCTCGACGACCTCGGGGGTGAGCACCATGGAGGCGATGTCACCGGTGTGGCCGCCGGCCTCGTAGCCCTGGGCCACGATGATGTCGATGCCCGCCTCCTGGTGCTTGATCGCGTGCCGTGCGCTGCCCGCGAGGGCGGCGACCCGGATGCCCTGCCCATGGGCGCGGTCGACGACGTCGGGCGGCGGGGAGCCGAGGGCGCTTGCCAGTAGCCGGATCGGGTGCTCGAAGGCGACGTCGAGCTGGGTGCGGGCGACCTGTTCCATCCACCCGGTGATCCGCCACCCGGACGCCTCGCCCTCCGCCAGTTCGGGGACGCCGTACTTGGCGAGGGTGTCGGCGACGAACTGCCGGTGCTGCTCGGGGATCATCGCCTCGACGTCAGCCTCGGTGACGCCCTCGACCTTCCGGGCCGGCATGACGACGTCGAGGCCGTAGGGGCGGCCGTCGGTGTGTGTGTCGAGCCAGTCGAGGTCGCGCTGGAGGTCGTCCGGTGCGGTGTAGCGGACCGCGCCGAGCACCCCGAAGCCGCCCGCCCGGCTGATGGCCGCGGCGACGGCGGGGAACGGCGTGAAGCCGAAGAGGGCGTGCTCGATGCCAAGGGAATCGCTCAGCTCCGTCTGCATGGGCGCAGGATGCCGCAGTCCTCCGGACGACGGAAGGCCTTTTCTGATGCACCGTCAGATTTTCTGGGCCACACGCCAGTACCGATCATCCGCACGCCAAGTGCCGGCCATCACCCCTCCACGCCCGCCTCCAGCACCGCCATCGCCGCGTTGTGCCCCGGCACCCCGCTCACCCCTCCCCCGCGCACCGCGCCCGCCCCGCACAGCAGCACATTGGGGTGCCGGGTCTCCACGCCCCAACGGCCGGTGCCTTCCTGGGCGTACGGCCAGGAGAGCGCGCGGTGGAAGATGTTGCCGCCGGGCAGCCCGAGGTCGCGTTCCAGGTCGAGCGGGGTCCTCGCCTCGATACAGGGGCGGCCGTCGGCGTCGGTGGCGAGGCAGTCGGCCAGCGGTTCGGCAAGGTGGGCGTCGAGCTGGGCCAGGGTGGCGGCGAGCAGTTCCTCGCGCACGGCGTCGTTGTCGCGGGCGAACAGGCGTGCGGGGGTGTGCAGTCCGAACAGGGTGAGCGTCTGCCAGCCGCGCTCGGCGAGTGACGGGGCGAGGATCGTCGGGTCGGTCAGGGAGTGGCAGTAGATCTCGGAGGGCGGGGCGGCGGGCAGGGTGCCGGAGGCCGCCTGGGCGTGTGCGGCGGCCAACTGCTCGTAGCCCTCGGCGATATGGAAGGTCCCGGCGAACGCCTCGCGCGAATCGACTGCGGTGTCGCGCAGCCGGGGCAGCCGGGTGAGCAGCATGTTCACCTTGAGCTGGGCGCCCTCGGCGGGTTCGGGCGGCTCGTCGCCGGTGAGGGCGGCCAGCTCCCGGGGCGAGGCGCCCACCAGCACGTGACGGGCGGCAGCGACGCCCTCGCCGTCGGAGGTGCGGTAGGTGACCTCGGCCCGCCGCCCGTCGGTGTCGACACGGACGGCCTCGTGCCCCGTGAGGATCGTGGCGCCCGCAGCGCGGGCCGCGTCCGCGAGGGCGTCGGTCAGGGCGCCCATGCCGCCGACCGGGACGTCCCAGGCGCCGGTGCCGCCACCGATGACGTGGTAGAGGAAGCAGCGGTTCTGCGGCAGGCCAGGGTCGTGGGCGTCGGCGAAGGTGCCGATGAGGGCGTCGGTGAGGATGACGCCCCGCACCAGGTCGTCGGTGAACTCCGCCTCCACGGCGACTCCGATCGGCTCCTCGAACAGCGCCCGCCAGGCCTCCGGGTCGTCGACGCGGCGGCGCAACTCCTCGCGGCTGGGCAGGGGTTCGGTGAGGGTCGGGAACACCCGCCGGGCGACGCGGCCGGTCATGCCGTAGAACCGCTGCCAGGCCCTGTACTCCCGGTCGGAGCCGGTCAGCCGGGCGAAGGCCTCCCGGGTGCGCCGCTCGCCGCCGCCGACCAGCAGCCCGGTGGGGCGTCCCGCACGTTTGACGGGGGTGTACGACGACACGGTCCGCGTTCGCAGCCGGACGTCGAGCCCGAGGTCCCGCACGATCTTCTGCGGCAGCAGGCTGACGAGGTACGAGTAGCGCGACAGCCGGGCGTCGACCCCGGCGAAGGGCCGCGTGGACACGGCCGCTCCCCCGGTGCGGCCGAGCCGCTCCAGCACCAGCACGGACCGCCCGGCGCGGGCCAGATAGGCGGCGGCGACCAGGCCGTTGTGTCCTCCGCCCACGATGACGACGTCGTGGCTGCGGGGTCCGTGGATAGGGGGTACCTGAGCTGCCTCGGGTGCGGTCATGGGTTCTTGGTAACACGGGCCGATCTACGGCGGCCAGAAGGCGACGGCGGGCACACGAGCGGCCCGGCTCAGTCTCGAGTGCCTCGCGACAACCCGGACTGGATCATTGAGCGGCGTCGCAAGCGCACCTGCGTCTCCGCCATCACGGCCGACGTGGAAGGCTCCGCCCATCCGCCACGGGGGTAAGGACGGGCGGAGCGGGGGCCCGGCCCCACCGACGACTTGCGGGACACCGACAGGGCCGGGCGTTCACGGTGCGACCCTCACCCTGCGGTCGCCTGGGGGTGCTTCAGCCGGAGGCCCGCGCCAGCACCACAGCAAGGACCGGGCCCGTCACGAGGGACACGTACATGAGAAGACCCAGCAGCGCCTTCACGCGGCATGCCCCGCCCGCACGTGGCAGCGGCAGCCGCAGCGGGGCACCAGCACGATGCCGTTGGAGTGCGGCAACGGGATGTCCCGGGTCTGGCGGCAAGCGGCGTGGAGGCCACCATAGCCAGGCTGCGAGGCCAGCGCGCACTCCGCTGACAGAACCGGCGGGGCCGCCCGGGCGCGCGGGGCGGACGGCCTGCTCACGAGCCGCCGCCCAGCCGCTCGTACTTGTCACACAGGTCGACCAGGACGCGTGCCATACGCCGGGCGTGGGCAGCAGCCCCGCCGGTCCTCGTGCTCGGCTCGCTCTCCATCCGGCTGCGCGCCTCCCACACACACCCCAGCGCCGTGTAGCGCGGGATGCTCCCCTTCTGGAGCTTGCGCGCCGCCGTCTCAACCTCCGGGACGAGAAGGGCCAGGTGCCCGCGGATCGTGCCGGTCAGCACATCCAGCTCCCGGACGGCGGGCGGCAGGATGTCGGGGGCCTCGTGCGGCCGCAGCAGCAGTTGCGCCGTCTCCCTCATCACCGTCAGGTCCAGCGGATGGACGGCGCTGTCGTGTCCGGTCACCGCGCTCACCGCACGACCAGCCCGGCCCGACAGCGCGGGCACTCACAGGGCGGGTTCACGGAGATCATCGGCGGCAGGTCCTGGGCGTACGGGACGTTCACCGTGCCGCGGTCCTCCTTCACCGCGCCGGTACGGTCCACGGTGTATACGCGCATCGTCATTTTCGAGCCCGGTGGGCACGGCGGATTCTCGGGGGCTGTAGCGTTCATTGTGTTGACGCTCCTTTCAGCGTTGGCCACGCCCCGGGGCCGTTCGCGCGGTTGCCGGGGTCTTGCTTGCTGACTCAGAGTGCCGACTGAAAAGCACTGTGGCGTTGACGGAGGTGTCAACGCCACAGTGCTTGACGGGTGTTCACAGATGTGCTACACGCCGCACCACAGGGCGTACTGCCGGAGTTCTTCGCTGGCGCGCGGGCGCGCTCGGAGCAGCGTGGCCACGGTCTCGTGAACTGAGTGGTGGTAGCGGGTCAGCTGCGCGGACGCAGACCGGGCGGCCTGGAGCGACTTCATGGCTTGCTCCTGCTGAGCCGTCCATGTCTGGGCGTTGGCCTTGTCGATCCAGAAGTGCGCTGCACGGGTAGGGGGATAGTCGTCGGGCAACTGCACCTCTGCGGCCACGGACAGGGCTTGGTCGTAGTCGTTCTGGTCGCTGGCCGCAGAGATCTCGTGAAGGCGGACGTTCAGCGGTCCGAAGGCGAGGGCGTAGTCACGGGTTTCGCCAGTCTGCGTGGCGAGTTCGCCGGCCTCGCTGATCCAGTCGGCGGCGCCGCTCTCATTGCCGTTGCGCGCCGACAGGGTCGCGGCTCGCAGTTGGAGCGTGCCGCGCACGGCCCGAGTGGGCCGCGTACCGTCGTCGTCCAGCTCTCGCAGCGCGTGCTTCATGAGCGACACGCCCCGGTCGAGGCGTGAGCTGTCCGCGGCCATCTGCGCGCGCTCGTACCGCTCGATGGCAACCTGCCGGGGGTCACCTGACTGGGGTGCGGCCACGGCCATCCGGGCGAGGGCGAGCCGCGCCAAGTCCATGTATCCGATCCGGTAAGCCACAATCGCCGCTGTACGAGAGATCTCGGCCTGTGCCGCATGAGCGCGTTCGCGGTCGGTCCCGGGTGCTGCGTGAAGCTGCGTGCTGAGCGCAAGTTCGGAGATCAGCCCGGGGAGGTCGGCGGCGATCTCAGTGAACTGGGCTTTGATGCGCAGCTCGCGAAGACGGCGCACATCCTGCTCAAGGACTTCCAGCGGGCGCGGCGGCGGCGCGTCGTCCGGCGGCAGGTCCCAGTCATCGAAAGCGGCACTGATGGGCTCCAGCAATGCGTCCAGCTGTTCCCCCTGAAGGGTCTGGATGAACGGCTGGCCTCGGAGGACGGACACCTTCACGGCGAGGGCCCGTGCGACGGAGGCGAGGACGGATTCGCTCGCCGCGCGGTCGCCATTCTCGATGCGGGATAGGAGGCTCGGCGAGACGTGTGCGCGCCGGCCGAGTTCGGACAGCGAGTAGTCGCGGATGGCTCGGAATTCTCGGATACGTGCCCCGATGCGGTCTGGGGTCTCAAAGGCGGTGTCGGGCATACTGGCCCCTTCGAGTCTCGACACCTCGAAGGTACCCCCGATGACCTCGGGGGAAGGGCGTTTGGCCCCCATCTCCCACGATGGGGGGCGTTCTGGCCGACCATGTTCGTGACGGCCAGCAGGAAGAGGTCGCCCTTCGCGTCCCGGACGTACGCGGCGCCGCCTTCGTGGGTGCTGGTGTGCTCACCGGTCGTGGTGACCGGGACGCGCGCGGCGGGGCGCGAAGTGCGGGCGTTGAAGCGGGACATGAGAATGCCTCCTCTGCTGGGGCTGGAGGAGGCGGTCAGCGTGAGGGTGCCCGAGATCAGTTCGGCGACGGTACGAGGATGCTGGGCCGCTGCACCACAGTCCGGCCGAAGCCGGGCCGCCGGGATTCGAACCCGGGTCCCCTGTTGTAGAGACAGGAAGAATCCGTTGCCTGCGCACCGGGCACCCCGGCGCTTGTGCCTCCCGAGATCAAGGCGGCGGCGGTGGGATTCCGTTTGCAGTGGAAGGAAGTAACCGCGGCCTGCACACCGGGAGGTGCGTCTGAAGTTGTGGGTCCAGAGGTCAAGTCGGCGACGGCACATAGCGCTCTACCAATTGAGCTACACCGGCCGAAGCCGACGACAGGACTCGAACCTGCAACCACTCGATTAACAGTCGAATTGACATCCTCTCCCCCCTGAAGGGGGGAGATTCCCGCCTACCGCGCCGTTGAAGGCTGCGGTGTCGGGTGGGTTCCTGCTTCGTCGCGCGGTGCCGGAACACGTTCCGGTCTTACCTGCGCTCCACAGGCTGGCACGGCCAGTCCGGCCGCCCTGGCGACGTTGACCGCCGCGTTGTCGTCCCGGTCCAGGACCGCCCCGCAGGCCCCGCATGTCCAGACGCGGACGTGGAGGGGCTTGGGGCCGTCCTTGACGCCGCATTGCGAGCACACCTGCGAGGTGGGCTCGAAGCGGCCGATCTTCACGAAGGTGCGCCCGTACCGGGCGGCCTTGTATTCCAGCATGCCCACGAACGCCGACCATCCGGCGTCGTGGACGGACTTGGCCAGGCGCGTGCGGGCGAGTCCCTTCACCGCCAGGTCCTCCACGGCGACCGCTTGGTTCTCGCGGATCAGCCTCGTGGAGAGCTGGTGGTGGAACTCGCGGCGCGCGTCCGCGACACGGGCGTGTGCCCGTGCGACGCGGACCCTGGCCTTCTCCCGGTTGCGGGAGCCCTTCTCCTTGCGGGACAGGGCGCGCTGCGTCTTCTTCAGACGCTTCCCGGCCCGGCGCAGGAAGCGCGGGCTGTCGACCTTCGTCCCGTCCGACAGAACCGCGAAGTGCCCCAGCCCGAGATCGATGCCCAGCTCCGGCGTTGTCTCCGGCAGCACCTCGGACGGTCCGGTCTCTACGACGAAGCTCGCGAAGTACCTGCCCGCCGAGTCCTTGACCACGGTCACCGTGGACGGCGTGGAGGGCAGCGTCCGGGACCAGTTCACCTTGAGGTCGCCGATCTTCGGCAGGCGCAGCTTCCCGCCCGGCGTGATCGACCAGCGGGCGTTCGCGGTGAACCGGACGGCCTGCCGGGTGTCCTTGCGCGACTTGTACCGGGGCGCGCCCATGCGCGGGCGCTTGCCCTTCAGGCCGTCGAAGAAGTTCCGGTATGCCGTGTCCAGGTCGCGGAGGGACTGCTGGAGGACGACGGCGGAGACCTCGCCGAGCCACGCTCGCTCCGGAGTGTTCTTCGCCTCGGTGATCAGCGACTTGGACAGGTCGCCGGTCTTCGGGAACGGCATGCCCTCGCTGCGGGCGGTCTCCCGGGCCCTGAGGGCGTCGTTGTAGACCACCCGCGCACACCCGAACGCCCGCGCCAACGCCGTGCGCTGACTGGCACCCGGGTACAGGCGAAAGCTGTACCGAAGCTGCACACGGATCATGGTACCCAGTTGGTCTATGGGTATCGATGAGAACGTTCGTACAGGCCGTCACTGTGTCTTCCGCATGCATGTCCACTTGGTTTTCGTGACGAAGTACCGGCACTCCGTCTTCACCGACCGGCATCTGACGCGCTGCGAGGAGATCATGCGTGCCGTGTGTGAGGACTTCGAGGCCGAGCTGGTCGAGTTCAACGGCGAGACCAGCCACGTCCACCTGCTCGTGAACTTCCCGCCGAAGGTCGCCGTCTCCAGGCTGGTGAACTCCCTCAAGGGCGTGTCCTCGCGCAGACTCCGCCAGGAGTTCCCCGACCTCGTCCGCCACTACTGGCGGGCACAGAGCCTGTGGTCCGGCTCGTACTTCGCCGGATCGGCCGGCGGTGCGCCGCTCAGCATCGTGAAGCAGTACATCGAGCAGCAGAACCGGCCGCTCCGACCCGGGCTGACGTGAACAGTGCGGACCCGTGCACAGCTGAGGTCAGAGCAGTTCTCAGATCCGCTTCACCACCGGGCTGAAGCCCGGTGCACCACGAATAGACCAGGTAGCCGTTGCCTGCGCACCTGGGCACCTGGGCACCTGGGCACCTGGGCACCTGGGCACCTGGGCACGCCCAACCCTAGGTCGCGGTGCGCGCGTCTCCAACTCGATTTCCTTCAAGGTACGAAAACCGCCTCCGGTGAACGCCACTTGGGCGTTCACCGGAGGCGGTGAGGTCAGCTGTACTGACGGTGCTGCGGGTCCAGAGCGAGTGTCGCCGAGCGCCCCCGCTCACCGCCTGGGTAACCCGGGTAGCCCGCGCAGGCCGGACAGCCCGGGTCCGTGCGGCGTCGGTCTGGACCCCGGCCCGAGGCGGGCCATGGCGCGGACGATGTGCTGCGGGGGCAGTCGCCAGCGCAGCCGGGTGGGGATCGCGCGCAGCAGGGCACCGGTGCGGCGCAGGCGCCGGGTGACGACGGCCGGGGCGGGGGCGGGTCTGCCGTAGAGCTCATGGGCGTACGGCGGCAGGGAGGCGTAGGCCAGTCCCGCCACCTGCCGCCACAGCAGTTCGCGGGCCGGGACGAGGAGGGGGTGTATCGGCGGGTGGCGCAGGAAGTCGTCGACCTCGCGTGCCTCGGGTCCGGCGGCGAGTTCGGGGCGTACCCGCTCGAAGTAGGCGGCCATCTCGGTCCGGGAGGCGGGTGCGGCGCCGGGGTCGAGGCCCACCAGGCGGGCGCTGACCCGGTGTTCGGCGATGTACCGGTCGGCCTGTGCGTCGGTGAGGCGGAAGCCGGAGCGGCGGGCGACTTGGAGATAGGAGTCGATCTCGGCGCAGTGCACCCACAGCAGCAGTTCGGGCTCGTCGACCCCGTACCGTTCGCCGGTGTCCGGGTCGGTGGCGCCGAGCATGCTGTGGATCTTCCGGACCCGGGCTCCGGCGCGTTCGGCGGCCTCGGTGGTGCCGTAGGTGGTGGTGCCGACGAAGTTCGCGGTGCGCAGCAGGCGGCCCCAGGCGTCCTGGCGGAAGTCCGAGTTCTGCATCACTCCGCGCACCGCGCGCGGGTGCAGTGCCTGGAGGTAGAGGGCGCGGATGCCGGCGACCCACATGATCGGGTCGCTATGAACCTGCCAGGTCACGGACTCCGGTCCGAACAGCCCGGGATCACCGGTCTGCAAGGCTGTCATACGAGCAGGCTAGCGCCGTACCCGGGGCATCCCCAGGCCGATCCAGGAGATGATCTCCCGCTGGATCTCGTTGTTGCCGCCGCCGAAGGTGAAGATCACCGCCGAGCGGTAGCCGCGTTCCAGTTCGCCGTGCAGGACGGCGCCCGCGGAGCCCTCCTGGAGTGGGGCCGCGGCGGCGACGATCTCCATGAGCCAGGCGTAGGCGTCCCGGCGTGCCTCGGAACCGTAGACCTTGACGGCGGAGGCGTCCTGCGGGGTGAGGGTGCCGTCCTGGACGGCGCCGACCATCCGCCAGTTGAGCAGTCTGAGGGCGTCGAGGCGGGTGTGGGTCTGGGCGAGGCAGCGGCGTACCCAGGGCAGGTCGACGACTCGGCGGCCGTCGGCGAGCTTGGTCTCCATCGCCCAGTGCTGTACGTCGCGCAGGGCGCGGATCGCCATGGTGCCGTGTGCGGCGAGGGTGACGCGCTCGTGGTTGAGCTGGTTGGTGATCAGCCGCCAGCCCTGGTTCTCCGCGCCGACCCGGTGGGAGACGGGGACGCGGACGTTCTCGTAGTAGCTGGCGGTGGTGTCGTGGGAGGCGAGGGTGGTGATGAGGGTGCAGGAGTAGCCGGGGTCGGTGGTCGGCACCAGGAGCATGGTGATGCCCTTGTGTGGCGGGGCGTCGGGGTCGGTGCGCACGGCGAGCCACACCCAGTCGGCGGTGTCGCCGTTGGTGGTCCAGATCTTCTGCCCGTTGACGACGTACTCGTCGCCCTCCCGGATCGCGCGCGTGGTGAGGGAGGCGAGGTCGGTGCCCGCGCCGGGCTCGCTGTAGCCGATGGCGAAGTCGATCTCGCCGGAGAGGATCCGGGGCAGGAACCAGGCCTTCTGCTCGTCGGTGCCGTACTGCATGATCGTCGGGCCGACGGTGTTGAGCGCCATCAGGGGCAGCGGGACTCCGGCCTGGGCGGCCTCGTCGAAGAAGACGAACTGCTCCGTCGCGGTCAGTCCGCGTCCGCCGTACTCCTTGGGCCAGCCCACGCCGAGCCAGCCGTCGGTGCCGAGGCGGCGGATGGTCGCGCGGTAGAAGCGCTTCTGCGCGCCGGGCTCCGTGTGCTCGGCGTGCGAGCCGGGTGGCACCAACTCCGCGAAGTAGGCGCGCAGTTCCGCGCGCAGCCGGTGCTGCTCGGGTGTGTGGTCGAGATGCACGGCGCCTCCAGGCGAACCAGGGCGGTCCTGTCGGCGCACACGGTAGAACGTGTTTCAGAAATTGGGAATGGCGGGGCGGGCAGGAACGGGGGCGGGGAGGCGGGGATCGGGCACAGGGAAGGGCCCCCGGCGTACCGGGGGCCCTTCCTGGAGGGGAGCATGGTCGTGGGTGTGGTGGGTGTGGTGAGTGTGGCGGATGCGGTGGGTTCGGCGGTCTCGTGGGTCAGTGCGGTACGGCGGCTGTGGTCCGGTCGGGGCTGTCCGCGACGGCCTGCTGCGCGGGCCGGGGCGCGAGGAGCCGTTCCGCCAACTCCCCGAAGACCAGCCCGAAGGCGGTCCACAGGGTGGCCTGGACGGCGAGTGCCGCCAGCCGGAACTGCCAGAGCAGGGTGGCCGAGAAGTCCTTGGGGACCTCATTGACGGACGGCAGGAACACATAGGCCAGGGTGACGGCCAGGACGAGGAACGCGCCCGCTGCGACGGTGGCGTTCCAGTTGCCCAGCCGCGGCGCGAGGCGATTGCCGAGGATCACGGTGGCGACGGCCAGCAGCACGCTGAGCGCCACCATCAGGAAGTAGAGCGTGGTGCGCCGGGCGATGGTGTCGGCCTCGCCGACGGAGGGCGGGTTGGCGGGGTATTTGAGGAACGGCACGACGTACACCGCGATCAGTCCGGCGGCCGCCAGGAGCAGCGCGCTCGCGCGCGGCCCGAAGCGGCCGATCCGGCCGAGCGCGAAGCAGTACGCGAGGGCGGCGATACCGCCGAACGCCACGCCGTAGACGAGTACACCGGTGGTCAGACCCGCGGTGGACTGCATCGTACGGCTGACGGCTTCCACGCCGTGTTCGTGCGCGTGGGCATGCGCCTCCTCGTAGGCGATGGCCGAGTCGACACGCGGCTCACCGAGGAAGTAGGCGACGACGAGGGCGAGCAGGCCCGCGGCGAGACCCGCGAGCATGCCACGCACCAGGAGGTTGCGGACAGTTGCCGAGTTCATGGGCTGCCGGGTCTCCGGACCGCCGTCAGTGGCAGGGGAAACCGAGCAGATGGCGGGCGTCGTGCACCCACTCGTGGACGTTGTCTCCGGACATCACGGAAGTGGCGCCCTGTTCGGCGCCGACGAAGTAGAGCAGGACCAGCATCAGGATGCCGAAGAAGACCGCCCAGGGGACGATCGCGCCGATCGGCAGCTTCGCGGGCACGGCGGTGGGCGTAGCGGTCGGCTGGACAGCGGACTGCGCCATGGCAGGACCTCCTGGGGAACTCGCGTCCCGTCTCGGTGGTGCAGGAGACGACGGCAGGGGGTCTGACTCGCCCGGATCGCACACGGGGTGCGGACCGGGCATACAGTGGCGCGACCGTGCCGGAATCTCACCGGCTTCCAACCGAACCGTCGTCGTATCGAACGAGACCGTACCGCGAAGTGCGGAAGGGGCCAAGACCGCACGGAGTGGACGCGGGCGCGGCGACCGGGGGTTTCCCTCCGTCACCGGCCAGGATGCGAAGGGAACTGGAGCGCGGGGATGGGCAGTTGACGAGCCGAGTGATCCTGATCTCACCCGCCTTCAGCACGGCGTTGCGGGAGGCCCGCTTCTACGACAACACCCCGCTCGACCCCGCCGGACTGCGCGCCGCCCGCTCGGCCGCGGATGCCTTTCCGGCACCGGGGCGGGTCCGGGTCTCGCCCGGCGTACGGTGCCGCGAGACCGCCGACGCGCTCGGCCTGACGGCCGTGGAGACACCGGAGTTGGCGGGACTGGACGCCGGACGCTGGCACGGACTGAGCCTCACGGAGGTGAGCGCCCGCGAGCCGGAGGCACTGGCCACCTGGCTGTCCGACCCGACGGCGGCACCTCACGGCGGAGAATCCGTACGGGAGTTGTGCACCCGGGTGGGCAGATGGCTGGAGTCGGCGGAATCGGGCCGGCTGACAGCGGTCGTCGAACCGGAGGTGGTGCGGGCGGCGGTGCTGCTTGCGCTCGGCGCCCCGGAGACAGCGTTCTGGCGCGTGGACGTACCACCCCTGACAGCCGTGGAGTTGAGCGGCCGCTCGAACCGCTGGAACCTACGACCGGGAAGACCCCTGGCCGACTGACCGACGAACACCGCACGGGACCGTGCCGACGACCGGGCACAGCACCCCCCTCAGAGGCGCCGGGCCCCTGTCAGCAGGCGGCGGAGCAGCTCCCTAAGGGGCGCGGGGAACTGCGCGACCAGCCACGACGCCGCCGCACCCGAACAACCGCCCCGAACAACCACCCAAGCCGCCGCACCGCCTCACCGCAACGTGGCGAGAAAGTCCGCGCAAGCCCGGACGCAGGTCCGACACGCAGCCGCCGCGCCCGCAGCGGACGGCACCGTGTCAAACGCCTGCGCCGTCTCCAGACAGACCGCCCGACACCACTCCACCTGCACACGAAGACCGTGCTCGTCCTGACGCTCCTCGGACAGCAGCCGGCACGTGGCGTCGCACGCCTCGGCGCACAGAATGCCCCGGCGCCGTACGGACTCCCTCCGCCCGACCCCGTCGAGGAGTCCCGCCCGCACCGCGCACGCGTGGGCGCACTCCGTGCAGGCCTGGGCGCAGCCGAAGCGGTCCTCCAGGAAGCGGATGAGCTCCTGCCGGGATGTAGTCGTCACCACACAACCCGGATAACCGCACCGGCCGCCGCCAAACCGGTCCGGCCGGGCCGACACCCGGCCACGGCACCGAGCGGCGACCGGACGGTCACGGTGCGTGACAGCCGGTTGGCGCCCGGTCGACTCCCGGTTGACGCCCGGATCGGGGGGTATTCGGCCGGTATGGGTACTGCATCGATGCAGCTGGCCGCCAGCGGCCTGCTGAGCATAGGTCTCTTCGTGGTGGCCGTGGCCGTCGTCGCGGTCCTGGCCGGTGGTGCCTGGCTGACCACCCGGGTGCGGGAGACGGAGCTGCCCCGGCCGCGTCCGGAGGAACAGCCGCATCTTCCGGAGGGCGGGGCGGTCCACGAGGTGCTGGAGAACCGGGAGTCCGAGGAGGTGGTCGTGGAGGAAGGCGGCCGTCCGCTCACCCCGTACGAGCTGAGCAACCGGTCGACCCGGCCGAGCCCGGAGACGAAACGGCTGAGGTGGAGCCGGGGCTCCAGCGGATCGTTCGGCGGGGGCGGGCTGGGAGCCCACTAGGACCGGGGCCCACCGGGAGCGAACCCGGCACCCCCTCATCGCGGAACACGCGGAAACGAGCGGAACAAACAAAAACGCAGAACGGCCGGGTGGCCGCCCGCGGCGTAGTGCCACGCCGCGGGCGGCCGCCCGGCCTGGTGACACGCTCCCTGGTGTCACCGGCTGTGAGTCACCTCCAAGGTGTCAGCGGCTGTCGCTCTTGCTGGTGTCGTCGGCCAGGGCCGCGCGGCCGGCCTCCAGACGGGCCGCCGGGATCCGGAACGGCGAGCAGGAGACGTAGTCGAGGCCGGCCTGGTGGAAGAAGTGGATGGACTCGGGGTCGCCGCCGTGCTCGCCGCAGACGCCGGTGTGGAAGCCGGGCTTGACTGCGCGGGCGGAGGCCACGGCCATCTCGACGAGCTGGCCCACGCCTTCCTGGTCGATCGACTCGAACGGCGAGACCGAGAAGATCCCGTGGTCCATGTAGAGCGGGAAGAAGGAACCTTCGGCGTCGTCGCGGGAGAGTCCCCAGGTGGTCTGCGTCAGGTCGTTGGTGCCGAAGGAGAAGAAGTCCGCGGCCTTGACGATCTTGCCCGCGGTGAGCGCGGCGCGCGGCAGCTCGATCATGGTGCCGATCGGGCAGTCGAGCGTCTGGCCGGTCTCCTCGGTGACCTCGGCGAGGACGCGTTCGGCCACCTCGCGGGCCAGCTTCAGCTCCTCGACCGTCGAGACCAGCGGGATCATGATCTCGGCGCGCGGGGTGCCGCCGTCGGCCTGGCGCTGGGCGACGGCTTCGGCGATGGCGCGGCACTGCATGGCCACCAGGCCGGGCACGGCGAGGCCGAGCCGCACACCGCGCAGGCCGAGCATCGGGTTCATCTCGTGCATCCGCTCGACTGCGGTGAGCAGCTCGCGGTCGCGCGGGTCGGGGTCCTCGGTGCGGGCCAGGCGGACGGACAGTTCCACCAGGTCGGGCAGGAACTCGTGCAGCGGCGGGTCGATCAGGCGGATCGTCACCGGCAGCCCGTCCATGGCGGTCAGGATGCCGACGAAGTCCTCGCGCTGCATGGGCAGCAGGGCGTCCAGCGCCTGCTTGCGCGTCTCGTCGTCGCGGGCCAGGATCATGGCCTCGACGAGTTCCCGGCGCTCGCCGAGGAACATGTGCTCGGTGCGGCAGAGGCCGATGCCCTGGGCGCCGAGGGCGCGGGCGCGTACGGCGTCCTCGGGGGTGTCGGCGTTGGCCCGCACCTCCAGACGGCGGACCTGGTCGGCCTCGGTGAGGGCTTCGAGGACGGCGTCGGTGAGACGGCCGGTCGAGGTGCCGGACTCCAGGGCCTCGCCGACGATGGAGGCGGTCAGCGGGAGCGAGCCGAGGTGGACGCTGCCGGCGGTGCCGTCGACGGAGATGACGTCGCCCTCGGAGACCACGACGCCCTCGGCGGTGGTGAACTTCTTGCCCTCGATGTCCACGGTGAGCGCCTCGGCGCCGCAGACGCAGACCTTGCCCATGCCGCGCGCGACGACGGCGGCGTGGCTGGTCTTGCCGCCGCGGCTGGTCAGTACGGCCTCGGCGGCGATCATGCCGGGGAGGTCGTCCGGGGTGGTCTCGCGGCGGACCAGGATGACGTGCTTGCCCTCGCCGGCCCACTTGACGGCCTCGGCGGAGGAGAAGACGACGGCGCCCACGGCCGCGCCGGGCGAGGCGGCCACGCCGTGCGCCAGCGGTACGTCGGAGTTGGTGTCGAAGCGGGGGAACATCAGGCGGGTCAGGGCGGTGCCGTTGACCCGGTTGAGGGCCTCGGCCGCGTTGATCATGCCCTCGTCGCGCAGGTCGCGTGCGACGCAGAACGCCGCCTCGGCGGTGCGCTTGCCGATACGGGTCTGGAGGATCCACAGCTTGCCGCGCTCGACGGTGAACTCCACGTCGCACATGTCGCGGTAGTGGTCCTCGAGCGAGTGCAGGTGGCTCATGAGGGTGTCGTACGCGGCCGGGTCGAGCGTCTTCAGCTCGATCAGCGGCAGTGCGTCGCGGACACCGGCGACGACGTCCTCGCCCTGCGCGTCGGGCAGGTAGTCGCCGTACACGCCCGTGTCGCCGGTGGCGGGGTCGCGGGTGAAGGCGACACCGGTGCCGGAGTCGTCGCCCTTGTTGCCGAACACCATCACCTGGACGTTGACGGCGGTGCCGAGGTCCTCGGAGATGTGCTCGCGCATGCGGTAGATGTGGGCGCGTTCGCCGTTCCAGGAGTTGAAGACCGCCTTGATGGCGCGGTGCATCTGCGTCTTCGGGTCCTGCGGGAACTCCTCGCCGGTCTCCCTCAGGACGATCTGCTTGAACTCGTCGGTGAGGGCCACGAAGTCCTCGGTGTCGAGGTCGTGGTCGGTGGCCACGCCCTTCGCCTCCTTGTGGGCGGCGATGGCCTCCTCGAAGTGGTCGCCTTCGATCCCCATCACCGTACGGCCGAACATCTGCACGAGGCGGCGGTAGGAGTCCCACGCGAACCGCTCGTTGCCGGACACCTTGGCGAGTCCGGTGACGGAGTGGTCGTTGAGGCCGATGTCGAGGATGGTCTCCATCATGCCCGGCATGGAGAACTTGGCGCCGGAACGGACGGACACGAGCAGGGGGTCACCGGCCTCGCCCAGGGTGCGGCCCATGGTGTCCTCGAGACGGGACAGCGCGGCGGCGACCTGCTCGTCAAGCTCCGGCGGCTCCTGGCCGGTCTTCAGGTAGGCCCGGCATGCGTCGGTGCTGACGGTGAAGCCGGGAGGCACGGGCAGTCCCATCCGGGTCATCTCGGCCAGACCGGCGCCCTTGCCGCCCAACAGGTCGGCCATGTCCCGGCTGCCCTCGGCGAATCCGTACACGTACTTGATCGGTGCGCTCATCAGGGCTCGGACCTCTCATTCGTGGGTCACGACGGCCACAGGGCAGCCGGCGTGATGGATTACTGAGTGCGTGACGGGTCCGGTTCGCGGACCCGCAGGTCGTGCGGTGGTACGACGGCCGACGACGACGAGACTCGCCCCCGTGGTCGCCCGGATCAGTGCGGACTGTGCACGCCCCTCGGTCACGGCCGTGGCAACCTCGACCTCGGGGTACTTGTCCCGCCAGACCTGGAGGACGGCGGTGAGGAAGCTCTCCCATTCACCGGCCCGCTGGGGGCCCTCGACGAGCCCGATGTCACCGGGGCCGAGGGCGAACGGAGCGGGCGGCTGCCAGGCGTGCACCACTTTCAGACGGGCCCGCCGGCTGCGGGCGGCCTGGAAGGCGAACTCGATCACCTCGTCGCACGGGCGGGAAAGATCGGCGCCGAGGACGACG
The DNA here is from genome assembly GCF_054729195.1 of Streptomyces sp. YIM S03343. Classification (NCBI taxonomy): domain Bacteria; kingdom Bacillati; phylum Actinomycetota; class Actinomycetes; order Kitasatosporales; family Streptomycetaceae; genus Streptomyces; species Streptomyces sp. YIM S03343. The sequence goes on from NZ_JBPUKX010000002.1 coordinate 803,038, forward strand.
TCGCGGTAGCCGGTGCGGGTGGAGGGAGTTCCGTCGTCGGCGGGCAGATGCTCGTCGGCGGGTTCTTCGCCTGCCCGGACGAGGACGACGGGCACGTCGGCCCGTGCGACGACGCCCAGGGCGACGGATCCGACAAGAAAGCCCGCGAGGCCGCTGAGGCCGCGCGAGCCGAGGACCAGGAGATCGGCGCCCTGGGACACCTGGAGCAGGGCCGCTGTCGCGGGCCCCTCGACCTGCTCGTCACTCAGGACGAGGCCGGGACAGAGACGGGCGACGCGGTCCTCCGCCTGGCGGAGCACACGCCGGGCGAGATGCCGGGCGGCGGCGGAGGCGGGTTCGGTGTTCTGGTGGGGGTGCCAGTTCCAGGCATGCACAAGGCGCAGGGAGCGTTCGCGGCGTACGGCTTCGCGGGCGGCCCACTCGGCAGCGGCAAGGCTCTCGGCCGAGCCATCCACTCCGGCGATCACGGGCGAAAGCATGTGCGCACCTCCTGGCGCCGGACTGCTCCGGCTGCACGTGCCTGTTCCAGCATCTTTGCTGGTCCTTTGCCAGCGTCGTGCCAGGCTCGGTATCCAGGTAGGGGCCGCCAGGGACTCTGCCCGGGTCCGTTCGGCCCCCTTCACCCACCCCGTACGGACGATCAAGGCGGGACCGTTCGTCACCCACCGATCCGGAAGGCGACAGTCGTGGAACGAGTGATCATCACCGGCGTGGACGGCTCGGACCTGGGCCGGGCGGCTGCCGGCTGGGCCGCCCGGGAGGCGCTTCGGCGTCGGTTGCCCTTGAGGGTGGTGCAAGTGACTCCAGAGGGTTCGCCCGAATTGTCTCGCAGTGCGGAGGGCGACGCATCCGGGAGCCCGGCGGACCGTTCGGTGGCCGAACTCGCCGGTCGGCACCCGTCGTTGACGGTGCGCAGTGTGCGTCTTCCGGGTGCCGCCGCGGCCGTGCTGCGCACCCTCACCGACCATGCGGAACTGCTGGTCGTCGGCCTGGACAACACCGGCGGCGGGGCCGGGACGACCGCCGCTCTCGTGACCGCGGTGTGCTCCTGTCCGGTGGTGCTGGTGCCCGCCCCGGACCGTCCCGGCCGCACCGGTCCGGTGATCGTCGGGGTGGACGTCCGGGACCCCTCGGACGGTCCGCTCGGCTTCGCCTTCGAGACCGCCCGGCGGCGCCGCGCACCCCTCCACGCGGTGTATGCGTCTGCAAAGGCACGGGATGCCTCGCAAGCGGCCGACCGGCCCCCTTCCGGCCCCGAAGGGGGTCCCGGCGGGGCGGCGGACCCCGAGAGCGGACTCGTACACGAGGTGCTGGACCCGTGGCGGGAGCGCTACCCGGACGTCGCCGTCACCGCCGATGTGGTGCCGCTGCCTCCCGCCGAGGCACTGGCCCGGGCGTCGCACTCGGCGGCCCTGGTGGTCGTCGGCCGCGGCACCGGCGCCACCGCGCACAACCTGCTCGGACGGGCGGAGTGCCCGGTGGCGGTCGTACCGTGAGGTGAGCCGCGAAACGTGGTGCGCGGCGTGATGTGCGGAAGCCCCAAGGCAGCCAGGGGCGTGCCGCAGGTCGTGCCGCGAGGAGTGTCGGCCCCGCTCATGGGTCCTTCGGCCCCTGTGGGGCCACTGCGCGGAAAGGCCACGGTAAGAGCTATGAGGACGAGTTCGGCGTGCACACGGATCGCGGTGGTCGGCGTCGGGAACGAGTTCCGGCGGGACGACGGGGTGGGCTGGGCCGTCGCCGCCCGGCTGCGGGAGCGGACGCTGCCGCCCGACACGGTGGTCGCCACCTGTGACGGCGACCCGGGACGGCTGATCGGCCTCTGGGAGGACGCCGCCCTCGCCATCGTCGTCGACGCGGCCCACGCCCACCCGGGCACCCCCGGCCGGGTGCACCGCCTCGAACTCGACTCCGGACATCTGGCGCCGCCCTCGTCGAGCAGCACGCACGGGCTGGGCCTGGGCGAGGCCGTGGAGCTCGCCGGGGTCCTCGGACTGCTGCCGGAACGGCTCGTGGTGTACGCGGTGGAGGGCGCCGACGGCGACTTCGGCACCGGTCTCACACCGGCCGTCGAGGCGGCGGTGGAACCGCTGGCGGGAGCTGTCGAGGAGGAGATCGTGCGGTACCGGGACACGGCGTCCAGGGGGCCCGCATGAGCGTGCGCCGCTTCCGGGTCGACGGCATCGTCCAGGGTGTGGGCTTTCGGCCGTTCGTCTACCGCACCGCCGCCGAGCTGGGGCTCGACGGCTGGGTCGCGAACGTCAACGGGCATGTGGAGGGCGAGGTCGCAGGACCCGCCCGGGTGATCGAGGAGTTCGCGGGCCGGCTGCGCGCCAACGCGCCCGCGCTCGCCCGGGTGCGCGGGGTGCGGCTGACCGACGGGCTGCCGCGCCAGGTGTGCGGGCCCGGCTTCCAGGTCCGGCACAGCGCCCCCGGTCCGGGCGGCTCGGCGGTACGCGAGGTGCCGCCCGACGCGGCGATCTGCGACGCCTGTCTGCGCGAGCTGCGCGACCCGGGCGACCGCCGCTACCGCTACCCGTTCATCAACTGCACGGACTGCGGCCCCCGCGCCACAATCATCGAGGACCTCCCCTACGACCGGGTCCGCACCACCATGCGCGGCTTCCCGATGTGCTCCGACTGCGAGGACGAGTACACGAACCCCGGTGACCGGCGCTTCCACGCCGAGCCGGTCGCCTGCCCGGTCTGCGGACCGCGGCTGTCCTGGGACGGGCTGTTCGGCGAGGCCGCGCTCGGCGCCGCCGTCGAGACGATCGACGCGGGCGGCATCGCCGCGGTGAAGGGCCTCGGCGGCTACCAGTTGATCTGCGACGCGACCGACCAGGGCGCGGTGGCCGAGCTGCGGCGCCGCAAGCAGCGTCCCTCCAAGCCGTTCGCGGTGATGGTCCCCGACGTGGCGGCGGCCGCCCGGCTCGCCCGCATCGGCGCGACCGAGCTGGCCGCCCTGACCGCGCCGGAGCGCCCCGTGGTGCTGCTGGCCCGCTTCCCCTGGCACGGTGCCTCGCCGCTGGCCCCCGGGGTGCACCCCGGGCTGAGCCGGGTGGGCCTGTTCCTGCCCACCACCGGGCTGCACCACCTCCTCCTCGACATGCTGGCCCGCCCGCTGGTGGTCACCAGCGGCAACCTCAGCGACGAGCCCATCGCCCACCACGACACCGAGGCCCGCGAGGCCCTCGGCCATGTCGCCGACGGCTTCCTCACCCACGACCGGCCCATCCGGTCCCGCTACGACGACTCCGTGGTGACGTTCGCCGGCCGCACCCGCATCACCGTCCGCCGGGCCCGCGGCCTCTCCCCCGCCGCGCTGCCGCTGCCCTCCCGCGAGCCGGTCGCCGGGGCCGGGGCCCAGCTGAAGCACACCTTCACCCTGGCCGCCGACGGCCGCGCCCACGTCGGCCCGCACACCGGGGACCTGTCCGACCTGGCGGCCTACGAGGCGTTCCAGTCGTCGTACGACCAGCTGACCCGGCTCACCGGCATCGTGCCGCGCGTCATCGCACACGATCTGCACCCCGGGTATCTGTCCACGCAGTGGGCCGAGGCGCAGCCGGTGCGCCGTATCCCGGTGCAGCACCATCACGCCCATGTGGCGGCGTGCGCGGCCGAGCACGGGGTGCGCGGCACCTTCCTCGGGGTCGCCTTCGACGGGCTCGGGCTCGGCGACGACGGCACCCTGTGGGGCGGCGAGATCCTGCTCGGCGATCTGGCCGGCTACCGCCGGGTGGGCCGGTTCGCCACGGCCCCGCTGCCGGGCGGCGACGCGGCCGTACGGCATCCGCAGCGCACCGCGCTGGGGCATCTGCTGGGCGCCGAGCCGCTCGGCGCTCAGCCGCTGGGTTCGGCGCGCCCCGACGCACGGCTCGTCCAGCGCTTCACCGACCGGCTCGACCCGTCCGAGCTCACCACCGTACGGGCCATGCTCGACCGCGGGCTCAACTGCCCGCCCGCCTCCAGCGCCGGCCGGCTGTTCGACACCGTCGCCGCGCTGCTCGGCCTGGTCGACGGCCCGGTCAGCTACGAGGCCGAGGCGGCCGTGCTGCTGGAGGCCGCGGCGGGCGACGCGCACGCCGTGCCGCTCGCGCACCGGGTGCTGCGGGTGGACGACGTGTGGGTCTACGACCCGACGCCCACCCTCGCCGATCTGCTGGCCCGGCAGGCCGACGGGGAGCCGGTGGCCCGGCTGGCCGCGGCCTTCCATCTCACGCTGGGCATCGTCACCGCCGACCTGGTCGCCCGCGCGGTCGCCGAAGGCGCGCCGCGCACGGTGTGCCTGGGCGGCGGCTGCTTCGTCAACCGGCGGCTGCTGACCGAGGTCAAGCGCCGACTGCACGCGGAGGGACTGCGCGTCCTCGTCGGCGGGCAGGTTCCCGTCGGGGACGGAGGCATCAGCTACGGCCAGGCGGTCGTCGCGGCCGCGAGGCTCGCCCGGGAGGGGTGAGGCTGTATGTGCCTGGGTATTCCCGGCCGGATCCTGGAGATCCACGACGAGGCGGGGCTCCGTATGGCGACGGTCGATTTCGGCGGGGTGCGGCGGGAGGCGTGTCTGTCCTGCACACCGGAGGCGTCGGTGGGGTCGTATGTGATCGTGCACGTCGGGTTTGCGATCACCGTCGTGGACGAGGTTGAGGCTCGGCGGACGCTGGCGGTTCTGCGGGAGATGTCCGACGCGGTCGCGGGTGAGCTGGGCGAGCCACTGCCGTAGGCCCGCGTTGGTATGGGTCGCCCTTGCGGGGCGGGTGCGGCGCCGTCGTGGCTGGTCGCGCAGTTCCCCGCGCCCCCAAACAGGGTGCTGCAGTCCCCTGCGCCTGAGGCGGCAGCCTCCTTTCGCCGGGCGTTTCGGGCCGGGTCATTGGTGCGGGTCGTGGTGGGCTGGTCGCGCCCACGCGGCGGAGCCGCACATCGATACAGCCCCGCGCCCCCAGGCAGGGTGTTGCAGTGCCCTGCGTCCAAGGCGTGAGCCTTCTTGCTCTGCCGGAAACCCGCGCCTTCCGCCTGCGGGACTGCAACTCCCCAGGGGCGCGGGGAACTGCGCGACCAGCCACGTACGACCTGCACCCGTACAACGGCCCGCACCACATAGACGGCCGCCCCCGAGGGAACCAGTTGGCACTGCTGATAGGGACGGTTGACCCCTGCCGAGGGGACCTGTGGCGGTTCGAGGGTGGAAGGGGAGCGGAGCCTGAAGCGCCCACCTTCGAGGAGGTCAAAGATGACCACCGCAGACCCGGCCGTACTCGATCGCGACGGGCTGGAGGCACTGGTCGTCGCTCTGCTGGCGCAGGGCCGGACGGTCGTGGGGCCCACCGTGCGGGACGGCGCCGTGGCACTCGCCGAGCTGACCTCCGCCGCCCAGCTGCCGTACGGCTGGGGGGTGGAGACGGACGCCGGGCGGTACCGGCTGGTGCCGAGGCAGGACGGGGCGGCGTTCGCGCACAGCGCCGGGCCGCAGTCCTGGAAGTCCTTCCTGCACCCGGCGCGCGAGCGGCTGTGGAGCGCCGACCGGACGCCGGAGGGCGAGGTGGTGTTCGCCGCGGAGGACGCCGAGCCGCCGTCGTACGCGTTCCTCGGGGTGCGGCCCTGTGATCTGCGGGCCGTCGCCGTCCAGGACCGGGTGCTGACCGGCGGGCGGTTCGAGGACAGCGGGTACGGCGCGCGCAGGCGGGACGTGCTGGTGATCGCCGCCGAGTGCACCGAACCCGGCGGGACCTGCTTCTGTGTGTCCGCCGGCGGCGGTCCCGAGGCGGACGAGGGCTACGATCTCGCGCTCACCGAGGCCGTCGACGCCTCCGGTCACCGGTTCCTGGTGCGGGTGGGCAGCGAGGCGGGCGCCCGGCTGCTGGAGCAGGTGCCGCACCGGGCGGCGGACCCGGGCACCGAGGAGTCCGCACGGGGCGCGGTGGACGCCGCGAGGAAGCGGATGGGGCGGGCGCTGCCCGAGGTCGATCTGCGGGCGCTGCTCACCGGCAGCCCCACCGCCGCCCGCTGGGACGAGGTCGCCGGACGCTGTCTGACCTGCGGCAACTGCACCATGGTGTGCCCGACCTGCTTCTGCACCACCACGGAGGAGGTCACCGATCTCACCGGTGACCACACCGAGCGCTGGCAGCGCTGGGACTCCTGCTTCGGCCTGGACTTCTCGTATCTGCACGGCGGGCCGGTCCGCACCTCCGGCAAGAGCCGCTACCGGCAGTGGCTCACCCACAAACTCGCCACCTGGCACGACCAGTTCGGCACCTCCGGCTGTGTCGGCTGCGGGCGCTGCATCGCCTGGTGCCCCGCCGGTATCGACATCACGGAGGAGGTCGCCGCGTTGCAGGCCGAGCACGCGGCGAGGACAGAGACGGAGATCCATCGATGAACCCCGCACACACCCTGCGGATGTCGCACGCCCTGCCCGCCGGGGACCGCGACAGGCTGCTGCGCATCGCGCGCGAGACCGAGTTCCGCCAGGACACCCGGATCTTCGACGAGGGCGGCGCGGCGGACCGCTTCTGGATCGTCCGCGAGGGCACGGTCGCGCTCGACGTGCACGTCCCCGGCCACCGCCCGCCGGTGGTCGAGACGATCGGCGAGGGCGATCTGCTCGGCTGGTCGTGGCTGTTCGAGCCGTATGTGTGGCAGCTCGGCGCCCTGGCGATCACGCCGGTGCGGGCCTACGAGTTCGACGCCGTCGTGGTACGCCGGATGTGCGAGGACGACCCCGTGTTCGGCCGGGACATCGGCGGCTGGGTCTGCCGGGTCCTGTCCAAGCGGCTGAACTCGGCGCGCGCCCGGCTCGTCGACCTCTACGGCACCTACGAGACGAAGGAAGAGCCATGACGGCCGTGCCGGTGCCCCACCGTGTGGTCTCGAGGCAGCAGGAGACCGACGACACGGTCACGCTGCGCCTCGAACCGGTCGGGGCGGCGCTGCCCGACTTCGCGCCGGGCCAGTTCGCGATGGTGCACTGCTTCGGGCGCGGCGAGATCCCCGTGTCGGTGAGTTCCGTGCAGTCCACCGGCGGGCTGGCGCACACCGTGCGCTCGGTGGGCGCGGTCTCCGACGGGCTGTGCGCGGTCCGGGTGGGCGATGTCATCGGGCTGCGCGGCCCCTACGGCACCACCTGGGAGCTGGAGCGGGCGCGCGGCGCGGACCTGGTCATCATGGCGGGCGGCATCGGGCTCGCCCCGCTGCGGCCGCTGATCCTCGCCGTGCTGGCCGAGCGGGAGGCGTACGGCCGGGTGAATCTGCTGGTCGGCGCGCGCACCCCGGACGATCTGATCGCCCGCGATGAGCTGGCGGGCTGGAAGACAACGTACACCGGGGTGATGGTGGACCGGCCCGACCGGCGCTGGCGGGGCGACGTCGGCGTGGTGACCCAGCTGATGGGGCGGGCCCATTTCGCCCCCGAGGTGACCTGGGCGTTCGTCTGCGGGCCCGAGCCGATGATCCGCGCCACCGCCCGTGAACTCGCGCACCGCGGCATCCCGCGGGAGCGGATCCGGGTCTCCCTGGAGCGGAACATGCGCTGCGCCACCGGACACTGCGGGCACTGCCAGCTCGGCCCGCTGCTGGTGTGCCAGGACGGCCCGGTCGTCGACTGGGCAGCCGCCGAACCCCTGCTCTCGGTGAGGGAGTTGTGATGACACCCAAACTCGCCGTGTTCAAACTGGCCTCCTGCGACGGCTGTCAGCTCACCCTGCTGGACTGCGAGGACGAACTCCTCGCGCTGGCGGGCCGGGTGGACATCGCGCACTTCCTGGAGGCGTCCAGCGACGTACGGCCCGGACCGTACGATCTGTCCCTGGTCGAGGGCTCGGTGACCACGCCGTCGGACGCCGAGCGGGTCCATGAGATCCGCGCCGCCTCCCGGCATCTGGTGACGATCGGCGCCTGCGCCACGGCGGGCGGCATCCAGGCGCTGCGCAATCTCACCGACGTCGACGAGTTCCGCCGTACCGTCTACGCGCGCCCCGAGTACATCGAGACGCTCACCACCTCCACGCCCGTCTCCGCCCATGTGGACGTCGACTTCGAGCTGCGCGGCTGCCCGATCGACAAGCGGCAGCTGCTGGAGGTGATCACCGCGTTCCTCGCCGGGCGCCGGCCGGACGTGCCGAACCACAGCGTCTGCTTCGAGTGCAAGCGGCGCGGCACGGTGTGCGTCACCGTCGCGGAGGGCACCCCCTGTCTGGGCCCGGTCACACACGCCGGGTGCGGGGCGCTGTGCCCGGCCTACCGGCGGGGCTGCTTCGGCTGCTTCGGCCCCTCCGGGTCGGTGAACCTGCCCGCGCTGATCCCGCTGCTGCGCCGCGACGGGCTCGGCGAGGACGATGTGGAGCGCTTCCTGCACACCTTCAACACCGCCGCTTTCGAGAAGGAGTTGAGGACATGACGCACCGCGGGTCCCGTGTACTGCACGTCGGTTCCCTCTCCCGGGTCGAGGGCGAGGGCGCGCTGAGCCTGCATGTCCACGACGGCACGGTCACCCAGGCCCAGTTGCAGATCTACGAACCGCCCAGGTTCTTCGAGGCGTTCCTGCGCGGCCGGTCCTACACCGAGCCCCCCGACATCACCGCGCGGGTCTGCGGGATCTGCCCGGTGGCGTACCAGATGAGCGCCTGCGCGGCGATCGAGGACGCCTGCGGCGTGCGGGTCGGCCCGGCGCTCACGGAACTGCGCCGTCTGCTGTACTGCGGCGAGTGGATCGAGAGCCACGCCCTGCACATCTATCTGCTGCACGCCCCGGACTTCCTCGGCGGCGCGAGCGCGATCGAGCTGGCCCGCACCCACCGGGCGGAGGTGGAGCGGGGGCTGCGGCTGAAGAAGGCGGGCAACGCGCTGATGGAGCTGCTCGGCGGGCGCGCCGTGCACCCCGTCAACGTACGGCTCGGCGGCTTCTACCGGGTGCCCTCGCGCACCGAATTCCGGCCGGTCGAGGAGCAGTTGAAGGGGGCACTGGACGACGCTCTGGAGACCGTGCGCTGGGTGACGGGCTTCGACATCCCCGACGCGCACACCGACGCCGACCTGCTGGCGCTGGCCGACCCGGACACGTACGCCATCGAGGGCGGCACCCCGACGGTGGTGCGCGCCGACGGCAGCCGCGGCAGCTTCCCGGTGCGGGACTTCCCCGGCCATGTCGCCGAGACCCATGCCCAGCACTCCACGGCACTGCACTCGCGCCTCGACGGGCGGCTGCATCTCACCGGGCCGCTCGCCCGGTTCGCGGTGGGCGGCCGGCAGCTCTCGCCGACGGCCCGCGAGGCCGCCGTCGGGGCCGGGCTCGGCGATCCGCACCGCGGCGCGGTGTGCCGCAACCCGTACCGGTCGATCCTGGTGCGGGCGGTGGAGGTGGTGTACGCCATCGGAGAGGCGCTGCGCATCATCGACGACTACGAGCCGCCCGACCGCCCGTACGTCGAGGTCCCGCCGCGCGCCGGAACCGGCCACGGGGCGACCGAGGCGCCGCGCGGGATGCTGTACCACCGCTACAGCATCGACGCCGGCGGTATTCTGACGGACGCGGTGCTGGTGCCGCCGACCGCGCAGAACCAGGGCGCCATCGAGGACGACCTGCTGCGGCTCGCCCAGCGCGCGGTGGACGGGCCGGAGCTGACCGACGACGAGCTGACGGCGCTGTGCGAGCGCGCCATCCGCAACCACGACCCGTGCATCTCGTGCTCCACGCACTTCCTGGACCTGACGATCGTCCGCACCCCGGCGGCGGCCCCGCGGGCCGCTCGGGACACCTCAGGAGGCTGTGATGTCTGAATCGCCGTACAACGTGAGCGATGTGATGACACACACCGTCATCGCAGTCGGGCGCGACGCGCCCTTCAAGGAGATCGTCGAGCTGATCGACCAGTGGAAGGTCAGCGCCCTGCCCGTGCTGGCCGGTGAGGGCCGCGTCATCGGGGTGGTCTCCGAGGCGGATCTGCTGACCAAGGAGGAGTTCCGCGACACCGACGAGGGCGATCTGAAGTCCCGGGTGAAGGCGGGCGGGCTGACCGCGGGCGAGCTGATGACGACCCCGGCGGTGACCGTGCACGCGAACGCCTCACTCGCCGAGGCCGCCCGCATCATGGCCCGCCAGCACGTCAAGCGGCTGCCGGTGGTGGACTCCGTCGGGCTGCTCCAGGGCGTGGTCAGCCGCAGCGATCTGCTGAAGGTCTTCCTGCGTTCCGACGAGGAGATCGCCGAGGAGGTCCGGCACGGCGTCCTCACCCAGCTCCCGGCCACCACCTCGGGCCTCTCCGTCTCCGTGACGGAGGGCGTGGTGACACTGGGCGGCACCCTGCCCGACCGGGCGCTGGTGCCGGTGGTCGCCCGCGCGGTGCGGGCCGTAGAGGGGGTCGTGGACATCAGGCTGGATCTGTCCCACCGGTGAGAGCCGGGCGGGTGACGGTGAAAGCGTGACCGTGAAAGACGGGCGGTGACGCCGTGAAGTACCTGGACGAGTACCGCGATCCCGTGCTCGCCCGGCGGCTGCTGGACGAGCTGCGGCGGACCGCGTCCCGGCCCTGGCGGATCATGGAGGTGTGCGGCGGCCAGACCCACACCCTCGTCCGTCAGGGCATCGACGAACTGCTGCCCGCCGGGATGCGGATGATCCACGGGCCGGGCTGCCCGGTCTGCGTCACCCCGCTGGAGACCCTGGACCGGGCCATGGCGATCGCCGCCCGGCCCGGGGTGATCCTGACCAGCTTCGGCGACATGCTGCGGGTGCCCGGCACACACACCGACCTGCTGTCGCTGCGGGCGCGCGGCGCGGACGTACGGGTGGTGTACGCGCCGATGGATGCCGTACGGCTGGCCGCCGCGCATCCCGACCGTGAGGTGGTGTTCCTCGCCGTCGGCTTCGAGACGACGGCCCCCGCCAACGCCACCGCCGTGCTGCACGCCGCCCGCCTCGGCCTCACCAACTTCTCGATGCTGGTCAGCCATGTCCTGGTGCCACCCGCGATGACCGCGCTGCTCGACGACCCGGAGTGCGAGGTGCAGGCGTTCCTGGCGGCCGGGCATGTGTGCGCGGTCATGGGCTGGCGGGAGTACGAGCCGATCGCCGAGCGGTACCGGGTGCCGATCGTGGTGACCGGCTTCGAGCCGCTGGATCTGCTGGAGGGCATCCTGATGGCCGTACGGCAGCTGGAGTCGGGGCGCCACGAGGTGGAGAACCAGTACGCGCGGGCCGTGAGGCGCTCCGGCAACACCGCGGCCCAGGACACCGTCCGCAGGGTGTTCACGGTCACCGACCGGGCCTGGCGGGGCATCGGCGCGCTGCCCGGCAGCGGGCTCGAACTCGCCCCGGAGTACGCCGCTTTCGACGCGGCCCGGCGTTTCGACGTGGGCGGGCTGCGCCCGGTCGAGGACCCCGAGTGCATAGCGGGCGCGATCCTCACCGGGGCGAGACTGCCGACGGACTGCCCCGCCTACGGCACCCGCTGCACACCCCGCAGCCCGCTCGGCGCGCCGATGGTGTCCTCGGAGGGCACCTGCGCCGCCTTCCACGCCGCGGGACGCACCGCGGCCACGACGACCGGGAGCACACCGTGAACCCCGAATGCCCGGTACCGCACCATGAGGACGAGGTGGTCCTGCTGGGCCACGGCGCCGGAGGGCGGCTGACGGCTGAACTGCTGGAGCGGGTCGTGCTTCCCGCGGTGGGCGGCGAAGCGGGCCCCCTGGAGGACGCGGCGCTGCTGCCGGGCCGCCCGGAGCTGGTGATGAGCACGGACAGTTTCGTGGTCAGTCCGCTGTTCTTCCCGGGCGGGGACATCGGGTCCCTGGCCGTGCACGGCACGGTCAACGACCTCGCGATGCGCGGTGCGCGGCCGCTGGCCCTGTCGGTGTCGCTGATCGTGGAGGAGGGCCTGCCGCTCTCGGAACTGCGGGCGGTCATGGGCTCGTTGGGGAAGGCGGCGCAGGACATCGGGGTGCCGGTGATCACCGGGGACACCAAGGTGGTGGGGCGGGGCGCGGCGGACCGGCTGTTCATCAACACGACGGGCGTGGGCGAACGGCACCCGGGACTTTCACCGTCCGCGGCGGCGGCCCGGCCCGGCGACGCGGTGCTGCTCTCCGGTCCCGTCGGTCTGCACGGCACGACGGTGCTGTCCACCCGTGAGGGCCTCGGCTTCGAGGGCGACATCGCCTCCGACACCCGCCCGCTGCACCGGCTCGTCGCCGCGCTGGCTCCGCTGGGCGGCGCCGTGCATGTGCTGCGCGACCCGACCCGGGGCGGGCTGGCGGCCGCGCTGAACGAGATCGCCCGCGATTCGTCGGTCGCCGTGGAGATCGGCGAGCCCGCGGTGCCGGTGCCGGAGGCTGTCGCCGCGGCCTGCGATCTGCTCGGGCTGGACCCGTTGGTCGTCGCCAACGAGGGGTGTCTGGTCGCCTTCGTGGACGCGCCTTCTTCCGACGACGCCCTGAGCGCGCTGCGCGCCCTGCCCGAGGGCGACTCGGCGGTCCGTATCGGCGAGGTGCTCACCGAGGGGCCGCCCGGGCGGGTCACCCTGCGCACGCTGATCGGCGCCCGCCGGATCGTGGAGCTGCCGCTGGGCGAACAGCTCCCCCGCATCTGCTGACCGCGGTCGCGGAGGGTCGCGCTGACCGCGGTCGCGGAGGGCCGCAGGGCGCCATTGCCCTGCGACCTTCGACGACCGCGGTCACACTCCGTTGGGGCCTTGCTCTGTGGCGAGTGCGGGCCGGTGGGGGCGGGGGTTGCGCAGCCCGGCGCTGACGGGGTGCCGCCTGCGCCCACCCGTGCCGCCCCAGCGGCACGACTGCCCGCAGGCTGGGGCGGTCGCGCCGGCCGTGCCCCCGCGCCGGAGGCTCACCGCGAGCGGGGCGGTGAGGGTCCGGTGCGCGGGTCGGGGGTCAGCCTGCGGGGCGGCCCGCTGTTGCGGGGACGCGGTTCGGGAGCATCAGGTCGGACATCGGGCGGCGCGGGGTGGCGCAGAACTGGTTGGCCCGGCCCAGCCGCAGGATGACCTGCGGGAAGCGGCCGGCGGTGATCCTGGTGCGTACCTCCGCGCGGGAATCGGGCAGTTCGAGGGGTTGGGTGTGGAAGGCGGCCCTGATCTGGTGGCCGGAGGCGTACAGCAGGACGCGCTGGAGGGCCTGACCGGCACGGAGCCAGTCGGTGCGGCCGTCGTACGGCGTGGACAGGACGGCGACGGTACCCGTCCCTTCGTTGCGCTTGCGGCCCGGGACGATGTACCGGTGGGCGAGGCCGAGATAGTCGCGGCCGGGCAGCAGCGTGCGGTCGGGGTGGTGGCGGCAGGCCTCGTGCGGGATCCCGAACGGCCCGATGGCCTTCGACACCTCGGCGGACCGCCAGGGATCGTTGCGGTGCACGTCCTCCGCGGTGCGCACCAGTTGGGCGAGCAGTTCCAGCTGCTCCGCACTGTCGATGACCTGGAGCACACCGCCCTCCGCGGTGGCCTGCTCGCGCAGTTCCTCGATCAGGTCCTCGGCCAGCGCCTCGTGCTCGAACGGTCCACGGTGGGTGTGCCGGTGGGCCATCGCGCGGGCCATCATGTCCTCCTCGCGCGACGGCGCCGAGTGCGCGCCGAAGCCCAGGCGGGCCAGATAGTCGAAGTCACCCGGCTCCGGCATCACGTCGACGACCGGCCGGAATCCCAGATGGCGCATCGCGATCCGCGCGTTGAACAGCGCCGCGCCGCAGGCGATCACCATTTCCCGGCCGCCCGGGTCGGCGAGCGTGAGCCTGCGTCCGGCGTCGGCGTGCACCTCGAAACCGCGGTCGCGGCCCTCCTCCGCGAAGTACCACGGCTGGGTGTTGTGCGGGGAGGGCGCCAGGGATGCAGCGCGGGCAAGATGCAGGGCCGCGCGCCCCACGCTCTCCTTCGACACGGTCATGATTCTCCGCCCTTCGTGAACCGTCGTTCCCAGCCTCCCTGGCCCCTGGTCCTGACGACATGGGCCTTCAGTCCCGGGCTCGGGCCTGGGCGTCCCATCCGGGGTACCATTGGGCGGCTTTGCTGGTTTTTGTACCTCCCGTACCGAACAGGCCCGGGTTGTCCGGCCGTTCGGCCCCATGTCAGGGCCGGTCGGCCCTGGGTCACCGTGCCCCCGCAAGCTTGTCTGGTCGTGTCGGAGGAGGATGCCATGTACCGCAGGTATCTCGGACTCTCACCGCGGCCGAACGGCCGCCGACGCGGCACCACCAGGGTGGTCACCGCGGCCCTCGCACTCCCCCTTCTCACCCTCGCCGCCTGCGGATCCGGGGGTACCGGCGCCTCGCCCGGCACCCCCGGGACGTCAGGTGCGCCGAGCACGCCCGGCTCGTCCGCGGCAGGTTCGGGCACGTCCGGCGGAACCTCGGGAGCCCCGTCCGCATCCACGTCGGCGTCCACGGCTCCCGCCGCTCCCACCACCGCGGCCCCCGCCGCGCCGTCACCCACCGTCAGGACCCGTACGGCGGCGGTGTACTTCCTGCACGGCGAGCATGTCTCCGCCGCCCCGCGCACGGTGACCGCGCCGGCCACCGCGACCGGCGCGGTCCGCGCCCTGCTGGCCGGGCCGGACCGCTACGAACGCGCCCACGGCCGTACCACCGCGATCCCGTCCGGCACCGCGCTGCGCTCGCTGACGCTGAGCGGTCACACCGCCACCGTCGATCTGTCCGGCCGCTACGACGACGGAGGCGGCAGCCTGTCCCTGCGGGCGCGGCTGGCCCAGGTCGTGTTCACGGCGACCCGGTTCCCCGGTGTCCAGCAGGTCGCTTTCAAGATCGACGGCAAGCCGGTGAAGTCGTTCGGCGGGGAGGGCGTCGTCCTCGGCGGGCCGGTCGGACGCGCCGACTTCGAGGACCTGTCGCCCGCCGTGCTCGTCGAGTCCCCCATGATCGGCCAGTCGGTGCACACCCCGCTGCGGGTCTGGGGCACCGCCAACACCTTCGAGGCGGTGTTCCGGCTGAGGCTCACCGACGCCGCCGGTCGCACCGCCGCCGACGTCCAGGTCAAGGCGTCCTCCGGGACCGGCACCCGCGGCACCTTCGACGTGACCGTCCCGTACCGGGCCGTCCGCAGCGGGCCGGGGCTGCTGACGGCGTACTACCTGTCCCAGGACGGCAAGCGGGTCACCGTGGACACCGTGCCGCTGACCGTCGGCCGGTGAGGTACCACAGCACCCCGGCGCACGCGACCGCGCCGGGGTGCCGGCTGTGGGGTGCCGTGACGGGGACACGGGTCAGAGGGTCTTCCCCGTCCCCTCACCGCCCTTCTCCTCGCCGCTCCCGCCCTCGATCTCACCGGCGATCTGCTGCGCCCATACCTCGATCTCGGTGAAGTCGCGGAAGTCGCCGGTCATGCCGTTGCGGATGAGCATGTGGGCGACGGCCCCCTTGGTGTCAGCGTCCAGACGGCCGCCGAAGGTGACATGTCCCCGGGCGTCGACCTCGTTCATGGCGCGCCGCACGGCGGACACCGGCGGGATGTCCTTCTCGGACGCCGAGGCGTCGAGCGGGCCGCTGCTGAAGAACCACACCGGCCGGTCGGCCAGGGCGCGGCGGTTGCGCCGTACGAACCGCCGGGCGTCCTTGTGCCAGCGGCCCGCGTACAGCCCGCCGCCGACGACGACCGCGTCGTACGCTGTGACGTCCTTGACGCCGCCCGCCGGAGCGGCCTCGGCCGCGATGCCCTCCTTGGTGAGGACCCCGGCCACCGCCTTGGCGATGTCCGCGGTCGAACCGTACTTCGTCCCGTAGGTCACCAGGACCTTGCCAGTCATGGGGGTCAGCCTCCTCGTGGTCTCGTCGTCCGTGCCGATGTCCGTGTCGATGTCCGTGTGGCGGTCCGTGTCGACGTCCGTGTCGCTGCTCGCGTCACAGCCCGCGCAGCCAGTGGTCCGCGACGCCGTGCATCGTCTGTTCCTCGGGCTGGATGCGCGAGTCGTCGAGCCGGTAGGTGAGCTTGCCCACGACCGCCACCACGCCGTCGATCTGCCGGGTCATGGAGACGGCGATCTCCGTCTCGCTCTTGCGTTCCATGTGGCCGGTGAGCGTGACGACGCCCTCGGTCACGCTGACGTCGACACTGCGGGCCGGCAGCCACAAGGCGCGCATGAGCACGTCCTCGACGACCTCGGTGCGGATGTCCTCGTCGGACCGCAGGAAGACGCTGAGCAGGTCGCGCCGGGTGACGATGCCGACGAGCCGGTCCTCCTCGTCGAGGACGGGGAGCCGTTCGACATGGCGCTGGGCCATGACGCGGGCGGCCTCGACGATGGTGTCGGCGGCGTGCACGGTGACGGCGGGGGCGGTCATCAGCTGTCCCGCGGTGCGGGCGTGGGCCTTGGCGGCCTGCCGGCGCGCGGCGGGCGTCAGGTCGGCGAGGCGGAATCGCTTCTTCGGGTCGTAGGGGTCGGGCAGATCCGCCTGCCGCATCATCAGATCCGTCTCGGAGATGACCCCGATGACCTTCTCGTCGTCGTCCACGACCGGCAGTCCGCTGATGTGGTACTTGCCGAGCAGCCGTGCCACTTCCTTGAACGGAGTGCCGTAAGCGGCGCGGACGACCTGCGTGCTCATCACGGAGCCGACCTTGTTGTGCCTCATGGCTGTTCCCTCCTCAGCGAAGCCTGCGCAGGTAGGGGTCCTGCGGCCGGCGCGGCAGCAGGCGTACGCGTGCGTCGAGCACGGACACTCCGCCCGGTGTCGCCAGTACGGGGTTGAAGTCGGCCTCCGCGAGCTGCGGCAGGTCGCCCGCCATGCGGGACAGCCGCAGCAGGAGCCGCTGAAGGGCCTGGAGGTCGACGGGGCGGCCGCCGTCCGCGCCGAACAGCAGCGGGGCGCAGCGCGGGGCCGTGATCAGGTCGTGCACGTCGTGGTCGGTGAGCGGGGCGAGCCGGGCGGCGTGATCGGCGAGCACCTCGGTGGCGGTGCCGCCGAGCCCGAACAGCACCAGCGGTCCGAAGACCTGGTCCTGGACGACACCGGCGAACAGTTCGGTGCCGCGGTCGGCGAGCGGCTGGACGACCACGCCGGTCAGCAGTCCGGCGAAGCGGGTCTCCAGGTCGCGGTAGGCGGCGCGGACCTGGAAGTCGCCGCGCAGGTCGAGGTGGACGGCGTGCTCGGCGGTCTTGTGCAGCAGTCCGGGCCAGTGGCCCTTCAGGACGACACGGCCGTCGGCGCCCTGGAGCCGCTGGGCGGCGAGGACGGCGGCGTCCTCCGTGTCGGCCCAGGCCCAGGGGAGCTGGGGGATGCCGTAGCAGTCGAGGAGTTCGGCGCACACCCGCGGTTCGAGCCAGCCGCCGTCCGGATGCCGGTCGAGGTACTCGTCAACGACGGCGTGGGCGCGCTCGGTGTCGACGTCGTCGAGCTGCGGCAGCGTCCCGGCGGGGCGGGCGAGCCAGGCGGCGCGGCGGGCGGCGTGGGCCAGTGCGCGGGCGGCGGCCTGGGAGTCGGCGTAGGAGGGGATGCTGCCGCCGTCGGCGGCGGGCAGCAGCTCGACGGACCGGTCCTGGGCGAGGCGTACGGCGACCACGGGCCGGCCACGGCGGCCGGGCGCGCGGGTGATGGCGCGGACCAGGTCGTCGCCGGTGGCGGCGGAGACCGCGGTGGGCACGAGGACCACGAGCACGGCGTCGGTGCCGTCGTGGTCGAGGACGCGATCCACGCACTCCTTGAGCTGTTCCTCGGTGACGGCGGCGGTGGCGTCGACGGGGTTGCCGATGCGGGCCGTGTGCGGCAGGACGGCGCGCAGGGCGTCGGCGAGCGGCGCGGTGGGCACCGGCAGGGTGAGGCCGGCCTCGGCGCAGGCGTCGGCGGCGAGGACTCCGGGGCCGCCCGCGTTGGTGACGACGGTGACCCGGGGTCCGGCGGGCAGCGGCTGGGAGTGCAGCAGGGCGGCGGTCTCCAGCAGTTCGGCGACGGAGCGGGTGGCGGTGATGCCGGCCTGCGTGAACAGGGCGCCGCGGGTCATGGTGCGGGTGGCGGCGGCCGCGGTGTGGGAGGCGGCGGCGCGGCGTCCGGCGTCGGTGCGTCCGGCGTCGACGGTGAGCACCGGGATACGGCGGGTGACCCGGCGGGCGGTGCGGGAGAAGGCGCGCGGGTTGCCGAAGGACTCCAGGTGCAGCAGGGCGAGGTCGGTACGGCAGTCGCTCTCCCACCACTGGAGCAGGTCGTTGCCGCTGACATCGAACTTGTCGCCGAGGGAGACGAAGGTGGACACGCCGATGCCGAGCCGGGACAGCCCGTCGAGCAGGGCGATGCCGACGCCGCCGGACTGCACGGCGACGCCCGCGCTGCCGGGGCGGGGGTGGTCGGCGGCGAAGGTGGCGTCGAGGCGGATGCCGGGGTCGGTGTTGGAGACACCGAGGCAGTTGGGGCCGACCAGACGCATGCCGTGGTCGCGGCAAGTGGCGAGGAGGGCCTTGTTCTGCACGGCGTCGAGCCCCGCGGTGACGACGAGGACGGCCTTGACGCCCGACTTGCCGCACTCCTCGGCGACGGCCGGGACGACCGCGGCGGGTACGGCGAGGACGGCCAGGTCGGGGGTGACGGGCAGGGCGCCGACGGAGGGGTAGCAGGGCACGCCGAGGATGGAGTGGGCGGCGGGGTTCACGGCGTAGACGCGGCGGGTGAAGCCGCCGGTGTGCAGATGGTGCAGGACGGCGCGGCCGACGGAGCCGGGCCGGCGTCCGGCGCCCACGACGGCCACCGCTTCGGGCCGCAGCAGCGGGCGGAGGCTCGCGACCTCGGCGGCACGGCCGCGTTCCTCCACGGCGGTGAGGTAGCCGTCGCTCTCGTCGAGGCTGATGGTGCAGCGCACCTCGGGGCCGTCGAAGCGGCGGGCCATGCGCAGTCCGAGGTCGGAGAAGAGGCGCAGCACCTCGCGGTTCTCGCTGAGCGCGTCGGCGGTGAAGGTGCTGATGCCGTCGGCGCGGGCGGCGGAGATGAGGTGTTCGACGAGCAGGGTGCCGACGCCGCGGTGGTGGAGGGCGTCGGCGACGGCGATGGAGATCTCGGCCTCGTCGCCGCTGCCGCCGGTGTCGTACTCGGCGAGCCCGATGACCCGGCCCTCGCGTTCGGCGAGCAGGGCCCGGTAGCCGGGGCGGCGGGTGCAGGCGCGGTCGGCGGCGAGCTGGGCGGAGCGGCGGCTGGCGGAGAAGAACCGCAGCCGGAGGTTCTCCGGGGACATCTCCTCGTAGAGGCCCTGGAGCTGGTCGTGGTCGCCGGGTTGCGCGGTGCGGATGCACACGATGGTGCCGTCCGCGAGCAGTGCGTGGACGGGGGGCCGGCTGAGCGCGTCTGACGTCATCGCGGATCTCCTCCACCTGTCGGGACACTATGAGCGTCCCGCCCGTCGGGTACGGCCCCCATGGGCTGTACGGGCGCCTCATGTGGGCCGTCCGGCCCTCACCTGTGCGCCCGGGCGTGTCGGTGCCGTTCAGGGGCCGTTCGGGGGCCTGCGGCAGGGCAGTTGGGCGGGGCGGGGGGTGCCGGGGGTGCGTGGCTCGGCGCCGGTCAGTACGGTGGCGTCCAGGTGTTCGACCTTGGGAACGGACGGCCCGGCGGCCGGGCGGCACCGCCCGGCGGCGAGAGCCGACGGCTGTGGAGGCGGCATTTTGGCCGGCAAGAACGCGGCGGCACTGCCGCGCAAGGTGTACGAGCGTGAACTGCTGCGTCTTCAGACGGAGCTGGTGAAGGTCCAGGAGTGGGTGAAGGCGGAGGGCGCCCGGCTGGTCGTGGTCTTCGAGGGCCGGGACGCGGCGGGCAAAGGCGGCACGATCAAGCGGGTCGCGGAGCATCTCAATCCGCGGGTGGCGCGGATCGTGGCGCTGCCGAAGCCGACGGAGCGCCAGCGCACCCAGTGGTACTTCCAGCGGTATGTGGAGCATCTGCCCGCCGCCGGGGAGATCGTGCTGTTCGACCGCAGCTGGTACAACCGGGCCGGGGTCGAGCAGGTGATGGGCTTCTGCACCAAGGAGGAGCACCAGCGGTTCCTGCGGCAGTGCCCGATCTTCGAGCGGATGCTGGTGGAGGACGGGATCCTGTTGCGCAAGTACTGGTTCTCGGTGAGCGACACGGAGCAGCAGGAGCGCTTCCGGCGGCGTCTCGACGACCCGGTGCGGCGCTGGAAGCTGTCGCCGATGGACCTGGAGTCGATCACCCGCTGGGAGGCGTACTCGCGGGCGAAGGACGAGATGCTGGTGCACACCGACATGTACGACGCGCCGTGGTTCGTGGTGGAGAGCGACGACAAGCGGCGTGCGCGGCTGAACATGATGGCGCATCTGCTGTCCTCGGTGCCGTACCGCGAGGTGCCGCCGACCGTGCTGGAGCTGCCGCCCCGGCCGCCGTCGACCGGCTACGAGCGGCCGCCGCGCGATCTGCAGAACTACGTCCCCGATCACGCGGCGAGCCTTAAGGTCTGAGCGCTCTCGCGGGCGGGCCGGTGGATACGGCCCGCCCGCGGGCCCACTCGCGGTGTGGCCCCGCCCGTCGGGTCAGTCGCGGTGCGGTACGACGGCCACCGGGCACGCGGAGTGGTGCAGCACCGCGTGCGCGACCCGGCCGAGCTGGAGCCCGAACGCGGCCTCGCGCCGGGTGGTGCCGATCACCAGCAGATCGGCGCCGTGCGAGAGGTCGACCAGGGCACGGCGGGCGTGGCCCTCGACGGTGCGCCGGACCACCTCGATGTCGCCGGGGGCGTCGGCGAGCGCCGCCTCCAGGATCGCGGCGGCCTTCTCCTCGTGCTGCCGGGCGGGTTCGCCGGCCATCAGCGGATGGTCGGTCGTCTCGTGCGCCGGGCAACGCCACACCCGTACGGCCTCCAGGGGCACCCCGCGGCGGCGTGCCTCGTCGTAGGCGAAACGCACCGCCGGGGACTGTTCGCCCCCGTCGCCGACGGCGAGCAGGACCCTGCCGTACGTGCCGGGGACGGCCTGGTTGTCGTGGCTGCCGCGCAGCACGACCACCGGGCAGTCGGCGTGCGAGGCCACGGTGAGGCTGACCGAGCCGAGCAGCAGCTCGGCGACACCGCTGCGGCCCCGGGTGCCGACCACCAGGAGGGCGGCGTCCCGGCCCTCGTGCACCAGGGCGTACTCGGGTTCCTCGGGGAGCACCTCGGAATCGATCTCCAGCTCCGGACGGCGTGCCCTGGCCCGCTGTTCGGCGCTCTCGACGATGTCGTTCGCGCGGATCTCCTCGGGGGACTTCTCCAGCTCGCCCGCGAAGGCCTTGCCCTCGTAGCGTTCCCACAGGTCGGCGTAGACCAGCCGCAGCGGCAGACCGCGCAGCGCGGCCTCGTCGGCGGCCCAGTCGACGGCGCGCAGGCTCGGTTCCGAGCCGTCGACGCCGACGACCAGCGCCGGGGTCATCTCCGTCACCGCCCCGCACCGAGGTCGAAGACGATCCGCGCGGTGACCTGGCCGCGCAGCACCTGGTCGATGGACTCGTTGACGGTCTCCAGCGGGCGGGTCTCGTAGATGACCTTGGTGCGGCCCGCGGCGTGCAGCTGGAACACCTCGGCGAGGTCCTGCCGGGTGCCGACGATGGAGCCGATCACGGAGGTGCCGTTGAGCACGGTGTTGAAGATCGGGACCTCGATGGTGCCGTGCGCGGGCAGGGCCACCATGACGAGCTTGCCGCCGCGCCGCAGACCGGTGTAGACGGCGGCGAACGCGGCCTCGTTCACGGCGAGGGCGACCGCGGCGTGCGCTCCGCCGTGCTCCTTGAGCACCGCGCCGACGTCCTCCTTGCGGGCGTCGATGACGATGTCCGCGCCGAGCTCGCTCGCCAGGGCCAGTTTCTCGTCGGTCACGTCGATCGCGGCCACCGTGGCACCGGCGATCTTGGCGTACTGGAGGGCAAGGTGACCGAGCCCGCCGATCCCGGAGATCGCCACGAGCTGGGAGGGCTTGATGTCGGCGACCTTGAGCGCCTTGTACGTGGTGACGCCGGCGCAGGTCAGCGGGGCGGCGTCGAAGGGGTCGACGCCTTCGGGGACCAGCTGGGCGAAGTCGGCCCAGGCCAGCATCTTCTCGGCGTAGCCGCCGTCGCATCCGTAGCCGGTGTTGATCTGCTGCTCGCACAGCGTCTCCCAGCCGGACAGACAGTGCTCGCACCGCCCGCATGCCTTGCCGAGCCACGGCACGGCGACCCGGTCCCCGACGCTGAGGTGGGTGACTCCCTCGCCGAGTTCCTCGACGAGACCCACACCTTCATGACCGGGTACGAACGGCGGGTTCGGCTTGACCGGCCAGTCGCCGTTCGCGGCATGGATGTCGGTGTGGCACAGCCCGGAGGCCTCGACACGGATACGGACCTCGCCGGGGCCGGGCCGGGGGTCGGTGCGCTCCTCGATCACCAGGGGCTCGCCGAAGGCTCGTACGACTGCTGCCTTCATGGTTCACACTCCTCAGGGTGGTGCTGTGCGGGTAAGGGTTCGGGGGCGCCGCAGCCGCGGGGGCGGCCCACGGCTGCGGCTGGATGGTCAGTTCGTAGGGCTACTTCTCGCCGTCTTTGTTAGTTTTGCCCGTATTGTTCTTACTTTGTCAGTCGTGGGCGACCACGGCGACGGGCGCGACGGCGTGGTGCAGGACGGCGTGCGTGACGGAGCCGATGTGGATGCCGAAGGGGTTGCGGCGCACCCGGCGTCCCACGACGACCAGGGACGCCCCGCCCGACGCCTCGATCAGCCGGGTGGAGGCACCGCCGGGGCCGGAGTCCTCGGCGATCTCGACGGCCGGGTACTTCTCCCGCCAGGGCCGCAGCGCCTCGGCCAGTCGCGCGGCCTGCTCGCGGGCCACGTCCTGGTCGAACTGCGGGTCCGCGGCGAGGCCGTAGGCGTAGTACGGCGGCAGGTCCCAGCCGTGCACCACACGGACCGAGGTGCCGCGCCGGGCGGCCTCCTCGAAGGCGAACGCAAGAACTGTTCCTTCAACGGCGTCGACACTGCGGGTGTCGAGCCCGACGACGACCGGCTTGAACGGGGTCTCACCGGACGGCTCGCCCGCCGCGTCGGCCTCGTGCTCGTCGGCGGCCACCTCACCGGCGCGGACGACGACCACCGGGGTCTCGGTGTGCGCGATCACCGACCGGCCGACCGAGCCGACGAGGAACCCGGCGAGCCCGCCGATCCCACGCGAACCGAGGACCAGCAGTTCCGCGTCCCCGGCCGCCTTGGTGAGCGCCTCGGCGGCCTGGCCGCTGCGCTGCTCGGCGATCACCTCGACACCGGGGTGGCGCTCCTCCAGACCTTGCGCGGTCTCCCGCGGGATGCGCTCGCTCCAGTGCTGGTGGGTCTCCGCACCGAGCAGCGGGGCCTGCGCCATCGGCTCCGGGACCGGCTCCCAGACATGGACGATCTTCAACGGCAGGCCGCGCAACTTCGCCTCACGGGCCGCCCATTCGGCCGCCGCGCGGCTCTCCGGGGATCCGTCGAGACCTGCGACAACACTGCGCACCATGTTTCTGCCTCCTGATCGATGATCTGGCTCCAGATTCACGGAGAAGTGTCCGGCACAGCATGGGCCGCCTTTCCCTCGGGGGGACCGTTCGGCCCAACAGGCGCGGACCACCGGCGCGACGGGCCTCAGGGCGAGGACCAGCCACGATTCCCGTTGCCGGGCCCTTCACCACCCAGCCTTGCCGCCCTGCCGTCCCCGCGCGCAGGCCTAAGGTCCGCAGGAAGAGGCCCTGGGGGCCCTGGCGCGACCGCAGTCCGGCCACCTCGCAAGTCACGGGCGGGGCGGATGTGCGAACCTCGGGGGATCCTGGAGGGGCGCAGCGGAAGGAACGGGCATGGTGCACGGCTCGGACAGCTCCGGCTCGGACGGCTCCGGCTGGGGCGGGCGGGACGCGGTGTCCGGCCCCGTTGCCGTGCTGCGCGGGCTGACCCCGGGTCTGGGCTACCTGATGCACTACCGCCGCGCCTGGCTGAGCGGCGATCTGCTGGCCGGGGTCACGGTGGCCGCCTATCTCGTCCCGCAGGTCATGGCGTACGCCGAGGTGGCCGGGCTGCCGCCGGTCACCGGGCTGTGGGCGATCCTGCCCGCGCTCGGCCTGTACGCGGTGTTCGGCTCCTCACGGCTGCTGTCGGTCGGCCCCGAGTCGACGACGGCCCTGATGACGGCGACGGTGGTCGCCCCGCTGGCCGGTGCGGACCCGGACCGCTACGCCGGGCTCGCCGCGGCGCTCGCCGTGACGGTCGGGCTGCTGTGCGTGGCGGCATGGGCGCTGCGCATGGGCTTCGTCGCCGACCTTCTCTCCCGGCCCGTCCTGATCGGCTATCTCGCGGGCGTGGCCCTGATCATGATGGTGGACCAGCTCACCAAACTCACCGGCGTACCGACCACGGGCTCGAAGTTCTTCGCGGTGCTGTGGTCCTTCCTGACCCACCTGGGCGAAGCCCATGGCGCGACCGTGCTGTTCTCCGCGCTCGCGCTGGCGTTCCTGTTCTCCGTGGCCCACTGGTTCCCCAGGCTGCCGGGACCGCTGCTCACGGTGGTGCTGAGCACGCTCGCCGTGATCGCGTTCGACCTCGACGGACGGTACGGCCTGAAGGTCGTCGGCGACCTCCCGGCCGGGCTGCCCTCGTTCGCCGTACCGGACCTCTCCGAATTCCCGAACCTCGTCCTGCCCGCCCTGGGCGTCCTGCTGGTCGGCTACACCGACTTCATCCTCACCGCCCGGGCCTTCACCGGCGGCGCCGACGACGAGCCCGAGCACGACGCCAACCAGGAGTTCCTGGCACTCGGCGCGGCCAACATCGGCGCCGGCTTCCTGCGCGGCTTCCCGGTGAGCAGCAGCGCCAGCCGCACCGCGCTGGCCTCCTCCAGCGGGGCGCGCAGCCAGGGGTACTCCCTGGTGGCGGGCACGGTGGTGCTGGCGGTGCTGCTCTTCCTCAGTCCGCTGCTGCACCGCACGCCGTCCGCGGTGCTGGGCACGCTGGTGGTGTACGCGGCGGTCCGCATGATCGACCTGGCCGGCTTCCGCCGCCTGGCGACCTTCCGGCGCCGTGAACTCCTGCTGGCGGTCGGCTGCCTGGCCGGCGTGCTGGCGCTGGACATCCTCTACGGCGTGATCGTCGCCGTCGGCATGTCGGTGGCCGAGCTGCTGACCCGGGTGGCCCGCCCGCACGACGCCGTGGAGGGCCTGGTGCCCGGAGTTGCGGGGATGCACGACATAGACGACTACCCCACCGCCCGCACCGTCCCCGGTCTGCTCGTCTACCGCTACGACTCACCGCTGTTCTTCGCCAACGCCGAGGACTTCCACCGGCGCGCGCTGGCCGCCGTGGAGGAACAGAAGGGGGACGTCCTGTGGTTCGTCCTCAACACCGAGGCCAATGTGGAGGTGGACATCACCGCCCTGGACGCGGTCGACGCCCTGCGCCGCGAACTGGTCGCCCGCGGCATCGTGTTCGCCCTCGCCCGCGTCAAACAGGACCTCCTGGACGACCTGAAGGCCTACGGCCTGGCCGACTCGGTAGGCCAAGCCCTGATCTTCCCCACCCTGCCGACTGCGGTGGCGGCGTACCGCGCGTGGCGCCGCGCGCAGTAGGACCGTCAGCCCTGCGCTCACGGGGAACCGACCGCGCCCACCTGTGCCGCCTAGGGGTCCCCGCTCGACGAGCTTGGGGGAGGCGCGGGTGGACGCTGCCGGGGGGAAGGAGGCGAGCCATACAGCCGACGCCAGTTGCAACCCCCTGAGGGGCGCGGGGAACTGCGCGGGGAACCACGACGTGCCCGCACCCGGCAACCGGCAGCGATCCCCGGTGGCAGGCCCCGGAACACCGGGCGGTCCGTCGGGGCGAGGGCCGTGGCTCCGGAGCCGGGGGAGGCTTGTGCCCCGGTGGCCCTGGAAACGGGGCTCGGGGCGCAGCCCCGGTGGGAGCGGCCGGGGTCAGACCGGGTACAGGTCCGGACGGACCAGCGTGCCGGAGCGGCCGTGGACGATGGAGTAGGCCGCGTCCAGGGCGCCGATCGCGGCCAGGCCGCCGGTGTGTTCCACGAAGCGGGCGGCGGCCTCCGCCTTGGGGCCCATGGTGTGCTCCCCGCAGCCGGCGCGGCGCAGTTCGCCGGGGGTGGCGTCGAGGACCGGGCGCTGGCGCGGGGTGCCGTAGTCGGCGTAGACGTTCGGCACATCCGTCAGGATGAGCAGGAAGTCGGCCTTGAGGTCCTCGGCGAGCAGTGCGGCGGCGAGGTCCTTGTCGACGGCGGCGTCCACACCGCGCAGCGCCCCGGTGCGGTCGGCGACCACCGGCACTCCCCCGCCCCCTGCGCACACCACGAGGGTGCCCGCGTCCAGCAGCGCCCGCACCGTCTCGGTCTCCACGACCCGTTCCGGGCTCGGCGTGGGAATGACGCGCCGCCAGCCCTGGGAGCTCCGGGAGACGTGCCAGCCGTAGCGGGCCGCGAGGTTCATGGCGAGCCGCTGCGGGTAGACCGGGCCGACGAACAGGTCCGGCCGTTCGAAGGCGGGGTCGTCCGCCCGTACCAGGGTGTGGGTGACCAGCGCGGCCACCCGGCGCTCGGGCAGCGCGTCGTGCAGCGCGCACGACAGCAGCGAGCCGATCATGCCCTGGGTCTGCGCGCCGAGCAGGTCCAGCGGGTAAGGGGCGCTGAGCCCGGGGTCGTTGGCGCTCTCCATGGCCAGCAGGCCGACCTGCGGGGCATTGCCGTACGTCATGACGATGTCGTTGTCATGGGCGAGCGCGGCGATCGCGGTCGCCACCCGGACGATGTTGGCCCGCTGGACCGCGGCGTCGGGGCGCTCGCCCCGGTGGAGGAGGGCGTTGCCGCCGAGAGCGATGACGATGCGCATGGCTCGGTCCTTAGCGAACGTGGCGTGCACCGGCAGGACCCATCCATCGAACAGCCCGCCCACCGGCCCTTGGAGGTGCTGAAAGTCACCCCGGATCTGCCGGTGGACCTGCACCAGGGGCCGGGTGGCCCATGGAACACAGGGACCCTCGCGACCACTCTGGGCGTGGTAGGTCCGTCCGCCGCTTCCAGGAGTAATGCTATGAACGCTCCCGCCACGAGCAAGCCGCAGGCCCTGCCCGCCGAAGTCCGGCAACGGCTGATGGCCATCGCACGGGAGGCGTCCTTCTCCCAGGGCACCCGCCTCTTCGAGGAGGGCGGTCGCGCCGACCGCTTCTGGCTCATCCGTACCGGCACCGTCGACCTCGACATCCATGTGCCCGGCCGTCGCGCCGCGGTCATCGAGTCGCTCGGTCACAATGAACTCATCGGCTGGTCCTGGCTGTACGTACCGCACACCTGGCACCTCGGCGCCGAGGCCGCGACCCCGGTGCGGGCCTACGAGTTCGACGCCGAGGCCGTGCGCACCATGTGCACCGAGGACCCCGTGTTCGGACAGAGCATCGCCCAGTGGGTCGGCGCCGTCGTGGCGCACCGGCTGCACTCCGCGCGTACCCGGCTGCTCGACCTGTACGGCCCGTACGGCAGCGGCGGCGCGCGGTGACCACCGGCCCGGCCGCCGCCGAGCAGCACGAGGGAGGCAGTGTGCACGGCTCCCCGCACGTCGTGGGCGACGTGATGACGCGCGTCGTGGCCACCGTGGGACGCGCCGCCGAGTTCAAGGACATCGTGCGCGCCCTGCACGACCGCAGGGTCAGCGCCGTGCCCGTGGTGGACCGGTCGGGCCGGATCATCGGCATCGTCTCCGAGGCGGATCTGCTGCCCAAGGAGGAGTTCCGCGACAGTGATCCCGATCGCCAGACCCAGTTGCAGCGGCTGACCGACATCGCCAAGGCCGGTTCCGTGACCGCCGGCGATCTGATGACGTCGCCCGCGCTGACCATCCGGGCGAACGCCACGCTCGCCCAGGCGGCCCGCACCATGGCCCGCGCCAAGGTCAAGCGGCTGCCCGTGGTCGACGAAGAGGACCGCCTCCTGGGCATCGTGAGCCGGGTCGACCTGCTGAAGGTGTTCCTGCGTCCCGACGAGGACATCGCGGAGGAGGTCCGCCGCGATGTGGTCGCCTATCTGTTCCCTGCGCCCGCGTCGGCGGTGCGGGTGGCGGTCGAGGACGGCATCGTGAAGCTGTCCGGCCGGGTCCGCGACACCTCGCTGGTGTCGGTGGCGGAGCGTCTGGCGCGTGCCGTGGAAGGTGTCGTGGACGTACGGTTCGCGCTGGACGTGCCGGACGCGGGGCGGTAGCGGGGATACGGGGACATCTCCGGCGGTGCGGTCGCCGCCGGAGCCGTACGCGGTACGTGAGCAGCGGGTGGGCCGCGCGGCACCGTGTGGCGCTCGGTCGGCGGTGCCCAGCCCTTGACGCTCGGCCGGTGGCGGTCAGCCCGTGCCGCTCAGCCGGTGGGGCTCCCCCACTCGCGGTCGGCGCGCGCCCACTCCTCGCCCCAGCGCTCGGTGGCCCGCCGTTCGACCCGCAGCCGTACGACCCGGCCGCAGGCCAGGATCGCCAGACCTGACGCGCCCGCCACCCACACCCCCGCGAGCACCCCGCGGGCGACGGCCTCGGCCCGGTGGACCGGCGGAGCCACGAGATGTCCCTCCGCGTCGCACCACACATGCACCGTCTCGCCCACCTCGATGCCGGACTTCACATCCGTGGTGGCGGTGCGGACGGTGCCGTCGGCACCGGTCCAGCGGATCTTGGCGGGGACGTAATCGAGCTTGAGCCCGCGCAGCGCGGGATCGGTTCCGGTCATCACGGCGGCGACGGGTGTACGGGCCGCCGCGTCGCGCTCGATGGTGTCGTCCACGGAGTACGCGGCCGCCGCTCCGAGCGCGGTACCGCCGACGATCGCCACTGTCCAGGCGACCAGAACGATCCGCGCCTCTGTGGTGTCGCTCGGCCTGCACAGCGGATTGTCCCGCCAGCGGCATCCCACGATCGTTCCGTTCCCGTGCTTCCGCATGGGTCATACCCCCTCGCGGGCACAATGGAGGACGAACACCGCACGCACGGTCCCACAGTGCGGCCGGTGACCGTGAGGGGCCGCTGGTCCGCCCCGATGGGGCCGGTCGGGGTGGTCACCAGGTACCGTTTGGGCCGATCGGCCTGGCTACCATGGTCCGATCGGGCCATGATCATCGTTGCTGGCGGCTCGCAGTCCGCCACAATCCGGGGAACAGGGGTCGAAATGACCGAGGCACGCACCTTCACGGCGGAGGATCCCATCCGCGTCTTCCTGCTCGACGACCACGAGGTCGTCCGGCGCGGACTGGCCGACCTTCTGGACGCCGAGCCGGACATCTCGGTGGTCGGTGACGCCGAGAACGTAGAGCACGCGCTGGTGCGGGCACCCGCGGTGCGGCCGCATGTGGCCGTCCTCGACGTACGTCTCCCCGACGGGGACGGCATCTCCGTCTGCCGTGAACTGCGCAACCGCATGCCGGACCTGGCGGTGCTGATGCTCACCTCGTTCGACGACGAGGACGCGCTGCTCGACGCGATCATGGCGGGGGCGTCCGGCTATGTGCTCAAGCAGATCAAGGGCTCGGACCTCGTCTCGGCGGTCCGCACCGTCGCCTCCGGGCAGTCGATGCTCGACCCGGCGACCACCGCCCGGCTGATGCGCACGCTGCGCACCGAGCCGACGGCCAGCCCGGAACTGCCGCCCGAGCTGGCCGGCCTGTCGCCGCGCGAGCGGGAGATCCTGACGCTGATCGGCGACGGGCTCACCAACCGGGAGATCGGCAAGAAGCTGTATCTGTCGGAGAAGACGGTCAAGAACCACATCTCCCGGCTGCTGGCCAAGCTCGGCGTGCAGCGCCGGGTGCAGGCGGCCGTCATCGCCTCGCAGCTCGAGCAGAGCGAAGGGGGAGACCGTACCGCGCGCTGAGCCAAGATTTCCGGGGCCTTCCGGCGGGAGTCCGGGCCTTCCGGCCCCTCCCGCGGCCCCGTCGGCCGCGACCACCGTGGACAGGGCCATCTTGCTACCCGGACGGCCCCCTCTGCGCGGGGCGGGGAGGAGAACCTCATGTCCACGGCGGTCCTCGACGTCCCTACCCTCGAAAAACTGATCGCGGCGGCCGTGGCGGCCCCGTCGGTGCACAACACCCAACCGTGGCGGTTCCGGCTCGATCCCGACTCGGTGACACTGGAGATCCGCGCGGCGGCCGACCGCGGTCTGCGTTTCAGCGATCCCTCGGGCCGCGCGTTGCACGTGTCAGTGGGCTGCGCGCTGTTCAATCTGCGGGTCGCGGTCGCGTACTTCGGCTGGGAGCCGGTGACCAGGCTGCTGCCGAAGCCCGAGCAACCCGATCTGCTCGCCACCGTGCGCCTCGCCGGCGCCTCCCGTTTCACCGGGCTCGAGCAGCTCTACGACGCCCTGTGGATGCGGCACAGCAGCCGGCTGCCGTTCGCCGACCGGCAGCTGCCGGAGTCCGTGCTGACCGAACTCGCCGAGGCCGCCCAGCAGGAGGGTGGCCTGTTCACGCACCCCGACCCGGCCTACGCCGAGCGCCTGCTGCGGCTGACCGGTGAGGCCGAGCAGCGCAACCGCGCCGACGCGGACCGCGCCGCGGAGAGCCGGCGCTGGATCGTCCGGCTGCCGGGCGCCGCGTCGATCGGGGTGCCGCCCGCCGCGATCGGGCCGCAAGACTACCGCGACCACATCCCGATGCGGGACTTCGGCGCCCACCGCCACCCCTCGGTGCTGGCCGCCCGCGCCTTCGAGACCCGGCCCTCGCTCGCCGTGCTCGCCACCCCGCACGACCGCCGCACCGACTGGCTGCGGGCGGGCCAGGCACTGGAGCGGGTGCTGCTGGTGGCGACCTCGCACGGCCTGCGCGCCTCGCTGCTCCACCAGGCCCTGGAATGGCCCGACCTGCGCGAACAGGTCATCGGCGACCCCGACGACCGCCGTGCCCACGCTCAGATGGTGATCCGCCTCGGCTACGGCCCCGAGGGCACCGCGTCGCCCCGCCGCGAGGCGTCCCAGGTACTGGAGCAGCAGCGCCTGACCGCTACGCACTGAGCGACGGCAGTCCCTGATCCCGGGCCCACAACGCCCCACCCGGGGCCCGGGAAGCCGACCGGCCCGGCCGATGCGGCACCGGGCGCCCGGCGGCGCCTGACCCTGCTACGCACCGAGCGGTCACGGCCCTTCCCCCCAGCCCACGACGCCCCACCCGGGACCTGGGAAATCGACCGGCCCAGCCGATGCGACGCAGGCACCCGATGGCGTCCCGCCGGGTGGTGCAGCCGATCAAGGGACCGGAACTCGCTGGTCACGCCGGATGCTTCGACCGGCTGGGCCACTCCTGGCGCTTGACCGGGCCACTTCGCGTGCCGCGCCGACGGGGAGACCATTGCGAGCCAGGTACCGGAGGGCGCAGCGCGTGATCGCTTGCACCACCTCGCGGGACGCGACCAGGCACCCGGCGGGCGGATCCACGCCTGACCGCTGCACACCGAGCAATCACGGCCCCTCCCCCAGCCCACGGCACCCCACCCCGGGCCCGAAAAGCCGACCGGCCCGGTCGGCGCGACCCGGGGCACCCGGCGAACGGATCCGCGCCTGACCGCTCCGCACTGCGGGATCACGGTCCCTCCTCCCGGGCCCCCAACGCCCCACCCGGGCCCGGGAAACCGACCGGCCCGGCGGGTGCGACTCCGGGCGCCCGGCCCCGGCGGGCGGATCCCCGTCAACGCCCACGCCCGGGCACGCATCCGGTCCCGGCGGAAGACCCCTCCCCCGTCCCAGAGCGCGTCTGGCTCTCCCGCCGGGCGCGACGCCTGGCGCGGCATGGCACCTCGACCTGTTGTCGGACCGTCCGAGTACGGACCATCCCAGCTCCCCGTCCGAATTCGGACCATTCGAGTACGGACCGGACGCCGCGCCTCCATCCGACGCGAAGTACCAGACACACCCCAACGCCCAGCCGTAAACGGCAGAGCCCAGCACCACGAACCCACGAACCCCCGAACTCGCGGAAAAACCGCGCCCACCGTGGCTGTCCCAAGGCCCTTTGCCGGGCCCTGGCGCACCCCTGCGCCCCCTTCCACCCACCCCCGGAGGGGACCCGTCCGCCCCCTCCTCAGCAGCCCGTCACCCGGCCGCCCAAAGCCTCCGTCACCCACCGCAGCCCTACGCCTTTCCGCTGATCAGACCTATGATCAGCGGCGATCACCGGGCCGTCGGGACGGGCGACGAAAGGCAGCGTATGGACCGGCACATCCGCACCGTCGAGGACGTACTCACCCTTCTGGACGGGCTGTTCGCCCCCGACGCGCACCGCTGGAGCGCGGACGCCGGGGACTGGTGGGACCGTTTCTACGCGGACCGCGAGCGCCCGGTGCCGTTCTTCGCGGCGAAGCCGGACGAGAGCCTGGTCGCCTACGGGGAACGAGGGCTGCTCCGCCCCGGCCGCGCTCTGGACCTGGGGTGCGGCCCGGGCCGCAACGCCCTGCACCTGGCGTCGCTCGGCTTCACGGTGGACGCCGTGGACCTGTCGCCGACGGCGATCGCCTGGGCGGGGGAACGGGCACGTGAGGCCGGTGCCGAGGTGCGGTTCCTGCGCGGCGACGCCTTCGCCCTGGCCCGCGCCGGGGAGCTCGACGGACCGTACGACCTCGTCTACGACTCCGGCTGTTTCCACCATCTACCGCCGCACCGGCGCATCAGCTATCTGGCTCTCCTCGACGAACTCCTCGCCCCAGGCGGCCTGTTCGGCCTGGCCTGCTTCGCCGCGGGTGCCATGGGTTCCGAGGCGGGCGACACGGAGTTCTACCGCCGGGGCGGCTTGGACGGCGGCCTCGCCTACACCGCCAAGTCACTGCGCGGGATCTTCACCGACCTGACGGAGGTCGAGATACGCCGCATGCGGGACGAACCCCCGAGCTCCCCCCGCTTCGGCGAACCCTTCCTCTGGACAGCCCTTTTCCGCCGCACTCCGGCCACACACGGCTGAACCGTCCCACACGACTGAACCGCCGAAAACTGCCGCACCGACGGACGTGCCTCCCTCTCGGGGGTGGCGGGTCGACCTCAGATCCGGACAGCTCACCGTCCCGTGACCACGACCCACCACCCGGGCGGCGACGCGCCAGGCGGCGGGCTGCCGTCACGCCGCCCCGGGCCGCGCGGCCTCAGCCCCGCCCCGCCGGGATCACCGCCACCGGGCACAGCGCCCGGCGCAGGATCGTGTGGTCGGCGGTGAGCGGGAGGGCCGGGGTGTGCCGGGGGTGGGCCGGGAGGACGATCAGTTGGGCGCCGGCGCTCGCGTCGATCAGGGCGCGGTGCGCACGGTGGCGGATCCAGCGCGAGCGGATCCTGAGGTACGGGTACTTCCTCACCAGGTCGGTGAGGTCGGAGCCCGGGGCCGGGGTCTCGGAGCGGCGGCGTTCGCCACGGGAGTGCACGACGACGAGGTCGGTGTCGCGCGCCTGGGCCTCGGCGAAGGCGAACTCGGCGGCGGCCCTGACCCCCGGTGTGCCGTCCTCGGCGAGGACTACGGGCCCGGTGCGGGTGGGCCTGCCGCACACCACGAGCACCGGACCGCGGCCGTGCTGGGTGAGATGCCCGGCGACGGACACGTGCCGCAGGCCGCGCAGCGGGCTCGGCGGGCTGCTGCCGACGACGGTGAGCGAGGCGGTGCGGGACTCGGACTCCAGGACCGTGCCGGGCTCGCCGACCAGCACCTCCCGGGTGATGGCGACCTTGGGCGCGACTCGGCGGGCGCGGCCCTCCGCCATGGTGAGGGCGCCGTTCACCAACTCCCGCACCTCATCGCCGTCGGGGTCCCAGGGCGGTACCCCGGGGGTCACCCGGCCCGTCCAGGACAGGGCGTGCGCGAGTTGGAGCTGTACACCGCGCCGTTGCGCCTCACGTGCCGCGGTCTCCACGGCGGCGAGGCAGGACGGCGACCCGTCCACTCCGACCACCACGGGACCCACCGCGACCTGACCGCTCATGGCAAATGCTCCCCTCTCGGCGGGGCGGTGCCCGCCCGGCGTCCGCCGACCAGCGTCCGTCCGGCGCGCGGACACCCGCACTGGGCCGTCCGGGCCCGAGGACGCACCGACCGGCCCTCCCGGGCGACGGGAGCACGGACGACTCTGAAAGGAGAGGGTGGGAAAGGACCCGCGCGGCAGAGGAAGGACCCGCGCGGCAGTGGCGGGCCCGGCTGCCGCGCCCGACCTGGAGGTGTGCCATGACCGGCCCTGTCGTCGTAGGACTCGACGGCTCGCCCGCGAGTGTGACGGCCGCCTGGTGGGCCGCACGCGAGGCCGCGGACCGGCATGTGCCGGTGCTGCTGCTGCACTCCTGGACGAACCAGCCCCTGGACGTGCCGATCGCGCGGGAGGCCCTGGCCGAACAGCGCTACGGCGGGCAGGTGCTCCAGCGCGCCGAGGCCGAGCTGCTGCACCGTCACCCCGGCCTGACCGTCACCACGGAGTTGGTGTCGCAGCCCGCGGCTCCGGCCCTGCTCGACTTCGCCGAGACGGCGTCGCTGCTGGTGATGGGCTCGCGCGGGCTGGGTACGGTGGCTAGTTTCCTGCTCGGCTCGATCAGCCTGCATGTGCTCGGCATGGCGCCGTGTCCGGCGGTGACCGTCCGGGCCGGTGATCCGGCCGTGGAGGCGGGGCCCGCGCATCCGGCCGCGGACGGGCACGACGAGATCGTGGTCGGCGTGCAGGACATCGGCGCCGGCTCCGACACCCTGCTGGAGTTCGCCTTCTCCGAGGCCCACGCCCACGGGGACCGGGTGCACGCCGTACGGGCCATACCGCTCACCGGCGTCCAGGGCCGCCCGCTCACCCCGGCCGACTCCGACGAAACAACGCAGCGCACCGTGCTCACGGCGGCGCTGGCGCCGTGGCGTGCCAAGTTCCCCGGTGTGCCGGTGACCGAGGAGGTCGTCCGGGACTCGGCGGCGCAGGCGCTGCTGTCCGCGTCGGCGCGCAGCCGACTCACCGTCGTGGGACGGCATCTGCGTCCCGCCCACCACGCCTGGAGGCTGGGGCCCGTGGCGCACGGGGCACTGCACCATCTGCCGTGCCCGGTGGCCGTGGTCCCGCACGGCTGAGCGGCCGAGGAGGCCGAGATGGAGTCCGTACCCCCGGTTGACGAGCCGCAGGCGCCGCGTGGCCGGTTCCGGCTGCCTGGGCTGGAGCCGCTGCTGTTGGCCGTCACCGTCCTGGCGCTGGTCAGCGGTGGCGTGTTCTGGTTGGCCGGTGCGGGCTCGCTCGCCGATCTGTGCTGGGCGATCGGCACGGTGGCCGCCGTAGGACCGTCGATCGGCTGGGTGCTGCACGCCCTGCACGAGGGGCAGGCGGGGGTCGATCTGATCGCGGTGCTGGCGCTCGGCGGCACGCTGGCCGTCGGCGAGTATCTGGCCGGTGCGCTGATCGCGCTGATGCTGGCCACCGGCCGCACCCTGGAGGCCGCCGCGCAGCGCAGGGCCTCGCACGATCTGCGGGCCCTGCTGGAACACGCCCCGCGCTCGGCGCGGCGGCGCTCCGGCGCGGAGGTCGACACGGTGCCGCTGGCCGAGGTCGCGGTCGGTGATCTGCTGGTCGTGGGGCCCGGCGAGGTCGTCCCCGTGGACGGGCGGGTGACCGGCGCGACCGCCGTCCTCGACGAGTCCGTGCTCACCGGCGAGTCCCTGGCCGTGCGGCGGCCCGAGGGCGACGAGGTGCGCAGCGGTGTCGTCAACGCGGGCGGTGCCTTCGAACTGCGGGCCACGGCGACCGAGGAGGACAGCGCCTACGCCGAGATCGTACGGCTGGCCCGGCAGGCCGGTGCGGAGTCGGCTCCCGTGGTGCGACTGGCGGACCGGTACGCGGCCTGGTTCCTGCCGCTGTCCGTGGCGGCGGCCGGGCTGGCGTGGCTGGTGTCGGGTTCAGCGGTACGGGCGGTGGCGGTCCTGGTGGTCGCCACGCCCTGCCCGCTGCTGCTGGCGGCCCCGGTGGCGGTGGTCTCGGGGCTGTCGAAGGCGTCGCGGCTGGGTGTGGTGATCCGGGACGGCGGGGCGCTGGAGAGCCTGGGACACGCCCGGACCGTGCTGATGGACAAGACCGGCACGCTCACCCGGGGACGGCCTCGGGTGCTGGACGTGGTCGGCGCGCCCGGATGGCAGGCGTCGGAGGTGCTGCGGCTGGCCGCGTCCGTCGACCGGTACTCGCCGCACGTCCTCGCGCACGCCGTGGTCGACGCGGCGCACGACCGCGGGCTGAAGCTGTCGGTGCCCGAGGACGTGGCCGAGGAACCCGGCCGGGGCGCCGCCGGTACCGTCGACAGCCGCCGGATGGCCGTCGGCCGGCTCGATGCCGGCGCCGAGCGTCCCGGCTGGGCGCGGGCCGCCGACAACCGGGCGGTGCTGGACGGCGCGGCGGTCGCCTGGCTCACCGTGGACGGCGAGCCGGTCGGCGCGGTGCTGCTGAGCGACCCGCTGCGCCCGGACGCGCCGCGCACCCTGCGGCGGCTGCGAGCAGCCGGGATCCGTCGGCTGGTGATGCTCACCGGCGACCGGCCCGAGCCCGCCCGCGAGGTCGGCGCCGTGCTCGGTCTGGACGATGTGCGCGCCGGGCTCTCCCCCGCCGACAAGGTCGCCGCGGTGCGCGCGGAACGCGGGAGCGCGAAGAACGCGGCGACGGTGATGATCGGCGACGGCGTCAACGACGCCCCCGCGCTGGCCGCCGCCGACGTCGGGGTGGCGATGGGGGCGCGCGGCTCCACCGCGTCCTCCGAGGCCGCCGACGTCGTCCTGACCACCGACCGGGTGGACCGGCTCGCCGACGCGGTCACCATCGCCGTACGGGCCCGGCGCATCGCGGTGCAGAGCGCGCTGGGCGGCATGATCATGTCGCTGGCCGCCATGGTCGCGGCCGCCTTCGGGCTGCTCCCGCCCGCGGCGGGCGCGCTGCTCCAGGAGGCCATCGACGTCGCCGTCATCCTCAACGCCCTGCGCGCGCTGCGCGACGACCGGACGGCACGCCCCCCGCTGGAACCGTCGACCGAGGCTCTGATCCACCGCTTCGCCGCCGAACACGACGATCTCCAGGACGTCCTGGAGGCCGTACGGGACGCCGCCGACCGGCTCGCGGACGGCCCGGAGCCGGACGCGCTGCGGGCGGTGAAGGAGGTCGACCGGCTGCTCGCCGAACGGCTGCTGCCTCACGAGTACGCCGAGGAGCACGAGCTGTATCCCGCGCTCGCGCCGACACTGGGCGGGCCGGAGGCCACCGCCACGATGAGCCGGGCGCACGCCGAGATCGAGCGCCTCGCCCGCCGCATCGCGACACATGTCGCGCTCACCGGACCTGACGGCGCGGCGGCCACCGACCAGCTCGACGACCTCCGGGCCAGCCTGTACGGGCTGTACACGGTGCTGCGGCTGCACTTCACGCAGGAGGAGGAGAACTACTTCTCGCTGGCGCCGTGACCTTCGCACGGGGCAGGGTGGAGCTGAGATCCGAGTGATGAGGAGGGCGCGTGCGATTCGCGCTGGACGCACTGTTCGCCGACGTGCCCGCGGAGCAGGTGGACGAAGCTCGTGACTTCTACAAGTCGAGGGCGGCAGGCCGTGGCCCCAGCACACTGGAGGAGCTCAAGGAGGCCCGAGCGAAAAGGCCTGCTCCTCGCGCCTCCGACCCGCCTGCCGTGGAAGAGACGATCAAAACCGCGGAAGCACGGATCCCGATAAGAATCTTCACCCCTCTCGACGGTCCACCGCAGGGCGTCTACCTGGACATACACGGCGGCGGCTTCTACATGGACTCCGCAGCACGGGGAGACACACGCAACCGCGAGCTCTCAGACGCCCTGCACGTCGCCGTCGTCAGCGTCGACTACCGGCTGGCCCCTGAGCACCCCTGGCCGGCGGCACCCGACGACTGTGAAGCGGCGGCACTCTGGCTCGTCGAAGAAGCCGAGGCCCGCTTCGGAACGTCCCGGCTTGCGATCGGCGGGAGTTCCGCGGGAGCCACACTCGCCCTGGCCACCCTGCTCCGGCTGAGAGACAGAGGAGCAGTTGCCCAATTCACCGGCGCTGCGCTCCAGTTCGGTACCTACGACCTGAGCGCACGAACCCCGGCCGGTCGCCGCATCGCGGACGAATACTTCATCCAGGCATACGCCGGCCACGTGAAAGACCGCACCGCCCCCGACATCTCTCCCCTCTACGGCGACCTCAACGGACTTCCCCCGACCCTGCTGATCGTCGGAAGCGCAGACGTGCTGCTGGAGGACAACCTGGCACTGGCAGGCCGTCTGTCAGCGGCCGGCAATGACGTCGAACTCCGCGTCTACCCCGAGTCACCCCACGGTTTCACGGGCCACCCCACGGCAATGGCCGGGACGGCACTCAGCGGTATCGGCTCCTGGCTGTGGGAGCGAATTGCTCCATCGTAGAAGCTGACCGCATCCGCAGACTGCGGACGATGTCCAGGGGCCATCCGGCCGTCACCAGGGACCACTGGGCCCTGTTCGGGGCGAAGGCGGGGGCTCCAGCATGTCGGCCAAACCCTGTCGTGACGCAGCGTGGCGTGCGGTGGGTGCTTCCGGAGGTGGTCAGCCATGAGTACGGTTCCGTCCCGCCGGTCAGGCCGGCGTCCCGCTACGGTCGTGCATCTGCCGTACGCGGAGCGCACCGTGGGTGTGGAGGCCGCCCTCCAACTGCCCACGGTGATGATGCTGGTGGTCGAGGACGCGTGCGCGGTGATCGCGCTACGGGACTGGCAACGCCGTGAGCCGAGCCGGTGGCATCCCTTGGCCCGGCACCGCTGGCTGGCGGAAGGCAAACGGCTGCGGGCGAAGAAGGCCCGTATGAAGGAGCTGGCGGCGCAGTCGCTGGACGCGGCTCACTGACGGACGGGCGGGCGGGGTCGGCCGTGTCACGTCGGCGCCTAGTCGATCTCCAGTACCTCTCCCACGGGGCGCCTCGGGGTGGCTTCGCCCGTCGGGCCGTAGCCCAGGCGCAGCACCATCTGGACGTAGCCCATCGACGACTCGGGGTCCCGGGCCAGTTCGCGCAGGTCGTGGTGTTCGAGGGAGTGCGAGGTCAGCGAGGTGGCCAGGCCGCGCAGCGTGGCGAGCAGCAGGATCCGTTCCATGGCCTGGCCCGCGCGCAGCCAGTCGGCGGGGTGGTCGTGCACGGTGCCCAGCAGGGCGAGGTTCGGGGCGGTCTCGAAGACGGCGCCGGCACGGCCGGGGACATCGCGCGTGACCGCGAAGTCGCGGACCGGGGCACGGCCGCCCGTGCGGGTGGGGCCGAAGGCGTAGTCGGGGATGCCATCGACGGTGGTCGCCGTGCGCTCGTCGCCGATACGGGTCCAGTGCCGGACGTCCTCGTAGGCCCCCGGGTCCAGGGTGTCCCGGCCCTCGACGTCGTTGGCCTGGTCGAGCAGGGCTTCCACGTGCCAGGGATTCGGGAAGGCCAGCCGGGCGCCCTCCTGGCGGGCGGCGTCGGCCAGGGCGTAGGCGATGTCTGCGGGGACGGGCCGGTCCTCGAAAGGGTGGCGGCTGGTGCGGCGGCGGGCGATCGCGGGGTACAGGCGGGCCAGTTGGGGGTCGGGCTGCTCGGTCTCAGTCACGGTGACGCTGACCAGGAGCAAGGGGTCGGTGGGGGTGGGGAGGATCCTGGTGTCCGTGTGGAGTCCGGCGTGGGCAGCGGCCACGCGCAGATTGCAGACGGCCGCGCCGCAGCCGAGGTGGAGTCCGCGGTGGTCGGGGTCGGTGCGGGGCATGGCACGGCTCAGGTCGGGGCGGACCTCGAAGGTGCCGGTGGCGGTGCGGTAGTGGAAGCGCCAGGGCTGGGCGTTGTGCAGCGAGGGGGCGGCGGTGGCCGCGGTCACCAGGTCGGTGACGGTGGTCATGTCGAGTGGTTGAGCCTCCATGGGCCGCGCCTCCCCTCGGGTGCCGGGCGGGACGGCCACCGGTCGTGTCATGCCGGTTCCAGTACATCACGGGCGTTTCCTCTCAGGCGTGCGGGAGCGGGAATGGGTTTACTGGCGGCACGGGGTACTCAGCCGTACGGGCGCGCGGGGGTCGGCTGCTGGGCATCGGGGGGTGAGTGCGGCGTTCCTTCCGGGCAGTGAGTCATCTGCGGCGCGGTGTGTGGGCCCTCCCGGGGCGGCGCGTGGGCCCACCGGGGCGGGTGCGTCGCCTGCGGCGCGGTGGGTGGCTGGGCGGGGGAGGTTGCACAGCCCGGTGCTGGCGGGGTGCCGCCGCGCCCACCCGTGCCGCCCCAGCGGCACGATTGCCCGCGGCTTGCTTGAGGGGGCACGATTGCCCGCGGCTGCGGGCTGGGGGGCTGGGGGGCTGGGGGGAAGCCGCAGCCCGCGGGCTGGGGGCGGGGGCCGGGAGCCGCGGGCTGGGGTGGGCGTGTAGGTGGGGTGTTGGTCGGGTGGGGGTGGGGTCAGTCGTGGGGGATTACTGCTACCGGGCAGCCCACGTTGTGGACCAGGGCTGCTTGGGTTACCCGGCCGGTGCGGGAGCCGAGGAGGTGGGGGGTGCGGCGGTGGCCGATCACCAGGAGGCCGGCGCCGGATGCTGCTCGGAGGAGTTCGGTGCGGGCGCGGCCGGGGGTGACCGTCTCCACGACCGGGACCTCGGGGTATTTGTCCTGCCAGCGGTGCAGCGTGTCCGAGAGGAACTGCTGCAGATCGTCCGACGTGTCGGGCGCCGGGCTCGCGTACACCGCGTGCAGCCGGGCCCCGTGGATGTGGGCCGCCTCGAAGGCGAAGGCGAGGACCTCGTCGGAGAGGGCGGCGGGGTCGAGGCCCACGACGACGTCGCCGGGTCCGTCGGAGTCGGTGGGGCTGGTGGGGTGCTGTCCGGCGCGGACCAGGACCACGGGGCGGGTGGCGCCGCCCAGGACACCGCGGGAGACGGAGCCGAGCAGCAGGCCGGTGAGCCGTCCGGCGTGGCCTCGGGAGCCGAGGACGAGCAGGTCGGCGCGTCCGGCGGCGTGGTTGAGGACCGGTGCTGCGGGGCCCTCGATCTGGCGGTCGTCGACGCGCAGCCCGGGATGCGCGGTGCGGACGCGGTCCTCGGCGCCGCGCAGTACCCGGCGGCCCAGATAGCGCTGGACCGCACCGGCGGACTCCTGCTCCCCGCTGCGCGGCATACGGGTCCAGGCATGCACCAGGCGCAGCGGGCGGCCGCGCCGTTCGGCCTCGTGGGCGGCCCATTCCGCGGCCGCCAGGCTCTCGGCGGATCCGTCCACCCCAGCAATCACCCGCGCGAGCATGGCAGCCACCTCCGCCGTTCCGTCTCCTTCGACACCATCAGCGTCGCTCCGCACCCCTGGCCCCCGGTATGGGCCGCCAGGCGCCCGGTGCGGGACCGACCGGCCCAAGCCAGACCGGAATCTGGCCGAATTCTGACGGCTTCGGCCGGAAGAACGCCGGGATACGGTCCGATCTGCCGCAAGAATGTCAGTCGGGCAACGGCAGTACCCGGGTCTCCCCCGGCTGGAGACGGACCCCGGCACCGGGCAGGCGTACGTCGATGGGGGACGCGTCGGACGCCGGTACGGCGACCTCGAGCTTGCCCCGGCTCAGCCGCAGCCGTACGCCCCAGTGGCCCTGGTAGCGCAGGGCGAAGCCGTAGGAGGACAGTTCGGGCAGCGGGACGGGGTGGAGCCGGAGGGCGCCGCCGCGGGTCTCCAGGCCGGTGAGACCGCGCTGGACCATGTCGACGGTGCCGGCCATGGCGCCGAGGTGGATGCCCTCGGCGGTGGTGCCGCCCTGGACGTCGGCGATGTCGCCCTGGAGGGCCTCCTGGAAGAACTTCCACGCCTCGGCGCGCCGGGCGCGGGCCAGCACCCAGCCGTGGACGAGGGTGCTGAGGGTGGAGCCGTGGCTGGTGCGGCACAGGTAGTGGTCGACGGTACGGCGCCAGGTCTCGTCGTCGATCCGCAGTCCGAGCCGGCCGAACAGGGCGCTCAGCTCGGCCGGGGAGAACAGGTAGCCGAGCATCAGCACGTCGGCCTGTTTGGACGCCTGGTAGCGGTTGACGGTGTCGCCCTCGGCCTCCAGGATCCGGTCGAGGCGCCGGATGTCGCCGTGCCGGGCGCGCAGGCCGTCCCAGTCGAGTTCGGCGAGGTCGCCGTAGCCCTCGAACTGGCTGATGACACCGGCGTGGAAGGGCACGTGCAGGGTGCGGGAGATGTCCTCCCACTGTTCGAGCTCGCCGGCGTCGAGGCCGGTGCGCTCCACGAGTTCGCGGCGGCGGGGCTCGGGCAGGGCGGGCAGCAGTTCCAGGACGCGGGTGAGCACCCAGGCTGCGGTGACGTTGGTGTACGCGTTGTCGTCGAGGCCGGGGCGGTCGGCGCCGGGGTAGGCGTCGTGGTACTCGTCGGGGCCGACGACACCCTTGATGCGGTGGCGGCCCAGATCCTCGTCGTACACGGCGCAGTCGGCCCAGAAGCGGGCGATCTGGAGGAGCATCTCGGCGCCCTTGGTGTGCAGGAACTCGGTGTCGCCGCTGGCCTCGCAGTACTGCCAGACGTTGTAGGCGATGGCCGAGCCGACGTGGTACTGGAGGCGGGAGTGGTCGGGCAGCCAGCGGCCGGACTTGGGGTTGAGATGCAGTTGCTGGGTCTCCTCGCGGCCGTCGCTGCCGCTCTGCCAGGGGTACATGGCGCCCCTGCGGCCCGCTCCCCGGGCGCTGGTGCAGGCCTGTTCGAGGCGGCGGTGGCGGTAGTGCAGCAGGGCGCGGGAGACCTCGGGGAAGTGCAGGTTGAGGTAGGGCAGGACGAACAGTTCGTCCCAGAAGACATGGCCGCGGTAGGCCTCGCCGTGCAGCCCGCGGGCGGGCACGCCGACGTCGAGCTCGGCGGTGTGCGGCGAGAGGGTCTGCAGCACGTGGAAGAGGTGCAGCCGCAGGATCCGGCCCGCCCCGCCGGGCACCTCGAGTTCGGCGCGGCGCCAGAGCTGGTCCCATGCGGTGATGTGGTCGTCGAGGAGCGTGTCGAAGCCGGGCGCGCGGTCCACCCGGGCGATGGCGGCGTACAGCGGGTCGCTGATGGCGGGGTCACGGGAGGTGTGCAGGGCGACGCACTTGTCGACGGTGGCGGTGCGGCCGTCGGTGAGGCCGAGGGTGAGGCGCTGCACGGCGCGCGGGTCGTCGTGCGGGGCGGTCGCGGTGACGGTCGCGTCGGCGGTGAGCCGGGAGGCGATGCCGATACGGATGTCGGAGGTGCGGGTGCGGCAGCGCAGCCACACGGTGCCGCCGGCCTCCTCGGCCGTGCCGGTGTGGACGTGGGTGAGGTGGCCGCCGTCCAGGTCCCGGTAGCGGGGCACGCCCGCGTTGCGGACGCCGCCGTCGAGGGCTGCCTCCACCTCCAGCGGGCCGGAGAAGCCCTCGGGGGTGAACTCGGTGCGCAGGGCGGCGACATGCGGGTCGAGCATATGGACGAGGCGCAGCTGCCGCACGGTGAACGCCCGGCCCGTGCCGAGCCCGAAGCGGGTGCGCCGCTCCAGCAGTCCGGAGGCCAGATGGAGCAGCTGGCGGTGGTCGAGCACGGTCGCCGTGTCGGGGGTGAGCCAGGGTCCGCCGGGCAGCCGGAAGCGCAGCGGCAGCCAGTTCGGGACGTTGACCACGTCCTCGTTCTCGACGCTGCGTCCGGCCACGTCGGAGACGAGCCGGTTGTAGCAGCCCGCGACATAGGTGCCCGGGTAGTGCACCTGGTCGGCGGCGCACTCGGGCAGGGTGCCGCGGGTGGCGAAGTAGCCGTTGCCCAGCGTGCACAGGGACTCCCGCAGCCGTTCGTCGACGGGGTCGTAGCCCTCGTACTCCCAGATCCAGTCGTTCACTGCGGCTGTCCTCCCGTGCGAGGGCGGGGTGCGGTCGCACCGGATGTGCGGTCACACCAGTTGCGGTACCACGGCCACCGGGCAGTACGCGTGGTGCAGCAGGGCGTGCCCCACGCGGCCCAGCTGGAGGCCGAAGTGGCCGTACCGGCGCTGGGCGCCGATGATCACCAGATCGGCGGCCGCCGACCGGTTCAGCAGCACCTTGCGGGC
Source organism: Streptomyces sp. YIM S03343 (assembly GCF_054729195.1). Taxonomy (NCBI): domain Bacteria; kingdom Bacillati; phylum Actinomycetota; class Actinomycetes; order Kitasatosporales; family Streptomycetaceae; genus Streptomyces; species Streptomyces sp. YIM S03343. The sequence goes on from NZ_JBPUKX010000002.1 coordinate 846,977, forward strand.
CGGTCCCTCCACGGTGGCACGGCACACCCGTAATCCGGGATACCCGTCGGCCGCCTCGTGCAGCAGCGCCTGGAGCACGGCGGACGCCCGGTCCTGGTGGTAGGCGGTCGTCTCGGCGCTGTCGTAGGCGGGGCGTCGCCAGGCCCGTACGGCGTCCAGGGCGCAGTCGCGGACGGCGGCCTCGCGGTAGGCGAACCGGGCCGCCTGGCCCCCGGTGGCCGGGTCGCCCGCGCCGAGCAGGATCCGCCGGTGGCCGCCGGTGAGTCCGGCGCGGTCGCCGCGGACGACGACGACCGGGCAGTGTGCGCGGGCCGCGACGGTCAGTCCGACGGAGCCGAGCAGCAGGCCGGTCAGCTCGCCGCGCCCGCGGGAGCCGGTGACCACGGCGAAGGCGTCGTGCGCGGCGCGCAGCAGGGCGTCGGCGGGTTCGTCGGGGACGACGTCGGCGAAGACCTTCAGCGCGGGGTCGCGGCGGCGGGCGCGCTCGGCCGCGGCGGTGACGACGATCCGGGCCGCCTCCTGTTCGGCGGTCGGGCCGGGCAAGGGCCCGGGTGACAACTCGGCGTGCGGCAGAGCGCTCTCGTAGCGCTCCCAGAGGGAGCCGTGCACGAGGCGCAGCGACAGACCGTGCCGGGCCGCCTCGTCCACCGCCCAGTCGACAGCCGTGAGACTCGACGCCGATCCGTCGACACCGACGACGAGGGGCTGATCCATGAATTTCCCACCGCCTTCCGGGGGGCCTGAGAAGTCCTGGGCCGGAGCGTGCTGGGTCCGGAGCATCCCGGGTCCGGGCGCCTGGGGAAGGGGCCTGGGCACGGGGCTCCACCCTCACGGTGGCAGCCGGGGCAGGGCCGCGGTGAGGGGAAGTTCGGCCCCGTCGGGGGACGTTCGGTCCGCATATCCGGACCCGGGAAAGCGCAGGAGTACCTCTATGGGCGCGGCCGACCCGTGCCCCCTACAACCGTCACGACACCAGGGCCGAATGTACGAAGATCGTGGGCCGTTGGTCCCGTAACCTGCCCGATCAGCCCATGGGGTAAGCACCGTCGGGGCCTGACAGTAATGGTGCGGCGGGCAAAGAGGACCGGGCACAGGCCGATCCGCCTGCCGTTGAGGAGGATCCGTCATGAAGCCCACGAAGGTCGCCGATGTGATGGTCGACAACGTCGTCACCGCGCATCGCGACACCCCCTTCAAGGAGGTGGCGCGACTGCTTGGTGCGCACCGCATCAGCGGGCTGCCGGTGGTCGATGAAGGCCGGGTCATAGGGGTGTTGTCGGAGACCGACCTCGTACTGCGGCAGGCGCACGAACCGTACGAGGAAGCACCGTCGGTCGGCTGGCTGCGGCGGCTGACCCGCCGGGGACGGATCGAGCACGAGAAGAGCAAAGCCCGTACGGCGGGCGGGCTGATGACGTCGCCCGCGGTCACGGTGCATACCGACGACACGGTCCGGGAGGCGGCCCGGATGATGGCCCGCCACGGTGTGGAGCGGCTGCCGGTGCTGGACGACGCGGGCCGTCTGGCGGGCATCGTCACCCGCTCGAACCTGCTCGGCGTATTCCGGCGCGACGATGACGAGATCCGCAAGGACGTGGAGCAGAAGGTGTTCGTGGAGACGCTGTGGCTGACGCCGCGGGTCGTCACGATCACCGTGCAGGACGGTGTCGTGACCCTGGTGGGGCGTCTGGAGCGGCGCAGCGAGAAGACGATCGCCGCCTCCATGACAGCGCGGCTGGACGGCGTGGTCGGCGTCGTCGACCATCTGACCTACCGGCTCGACGACGCCCGTCTGCAGCCGGCCGAGCAGGCGCTGCACGGTGTCGCGGACGGCTGGCTGAACAAGCTGTGAGCCGCGGGGCGTGATGCTCCTGTTGTGAGCTGCGGGGCGTGATTCTCCTGCTGCGAGCTGCGGGATTCTCCTGCTGCGAGCTGCGGGCGTGATGCACTCGCTGTGAGTCATGGCGAGTCATGCGCTGCGAGCCGTACGGTGCGCCCCCGCACGACCCGGGTTGTCGGGTGTGCGGGGGCTGTATCCGCCCGCCGGTCAAGGCGAGGCGGCGGGGAGGACAAGGGTCACGGTCAGGCCGCCGCCCGGGGTTCGGGAGGCGGCCACATGGCCGTCCCAGGTCTTCACGATGGTGGCCACGATGGACAGCCCGAGGCCGTTGCCGCCGGCCTCCCGGGAGCGTGACGGGTCCTGGCGCCAGAACCTGTCGAACATCTGGGCCCGCTCGTCAGCTGTGAGCCCGGGACCGTCGTCGGCGACCACGACGACCACCTGCGTGCCCTCCTGCCGGGCCTCGACCCGGGTGGAGGTCCCCTCGGGAGTGTGCACCCGGACATTGCCGATGAGGTTGTCCAGTACCCGGCGGAGCTGGGCCGGCTCGGCCGCCACGGCTCCGGCACCCGTGCCCAGGGACGTGGTCACGGGCCAGCGTGGATCGACGGCGAGTGCGGCATCGACAGCCTGACCGATCACCGTTGCGACGTCGACGGCCTGGGTCTCGGACGCCGTGGCTCCCTCTGCGTCGGCGAGGGTCAGCAGTTCCTCGGCGAGGTCGCGCATCCGCGAGGTCTCGCGCTGGATGCCGGACATCGAGCGGGCGAGGTCCTCGGGCCGGTCCCGGGCACCGAGTTCAAAAAGCTGCGCATAGGCCGACACGGCGGCGACCGGTGTCCGCAGTTCGTGCGAGGCGTCGGCGACGAACCGCCGCAGGCGCTCCTGCGCGGCCTTCTCCTGTGTGAACGCGTCATGCATCCGCTGGAGCAGAACGTTCGTCGCGGCCGCCAGATCGTGTACCTCACGCGTCGTCATGTCGACCGGAACACGCGTTGCCAGCTCGTCGGGGCGCAATGACTCCACGTCATGTGCCAGTCGGCGCAGCGGCGTGAGGCGGTACCGGACGATCCGCGAAGCCGCCGCGGATGTCAGCAGCAGGGCGGCCGCCGCCACGCACCCCTGGACCAGCGCCAGTCGGTGCAGCAAGGTGCCGTTGTCGGTGGCGGGAAGGGCGATGACCATCACCCTGCCCTTGGTGTCGACCGAGACCTTGGCCCGCAGCCGTGGGCCGGACGGCTCTCGGGAGCGCGCGTCCAAGAACGCCGCCGGTCCTCCGCGCGCGTCGGATCGGCTGACCTCGGGCAGGACGGACGGCAGGTCGGCAGTGAAGGTACGCCCTGCGGAGTCGCGACCTGCTCGGGTGCGGAGCACCGTACCGTCCGCGCTGGTGAGCCGGTAGTACGGTTCGACTCGCGGGCCCGGGGCCCAGTCCTTGTCCTCCGCCGTCACGCGCCGGTCGGTGCTGCCGTCGGTGCTGCCGTCCGTGCTTCTGCCCGTGTTGCTGCTCAGAACGACCGGGGTGTCGCGAAGCGCGGTGTCGAGCCGGTCCCGCAGGTACGCCGCGAAGGCCAGATAGGTGACGGTTCCGGACAGGGCCAGGGTGACGGTCAGGACCGCGGCGAGCACGATCGTCAGCCGTGCGTGCAACGGTCTTTGCCGACCGGGCTTCACGGTCGGCGGTCTCCGTCGGCCGGGTTTCACCGTGCGCCGTCCCGTGCCGTCGCGGGTGCGGCTTCGTGGGGATGGAGACGGTAGCCCACCAGACGGATCGTCTCGATCAGCACCGGTCCGTGCCGGTCGAGCTTGCGCCGCAGGTGGGCCACGTACGCCTCGACGTTGTTCAGCGTTCCGCGGAAGTCCTCGTTCCACACCGCGTCGATGATCTGTTGCTTGGACAGCACCTGCCGAGGGTTGCCGAGGAAGAAGGCGAGGAGCCGGAACTCGGTCGCGGTCAGCTGGATCTCGACGCCGGAGCGCCAGACTTGGTGACTGTCGCGGTCGAGCATGACGTCACCGCACACCAGACGGCGGCTCTCCGGCGACACCGTCTCCGGCAGGCGGCCGGGGCCGAACGGCTCGAAGGGATGCGGAGCAACCGGCATCAGCCTGCGCCGCATGACGGCGTTGGCGCGTGCCACGATCTCCGCCAGCGAGAAGGGCTTGGTGATGTAGTCGTCGCCGCCTGCGCCGAGGCCGGTGACCTTGTTCGCCACGTTGTTCCGTGCGGTGAGGAACAGCACATGGCAGTCCTGCCCGGCCTCCCGCAGCATGCGGCAGACCTGGATCCCGTCGACGTCCGGGAGCATCAGGTCCAGGATGACCACGTCCGGAGGGTGTCCCGTGGCCGACTCCAACGCCGAACGGCCGGTGGCGGCTTCATCGACGTCGAAGCCCTCGTAGCGCAGCGCCGTGGCGACGGCGTCTCGGATCGACGGCTCGTCGTCCACGACGAGAACACGGCCGGTCTTGACGGGTGCGGACATGGGTCCATTGTCGCGGTGGCGGCTGTGGGCCCCATGTGACAGCGGTTCTTGGAGCGTTCAGCGGGCTTTCAGCAGTCAGCCGGGATTCAGAAGCGCTCCATACGCTGACGCAGGCATCGGCTCTCGTCGTCCGGAGGAGGCCGACCGAGGCGCGCCGCGGGCGTGCGGCTTCACGGCCCCGGTCCCCGGTCCCGGTCCCGGTCCCGAGCCTGTCCGTCCCGCCGCCCACGGTGACGGACCGCCTCGTCCCGGATGACGTCCACCAGCAGTGGTGCCTGAGCGGCGGCCTCCGGGACGACCCCACCCGCCGCGGGCCCACGAGTCGGCGGCAGTTCAGATCTGCCGCGACGGGAAAGGAGACAGCAGTGAAGCGCAGGACCATGATCATGGGGATTGCCGCGGCCACCGCGACCCCGGCGGTCGCCGGCTGGGCGGCCAGTCAGGCGAGCGCCGGTACGACATCGGACAGCAGCGACTCGCATTCGCTGGTCTTCGACAAGGACACCTACACAGAACAGACGAAGACCGTGTCCACGGAAGACGGCGACAAGAAGGTGACCTACCACTTCTACAGCGCCATCCCGTATGTCGCCAACCCGGTCGATACGGACTACCAGAGCCTGAACGTCAGCGTTCCCGTCGCCATCGACGGCACGGCTGTCGATGCCACCGGCGCTCCCATTCTCTTCAGCATCGGAGTGGGCGGCTACATGTCGTCGCCCGTGTCGGGCGGCAACGGCGGCGGTGCGCCCGGCGGCGGCGCCCCGTCCGGCACCGGGGTATCACCGAGCGCGAGCGCGTCCGTTCCATCCGGCAGCGGTGCCCAGGTGGGCGGCGGCCAGATGATCAGCAACGCGGACCTGGCCCTGGCGGCGGGTTACGTCGTCGTGGCGCCCGGCTGCCGGGGCCGCGACAACGTCACCTCGGGCGGCACCTACTACGGCAAAGCACCGGCTGCCATCGTGGACCTCAAGGCGGCCGTGCGGTACGTGCGGTACAACAAGGGCCGGATTCCCGGGAACACCGACTGGATCGTCTCCAGCGGAAGCAGCGCCGGCGGTGCGCTGTCCGCCCTTCTCGGAGCGTCCGCGGACAGCCGCTTGTACGACTCGTATCTCAAGGAGCTCGGCGCCGCGAAGGCCAGCGACGCCATCTTCGGCAGCGCCGACTACTGCCCCATCACGGATCTCGAACATGCCGACATGGCGTACGAGTGGATGTTCGGCGGGACCGCGCTGGACTCTTCCGGCGCGGTCGTCGACCAGACCGTCTCCAAGGAGTTGAGCACGGCCTTCGCCCGCTATCAGGCCTCCCTCAAGCTGAGGGGGAAGGACGGCTTCGGCAAGATCACGGCGGGCCGGTGTGCCGATCACCTCCTGCAGACCTACCTCGAGCCTGCGGCCACCACGTATCTCAAGGCCCTGTCGGACTCCGACCGTTCGACCTATCTGTCCAAGAACTCGTGGATCACCTGGTCCGACGACAAGGCGGCGTTCACGTTCACCGACTTCGTCGAGCATGTCGGACGGTCCAAGAGCGTGCCGGCCTTCGACGACTTCGACCTCACATCGGCGGAGACCATCGAGTTCGGCAACGAGACCGCCAACGCCCGGCACTTCACGCCGTACAGCCTCCGTCACACGACGGGCGACGACACCGCGCAGCTCGACGCGGACCTGCCCGAGAAGATCAACTTGATGAACCCCATGTACTTCATCCGGCACAGGAACCCCGCCCGGGCGAAGAACTGGTGGATCCGCGTCGGCACCAGCGACACCGCCACCTCTCTCACGGTCGTGGGCAACCTCGCCGCCGGCCTGGAGAACCTGGGTGACAACGTCAACGCCCTGATGTACTGGGACGGCGGACACGGCAGCAACGAAGACGCGGGCGACTTCATGACGTGGATCGGCAAGGTGACGGGCCACACGAAGTAAAACCACGGTCTCGCCGCGACGCCGATCCCCCGCGCTTCCCAGGATCGGCGTCGCGGCTTTGGCGACCCCAGTGGCCCCAGTGGCCCCACTCATCTACCGCGATCACAGGAATGGCTCCTATCCTCATTGACCGTAACTTTGCCGGGCGATTGACGGAGAGTGAATGCTGCCCGCAAGAACCGCCTTCACCTGCGCGTTAGTCCGATGCGGCGATGCTGTCCGGGTCGACGGCGCTCAGGCTGTGGCATGGCCAAGGCCACGACCACGGTCCGGGTTCGCAGGAACCGGGCACCGCGGTCCCAAGAGAGGGCGCTCCACTCCCCGTCACACCTCTCCGACTCGAACAGCCCCATGAACTGCCATGGGGTGCAAAGGAGTTGTGTATGGCCAGATTGACCACCCGAGACGCGACCAAGGCTCTCGGGGACCGCGAAGTAACCATGCGCTCACGGGTACGCGCCTTGCTCGCCGTAGGAGCGGGCGTCGCGTCACCCATGCTGCTCAGCCCGGCCGTCGCCCACGCGGCGGAGCCTGACAGCACGACCGGACGGACGAAGAAGGTCGCCTCCGGCGAGGTCTGGGAGGTCACGGAGATCACCCGGCTCCACGCCCTCGTCGTGGAGGAGGGCGCCAGCCTCACCGCCCCGTCCGGATACATCCTGTCCATGACCGTGAACGGTGTGGAGACCGGCTCGGCCCTGGACGGCACCTACGGCTGGACCACCGTGATCGCGGCGGGAACCTACTACGGGGACATCGTCATCACCCCGGCCGTGGAGCACCTGGAGTCCTTCGCCGGTGCCACCTTCCACCTGCGCCAAGGCGTCTACGTCGGCTCCGCCGGTGTCGTCCGGAAGAACTCGGTGCTGTCGAGCGTACGCGGCGGGCGCCTCACCGACGCCTACGCCAGGAACATCAGCATGACGTCCACCGGCGAGGCGTTCAACGGCTTCTTCGTCGCCGACGGCGCCTCGTACACCCTGGAGCAGCCCCGCTTCACCTTCGACGGCAACGGCCGCTGTGACTTCGCCAGTTACGGCGCCGCGGTCACCGGCTCGGGAGACGGCACCCGCCTGGTGGTGAACAGGGCGGACATCGACAGCCGGGGTGTGGTGCGCTCCGGCCTCATCGCCCGTGACGGCGCCAACGTGATCGTCAAGAACTCCCGTATCCGCGCCCACGAGGGCGTGCTGCCCGACGACTACGAGCCCGGTTTCGGCCCGAACATGATGACGGTGCCCTGGATGCTCGGGCTGAGCGGAAACGTCCGGGCGACGAACGTGCTCGGCGAGAACACCACGGCCACGTACGTCAACACCCGTGTCTCCTCCGAGGCGTGGGGCGTCCTGTCCACCGACTCCGTCCGCAACTCACGCCTCAACGCGATCAACGGCTCCGTCGAGATCACCGGCGACTCCGGCTACGGCACCTACGCCGACGGCGGCAGCCAGCAGAACGTCTTCCTCGGCACCCGCTTCGACGTGGCCACCTTCGCCGCCATCTCCACCGGCAGCTCCGTCGCCTTCGCCGACAGCACCCGCAAGGCCGTGGCCGCGCTCAACACCGAACTGGACCTCGGGCTGAGCGCGACGGAGCTGGCGGAGATCGAGCCGAGGCGGTCGGTCGTCGTCTCCCGGGGCTTCGGCGTCATGTGGCACAACGGCGACGGCGGCTCGGTGGACATCGGCGGCGGCACCCAGTTCTCCACGGCCGAAACGATGTTCCTGGACAAGGCGAAGCAGATGTCCATCACGGTGGACGGCTCGCAGGGCGCCCGCCTGAACGCGGGCAACGGTGTCCTGGTGCAGATCATGGAGACCGACGACCCCGGGTCCATGACCGGTACCTACACCGAACCCACCGGTGCCGCGGACAAGGACAGCGCCTTCGACACCACCGCGGAACACAGCGCCGACGCCACCGCCTCCTTCACCGACATCGAGCTGAAGGGGGACTTCTTCAACGCGATGCGCACCGGCAAGAACCTGGTCGTCACCTTCGACAGCACCAGCGTCGAGGGCGTCATCTCCGCATCGAAGTCGAAGCATGCGGTCTCCACCATCACCTCGGCCGAGTGGAAGCAGATCAACCACGTCACCAACACCGCGCAGGCTGCGGTCAACAACGGCGTGATCGTGAAGCTGGGCAGCGGGTCCGTATGGACGGTCACCGGTACGTCGTACCTGACGAAGCTGGTCGTCGACGCCGACGCTGAGGTCCGGGCGCCGTCCGGCAAGAGCCTCGTCCTCACCGTCGACGGGACCGCGACGGCCCTCGCCGCGGGCACCACCTACTCCGGGGCCCTGACGCTCACCGTGGCATAGCCGCAAGAACCTGCCGGAAGGCGGGGGAAGCGACGTCCCTGTGTGGAGGGGCGTCGTTTCAGCGACGACCGAACAGCGACCAGAACGTGCGGCCGGAGTCGTTCTGCTCCGCCTTGCAGCGGCAGCGCTCGGAGGCCGGCACACCTGCCAGCACCTGGTCGACATGCTGACCGCAGCCCGAGTAGGTGATCTTTCCGCAGGTGCGGCAGACAGCCCGCTGGCACATGGCATGACCCTTTCGTGAGATCTGTTCCGGTGAACCTCTCTTCCCACTATACCCCAGGGGGTATATGCGGAACAGAAATCGACCGGTCCTCCGGAGGCCGTGGGGGGCTGATGGGATCGGGGACAGGGGGCAGCTCAGTGGCACAGGGACCGACCGGTCCATGGCGGGCCACCGCGGTGCGGGGCGGTGGCGATCACGGACCGCCGCGGGACGGAGCGGGTGCTCAGCGGTGCGGATCCACGGCGGCTCGACGGTCGTACGGCGTCAGCAGTTGACGGTCGTACGGCGCTCAGCGGTTTTGACGGACGTGCGGCGCTCAGCAGTTGACGGACGTGCGAGTGCGGTGACGGCGCGCGGGCGCCGGCCGGTGCGGTGTCGGCTCCGAGGATGCCGACGGCCGGTCGCCGTGACGGTCATGACGGTCCGTCAGCCGCTGCGCGAGCGTGTCGAACACGGCGGTCAGGGCGAAGGTCACCGCCACTGCCGCGACCAGGAGAACGGCGAACCGCTCCCAGAACTCCGGTGTCAGGGTCGTACCCACTGTGTTCCCTCCTCTCGGCCGGGGCCCTCCAGGGCGTCACTCTCTTGCTTCCAGCGAACTCCCCCGCCGGGTACGGCGCATGAGCCGAGGGTCCCGGGTTCGGGTATGCAACGGCCCTATTTCCAGGGGTTGTTGACACAGGGCAGGGTCATTACCCGAGGGCTTGCAGCCGTCAGCGGACCAGCACCCGCTCCCCCGAGCGCGGTACCACGGCGGTCCAGCCGAGGGTCTGGTCGATACGGTCGCGCAGCGCCTCGGCGGCGTCCGGCTCGCCGTGCACCAGATAGGTGGTGTGCGGGGCGGGCGCGCCGTGCAGCCAGTCGACGATCTGGCCGGCGTCGGCGTGCGCGGAGAAGTGCGGTACGTCGGCGACATGGGCGCGGACCGGGACGTACTCACCGAACATCTTCAGCGTCTTGGCGCCGTCGACGAGATCGCGGGCACGGGTGCCGCGGGCCGCGAAGCCGACCACGACGACGGCGTTGCGCGGGTCGGGCAGCAGCTGGCGCAGATGGTGCAGCACCCGCCCGCCGGTGGCCATGCCGGACGCGGACACGATGACGGCGGGCCCGCCCGCGTCGGCGAGTTCGGCGGACTCCTGGATCGAGCGGACGGCCCGGAACGGCTCGGGGCTGAGCGCGGCGACCGTACCCGCGGCTGTGCCGTCGGCGATGTCGTCACGCAGTTCGGGCGCGCCGGAGGCGAGGGCGTCACGGTAGACGTCGAGGGCGGCGAGGGCCATCGGGCTGTCGACGTACACCGGCACCCCGGCCGGGAGACGGCCGTCGCGGCGCAGCGCGGCGAGTTCGTGCAGGACGACCTCGGTGCGGTCCAGCGCGAACGCCGGGATGACCACGGTGCCGCCGTGCGCCAGGGTACGGGTGACGACGTCGGCGAAATGGGCGCGGCTCTGGAGTTCCTCGTGGCGCCGGTTGCCGTAGGTCGACTCGACGAGCAGGACGTCCGCTCCGGAGAAAGGCTCCGCGGGCTTCAGCAACGGGTGCCCGGGGCGTCCCAGGTCGCCGCTGACGACGAGGGTGCGGCCGTCCTCCAGGGCGAGGCGGGCCCAGGCGGAGCCGAGGATGTGCCCGGCGGGGTGCAGGGTGAGCGTGGTGCCGGTGGCAATGCGGGTCTCGGTGAGCAGCGGCACCGGGTCGAGGAGTTTGAGGGTGCGGTCGACGTCATCGTCGTCGTAGAGCGGCTGCGCGGGGCGGTGCTTGGACCAGCCGTGCTCGTTGGCGTGCTGGGCCGCCTCGGTCTGGAGCTTGGCGCTGTCGCGCAGCACGATCTCCATCAGCCGGGCGGTGTTGGAGGTCGTGACGATCCGGCCCCGGAAGCCGTGGCGCACCAGCCGGGGCAGATGGCCGCAGTGGTCGAGATGGGCGTGGGTGACCACGACGGTCTCGATGTCCTCGGCGTCGCAGGGCAGCGGCCGCCAGTTGCGCCGCCGCAGCTCGGCGACGCCCTGGAAGAGCCCGCAGTCGACGAGGACGCGGGCGTGGTCGCTCTCGACGAGGAACTTGCTCCCGGTGACGGTGCCGGTACCGCCGAGAAAGGTCAGCAGGGCAGGCCGGGAACGGTGCGCCGAGGGGGCCTCGGGGCCGGAAGTGCCGTTGGGCGGGGCGTCGTCGACGGTCGTGTCGCCGCTCGTGCCGTTGTTCGTGCCGTTGTTCGTGCCGTTCTTCGTGCTGTCGTTCGCGCTGCCGTTCGTGCCGTTGCTGTCGCTCATGGCGTCGTCGCTCATGGCGGGGGTCTCCTTCGCGGGGCGGGCCGGTCGGCCCTGGCGGTCGGGCGGCCGATGTGGTGTGCTGTAGTCGGCGGGAAGGACCCGCCACAGACGCGGGGAAGCGGCCTCGGCCGCGCACCGCGCAATCCGGATCCGCGAGAAGCGGGTAGGGTCCTTCCCGCCCCGTCGTGCCCCGTCACGACCCGCCGTGGGCCGTCGTCGAGCGGTGGCGGACGATCTCATCCTCGACGAGTTCGGCGACCGCGCCGACCTCCGCCGCGACAGGCGCGGACAGCCCGGTGCCCTGCGAGGTGTCGGCGGCCTCGACCGCGTACGCCACGAGGCGGTGCGGCAGCCGGGCGAGTTCCCTGGCCAGTTCGACGGCGGCGGCCAGCCCGTGCGGGTCGGTGTCCGGGGTGCCGGTGTCCGGCGGGCGGCGCAGGGCCCGCTCGTCGAGTTCGAGCCGGTAGACGCGGCCCGGACGGCCCCGGTGGGCCTGTGCGGAGGCCACCACGACGGCGAGATCCGCGCCCTCCCAGAGTCCGGCGAGCCGCCCCGGCTCCCCGTCGCACTCCGTGAGCCCGGTACCCGGGGGCAGCGGCCGTTCGGCGGCGCGTTCCCTCAGCCGGGCGAGCACCGCCGGGCCGATGCCGTCGTCGTGCCGTGAGCGGTCTCCGACGGCGATGACCGTGATGCGGGTGGAGACAGTCATGGTCGTTCTCCCTCCACTGCGTGTGTCTCCAGCGTGCTGTGCGACGCACCGGCCGGCAGGGGACCAAGGGCCCCGCGGATTGCCCTTCCCGGCCTTTGCGGGCGCCCGGAGAGCGTGGGGACCGAAGGGCCCCTGCCGGACCGACCCGGGAGGCGGTCCAATGGAAGGGCGGGAGGCGGTCCCGCCGCCCGTCGTGCACGCATGAGGAGGTGGCCCATGCGTTACCGGGACCGTACCGATGCGGGTCGACGGCTGGCCCGGCGACTGGAGGAACTGCGTGGCCGGGACGTCGTCGTCCTGGGCCTGCCGCGGGGCGGTGTCCCCGTGGCCCACGAGGTGGCGGCCGCGCTCGGCGCGCCCCTCGATGTGCTGGTGGTGCGCAAACTGGGCGTGCCCTGGCAGCCGGAGCTGGGCTTCGGCGCGATCGGTGAGCACGGGGTGCGTGTCCTCAACGACGACGTGCTGAGTCAGATCCATATCGGTGAGGGTGCCCGCGCGGACGTGGAGCGGTCCGAGCGCGCCGAACTGGAGCGGCGGGTGCGCCGTTACCGAAGGGACCGCGAGCCGGTACCGCTCGCCGGACGCACGGTGGTGGTCGTCGACGACGGCCTGGCCACCGGCGCCACCGCCGAGGCGGCCTGTCTGGTGGTGCGCGGCCGGAACGCCGACCATGTGGTCCTGGCCGTACCGGTCGGCGCGGAGGACGCCGCACGCCGCCTGCGGCAGGTCGCCGACGAGGTGATCTGCCTCCAGACACCGCACTTCTTCGGCTCGGTGGGTGCCTGGTACGACGACTTTTCCCAGACGGAGGACGAGGACGTGAACGAACTGCTGGCGCGGTCGGGGTCGGGGTCGGGGTCGGGGCCAGACCCGGACTCGGGGTCGGCTGAGGGAAAGGCTCGCGATACCGCGGACGCCCCTGCACCCGCCGCGCCCGCCACGCCCTCGGAGGCGTCGCCGCCCGCCGCCCCCAGTCGGCGGGCCGGTACGGCGTACCGGGCCGTCTTCCGGAAGGTGTACGGCGGTGATCCTGCCGCCGGCCGGAACGGGCCACCGCCCACTGCGCCCGAGGCTGGCGGACAGCCGTCCGGACACTCCGGGCACTCCGGGCACTCCGGGCACTCCGGGCGCTCCGGGTCCCCTCTCCCCGAAGGCCGTGAGGTGGATGTACCCGCCGGGCGAGTGCGGCTGACCGGGCAGCTGGCGGTGCCTGAGACGGCGCCGGTCGTCGTGGCCTTCGCGCACGGCAGCGGCAGCAGCCGGCACAGCCCCCGCAACCGCTACGTCGCCCGGATCCTCAACCAGGCCGGTCTGGGCACCCTGCTGCTCGATCTGCTCACCGAGACCGAGGAACGCGACCGGCACAACGTCTTCGACATCCGCATGCTCGCCGGGCGGCTGCACGCCACCGCGGTCTGGCTGGGCCAGGAGTGCGGGCTCCCCGTGGCCTACTTCGGGGCCAGCACCGGCGCCGCGGCCGCGCTGGAGGCCGCCTCCGTGCCCGGCGCCGACATCCTCTCGGTGGTGTCCCGCGGCGGACGACCGGACCTGGCGTCCCCAGCGGCGCTGGCCGGGGTGCGGGCGCCGACGCTGCTCGTGGTGGGCTCGCGCGACACCCGGGTCCTCAGCCTCAACAGGCTGGCCGCCGACTGGATGCGGTGCGAGCACCGGATCGCGGTGGTACCGGGCGCCACGCATCTGTTCCCCGAGCCCGACGCCCTGGCCACGGTCGCCGCACTCGCCCGCGACTGGTTCACCGCACACCTCACACGGCCGACGGCGACGACATCACCCCGCTGACCGGCCGGCCGACGGGCAGCGCGGCGGGTGCGGGTGCGGGTACTGGTAAGCCTGCACCGTTCATTACATCGAACGAAAAGTTCAGCATCCCTGAGGAGGTTCGTTATACTGAACGTATGATTCATTCAATCGAGTCAATCGAGACCAGTCTGCACGGTGTGCAGATCAGTGCCTATCTCGATGACACCTACCTGGAACGGGCCGATACGCGGGTGATCGCGGTCGGCAAGCGGGACGGGGCTCTGTGGGCGGCTGTCGAGCACTGTCCGTTCCATCCGCAGGGCGGCGGCCAGCCCGCCGACCGGGGCTGGCTGGAGGACGCGGAGATCGTCCCGGTCCGGGACCACGAGTCGGGGCTGATCGTGGCGATGGCGCCGGAGGGCGGCACTCTGCCTCTCGTCAGCGAGGGGCAACAGGTACGGGCGCGGATCGACCTGCCAGCGCGTATGAGGCATGCCGCGCTGCACACGGCCGGACACCTGGTCGAGGCTGCGGGGCGGATGCAGGGCTGGGAGATGGTGAGCAACAACCACTTCCCGGGTCAGGCGCGGATCGAGTTCCGGGTGCCGGAGGCGGAGACGCGGCTGGCGGATCCGGAGGGCCGGGAGGAGGTGACCGCCGCCCTGCGGGCTTCGGTGGCGGCGGCGATCGCCGAGGATCTGCCTGTCTTCGCGCGGTACGAGGGCGAGGGGCGGCGTGTGGTGCACCTCCACGATCTGCATGCCGCGCCGTGCGGGGGCACCCACGTGCGCAGCCTGGGCGATCTGGACGAGGTGGACCTGCCGACGCTGAAGGTCAAGAAGGGGCGCATCCGCGTCTCCTACACCGCTGCCCACAGGAGCCTTTGATGGCGGCCTCTGTGCCGGGCCGGCAGCCGGTGAGCAGCACCGCCGCCGCGGTCGGCGCGAAGATCCGCCTGCGCCGACAGCAGCGCGGCATGAGTGCGGCGGAGATGGCACGCCGCGCCGGGCTGAGCAAGGCCACTTTGTCGCAACTGGAAGCGGGCAAGGGCAATCCGACCATCGACACCCTGGACGCGATCGCCATCGCGTTGAGCATCCCGCTCGCCGACCTGCTGGCACGCGAGGCCGACACCGGCCCGGTCTACCGGCCGGGTACGGCCGCCGAGCCCGGCGAAGTCTCCCGAGAACTGCTGCGCCGTATCAGCAGCGGCAACAGCCTGGAGATCTGGCGCCTGCGCGTTCCGCCCGAGACGGAGCTGGCCGGCGTGCCCCACGCCACCGGCACGATCGAACACCTCCTGGTCTCCACCGGACGCGTGACCGCCGGTCCGGTCGACGCCCCGCAGGACCTGGGCCCCGGCGACCTGCTCGCCTTCGCCGGCGACGCCCCGCACTTCTACCGCACCGACACCGAGCCGGCGGACATCACCGTCGTTCTCGCCTCCCCCATCAGCACCTGAAAGCCACGGAACCGCCCCCATGAGCACTACCGCCGTCACCTCGTCCGCGCGCGCCTTCATGAGCGACAACATGGCCGGTGCCTCGCCCGAGATAGTGCGGGCCGTCGCCGCGGCAGCGTCCGGGAACACCCCGCCCTACGGCAACGACCCCTTCACCGACAGCGCCCGCCGCAGGCTGAGCGAGATCTTCGAACGGGACGTCGACATCTTCCCCGTCTCCACCGGAACCGCCGCGAACTGCCTGGCCCTGGCTGCCCTCACCCCGCCCTGGGGCAGCGTGCTGTGCCACCCCGACAGCCACATCAACAACGACGAATGCGGCGCGCCCGAGTTCTTCACCGACGGCGCCAAGCTCGTCACCGTCCCCGGCGACGAAAGCAAGATCGACCCCGACGCCCTGGGACGGGCGGTACGCCGCCGGGCCGGCGACGTACACAGCGTCCAGCCGTCCGTGCTGAGCATCAGCCAGGCCACCGAAAGCGGCAGCGCCTACTCCCTCGACGAGATCCGCCGCCTGGGCGTCATCGCCAAGGACGCGGGACTGCGCGTCCACATGGACGGCGCGCGCTTCGCCAACGCCCTGGACCATCTCGGCGCCACCCCGGCCGAGATGACCTGGAAGGCCGGCATCGACGTGCTGTCCTTCGGCGCCACCAAGAACGGCGCCATGACCGCCGACGCCATCGTCTCCTTCGACCCCGCACTGGCCAGCGAACTCGCCTTCCGCAGCAAGCGCGCCGGCCAGCTCGCCTCCAAGATGCGCTTCCATGCCGCCCAGCTCGACGCCTACCTCACCGACGGCCTGTGGCTGGGCAACGCCCGCCAGGCCAACACGATGGCCGCCCGGCTGGGCGACGGCCTCAAGGCCATCCCCGGCACCGAACTCCTGGGCAGCCCACAGGCCAACATCCTCTTCTGCCGCCTGCCCCGACAGGCGACCGAGCAGCTCCTCGCAGAGGGCTACACCTTCTACCACGACCGCTGGGCACCCGGGATCGTCCGGTTCGTCACCTCCTTCTCCCACACACCGGACGACATCGACCAACTCCTCGACGCGGTCCGCCGCCACACCCCCTGACCATGGGCCGGAACCGCCCGAACGGGCTTGCTCTGCGCGCCGCTCGCGCAGGACCTGTTCACGATCGCAGTGCGCGGAATGCCGGGCCCACGGGCCGGGAAGGGGCCCCTCCCGGGCGACCCTGTCGCTTCCCCTTCGGCCTCACGTGGGCCCGGCGGTAGGGCGGGAAAACCCGGCCCGCCCCTTCCGGACGGCCGCTCCCCGGCGGCCCGCGCCGGCCCCCTTCCGGCGCTGCCCGCGGCACGTTTCGCCGCCCGTCCCGCGGGCTCGCCTCTCACCCTGGCACCGCAAAGTGCCCCGTGCGACGGGCCGAACGGCTCATCCACAGGGTCCGGTCAGACCAACGAACCCAGTAGCAAAGGAACTTGACGGTACGTCGGAAGTACTCCATTCCCACACCGTGCGCCGGAGAGCCAGCCTGCGAGGCGAGCGAGGAAGTCCGTCCGGAGCAGACCGCGGTGAGCGGCAAGGGATGGTGAACCTTACGCCCGGAGGTCCGAGCCGGACGCACCGCATCCCCTGGGCATTGCCCCATCTACCCGCAGACACCCCCGTTTGACCAGGTAAAACGTTGGTGCGGTCGCCAGGCGGGGCGCGGCGCTGCCACCCTTCACTCGGGGGGCGATGCTGGTGTGCTCTCGTGTTCAACTGTCGCCGGTGCACCGACGACCCCAACCTCGGGGTGACCATGCGTACTCGCCATACCGTGAACAGCACACGGCGTCGCGGACCAGGCCGAGCGCGCCTATCTGGTCCTCCATGCCGTCCTGGTAGCGCTGGTAGAACTGTCCCGAACGTCCGTGGAAGATCTTTCGGGCGAGGGAGTAGTGGCCATCCTGGACGCGACCCGCGCTGCTCGCTCGTGGTGTCGAACACGACCTGGAACGCGGTGGCCGGCTTTGCCCCAGCCCGCTCCACCCTCAGTGGCGTCTTCAGCTTCTCCTTCGGTGCCTCCCGGTCGGCCCTGGCTGGCAGGAACACCCGAGATACCGCGCTGTCGTCAGCTGGGCCGCGAACCCCAGCCGGTTGTAGGCCCGCCGCTTCGGCTCGATCAGCACCCAATCCGAGTCGTCCACGAAGAAGAACCGCTCCAACTCCGTACGCGACGGCGCCCCGTCGTAGGCCGCGCACGCCGCAGCCTTCGAATCCGTCAGAAACTCGACCGGCGCCCCGGACCTCCAGACAGTCAATGATCACCCCGACTGCTGAAGGCTCCGCAGTGCCTATGTCTGAACTGTCGTGCAGCTAAGGTGAGTTGATGAACAGCGTTAGGGTTGCTCGTGTTCGTGGAGTGGGGGATTGCGTGGGACGGGGACGGTCGCTGCGTTTGGCTGCAGGTGTCGGACTGGCGAGTGTGCTTGTTGCCGGGACGGGATGTACAGACCGCTCGGAGGGGTCGGCCATGTCGCCCGGCGCCCGGTCCTACCTGTCAAAGGTGCTGGACATCATGGAGAAGAACGCGCTTCTCCGGCATCAGGTGGATTGGGCAGAGGTACGCCGCCAGGCGTTCTCGCAAGCCAGGGCCGCCCAGAAGCCGTCAGACACCTACAACGCGATCCGCTTCGCGCTGCGGACAGTCGGCCACGGGCACAGTGCCTTCTACGATCCCAAGCAGGTCGAGAGCATCAAAGGGTGAACCGTTCCGGGTTCGGTGGGGACTCGATCGTTTGAGAGGATCGAGTCATGGCACGTCCTTCCCAGTACCCGCTTGAGCTGCGCCGTCGTGCGGTGCGGATGGTCGCCGAGGTGCGACCCGACTACGACACCGAGTGGGCCGCGATGAAAGCGGTCGCCCAGAAGCTCGGCATCGGCACGACCGAGACGCTGCGCAAGTGGGTGCGGCAGGACCAGATCGACGCCGGGACCCGTCCGGGCACGACGAGCGAGGAGTCTGCCGAGCTGAAGCGGCTGAAGAAGGAGAACGCCGAGCTGAAGCGGGCCAACGACATCCTCAAGGCCGCAGCGTCTTTCTTCGCTGCCGAGCTCGACCGGCCACACACACGCTCGTAGCGTTCATCGACGAGCACCGGGACCGCTTCGGCGGCGTCGAGCCGATCTGCCGGGTCCTCACCGACCACGACTGCAGGATCGCCCCGTCCACCTACTACGCCCACCACAAACGCCGGGCCTCTCCCGCTGCCCGCACCGTGCGGGACGCCGAGCTGAAGGAGCACATCAGCAAGGTCTTCGAGTCCAACTACCGTGTATACGGAGCGAGGAAGATCTGGCGGGAGCTGAACCGGCAGGGACATGCGGTGGCACGTTGCACCGTCGAACGTCTGATGCGCGAGCTCGGCATCTGCGGCGCCGTCCGCGGCCGGCGTGTGATCACCACGCTGCCCGGGGGGCAGGTCGAGCGGGCCCCGGACCTCGTCGACCGCGACTTCGTCGCCGGTGCCCCGAACCGGTGCTGGGTCGCGGACTTCACCCACGTGAAGACCTGGGCGGGTGTCGTCTACGTCGCCTTCGTCGTGGACACCTTCTCCCGCCGGATCGTCGGCTGGTCCGCTGCCACCGTGAAGGAGACGGTCTTCGTGCTGGACGCCCTGGAGATGGCGCTCTGGCAACGCGACCGCGACCAACACCCGGTCCAGCCAGGCAAGTTGATACATCATTCGGATGCCGGGTCGCAGTACACGAGCTTCCGGCTTGCCGACCATCTGGAGGCTGCCGGCATCGCCGCATCCATCGGATCGGTCGGCGACGCCTACGACAACGCCCTGATGGAGAGCACGATCGGCCTGTTCAAGACCGAACTGATCAAGCCCCAGCGGCCGTGGAAGACGCTGTCCGACGTCGAACTCGCCACCGCCGAGTACGTCGACTGGTACAACCACCGACGACTCCACGGTGAGATAGGCCACGTCCCGCCGGTCGAATACGAGAACAACCACTACCTCGTAACCACGAAACCCCAGGTCACAACCAACATCTGAGATCTCTACCGAACCCGGAACGGTTCAGGGACACCGCCCTACTTTTCCTTCCAGGGACCCGAGGGTCGCTCATTGGGAGATCACATCGGATACCTGTCGCTTCCTACTGTGCAGGGATCTGACGCGACGTACGTGCGGTATGTGCGGGAAGGCCGCGAGGCTGTGGCGAAGGATGACCGCCCGGGGGCCTGCGGTTGGGTCGTGGACCTTCGTCACAACCAAGGCGGGAACAACTGGCCCATGCTTGCAGTCGCGGGCCCGATCCTGGGGGACGGCAAGGTCGGCATGTTCGTGGATCCTGACGGCAAGACCTACCCATGGACTATTCACCATGGCAGCCCGCGTCAGAACGGCAAACCCTACAATTGGGGAGACAGCACTCCTGTGACCAACGCCCACGCCCCGGTCGCGGTCCTGACCGACGGCAGAACGGCCAGCGCTGGTGAGGCCGTGGCGGTCGCATTCCGGGGACGGCCACGGACGCGGTCTTTCGGAGAGGACACCTTCGGCGTCCCCACGGGGAACAATGACCATGGTCTGTCCGATGGCGCAGTGCTGAAGCTCACCGAGCTCAAGGACGCCGACCGCACCGGCCGTAGCTACGACGCTCCGATCCCCCCTGACGAGGAGATCCCCACCATGGGGCTCAGGTTGGGAGCCGCGGACCAGGTCCTGGAGGCGGCGAAGAACTGGCTACTCAAACAGGCCGGATGTAAGTGACCCTGGTCGTCGGGCTTCATCGTGACCGTTGAGCTGGCTCGTCGCGGTGCAGTGTTCCGGGGCAAGCGGTCAGGCGGCCTTGGGCATCAGATGTTCGCGGGCGACGTCACGGCGTTGGGCGGAACGGGCCTTGCGTCGGGTGCGCCGTCGGGTCATCAGCGTTGTGGCGGCCCATGTGATCAGCGATTCGCTCATCTCGGGCAGGCGTTGGTGATCGCGGCAGTGCCGGCGGCCCCTCATGATCCATGACCACGGCCGCTCGACCACCCAGCGGCGCCCTTCACCTCCGGTGGGTGGCGCACCGTCTTGATGGTGACTTCGAGGTAGGTCTTGGCCCAGGGCACCAGTTCCCGGCATAGCACGGAGTCGGCCCAGACGATGGCGATCTCGGGATGCGTCAGCGCGAGGCGGAACAGCAGTTCCTTCGGCCGCGTCGCGGTCGGTCACGTCGGCGGCAGTGACCATGACCAGGAGCACCAGGCCCCTGTTGTCGCAGATCAGGTGCCTTTTGCGGCCATTGATTTTCTTGGCTTCATCCCAGCCCCGGCTGTCTTTGCCGACTGTCTCGGAGGCCACCTTGGCCGTGGTAACCCAGTGGTAGCTCAGAGCCTCCGCGACGACCGGGACGGGCATCTCCTGGAACGGGGGACGGCGGCTCGCCGCCGCAAGCCCCTCTTGCGTGAAGCCTGCCGCTTTGCGACGTTGAGCCAGGCGTACGCGCTTCGCTGCCATCGCCCATCCCTCCGGTGCATGGGGGCGAGTGGCCACCGTAACGGCGCACAGGACATCTGCGCAGACCAGACCTAGAAATGCCACACGGATGCGTCATCCGTGCAGCAGCCTTGCTGTGGTGTTTGCGTGGGTCAAACCGCTTCTCTGCTGTCAGGTTGGCGAGCAGATGGAACCCACGACTACCGCTTGTCAACCGTTCCAGTCCCCCGGAGGAACGGATGCGACCAGCCATGTTCGGCTACATGCGGCTTGCCGCCAGTGATGACCCAGAGGAAATTCAAAGGGAGTTGGCGACGTACGCCAACCGTGAGGGGTTCGAACCGGAGCGCCTGTTCATCGAGCGGCTCGACGCCGATGACGAGTCCGCCTTCTTCGCCCTCGTTGATGCGCTCAAGACGGCCGACGCCAAGCACGTGATCGTGCCGTCCTTGTGGCACTTCGCCCGGCCGCCCGGTCTGCAAGCCGCCATGCGCGACCACATCGAGCGCGTGCTGGGCGCGCGACTGTGGGTCATCCGAAGCACCGGCGCGCAACCGAAGGGTGCTGCGTCATGAGCGCCGACACTGTGAACTCGATCCCGCTGTACGCATCCTCGCTTCGCCTGATTGCCGTACCTACGGCCGTCGGTTGCTCACGGATGTTCGTCAGCCACACCTTGAAGCTCTGGCAGCTTGAAGACCACGTGGAGACGGCAAAGCTCATCATGAGCGAGCTCGTCACCAACGCCGTGAAGGCGAACGGCATCACCGAGCCGGAGCCGAAGTCGTGGCGGATTAGCGCCGAGCACGTCATCGGGGTACAGCTTCGGGCTCTCGGCGCCAGCCTCTACGTCGAGGTCTGGGACAGAACCGAAGCGGCGCCCGTACGGAAGAACCCAAGCCTTGAGGCAGAAAACGGGCGCGGTCTGCTACTGGTCGAGCAGTTCGCCAAGCGTTGGGACGTCTACCAGCCGCGCGTCGGCGGGAAAGTCGTGTGGGCCGAACTGCCCCTCGGGCTCCCAGTCGAGCTGCGACCTTTCGATCACGTGCCGCTGATCCTGCCCAGCGGCATCCGGGCTTCGCGAGGACCGGTTGAAGACCAGGCGCGTACGGCGCTGCTCGACGTGCTGTTGAAGACGACAGGCGAAGCAATGACCTCGGCGCATGTGAACCGTGATACCTGACGGTCGTGGCCAGCTGACGGTTGATCGTCCCGACCAGGCGCGAGCCGACCCCGCGACGCTCACGAAGAACGCCCCCGGTACTTGGGGGCGTTCTTGCTGATCTCTGCCTCGGTTCATACTCGGTGAGTGGACATCAGGGTGAAGACCTTCGTAGCTGAGGCCTGTCGTCGGATTGGTGCCGGGCTGGAGCAGTTGGGGTTCACCGGCCCGGAAGTAGATCAAGAACGGGACACGTATCCGCTCGTGATGGTGGTTCGCTACCACCGGGCTGACGTAAGCGTCGTGACGCAGTTGCTCCTGGCCGCCGGGGAGGAGTACGTCGACACCTCGCTCGTGTGGAGAGCGGAGGACCCGAGCGGCGGACGTCCCGTCCGTATCGGCGTCGATACCGCCCACACCGGGTATCAGATGCTGCGGGCTCTTGACCGGCATGCCCAAGCCATCCCCACCCTGCTCGGGCAGACGAACCACAACAGCTGACGCGACGGCTCGGCAATACGGCAATACGGCAATCGTCCTGGCGAAAGCCGGGGCGAGGAAGCCGCGTCGGACGGCCCCCGCGAGTGCGGGCGACAGCAAAGGGGCCGTCAGCCGTTCATGCGCTTGCGCCAGCCCGGGCCGATCTGGGCCCATTCCGTTTCCCACTCCGCCATGCGGCGGCGTTCCATGCCGGTGAGGACCAGACGGGTGGCGATCAGTGTCAGCGACGCCGCGCCGATGGCCGCCGGTACGCCGAGCAGTGCCGCCTGGAGCCGTGCCTCCACGGTGCCCGGGGGCCGCGGGACCGGGGTGCCCTGGCCGCCGATCCACACGGTGACCCGGCTGCCCTCCTCGCCGCCGGGATCGACCTTGGCGCGTGACGTGTGGTTGCTGCCGTCGGGGTCCGTCCAGCGGACCTGCGCCCATACGGTGCCGTCGGCGCCGTAGGGCGTCAGGGCGGCGTCTTCCGGGGCGTCCTCCAGAAGCACCGCGGACACCTCGCGTGCCGCCGCACGCCGTGCGGTGAGGTCGTGATCGACCCACAGGCTCGCCGCGAGTCCCGTGCCCAGCGTGGCCAGCGCACCGACGATCCAGGCGGCCAGGACGACCCAGGCCTCCACGCGGTCGCTGCGGCGGCGCAGTGTGTTGCCGCGCCACCTCCAGAAGGGCAGCTTCCTCACTCGGCCACGACGTGCTGTCGTCATCGCTCAGCACCCCTTCCGCGCGCGTACGGCGTCCTCCCCCGGTGTCCCCTCACCGTGCAACGTCTCACGTCGTGGTCCGGCGCGAGAGGGGCCGACAAGGCGTGTTCGTGGGACCTACGGACCGCTCAAGGGCCCGTCCGGGCCGAGTCGTCGGACCCCGCACCGTCCGGGGCGGAGTCCGAGGCAGCGTCCGTCTCCGGCAGGTCCGGGTCGAGGTCCACCCGGCGGCGCGGACCGGTGAGCTCGCTGTCCACGTCGACCACGCCCTCCACGGCCCGTGCCAGACGTACGGCGACGGGCACGAGGGAGGCGTCCGGGACGCGGCCGGAGAGGGTGACGACGCCGTCGCACACCGCCACCCGGACCGGATCAAGGGGTTCACGGAGCGGTTCGGGGAACAGTTTGGCGACTACCTCCCGGCGTATCTCGCCCGCGATGTCGAGGTCCTCGCGCAGGAACACCTT
Source organism: Streptomyces sp. YIM S03343 (assembly GCF_054729195.1). Taxonomy (NCBI): domain Bacteria; kingdom Bacillati; phylum Actinomycetota; class Actinomycetes; order Kitasatosporales; family Streptomycetaceae; genus Streptomyces; species Streptomyces sp. YIM S03343. Next base: position 870,268 of record NZ_JBPUKX010000002.1, read on the forward strand.
GAGCAGGTCGGAGCGGCTGACGACGCCCTTGAGGACGCCGCCCTCGTCCACCACCGGCAGGCTCTTGACCTGGTGGAGCGCGATGGTCCGCGCGGCCTGCGCGATGGTCTCCTCGGGCCGGACGGTGACGGGCGGCGCGCTCATCAGCTCCCCCGCGGTCCGCGCCCCGGCCTTGACCAGGGCCGCGAGCCTCAGCCGGGCGGGCAGCGGCACGGCGCCGGGGTCGGTGGCGCCGTTCCGCAGCTCCTCCTTGGGCAGCAGGTCGGCCTCGGAGACGACGCCGAGGACGCGGTACTCGTCGTCCACGACGGGCAGCGAGCCGATCTTCCACTTCCGCATCGCCCTGACGATGTCCTTGAACGCCGCCCCGCGGTCCAGGGCGACGACGGTACGGGTCATCACATCGCCGACGATGTGCGCGGTGCCGTACATGGTGACCTCCGGGCCTGATTCGGGGTCCCTGTCTTCCAGGCTGACCCCGCAGACCATCACGCGGCAGGGCCGACCGGCCCACGGTCCGGACCCCGACAGGCACTTCCGTATCGCCTCACCACCCGTCCCGAGTTGACGGACGGCCAGGTGACGCCGCCGCGACGGACAGGAACGGACAGGATACGGACAGTAAACGACAACGCGGCCCGCGGACTGCGGGGAAGGGGTGAGATTGTCCTCGGTCGTCCTGCTCGGATGGACGGTCGTCCTGCTCGGTTGGAGGTGAGACGAAGGTGACCGACTTCGTCGAGACGGGGGACGAACCCCCGGCGGGCGCACCGGAACGGTGCCGCTGCGGCGCGACCGCGCAGGAGAGCGGGCCGGACGGGTCCGGCGGCGCTGAGGAAAGGTTCCGGGGGCTGCTGGAGGCCGCGCCGGACGCCATGGTCATCGTCGACGACGCGGGGACCATCAAACTGGTCAACGCGCAGACCGAGGCCCTGTTCGGCTACCGGCGCGAGGAACTGCTGGGCTGTCCGGTCGAGTTGCTGATGCCGCACCGGTTCCGTCTCCAGCACACCCGGCACCGGCGGGACTACACCTCCAACCGCCAGGTGCGACCCATGGGCGCCGGACTGGATCTCCACGGCCGCCGCAAGGACGGCAGGGAGTTCCCGGTGGAGATCAGCCTCAGCCCGCTGGAGACGGCGGACGGGCTGCTGGTGTCGGCGGCCGTACGGGACGTCAGCGAACGCAAGGCGGCCGAGGCCCGGATCAACGAACTCGCCGCGCTCGTGGAGTCGTCGCAGGACGCGATCCTTGCCAAGACCCTCGACGGCTACATCACGTACTGGAACAAGGCCGCCCAGGACCTCTACGGCTACACGGCCGAGGAGGCCATCGGCCGCCATGTGTCGATTCTCGCGCCGTCCGAGCTGCGCGAGGAGGTCAGCATCCTGCTGGAGCGGTTGCGGCACGGCGAGAAGGTGGAACGTTTCGAGACGCTGCGCGTCACCAAGGGCGGCGGCATGCTGGACGTCGACGTCACGCTGTGGCCGACCCGGGACACCCGCGGCACGGTGGTCGGGGCGTGCGCGATCGTACGGGACATCAGCGACCTCAAGCGCGCGGGGGCCGAGCTCACCGCGCTGTACGAGCAGCAGCGGCACATCGCCCTCACCCTCCAGCGCAGTCTAATGGGCACCCCGCCCGCGCTGCCGGGCCTGGCCACCGCGAGCCGCTACCGGCCCGCCACCCAGGGCGCCGGGGTGGGCGGCGACTGGTTCGATCTCATTCCGCTGGGCGCCGACCGGGTGGGGGTGCTGATAGGGGACGTCATGGGCCGCGGGCTCGAAGCGGCCGCGGTGATGGGCCAGTTGCGCTCGGCGGCGCACGCCCTCGCCAAGACCGGGATGCAGCCGCGCCAGCTGATGCAGTCCCTGGACATCTGCGTCGCCGATCTGGACGTGCCCGACCAGCTGGTCACCTGCTGCTATCTGGTGATCGCCCCCGACGCGGGGACGGTCACGGTGTGCTCGGCCGGGCATCTGCCGGTCCTGGTCGTGGGATCTTGCACGGGTGACGAGGTGGGGAGTTCGGAGGGGCTGTCCGCCGGTCCGGGCGTCAACGGCCTGTCCGCTCCCGTCAACGCGCCGCTGGGCGTGGGAAATGTGCTGTTCGAGCAGTCCACCACGGCCATTCCGCCGGGAGCCACGCTGGTGCTCTACACCGACGGTCTGATCGAGACGCCGGACAGCGACATCGAGGGCCGGGTGGACGATCTGTCCGTCGTCCTGGAGCGGTGCTTCGCGGGTACGCCGAGCCTGGAGCACGCGGCCGACCATGTGCTGGCGAGCATGCTGCCCGGCGCGGAGGGCCACAACGACGACGTGACGCTCTTGCTGGCGCAACTCCCGGCCGCGCCGCTGGCCGCGCTGAGCACGGACCTGCCGGCCCTGGCGTCCTCGGTGCCCGAGGGGCGGGCCTTCCTGCACAAGGCGCTGACCCTGTGGAACTGCACCGGCGGCGCGGACGACGCGCTGCTGCTGCTGTCGGAGACCCTGACCAACGCGGTGCAGCACGCCGAGGGCCCGCTGACCCTTCGGCTGCACCGCAACACCACCGATCTGACGGTGGAGGTCGACGACCGCAGCCCCCAGCTGCCCCAGCCCCGGATGGCGGGTGAGGACGAGGAGTCCGGGCGCGGGCTGTGCCTGGTCCGTGCCCTGGCGGCCGACTGGGGGGTCAGACCGACCGACGAGGGCAAGACCACCTGGTTCACTCTGCGGCTCTGAGTCCGTCCCCCGGGCCGCCGTGCCCCGGTCAGCCGTCCCCCCTCAGCTGTCCCCCGGTCCGCCGTCCTGCGAACGGCTGGCGCCGCTCGGCCACACGATGTCCACGGGGATGCCCCGGGCGCGGGCGTAGGCGACGAGATGCGCGGTGGCGTCCCTGCCGGTGGACGGTGAACCGTCCCACACGGCGAGGACGCCGTTGCTGGCGCCGACGAGACGTTCGTCGGCGCCGATGCAGGCGTTGCGGTCGGCGGGATCCAGTGCGAGGAGGCGGACCTGTTCGGCGAGCATCAGCAGCTCACCGGCCCCGGTCCCCTCGTGCCCCGGCGGCACCGCGGGCACCGACTGCTGCGCGGGCAGCAGCACCACGAGCTTGCGCCCGGCCGCCCGCACGGCGCGTCCGAAGGCCACGGGCAGTCCGGCACCGGCGCGCACCAGTCCGGTCACGCCCTCGCCGACGCGCTCCATGCGCGCCCGCAGCTCGCTCTCCACCAACTCCAGGGTGGCAGGGGTCAGATCCCCGTGCCCGACCGCAACGATCAACGGACCTCCTCTGGGACGGGCCTGCCCATCGGCCGTACCCCGGCACGCCGCCGGTAGACCAGATACGGGCGGGCGAGATAGCCGACCGGAACGCTCCAGACGTGCACCAGCCGGGTGAACGGCCAGGCCGCGAAGAGCACAAAGGCGCTGAGGGCGTGCAGTTGGAAGAGCAGCGGGGCGCCGCTCATGTCGTCGGGCTGCGGCTGGAGGGTGAAGATCCCGCGGAACCAGGGGGAGATGGTCTCGCGGTAGTCGTAGCCGGACCCGAACACATTGTGGGCGCCGGTGGCGGTGAGGCCGAGCAGGACGGTCAGGGCGAGCAGCGGGAAGAGGAACTTGTCGCTGCGGTCGGTGGTGAGGCGGATCCGGCGGGTCAGCAGCCGGCGCGCGCTGAGCATGCCGAGCCCGGTGACCATGCAGACACCCGCGAAGGAACCGGCGGTGAGGGCGGTGGTGTGGTACGCGTCCTCGCTGATCCCGGCGGCCTCGGTCCAGGAGGCGGGGATGACGAGGCCCATGACATGGCCGCCGACGACCATGAGGGCGCCGAGGTGGAAGAGCGGGCTGCCCCAGCGCAGCCAGCGGTGTTCGAGGAGCTGGCTGGTGCGGGAGGTCCAGCCGAACTGGTCGTGGCGGTAGCGCCAGACATGGCCGACGGCGAACACGGCCAGGCAGATGTAGGGGAAGGCGACCCACAGCAGCAGGTCGGGGCCGGAGACGTTCATCAGAGGTCTTCCTGGGATGCGGGCGCGGCGGGGTTCTGCGGGACCAGGGTGTTCGGTGCCTGCATGGGCGGTACGAAGGTGCCGGGCGGGGCGAACTCCCCGCTGCCGTACGGGTCGATGCCGACGTCCTCGTTCGGCGGGCCCTCGGCGGCGAGCTTCGCCACGGCCGCCAGGTCCTCCTCGGTGGCCGGGGGCAGCAGGCTGAGCAACGCGGCGAGCAGATGCCGGTAGGGCGAGCCCGCGTCGGTGAGGGCGTGGTGGATGAGTTCGAGGCCGCGGCGGTGCTGGCGCAGCGGGGCCTCGCCCTTGCCGGGTCCGCTGAGGGCGGCGAACTCCAGCACCACCGGGAGGTGGTCGGGCAGTTCGCCGCCGTCGACGTCCCAGCCGGCGGCGCGGTAGCGCTGGGCGAGGGTGAGCAGGGCCATGCCGCGGCGGCGGGTGTCACCGTGCAGGTAGTAGGTGAGGTAGAGGCTGCTCTTGCGGCGCAGGTCGAAGGTCTCGACGTAGTGCCGTTCCAGGTCCTCGGGCTCCTGTGCGCCGAACCAGCCGGTGAACTCGGCCAGTTCGCTCGCCGCCTCGGACGCAGGCAGCTCGGCCAGTGCGGCGGCCAGCTGCTCGCGTCCTGCGACGAGTTCGGCGTCGGGGTACTGGAGCAGGAGGGAGATCAGCCGCAGCAGCAGCGGGCGGGTCCGCGCCTCCTCGGGGGTGAGGGGCGCGGGACGGCGGGCGGCGGCCCGCACTCGGGTGCGGACCAGTCCCGGCAGGGGGCTCATGCCTGGCCTCCGCTGGTGGAGCGGCGCAGGGTGGGCAGGCCGAGCATGACCTTGCGGCCGTCGCCGGGCTGCTCGCCGGAGGACTCCACCGGGCAGCGGTTCTCCATCGCGCTGAGGGCGGCGGCGTCCTCCTTGTGGGCGGCGGGGATCACATAGCGGTCCTTGTACTTGGCCACCGCGAGCAGGCGGTGCATGTCCTCCGCCTCGCGCACGGTGAGGCCGACCTGCTTGAGGACCGTGTCGTCGCCCACCTCGCCGAGGGTGCGCTGGCGCATGAAGGAGCGCAGCGCGGTGAGCTTCATCAGCACGCCCGCGACGACGTCCGTGTCGCCCGCGGTGAACAGGCTGGCGAGGTAGTCCAGCGGGATGCGCAGCCGGGTGACGGCCGCGAACACATGGTCGGCGTCGTCCTGGTCGCCGCCCGCGCCGGTGACCGCGTCCAGCACGGGGGAGAGCGGGGGCACGTACCAGACCATCGGCAGTGTGCGGTACTCCGGGTGCAGGGGCAGGGCGACCTTGTAACGGGAGATCAGGTCGTAGACCGGGGAGCGGCGCGCCGCGTCCAGCCAGTCCTCGGGCATTCCGCTCGCCCGTGCCGCCGCGATGACCTCGGGGTCGCGCGGGTCGAGGAAGACACCGCGCTGGGCGTCCAGGAGGTCCAGCTCGTCGGGGGTGGCGGCGGCCTCGCCGACGCGGTCGGCGTCGTAGAGGACCAGGCCGAGGTAGCGCAGGCGTCCCACGCAGGTCTCGGAGCAGACGGTGGGCTGGCCGGCCTCGATGCGGGGGAAGCAGAAGGTGCACTTCTCCGCCTTGCCGGTGGCGTGGTTGACGTACACCTTCTTGTACGGGCACGCCGTCACGCACATCCGCCAGCCGCGGCAGGCGTCCTGGTCGACCAGGACGATGCCGTCCTCGACCCGCTTGTACATCGCACCCGACGGACAGGCCGAGACACAGGCGGGGTTGAGGCAGTGCTCGCACAGCCGGGGCAGATGGAAGAGGAAGGTCTGCTCGAACTCGAACTTGACCTTCTCGGCCCACTCGCCGGTCAGGTTGGGGTCCCCGCCGGCGTGCTCGGGGGCGCCGCCGAGGCTGTCCTCCCAGTTGGCTCCCCAGGTGATCTCGGTGGGCTTGCCGGTGAGGACGGAGCGCGGCCGGGCGACGGGCATGTTGGTGCCCGCCGGGGCGTTGATCAGGTTGTCGTAGTCGTAGGTGACCGGCTCGTAGTAGTCCTCGATCGAGGGCAGGTTGGGGTTGGAGAACAGCGACAGCAGCCGCCGTACCCGGCCCCCGGAGCGCAGCACCAGACGGCCGCGCTTGTCGAGCATCCAGCCGCCCTTCCACTGCTCCTGGTCCTCGTAGCGGCGCGGGTAGCCGATGCCGGGCTTGGTCTCGACGTTGTTGAACCAGGCGTACTCGACACCGGTGCGGTTGGTCCACGTCTGCTTGCACGTGACCGAGCACGTATGGCAGCCGATGCACTTGTCCAGGTTCATGACCATGGCGATCTGCGCCATCACACGCATGTCAGTACTCCACGTTCTGCGAGCGACGGCGGATGACGGTGACCTCGTCGCGCTGGTTTCCGGTCGGGCCGTAGTAGTTGAAGGCGTAGGTGAACTGGGCGTGCCCACCCGCCAGATGCGTCGGCTTGAGCAGCAGGCGCGTCAGGGAGTTGTGGATGCCGCCGCGCTTGCCGGAGACCTCGGTCTTGGGGACGTTCACCGTGCGGTCCTTGGCGTGGTACATGTACACCGTGCCCTCGGGCATACGGTGCGTGACCACCGCGCGCGCCACGACGACGCCGTTGCCGTTGTACGCCTCGATCCACTCGTTGTCCTTCACCCCGACCTTCTCGGCGTCCTCGACGGACATCCAGATCACCGGGCCGCCGCGGGACAGCGCCAGCATGTAGGCGTTGTCCTGGTACTCGGAGTGGATGGACCACTTGGAGTGCGGGGTGAGGTAACGGACCGTCACCTCGGCGCGGTCGCCCTCGTGGAGGTGCTCGTCGCCGTAGTGGCGGTTGGTGTTGAGCGGCGGGCGGTACACCGGGAGCTGCTCGCCCAGTTCGGCGATCCAGTCGTGCTCGACGAAGAAGTGCTGACGGCCCGTCAGGGTGTGCCAGGGCTTCTTGTGCTCGGTGTTGATGACGAACGGGGAGTAGCGGCGGCCGCCGGTCTCCGAACCGGACCACTCGTAGGAGGTCATCACCGAGCGCGGCTGGGTGCGGGTGTCGGCAAAGGTGATCCGCTCCGCCTCGCGCTCCGCGGCGAGTTCGACGAGGCCCTCGCTGCCGGTCTGCCGCTCCAGTTCCTTGAAGCCCTCGGTCGCCAGGCGGCCGTTGGTGGTGCCGGAGAGGGCGAGGATCGCCTCGCACATGTCGGTGGCGGTGGCCAGGGAGGGGCGGCCCTCGGCGATGCCGTCGCGGACGGTGCCGTTGCGGCGGCGCAGGTCGTCGATCTCACGGTCGGGCTTGACCGTGACGCCCTTGGTGGTGGTGCCGAGGGTGTCGAGCAGCGGGCCGACCGCGCGCATCTTCTGCGCGATGGCGCCGTAGTCCCGCTCGATCACCGCGAGCTTGGGCATGGTGCGGCCCGGGATCGGCTCGCACTCGCCGTGCTTCCAGTCCCTCACCACACCGCCGGGCTGGGCGAGTTCGTCCGGGGTGTCGTGGGTCAGCGGAACCGGGAGGACGTCGGTGCGGGTGCCCAGGTGGTCGGCGGCGAGCGCGCTGAACTTGTCGGCGATCGTGAGGAACGTGTCGTAGTCCGTGCGCGCCTGCCACGGCGGCGCGATGGCCGGCGTGAACGCGTGGACGAAGGGATGCATGTCCGTGGACGACAGGTCGTCCTTCTCGTACCAGGTCGCCGCGGGCAGGACGACGTCGGCGAACAGGCCGGTGGAGGTCATGCGGAAGTCCATGCACACCAGCAGGTCGAGCTTGCCCTCCGGTGCCTCCTCGTGCCACACCACCTCTTCGGGGCGGGCGCTGTCGGGGGCCTCGTCGGAGCGGACGGCGGCGTCGGTGCCCAGCAGGTGCCGCAGGAAGTACTCGTTGCCCTTGCCGGACGAGCCGAGCAGGTTGGCCCGCCAGACCGTCAGCACGCGCGGGAAGTTGGCCGGGTCGTCCGGGTCCTCGACCGCGAACTTCAGCTTGCCGGACTTGAGTTCGTCCACGACATGGTCGGGCACGGACTTGCCCTGCGCGGCGGCCTCGTCGGTGATGTCGAGCGGGTTGCGGTTGAAGCCGGGGTGCCCAGGCGTCCAGCCGAGCCGCACCGCCTGCGCCAGACAGTCCGCGAAACCCTTGCCCTGGAAGCGTCCCTCACCCAGCGGGGAGGCCAGCTCGTCGGGGCCGAAGGCCTCGTAGCGCCACTGGTCGGTGTGCAGGTACCAGTACGACGTGCCCGCCATGTGCCGGGTGGGGCGCTGCCAGTCGAACGCGAACGACAGATGCTGCTGCCCGGTCACCGGGCGGACCTTCTCCTGGCCGACGTAGTGCGCCCAGCCGCCGCCGTTGACGCCCTGACAGCCCGTCATGGTGGTCAGGGCGAGGAAGGCACGGTAGATGGTGTCGGAGTGGAACCAGTGATTCGTTCCCGCACCCATCGCGATCATCGAACGGCCCTGGGTGCGCTCCGCGTTGCGCGCGAACTCCCGCGCGATACGCGCCGCCTGCTCGGCGGGCACGGAGGTGATGGTCTCCTGCCAGGCCGGGGTGTAGGGCTGCGAGGCGTCGTCGTACGACTCCGGCCAGCTGCCCGGCAGTCCGGGGCGGTGGACGCCGTACTGAGCGAGCATCAGGTCGAACACGGTCGTCACCAGACGGCCTCCGACCCGGCGCACCGGCACGCCGCGGACCATCACGGAGCCGCCCTCGGTGGCGCCCTCGTCGAACCGGGGAAGCGCGACCTCGACCCGGTCCTCGGCGCTCTCCAGCAGGCTCAGTTCCGGGACGACCTCACCGAGGTCGAGGTTCCAGCGGCCGGACTCCTCCTTCGCCCACCGGAAGCCCAGCGACCCGTTGGGCACCACGGCCTCACCCGTCGCGGAGTCGATGAGCACCGTCTTGGACCCGGCGTTCTCGCCGTCATCGCCCAGGTCCTCGGCCGTCAGGAAGCCGCCGGGGGTCAGCCCCTCGCCGTGCTCACGCAGGGTGACCAGGAACGGCGCGTCCGTGAACTGCCGCAGATAGCCCTCGAAGTAGGGCACCTGACGGTCCACCAGGAACTCGCGCAGCACCACATGCCCCATGGCCATGGCCAGCGCGCCGTCGGTGCCCGGGTGCGGCGCCATCCACTCGTCGGCGAACTTCACGTTGTCCGCGTAGTCCGGGGACACGGCGACGACCTTGGTGCCGTTGTACCGCGTCTCCGTGAGGAAGTGCGCGTCCGGCGTCCGGGTGACGGGGATGTTGGAGCCCCACATCACCAGATAGCCGGCGTTCCACCAGTCCGCGGCCTCGGGCACATCGGTCTGGTCGCCGAACACCTGCGGCGACGCCACCGGAAGGTCGGCGTACCAGTCGTAGAAGGACAGCAGCGTGCCGCCGATCAGCGAGTGGTAGCGGGCGCCCGCGGCGAACGACGCCATCGACATCGCCGGGATCGGCGAGAAGCCGGCCACCCGGTCGGGGCCGAACTCCCGCACCGTGTGCACCTGGGCGGCGGCGATCAGCTCGGCCACCTCGTCCCAGTCGGCGCGTACCAGGCCGCCCTTGCCGCGCGCCTTCTTGTACGCGCGCGCCTTCGCCGGGTCCGAGGTGATCTCGGCCCACGCCGCCACCGGGTCGCCCAGCCGCTTGCGTGACTCACGCCACAGCTTCAGCAGCGCACCCCGCACATACGGGTACCGCACCCGCGACGGCGAGTACGTGTACCAGGAGAACGAAGCGCCGCGCGGGCAGCCGCGCGGCTCGTACTCGGGACAGTCCGTCCCGATCGACGGATAGTCCGTCGCCTGGTGCTCCCAGGTGATGATGCCGTCCTTGACATACACCATCCACGAGCACGAGCCGGTGCAGTTCACACCGTGTGTGGAACGCACCACTTTGTCATGCGACCACCGGTCCCGGTAGAAGTCTTCCCATCCGGGGTCCCCGGTACCGAACACGGCGCGCCCGTCATCCGAAATCTCACGTCGGGACAAGAGCCTCCGGGCCGCCAAAGGCCAGCCGCCGTCCGCGGCCGACGCACCACGCCGTGTCTTCTGATCGTTCTCCATGAGGCGCGACGCTATGGGGCGACCTTCGGCCCCACCCTGGGCCAATGGTCCCTGCGTGGGCTCCATACGGCCCGAATCCCGGGCCCTACGGCCCACGCGATCTCTGCCGATGGTCCACAAGTGTGTGCGTCGTCGTCATCGACGCGCACCGAACAGCCCACACCATGGCGGGCGGTTCGGCAAGACACTTGCAGGAGGAACCCGCACCATGCTCCGGCCTTCCAACGAGCCCCCGCAGGGGCAGACCGCCGCCGGCCCGGGGAGCCAGGTCCCCGGCCGTGCCTGGCTGATGCTGGCCCTGGCCACCGTCGGCTTCGCCGTCAATTTCTGGGCCTGGGCGCTGCTCAGCCCCCTCGGCCCGCGGTTCAAGGACACGCTGGCCCTGTCGTCGTTCCAGCAGTCGCTGCTGGTCGCGGTGCCCGTCGTGGTCGGTTCGCTGGGCCGGATCCCGGTCGGCGCCCTGACCGACAAGTTCGGCGGACGGGTCATGTTCCCGCTGGTGTCGGGCGCCACCGTGCTGCCGGTGCTGTACCTCGGGTTCGCCGGGCACTCCTCGCTGACCGCGCTGCTGGCGGGCGGCTTCTTCCTGGGGATCGGCGGCACCGCGTTCGCGGTGGGCGTGCCGGTCGTGAACGCCTGGTTCCCGCCGGAGCGTCGGGGGCTCGCGATCGGCCTGTTCGGCATGGGCATGGGCGGCACCGCGATCAGCGCCCTGACCACGGTGAAGCTGGTCAAGGCCGACGGCATCGAGCGGCCCTTCGTGATCACCGCCGTGGTGCTGGTGGCGTACGCCGTGGTGGCGGCCCTGTTCCTGCGTGACGCGCCCGGCCGCACCGTCCCGACGGAGCCGCTGGGCACCCGTCTGGCGGCCACGCTGAAGCTCGGCATCACCTGGCAGGCGTCCGCGCTGTACGCGGTGGCGTTCGGCGGCTACGTGGCCTTCTCCGTGTACCTCCCCACCTACCTGAAGACCGGCTACGGCCTGGAGCAGGCCGACGCGGCGAACCGCATGGCCGGGTTCGTGGTGCTGGCGGTGGCGGCGCGGCCCATCGGCGGCTGGCTGTCCGACCGCCTCGACCCGGTGCGGGTGCTCGGCGGCTCGCTCGCGGTGGTCGTGGTGGGCTCCCTGATCCAGTCCTTCACCCCGGACCTCACCCCGCTCGGCACCGTCGCCTTCCTGAGCATGGCCGCCGCCTTGGGTGCCGGCAGCGGCGCGACCTTCGCCTTCGTGGCGATGCTCGCCCCGGCCAACCGCACCGGTTCGGTCACCGGCGTGGTCGGCGCCGCGGGCGGCCTGGGCGGATTCGTGCCGCCGCTGCTGATGGGCTCGCTGTACGGCACCTACGGCACCTACGCGGGCGGCCTGCTGCTGCTCGCGGTGGTGGCCTGCGCCGCCCTGGTGTTCACCGGGACCGGTGTGCGCCGCGCCCTGACCAGGCAGGTCGCACCCGCCGCGGCCTAAGAGCCCCGAACAAAATGGGAGTCCGATCAGACGCCGCGAGCCGGGCGCCCATTTTGTTCGGGGCTCTAAGCCGCGCGAAACGGGCCGTTGGACCCCGTGGCCAGACCACGCGGGCCCTGCCCCGGGTTCCGGCGGTCCCGGGATCCTTGAGGGGCAGGGCCCGCGACGGAGCGGACCGCGCGGGCACCGATCCGGGGAGGTGTTGGCCGTGCTACGCCCCGTTGTCGTAGGGCTGGACGGTTCCCGCGAGAGTCTCGCTGCCGCCGACTGGGCCGCCCGGGAGGCGCTCCGGCGCGGCCTGCCGCTGCGGCTGGTGCACGCGTACGAGGGACTGCCGCCGGATGCGTCGGAGCTGCCCGAACTGGAGGCGCCGCGCTACTGGGCGCGGCGGATCCTGCGGGCGGCTCTCGACCGGCTCGACGAGCGCTACCCACAGGTGTGTCTGAGCGCCGATCAGGTCGCCCGGCCCGCCGCCGACGCGCTGGTCGCGGCGGGGTCCGACGCCGAGCTGCTGGTCCTCGGCAGCCGGGCGTTCAGCGGGCTCGGAGGGTTCATGGCGGGCTCGGTGGCCCTGGCCACGGTGGCCCGTGTGCCGCGGCCCGTGGTGCTCGTACGGGCCGAGCAGACCCTGGAGGACGAGCATCTGCCGGGCCCGGAGGGACGGCCGTCGGCGCACGCCCCGTACCGTGAGGTGGTGGTCGGGGTGGACGCCGCGCATCCGTGCGAGGACGTCGTCGCGTACGCCTTCGAGAGCGCGGAACGGCGCGGCGCCCCGCTGGTGGCGGTGCACACCTGGCAGACGACGCGTCTGCCGGGCGTCTCGGACGCCAGAGCGGAAACGGCGTTGCGGGAGGCGGCCGGGCAGGCGCTGGCCGCCGCGCTGCTGCCGTGGCGGGAGAAGTTCCCGTCGGTCGAGATCCACGAGCGGGTCGAGCAGGGCCGCCCGGCGCAGCAGTTGCCGCGCGCGGCGGCGGACGCCGGACTGCTGGTGGTGGGCCGCAGAACCCGCCGCGGCAGGCTGGGCACACACACCGGACCGGTCGCGCATGCCGCGATGCACCACGCCCGCTGCCCAGTCGTGGTCGTACCGCACGCCTGACCTGGTCCGTTGCATCGGCTGGGGCCTTTGTCGGCACCGGGGCCGGAAGGCCCTGTGGGTCCACAGGTCCCAGCCATGGCCCGTTCGGCCCTTGCGAGTTCCGGGGGACTCGCGGTCGTGTTGCCGTCGTACCGCACACCCGACTGCGCCGGCGACCGCTGGAACTCATGGTGGCCCAGGGGCCGGGAGTCCCTGTGGTCCCGTCGGTCCCCGCAGTGGGCCGTTCGGCCCTTGTGGGTCCCGGCGGGATCAGGGCTACGACTTGAAGGACAGAACGGCCGACCTCTGGGAGGAGGGTGCCGTGTTCCAGGTTCGCATCCACGGACGGGGCGGCCAGGGGGCCGTCACGGCCGCGGAGCTGTTGTCGCTGGCGGCGTTTCTGGAGGGCCGCCACGCGCAGGCGTTCCCGAGCTTCGGCTCGGAGCGCACAGGGGCGCCGGTGGTGGCCTTCTGCCGGATGGACGACGCGCCGATCCGGGCGCACGAGCCGGTGACCCGGCCGGACACGGTGGTGGTCCAGGACGCCACGCTGCTGCACCAGGTGAACGTCCTCGAGGGGCTGCGGCCCGGCGGCGCAGTGCTGATCAACTCGCCGCACCGGATCGGTGCGGCGGACCTCGCCGAGTTCACCCGGACCGTGCCGGGCGCGGTCGTCCTCACCGTGTCGGCCACGGCCATGGCGGTACGGCATGTCGGGCGGCCGGTGCCCAGCGCCGTACTGCTGGGCGGGCTCGCCGCACTCACCGGGTGTGTGCTGATCGGCTCGCTCACCACGGCGATCGAGGAGCGTTTCCCCGGCCGGCTGGGCGCGGCCAACGCGGCCGCCGCCCGTGAGGCGTTCGAGCATGTCGGCGCGGAACGGGAGGAGCTGGCCCGTGCTGAAGCAGACTGAGGGGTCACTGGCGGTCGCCGAGACGGTCGCGTACTGCCGTCCGGAGGTGATCTCCGCCTACCCCATCTCGCCGCAGACCCACATCGTGGAGGAGCTCAGCCGCCTGGTGAAGTCGGGTGAGCTGACGCCGTGCGAGTACGTCAACGTGGAGTCCGAGTTCGCCGCGATGTCGATGTGCATCGGGGCGTCGGCGGCCGGTGCGCGCGCCTACACGGCGACCGCGAGCCAGGGCCTGCTGTACATGGTGGAGGCGCTCTACAACGCCGCCGGGCTCGGGCTGCCGATCGTGATGACGGTGGCGAACCGGGCCATCGGGGCGCCCATCAACATCTGGAACGACCACAGCGACTCCATGTCGCAGCGGGACTCGGGCTGGATCCAGCTCTACGCCCGGGACAACCAGGAGGCCGCCGATCTGCATCCGCAGGCGTTCCGGCTGGCGGAGGAGCTGTCGCTGCCGGTGATGGTGTGCATGGACGGCTTCGTGCTCACGCACGCCTGGGAGCGGGTGGAGGTGCCGGAGCCCGCGCAGGTCGACGCGTTCCTGCCGCCGTACGAGCCGCGGCAGGTGCTGGATCCCGAGGACCCGGTGTCGATCGGCGCCATGGTCGGTCCGGACGCCTTCACCGAGGTGCGGTATCTGGCGCACGCCAAGCAGATGCAGGCGCTGGAGGAGATCCCGCGGATCGCCGGGGAGTTCCGGAAGGTGTTCGGGCGGGCCAGCGGCGGGCTGGTGCATCCGTACCGGTGCGAGGACGCCGAGACGGTCGTCGTGGCGCTGGGGTCGGTGTTCGGCACGGTGTGCGACGCCGTGGACGAGCTGCGCGAGCGCGGGGTGCGGATCGGCGCCCTGGCCATCACGTCGTTCCGGCCGTTCCCGCTGGAGGCGGTGCGTACGGTGCTCGGGCGGGCGCAGCAGGTGGTGGTGCTGGAGCGGGCGCTGGCCGTCGGCGTCGGCGGGATCGTTTCCGCGAACGTGCGGACGGCGCTGTCGGGGATCCAGCTCGACGGGCACACCGTGATCGCCGGGCTGGGCGGACGGGCGGTCACCAAGGAGTCCCTGCACCGGCTGTTCGACGACGCGCTCGCCGGGCGGCTGGGGCAGCTGACCTTCCTCGACCTCGACACGGAGCTGGTGGAGCGGGAGCTCGCGCGGATGGCCGCGACCAGGCGGTCGGGTCCGTCCGCGGAGAACATCCTGCGCGACGTGGGGAGCAACCGATGAGCGCCGCACCGCAGGTCAGGTTCTACCAGGTGGGCAGCCACGCCGCCGGGAACCGGCTGCTCGCCCCCGAGTTGCAGTCCGACCAGGCCGACCCGGGCCGCTCCAACGCGCTGACCTCGGGCCACCGGGCCTGCCAGGGCTGCGGTGAGGCACTCGGCGCCCGCTACGTCCTGGACGCGGCCCAACGTGCCGCCGACGGGCGGGTGATCGCGGTGAACGCCACGGGTTGTCTGGAGGTGTTCTCCACGCCGTACCCGGAGACGTCGTGGCAACTGCCGTGGCTGCACTCGCTGTTCGGCAACGCCCCCGCGGTGGCCGCCGGGGTCGCCGCAGCTCTGAGGGCGAAGGGCCGCACCGATGTGCGGGTGGTCGGGCAGGGCGGCGACGGCGGCACCGTGGACATCGGCCTCGGCTGTCTGTCCGGCATGTTCGAGCGCAACGACGATGTGCTGTACGTGTGTTACGACAACGAGGCGTACATGAACACCGGCGTCCAGCGCTCCGGGGCCACTCCCCCGACCGCGCGCACCGCGACCACGCAGGCGGTGGGCGGCAGTCCGGGTGCCCCGTTCGGGCAGGGCAAGAGCCTGCCGCTGATCGCGATGGCGCACGAGATCCCCTATGTCGCCACCGCGACCGTCGCCGGGCTGCGCGACCTGGAGGCGAAGGTGCACCGGGCGATGGGGATGCGCGGCGCCCGCTATCTGCATGTGCTGGTGCCCTGCCCGCTGGGCTGGGGCACGGCGTCCTGCGACACGGTGCGGGTCGCGCGGCTGGCCGAACAGAGCGGTCTGTTCCCCGTGTTCGAGGCGACCGGCGGAGTGGTCACCGATGTGACACCGATCCGCCGGCAGGTGCCGGTGGAGGAGTATCTGCGGGCGCAGAAGCGGTACGCGCATCTCTTCGAGCCCCGGGTGCGCACGGACGTCGTCGCCCGTCTCCAGCGGGTGGCCGACCGCAACATCGCCCGGTACGGGCTGCTGGGGCACGCCGCGGAGGTGCCGTCATGAAGGAGAAACCGTTCGCGATCACCCTCGACGTCGGCTCCAGCCTGGCCAACCGCACCGGCGCCTGGCGCACCGAACGCCCCGGCTATGTCGATCTGCTGCCGCCCTGCAACCAGGCGTGCCCGGCCGGGGAGAACATCCAGCAGTGGCTGTACCACGCGGAGAGCGGCGACTACGAGGCCGCGTGGCGGCAGCTGATGCGGGACAACCCGCTGCCCGCGGTGATGGGCCGGGTGTGCTTCCACCCCTGTGAAACAGCGTGCAACCGCGCGCAGTCGGACGACGCGGTCGGCATCAACGCGGTCGAGAGGTTCCTGGGCGACGAGGCGATCCGGCGCGGCTGGCGGGTGCCGCCGCCCGAGGTGTCCACCGGCAAGCGGGTCCTGGTCGTCGGCTCGGGCCCGGCGGGATTGTCGGCCGCCTACCAACTGCGCCTGCTGGGGCACGAGGTGACGCTCCGTGAGGCGCAGGACCGCCCCGGCGGCATGATGCGCTACGGCATCCCGCGCTACCGGCTGCCGCGCGAGGTGCTGGACGCCGAGATCGACCGGATCACCGCGCTCGGCGTCACGCTCGAGCTCGGCGCACGGGTCGACGACGTGCTCGCGGCGCAGCGCGAGGGCCGCTTCGACGCGGTGTTCCTCGCCGTCGGGGCGGGCATCGGCAGGCGTGCCTACATCCCTGCGGGCGACAGCGCCCGCATCCTCGACGCCGTGTCGCTGCTCGGCAGCATGGAGGGCGAGGGCCCGCCGCTGCTCGGGCGCCGGGTCGCCGTGTACGGCGGCGGCAACACCGCGATGGACGCGGCGCGCACGGCACGCAGGCTGGGCGCCACGGACGCGGTCGTCGTCTACCGGCGCACCCGGGACCGGATGCCCGCACACGACATCGAGGTCGAGGAGGCGCTGGAGGAGGGCGTGCGGATGAAGTGGCTCTCCACCATCAAACACGCCGACGGCGGCCGGCTGTCCATCGAGCGGATGCGGCTGGACGACACCGGATTCCCGCAGCCCACGGGCGAGTTCGAGGATCTGGACGCCGACACGGTGGTGCTGGCGCTGGGCCAGGAGTCGGATCTGTCCCTGCTGAGGGACGTGCCCGACCTCACCCTGGACCACGGTCTGGTACAGGTCGCCGAAGGGCTGATGACGGGCCATCAGGGCATTTTCGCCGGCGGCGACATGGTGCCCGACGAGCGCACGGTCACGGTGGCCGTGGGCCACGGCAAGAGGGCGGCCCGTCACATCGACGCCCATCTGCGCGGCACGTCCCACGACCCCGGTGCCAAGCACCCGGTCGCCGAGTTCGGGAACCTGAACACCTGGTACTACTCCGACGCGCCGGCGTCGGTCCGGCCCAGGCTCGAACTGGCGCGGCGCATCACGACGTTCGACGAGGTGGTGCAGGGGCTCGACGAATCCACGGCGCTGTTCGAGGCACGCCGCTGCATGTCCTGCGGCAACTGCTTCGAGTGCGACAACTGCTACGGCGTCTGCCCCGACAACGCCATCACCAAGCTGGGCCCCGGCAAGGGCTTCTCCATCGACCTGGACTACTGCAAGGGCTGCGGCCTGTGCGCCGCCGAGTGCCCGTGCGGGGCGATCGAGATGACCCCGGAGGAGGACACCACGGTATGACCCCGTCCGCCCCCTCGGAGCCCGAACCCCACCGGCATCGCCCGTCGTTCTTAGAGCCCCGAACAAGATGGGAGTCCGATCAGCTCGCGGCGTCTGGTGCGTGCGATCGCAAGGCGCCGGAAGGTCCTCGTAGCGGAGCTACTAGGACCTTTCGGCAACGCGGCGAGCGTGCGTGCCAGACGCCGCGAGCCGGGCGCCCATTTTGTTCGGGGCTCTTACGGCCGCCCCTTCTCCGGCCGCCGTGGGAACGACGGGCGATCGGGCCCGGCGGCACCGACCGCTTACCCGGGACCCGCCCTCGCGCGGCTGCTGCGCCGCGGAAAGCACATCCATCGCAGTCGACATCGCGGCCGGCATGCCCGTCGGGATCGCAGTCGGCATCGCAATCGACTTCGCAGTCGAATCGACATGTCCCTAGGAGCACACGCATGTTCTGTTACCAGTGTGAGCAGGCCGACCGCACCGGCGTAGTACCGGGGTGTGCCGGACCGGTCGGGAACTGCGGGAAGGATCCGGCCACCGCCGAGGTGCAGGACCTGCTGATCCACTCCGTGAAGGGCATCGCCCAGTACGCGGTGCGGGCGCGGGCGCTGGGCGCCCCCGACGACGAGGCGGCGGCGTTCGTCCTGTCGGCGATGTTCACCACCCTGACGAACGTGAACTTCAACCCGACCCGCTTCGTCGCCCTGCTCCAGGAGGCAGCCGCCGTACGGGACCGGGTACGGGCCCGCTACGAGGACGCCGCGCACGACCACGGCATGGAGCCCGACCGGCTCACCGGGCCCGCCCTGTGGCAGCCCGCGCCGGATCTGGAGGGCCTCCTGACCCAGGCCCCGGCCTTCCGGGTGGACGCCGGTCTCGATCTGGTCGGCCCGGACGTCGTGGGACTGCGCTCCCTGCACCTGTACGCACTGAAGGGGATCTGCGCCTACGCGCACCACGCCCATGTGCTCGGCAAGGACAGCGCGCAGGTCTTCGCGGGCGTCGAGGACGGGCTCGCCTATCTCGCCGGCGAACCGGCCGATGTGGACGACCTGCTGGAACGGGCGATCGGCCTCGGTCATCTCAACCTCGCCGTGCTGGAGCTGCTGGACGCCGCCAACACCGGCACGTTCGGCGCCCAGGAGCCGACCGTGGTGCGCACGACCCCCGTCGCCGGCAAGGCGATCCTGGTCAGCGGGCACGATCTGCGGGACCTGGCCGCGGTGCTGATGCAGACCGAGGGCACCGGCATCAGCGTCTACACCCACGGCGAGCTGCTGCCCGCCCACGCCTACCCCGAGCTGCGGTCGTATCCGCACCTGGTGGGGAACTACGGCGGCGCCTGGCAGGACCAGCAGCGCGAGTTCGCCAAGTTCCCCGGCCCGATCCTGATGACGTCGAACTGCATCGTCGAGCCGTACCCCGCCTACCGGCGCCGCATCTTCACCACCGGACCGGTCGGCTGGCCCGGCGTTCGCCACCTCGCCGACGGCGACTTCACCCCGCTGGTCCAGGCGGCCAAGGCGATGCCCGGCTTCCGCGCGGACGCGCCGGAACGGTACATCACCGTCGGCTTCGGCCGTGACGCACTGCTCGCCGCCGCCGACGACATCACCGACGCCGTACGCCGCGGCGCGATCCGGCACTTCTTCCTGGTCGGCGGCTGCGACGGCCCCACCACCGGCCGGGACTACTACCGCGACTTCGCGCTCGCCGCCCCGGACAACGCGGTCGTGCTCACCCTCGGCTGCGGCAAGTACCGCTTCAACCAGCACGACTTCGGCGCCATCGACGGCATCCCGCGGCTGCTGGACCTCGGCCAGTGCAACGACACGCACTCCGCGGTGCGTATCGCGGCCGCGCTCGCGGACGCCTTCGACTGCGGCCTCAACGACCTGCCGCTGACCATCGCCCTGTCGTGGACCGAGCAGAAGGCGGTCGCCGTGCTGCTCAGCCTGCTCGCCCTCGGCCTGCGCAACATCCATCTCGGCCCGACCCTGCCCGCCTATCTCACACCGGATCTGCTGGGCGTCCTGGTGGACCGGTTCGCGCTGCGCCCGGTCGGCGACGCGAAGGCCGATGTCGCCGCCGCGCTGCAGAGGGCCGGGGCATGACCGTCACCCTGGCCACCGCCGACGGGCAGCGCCTGGAGTTCGGCTGCGAGGACGGGCAGAACGTCCTGGAGGCCGCCGCGGAGTGGGGCGCCGCCCTGCCCGCGGCCTGTCGCCAGGGCACCTGCGGCTCCTGCCGGGCCACCGTCGCCGAGGGCGCCTACGACCTCGGCGCGTGCGGTGCGGACGCCCTGCCGACCGCCGAACGGGAGGCGGGCGGCGTCCTGCTGTGCCGCACCTACCCGCGCGGAGAGCTGGCTGCCGCCCTCCCCTACGACGACTCCCGCATCCTGTACGGCGGGATCCCGGTGCGCAAGGGCACGGTCACCGCGCTGGAGACGGTCGCCCGGGACACCGTACGGCTGGAGCTGACGCTCACGGAGGACGACGAGCAGGGCGCCGGATTCCAGTTCGACGCCGGGCAGTTCGTCGAGGTGCAGGTGCCCGGCGGCGAGGAGCGGCGGGCGTACTCGCTCGCCAACACCGGGAACTGGGACGGCCGGGTGGAGCTGTTCGTCCGGCTGCGGCCGGGCGGGCTGTTCTCCGGGTATCTGGCCGAACGGGCCCGGATCGGCGACTCGTTGACGGTGCAGGGCCCGCAGGGCGCGTTCGGGCTGCGGGAGACGGGGCTGCGGCCGCGCTGGTTCGTGGCGGGCGGTCGGGCTAGCGCCTGATGCCGATAGTTCGGCAGATGGCCAAGTGACATGAGGCGCAGCCCGCGCGGTTCTTCTTCGGTTTGAATCCTCTCCCAGCTGAAGTTGGGAGATTCCTGGCTCACGCTGCTCGGTTGCTTAGCGAGCAATCGAGTCTTCCGCGATCAACACCAGCCGGGTTGAAACCAGCCCGGGGTCTTGAAACAAGTTCAAGAGGGGTGCACGTGCTTGGTTCTCGCAACGCGCACGAACTACCTTACCCGGTCGCGCGGGCGGGGATTCACCTCGGGGGCGAAGTCGCCGTTCCTCGCCCTGCTGCGCAAGGGTGATTCCTACCCGGCAGGAAATGAAGGACGGGGCATCCTCGAAGGTTTCCGGTGACGCGGCCTTCGTAGCGCGGTCACCGGGAACACAGCCGTGTGCCCCCTGCGGACGTCCACCGCAGGGGGCACGCGTCGTGCCGGGCCGGAGTGTCAGGAGACGAACTCCGCGACGGCCGCCTTCAGTTCGCTCAGACCCTTCTTCGCGTCACTGAAGAACATGCCGGTCTTGGGATCGGTGTAGAGCTCGTTGTCGATGCCCGCGTAACCGTGGCCCATGGACCGCTTGATGACGACGACGCTCTTGGCCTTGTCGACATCGAGGATCGGCATGCCCGAGATGGCGTTGCCGGAGCGGCGGGCCATCGGGTTGGTGACGTCGTTGGCGCCGATCACCAGGGCGACATCGGCCTGCGGGAACACCGGGTTGACCTCGTCCATCTCCTTCAGCTGCGTGTACGGCACATTGGCCTCGGCCAGCAGCACGTTCATGTGCCCGGGCATACGGCCGGCGACCGGGTGGACGGCGTAGCTGACGTCGATGCCGTTCTCGGTGAGCAGCTTGGCGAGGTCGCCGAGCTCGTGCTGGGCCTGGGCGGCGGCGAGACCGTAGCCGGGGACGAAGATGACCTTGCTGGCGTAGGCCAGCTGGATCGCCACGTCGTCCGCGGACACCGACCGCACCTGGGCCGGGGCCCCGCCGGGGCCCGCGTCCGCCGTGCCGCCGTCACCGGTGCCGAAGCCGCCGATCACGATGTTGGCGATGGACCGGTTCATCGCGTCGGCCATCAGCTTGGTGAGGATGCCGCCGGAGGAGCTGACCAGCATGCCCGCGATGATCAGGGCGGTCTCGTTCAGGACGAAGCCCGCCATGGCGACCGCGGAGCCGGTGAAGGCGTTCAGCAGGGCGATGACGACGGGCATGTCGGCGCCGCCGATGGGCAGCACCATGGTCACGCCGAACAGCAGCGCCACCAGCAGCAGCCCGTACAGGGCGAAGAGGGAGTCGGGCGCCAGGACCAGCCACACCGTCCCGGCGACGAACGACACCGGCAGCACCACATTCAGCAGCCGGGCCCCCGGGAACACCACCGGCGCACCGGAGATGAGGCCCTGGAGCTTGCCCGCGGCGATCAGCGAGCCGGAGAAGGTGACCGCGCCGATGATGATGTCGAGGGCACCGGGCAGCGAGACCCGGGCGCCGAGCACGGCCGGATCCTCGGCCTGGAGCAGGTCGTTGACGGCGATGAGTGCGGCCGCCCCGCCGCCCACCGCGTTGAAGAGGCTGACCAGCTGGGGCATGGCGGTCATCTTGACCTCGCGGGCCATGTACAGCCCGAGAGCGCCGCCGATCAGGCCGCCGGAGGCGAGCACCAGCCAGCCGGTGGTGCTGATATTGCCCTCGTGGGCGACCAGCCACACGGTCGCGGCGATCGCCACGGCCATGGCGCCCGCGGAGAGCGTGTTGCCGCGGCGGGCGGTGCGCGGGTGGTTCATCAGGTGCAGGCCGATGACGAAGCAGGCGGCCGCCGCGAGGAAGATGTAGTGGATGGCGTTGGTGACGTTGTCCATGGCGTTCACACCCCGGCCTTCGGCTGCTGCTGAGCGGCCTCGGACACTGATTCTGCCGCTGGCTCCGCCGCCGTCTCCGCCGGCTTCTCGGGGGTCTTCGGCTTGAACATCTCCAGCATCCGGTCCGTGACCGCGTAGCCGCCGACGACGTTCATCGCGCCGAACACCATCGCGACGAACGCGAGGGTGTAGCCGATCCAGTTGTGCGACTCGGCAGCGATCAGCATGGCGCCGATGACGACGATGCCGTGCACCGAGTTGGAGCCGGACATCAGCGGAGTGTGCAGGGTCGCAGGGACCTTGCTGATCACTTCGATGCCGACCAGCACGCTCAGCACGAACACGGTGATCGCGGTGAGCAGGTCGAGGTTGTTCATGAGGACACGCCTTCGGTGGGTGAGGTTCCGCCCATCAGGGCGCCGGTGATCTCGTCGTCGGCGTCGAGGACGAGTTCGCCGTCGCGCACAAGGTGCCGCAGCAGCGCGGCGAGGTTGCGGGCGTAGGCGGTGGACGCGGCGGTGGCCATCGCGGACGGCAGCCGTCCGGCGCCGATGACGGTCACGCCGTTGTCGAGGACGACGGTCTTGTCGGGTTCGGAGCCCTCGACGTTGCCGCCGAGTTCGCTCGCCGCGAGGTCGACGACGACCGAGCCGGGCTTCATGGCCTCGACCGCGGTCGCCGTGACCAGCAGCGGGGGCTTGCGGCCCGGCACCTGGGCCGTGGTGATGACGATGTCGGTCTTGGCGATGTGCGCGTCGAGGGCGGCGCGCTGGGCCTTCGACTCCTCCTCGGTCAGCTCACGGGCGTAGCCGCCCCCGCCGTCGCCCTGGCCGCCCTGCGCGGCGCCCTGGAGGTCCAGGAACTTCGCGCCCAGCGACTCCACCTCGCCGCGCGAGGCGGGACGCACGTCGTACGCGGTGACGACGGCGCCGAGCCGGCGGGCGGTGGCGATGGCCTGGAGGCCGGCGACACCGGCGCCGAGGACGAGGACCTGCGCCGGGCGCATGGTGCCCGCCGCAGTGGTCAGCATCGGGAAGAAGCGGTCGTACGAGTCCGCCGCGAGGACCGCCGCCTTGTAGCCGGCGACGTTGGCCTGCGAGGTGAGCGCGTCCATGGACTGGGCGCGGCTCAGGGTGCGGGGCAGCAGGTCCAGGCTCACCGTGCGCACGGAGCGCCCGGCGAGCTGCTCGGCCAGCTCCGGGTGGCGGCGCAGTTCGAGCAGGCCGACGAGGACCTGCCCCTCGCGCAGCGCCCCGACGTTCTCGGCCTCCGGCGGAGCCACGCACAGCACGGCGTCGGCACGCTCGTACAGCTCCTCCGCCGGGACGACGGTGGCGCCCGCCTCGGTGTAGTCGGCGTCGGTGAACCATGCGCCGGAGCCCGCACCGGACTCGACCAGGACGTCGATCCCGGCCCGGCGCAGGAGTGTGACGGCCTCGGGGACGAGGGCGACCCGGCGTTCGCCGGGCGCTCGTTCCCTTACGGCACCTACGGTGACGGTTCCCATGTTCTACTGCCTCTTCCTCTGGGTCCGGGGGCGCGGGGGTGGCGCCGGACTGCTTGGGTCCTGCGTTCAGAACCGGAAGACGAGCCGTGCCTCGGCCCGTCCGCCCAGTACCTCATCGAAGGATTCGTTGACCTGGTCCAGCCGCCGGCTCTCCGCGACGACCCGGGTGCGTCCGGCCGCGTGCAGGGCGAACACCTCGGACAGGTCCTGGCGAGTACCGACGATGGAGCCTATGACGGTGATACCACCGAGCACAGTCCCGAAAATCGGAATGTGTATCGCGGCGTTGTCGGCGGGGAGGCCGACCATCACCAGACGGCCGCCGCGGTTCAGCGACCGGTACGCCTGTTCGAACGCGCGGGGAGCGGCGGCGAGGACGACGGCGACATCGGCTCCGCCGGCCTTCCTGATCTCCTCCACGGGGTCGTGGGTGCGGGCGTTGACCAGTTCGTCGGCGCCGAGCCGGTGGGCCATGCCGAGCTTGTCGGGCTCGACGTCCACGGCGGTGACGAAGCCGCCGACCAGGCGCGCGTACTGGACGGCGAGATGCCCGAGGCCGCCGATGCCGAAGACGGCGACCCGTTCGGCCGGGACGACCTGCGCGACCTTGACCGCCTTGTACGTGGTGACGCCCGCGCAGGTCAGCGGCGCCGCGTCGAAGGACGTCACGCCGTCGGGGACCCTGACGACGGCGCCCGCGTCGGCGACGGCGTACTCGGCGTAGCAGCCGTCCACGGAGTACCCGGAGTTGACCTGCTGCTCGCAGAGGGTCTCCCGGCCGGAGACGCAGTACTTGCAGGTGCCGCAGGACGAGCCGAGCCAGGGGATCGCCACCCGCTGGCCGAGCAGGTCGGCCGGGACGCCCGTGCCGACGGCGGTGACCGGGCCGACGCCCTCGTGGCCGGGGACGAACGGCGGCCGGGGCTTGACCGGCCAGTCGCCGTGCGCGGCGTGGATGTCGGTGTGGCAGAGCCCGGAGGCCTCCATCCTCACCTGCACCTGGCCGGGGCCGGGTGCGGGGACGGGGAGGTCCTGGATCTCCAGGGGCTTGCCGAAGTCGGTGACGACCGCTGCCTTCATGATCCGCTCCTCGGCCGGCGGTACCGCCGGCGTCCCTAGTCCGTTCTTGCTGCCTGTTGCTCGTCCGGCGGTGGGCCGGGGTGATGGTGCCTCGGGTGTGCTCCTGGATCGGTGATGCGTCCGGCGTCCGCCGGAACGGGTGAGCTGTGGTGCGTCACTGCTGTCGCTGCTCTCGCTGCTGAGGTCGCTGTCGCTGTGCCGTCGGTTCAGCCGGCTTTGTGGCGGGGGCGGTTGACCCGGGTGACGAAGCGGAGACCGAGGCCGGGGGCCAGGGAGTGTCCGTCGGGGTCGCCGGGGGCCACGTCCAGCAGGAGGCGGGGGCGGCCGAGCGCCTGGTACAGGTCGGCGTCGATGTGGAACGTGCAGCCGTCCAGGACGCCGAGCAGCATGTCGCCCTCGCCGACGTGGACCTGACCGCCCGGGAAGCACCACGGGTCGCCGCCGTCCGGGGCCCGGCCGCCGCCGTCGCCGTGCTCGCGGGGCTGGACGAACATCACCGGTCCGCCGTGGGCGGCCCGCAGGGCGGCGATCGCCCGGTGTGCCGCTTCGGTCGCGGTGACGCGTCCGGCGTTTCCGTTCCGGAGGTTCGCCGGCATGGCGCTGCACTCCTCGGCGGCTCTCGGCGGGCCTGCCCGGCCCGGACGGTTCGGGGTGCCGGCCGGTCCAGATACGGCAGTGCCGCCGGGCCCGTGGGACGGCCATGAGAGCCCCGCACGAAATGGGAGCCCGATCAGCTCGCGGCGTCTGGTGCGTGCGATCGCAAGGCGCCGGAAGGTCCTCGATGGGGGTCCCCCCTGCTCGAGCGAAGCCGAGAGCTTGGGGGAGGAGCTACTAGGGCCTTTCGGCAACGCGGCGAGCGTGCGTGCCAGGCGTCGCGAGCCGGGCTCCCATTTCGTGCGGGGCTCTGAGAGCGGCGGGAGAGCGGCCGGGGACGGTGGGAGGGCGGTCTCGTGGGCGGGGGCGGGGGCGGGGTGCGCGTCGCCGGTACGGCGTGAGGAGGGAAGGCGGCGGCCGCCGGGGCGCAGTGCCTCGTGAGCTGTGCGGCGCCGCCGGGCTTCGGTGGCCGGGCCGGGCACGCGGGAGGCGGGCGCGCCGTCGGGCGGCGTCACGAGTCGCTCGTGCGCCGCCCGGGTCGCGGGTGCCGGAAGGGCGGTGGGCACGTCCATGGCACCTCCCACGTGTCAGCCTGTGCTCTTGTCCCCTCCCACCTCACCTGGGCGCGGCGGCACACTGGAGAGGCCGAACGGCCCCGGCTGCGGGGCCCGAGGACCCCGTCGGGGTCTCGGTGAGGTCTCGGTGGGTCTCAGTGGCGGGGCGTCGGGGCGTGCCGTACCTCCGCGAGGTGCCGTGCGAGCATGAACGCCCCTACGGCGCCGAAGAACGTGAACGGTACGACGATGATCCCGACCATGGAGAAGGCGAGCAGTGCGGACAGGAGGAGCAGCAGCGCGACGAGCGCGTAGAGCACTCCTTCTTCCGTACCGAGGAACAGCCGCTTGGCCTTCATGACACTCCTCCTTCCTGGAGGGCCTGTCTGCTCCCAGCGTGTGCCGGTGCGGGACGGCCGGGGAGGGGCCGGCTGGCCGTGCGCAGCGGCCACAGGGCCCCACTTGGGCGTACGACGCCGGTGGGCTGCGCCCTGCCCGCGCGCTGTCACTCGACCGGCACAAGCCACACCAGGGTCGTACCGCCGCCTTCGGGTGAGTCGACGGTGAGAGAGCCGCCGAGCTGCTCGGCGCGCTCCGCCATGTTGCGCAGCCCGCTGCGGCGGCCCGAGGCGGGGATGCCGACGCCGTTGTCGGTGACCTTCAGCCGTACCTCGCGGCCGTCGGTGACCAGGACGACGGCGGTGCGGTCCGCCTGGGAATGGCGGGCGACGTTGGTGAGGCTCTCGGAGAGCACGGCGACGACATGGTCGGCGATCTCGCGCGGTACGTCGGTGTCGACCAGCCCTTCCATGCGGACACTGGGCGTGAAGCCGAGCACCGGGGCGGCCTCGCCGACGGCATGGACGACGCGGGCGCGCAGTCCCGTGCTGGAGGCACCGTCGCGGGCCCGCAGCCCGAAGATGGTCGATCTGATGATCTTGATGGTCTCGTCGAGGTCGTCCACGGCCCGCACCACGCGTTCGGCGGCCGCCGGGTGCTCGATGAAGCGGCCGGCGCTCTGGAGGGTCATACCGGTCGCGAACAGCCGCTGGATGGCCAGGTCGTGGAGGTCGCGGGCGATCCGGTCGCGGTCCTTGAGCACCGCGATCTCCTCGACGTCGTGGCGGTGCTCGGCCAGTTCCATGGCGATGGCCGCCTGGGCGGCGAAGCCCTGCAGCGGCAGGAGTTCCTTCTCGGAGAACGGGGAGCGGGCGCTGTCGCGGACCAGCAGGACGACACCGCGCACATCGCCCACGCCGGTCCCTACCGGGACGGCCACGGCGGGGCCGAGTCCGGTGAAGCGCTGCGGCCCGGTCGAGACGCGGGGGTCGTCGGAGATGTCCTGGCTGGTGACGGGGGTGGCGGCGGTGAAGGCGGCGCCCATGAGGCTGTCGTCGACGGGCAGCACCAGGCCGCGGTGGGTGTCGGCCAGGCTGCCCATGGCGAGTTCGACCGACAGTGAGTCGGTGTCCTCCATGGGCATCGCCACCAGGGCGAGGGCGGCGCCGGTGATGTCACGGGCCCGCTCGGCGATCAGCCCGAGCACCTCGGCCCGCTCGGCGCCGGACATCAGGCTGTGGGTGATCTCCGCGTTGGCCCGCAGCCAGCGTTCGCGCGTCCGGGACTCCTCGTAGAGGCGGGCGTTGTCGATGGCGACGCCGGCGGCGACGGCGAGGGTGGACAGGACCGACTCGTCCTCCTCGTCGAACTGGGCCCCGCCGCGCTTCTCGGTGAGGTAGAGGTTGCCGAAGACCTGGTCGCGGACCCGGATGGGGACGCCGAGGAAGGTGTTCATCGGCGGGTGGTGGACGGGGAAGCCGTAGGAGGAGGGGTGCTCGGCGATCTTCGCGATCCGCAGCGGCTCGGGGTGGCGGATGAGTTCGCCGAGGATGCCGTGCCCCTCCGGGAAGGAACCGATCCTGGCGATCTGCTCGTCGGTGACGCCGACGGTGTGGAAGGCGGACAGGGTGCGGCCGTCCGGGCCGATCACGCCGAGGGCCGCGTACTCGGCGTCCACCAGGACGGCGGCGGCCTCGACGATGCTGTGCAGGGCCTGTTCGAGGTCCAGTTCGCGGCCGACCGCCAGCACGGCCTCCAGGAGGCTGTGCACCCGGTCGCGTGTGCCGCGGGCCGCGTCGAGTCGTGCCTGCAGCTCCTCCAGCAGTTCGTCCAGCCTCAGCTGCGGCAGCCTGAGGCGGGCCTCCCCGGTGTCCTCGGAGCGTCCCACCGGTGGTCCTCCAGATCCGATACCCGGCCGAGAGCCTTCCGCCCCGGCCACCTGCCACGGTAACGGTCCCCTGTTTCGCCGCACACACCACCCGTCCGGTGCACATGACGCGTTCACGGCGCCGCCCCGGAGCGGGGGCCCTACGGCCGTTTCGCAGCCCGGGCCATCAGGCCTAGTGGGTTCCTCGCCCCCGCCGCCCCTTCCCGTCCCGACCCGGGGGCTCCGCCCCCCGTACCCCCGCTCCTCAAACGCCGGAGGGGCTGAATCTTCAGCCCGTCCGGCGTTTGAGGACGAGGCCCGAAGGGCCGAAAGGGGGGTCTGGGGGCGCAGCCCCCAGGGACGGGAACGGGAAGGGGCGGCGGGGGCGAAACCCGCCGTGCGGCGTCGCGCTCACGCCGTTCGGTTCAGCGTGCCCGCGTCCAGGCCGGGCCTGCGTCCGACGCCACGACTCGACGACCGGGACCGAGGGCGCAGCCGAAAAGGCAGGGACGGTCGAGACGGTCAGGAGCGGAAGTCGGCTGCGGGGGCGGCCGGGCCGCATCCGGCGAGCCGGTCGCATGGCCGCCGGGCGCGGGCACCGGGCCGGGCCGGGACAAGCCACAGCCCCGGCCGTCGACGAAGTCGGGGCCGGGGGCTGAGGTTGACGGGGGCGGCTACTGGCCCGGAGGACGGAGGCGGTCCTGGGCCTGGGTGGCGATGACCGCCGCCTGGATGCGGCGTTCGACGCCCAGCTTGGCCAGGAGGCGGGAGATGTGGTTCTTCACCGTCTTCTCGGCGAGGAACAGGCGCTGGCCGATCTGGCGGTTGGTCAGGCCCTCGCCGATCAGGGTGAGGATCTCGCGCTCACGGTCGGTGAGGCCGGGCAGCGCGTCCGGCTCCTCCTCCTGCTGCTGGTCGTGGCGCAGCCGGGCCATCAGCCGGGTGGTGGCGCTCGGGTCGAGCAGCGACTGCCCGGAGGCGACCGTGCGCACCGCCGACACCAGGTCGGAGCCCTGGATCTGCTTCAGCACATACCCCGACGCGCCCGCCATGATCGAGTCCAGCAGGGCCTCCTCGTCGTCGAAGGAGGTCAGCATCAGACAGGTCAGTTCCGGCATCCGGGACCTGAGCTCACGGCACACGGTGACGCCGTCGCCGTCCGGCAGCCGGACGTCGAGCACCGCCACATCGGGACGCAGCGCGGGGACGCGCACGAGGGCCTGCTCCACGGTGCCGGCCTCGCCGACCACGGTGATGTCGGGCTCGTCGTTCAGCAGGTCGTGCACACCGCGGCGTACCACCTCGTGGTCGTCCAGCAGGAAGACCCGGATCGGTCCCTCGGGGCCGGGCCTTTGGCCGTCCGCCATCAGAATGCTCCTCGTACGTCTCGTGGCTCCGCGCGTCTACCGCAAAACCCTCTCCCGTGGCGCGATTCTGCACGTCCGCGGGCCGAAGGGCCAGGGCCGTACGACCCTGATCGGCGCCTTTTCCTCCCCGCCCCGGGACCTCCGGGGCAGGACCTGTGGACGTATCCGGGCCCGTCAGGACCCACGGCCCCGGTGCCCGGGCCGGGCGGCCCCTGGGGGCTCGCCGGGGCCCGCGCCACCCTGGAATCGCTCACGGACGACGATCTAAGGAGCGGCACATGACCCTCAGGGACACCAGAACCCGTGCCTCCGCGACCGACGCCGTCCGCGTACGGGCGGAAGGCGACGTGGGCGAGGAAGCACTGGAGTACGTCCGCACCAAGGTTAACGCGGCCCTGGACCGTCCGGGCCTGCCCGTCGTGGACGGCGAGGTCCGGATCGTCCGGGCCACCGCGCACCACGCGGAATTCCCCTGGCGGGCCGGGGGCGAGTTCCGGGTGGGCAGCGACCTCCTGGTCGTGCACGCGCGCGAGGCCAGTGCCCATGAGCTCGGCGACCGGCTCCAGGACCGGCTGAAGGGCCGGCTGGAGCGCGTGGCCGACCGCAGGGAGACGGCCCGCAGGTCCGCCGCCCCGCCCCCGTGGCGCGGTGGCACGGCGGACGGGAAGCAGGTGTAGCGCGCGTCGTCCGAACAGTTCCGCCGTCAGGCAGGGGCGTCCCGGTGCGGGACGCCCCCGTCCCCGTGCAGGTGAGGAGGAAGGTGCCGTGAAACCGCACACCGTGGGCGAGGTGATGACCAGCGAGGTTGTCCTCGCCCACCGAAAGACGCCGTTCAAGGAGCTCGTCAGGCTGCTGGACCGGCACCGCATCAGCGGCGTACCGGTGATCGACGACGACGACAAGGTGGTCGGTGTGGTCTCCGGGACGGACCTGGTGCGGGCGCAGGCGATCCGCGCCCGCCGGCACCGGCCCGCCGCGTCCACCGCGGGCGCGCTGATGACGTCCCCGGCGATCACCGTGCACCCGGAGCAGGCCGTCTCCGACGCGGCCCGGGTGATGGAGCGGCACGGCATCGAGCGGCTGCCGGTGGTGGACGAGGAGGACCGCCTGATCGGCATCGCCACCCGGCGCGACCTGCTGCGGGTCTTTCTGCGCACCGACGGCGCGATCCGCGCCGAGGTGATCGAGGAGGTGCTGGTGACCCGGCTCGGGCTGGCGCCCGACGCGGTCGAGGTGTCGGTGCGGGACGGAATGGTCACGCTGGCGGGGACCGTGGAGCGCCGTGACGACATCCCGGCGGCGGTGCGCTCGGCATGGCAGGTCGAGGGGGTCGTGGGCGTGGTCAACGGCCTCAGGTTCCGCGTCGAGGACGACGCACGGGCGGCACAGGGGTGAGCCTCCGGCCGCCCGGCCGTGCCACCGGCGCCCGGCGCCCCGCTGGGCCGACCGGCCCTGGAGGAGGGACCATTGGTCCTTGGGGCGCCCAGGGGCCGGTACGACACTGAACTCGGGAGCGGCGCCGATCCCCCGCGGTGTCGCTCCCCCTGGCGTTCCGGCACCGTTCACCCGGCGTTCACGGCGGGTGTGCCGCGGAGGCCGGGAGCAGCGGCCCGCCACAGGGCCGTACGGCCCTTGCGTCACCGGCACCGGCACCCGTCCGGACGGCCGGACCGCACGCGCCGCGGAACACGTACCAGACGCAGAACCCGTACAAGACGCAGAACCCGTACAAGACGCACGAGCCACACCAGACGCACGAGCCCCTATCCGCCGCACCCAACACGGAAGCCCCATGGCCCTGGACCAAGCCCGGCCGCTGCTCGCCGCCGGCCCCCGCGCGAGCGTGGCGCTCGACAGTGCCGAGGCCCTGCGGCTGCTGGGCAGCGTCACGGTCGGGCGGATCGTCTTCACCCAGCACGCGCTGCCGACCGTCCGCCCGGTCAACCATGTCCTCGACGACGGCCACATCGTCCTGCGCACCCATGAGCGCGCGGCACTGACCTCACGCACCCGGCAGGCCGGGACGCCCGGGGTGGTCGTCGCCTACGAGGCCGACTCGATCGATCCGGCGGCCCATCTCGGCTGGAGCGTGGTGGTCACCGGCTTTGCCCAGCTGGTCACCGATCCCGGCGAACTCTCCCGCTACCAGGCCCTGTTGCGCCCGTGGGTGGACCGGACCATGGACTACGCGGTCCGTATCCGCCCCGATCTGGTCACCGGCATCCGCATCGTCCCCGCCGACGACTGACCCGACGGGGACGTGCGTGTGACGGGTGCGGTCCGCCGTCCGCCGCGGTACGGATCAGGGCTTGTCCGGCGGATCAAGTCGGAGGAAACCGGCGGTACCCGTCAACCCAGGTGAGCGGGGGTTGGTGCGTGCAGCTGCAAGGCGGAGGAGGGAGTCGACGCGGAGCGTCGGCGACCGAGGACAACGCCGCAGATGTGCGTGCCAACCCCCGCGTCTCCGGCATGATCCGCCGGACAAGCCCTAGTCGTGCGGGACGACGACGACCGGGGCCGCGGCGTTGCGCAGCACCTCGTGGGTGACGGGTCCGATCAGCGTGCCGACCAGGGCGGTGCCCCGGCTCCGGCGCCCCATGACGACCAGCGAGGCGCCCCGTGAGGCGTCCACCAGATGCGCGCCCGCCTGGCCGACCACGGCCTCCTTGACGACCTCGACACCGGGATACTTGGCGCGCCACGGTTCGAGCAGCGCCTCCAGCGTCTGCTGCCCGCGGGCCTCCAGTTCGTCCTGCTGCGCCTGGTCGGGGGTACCGGACCAGGCGGTGCCGTAGGGCGGCAGCCGCCAGCCGTGCACCACCTTGAGCACGGCGGCGCGGCGCGCGGCGGCCTCGAAGGCGAACCACAGGACGTCGTCGTGGGTCTGGTCGTACAGTTCGAGACCGACCACGACGTCCCGGTAGGGCGTGTTCTCGGAGGCGATCCCGGCGGCGTCCGGCTGATGCTCGTCCGCCGCCTCGGCCCCGGCGCGCACCAGGACGACGGGCCGCTCGGTCCTGCTCACCACGGTGGTGGCGAGGGAGCCGAGCAGATAGCCGGCGGCCCGGCCCAGGCCCCGGGAGCCGAGGACGAGGACGTCGGCGTTCCGCGCGGCGTCCAGGAGGGCCCCGGCGGGCCGGCCGGGCAGCCGCTCCGCGGTGACGCGCAGTCCGGGATGACGGTGGGCGAGGACGGTCTCCGCGTCGTGCAGCAGATGGGCGGCCCGGTCCGTCCCGGGCGGCGCCACGTCCTCGCCGCCGAACGGCACGTAGCTGGACGGCTGTTGTTCCCCGGCGTACACCACCCGCAGCGCGGCCGAGTGCAACACGGCTTCTCGGGCGGCCCAGTCGGCGGCGGCACGGCTCTCGGGGGAGCCGTCCAGACCGACGGTGACGGTGCGGGACATGAGCGGGCCTCCTTGCGATCTCTTTATTACTCTCCAGTTTCGACGCCTGAGGCAGGTAGGTCCACAGGTCCCTGTGTGAAGCCGATCGGCCCGAGGGTCCCGGCGCCGCTCAGCCCAAGGGGCGCCGGGGCCCCTACGGGGGCCGTCGCGGCCATGGTGTCGAGGTGCGCCTGGATGTATGGGACGGCGACGAGTTCGAGTTCGCCCTCCACGAACGCGGGGTGCACGTTGACCTCGAAGACCACGCCGCCGTTCTCGATGGCAAGGTCCACCCCGGCGAACGGCAGGCCCACGGAGGCGGTCGCGCGGACCGCGAGGTCGGCGAGGCGGGGCGGGAGGTCCTCGGGGGCGATGTGCAGGGGGGTGGCGCCGCGGCAGGTGTTGCAGGGGGTGTCGGGGCTGGGCTGGATGTGCTCGCGGGCGTGGACGATCCGGTCGCCGAGGACGAACACCCGGAACTGGTGGCGGTCGCCGTCGGCGGTGATGTTGCCCGCGTCGCGCGACAGCAGCCAGTCGGTGCCGTGGGCGGCGTAGAAGGCGGCGGCGCTCTCCAGGTGGGCGGAGGTGGTGAGGTGGAAGGTGTCGCTGCCGCCGGTGCCGACGACCGGGCGGGCCCAGGTGTCCCGGCCCAGCCGTTCGAAGGCGTCGGCCGCCTCCTCGGGGCTCGGGCGCGACAGCACGACGGTCTCCATCTGGGCGATGCCGTCGCGTTCGAAGCGCCGCACGGTGAGGTCCTTCTCCGTCGCGGTGCGCCAGGCGGCCGGGTCGGCGTGGAAGGACACCGTGCGATGGCCGTCGAGCTGCCGCTGGAATCCGGCGAGCGCGGCACGCCGGTGCGGCGGGATCTCGTACAGGACGACCGCGTCGGGGGTGAAGTCCAGCTCCTCCTCGGGGACTTGGAGGCGTAAGCGGTCGCCGTCCCGCGTACCGCGGCCGGTTCCGCCGGATGCGAAGTGCCGTGCGTCGATCCGTACGGGGGGCGTTCCGGTCAGCAGTTCCACGGCCTCGGCCAGATACTCGCGGCAGCCTTCGGGGGAGGTGGGATCGGCGATCAGGGCGAACACGGGTCGGAACATGGCGGCCTCCAGCGGTTCACGACGCACGCTGCCGCGCACACCCGGTGGCGCGGCCGAGCGGTCGTCCCAGGGATGAAGCCCGGCGTCGCACGTGCCGCCATCGGCAGCCGCCGCTGCGGCCGGGGCGCCACTGTAGGCGCACGGCGCCGTTCCCCGGCAGGGCGCACGCCCTGCGCCCCCTATGCACCCTGGCTTGCGCCGTGCCCTTCCGGGGCGGGCGGGACGAATGCTGCCGGGGTTATCGCCGCACCCCTGGGGGGGCTCCGCCCCCTGGACCCCCGTCGAGGAGGGTGCCCGCCGGGGCCTCGGGTCGCCTGACGGCGGGTGGGTGGTTCCTTCATGGGGCCCAGGCCCGCCTGTGGGGCCCCCGAGGGGGCTCTGCCCCCTGGACCCCCCGGGAGGATGCGTGGCCCGCCGGGGCCGTGGGTCGCCTGGCGACGGATGGGGGTCCTTTTGCCGGGCTCAGGTCTTCCCGCGCCACCCCGAGGGGGCTTCGTCCCTTGGACCCCGGAAGGGGTCCCTGAACCACAAGGGGCGCCGCCCCCGGGGAGGTTCCCTCGGTGGCGGCGCCGTGTCCTGCTGGTGTGGTGCGGGTGGGGTGATCAGATCAGCCAGCGGTTGCCCTTGACGAGCTGGGCCCAGAACTTGCCGAAGCCCCAGGTGGCGCCCGCGCCGACCGCCGCGAGGGCGATCATGATGAGGGCGTAGGCCACGTGGTAGTCGACGAGCGGGTTGGACGACATGCTCGGGCTGCCGTCGGCCAGGCTCTTCGCGGGCGGCCACTCGGCCATCCACATGAAGGC
Source organism: Streptomyces sp. YIM S03343 (assembly GCF_054729195.1). NCBI lineage: Bacteria > Bacillati > Actinomycetota > Actinomycetes > Kitasatosporales > Streptomycetaceae > Streptomyces > Streptomyces sp. YIM S03343. The sequence goes on from NZ_JBPUKX010000002.1 coordinate 904,811, forward strand.
CATGAGCAGCGAGCCGGCCACGGCGGTGGGACGGAGCGCGATACCCAGGATCAGGCCGAGGCCGACACCGAGGAGGGCGAGCATGAACAGCGCGTCGCACCAGCCCGCGCCGGCCCAGTTGTGGAAGGTGTCCTTCATCGGACCGGCGGCCACACTGCTCAGGAAGCCCTTGGTCGGCGAGCCGCCGTTGATCCAGCTCTTGGCGGACTGGGTCGCGTAGCCGAGACCGAACGTCTTGTCCAGGAAGGCCCACAGGAAGACGAATCCGGTGACGATCCGCAGGACAGCGAGCACACGGCCGCGGGTCGTGGTCGATGCCGCCAGGTCCGTCTCGACAGCCTCGCCCCGGTTCAGGAACGAGAAGTGGAACCCGGTGTGGCCCTGTGATTGGTCGTGCACTGCCATGATGTCCATCCCCTCTGATGGAGTGTCATGCGGTTCGCGGACGACTCTTTGCGGAAGGCTTCGGGGCCTTCGGTCGAGCTGTCGTGCGTTGTCGTTGCGAATTCAATGTCTCGCTCCCAGAGCCTTTCTCAGATGGGCTGCACGGACCCGGACCACGGTCCGTTAGTCCCCTCCGGCGGGACCACTCGGGACCCCGCGTGAAAGCGCTCTCAGCCAGACGTGGGAACGAGAAGCACCGGGCAGTGCGAGCGGTGCAGCAGGGCGTGCGCGACAGGGCCGAGCCAGGGACCCGGACGGCCTCCGTGCCGGTGGACGCCGATCACCACGAGGGACGCCTCACGGGTGGCGTCGACCAGCAGCTGGGCCGGCGCCGAGCGCACCGTGCGCGCGTCGACGCCCACCTTGGGGTGGCGTTCCTGGAGCCGGGCCAGGCTGAAGCGGGGCACGGCGTCCTCGGAGCGGTCGTCCAGTGCCTCGCGCCGCTGACCGGGACTGGTCGCGGGCAGTACGGAAGGCAGCTCGGGGGTGTGGTGCCGCTGCCCGTGGGCGTGCAGCACCCGCAGCCAGACACCGCGCCGCTCCGCCTCGTCGAAGGCGTACGCCGCGGCCTCGGTGTCGTCGTCGCTCTCCAGACCGAGCAGCACCTCGCCCTTCTCCTCGCGCTGCGGGTCCCCGCGCACCACCAGCAGCGGGCTGTGCACGTCCGCGGCCACGCGCACACTGACCGAGCCGAGCACCATCCCGGTGAACCCCGCGAAGCCGCGCGTGCCGACCACGGTGAGGTCCGCGCCCTGGCTCTCCCGGACCAGCGCTTTCGCGGCTCCGTCCTGGACCGCCCTGGTGGTGACCGGGAGCAGCGGGTACCGGTCGTGGATCCGGGCGGCGGCCGACTCCAGGATGGGCGCCGCCTCGTCGTGGTCCGTCACGGCGTACACGACGCGCAGTTCGGCGCCCAGCCGCTCGGCCTCCGCAGCGGCGCGGTCCAGCGCGCGTACGGCGTTCAGCGAGCCGTCCACTCCGGCGACCACATGGTGCACAGTCATGTCCCGTTCCCTTCTGTGCCGTGCTCTTGTCGTGCGGCGTGAAGGGGCCACCGGGGCCATGGGTGCGCGCGGCGGCTCCGCGCACGATCGTGCTGCCCCGCCCGTACGGCGGGCAGGGTCCGCCTGCACTCCACGACCCGGCCGTAGGGCCCCTTCGTCGATGGGCCCTGTGGACCCGGGCGGGCGGCGACACCGCGGGGGCCGGCACAGGGGCGGGCGAGGAACGGGAGGGGCGCGAGGGCGGGGTACGGGGTGCGGGATACGGGCGCTATGGGGTTGTGCGGGGGCGGCGGCGGGTCCGGCCCCGGGCGGTTCAGCTCGGCAGGTTCACCCCGTACATCGTGCGTCCGGCGACCAGCTCCCGTCCGGTCACCAGTTCGGGCTCGATCCGCACGAACACCTCCCGCGGCGAGGGCGCCCAGGAGGCGGGGCCGCCGCGGGCGAGCCGCTCGTGCTCGTCGGGGTCGGCGACCACGGTGGCCGAGCCGGTGACGACCACGCTCCAGCCGGAGTGCACCGAGGCGTCGACCTCGTCCGCCTCGAAGGCGACGACCGCGCCGTCGATGGCGCGGACCAGTTCCGACTCGGCCGACGTGCGCAGCACCACGGCGCCGTCCACGTCGAGGCAGAAGTTGACCGGCAGCACCGCGGGCAGCGCCTGACGCGTGTGCACGATACGGCCGACCGGCACCTTCGCCAGCAGGCGGAGGCACTCCTGCTGCTCTAGTTCGCGGAATCCGTCATTGGGATACATCAGCCAGTCGTCTCTCAGCCAGTCGTCCGTCGCCGGGGCGTTGGGAAAAGGAGGTGCGCGTCCATCTTTCGCTGCTCCCCGCCGGGGTTCCAAGGGCCATCGGTCCCGAAAGTCCGGACAATAGGACTGCCGGTCCGGCACCGCGGGGCTGTCGTCCGGCTCAGACCCTGATCCGGCGGCCGGTGATGCGCAGGGGTTCGACACGCACCCACATGGAGCGGCGTCCGCCCGCCCAGGGTTCGCTGTAGGCCCGGTCGATCAGCCGGTGCACCTCGTCGGGGTCGGTCACAGCACGGGCGAGACCGCGCACCAGCACGCTCCAGCCCTGGCTGAACACGTCGTCGATACGGTCGATCTCGAAGGCCACCCGGCAGCCGTCGGCCTGCGCCGGGACCGTCCCGGGGGCGGTGCTGAAGACGATCCCGCCGTCGATGACGGTGTAGTTGACGGGCACGATCAGCGGGCCCTCGGCGGTGGGGACGGCGATCCGGCCGACACCGTGGGTGCCCAGCAGGGTGCGGCACTCCTGCACGCTGAGCTCGGTGAACTCGGGGTGACGTGCCGCCCGGCCCGGGCCGGGCGGCATATGGGTCTCCCCTCCGGTGAGCTCGGTGACGGTGGTGTGCAGCACCTCGGCCAGGCGGAGCAGGGTGCTGATGCCGGGTGCCGCGGCGGGATGCTCCTCCAGGTACTGGAGATATCCCGGGGCCATGCCCGCACGGGCCGCCGTCTCCCGCCGGGTGAGGCCGAGCTGGGCGCGGCGCTGGACGAGCCGACGGCCGAGGTCGCCCAGGGCGATGTCCTCGTGCGCGTTCGAAGGGGTCGGTGCTGTCATGTCCCGTCACTCCTTGTCATCACGCTGGTCGCGCCGCCCGGCCGCCCGGCCGTCGTGCGCCGGCTGTCCCGCTGTCGCTTCTACTTCAGGATTACCCCTTTCGACCTACTCGTCCCCTTGTTCTTCTCCGGCCTTGTCCGGTCTTCTCCGGCCTTCCCCGGCCCTGTCCGGCACCCTGTCCGTTCCCCTCAGCCGTCCCGGACCACGACGGCTTCGGGCCGCTCCGCGCCGAGTACGACCTTGATGGCGCCGGTGTCGGCGGCGCGGGCGAAGATGTCGTACGCCTCCTGCATCTCGTTCAGCGGGAAGGTGTGCGTGACGAGCGCGGAGACGGGCAGCCGGCCGGCCGCGGCCATCCGCAGCAGGGTGGGCGTCGAGTGGGTGTCCACCAGCCCGGTCGTGATCGTCACGTTCTTGATCCACAGTTCTTCGAGGTGCAGCGTGGCGGGCCTGCCGTGCACACCGACGTTGGCGACACGGCCACCGGGGCGCACCATGCGGGTGCACACCTCGAAGGTCTCCGGGAGGCCTACGGCCTCGATGACGACGTCCGCGCCGAGCCCGTCGGTGAGGTCGGCCACCAGTTGCTCGGGGGCCTCGGCCGCGTTCACCACGACATCGGCGCCGAGCCGCTTGGCCGCGTCGAGCCGGGCGTCGGCGAGGTCGACGGCGACGATGCGCTCCGGCGACAGCAGCCGGGCGGTGGCGATCGCGGCGAGCCCGACGGGTCCGGCGCCGACCACGACGACGGTGTCGCCGGGCCGCACCTGCCCGTTGAGGATGCCCACCTCGTAGGCGGTCGGGAAGATGTCGGCGAGGAGCACGGCCTCACGGGAGTCCAGCGTGCCGGGCAGCGCATGGACGGACAGGTCGGCGTAGGGGACGCGGACGAACTCGGCCTGGGTGCCGTCGATCAGATGCCCTAGGGCCCAGCCTCCGCCGCCGCGGCACTGGCCGTACATCCCCCTGCGGCAGTACGCGCAGCGGCCGCAGGCGGTGATGCAGGAGACCAGGACCCGGTCGCCGGGGCGTACGGTGCGGACATCGGGCCCGATGTCGACGATCTCGCCGACCGCCTCGTGGCCGAGCACCGTGCCGGGCGGCACCTCGGGCACGTCGCCCTTGAGGATGTGCAGATCGGTACCGCAGATCGTGACGGCGTCGACGCGGACGATCACGTCCGTCGTCTCCTGGACGCCGGGATCGGGGACGTCCTCCCAGGAGGACTCGCCCGGACCGTGGAAGACATAACCCTTCATGTCGATCCTCCCTCCTCGGCCACTCCCGGTGCCGGGGCCGGACCGGGGGAGACCGCAGGGTGTCGTACCGGGATTGCTCCGCAGGTCCAGCTTCTGCCCGGCGGACGGGGGCCGCTTGGGCCGATTGGGCCATTTCGCGCCCCCGTACGGGTCGTTATACCCCGGGAGCGGCCCGTCCGGCCCTGTCCGAACGGGTGCCACGGGGCCGTAAGGCCCTACCGGAGCCCGGCACCGACCGCTTGGCTGGCATGTCATGGCCGCTACCCACATCAGTCCTCCCCCGGGCCTCGCCGTGCGCTACGTCGCCGGTGCGACCGTGGTGGCGCTGCACGGTGAGATCGACCTGGACATGGCCCTGCCGCTGCGTGAGCGGCTCGACCTGCTGACCGCGGCGGACCGGCCCGAGGTGGTCGTGGACCTGAGCGGTGTCTCCTTCATCGACTGTTCGGGACTCGGTGTGCTGTGCCGGGCCCGCAACCGCGTCCTGGAGCGGGGCGGCAGCCTGCTGCTGGTGTCGGCGTGCCCCAAGTTCCGGCGGATCCTCGCGCAGGTGGGCCTCACAGAGCTGTTCGAGGTGCACCCGGATCTGAGCGGCGCGCTGGCGAGCACGGCGGACGCTGTTGCCGCCATGCAGGCCATGGAGGCCATGGAGGCCATGGAGGCCATGGAGGCCATAGAGGCCATGGACGCTGTCGACGCTGTGGACGCGGTCGTGCGCTGATCCGGCGCCCGCCGCCGCGGCTCACCTCACCGCGGGCATCGGCCTGAACCACCTGTACCGTCCGCCGTGGCGCTCGCCACGGCGGACGGCTACGAGTACTCGGGCCTCGCCTGCGGGACGGTGCCCACGGGGCGCCCGGGGCCCTCGATGCCGTAGCCGATGCGCAGCAGCATATGGGCGTGCCCGGGGCCGGCGGGCAGCGCGCCGCGCAGGTCGGGCCACTCGGTGGCGCGGTACAGCAGGCCGGTGCGCAGCCCGTGGGCGGTGGCGCGCAGCAGTACGTGCTCCAGGGCCTGTCCGGCGCGCAGCCAGTCGGTGTGCCGGTCGTTCCCGGTGGTGAGCAGGGCCAGCGGGCCGGTGGTGCTGCGGTCGGGTTCGGAGCGGGCGCGGCGCGGGCCCTCGGCGAGGACCCGGTCGCGGTGTCCGGCCTGCGCGTGCAGGCGCAGCAGCCGGACGCTCTCCTCGGCTCCGGGGAAGTCGAGGCGGGCGCCCTCCGTGCGGGCGGCCTCGGCGAGTTCGGCGCACAGTCCGTCCGGCAGGGGTGCCTCGGAGAGCGGCAGCTTGGTGGAGTGCCGGCGCCAGACGGCCTCGTAGAGGTCGCTGTGCCCGCCGTCCGCGGCCGGTTCGGTGCCGGGGCCGGGTTCGGTCGGGCGGACGGTGGCCAGCAGGTCGGGGTCCTCGGGGCTGGGCAGCAGCCGGACCACCGGGTGCCAGCCGAAGTGGGTCATCGCCACCCGGAGGTTGAGGACGCACGCGCCCGCGGAGAGGTGCAGATTGAGATCGGTGGTCTCAGGGCCCGGGGTCGCGCGTACCTGGAACGTCACCGTCTCCGGGTCCAGGCGGACCCGCCACGGCTGGGTGCCGTGGACCGCTGTGGCGGCGACCGCCGCGGACACACAGGTCTCCAGGGCTGTCGCGTCAAGACAGGTGACGTTGTTCATGATGCCCTCCAAGGCAGGGGGCCGGTTCGATACATCCGAGGGTGCGCGCCGGAAGTGATCGCGCGGAGGGGGCCGTTGGTCCTCCGCGGGGGCTCCGGTGGGGCATCCGCGGCAGGTCCCGGCGGCGATGCGGCGACCCGGTCCGGGGCTGAACGGCCCAACCTCAAGGGCGCCAGGGTCCCTGTCGGACCCCCGGTTCCGCCTCATCGGCCCATGCCGCCGCGGCGGGGCCGGTGACACCGTCGAGCCAGGAGCCAGGGGAGGTGCGGACCCATGAACGGCAGGCGTACGAAGAAGTGGCTGTGGCGTTGGCAGGCCAATCCGCTGCGCCGGCACGACGACGTCGTAGAGGCGTGGATCGTGCTGGTCGTGTGGGTGGTCGTGCTGGTGGGCGGCACCGCGATCGGCCTCGTCACCTCACGGGTCGCCGGCGACGTGTTCGCCCAGCAGCGTGCCGAGCGGCATACCGCGACCGCCGTCCTGGTGAACGACGTGCCGAGTACGGCGACGGCGGGCGGGACGAGCGCGCGGGTCATGTCCAAGGTCCGCTGGACGGCCCCCGACGGGACGTCCCGCACCGGCAAGTCCCTGGTGGTGAGCGGGCAGCAGGCCGGTGCCCGGGTGGAGGTCTGGCTGGACGCCTCGGGCACCCTGACCAATGAACCGCCGACTGCCACGGAGGCGTCGCTGGAGGCGGCGCTGCTGGGCTTCGCCGCGGGGGCGGCGCTGGCGGGCACCGTGTTCGGCGCGGGCGCGGTGGCCCGCTGGGAGCTCGACCGACGGCGCGTGGACGAGTGGGGCCGCGAATGGGACCTGGTCGGACCTCGCTGGGGCGGCCACAAGACCAGCTGACCCGCCACGACCGGCCCACCGGGCGTGCGGCCCCGGCCGTGAAGCTTCGCCGTGAGGCCCGGGCCATTCTGGTCCACGACCGGCCATTGATTTAGCCCGTCCGGCGTTTGAGGACGAGGCCCGAAGGGCCGACAAGGGGGGTCTGGGGGCGCAGCCCCCAGGGACGGGAACGGGAAGGGGCGGGGGGGGCGAAAACCGCACCTGCCCAGGGCGGCACGAGTGGGCGCTGGGGTCCCCCTCTGGGGGCGGCAACCAGCTGACACCGGCCCGGCAACAGCCCTCGCAGCAAGTACGCCCACCGGTGGGCAGGCGTTGAGCCACCCGCGCCCGCCTGGCCGCAGGCCGCGAAGGCCCGTGCCCCCGGAGTGGGTGCACGGGCCTTCTGCCGACCGGCGTCGGCAACGGTGTCAGGTCGGCAGGCCCGGGCGGACCAGGGTGCCTGCGCGGCCGCGGACGATGTCGTACGCGGCCTCCAGGGCGCCGATGGCGGCGAGGGCACCGGTGTGCTCCACGAAGCGTGCCGCCGCCTCCGCCTTCGGTCCCATCGACCCGTCGGGACAGCCGCTGTGCCGCAGCTCGTCGGGGGTGGTGTCGGTGAGCGGATGCTGGTCCGCGGTGCCGTACCCGGCGTAGACGCAGGGGACGTCGGTGAGGATCAGCAGGAAGTCCGCCTTGAGCTGCTCGGCGAGCAGGGCCGCGGCGAGGTCCTTGTCGACGGCCGCCTCCGCGCCGCCGAGCGCTCCGCTGTCGCGGTCGGCGGTGACGGGGACGCCGCCGCCCCCGGCGCAGACCACGAGCGTGTCGGCCTCCAGCAGGGCGTGGACGATGTCGCGCTCCACGAACCCCACCGGCTGCGGCGAGGGGACCACCCGCCGCCAGCCGGTGGTGTCCTCGGCGACCCGCCAGCCCCGTTCACGGGCCAGTTCCCACGCCGTGTCGCGGTCGTGGACCGGACCGACGAACTTCGTGGGCCGTACGAACGCCGGGTCGTCCTCCCGCACCAGTGTGTGGGTGACGAGCGCGGCGATCCTGCGGCCTGGCAGCGCGTCGTGCAGGGCGCGTACCAGCAGGGATCCGATCATGCCCTCGGTCTGGGCGGTGAGCAGGTCCAGCGGGTACGGCGCGCTGAGCACGGGGTCGGTGGCGCTCTCCGCGGCGAGCAGCCCGAGCTGCGGGCCGTTGCCGTGGGTGACGACCACGTCGTGCTCCTGGGCGAGCGCGGCGATCGCGTCGGCGACCTTCCCGATGTTGGCCGCCTGGACGTCGGCTTCGGGGCGCTCGCCCGGGTGCAGCAGCGCGTTGCCGCCGAGTGCGACGACGATGCGCACGTATCAGTCCTCGGCGAGCGTGGGCTCGGCGTCGGCGGGCGCGATGCCGGTCTCGCCGTACTCGTTCTGGCCGCGCTTGAGCCAGATGTACACCGGCAGGCCGAGGAGCAGGACGAACAGGCCGTAGTAGACGGTCTGGTAGCCGCTGCCCTGGATGGACCAGTAGGAGAACACCATGGCGAGCGCGGCGACGATCCCGTCCCGGATCAGGGTCCTGCGGTCGAGGCTGTCCTTGCCGCGGACGACCAGCCAGTAGAGCTGGGCGGCGGCGGAGAACAGATACGGGATGACGGCCGTGAGCACGCTCAGCAGCACGATCTTGGTGAAGACCTTGTCGAACTTGGTGTAGCTGAAGACGGTGATCAGGGAGGCCAGCACGGTGGAGGCGATGATGCCGAAGACGGGGACCCCGCTCTCGCCGCGCAGCCGGGCGAAGGCGGCCGGGAAGAGTCCGTCGCGGGCGGCGGCGTACGGCATCTCGGCGCACAGCATGGTCCAGCCGTTCAGGGCTCCGAGACCCGAGATGATCGCGGCGACGGCGACGATGTTGCCGGCCCAGCTGCCGCCGAAGATGTTGTTGGCGGCGTCGGTGAAGGGCGCGCTGGAGTCGCCGAGGGCGGAGTGCTTGACGTTCCCGAAGACCGCGATGGTGCCGAGGATGTAGATCACGGCGCAGATCAGGGTGCCGTAGATCGTGGCGCGCGGCACATTGCGCTCGGGGTCCTTGACGCGTCCGGCGACGATGGAGGCGGCTTCCAGGCCCAGGTAGCTGAAGAGGGCGATCGCGGAGGCGGCGGAGATGGCGCCGGTGGCGGACTGTCCGCTGGCGTTGAACTCGCCGAAGTTGCCGGAGTCTATGAACAGCAGGCCGAAGGTGGCCATGAAGATCAGCGGGATGAACTTGAGCACGGTCGTGACGACCTGGAAGAGGCCCATGTTCTTCACGCCGGTGAGGTTGATGGCCGCCGGGATCCAGAGGCCGACCAGGGCGATGATGATGGAGATCGACTTCTTCTGGTCGGTGTTGATGAAGACCTCGACATACCCGACCCAGGCCACCACGATCGCGGCGTTGCCGGCCCAGGCGGTGATCCAGTACGACCAGGCGTTGAGGAACCCGGCGAACTCGCCGAACGCCTGACGCGCGTAGACATAGGGGCCGCCGCTGGCGGGCACCCGCTTGGAGAGCGAGCCGAAGGTCACCGCGAGGGCGAGCGCGCCGATCGTGACGACGACGAACGCGACGATCGCGATCGGTCCGTACGGCGCGAGGGCCGACGGCAGGGCGAAGACACCGGTGCCGATGATGCTTCCGATCACCAGCGCCGACGCGGCGGGTAGTCCGAGGGCCGACGTCATTGTCGGCTTTTGGCCATCACGCCCCACTGTAGTGCTGGACATTCTGGGCTCCTTTGCGCAGGTCACCAAGGGTGGGTCGTTTCTGCTGCCGAGTTTTGTGTGCCCGGCGGTCGGCCGAGAGTAGCCGCTCGGCCCCCTCGGTGCCCAATGGTCCCCGCCAGCGGCGACCGGTCGGCCCTTCACCACCGTCGCACGGGCCACAGGACCGGCCCGACCGCTGCGGAGGTGACCTTCGCCGCAGGAGAGCAGATAATTTCGGGAGTGGGCCGCCGGGACCGCGGCTCAGCTCTCTGGCTTCCCCGGAGGTACAAATGAAGATGCTGATCAACGTCGCAGAGACCGTGGTCGCAGACGCGCTGCGGGGTATGGCGGCCGCACATCCCGGCCTGACCGTCGACGTGGAGAACCGGGTGATCGTACGGCGGGACGCGCCGGTGGCCGGAAAGGTCGCCCTCGTCTCCGGCGGCGGATCCGGGCACGAGCCGCTGCACGGCGGGTTCGTGGGCCCCGGGATGCTCTCCGCGGCCTGTCCCGGCGAGGTGTTCACCTCTCCCGTGCCCGACCAGATGCTGCGCGCGGCGATGGCCGTGAACAGCGGCGCCGGTGTGCTGTTCATCGTCAAGAACTACACGGGCGACGTCCTGAACTTCGACATGGCGGCCGAGCTCGCCGAGGACGAGGGTGTCCAGATCGCCAAGGTGCTCGTCAACGACGACGTCGCGGTCGTGGACAGCCTCTACACCGCCGGGCGGCGCGGCACGGGCGCCACGCTGTTCGTGGAGAAGATCGCCGGTGCCGCCGCCGACGAAGGGCAGCCGCTGGAGAACGTCCAGGCGGTCGCCAAGCAGGTCAACGAGAACTCCCGCAGCTTCGGCGTCGCCCTCACCGCGTGCAGCACCCCTGCCAAGGGCAGCCCGACCTTCGACCTGCCGGCCGGGGAACTGGAGCTGGGCATCGGCATCCACGGCGAACCGGGCCGGGAGCGGCGCGCGATGATGACCTCCGGTGAGATCGCCGACTTCGCGGTGCACGCGATCCTCGACGACATGACCCCGCGCAACCCCGTCCTCGTCCTCGTCAACGGCATGGGCGCGACCCCGCTGCTGGAGCTGTACGGCTTCAACGCCGAGGTGCAGCGGGTGCTCACCGAGCGCGGCGTCGCCGTGGCCCGCACGCTCGTCGGCAACTACGTCACCTCGCTCGACATGGCCGGTGCCTCGGTCACCGTGTGCCAGGTCGACGAGGAACTGCTGCGGCTGTGGGACGCGCCGGTCAGCACCCCCGGCCTGCGCTGGGGCATGTAAGCCGATGGCCAGGGTCTGTCGTTCGGATCAGGCCGCCGGATACCGACGGCGGCTGTCCGGTGCCGGGCAGCGGGATCTGGTGCATGCGGCTGCAAGGCGGAGGAAGGAGTCGACGCGATGGGGGTCCCCCCGCGCGAGCGCAGCCGAGCGTGGGGAGTCGGCGAGTGACGACCGAGTGACGACAACGCCGCAGACGTGCGTGCCAGACCCCGCGTCTGCGGCATGATCCAAACGACAGGCCTGGCGGTCAACCCACCCATCACGCAAGGAGATCCAGTGCTCGACGCCGACTTCTTCCGCCGTTGGATCGCGGCGGCCGCCGTGTCGGTCGACCGGGAGGCGGACCATCTCACCGCCCTCGACTCGGCCATCGGGGACGCCGACCACGGCAACAACATGCAGCGCGGCTTCAAAGCCGTGACGGCCGCGCTGGAGAGGGAGGCGCCCGAGACCCCGGGAGCGGTCCTCGTCCTCGTCGGCCGCACCCTCATATCGACGGTCGGCGGCGCGTCCGGGCCGCTCTACGGCACCCTGATGCGCCGGACGGGCAAGGCGCTCGGGGACGCGCCGGAGGTCAGCGAGGAGCAGCTGGCCGAGGCCCTGCGCGCGGGAGTGGACGGGGTCATGCAGCTGGGCGGGGCCGCACCCGGCGACAAGACCATGATCGACGCCCTCGTCCCGGCGGTGGACGCCCTCTCCGGCGGTTTCGGCACGGCCCGGACCGCCGCCGAGGAGGGCGCCCTGGCCACCGTCCCGCTCCAGGCCCGCAAGGGCAGGGCCAGCTACCTGGGCGAGCGCAGCATCGGCCACCAGGACCCCGGCGCCACCTCGTCGGCGCTGCTGATCGCGGGCCTCGAAGAGGCGGCGGGAGGCGGCGATGACTGACGACAAACTGGTCGGGATCGTCCTGGTCTCGCACAGCGCCGAGGTGGCCGTGTCGGTGGTTGCGCTGGCCAAGGCCCTGGCGGGCGGCGCCGAGTCGGTACCCATCGCCCCCGCGGGCGGCACCGAGGGCGGCGGCATGGGCACCAGCGCCGAGCTGATCGCCGCGGCGGCCGCGTCCGTGGACCGCGGCGCCGGGGTCGCCGTGCTGACCGACCTCGGCAGCGCGGTCCTCACGGTGAAGGCACTGCTCGCCGAGGGCGACGAGCTCCCCGAGGGCACCCGCCTGGTCGACGCCCCGTTCGTCGAGGGCGCGGTGGCGGCGGTCGTCACGGCGTCCACCGGCGCCGACCTGACGGCGGTGGAGGCGGCGGCGAAGGAGGCGTACGACTACCGGAAGGTGTGACGTGCCGGGGGCGTGACGCACCGGGAGGTGTGACGCCCTGGCGAAGGGGGCAGGTCCGGCCGTCCGGGCCTGCTCCCGTCAGGCGAGGCCCTCCGTCGCGAGGGTCAGAGCCTGCTGGACGGTCGCCGTCAGCAGGGCGTCCGCGGCGGGGGGGTCCGGGGGCGTGTGCCAGGCGTGGTGCTCCACCGCCGCCCGCAGGGCAGCGTTGAGCACGGCCGCCTGGACCGCGGGGCGCAGGTCGTCCGGGGGCAGGCCGGCGCGTTCGGCGAGGGCGCGGGCGAAGGCCGGTTCGGCCTCGTCGTAGGACTGGAGCCAGATCGCACGCAGTCCCGGTTCCGTGCGGGTGAGGCGGACCAGGTCGCCGACGGTGGCGTGGTCGGGGCCGTCCGTGAGGCGGTGGCCCGTCGGTACGCCGTCCTCGCCTTCCTGGCCTTCCTCGGTGTTCTCGGTGTTCTCGGTGTTCTCGGTGTTCTCGATGTCCTCGAATGCCTCCCTCAGCGGGCGGCCCGGCGGCCAGGCGCGCAGCCGCACGGCGATCGCCTCGATACCGGCCGAGAACAGCGGCCGTACGCAGCTCTCCTTGCTCGGGAAGTACCGCCACAGCGTGCGCGCCGAGATACCGGCCGCCTGCCCGATCTGCTCGCCCGTCGTCGCGGCCACGCCCTGCGCCACGAAGAGGTCCACCGCGGCGCGGGCGATCTCCAGCCGGATCTCGGCCTTGCGCTGCTCGGTGAGGGGCGGGCGTCCGGTGCGTCCGGTGCGTCCGCGGGGCGGGGTCATACGGCGCGTCCCTCCGGGTCGGGGTTGGTTCAGGCCGACCGCCGCCGACCGCCGCCAGCTGGGCTGCTGGGCTTCTGGGCGGCAGCGCGGCTCGCGGGCCGGGCAGCTGTTCACCGGGGATTCTCCCTCACGTATCTGCCCTGCCCGAATTTATGTCACTCGGCGACATTAAGTCGTGGTGTGGTGGCGCACAACGGGCCCAGGGCCCACCGGACTCGTACGGACAGACAGGAGCACGTCATGACCAGCGGTTTCGACGGACGCGGTGTCATCGTCACCGGGGCCGGTTCGGGCATCGGGCGCGCCGCCGCGGTGGCCTTCGCGGCGCAGGGCGCCCGGGTCGTCGTGGCCGACCTCAACGCCGACGGCGCGGCGGAGGCCGTCGAGGAGATCACCAAGGCGGGCGGCACCGCCGTCGCGGTCACCGGCGATCTGAGCGAGCAGGCCGTGGTCGACCGGGTCGTCGCGACGGCCGTCGAGCGGTTCGGCGGGGTCGACGTGCTGGTGAACAACGCCGGGATCATGGACCGGATGTCGGCCGTGGGCGAGACGAGCGACGCGGAGTGGGAGAGGGTGATCCGCGTCAATCTCACGGCTCCGTTCCTGCTCACCCGGGCGGTCCTGCCGCACATGCTGGCGGCCGGGCACGGCGCGATCGTCAACACGGCCTCCGAGGCGGGGCTGCGCGGCAGCGCGGCGGGCGCCGCCTACACGGCGTCGAAGCACGGTCTGATCGGCCTGACCAAGTCCCTCGCCGTGATGTACCGCAACCAGGGCATCCGCACCAACGCCATCGCACCGGGCGGCACGGTCACCGGGATCGTCCTCGACCTGGAGGAGGGCGCGCACGGACCGGCGACGCTCGGCGGCTACATGGGCAACGTGGGCCGTGCCTCCGAGCCGGAGGAGCAGGCGGCCGCGATCGTGTTCCTCGCCTCCGACGCGGCGAGCAACATCAACGGGGCGATCCTGCCGGTCGACAACGGCTGGGCGGCGGTCTGAACACCCGGGTGCCGCCGGTCCTGGGGCCCAGGGGAGGCTCAACCGGGGGTCTGAACCGGGGGTCTGAACCGGGGGGTCTGAACCGGGGGGTCTCAACTGCCCTGGGCGAAGAGCCGCGCCAGCCGCTCCCCCGTCGCCACGGCGGCGGCATGGTCCTCGATGGGCTTCACCACCGAATCCCGGAAAATGATGTAGGTGACGCCCGAGGCGGTGCCGCCGCCGCGAGGATCCGCACGGATGCCGAGGGCGGCGGCGGTGGCGTACGACGCCTCGCCGATGATGTCCGAGGGGCCCACGTCACCGACGACGGCGTACGTGACCAGGTCCCCGTGGACGACGGCGGCCACCGCACCGCCGTGGACGCCGTCGGCCCGGTGGTCCCAGAGGTCGCTGGGCGCGGGCACGACGATGTACGGCAGATGCTCGGGGTCGAGAGAGCGGCCGTCCGACTGGGTGTACGAGGTCGTCGGCGAGTACATCGGGTCGGTGGCGGCGTTGCAGTGCGCGCCGGAGCGTCCGTCGCAGTCGATGTCCAGATCCGTCGTCCAGAACACCGCGTCCGCGGTGCCGCAGACGGGGACGGTGGCCGGGGTGCCGTCGTCGGGGCGGAAGCGCCCGCGCGAGACGGGCGTGCAGTCACGCGTCCTGGCCAGCAGATCGGCGGCGGCCACCTGGCCCTCGCTCCAGGCCACCGGCCGCTGCGGGGCGGGGGTGGGCAACACGGCGGCGGGCAGCAGGGCCGGGGTGAGCAGGACGACGCCGGCGGCCATCGTCAGCGGCAGGGCACGCACGATGTGGGGGCCTTCCCTGGGGGACACGGGGACGCGCGCGGCGGCACCGGGAGGTGGCCCGTGCGGCGCGCGGATGTTCGGAGTTCTCGGGCTGACACTCGGCCCAATCTGGTCCGGGTCCGCCGAGGCGGCCACCGCAGGGGGGCCGGACGGTGCACGTGCGCTCCGCTGGGTTCGCCGCGATGTGTCGTCTGCCGTTTGTCGTCTGCGGCAGCGTCGTGGCTGGTCGCGCAGTTCCCCGCGCCCCTTCGGGGCGCTGCCGGACGGCCAGGCTCTACCAGGACCCGGGGTCGTCCGACCGTGGCCGGGAGCCCGGGCCCGTTTCGGGCCCGAGCTGTCCCGGTCGCCCGCAGCGGCGCGGGATCAGCGACGACAGCGGCCCGCGCCGCGCGGCTCGAACTTCCCTTGACACCGGGAGAGTTCGACCGAAGGCAAAGTCAGCATACGTAACGAGCACAGCCTGCCACGACCACAGCCTCGCGCCTGAGCGACGACAGACGGCATATCGCGGCACGTCCGGCGGAGCACTCCGCCGGACGTGGGACTCCGTCACCTGGCCGGGCGGCGTCCGGATGCGGGGGCGCGGGTGCGCGCATTGGCTGCTTCTGAGGCAGCACGGGTGTTTCCCGACCCCCGGCGGCGAATGGGATGACCGCCAGCCGTGCCGCCGGAGGGCACACATGCGTACCAGCCAGCTTCTTCTCCGTTCCGGCCTGACCGCGGCAGCCGCCGTGCTGCCGCTCGCCGGGCCGTCCGGCGCCGCCACCGGGATCTCCGTGAGCACCACCGGGTCGACCGTCTCGGTGGTGACAAGCGCCTGCACCCAGATCAACGGCAGCTGGGGCACGGCCTCGCTGCTCGGCAGCGGTCAGACGAGCTTCGCCCAGGGCCGTCAGGTGGCCCTGTCGGGCACCACGGTCAGTCAGTCGGCCGCCTGGGCGAACGTGTCGCCGGGGACGTTCACGGTGATCGTGATGTGCTCCAGCGGCAACACCGCGGGCAGCCAGTCCGTCATCGTCTCCCTCCCCGCCTCGACGCCCACCATCTCGACGACGGCCTCGCCGTCCCCGTCGCTCGGTGTGATGGGCGGCCTGGGCGGCGCCGTCAGGGACTACGGCCCGGTGGCCCTGGGAGTGGGCGGGGCGCTGGTCGGTGCGGGGGTCATCGCGGCGGGCTGGTACCTGCGGCGGCGCTCCAAGCCGTACCGGCTCTGAGGCGGCTCACGGCAGCCGGTCGAACTCCTCCAGGGCGTGGGTGAGCCACCCCGCCCAGAAGGTCTCCAGGTCGATCCCTGCGCGCAGCACGAGGTGCCGCAGCCGGTCCTCGGGACTGTCCCGCTCCGGCGGGAAGTCGCGTGCCTCGATCTCCCGGTACTCGGCCAGCTGCCGTTCGTGCAGTTCGAGATGGCGGCGCAGCTCGGTGCCGAGGCCCGCTGTGCCGACCACCGCCGCGGCGCGCAGCCTGAGCAGCAGCGCGTCGCGGTGCGGCTTGGGGTCCTGGGGAGCGGCGGTCCAGCGGGCCAGTTCGGCTCGGCCCGCTGGCAGCACCTCGTAGCTCTTGCGCTGCCCGCGCGAGGGCACCTCGGCCGGGAGCGCGCGGACGAACCCCTCGGCCTCCAGCCGCCCCAGCTCGCGGTAGATCTGCTGGTGCGTCGCCGACCAGAAGTAGCCGATCGAACGGTCGAACCGGCGGGTCAGATCGAGACCGGAGGACGGCTTCTCCAGCAGGGCGGTCAGGATCGCGTGCGGCAGTGACATGGACGGCATCCTAGGGACGCACCATCTGCGGCAGGGCTGTCCCTGCAGGGCTGTCCCTTGCGGGGCCGTCCCCTACAGGGCGGCCGCCAGCTCGGTGCCCTGCTTGATGGCGCGCTTGGCGTCCAGTTCGGCGGCCAGGTCGGCGCCGCCGATGAGGTGGGCGCCGATGCCCAGGGCGACCAGCTCCTCGTACAGCTCCTGGCGCGGTTCCTGACCGGTGCACAGGACGACGGTGTCGACCTCCAGGATCGTGCTCTCGCCGTCGACGGTGATGTGCAGTCCGGTGTCGTCGATACGGTCGTAGCGCACACCGGGGACCATGGTGACGCCGCGGTGCTTGAGCTCGGTGCGGTGGATCCACCCGGTGGTCCTGCCGAGGCCGGCGCCGACCTTGGTGGTCCTGCGCTGGAGCAGATGGACGGTGCGCGGCGGTTCGGGCCGCTCGGGGGCGGTGAGGCCGCCGGGCGTGCGGTGGTCCATGTCGACGCCCCAGTGCCGGAAGTACGTCGCCGGGTCCTCGTCCGCCTTGTCGCCGCCGTCGGTGAGGAACTCGGCGACATCGAAGCCGATGCCGCCCGCGCCTAGCACGGCGACGCGGTCGCCGACGGGGGCGCCGTCGCGCAGCACGTCGAGATAGCCGAGCACACTGGGGTGGTCCACGCCGGGGATGTCGGGGGTGCGCGGGGTGACTCCGGTGGCGACGACGACCTCGTCGTAGCCGGTGAGGTCCGCGGCCGAGGCCCAGGTGTTGAGCCGTACGTCCACGGCCTCCTCGGCGAGCCGGTGGCGGAAGTAGCGCAGCGTCTCGTCGAACTCCTGCTTGCCCGGCACCCTGCGGGCGACGTTCAGCTGGCCGCCGATCTCGGCGGCGCCGTCGTAGAGGGTGACGTCGTGGCCGCGCTCGGCGGCGGTGACGGCGCAGGCGAGCCCCGCGGGCCCCGCGCCGACGACCGCGACACGCTTGCGCCGCCGGGTGGGGGCGAGGACCAGCTCGGTCTCGTGGCAGGCGCGGGGGTTGACCAGGCAGGAGGTGAGCTGCCCGCTGAAGGTGTGGTCGAGGCAGGCCTGGTTGCAGCCGATGCAGGTGTTGATGGCCTGCGCCCGCCCGGCGGCTGCCTTGGCGACGAAGTCGGCGTCGGCGAGCATCGGGCGGGCCATGGACACCATGTCGGCGCAGCCGTCGGCGAGCAGCTGTTCGGCGAGTTCCGGGGTGTTGATGCGGTTGGTGGTGACGAGCGGGACGGTCACCTCGCCCATGAGCCGTTTCGTCACCCAGGTGTAGGCGCCGCGCGGCACCGAGGTGGCGATGGTGGGGATCCGGGCCTCGTGCCAGCCGATACCGGTGTTGATGAGGGTCGCCCCGGCGGCCTCCACGGCCCTGGCGAGGGTGATCACCTCGTCGAGGGTGGAACCGTCGGGCACCAGGTCCAGCATGGACAGCCGGTAGACGACGATGAAGTCCTCGCCGACCGCCTCGCGCACCCGGCGCACGATCTCGACGGGGAAGCGCATGCGGTTCTCGTAGGAGCCGCCCCAGCGGTCCTCGCGGTGGTTGGTGCGGGCGGCGATGAACTCGTTGATCAGATAGCCCTCGGAGCCCATGATCTCGACGCCGTCGTAGCCGGCCTGCCGGGCGAGGCGGGCGGCGCGGGCGTAGTCGTCGATCGTCCGCTCGACCTCGGCGTCGGTGAGGGCGCGGGGCGGGTAGGGGCTGATGGGCGCCTGGAGGGGGCTGGGGGCGACCAGGTCGGGGTGGTAGGCGTAGCGGCCGAAGTGCAGGATCTGCATCGCGATCCGGCCGCCCGCGCGGTGCACGGCGTCGGTGACCACGCGGTGCCGCTCGGCCTCCGCGTCGGTGGTGAGCTTCGCGCCGCCCGGGTACGGCCGTCCCTCGTCGTTGGGCGCGATGCCGCCGGTGACGATGAGGCCCACTCCCCCGCGTGCCCGGGCGGCGTAGAACTCCGCCATCCGCTCGAAGCCGCCCTCGGCCTCCTCCAGACCGATGTGCATGGAGCCCATCAGGACGCGGTTGGGCAGCGTGGTGAAGCCCAGGTCGAGCGGGCTCAGCAGATGCGGGTAGCGGCTCATCGGGCCCCCTCCGGGCACGGGTGTGGTGCCTCTGTTGTAGAGGACGGGACCCGGTTTTTGCAACTAGTTGCAAAAAGAGAGGGCGTCGAAAATCGCGGAAGGGGCGGTGTCCGTCCCTCCCGGTCCGGTCGGGTCAGCGGCTCTCCAGCACCAGGTGCAGATCGCGCTCCTGGTCGCCGGAGGCGGTGCTGAGATCATGGACGGCGAACAGGTCGTCCAGGGTCCTGCGGAACCGGTCGATCGCCCAGTGGCCGCCCTGCACATCGGCCGTGACCGGACCGGCGAGCCGGCCCGCCCGGGCGCCCGGACGGGTGTCGGTGACCTCGAAGGTGCCGAGCCACACCATCGGACGGACCTCGTGGAGCAGGCGTGGCACGTCCTCGGCGCGGCGGTCGGACTCGAAGGTCGCGCACAGCGCGTCGAAGACGGTGGTGGCGTCACCCACGGAGCATCCGCTGATCTCCACCGAGACGGGCTCCGGGTGCGACCGCCGACTGGTCGTCGTCATGATCGCTCCTCTCGTGGCCGTGCTGCGGCGGCACGGGTAACCCGCCCAGCCGCACCCCGCCCGTGCACCTCCCTGCATCCAGCAAAGCACCGGGCCGCGCGGACCACTACCCCCGGCCGGAACACCGCGGGACCGCCACGCGGCCCCGCCCGCCGCACCGGCTCACCAAGGGGTCCGGCCGACGGTGGTGATGCACCTGAGGGCCTGTCGTCAAATTCCCGCCTGCCCGGCGATCGGGCGGACGACGGGAATTTGACGACAGGCCCCAGGACGTACGTCAGCCGCGCGTGAACTTGTACGTCTTGCTGTCCGTCAGCACACAGAAGCCCGGCGACACCACGACCACCCGCAGGATGCCGCTGCGCCGGTCGTAGTCGATTCCCTCGGCCTCGAACGTCCCGGAGCAGGAGCTGCGCAGCGGCAGCTGGCGCAGGGCGGTGACATGGCCGGAGACGTCCGCGGAACCGCTGGGCGCGGCGGACAGGTCGACCTGGAGCAGCGGTTTGGTGATGCCGAACAGGGAGCCCTCGGGGTCGTCGGAGGAGCACAGCAGGGTCGTGGCGAAGGAGAAGTCACAGCCCTGCACATCGCGCACGGCGTGGTCGAGGTGCACGGTGGCCACCTGCGGGAGGTTCGCGGAGGGGCTGGTGGCGGAGTTGACGCCCGGGGTGGGGAAGACCAGGAAGCGGGTCATGGTGCCGTACTCCCCCGACAGCATCCACTGGCCGTCGGGAGATATGGCGACCCAGGAGTTGTTGAGCGCCTCCCCGGAGGACAGCGTGTGGGTGTATTCGCTCCAGCTCCCGTCGGGCGCCTGGACGCGGTACATCTTCTGGGTGCCGGAATCGGCCTGGTAGGGCTCGACGATGTGGCCGTCGTAGGAGGCATCGGGGTCGCCGACGTGGTTCCAGCCGCGGATCGAGACACCGATCGGGATGGTGCCGATGCCGGTGTAATGGTTGGGGCTGCCCGCCGGGACCTCGACGGAGGCCAGGCCCTGGCTCTCGGTGAGCGGGTCGGCGCGGTCGGAACCGGTCTCGGTCCAGGTGTCGGCCGCGGAGGCGGGGGCCGCGGCGGCCAGGACGGCGGCGGTGGCGAGGGCGAGGAGCGGGGCGAGGACGGCGTGACAACGTTGCCGGGCGATCGGGCGCATGGGCCGGGTCTCCTTGGTCGGGGAGGGGGATCTGATCCCTGGGGATCGAGGGGGTCGGGCACTCGGCTCGGCGCACAGTCTGGACCGCCCTATACGGTCATGTACAGACCAACAGAGGAACAATCCTCGGCCGATGTCACCGCTTTGCGGGTCGTGCGCCCCGAAGGTGAGGGAAGGTGGAAGAAGCATTCGGGGGTACTTCGGGGGTACACGGACAGTCGGGTGTCGGTGCAGTGGACGAGGGTCCGGCGGCATAGCGTCCGACGTGCCGAAGAGCGGGCCGAAGAGCGGCCGGAGGCGGTTCGGGTGACGGGTTCGGCGGGGTTTCCGGTGGCCGGGGGCAGCGGACCGGCGGGAGCTTGGAGCGAGGAGTCGCTCGGCGGTCCGGTGCGGCCCAGCGGGCTGCTCGACGAGCTGCGCATGGCCTCGGTGGTGCTGGACGCCGAGGGCCGCATCGTGCTGTGGAGCCCGCAGGCCGAGGAACTGTTCGGCTACACGGCACAAGAGGCACTCGGGAACTACGCCGCCCGGGTGATGGTCCACGAGGAACATCTGGACCTGGTCATCAAACTTTTCGACGATGTGATGGGCACCGGCCAGAGCTGGGCGGGCGCCTTCCCGGTGCGGCACAAGGACGGCTCCACCCGGCTGGTGGAGTTCCGCAACATGCGGCTGACGGACGACAACGGCGACGTCTACGCCCTCGGACTGTGCGCCGACCGCTCGACGGTACGGCGCCTGGAACGCGACGTGGCGCTGTCCGCGCGGATGGTGTCGCAGTCCCCGGCCGGTTTTGCCGTGCTGGGCACGGACCTGCGGTACGTCTCGGTCAACCCGGCGCTGGAGAAGATCAACGGGCTGCCCGCGGCGGATCATCTGGGACGCAGGATCCGCGAGGTGCTGCCGCTCATCGACGCCGAGCGCCTGGAGTCCGCCGCCCTGCGGGTGATGGAGACCGGTGAGCCGCTCTTCGACCAGCAGCTCAGCGGCCGCACCCCGGCCGACCCGCACGACGAGCACGTCTGGTCGCTGTCCCTGTACCGGCTGGAGGATGCCCACGGGACGGTGCTGGGCGTGGCCGCCTCCATCGCGGACGTCACCGAACAGCACCGCATCGCCGTCGAGGCCGAGGCCGCACGCCGGCGGCTGGCCCTCGTCGCGGACGCCTCGGCGCGCATCGGCACCACCCTCGACCTCGACCGCACGGCCCGCGAGCTGGCCGACGTGGCCGTGCCGGAGCTCGCCGACGTAGCCTCCGTGGAACTGCTGGAGACGGTGGTGCAGGGCCGCCGCTCCGCGCTCGGCCCTGCCGAGTCCGCGGTGCTCAGGGCACTGGCGGTGCAGGCCGAGGAGGGCTGGGAGGCGCAGGCCGCGGCCGATCCGCAGGGCGAGACCTCCTCGTACGGGCCCGACCGGCTGGTGACCGAGTGCGTACGCACCGGCCGGCCGGTCCTCGTCGAGCGGGTCAAGGAGATGGACCTGCCCCGCATAGCGCCCACCCCCGAGGCGGCCGGCGAACTGGCCCGCGCGGGTGTCCACTCGTATCTCGCGGTGCCTCTGACAGCGCGCGGCGAGGTGCTGGGCGCCCTCGACCTCAAACGCACCCACGACCCGCGGCCGTTCGACGTGGACGATCTGCTGCTGGCCCGGGAGCTGGCGTCCCGCGCGGCGGTGCAGATCGACAACGCCCGCTGGTACCAGAACGCCCGCAACGCGGCGCTCACCCTGCAGCGCAGTCTGCTGCCGGGACCGCCGCCCGCGACCGCCGGGCTGGAGGTGGCCTCCCGCTACCAGCCCGCGGGTGCCACGACCGAGGTGGGCGGCGACTGGTTCGACGTGATCCCGCTGGAGGACGACAAGACGGCGCTGGTGGTGGGCGATGTGATGGGCAGCGGTATCGACGCCGCCGCCACCATGGGCCGACTGCGCACCACGACCGACACCCTCGCCTCGCTGCATCTGGCGCCCGAGCAGCTCCTGGAGCACCTCGACCGGGTCGTCTCCGGCCTCGACCAGGCCATCGCCACCTGTGTCTACGCCGTCCACGACCCGCACACCGGGCGGTGCCTGATCGCCAACGCCGGGCATCTGCCGCCGGTCAGGATGCGGCCGGGCCGGCAGGCGGAGCTGCTGGAGCTGCCGACCGGGGCACCGCTGGGGGTCGGCGGGGTGGCCTTCACGACGACGACCGTCGATCTCGCTCCGGGCGACCGGCTGGTCCTCTACACCGACGGCCTGGTCGAGACCCGCCGGGACTCCCTGGACGCCCGCCTCGACACCCTGCTCGCCCTGCTGGACGAGCCCGTCGGCTCGTTGGAGGACACCTGCGACCTCCTGCTGCGCGCACTCCGCGAGCCGGACAACGACGACGACGTGGCGCTGTTGATGGCACGGGCGGTGGAGCTGCCGTCTTGACGTCCTCTCCAGCCCAAGGACTGGAGATTCCGGTCCGAACCGCTTCGCGGTACCACCCTGGGTTCCTGCTTCACGGGTCCGTGCCGGTCGGTGAGGACCGGTCTTACCAGACCTCCACAGGCCTGACTTCCCGCCCGTCCGGCGGTAGGTCCGACAACTACGTTGCCGGACAAGGCGATCATGGCATGACTCTGCGCTCCTCCGGGCCGCCAGGGCGAGGATGCCCTACACCTCCACCCTGAAGGATGGAGCACTGGCCAAGCGTTCGGTAGCACCGCTACCGCTGCCGCTACCGCCGATGCTGGCAAGGCCGTCGCACACCGGCACAGGACCCGTGGACGACTCCCGCGCGGGACGGTTTCACGTCATTCACAGGGATTCGTTATCGGGTTCTTATCGCCGGCATCGGACAATCACAGCAAGGCGTGCTGTGCCGACACGGCGCACGCCACCGGCCGATGGGAGCGAGCCGTGACGCACGACCCCGACCACGACCCCACTCCGATGAGCGACGAGCCGTCGCGCTGGAACCCCCCGTCGGTGCCGCCGACACCGCCCGGACCCCCGGTGCCGCCGATGCCCGCACACGCCCCGCGCGAGGGCGGCGACTGGGAGGTGCTCGCCGGGCCCGGCGGCGACCGCGCACCCGGAGCCACCCTGCGCGGCCGCTGGCGGCGGCAGTCCGGGCGGGCCCGGGCGGTCACCGTGGCCGTGACGGTCGCGGCACTGGCCCTCGGCGGCACCGTCGCCTTCGCCGCGACCTCGGGTCGCTCCGGCGCCGACGCCGTACCCGCGGCGGCCGGGACCTCACCCTCCGCGTCGCCGTCGCCCGGCGGTCCCGGCGGGCACGGATTCTTCGGCCCGTGGTTCGGGCTCGGCGGACAGGCCGTGCACGGGGAGGCGACCGTCAAGGACCGCGACACGGGGAAGTGGGTCGTACGGGTCTGGCAGCGCGGCACCGTACAGAAGACGGACGGCGACCAGGTGACCATCAAGAGTGAGGACGGCGCCCAGTGGACCTGGACCGTCGGCTCCGGCGCCACCGTGCGCAAGGACGGCTCGGCCCAGTCCGGGGCGGGCGCCCTGAAGAAGGGCGACACGGTGATGCTGGTCGGCACCCGCAGCGGTGACACCAGGACCGCGACGTTCGTCGTGGACGGCGCCTTCACCGGCAAGGACCGCGGCGACGACGATGACGGGCACGGACGGTTCGGCGGCGGACACGGGCCGTGGGACCGGGGAGAGCGCGAGGCACCCTCACCCGGCAGCTCCAACCCATCCAACCCGTCCAGCCCGTCGGGCAGCGGCGCCACGACCTGACCGCCGCCGCGGCAGTCACGGCCGCGGTCCGACTCCGATCACCACGTTCGCATCGAGTTCGTCGGACACAGCGAGGCGGGCGGCGAGCCCTGCCGCGGTGAAGGCATCGAGGGCCGCCGCAGACTGCCGCTCGCTCGTCTCTACGAGGAGGCAGCCGCCCGGCGCCAGCCAGCCGGGCGCCTGTGCGGCGACCCGGCGCAGTATGTCCAGCCCGTCACCGCCGCCGTCCAGGGCGGCCGACGGCTCGTGCTCACGCGCCTCGGCGGGCAGCAGGCCGACCTCGCCGCTGGGGACGTACGGCACATTGGCCGCGAGGATGCCGACCCTACCGCGCAGTTCGCCGGGCAGTGCGTCGTAGAGATCGCCGAGGTGCACCCGGCCGCCCGCTTCCGCGACATTGCGGCGGGCGCAGCGCACCGCGGCCGGGTCGATGTCGGCGGCGTGCAGTTCGACGGGGCCGAGCGCGGCGGCCAGGGCGGCCCCGACCGCGCCGGAGCCGCAGCACAGGTCCACCACGACGGCAGCGTCCGGGGCCTGGGCGAGGGCCTGGTCGACCAGGAACTCGGTGCGGCGGCGCGGCACGAACACATCCGGTTCCACGACGACGCGGAGCCCGTGGAACTCCGCCCAGCCGACGACGAGTTCCACGGGCTCGCCGGCGACCCGCCGGCCGACCAGGGCGGAGAGTTCGTCCGGTGTGCGGGCGGCGCCGAGCAGCAGGTCCGCCTCCTCCTCGGCGAAGACACAGCCCGCGGCACGGAGATCGGCGGTCACCGCGGAGCGGGTGGCGGCGGGGAAGCGGGAAGAGGGAGAAGAAGGGGACGAGGCGGAGGACAGGGGAGGCATGGGAAGCCGAGAGCCTTTCGGAAGCCGAAAGGGCGCCCTCGCGGTCGACTACGGCCGCTGATCCGCGCGATCCTGAGGTGAGAGCACCCGTACTGACACAGCGGTAATGGGTCTCACCTCCTCTGCGTCCCCGGCCGGGACGGTCCGTGGCCGGACGGCCACAGTACCCGAACAACCGCACGCCGACCGCTGCTTCCCCGCAGCCCTCGCATCCTGCATGGGCGGGTCCCGGCGAGTCCTGGCAGGTCCTGGCCGGTCTCGTCGGCTCACAAGTTGTACCGTGCAACCGGAAAGGCCGGAGGGCGCCGTAGAGCGCCGTAGAGCGAGGAATCCGGAGGAAGGAAGCACCGTGACCGCACCCGCGACGGCTCCCCCGACCGCGGCGGAGACGGCCGTCGAGACCATCCAGCGCGAGATGACGGTCTTCGCCCGGCGGGCGCGGGCCTCCGCGGGCCGGATGCATCCCGAATTGTCGCTGGTCGCGTACACGCTGCTCGGTCATCTGGAGGAGAGCGGTGGCTGCCGGGCCACCGATCTGGCCGCGCACTACGTGCTGGACAAGTCCACGGTGAGCCGTCAGGTGGCCGCGCTGGAGAAGGCCGGGCTGATCGGGCGCAGTACGGACCCCGAGGACCACCGGGTCCAGGTGCTGCATCTCACGGCCGCCGGTGACGAGATCCTGGCCCAGGTCACCCGCAGCCGCCGGGCCGCGTTCCGGGAGCGGCTCGCGGGCTGGCCGGAGGAGGACCTGGCGTGCTTCGCCGCCTGTCTGGAGCGCTACAACGCGGCGGCGACGGCCCCCAGCGCGCCCGCCCCCGGGCCTGTGACCAGGGGCTGAACACGGTGCGGGGCGTTGCCGCGGACGACGTACCGTGGGCTGCATGAACGTCACCCGAGGCTTCACCGGCCGGCCGCGTGTCCATGACGCCGGGCTGCCACCCGGTCAGTACGACGCGCGCGACGACTGGCCCGTGCTGTCCGCGGAGGTCACCCCCGATCTCGCGTCCGCCGACTGGACGTTCCGCGCGGACGGGCTCGTGGCGACACCGCGCACCTGGGACTGGGACGCGGCGCACGCGCTGCCCGAGTCCTCGTACGAGGGTGCGATCCACTGTGTGACCGGCTGGTCGAAGTTCGGGGTGCGGTTCACCGGGGTGTCCCTGGACGCCTTTCTCGAAGCGGTGCAGCCGCATGCCTCCGCCACCCATGTCACGGCCTACTCCCACACCGGCTACACCACGAACCTCCCCCTCGCGGACGTGACCGGCGGGAAGGCGTGGATCGTCTGGGACTTCGACAGCAGGCCGCTCGCGCCGGAGCACGGCGGTCCGGCGCGGCTGCTGGTGCCGCATCTGTACTTCTGGAAGAGCGCCAAGTGGGTCGCGGGTGTGACGCTCAGGGACCACGACGAGCCGGGCTTCTGGGAGCAGAACGGCTATCACGCCCGGGGCAACCCCTGGGAGGAGCAGAGGTACTCCGGTGACTGACACCTTTGCCGCCGTCTCCGGCCCGGCCTCCGCCCCCGGCTCCACGCCCCCGGTCCGTTTCGCGATACCCGGCCGTGTCGAGGTCGGGCAGCAGATCGCGGGGGTGTGGCAGCGGGCCGTGCTGACAGAGATGCGGCGCGAGACGCCGCGCGCGGCCACCTTCCGATTCGCGGTGCCCAACTGGGCGGGGCATCTGCCGGGCCAGCATCTGATGCTGCGGCTGACCGCCGAGGACGGCTACGCGGCGCAGCGCCACTACTCGATCGCGTCCGCTCCCGACGCCTCCGGGCATATCGAGCTGACCCTCGACCATGTCGAGGGCGGCGAGGTGTCCAGTTGGTTCCACACGGTGGCCCGGCCCGGTGACACGGTCGAGGTGCGCGGCCCGCTGAGCGGCTTCTTCGCCTGGCGGGGCGACCGGCCCGCGCTGCTGCTGGGGGCCGGTTCCGGGGTCGTACCCCTGATGTCGATGGTGCGCCACCACCGGGCACGCGGCCTTGAGGTGCCGCTGCGGATGCTGGTGTCGGCGCGCAGCCCCGAGGAACTGATCTACGCGGCGGAGTACGGCACGGAGACCGAGCCCGTGTTCACGCGCAGTGCGCCGGCGGGGGTGCCGGTGGGCCGGATGACAGCCGCGCAGGTGGAACCGCTGCTGGCCGAGGCGCCGCCCGGTGGCTGGGAGGCCTATGTGTGCGGCTCGAACGGCTTCGCCGAGCACGCCTCGCGGCTGCTGGTGGCGGCGGGTCAGCCGGTGGACCACATCCGCATCGAGCGCTTCGGCTGACGCGGGGCGGGGCCGGGCAGGCCGGGCTTCGGCCCGCCCCGCAGCTTCGGCTGACGCGGACGGGGCCCGGCCAGGCCGGCTTCGGCCGGCCCTGCGGTTTCGACTGACGCGGAGGGGACCCAGGCAGGCCGGGACTCGGCCGGACCCGCGGCTTCGGCTGACGCCGGACGGAGCGCGGCCAGGCCGGAATTCGGCCGGGCCCGCAGCTTCGACTGACGCGGACGGGACCCAGGCAGGCCGGGCTTCAGCCGGACCCGCAAACTTGAGCAGGCCCGGCGGATCGGCCACACCCAGCGGTTCGTTCAAGGACGAGGCCAGAAGGGCCGAAGGGGGGTCTGGGGGCGCAGCCTCCCCCAGGGACGGGAACGGGAAGGGGCGGCGGGGGCGAGAGTCGCCACGGCGCTGCTTCAGCAGGCCTGGCGGTTGAGCCACGCCCGCGGCTTCGGGCAGCCCCGCAGTTCGGGACCACACCGGTGTTTCGGCCAAGGCCAGCGGTGCGGCCAAGGCCGGCAGTCCCGCCGGGGCCGAGGTCCGGCCACGCCGACTGTCCTGCCGAGCCCGCCGGGCCAGGCCTCGCACCGGCCGCGCGCCAGCACCCGACAAGCGCCCTCTTACCGTTCCGAGCCATGCTGAGTAGAAGTGCGCGTCGCGGTCGTCAACGCCGTGGCGCCGGTCCCGTCACAAGACGTCGCGGGACGTCACAGGACGTCGCAAGAGGTCGTGGCGGTCCCGGACCGGTGCCGTGGCAGGTGAGCGAACCGTGCCGTACGGGGTACCAGATCCGTACGGGCGCTCGCGCGTGTGTGCGGTACGGAGTGAGTGGTCCGCCGGCCTGCGAGGAGGTCGACATGCGAACCCGGGTGCGGGGCTGGCGCTGGCGGCGCAATCCGCTTCGGCGCCGGTCGGACGTCATCGAGGCGTGGACGGCGCTGGCCGTCGCGGTGCTGCTGTTCGTGGGGGCGCCGCTGGCGGGTGCGCTGGCGGGTATGTGGGCCCATCGCACGGCGCAGGCGCTGGTCGACGCCCAGCGGGCCGACCGGCATCGGGTCAACGCCCAGGTGATCGGCCGGCCGCCGGTACAGCACGTCTCCGCGCGCAGCGGGACGGTGCCCGACTTCCGGGTGACGGTGCGCTGGACGGAGCCCGGCCAGGGCACCCGGACCGCCGTCGCGGACGTCCCCGGCGACAGCAAACAGGGCGACATCGTCCCTGTGTGGTTCGACTCCCAGGGCCGCTCCGTCGCCCCGCCGCAGAACGCGACCTCCGTCTGGCAGCACACCGTGGGCGTCGGCACCGTCGCCGCGGTGGGTGCGGCGACCGCCGTTCTGATCGTCCACGGCACCGTGCGCCATGTCGCCCTGCGGCACCGGATGGCCGAATGGGAGCGCGACTGGGCCCGCACAGGCCCGGACTGGACCCGCAGGCGGGCCTGACTCGGCTGAGCCACCGATCGAGGTGACCCGATCATCCACCCCATGTGCCAGTCTGACGTTCAAGCCGTCGGCATCGCCGAACTGCCTGCGATTCCACCGTTTGACCAGCGGATCATCGGCACACTGCGGCCTCTCGCCGTGGGAACACAATGACGCTAGGCTCTGGTGAGTCATCC
Organism: Streptomyces sp. YIM S03343; assembly: GCF_054729195.1. Taxonomy (NCBI): domain Bacteria; kingdom Bacillati; phylum Actinomycetota; class Actinomycetes; order Kitasatosporales; family Streptomycetaceae; genus Streptomyces; species Streptomyces sp. YIM S03343. The sequence goes on from NZ_JBPUKX010000002.1 coordinate 933,440, forward strand.
GATCATTCACGTACGGTGTGATCGTCCGCATGCCCGTTCACGCTGTCCTCTGACAAAGGCGGTCCCGCATGGCCCTGTTCGACCTCGCCCTCGACGAACTCCGGGAGTACCGCAGCGAGTCCGTGGCGCCCGAGGACTTCGACGCCTTCTGGTCCAAGACGCTCCTGGAGGCCCGCGAGCACGAGCTGGACGCCCGTTTCGAGCCGGTCGACACCGGGCTGTCGACGGTGACGACGTACGACGTCACGTTCGCCGGGTTCGGCGGGCACCCGGTGAAGGGCTGGCTGACGCTGCCAGCCGGGGCCGAGGAACCGCTCCCGCTGGTCGTGGAGTTCGTCGGCTACGGCGGCGGGCGCGGACTGCCGCTGGAGCATCTGCTGTGGGCGTCGTCGGGCCGGGCCCACTTCGTCATGGACACCCGGGGCCAGGGCAGCGCCTGGGGCGGTGGCGGCGGTACCCCGGACCCGGTCGGCGGCGCACCGGCGTACCCCGGCTTCATGACCCGGGGCATCGACGCGCCCGAGAACTACTACTACCGGCGGGTGTTCACCGACGCCGTACGCGCCGTGGAGGCGGCCCGCTCGCATCCGCTCACCGACGCCTCGCGCACCGTGGCGACCGGTGCCAGCCAGGGCGGCGGCATCACCATCGCCGTAGGCGGTCTGGTGCCCGACCTGGTGGCGGTCGCACCCGATGTGCCGTTCCTGTGCGACTACCCGCGCGCGACGACGCTCACCGACCGCCACCCGTACCGGGAGATCGGCCTGTACCTCAAGACGCACCGCGGCCGCGCCGCCGAGGTCCAGCGCACCCTGTCCTATTTCGACGGTGTCCATTTCGCCGCCCGCAGCACCGCGCCCGCCCTGTTCTCGGCGGCCCTGGAGGACCAGACCTGCCCGCCGTCCACCGTCTTCGCGGCCTTCAACTCCTGGGCCCACGACGACAAGCGGATCGAGGTCTACGACTTCAACGACCACGAGGGCGGCGGCCCCTACCAGGCCGAGACCAAGCTGCGCTGGGTGCGCGCCCACGCCTGAGCAGCCGAGGGGCCGGGGGCGCGGGACTCGGGGGCCCAGGGACTCAGGGTTCGGGAGTTGAAGCCAGGACAGGCACATTTTCGGCCGAACCGGCGGTACGGGCTTCACAACTGGTTTAGACCAATGCTAGATCTAGTGACGCCCCGAGCCCGCACGGCTACGTCTTGTCACCACAGGAGGCGCGGCATGGCCCGCACCACCCCCGAGTCCGCCACCACCCCCGAGTCCCGCACCACCCCCGAGTCCCGCACCACCGACGACTCCCGTTCCACCGAAGACTCCCGTTCCACCCGCTCCACCGAAGAAGGCGACGAACGGCCCCTGTACTGGAAGGTCGCGACCAGACTGCTCGCCGAACTGCGCGACGGCACCATCCCGCCGGGTGAGCGGTTACCCGGCGAGCGGCAGCTGGCCGCGCACTTCGAGGTCAGCCGGGAGACCGTCCGGCAGGCCCTGGATGTGCTGCGCCGGGGCGGTCTGGTCGCCACCGACCGGCGTGGCAGCCACGCGACCCTGCCGGGGCTGCCGGTGGAGGCCCCGGCCGCGCTCACCTTCCCGGTCGGCGCCCTGGGCCCGGACCCGACGGCGGGCGATCGGACCACGGTGGCCTGGGAGACGCCCCCGCCGGAGCACGCCGCGGCCCTGGGACTCGCCCCGCACCGGCCGACCCTGGTGCACCGCTACGAGCACGCCGCGGCCGACGGGAGCGGTCACCGCCGGGCCGTGACATCGTTCTCCTCCGTGGCCCTGGCCGAGGTCGCGGAGCTGAGCCGCTATGTCGACCGCGCCGACGGCACCGGATCGGCCGAGCTCAGGCGGGCGTACGACTGGATGCGCAAGGCGGGCCTGACCCTGCATCACCGCGATGCCATCATCCCGCTCGCCGGCGCCGCCTCGGTCCGAGTCGTCCGGCAGGTGCACGATCAGTACGCCCGCCCGCTCGAGATCACCGAGCTGGTGATGGACGACCGGCGGGAGGCCCTGGTCTACGAGTTCACGCTGCCGTCGGCGGGGTGAACGGCCGGGGCGTCGGCGAGGCCGGCAGCCGGGCGATCGGCGGGCCGGTCCGCACGCCGGGCCACCATCAGCCGAGCCCGCGGGCTGCCGTCACCGCGCCGCCCGAACTCGGGCAGGGCGTACGTCTCCACCGTGAACCCGGCCCGCACCAGCTCCCGCCGGACGTCGCCGAACCGGAAGGCGCGGTAGTACATCACGAACGGCGGCCGCCACACGGCGTTGCGCACCCGCATCACGGTGTCGAAGCCGATCAGCATCCAGAACGCCAGGCCCGTGGGGCGGGGCGGCGCGAGGACGGGGAACGCGAACGCGCCGCCCGGCCGGAGCACGGAGTGCACCTGGGCGAAGAGCCCGGGCAGTTCGCGCGGCAGGAAGTGCCCGAGGGCCCCGAAGCTCACCGCCAGGTCGAAGGCGTCCCGGAACGGCAGGGCACGGGCGTCGGCACGCACCCAGGCGGTCACGGGTGCCCCGGCACCCTCCCGAGCCCGCTCCCGCTGCCGGGCGACCGCGAGCATCCCGGCACTGAAGTCGACCCCGGTGACGCTCCCCCGGCACACCCGCGCCAGCACGTCGGTGCCTGCTCCGGTGCCGCAGCACAGGTCCAGTCCGTCGCCGAAGGTCCCTGTCCGCTCCAGTGCCGCGGCCACGGCGTCGAGCACGGAGTCCGGGGTGCGGAAGGGGGTGTGGTCGAACTTGGGGGCGAGCAGGTCGTAGCCGTGCTCGACGGACGACAGTGCCTGGACGGCGAGTTCGCTGAGGCTGGGGCCTTCGGGGCTGAACATCCAGCCCAGCTTAGGGCCTGTCCGGCGGATCATGCCGGACGGGCCCTACGCCCTGTCCGAGACGTGTGAGCGACGGTCCCGGACGGGGTGTGGACATCCCGCTGCCCGGCTCACTACGCTCACCTCGCCCGCCATAGTCAACTAGTTGCATATGAGGTGATCGGATGTACGCGTTCCGTGCTGCCGTCGAGGCGCAGGACATGGCCGCCGTCGAGGCCCTGCTCGCCGAGAACGTCGTCTTCACCAGCCCGGTGGTGTTCAAGCCGTACCCGGGCAAGGCGATCACCGCGGCGATCCTGCGCGGTGTGGCGCGAGTTTTCGAGGACTTCCGCTACGTCAGTGAGCTCAGCGGCGGCGAGGGCCGCGAGCACGCCCTGGTGTTCACGGCGCGGGTGGGCGACCGCACTCTGGAGGGCTGCGACTTCATCCACGTCGACGAGGACGGGCTGATCGACGCGCTGACGGTGATGGTGCGTCCGCTGTCCGGGGCGCAGGCACTGGCGGAAGCCATGGGCGCGCAGTTCGAGCGGATCGTGAAGGAGGCGGAGGCGCGGTCCGCATGAGCGATGCCGCGCCTCCGCCCGTCGGTCAGACCGAGGTCATACCGAAATCATGCCGCGGTCAGACCGCGATCAGACCGCGATCGCGCCACGGTCATGCCACGGTGAGGGTGAGCGCGCCGGTGTAGCTGCCGCCTGCGGTGAGCGTGGTGGTGGTGCCGTCGACGGTGAAGGTGACCTTCTTGCCGCGCGGCGCCCTGACCTCGGCGTCGTCGGCGAGGGTCAGGCTGGTCAGATGGGAGGTTCCGGTGACGGTCCACACGGAGCCGCCGGTCAACCGGACCACGACCCCGTTGTTGACGGCCGCCTGGACGGTGTTGGTGACGATGCCCAGTTCGTAGTAGGAGGAGGAGTCGATGCTGGACACCCGGTGCTTGGTCGCGGTGGCCGAGATGACGCCCTGGACGGTGGAGTCGTCGAAGGTGAGGACCATGTTCTTGCCCTTGCGCATGCCGTTGTAGAAGTCGCCGCGCAGGGCTATGGAGGTGAAGGTCGCCGCGCCGTCCGCGGTGTGGGCGGCGGTGACGTCGAAGGAGCTGTCCTTCTCCGGGTCGCCGGTGGGCTCGGTGTAGACGCCGGTGTTCATCATCTTGCCGCCCACGTTCACCGGGCCCGGGTCGTCCAGCTCCATCATCTGGAGGATGGTCCCGTCCTTCGGGTTGAGGCGGGCGCCCTGGGAGCCGTCGACGGTGATGGTGGTCTGCTGGCCCTTGTTGAGGAAGGTGGCCCGCTCGGAGTTGATCACCGTGCCGCCGTCCAGGGTGAGCGTTCCGGTGCCGAAGAACATATAGCCGAAGTGCCCGGAGTCCACGACCGTGCCGCGCACCGGGATGTCGTTCAACTCTGCGTCCGACAGCCCGAGTTCCAGTTCGGTGTTGAGCGCGGCGACGGCTTCGCGGGTGCTGTCGCCGTAGTGCACGACCGGGGCGGGCCCGGCGAGGATGGTGGCGTAGCTGCCGACCTCAAAGCGGGAGCCGAGGACGCGGACGGTGGCGTCGCCGATGGCGTAGGTGCCGTAGCCGTACGAACCGGTGTTGCCGACACGGCTGTTGATCGTGGTGAGCTTGAGCCCGCTGCCGCCCTCGACGGACAGGGCGCCCCAGGTCTCGGAGAAGACGGTGGAGTTGAGGTAGGTGGCGCGGCTGTTCTTGCCGACGAGGTTGGTGGCGCGGACATTGCCGTCGAGGCCGAGCATCCAGGGCACGGACTGCATGTACGGCGTCTCGACGGTGGCCTGGTAGTCGGCGGGCAGGACGCCGTTGCGGCAGCGGACGGTGGAGTTCTTCACGACGACGTTGGCTCCGTCGTTGGAGATCACACCGGTGCGGACCACGCCCTTGGTGCCGATCCGGGCGCCGTCCACCAGCAGCGTGGTGCCGTCGCCGTCACCGACGACCGCGGCACCGTACCCGGCGAAGTCGCAACGGCCGTTGCCCGTCAGGGAGATGGTGGGCCGGTCCAGTGTGTAGCTCGCGTCCTGCACGAACACGCCGTCGAAGCACTCGCCGGTGGACACGATGGCCACATTGCGGGCGACGGCGTCGGTGAGCCGGCCGCCGGTGACCGCGGAGAGCACCGACCTGTCGCGGTCGACGCCGTCGGCGCCCACGTAGAGGGCCTGCCGGAACGGGAAGGTGAGCGTCTCGTAGGTGATCTTGTTGGCAACGGCCACGGTGAGGACGACGTCGCCGCGGTAGGTGCCGGGCTGGATCAGGGTGGCGGTGCCGCTGGTCTCGGTGAGCTTCTGGCCGGTCTCCACACCGTCGACGGTGAGCGTGATGCTGTGTCCCTCGGGGGCGACGAGCGTACCGCCCTCGGCGATGGTGAGGCGGCTGAGGCGGGTGGTCGCGGCGAGTTCGTACGCCGTGCCGGACCCGACCGTGAGCGTCTTGCCCGACGAGACCGGAGCGGCGACGGCGGAACCGGCCGGCACCAGTAGCGCCCCTGCCGTCGCGGAACCGGCGATGAGGAAAGAACGTCGGGTGGTCAATGACATGAGGTTGCCTTCCCAAGATCAAGAAGTGTCGTCGCGCAGAGTGACGAGGCAGGGGTGCGGCACACCGGTGCAACGGCTCGGACGGAGGCGCCTGAGGTGCGCAAGAGGGAGTGAATCAGCCCTGCGCACAGGGGTCCAGGCGTCATGTACAGGCATACCGGAACCCGATGCTTCGGATCAAGGGCCCAACTCCACAATGATTACACAGAGTTGTCACAGCCGGGCAGAGGCCTCCTACGCCGGCGCTATCATCCCCGCCGACAGGTCGATGTCGGCCCCGCACAGGCCGGGCATGGCCAGCATGGCGAGCAGGGCGCGGGCGACCTCGTCCTCCTCCACCAGGCGGCCCAGCGCGGCCCGGGATGCGAAGTCCCGTTCCGCCTCTTCGGGTGTGCAGCCGGTGAGTTCGGCCGTGAGCCGGAAGTTCCGGTCCATCCGCGGGCCCCGGACCGGGCCGGGGGAAAGGGAGTTGACCGCCACGCCGCTCGGGCCCACCTCCCCCGCGAGGGTGCGGGTGAGGCCGATGAGGGCCATCTTGGACGCGGTGTACGGGGTGCGGTTGAGCAGCGGCCGTTTGCCGCTCACCGAGGCGACGTTGACGATGTCGCCCCGCCCGGCCGCGAGCATCGGCGGCAGGAAGGCGCGGCACATCAGATGGACGCCGCGGACGTTGGCGGCGAACACCTCGTCCCACTCCCCCGGTTCGATGTCGACGAGCGGGCGGACCGGACCGGCGACACCGGCGTTGTTGACGAGCAACGACACGTCCTCGTCGGCGAGTTCGGCGGAGAGGGCGGTCACCGACGCCGGGTCGGAGACGTCGCACACGGCGGTGCGGGCCGTGCCGCCCGCCTTTTCGACCCGGGCGGCCGTCTCCGCGAGGGTGTCCCGGTTCCGGCCGACCGGGATGACCCGGGCCCCGGCATCCGCGAGGGCCGGCGCGAAGGCCCGTCCCAGCGGCCCTCCCCCGCCCGTGATCAGCGCGGTGCGCCCGGCGAGGCTCACGGGGTGTTCCACGGCAGCTCGTCCCCGGCGGCCCGGGCGGCGCGTACATCGCCGGAGCGGGCGTGGCCCTCGAACAGCTCGACGCGGGAGGCGCGTCCGCAGAGCCGGCCGAGCAGCGCCTGCGAGGCGGTGTCGGTGACCTCCTGATAGGTCACCGTCCTGAGGTACTTCCCGACCCACAGACCACCGGTGTAGCGGGCGGCACCCCGGGTGGGCAGCACATGGTTGGTGCCGATGACCTTGTCGCCGAACGAGACACAGGTGCCCTCGCCGAGGAACAGCGCGCCGTACTGCGTCATCCGCTCCAACGCCTGGCGCGGCTCGGCGGTGAGCACCTCGACGTGCTCGAAGGCGAAGTCGTCGGCAAGGGCGTACAACTCGTCCAGGGAGCCGACGACATGGACCTGGCCGTGGTCGCGCCAGGCGGGCTCGGCGAAGTCGCGGGTGGGCATCCCGGGCAGCAGCCGCTCGACCTCGGCGATGGTCCGCTCGGCCACGTCGCGGGAGGTGGTGATGAGCACGGCCGGACATCCGCGATGACTGCGGCCACGGTCTCCCGCACCTGGCCGAGCGAGGCGGCGGCCTCGGCCCCGGGGACGGCGCGCTTCAGGATCTCTGCCACAACTGCGGCCTTTTTGGGACGTGTCGGAGGAGATGCGGGACAGCGGGGCGGGATCAGACGGGCGGTGCTTCGAAGAGCACATCGGGGTCGTTGAACTGCTCCTTGGCGACCGACTCGCTCATCGGGTCGGTGGTGCCCCACTGGTCCTGGGTGATGGGATCGTCGACGTCATGGCGGCCGGGGTGCCACAGGTCCTCGTCGAGGACGGCGAGTTCGGTGGTGTACTCCACGGTGTTGCCGTGCGGGTCGTGGAAGTAGGAGAAGGTGTTGTCGCCCGCGAGATGCCGCCCCGGACCCCAGGTGAGCCGGGTCCCGGCACGCAGCGCCCGCCCGGTGCCGCGCATGTATTCCTCGACGCCCCGCATCTCGAACGAGGCGTGGTGCAGGGACGGGTGGGGTCCACGGGCGACGGCGAAGGAGTGGTGCAGGGGGCTGCACCGCAGGAAGTACATGAGGTCGCCCATGTGGGTGGAGTACAGGGTGTCGGTGAGCCGGAAGCCGAGGTGGCGCACGTAGAAGTCGCGCAGGCCCGCCGGGTCCTGGGAGTTGATGACGCAGTGCGAGAGGCGGACCGGGATCGCCTCGCGCTCCTCGATCCTGCGGTGGGTGCGGGTGGCGACGTCGGCGGAGACCTCGACGACCCGTCCGTCGGGGTCGAAGAGGCGCAGCCCGTAGCCGCCGCCCGGGGTGTCCAGCGCCCTGGGCTCGTGGACGAGCCGGACCCCCGCCCGGCCGAGCCGCAGGGCGAGTTCGTCGATGTCGGCGGGCGAGGCGGCGCCGAAGGCGATCAGGTCCATGCGTTTGCGCCGGTCCTCGCGGATGCGCACGACGTACTGCTCGGGGCTGCCCTCGGCGGCGAAGAAGGCGAGCCCGTCGTCGTTCGCGATCTCGGTGAGGCCCCAGGTGGTGCCGTAGAAGTCGCGCTGCCGGGCGAAATCCGGTACGGCCAGGTCGACATGGCGCAGATGGGTGATCGGCTGGAAGGTCGTGGTCGTCGATGTCACGGTCCGCTCCTGACGGTGTTGCGCTGGTGGCCCAGGCCGGTGATCTCCGACTCCAGGACGTCCCCGGGCTTCAGGAAGACGCCCCAGTGCGCGCCGTTGCCGGCCGGGGAGCCGGTGAGAAGGAGGTCGCCGGGGCACAGGGTGGTGGTCGTGGAGGCGTACGCGATCAGCCGCGGGATGTCGAAGATCATGTCCTTGGTGGACTCGTCCTGCCGTACGACTCCGTTGTGCCGCAGGGTGATCCGGAGATCTCCCGGGTCGCCCACGAAGGCGGCCGGGACCAGGAAGGGCCCGGTGGGCAGGAAGGTGTCGGCGTTCTTCGCGGTGAACCAGTCGGTGCCGATCGCCTTGAGGTCGGGCCGGTAGAGGCGGTCGCGGGTGGTGAGGTCGTTGCAGATCGTGTAGGCGGCGACATGCTCCATGGCCGCCCCGGCGGGGATGTTCCGGCCCTCCTTGCCGATGACGAGGGCGAGTTCGAGCTCCCAGTCGTGCTGTTCGCCGAGCGCGGGCAGCACGATGTCGTCGTAGGGGCCGCACAGGGCGCGCGACGAGCCGAGGAAGAGGTACGGCACCCCGTCGCGGATCCGCTCGTCCATCATCCGCTCGGCGTCCGCGCGGGCCTCCTCAGGCGTCGCGCCGTGCACGCTCTCCTTCTCGGCGGCGACCAGATCGACCACGTGCCTGCGGTAGTTGGCGCCGCTCTGGAGGATCAGGCCGGGCTCGATCGGGGCCAGGACACGCAGTGCGGCAAGGTCGTGCCAGGGGCCGTCGGGGGACGTCGCGAGGCCTGCGAGGCGGGGCAGCCAGGTGTCCCAGTCCTCGGCCAGGGCGCGCACGGACGGCACCAGGTCGGAGAGGTCACGGACCCGGGCCCCGGCGACCAGGCCGGGGAACGGGGAGTCCGGGCCGGCGAAGGTGCCGAGCGCGAAGGGTCCGGCGTGGGACGGAAGGGTGGGATGGGACGGCGGGGGCGGAGGGGAGGGAAGCGGATCGGGCACGGGCGGCTCTCCTCGTAGGGGCGGGGTGCGGGTGGTGCCCTTGGCGAAGGGGTGGCTCCGGAGAACGGGCGGGGTACGGCCAGGGGCCCGGGACGGCGGGGTCTCGTCCTTGACGCTAGGCATCCCGGGCGGGCGGCGGAAATGGCCGTTCGCGATGCCTGCCATCACCCGGCGCCACAGCCCTGAACTGCGCCTCCATCGCCGTAGGGGATGGATGACGTGCCCCTTGCCGATGCCCCGATCCGTTGACCCCGCTCCGGCCGCCGATCAGGCTCGGAGCACCCCGAACCCGAGGAGAGCGCCGTGGTGGTCGAGCATGCCGAGCTGACGGTCGAGGAAGGCCGGGAGACGGAGTTCCAGGAGGTCTTCGGCAAGGCCCGCGAGGTGCTCGCCGAGGCAGCCGGGTTCCGCTGGGCGGAGCTGCTGCGCTGCGCGGAGCGACCGCGGGTCTTCCTGCTGCTGGTCGGCTGGGACTCGGTGGAGGCGCACACGGTCGGCTTCCGCGAGTCGGAGCGCTTCGGCCGCTGGCGGGCGCTGGTCGGGCCGTACTTCGCCGTACCGCCGAGCGTCGAGCACTACCACGAGCTCGGCCCGCGCTTCACCGGCTGACCCGGCCGAGCGCCGTCCGGCCCGCCCTCACGCGTCTGCCCACGCCCCTTCCTCCTTCCCCTTCCCCTTCCCGCTCCCGCTCCCGCTCCCGCCCCTTCCCCATCTCCTGCCTCTTCCCGCGTCTCCTGCCCCCGCCCCTACGTCCGCAAGGATCGTCCATGCCCGTTCAGAAGGTGCTCGTCGTAGGCGGCGGCATCACCGGAAGCGTGCTGTCCCTCGCCCTCGCCCAGCGCGGCGTGGACGTGGAGCTCGTCGAGATATCGCCCCGGTGGTTCGGGGTGGGACACGGCATCACCGTCCAGGGCAACGCCCTCAAGGCGCTGCGCTCGGTAGGGGTGCTGGAGCGGGTGCTGGCCCGCGCGGTGCCGTTCGACATCCTGCGGCTGCGCCGCGCCGACGGCACTCTGCTCACCGAGCTGCCCACCCCGCACACCGGCGGCGCCGAACTGCCGTCCACGGCGGGCGCGTTGCGCTCGGACCTCCAGGACGCGCTGTGCGACGCGGTGTACGCGCACGGCGTCACCGTCCGCCTCGGCCTGAGCGTCGAGCGCCTCGACCAGTCCCCCGGCCGTGCCGACGTGGTCTTCACCGACGGCTCCACCGGCCGCTACGACCTGGTGGTGGGCGCCGACGGCATCAACTCGGCGATGCGCGCCCTGATCGGCTTCCCGCAGCGCCCGCGCCCGGTCGGGATGTCCATCTTCCGGGTGGTCGCGGACCGCCCCGCCGAGATGGACTGCGCCGAGGTGTACTACGGCGGCCCCCGCTTCAAGGCCGGCTACAGCCCGATCTCCGCGGACCGGTGCTACGCCTACCTCCTCGACGAGAACCTGGACGCCTCCCTGATCGGCCCGCGTGCCCCGCTCGCCCTGCTGCGCGAACGCGGTGCCGGGTACGGCGGCACCTGGGGGAAGGTCCTCGCGGACTTGCCCGAGGACACGGCGGTGGACTACCGGTGGATCGAGACCGTCCTGGTGAACGAGCCCTGGTACCGGGGCCGCGCGATGGTGATCGGCGACGCGGCGCACGCCTGCCCGCCGCTGATCGCACAGGGCGCCGCGATGTGCGCGGAGGACGCCGTGCTGCTGGCCGAACTGGTCATCGGGGACGAGCCGGTGGAGCGGGTGCTGGAGCGCTTCATGGCGCGGCGGCTGCCGAGGGTGCGGATGGTGCTGGAGAACTCGCTGCGGCTGGCCGACTGGGAGATCAACCCGGGCACGCCGGGCGCCGATCCCGCACGGATCATGGCGGAGACGCTGACGAACCTCACGGCGGCGGCATGAGCGCGCCGCCCGTCGTCGACTTCCACGGCCATCTCGCCGTACCGGCGGCCGACGCCCTGGTCGCGGACACGCCCGGGTTCGCCGCCGAGCTGGCCGCCGAGCAGCGCGCCCACTCACCCGCCTCGCTGGCCGAGAACCGGGCGCAACTCCGGCGGCTGGCGGGCAGGTTGACCGATGTCGCCGAGCGGCTCGCGGACCTGGACGCGATGGGCGTCGGCATCCAGGTGGTCGGCCCGATGCCGATGCACCACTACTGGGCCGCCCCGGACCTCGCCGAGCGTCTCGCCCGCACCGTCAACGAGGCGGTGGCCGCGCACTGCGCGAAGGCTCCGGAACGGCTGTACGGCCTGGGCACCGTCCCGCTCCAGCACCCCGCGCTCGCGGTCGCCGAGTTGGAGCGGGCGGTCACCGGGCTCGGTCTGTACGGCGTCAGCGTGTCCACGACCGTGGACGGCCGGGAGCTGGCCGACCCGGCGCACGACCCGGTGTGGCGCAGGGCCCAGGAGCTGGGCGCGATCGCTGGAGGTGGGCGCGGTGATCGGCCGCGCCGGACGCGATCTCACACCCGAGGAGGCGCACGAGCACATCGTGGGCTATCTGGTCTTCAACGACTGGTCGGCGCGTGATCTCCAGAAACCGGAGAAGACCCTGGGGCTCGGCTTCTCCAAGGGCAAGGACTTCGCCAACACGCTCGGCCCGTATCTGGTCACCGCGGACGAGGTGGCCGACCGGCGCGACGCGGACGGCTTCCTCGACCTGGAGATGACGGTCACCCTCAACGGGGAGCTGATCGGCCGGGACACCCTGGCGAACATGTCGTGGACCTTCGAGGAGATGACGGCCTACGCGGCCCGGGACGCCTGGGTGCGGCCCGGGGACCTGCTGGGCTCCGGCACCTGCGGCTGGGGCGCGCTCGCCGAGTTCTGGGGCCGTCTCGGTGAGCGCGTCCCGGCGCCGCTGAAGCCCGGGGACGAGGTGACGCTGTCCGTGGAACACCTCGGCACCCTCGCCAACCGTGTGGTGCCCGGCAGGACCGACGCCTATCTGCCGCGTGCCCGCAAACGGGGCCGCACCCCGCGTCCCTGACCCCCGGTCCTGTCCTCAGTCCGCTCTGACCTGCACGTATCCGGGGATCCGATAACTTCTATCGGATCCCTGTGAGTTCGTACGCGACCCTTCCTAGGCCTGATTCCGGTCGTTACGCTCCGGTTTCACCGAGCTTTCACGGAGCTTCAAGGACACCGCCGGAGGGACACGACGTATGGGCCTGGGAGCGATCGACCTGAATCTTCTGGTGGCGCTGGAAGCCCTGCTCGAGGAGAAGAACGTCACGCACGCGGGGGTGCGGCTGTCGACCAGCCAGGCTTCCTAGCGTGGACGGGAGGATTCCCGCAGCCATGCTTGGAGGAGCCGTGAGCCGTACACGTCTGGCGGGCCGTACCGTCGTCGTCACCGGAGCAGCGCAGGGCCAGGGCGCCGCGGAGGCCGAGGCCGCCGCCCGCGAGGGCGCGACGGTGCTGGCCACCGATGTCCTGGACGAGCCCGGTGAGAAGCTGGCCGCCACGCTGCGCGCCGCCGGCCTCGATGTGCGCTACCGGCACCTGGACGTGTCGTCGCCGGACGGCTGGGCGGCGCTCGCGGCGTCCCTGGACGTGGTGCACGGCCTGGTCAACAACGCGGGCATCCCGATGCGGGCCCGGCTCGGCGAGGTCGAAGTCGCCGACTGGAACCGGGCATTCGCGGTGAACACGACGGGCGCGCTGCTCGGCATCCAGGCCCTCGCCCCGCTGATGCCGGCGGGTGCGTCGATCGTCAACGTCGGCTCGGTGGCGGGTCTGACCGCGCATCACGCGGTGGCGTACACCGCGTCCAAGTGGGCGCTGCGGGGCCTGTCGAAGGTGGCCGCGCTGGAGCTGGCCCCGCGGGGTATCCGCACCAATCTCGTGCACCCCGGGTACATCGAGACCCCGCTGATGGCGTCCGCGAACCCGGTGTTCGTCCGCGCCCATCTCGCTCTCACCCCGCAGGGCCGCCCCGGAAGCGTCGACGAGGTCGCGCCGCTGGTCGTCTATCTGCTCTCCGACGAGGCGTCGTACGTCAACGGCGCGGAGATCACCGTGGACGGCGGCTACTCCGCGCACGGCGGTGTGAAGGCGATCACCGACGCGCTGGACGCGCCGGTCAGCCCTTGAGCTTCTCCAGGGTGGACCGGGCGTCCGCCTTCATCCAGTCGGTGACCTCGTCCAGTTGGGGCGCGGTGCTGCTGGAGGTGCCGAAGGTGCTGTAGTTCATCGTGTACGTCAGCCAGCCGTCCCGTACGGCGAGGCTGACGTACCGGGAGCCGGTGGAGGAGCCGCTGAGGGTGTCGTAGCTGACCACGTACGCCTCGTCGCCGATCCCGTGGACGCTCTCGACGTCGTAGTCGGTGTGGCTGTCGCCGTAGTTCTTCCACACGGCGGTGAACTCCGGCCCGGGGTCGGTCTTCTTGTGCAGGTCGGCCTGGAGGGTGAGATAGGCGTCGGAGTACGTCGAACCGCTCTCCTTCAGCCCGATGCTGCAGTAACTCTCGTCCAAGGCACCGGACTTGAGGGAGCTGCGACTGGACGCCGAGGTGGTGTCGTCCTCGGGGTACTTCTCCTTGAACGACGAGTAGTCGGCGCCCGAGCAGAGATTCGACGGCACCGAGTAGCCCCGCAGGTCGGCTCTGTCGCCGAAGCCGCCGGTCAGAAAGACCCCGGCCGCCCAGGCCGCGGAGGCCGCGAGGGCACCGACGGCGGCCCACAGCACGGCGCGCCCGCCTCTGCCGCTGCCTCCGCCGGCGCCCGGCGGCGCGGGCAAGGGCGCGGTTCCGTAGGACGGCGGCTGGGCATAGGGATTCTGCGGAACCGGGGACTGCGGATGCGGATAGGGGTACGCGGTCGGCAGGGGCTGCTGCGGGGCGGGCGGCTGCATGGCCGGGATCGTCGGGGTGGGCGCCACGGGGGGCGGCTGCTCGGGAGGCTGCTGCGGCTGCTGCGGGGACGGCGGTGGCGTGGACATGCCGCGAAGATAGTGCAGAGTAGATGGTCAAGTCCCCTGAAATCACGCGTCGTTATGCTCTGGGTACATCTGTCACAGGAGACAACGCAGGACGACGACGCTGTAAAGGGCCGGGGGCCGGGCCCCCGGTCCTACGGCGGCCCTCACGCGGTCGCGGTCTGCACCGCCGTCTCGCCCTGTGCGCCCGCCGCCGCGCGGGCGGTGTTCTTGCGCACGAGCAGCAGCGTCACCACCGCGCCGAGCAGGGAGGCGCAGCCGCAGATCAGCACGCCGACCGCCATACCGTGCCCGAGGGCGGTCTGAGCGGCCGCCCTGGCGCTGTCGCTGCCCGCGTTGACCACGGCCAGCGGACCGGCCGCCGCCTCCATGCCACGCGCCGATACCGGCGAGGGCCTGGCCGACCCAGAGCATGGTGATGTTCTGGGACAGCGCGTTGAAGAGTTCACCGAGCGCGAGGACGAATCCGCCGAGGACCAGCAGACGTTTGCGGCCGAAGAGATCGCCGACCACGCCGAAATTCAGTTCCAGAATGGCCGTGGGAAGAATGAAAGCGGACGTCACCCAGGCGACCTGGGAACCGGACGCCCCGAAAGCGGCCTGGATCTCCCCGTTGATGGGCGAGGGAACGGTGATGCAGAGCTGCGCGGCGGCAACCGCGAGACAGCACGCTATCAGCGTGCCCGCGTCGAGTCTTTTCACGGCGTTGGTCATTCCGTACTCCATCTCACGGGGAACAGTGGTGCCGGCGCGGCGGGAACAAGGGGAACGGGGAAAGCCTGGAAAGCCCGGAAAGCCTGGGAAGCTGGGGAAGCGGGGGAATCCGCGGTGCCGAGGTCGGCGCGTCGCATCAATCGGCGGACCGGGGGCGGCGTTCCATGAGTTCGATGAGATTTCCCTCGGGGTCGCTGACCCAGGCCATGCGCACTCCGGGCTCGGGGGACGGCCCGGGCGGCAGGACCTCGCCCGCCCCATGGGCGAGCAGTGCCCCGTGGACGGCGTCGAGTTCGAGGGTGGTGACCGCGAAGTGCCCGTACCCCTCGGTGAGGGCGGCGGTCAGCGGGTCCGGGGCCCTGAGGCCGGGTGCGGAGCCGGGGCGGGCGAGCAGTTCGAGGCGCCAGCCGTCCTCGTGCTCCAGGACGACAGCGGCCAGACCGGGCCCGTCCAGCCGGAACTCGAAGACTGGCTGGAGAGCGAACGCCGCCCGGTACCAGGCGGTCAGGGCGGGCAGGTCGCGCACGGTGACGCCGACGTGGTCGAAGCTGACGTCCATGGGCGCTCAGCCCGCCATCGCGCTGTCGCCGCCGTCGACCATGAGGTTGGCGCCGTTGACGAACGCGGCCTCGTCGGAGCAGAGGAAGGCCGCGGCCCGGGCGATGTCCTCGGGTTCACCGACCCGTCCCACCGGGATCCTGGCCTCGAACCGGGCGCGGGGGCCGTCCGGGTCGTCGAGGAAGGGCGCGGTGGCCGAGGTTCGGGTCATGCCCGGGGCCACGGTGTTGACGCGGATGCCGTGCGGGGCACCGGCCGCGCACAGGTGTCTGCTCATCGCCAGCACCCCGCCCTTGGCCGCGCCGTGCGGCACCATCGGCATGAACGGCGCGCCGCGTACGGCGGCGACGGAGGCGACGTTGAGGACGGCCCCGCCTCCGCGGGCGATCAGATGCGGCCAGGCCGCCCGGGTGCAGAAGTACGGGATGTCCAGCTCGTTCCTGAGGGTGAAGTACCAGTCGTCGGCGGGCATCGTCTCGAAGGGACCGTTGCGCAGCGCGGAGGCGTTGTTGTAGAGAATGTCGACCCCGCCGAACGCCTCGATCCCGGCGTCGATCCATTCCTTCGCGCCCTCTTCGGTGGACAGATCGACGGGCGCGATCGAACGCATCACGCCACCCGTCTCCTCGACGAGTTCCACAGTTTCTACAGCGCTCTTCTCGTCGATGTCGCAGCCGAATACGCGGGCGCCCTCGGCGGCGAATATGAGTGCCGCGGCGCGGCCGATCCCGGCTCCTGTTCCGCTGATGAAGGCGATTTTCCCGGCCAGTCGACCCATGATTGCCAAGTCCCCTTGTCCCATGCCGCCGTGGTGCGGTGCTCGCAGCGTAGGGAGGGCCTTTCGCCGGAACAAGAAATCCGTCCGGGAAGCTCCATCGGGGGTTCGTATGGCAGGTATGCGGGCCGGGGGAATGGATGCGGGCCCGTGTGTGTTGACAGTGGCGGGAACGCCGCCGCACCTCCCCCGTTGTTTCGAGCCCGCTCCGGCTGGGCAGTGGTACGGTGCTGACAGCACTTGTGTACGCCCCGGTTGTGGGCGCCGGTGCCAGTTCGGTTCTCCCGGTTCACCGATCGGTCCGCAGAGACGGACCACGGTGATCAGTTCTCCAGCATCCGCTCGGCGGGCGACGGACACGTCGCCGTCCGGCCGCGGTGCTGTTCCCCGCCGCCCTCACGAGGCGCCCGCAGGCCCTCGTCCGCGCGGCTCTCCCCTTCCCCACCGCATGTCTCATGCCGTACGTCCGCGAAAGGACACCAACCCCATGACCACCACACTCGAACATCTCCCTGTGCGACAGCGGCCCCCGGCCCGGCCCGTCACCGGTGTCCTGGACATCGACACGAGCGGGAAGGGGCATCTGCGCGACCTCAACTGCCCTCCCACACCCACCGATCCGACCGTCTCCGCCGCGCTGGTGCGCCGTCACGGACTACGCAAGGGCGACCTCGTCGAGGGCCTGCGCGACGGCCGTGTACTCACCGAGGTCCGGCACGTCGGCGGGCAGGCGCCGGACGTGCTCCGCGGGCGCCGCGCGTTCGCCGACCTCACCCCGCTCCATCCCCGTGAGCGGCTGCGGCTGGAACATCCGGCCGCGGGTCTCACCGGGCGGCTCATGGATCTGCTCACCCCCGTCGGCAAGGGCCAGCGCGGGCTGATCGTGGCCCCGCCCAAGACCGGCAAGACCGTCCTCCTCCAGCAGCTCGCCGCCGCCGTCGCCGGCAACCATCCCGAGTGCCGGCTGATGGTCCTGCTGCTCGACGAACGCCCCGAGGAGGTCACCGAGATGCGCCGCTCGGTGCGCGGGGAGGTGTACGCCTCGACGTTCGACCGCACGCCCAAACAGCACATCGCCCTGGCCGAACTGGTCGTCGAGCGCGCCAAGCGGCTCGTCGAGGCGGGCGAGGACGTCGTGATCCTGCTCGACTCGCTCACCCGGCTGTGCCGGGCCCACAACAACGCGGCCGCCGCGGGCGGCCGTACCCTCAGCGGCGGGGTGGACGCCGCCGCCGTGACCGGCCCCAAGCGGTTCTTCGGCGCCGCCCGGCTCGCCGAGGAGGGCGGCTCGCTCACCGTCCTCGCCACCGCCCTCGTCGAGACCGGCTCCCGTGCCGACGACTACTTCTTCGAGGAGCTGAAGAGCACCGGCAACATGGAGCTGCGGCTGAACCGTGAGCTCGCCTCGCGCCGCGTCTTCCCGGCCGTCGACATCACGCCCTCCGGCACCCGGCGCGAGGAACTCCTCCTCTCCCCCGCCGAGTCAGCGGCCTCCCGCGGTCTGCGCCGGGCGCTCCAGGGCGGCCGGGACGGCAGGGACGGCCAGGGCGGCGGCCTGGAGACCCTTCTGGAGCGGCTGCGCACCACCCCCGACAACGCCACGTTCCTGCGGCAGATCCTGCCGACGCCGGCCACCGGGTGACCCGCCGCCTTCCCGTCGGCAGATGACGCGCCGCCAGAACGCCCAGACTGGCGACGCACCGTGGCAGCGCACCGTGGCGGCGCACGTGGCGACCCACCGCCGGGTGATGCGGCACCGGGACCGCGCTGCGGCATCCGGGTGCCATCGCCCCCGCCCCGGCCCGGCCATCACGGCGTCAGGCACCCGTATCCTACGTTGATTCGTATGACTATCGGATTCTCGGCCCGGACCGTCATGGCGACCTGCGCGGTCTGTCTCTCGTCCGCCCTCGCCCTCACCCCCGCCTCTGCGACGGCCCGCACCGGGAGCGCCCCCACCCCGTCGCCCGGGTCGAGGACGGTGACCGCGCGAGCCGCACCGGCCCCGCCGGCCCTGCTCGACGAGTCCGGCACCCAGGTCCGCCCGCACGACGGGGCACCGGACGTCCCCTCCGTCTCCGCGCTGTCCTGGCTGGTCGCCGACGCGGACACCGGCGAGGTGCTGGCCGCCTCCGACGCGCACCGGCGGCTGCCGCCCGCCAGCACCCTCAAGACCCTGTTCGCGCTCACCGTGCTGCCCGTCCTGCCCGCCGGTCTGCAGCACACTGTGACCCCGGAGGAGCTCGACGGCATCGGCGAGGGCAGCAGCCTCGTCGGGGTCGCCGAGGGCCACACCTACCGCATCGCCGACCTGTGGCGGGGTGTCTTCCTCAACTCGGGCAACGACGCCGTGCACGTGCTCGCCTCGCTCGACGGCGGCTGGGAGACCGTCGCCGCCCGGATGCAGGCCAAGGCCCGCGATCTGGGCGCGCTGGACACCCACGTCGTCTCGCCCGACGGCTACGACACACCGGGCCAGGTGTCCTCGGCGTACGACCTGGCCGTGTTCGGGCGGGCCGGACTGCGCAACGCGGACTTCGCGCGCTACTGCTCCACCGCCGAGGCGATGTTCCCGGGTGACGGCTCGTCGTACGGGATCCAGAACACCAACCGGCTGCTGACCGGGGCGAACGGTGTGACGCCGTACCCGGGGATCATCGGGGTGAAGAACGGCTACACCAGCAACGCGGGCAACACCCTGGTCGCGGCGGCCCGCAGGGACGGCAGGACCGTTCTGGTCACCGTGATGAACCCGCAGTCGGGCGGCGGTCTCGCGGTGTACGAGGAGGCACGCGAGCTGCTGGACTGGGGCTTCGCGGCCGCCGGTCATGTCGACCCGGTCGGCTCCCTGGACGCCCTGCGTCCCCGGCCCCGGGCGCAGGCCCAGGCCCAATCCCGGGCCCAGGAACAGGCCCAGGCTCAGGCCGGTCCGTCAGGGCGTCCGGTGGCGGGGTCCGCCGCCCGCACCGAACCCACCGCAGGGCCGGTTTCCGGGTCCGGGCCCGGACCCTGGTGGCCGGTGACCGGTGCGGTCACCGGTGCCGCACTGCTCGGGGCAGGGGCCGTGGCGCTAGTGCTGCGGGCCTTGTTCGGCAGGAGCGGCGGCAGCGGCGGCGGATCCGCCGACGCGGCACGGTCCGTACGGGACTGACCCACCGGGAGCCGCAGCAGCAGACCCAGCGTGATCCAGGTGTAGATGTTGCTGCCGAGGAAGCCGTCGAGGCCGGACGCGTCGTGGAACCACAGCCACACCACACTGGTGCACAGCACCGCGTACAGGGCACCCGCCAGGCGCGGGCGTCCGGCGCGGACCAGCACCGCGAAGGACGGCAGCAGCCAGACGAGATGGTGCACCCAGGTGATCGGGCTGACGAGGCAGGCGGTCAGTCCGGTGAGGGCGAGCGCGGCGGGCCGGTCGCCCGCCGCGACGGCCCGGCGGGCCCGCAGCGCCCATACGCCGAGGACCAGCAGCACGGCCGTCGCCCAGACCGGCCGGTCCGGTACGCCGAGACGGGCCAGGACGCCCTGGAGCGACTGGTTGGAGACGTAGTCGAGGCGGCCGACCCGGTCGGTGTCCCAGAGGGCGGTCGTCCAGTAGTGGCGCGAGGCGTCCGGGGCGATCAGATGGGCCAGCAGGGTGGCCCCCGCCGCGACCGCCGTCGCCAGGGCCGCGGCGCGCGGGCGGCGGGCGAGCAGCAGCAGGCCGATGAACAGGGCGGGGGTGAGCTTGATCGCGGCGGCCAGGCCGATCCCGGCGCCCGCCCAGCGGTGTCCCCGGCCCGCTAGCAGCCGTCCGTCGGCAAGCACCAGCGCCAGCAGGACGAGGTTGACCTGGCCGAAGCTGAAGGTGTCGCGCAGCGGCTCGAACAGGGCGAGGAAGCAGGCGGTCAGGGCCCAGCCGTACCAGCCGTGCCGCCGCAGTTCGGGACCGGCGAGGAGGTGGACGACGACGGCGAGGGCGGCCAGGTTCAGCAGGAACGCCAGGGCGATCGCGGTGTGCAGTGTGACCAGGGCCATGGGCAGCATCGCGACGGCGGCGAAGGGCGGGTAGGTGAAGCCGTAGCCGGTGCCCGGGACCTGGTAGTCGTAGATGCGGCCGCCGTGGTGGATCCAGGTGTGCACGGTGCCGTAGTAGACGCGCAGGTCGAACCAGTCGCGCAGCAGCGGCACGGTCGCGGTGAACACGGTCACCGCGGCGGCCAGGGCGAGCAGCAGGAGCAGTCTGCCGCGGTCGGTGCCGGGCAGGGTCGTGCGGTGCGTCCTCGGCTGCGGGCCGGGGGCTGTCGTCATGCGGTGCGCTCCCATGCCGGGGCCTGGGGCCGGCTCGCCTGGTGGGCCTGCCGGAGGACGACCAGCGCAAGGGCTCCGCCGGAGACGGCGAGCAGCAGTTGCCCGGTGTCGGCGGGGCCGCCGCTGGGCAGTGCGGCAAGGGCGAGCACACCGGTGACGGCGGCCATCCGGTGGCGTACGGGGGTGTCGGGTGCCGCGGCGGCGATCAGGAACAGGCCCCACAGCGCGTACCAGGGGCGGATCGCCGGGCCGAAGGCGGCGATCGCGGCGAGGCTGAGCCCGAGGGCGTAGACCGGCGAGGGGCGCAGCCGCCGCCATATGGCGAGGACGACGGCCGCGGTGATCGCGAGCCCGAGCCCGTGCCAGACGGGAACGGCGAGGGGCGCGAGACCGCTGCCGAGCCGTTCCAGCAGGGCACCGGTGGCACGGCCGAGCAGGCTGCTGAGCGCCCAGTTGTGCGGGGAGACGGGGGTGTCCAGGGCGCGTATCCAGCCGTAGCCGGTGCCGGTGGCGGCGGTCGCCGCGACGGTGATGACGATCGCGGTGGCCAGAGCGGTCGGCACGACCCTCGCCGGACGCCGCCCGGCACGCAGTTGGAGGACGACCACGACGACGAGCCCCAGCACGGCGGGTGCCTTCACGAGTGCGGCCAGGGTGATCAGTACGGTGCCCGGCACCGGCCGGTGGCCGAGCGCCGCCACCAGGCCCATGCCGAGCAGCCCGAGCATGATCGCGTCGTTGTGGGCGCCGGCCACCAGGTGGAGCAGCACCAGGGGGTTGAGCGCGCCCAGCCAAAGGGCGGCGGCGGGGTCGGCGCCGCAGTGCCGGGCCAGCCGGGGCAGCGCGGCGGCCATCAGGGCCACGCCGAGCAGGGCAACCAGCCGCATGGCGAACAGTCCGGCGGGCAGCGCGCCGCGGGTGAGGCCGGAGAGCGTGGAGGCGACGGCGAGGAACACCGGGCCGTACGGTGCCGCGGTGTGCCGCCACAGCGGGGCGACCTCGTCGGCGAGCGGTCCGCCGAGCTGGTCGGGGCCGTGGGCGTAGACGTCGATGTGGGCGTCGACCATGGCGCCCTGCGCGAGGTAGCTGTAGACGTCCCGGCTGAACAGCGGCGGCGCCAGCAGCAGCGGGGCGGCCCAGACGACGAGGACCAGCAGCAGGGCGCGCGTCGAGGGCGGCCGGGGTCCGCGCACGACCCTGCCGAGCAGCGCCCAGGCGGCTATCAGCAGGACGACGCCGAAGTACACGCAGACGAGCCCGAGCGCGGCACGGGCCTCTTCGGTGCCGACGAGTTCCCGTACCGGCAGTCCGGCGGTCTCCCCGCCCAGCGCGAGTACGGCGGTACCGGCGAACCCGAGAGCGTGACAACGACGGAGGTCGACGGGGAAAGCCATGGCCAACACCCAGGCAGCATGTCAACACCGGGTAGCCGGAACCCGACGTCCCACCCTCCGCGCGACGGCCTCCGCATGACCGAAAAGTGCGCGCCCGCCTCCGGCGGAGGGTAGGCGGGCCCGGGTTGGCCCCGACACTCCCTGGGGGCTGCGCCCCCAGACCCCCTGAAGACCAGCCCCTCCGGCGTTTGAGGAGCGGGGGTACGGGGGCGGAGCCCCCGCGACGGGAACGGGAAGGGGCGGCGGGGGCGAAGACTCAGGCGCAGGCCGACAACGGCGAGTTGCCCAGCGCCGGTACCGGGCGGATGCAGCCGACCGGGAGGCCGCCGCCGAGGAGTGGGGCGCCCGTGAAGGGTTCGAGCAGGGCCGGGTCCACGCCCGCGTGGATCAGGGCCGCCGCCGTGACCGGGACGCGGGCCCGGTCGGCGCCGTCGGCGATCTTGACGGCCACGGCGCGGCCGTCCGGCAGGGCGGCGACCTGGACGCCTTCGAAGCCGTCCTTGGCCAGCAGCCCCGGCACGGCCCGCATCAGCGCGGCGACGTCCCGCCGGGAGCCGGAGGCCAGTTCGGGGTGCTCGCGCATCGCGTCGGCCACCAGCGCCTCCGGGGTGCCGGGCGGCGCGGACGCGATACGGGCGGCGGCGCGGGCCAGGCCGTGCAGGGACACCGCGAACAGAGGTGCCCCGCAGCCGTCCACGGTCACGTGGGCGAGGCGCTGTCCGGTGAGGTCCTCGACGATCTCCGCGATCGCCTGCTGGAGGGGGTGGGCGGGATCGAGGTAGTCGTCCAGGGACCAGCCGTTGAGCCTGGCCGTGTAGAGCATCGCGGCGTGCTTGCCGGAGCAGTTCTGGGCGAGCCGGGACGGCGGGCGGCCCTCGCGCACCCAGGCGTCCCGCTCGACCGGGTCGTAGGGCAGGTCGGGCACGTTGCGCAGGTCGGTCTCGGTGAGTCCGGCCAGTTCCAGGACACGGCGGGCGCCGGCGAGGTGGTGCTCCTCGCCCGAGTGGCTCGCCGCGGCCAGCGAGAGCAGGGCGCCGGAGAGCGGGAGCCCGGCCCGCACCATGGCGACGGCCTGCAGCGGTTTGAGGGCCGAGCGCGGGTAGAAGGCGGCCTCGGGGTCGCCGAGCCGGAGCAGGACCTGGTCGTCCGGGCCGAGGACGACCACGGAGCCGTAGTGGACGCCCTCCACGACCCCGCCGCGTACGAGGTGGACGACCGGCGCGTGGCGGGGTTCGCGGACGGGCGGCACGGCTGAGGGGTGCGTGGGCTGCGTGGTCTGCATGGGCGTCCGCTTCAAGGGGTCACTGGTCACGGTCACTGCTGGGTGGCGGGGCGGCGGCGGACGATCTCCGTCAGGGTCGACTCCACCCGGTCCAGGTGGTGGGTCATGGCCTCCACCGCGTCGTGCTCGGAGCCGTCGGTCAGTGCCTCGACGATGGCCCGGTGCTCCCGGGTCGACTGCTCGCGCCGGTCGCCCAGTTCGTTGAGGAACGCCGACTGGCGGGCCAGGGCGTCGCGGATCTCCTCGATGACCCGGCGGAACACGGGGTTCTGAGCGGCCTCGGCGACGGCGAGGTGGAAGAGGGTGTCCATCGCGACCCACGCGGTGGTGTCCGTCTCCCGCTCCATGCGCTCCAGCAGATGGCCGAGCCGGTCCAGGTCCTCGGGGGTGCGGCGCAGCGCCGCGTAGCCGGCGACCGGGATCTCGACGTGGCGGCGCACCTCCATGAGATGGGCGGCGGTGTAGTCGCCGAAGGTGGGGTCCTCCACCGCGTCCGCGACGACGAAGGTGCCCTTGCCGGTCCGGGAGACGGTCAGGCCCATGGTCTGGAGGGCCCGCAGGGCCTCGCGCAGCACGGGTCGGGAGATCTCCAGCGTGCGGCACAGCTCCGCCTCGGAGGGCAGCTTGTCGCCGATGGCGTACTCGCCGTTCTCGATGGCGGCGCGGAGGTGGGCGAGCACCGCCTCCATGGCGCTGATGCGACGGGGGGCGACAGGCCCACCTGTCTGGCTGTCTGACAGGTTAGGGGTCACAAGGGGGATGGTGCGGTTCTCAGCACGGTCGTGTCAAGACGGGGCACCGCAGTACAGACGGGGCACCACAGCCCTCGGGGGTGTGCGGCCCGGTGGAACGGGCCGCACACCCCCGAGGGCGGGACGGTCTACGGCTCAGGCGTTCAGCACGCCCGTGCCCAGCAGCCCCAGCAGCAGCGCGCCGATGATGATCCGGTAGATCACGAACGCGTTGAAGGAGTGCTTGGCGACGAACTTCAGCAGCCAGGCGATCGAGGCGTAGGCGACGACGAAGGAGACGATCGTGCCGACGGCCAGCGGCGCGGCGCCCACTCCGGCGCCGAGGGCGTCCTTGAGCTCGTAGATACCGGCGCCGGTCAGCGCGGGGATGCCCAGGAAGAAGGAGAGACGGGTCGCGGCGACGCGGTCGAGGTCCAGGACGAGCGCCGTGGACATGGTGGCGCCGGAGCGGGAGAAGCCGGGGAAGAGGAGGGCCAGGATCTGCGAACTGCCCACCCACATGGCGTCCTTGAAGGTGGTGTCGTCCTCGCCCCGCTTGTGGCGGCCCATCTGGTCGGCCGCCCACATCACACCGGATCCGACGATCAGCGACCCGGCGACCACCCACAGGGAGGCCAGCGGGCCCTCGATGAGCGGCTTGGCGGCGAGACCCACGACCACGATCGGGATGGTGGCGTAGATGACCCACCAGGCGAACTTGTAGTCGTGGTGGTAGCGCTCGCGCTTGTTGAACAGGCCGCGGAACCAGGCGGAGACGATCCGCACGATGTCCTTGAAGAAGTACAGCAGCACGGCGGCGATGGCGCCGACCTGGATGACCGCCGAGAAGCCGACGACGGCGTCGTCGTCGACGGGGATGTTCATGAGCCCCTCGGTGATCTTCAGATGTCCGGTGGAGGAGACGGGGAGGAACTCGGTCAGCCCCTCCACCACACCGAGGACGGCGGCCTGACCGACGTTGATGACGCTCATGGGATCCAGTTCTGAGGAGGTGAGTTGGTCGACAGTGTTGTAGACAGTCTGAGGACACTTCTTACCAGGAAGAGCTCTCGGGTGCCTACGCCCAGAGCGCCTGGGCGATCGCCGCTCCGGCGAACGCGGCGCCGAGACCCGCGAAGACGCTCCCGACGACATTGGCCGCGGCGTAGAACCCCGCCCCGGTCTCGGTCAGGCGCAGTGTCTCGTACGAGAACGTGGAGTATGTCGTCAGGGCGCCGCACAGGCCCGTTCCCACGAACAGCTGGAGGTGCGAACCGGCCGCCCCGGCCGACACGGCGCCGGTCAGCAGGCCGAGGATCAGACTGCCGGTGACGTTCACCACGAAGGTGCCCCAGGGGAAGACCGAATCGTGCCGGGACTGCACCGTGCGGTCGGTGAGATACCGCAGCGGGGCGCCTATCGCGGCCCCCGCCACGACCAACAGCCAGTTCACAACGAGCTCTTACCCTTCGCGTCCGTTTCGCCGGGACTGCCCTCCGGTGCGCCGCCGCCGCGGCCGACGTAGCGGATGACCTCGCAGTCGTCGAGGATGACCAGACCCTCGCCGACCAGCTCGTCGAGTCCGGGCAGGAAGGCCCGCACCCGCTCCTCCGTGTCGACGATGATGATCGCCACCGGCAGGTCCTCGCTGAGCGACAGCAGCCGCGAGGTGTGGATCAGGGACGAGGCGCCGAAGCCCTCGATACCGCGGAAGACGCTGGCCCCGGCGAGGCCCGCGCGGTGGGCCCGGTGCACGATCTCCGAGTAGAGGGGCTTGTGGTGCCAGGTGTCGTTCTCGCCGATGAAGATCGTCACGCGCAGGGCACTGCCGGTCAGCCTCGTCATCGCTGCCTCCAGGTCAGAACGCGGCGGGTCGCCGCCACGGCCAGCCACACCGCCGCCAGCGCCGCGAACAGAGTCGCGGCCAGATACGCGAGCCCGGTGCGGGCATGGCCGGAATCGACCAGTTTCTGGATGTCGACCGCATACGTCGAGAAGGTGGTGAAGCCGCCGAGCACCCCGGTGCCGAAGAACGGCCGTACCAGCCGGTGGGCGGCCCACACATCGGTGATGATCACCATGAACACGCCGATGACGGCGCAGCCCAGGACGTTGATCCACAGCGTGGTCCACGGGAACCCGCCCGCGCCGGCCGGCAGCCACAGACCGGCCGCGTAGCGGGCCGTGGCGCCTATCGCGCCGCCGAGCGCGACCACCGCGACCACGGGTGCCTGGGCGCGCCAGGCCGGTCGCCGCGGGGGTCGGGGCCGCACACGGAGGCTCTCGGTCTCCGGGGCTGTCATGGTCGTACGTCTCCTGCCTCGGCCCCACCCGCCATGCCTCACGGGGTGATCTTGGCCGGGCAACAGGGTACCGCCGCGCGCGGGCCCGGGTCACTTCGCGGGGGACGCCCGCGGACCGGTCCGGCACACCGCGAAGGAGCCTCCGGCGCGTGCCGCCGGAACCGGACGTCGCGACCGGGTCAGCGGCGGGCCGTCATCCGGGCCGGGGCCATCCGGGGCACCGGCACCCCCGCCCAGCCCTTCTCGAACATGCCCGACACCTCGGAGATACGGCTCTCGTCGCGCCGGTAGAAGGTGTGGTTGCCGATGTCCTTGCTGCTGAGCAGTCCGAAGGCGGTGAGCACGGTGAGGTGGGTCTCGGCGGTCCCGCGGGACACTCCCAGCTTCTGGGCGACGGCCTCGGAGGTGACGCCGTCCGTCGCCGGATCGCCGTGTTGCTGAGGATGCGGGAAGTGGGTGGCAGGGTCCTTCAGCCAGTCCAGGATGACCACTCGGGTCTCGCTGATCGGGATCCTCAGCATTCGCGTTCCCCTCCATTGGAGCCGCTCACGTACCGCGCGCCGGGCGGGCCCGTAGGGTGGTCCGCGCCGCGTGCCTTCACTCTCTCGTGCCGGGGGGCCTCGGCGCCCGGGCCTCCGTGGCCCTTGACCGGGGCCGAACGGCCTTGTGGCCGGGGACCGCCGGGGTCCCGAGGTGTAGGACAGGGTCCTGATGGGTACTGCGGGGGCCCCAGGCGTACACCTGGGGACCTCCGGGAGTACTCCTGGAAGCCCGGACGTACACCTGACCGGGCCCGCCGTCCGTCACGGCCAGTTCCCCCGTCAGTGACGGCTGGTCCCGTCGGCCGCAACGGACGGGGCCCGGCCGCATGCGCACGACCGGGCCCCTGAGCCGCACCGGGTCACTCACCCACCAAGGCGTGACCGGGCGGCGGTCAGCGGTGGCTGAACCAGGACATCGACGTGAGTGCCTTGTCGTCGAAGCCGAACAGCGCCTGGTTCTCCCAGCCGTTGCCGGAGGTGGCGTCGGTCGGGTCCCAGCCGTTGCCGGTGACGGCGGTCCAGGTGGCCTCCCAGTAGAAGACGCCGAGGCCGCGGCCGTTGGGGACGGCCTCCACGATGCTCGCCACGTCGTTCATCCACTTGGTCTGCCCGGCCACCGTCGCCGGGTAGCCGGAGACCAGCTCACCGGTGGTGTCGATCTGGTTGACCAGCGAGTCGTCGCTGTCCAGACGGAAGGGGTAGGCCGTCTCGGCGACGAACACCGGCTTGCTGTAGCGGGACGCCGCGGCGTCGAGGGTGGTCTGGAAGTCGGACAGCGCGCCGTGCCAGTAGCCGTAGTACGACAGGCCGATCGCGTCGAACTTGATGCCGTACGTCACCGCGTTGTCGAACCACCACTCGGTGCCCGTCAGGTCACCG
This sequence comes from Streptomyces sp. YIM S03343, assembly GCF_054729195.1. Lineage (NCBI taxonomy): Bacteria > Bacillati > Actinomycetota > Actinomycetes > Kitasatosporales > Streptomycetaceae > Streptomyces > Streptomyces sp. YIM S03343. The sequence continues at coordinate 960,857 of NZ_JBPUKX010000002.1, forward strand.
CCCTTGGCGAGGTGCAGCGCGACGACGGTCGACGAGCTCACCGCCTTGGCCGCGGAATAGCCGGAGTTGAGCAGTCCGGCGAGCTGCGACCAGTTGGAGGTGGAGCCCTCGGACCACAGCATGCCGCCGTTGATCTCGTTGCCGATCTGGACCATGTCGGCGGTGGTGCCCTGGGCCTTGAGCGCGTTCAGCACGTCGTACGTGTGGTTGTACACGTCCGTCTTGAGCTGGCTGTACGAGTGACCGGACCAGGCGGCCGGCTTGGTCTGGCTGCCGGGGTCGGCCCAGGTGTCCGAGTAGTGGAAGTCGACCAGCAGCTTCATGCCCTGCGCCTTGATGCGCTTGGCCACGGCCAGCACATGCGCCTTCTCGTTGTAGCCGTCGGCGGGGTTCACCCACACCTTCAGCCGGGCGTAGTTCATGCCGTACGACTTGAGGATGGCGACGGCGTCGCCGGTGCTGCCGGATGCCGTCTTGTAGACGCCGCCCTTGGCCTCGCTCTTGGCGAGGGAGGAGATGTCGGCGCCGTGGATCGACGTGCTGGTCGAACCGGAGGTGAAGGTCAGGTCGTCGACGTTGATCCAGTTGCCCGCGTTGGCGTCGCTGTAGACGCTGATGGTGCACTGGTTGTTCGTCACGGAGACTGGCACGACGATCCGGATCCAGCCGCTGGACGAAGTCGGCAGATTGGTGCGCTGCTCGGTGCCGCCGCAGTTCTTCAGCGCGAGGTAGGCGGAGTTCTGGCCGCCGCCGGAGCGGACCCAGGCGGTCAGGTGGTAGGAGCCGTTGGTGAGCCCCGACAGGTACTGGTAGGTCTCCACCTTGTAGGCGGCGGACGAGTAGTGGCTCAGCCGGTAGCTCCCGGAGTGCCCGCCGGCCTCGGTGTACGAGGCGCCCGTGTCGCCGTACTCGGACCAGCCGCTCGGCAGGCCCGTGCCCGCGCCGTCGGACTCGAAGCCACCGTTGGTGAGGGTGCTCGCGGCCTGGGCGGTCTGGGCCGGTAGCGCGGTGAGGGCGAGTCCGGCCAGGAGCGGAACCAGCAGGGCTCTGATGGTGCGTCTGGGGTGGAACGTCATCGTCCGTCGTCCCTTCGACGTGAATGGGGATGGGTGCCCCCGGGGCGGTGCCGCGGTCGTGCGGTGCCCCGGGGGCGGGCCCCTCGGCCCGCGCTGGTGCCGCGGCGGGCAATGTTTGCCCGTCAAGGAGCGGCGTCCGGTGCGTGCTCTCGGTGTGCCGGCCGGAAGACCCCCGTCGATGGACCGGACGTACTTGGGCTTTCGGCCGGTGCGGCGAGAGGGCGTGCCGGGCGTCGCGACGGGGCGAACGTTGCCTGTCGCGGCACTGACCGGCCGGATCGCGGGCGGAGGGGAGTCGGCTCAGCCGTCGAGTCGTACGACCCGTACGGCTCCCGCGGGGACCGCGAGGCGGCCCGCGGCACGTTCGCCCGTCAGCAGCTCGGTGCCGGGCGCATCCAGCGGCACCTTGGCGTCGGCGGCGCTGTGGTTGATCGCGAACAGGTACTCGCCCCGCTCTCCGGAGCGCCGGACGACCTCGACGTCGTACGGCAGATCGGTGCGCGGCGCGATCCCGGCGTCCTCGGCGGCGGCGCCGAGCACGGTGTCCAGGGCGGGCGCGTCGAGACGGGTCGACACGTACCAGGCGGTGCCCTTGCCGCGCGTGTGGCGGGTGACCGCGGGGCGGCCCGCGGCGAGCCCGTCGCGGTACGTCCACACGGTCTCGGCGCCGCGCGGCACCACGAACTCCGTCCACACGTCGCCGCTCAGCTCGGCCCCGCCGGGGCCGGTGAGCCGCACCCGCTCGCCCTGGAGCAGCGGTGAGAACTCCTCCACGGTGAGGCCGAGCACGTCGCGCAGCGGGCCGGGGTAGGCGCCTTCGTGGACGGCGTCGTGCTCGTCGACGATGCCGGAGAAGTACGACACCACGAGCGTGCCGCCGCCCTCGACGTACTCGGTGAGGTTGTTCCCGGCGGCCTCCGTCATCAGGTACAGGGCCGGTACGACGACAAGGGGATACCTCGACAGGTCGGCTTCCGGGTGGGCGAAGTCGACGGTGAGGTGGCGGTCGTAGAGCACCTCGTAGAAGGCGTCGGCGCGCTCGCGCGGGTCGTGGTCCTCGCTGGGGTGCCACGAGAGGTTCTGCGCCCACCAGGACTGCCAGTCCCACAGGACGGCCGCGTCGGCGCCGGTACGGGTGCCGCGGACCGTGCTCAGCGAGTCGAGGGCGGCGCCCAGCTCGACGACCTCGCGCCACACACGGGTGTCGGTGCCGCCGTGCGGCAGCATCGCCGAGTGGAACTTCTCGGCGCCGTGCCGGGACTGGCGCCACTGGAAGAACATGGCGCCCTCGGAGCCGCGCGCCACATGGGCCAGCGAGTTGCGGGCCATCTGTCCGGGTGCCTTGGCGGGGTTGCGGGCCTGCCAGTTGACGCCCGAGGTGGAGTGCTCCAGGAGCAGCCAGGGGGCGCCGCCCGCGACGGAGCGGGTGAGGTCGGCGGCCATCGCGAGGTTGACGTGGGTGCGGCGGCCGTCGGTGATCAGATAGTGGTCGTTGGTGACGATGTCGACCTCGCGGCCCCAGGCCCAGTAGTCGATGGAGTCGCACTGGCTGAGGGCGGTCATGAAGTTCGTGGTGACCGGCACCCCCGGGGAGAGGCGGTGCAGGATGTCCCGCTCGGCGGTGAAGTTCTCCCGGATGGTGGCATCGGCGAACCGCCGGTAGTCCAGCGCCTGCCCGGGGTTGCCGACGGTCGGGGTGGCGCGCGGCGGGTTGATCTGGTCCAGGCCGGTGTAGTGCTGGCCCCAGAACGCGGTGCCCCAGGCCTCGTTGACCGCCTCGACGGTGCCGTAGGTCCTGGCCAGCCAGCGGCGGAAGTGGGCGGCGCAGGAGTCGCAGTAGCAGGCCGAGACGGGGACGCCGTACTCGTTGTGCACGTGCCACATCGCCAGCGCCGGGTGGTCGCCGTAGCGTTCGGCGAGCCGGGTGGTGATGGCCGCGGCGGCGGCGCGGTAGTCGGCGTTGCTGTGGCAGATGGCGCCGCGCGAGCCGAACTCCTGGCGCACCCCCTCGGCGGTCACCGGCAGCGCCTCGGGGTGCGTCCGGTAGAACCAGGCGGGCGGTGCCACGGTGGGGGTGGCGAGGTCGACGCGGATGCCGTTCTCGTGCAGCAGTCCGAGGACCCGGTCGAGCCAGCCGAAGTCGTACTCCCCGGGAGCGGGCTCCAGCAGCGCCCAGGAGAAGATCCCGGCGCTCACCATGGTGACGCCGGCCTCATGCATCAGCCGGACGTCCTCCTGCCAGACTTTTTCCGGCCACTGCTCGGGGTTGTAGTCGCCACCGAAGGCGAGCCTGGTGAGGCCCTTGGGGCTGGTCTTCGGCATGGATCTCTCCCGTTGATCGATCATATGGGAACGTTCACACACAGCGGCGGCGGTGTCGTTCCAACATAACCGCACAGCAACAACCATTGACAAGTGTCCGGGATGTTTCTCTACTGTGAACGCTCACAGACGCAAGACGGCGCCTCACGACAGTCGAGGCTGCCGTTCTGCGCGGGCCCGTGACCGGGCCCGGAGCTGTATGGCAGGTCCTCCGCACAAGGCGGAGGGCCGAGGTCAGGGGAGAGATCCATGCCGAACACCCAGCGCCCGCGCCTGTTCAGGAGCGCGGCATCCGTGCTCGCCGTTACACTCGGCGCCACCGCCCTCGCCGGCTGCGGGTCGAGCGACGACAGCAAGTCCGAGTCGGGCCCGGTGTCGCTGACGTACTGGTCCTGGGCGCCCGGTATGGACAAGGTCGTCGACCTGTGGAACAAGGGGCCGGGCAAGAAGCAGCAGATCACCGTCACGGTGAAGAAGCAGGCGTCCGGCGACACCCTGGTCACCAAGATCCTCACCGCGCACAAGGCGAAGAAGGCCCCCGACCTGGTCCAGGCCGAGTACCAGGCGCTGCCGACGCTGGTCAGCAACGACGCGCTGGCCGACATCTCCAAGGAGGTCGCCGGTGTGAAGAGCAAGTTCGCCGACGGCGTCTGGCAGCAGACCACGCTGGGCACGGACGCGGTCTACGCGGTGCCGCAGGACATCGGGCCGATGATGTTCTACTACCGCGCGGACCTGTTCAAGAAGTACAACCTCACGGTCCCCACCACCTGGGAGCAGTTCGCCGAGACCGCGCGGAAGCTGAAGAAGGCCTCGCCCGGCACCGACCTCACCACCTTCTCCGCCAATGACTCCGGGCTGTTCGCGGGCCTCGCCCAGCAGGCCGGCGCCAAGTGGTGGACCACCTCCGGCGACAAGTGGAAGGTCGCCATCGACGACGCGGCCACCCAGAAGGTCGCCAAGTTCTGGGGCGGCCTGGTCAAGGAGGGCGTCATCGACAACCAGCCGATGTACACCCCGTCCTGGAACAAGGCCCTGAACACCGGCAAGCAGATCGCCTGGGTCAGCGCCGTGTGGGCGCCCGGCACCCTCACCACGGCCGCGCCGGACACCAAGGGCAAGTGGGCCATGGCCCCGCTCCCCCAGTGGTCGCAGACCGAGGACGTCACCGGCAGCTGGGGCGGCTCCTCCACCGCCGTCACGACGGACTCCGCGCACAAGGATGCCGCCGCCAAGTTCGCCGCGTGGCTGAACACCGACGGCGACGCACTGAACGCCATGGCCAAGCAGAGCGGCATCTACCCGGCGTCCACCTCCGCGCAGTTGTCCGGCGCCTTCTCCAACCCGCCGGCGTACTTCTCGAACCAGGCGGACTTCTACACCAAGGCCGCCCAGATAGCGAAGACCACCGCGCCCTCCGCGTGGGGCCCGAACGTGAACGTCGCCTACGCCACCTTCAACGACGCCTTCGGCGCCGCCGCCAAGAACAAGTCGGACTTCGTCACCGCCCTGCACAGCATGCAGGACGCCACCGTCGCCGACATGAAGAAGCAGGGCTTCGGGGTCTCCCAGTGACGCGCACCACCCGCCGGAAGCCGTACGGGGTCAAGGGGGCCCCGTACGCCCACCCGTCTCCCACCACCACCCTCAAAGGAGCGCTTCGCGCGCCCTACTTCTTCCTCGTTCCCGCCACCATCCTCTTCGCCCTGTTCTTCGCGCTGCCCATCGGCTACGCGGTCTATCTCAGCTTCCGCAAGGTGCATGTCTCCGGCCTCGGCCTGGGCTCGGGCGCCCGGCACGAGATCTGGGCCGGCCTGGAGAACTACTCCGACGCCCTCGGCGACAACGAGTTCTACAACGGCGCGCTGCGCGTTCTCGGTTACGGCTGCATCGTCGTCCCGGTGATGCTGGGCCTCGCCCTGGTGTTCGCCCTGATGCTCGACACCGAGCGAGTGCGGCTGGCGCCGTTCTCCCGGCTGGCGATCTTCCTGCCGTACGCCATCCCCGGTGTGGTGGCGGCGCTGCTGTGGGGCTTCCTCTATCTGCCCGACGTCAGCCCGTTCTACTACGTGCTGGCGAAGCTGAACATGCCCCAGCCCAACCTGCTGGACGGCGGGCCCCTCTATGTCGCGCTGTCCAACATCGCGGTGTGGGGCGGCACCGGCTTCAACATGATCGTCATCTACACCTCGCTCCAGTCCATCCCGGCCGAGGTGTACGAGGCGGCCAAGCTGGACGGCGCCACACCGCTGCAGATCGCGCTGCGGATCAAGATCCCGATGGTGGCGCCCTCACTGGTGCTGACCTTCTTCTTCTCGATCATCGCCACGCTCCAGGTCTTCAACGAGCCGACCACCCTGAGGCCGCTCACCAACTCCGTCCAGACGACCTGGAGTCCGCTGATGAAGGTGTACCAGGACGCCTTCCACAAGGGGGACATCTACTCGGCCGCCGCGGAGGCCACTCTGATCGCGATCGCCACGCTGGTGCTGTCCTTCGGCTTCCTGCGGGCCGCCAACCACCGCAACAAGCAGGAGGCGCGATGAGCTCCCTCGCCGTCACGAACGCCGGGTCCGCCGCGGACACCGCACCCGGCACCGCGAGCCGCCCGCCGCTGCGCGCCCGGATCGCCATCGTGCCCACCGTCACGCTGCTGCTCGGTGCCATCTACTGTCTGCTGCCGGTGGCGTGGGTCGTGATCGCGTCCACCAAGTCCGGCCGCGAACTGTTCTCCACGTTCACCTTCCTGCCCGGCTCGGGCTTCGTCGGCAACATCAAGGATCTCAACGGCTACCGCGGCGGCGTCTACTGGAAGTGGATGGGCAACTCCGCCCTCTACGCCGGCCTCGGCGCCCTGCTGTCGACGTGCGTGTCGGCGTTCAGCGGCTACGCGCTCGCCACCTACCGCTTCCGGGGCCGCGAGACGATGTTCAACGTCCTGCTCACCGGGGTGCTGATGCCGCCGGTGATCCTGGCGATCCCGCAGTATCTGCTGCTGGCCAAGGCGAACATGACCGACTCCTATCTGTCGGTGCTGCTGCCTCAGATCCTCTCCCCCTACGGCGTCTATCTCGCGCGGATCTACGCGAGCGCCGCGGTCCCCGCCGACGTGGTGGAGGCCGGGCGGATGGACGGCGCCGGAGAGTGGCGGATCTTCTCCAGGATCGCGCTGCCCATGATGATCCCCGGGCTGGTGACGGTGTTCCTGTTCCAGTTCGTGGCGGTGTGGAACAACTTCCTGCTGCCGTTCATCATGCTCAGCGACGACGAGAAGTTCCCGCTCACGCTCGGTCTCTACACCCTGCTGGAACAGGGGTCCAACACCCCCGCGCTCTACACGCTGGTCATCACCGGCGCGTTCCTCGCGGTGCTCCCGCTGGTCGCCCTGTTCCTGTTCATCCAGCGGTTCTGGAGCCTGGACCTGCTGTCCGGGGCCGTAAAGTCGTGAGCATGAACCAACCGGGGGGCCGGCGGAAGCCGCCGACGATCCATGACGTGGCGCGTGAGGCGGGTGTCTCCCGGGGCACCGTCTCCCGCGTTCTCAACGGTGGGCACTACGTCAGTCCGGCCGCCCAGGAGGCCGTCAACGCGGCCATCCGCAGGACGGGTTACGTCGTCAACCGGCACGCCCGCTCGCTGATCACCGGCCGCTCCGACTCCGTGGGCTTCCTGCTGACCGAGCCGCAGGAGCGGTTCTTCGAGGATCCCAACTTCAATGTCCTGCTGCGCGGCTGCACCCAGGCGCTGGCCGCGCACGACGTGCCGCTGCTGATGATGCTGGCCGGCACCGAGGACGAACGGCGGCGCATCATGCGGTACATCACCGCCGGGCACGTCGACGGGGTGCTGCTGGTCTCCAGCCACTCCGGCGACCCGGTGGCGCAGGAGCTGCGCGAGGCCGGGGTGCCGCTGGTGGCGTGCGGCAAGCCGATCGGGCTGGGGTCCAAGGTCAGCTATGTGGCCGCGGACGACCGGGACGGCGCGCGCGAGATGGTGCGCCATCTGGTGGCGCGGGGGCGCAGCCGGATCGGTGTGGTCACCGGTCCGCTGGACACCCCGGGCGGTGTGGAGCGGCTCGCCGGGTACAAGGAGGTGCTCACCGAGGCCGGTATCGGGGTCGACGAGAAGCTGGTCGTCTCCGGGGACTACAGCCGGGCCAGCGGTGAGGCGGGTGCCGAGCTGCTGCTGCAGCGGGCGCCTGACATCGATGCCGTGTTCGTCGCGTCCGACCTGATGGCACAGGGTGTGCTGACCGCGCTCCGGCGGGCCGGGCGCCGGGTGCCCCAGGACGTCGCCGTCGGCGGCTTCGACGACTCCCCCGCGGCCGTCTCGGCCAGCCCGACCCTCACGACCATCCGCCAGCCGTGGGACCGGATCAGCACGGAGATGGTGCGGGTGCTGCTCGCGCAGATCGGCGGTGAGGACCCTGCGGCGGTCATCCTGCCGACGGAGCTGGTGCGGCGGGAGTCTACGTAGGCGCTCTGCTGGGGGTGCCGCGATGTGTCGGCTGGCGGCTGCCGTCTGCCGTCTGCGGCGCCGTCGTGGCTGGTCGCTCCCCCAAGCTCTCAACTTCGTTCGAGCAGGGAGGTACCCCCATCGCGGCGGAGCCGCAGATCGGCACAGCCCCGCGCCCCTTCAGGGCGCGGCCGGAGCCGTCGGTGGTGGTGGGGACCGGGGTCAGCAAGGCAGTCAGGACGGTCAGGATTCGAGAAGCCGTGCGGCGTCGTCCCGGCCTAGCGTGAGAGGACCGGCAGCGAGTGTTGCCGGTCCCAGCCTCAAAGCCTCTGCGAGGAGCACGCCATGACCACCGGTCTCCAGACGATCATCTACCCCGTCAAGGACATCACCCGGGCTAAGGCCCTGTTCGGTGCCCTGCTCGGTGTCGAGCCCTATGCGGACGAGCCGTACTACGTCGGCTACAAGGCCGCCGGGCAGGACGTCGGCCTCGACCCGAACGGGCACGCCAGGGGCATGACCGGACCGGTCCCTTTCTGGCACGTCACCGATCTGCGGGAGCGGCTCGCGGCCCTGCTCGACGCGGGTGCCGAACTGCTGGAGGACGCCCGGGACGTCGGCAACGGCAGGCTGATCGCCTCGGTGAAGGACCCCGACGGCAATCTGATCGGTCTCCTCCAGGACCCGCCCGCCTGAACCGTGCCGCAGGTCCGGGTCCCGCTGCCCGCACAGCTGTTCGTTGCACACTCAACGGCCGACCGGGGCGGTGTTACCGTGCGGGTATGGACGTGGACACCGCCGGCAGCGGCACCCGGCTAGAGGAACGGTGGCGGGACATCCTGTCCGTGCATGCCCGCACCATGTGCGAGATCGACCGGGCCCTTCATCCCCACGGCCTGGGCGCCAGCGACTTCGAGGTCCTCGACATCCTGGCCGCCCAGTCGCCCCACGAGGGCGACCAGTGCCGGGTGCAGAACCTGGCCGGACGGATCCACCTCAGCCAGAGCGCGCTGTCCCGGCTGATAGGGCGGCTGGAGAAGGACGGTCTGGTGGCGCGCTCCGTCTGCGCCGAGGACCGCCGCGGGGTGTGGGTCGCCCTGACCGGCAAGGGCCGCGCCCTGCACGCCGAGGTCCTCCCGGTGCAACGGGCGGCGCTGGTGCGGACGCTGGCGCCGTCCGAGGTGTCCTGACCGGCCCCACCCCCGCTTCCCCCGCGTTGTCGGATCACCCGGGTACGCGCGGTACGTGTCAGACACGCCTTAGATCATGAACTCGTCGCCGTCCAGGAGGACTTCGACCCCGGCCGCGGCCACCTGTTCGCGGGCCGCGGAGGCGGGGTCGAGCAGCGGGTTCGCGCCGCCGAGGTGGGTGTAGATCCGCCGGGGTGCGGGATGGCGGGCGAGTGCGGCGAGGGTGCCGTCAGGTCCGGTGACGGGCAGCGGGCCCGGCTCCCGCCGCCGTCCGGAGGGGCCGCGTGCGGGACCGCCCGTCCCACCCGTCTCGCCCATCCCGCCCATCATCTCGTCCGTCTCGCCGGCCGTGAAGCGGGTGCCGTCGAGCAGGATGCAGTCGGCGTCGGCGCACAGGTCGTCGAGTTCCTCGTTCCAGACGGCCACACAGGGCGCGTAGACGAGCACCCCGCCGGTGACCAGGTCCTCGACGCGGTACGCCGTCAGCCAGCGGTCGTCCGCGATGCGCGCCGGTACGTAGCGGGGCGCGGCGGAGCCGACCGGGTGCGCGGTGGCGACCAGTCCCCCGGCCAGCACGAAGCCGCCCTCGGCGAAGGCGTCGTACCAGTCCCAGGGGGCGTAGCGGTCGAGCGGCGCGCGGGCCGGGGCGAGGGTGGCGAGAACCGGTGGGGCGGCGTAGATCTTCAGGCCCGCTCCGCCGCGCAGCTCGCCGAGCCCTCCGATGTGGCCCGGCCCGGCGTCGGTGAGCAGCACGCCGCGCAGCGGGGTCCGGGGCCCGGGGACCGGCCACAGGGCCGAGGTGGCGGTGAGCTGGGAGCGGATGTCGGGCGAGGCGTTGAGCAGCCACCAGTCACGGCCGTTGCCGGTGAGGGCGACGGACTCCTGGGTCCGGGAGGGCAGTTTGCCGTCCCGGGCGGCGGCGCACAGCGCGCAGACGCAGTTCCAGCGCGGGAATCCGCCCTCGGCGGCCGTGCCCAGAAGGACGACCCTCACGTGTGCCCCCGCCTCTTTCCGGTCCAGGTCCCCGCCCCCGGCAGGGGTCTACCCCTCTGGAGCCGTCCGGACCGACCCGTGGCAGGGCACAGTTCCGGCCGATCTCCGCCGGGCTGCGGGGTGAGGCGGCGGGAAGCGGTGGGCTCGGGACACGCGCCGTGTCACGGCCGGGCGAGCAGGGTGCGGACGCCGTCCGCGGTGAGGGTGAGGCCGTGCTGTGAGCTGCCGTCGATGGTGAGCGCCAGGTCTCCGGCGGGCCACTGGGACGCGAGCGCGCCGAGCGGCACCAGCCGGTAGCGGGAGACGAACGGCAGCAGCTCGACCATCTCGGCCTCGGTGGTGAACACCGGCACCACCTGCTCACCGCCCGGCTGCTCCAGCACGGGCAGCGCGACCGCGGCCGGGTTGTGCGCGTCCTCCTCGGCGACGTCGTCCGGCACGGGCACGAGGACCTCGCTGCCGGCGAGGGCGTCCAGCGCCGCCGTGTCCTCGGTGTTCTCGGCCAGCACGTCCAGCGCCCGCTGGGCCGGAGTGGGGGCGGAGTTGTTCGCGGGTGTGTCCATGGCAGATCCCCTGATCGCAGCGGTCGTAGGGCTCACCCGGTACCCACGGCGGTCCCGGGCGGGGCCACGTTCGCGTACCCGGCCGTCCGCGGACCATGCACATCCGGCCGCCCCGGACTCGGGTGCGGCGCGTGAGCATGCTGACGACAGTGTTGACACTCACGGATACGACCCCGCCCCCACACCTACGGGTCCCGGATGCCGTAGGAGTCGGGGGCGGGGAAATATGCGGCCTGAGTCGTGTCGTGATGACAGTTGCTGACAGGTGCTGACAGGTGCTGACAGATCCGTGGCACATGATGTGCCGGTCGATATGACTGATGACGGTGTGTCGTGTCGTGTCGTGGCAGATGACGGGGTCGCCGTGGCCCGGCCGTCGGCGACCGGATGGCCGATTCGGGTGTCGTGGGTGGATGTGGCCCGGCCGGGGAGCCGGCTCGTACGGTGTGTGCGGGACCCCAGCGGGGTCGTGTCCGTTCGTGCGGCTAGGTGTGAGACACATCTCCCCGGGGCGGTTCGGCATTCATGGAGCACACCTCCATCCGTCACACGACGCGGCCGTTGTGTTCGCCCCGGGGGTCGAGGCAGCGCGGGCGCCGATCCGGTGGGACGGGGGAACCACGATGGCCGAAGCCGGAGCTCGCGCTGGTTCAAGGATCGGCCGACACCGCCCCCGGCGAGAGGGACGAACGGTTCCCGCTATGGGACCTTTGGCCACTTGAGACCGACCGCAGCAGGACTGAGCTGCCCTTTTGTGAGAGACGCCGGGGCGGAGACGGGAACTGGTGGCCGTGGCCCGCTTCAGTCGCAGGTGTCAGAGGCGTCGGAGGCGTCGGAGGTGTCGGAGGCGTCGGAGGTGTCGGAAGTGTCGGAAGTGATGAACCAGGTCGGTTCGTCGGAGAGTGCCTGCTTGATACGGAACTGCTGGCGCTCGTCCAGGGCGGGCAGCGCGTCCAGCCGGAACCAGCCGACCTCCAGGGACTCGTCGTCGTTGACGTGCGCCTCGCCGCCCACGGCACGGCAGCGGAAGGTGATGTCCATGAACTGGCAGCGGTCGCCGTTGGGGTAGGCCACCTCCCGCCCTGATCTGACCAGGACGACGCGTTCCGGCACGCAGTGCACACCGGCCTCCTCGTACACCTCCCGTACCGCGCAGTCCGCGGGCTGCTCGCCGGGGTCGGGGATGCCGGAGATCACGGTCCACTTGTGGTTGTCGGCGCGCTGGCCGAGCAGCACCCGGCCGGCGTCGTCAAGAACGACGGCGCTGACGCCGGGCATCCACAGCAGTTGGTGGCCCGCCGAGGCCCTGATCTCACGGATGAAGTCGGGAGTAGGCATGCTCCGACCCTAGGGCCTGTCCGGCGGATCATGCCGGAGACGCGGGGGCCGGCACGCGCATCTGCCGCGTTGTCGTCACTCGCCGACTCCCCCGAGTTCTCGGCTGCGCTCGAACAGGGGGGACCCCCATCGCGTCGACTCCCTCCTCCGCCTTGCAGCTGCACGCACCAGCCCCCGCTCACCCGGGTCGACGGGTGCCGTCGATTTCCTCCGACTTGATCCGCCGGACAGGCCCTGACCGGGCGCCGGTGCCCGCCCGCCGTCCGGCACACGTCCGGCGGGCGTCCGGCAGGTGCTTCAGCCGACCGTCCGGCGGGTGCGCAGCCCGGAGCCGATGGCCCAGCCCAGGCCGCCCGCGGCGACCAGTACCAGGGCGATCTCCGGCAGGATGCCGAGCTGGGTGGCCGGTGTCCGGGAGGTGCGCAGAGGCACCTTCTGGACCAGGTGACCGGCGACGAACATGCCGGTCTTCTGGGTGATCCGCCCGTCCGGCATGATGATCGCGCTGACCCCGCTGGTCACCGGGACGGTGACGGTGCGGCTGTGCTCGACGGCGCGGATGCGGGACATGGCGAGCTGCTGGTAGGTCATCTCGCTGCGGTCGAAGGTCGCGTTGTTGCTCGGCACGGAGATCATCTCGGCGCCGTGGGTGACAGTGTCGCGCACCGCCCAGTCGAACGCGGCCTCGTAGCAGGTCGCGAGGCCGACCTTGGTGCCGCCGATGTCGAACACGCCCGGCTTGATGCCCCGGCTGAAGTCCTGGCGAGCCATCTCGGTCCAGTTCTTGTTGATGGCGCCGACCAGCGAGCGCAGCGGGAGGTACTCGCCGAACGGCTGTACCTGCCGCTTGTCGTAGGTCTGGACGGGTCCCTTCTGCGGGTCCCACAGGATCTGCTCGTTGTAGAGCTTGCCGTCCTTCTCGACGACCGCGCCGACCGATATGGGCGCGCCGATCGCCTTGGCCGCGCCGGAGATGACGGCGGCGGCGTCGGGGTAGGCGAAGGGGCTGATGTCGGAGGAGTTCTCCGGCCAGAGCACGAAGTCCGGCTTGGCGGTCTTGCCGGCCTTGACCTCGGCGGCCAGTTTCCTCGTCTCACGCGCGTGGTAGTCCAGCACGGCGCGCCGCTGGGCGTTGAACTCCAGCCCGGAGCGCGGCACGTTGCCCTGGATCAGGGCGACGGTCGCGGTGCCGTCCTCGGCGGCGTCGCTCACGAGAGGCCGTGCCGCCAGGGCGCCCGCCACCGGTACGGCCACGCTGAGCAGCGCCGCCGTCGCCGCGGCCTTCGGTACCGCACGGGCCCGCCTGCCCTCCACCGCGACGCGGACGGCCTCGTAGAGACCGAAGCCGCACAGAGCGACCGCGAAGCCGAGCACCGGGGTGCCGCCGACCGCGGCCAGCGGCAGGAACACGCCGTCGGCCTGACCGAAGGCGATCTTGCCCCAGGGGAAGCCGCGGAACGGCACGCGTGCGCGGACCGCCTCGCCCGCGATCCACACGGCCGCCGCCCACAGCGGCCACAGGGGCAGTTTCGACACCGCGGCGACGCCCATGCCGACCAGGGCGACGAAGACGGCCTCGACGGCGACCAGGGCCAGCCAGGGGAGCGCGCCGACCTCCACGCTGGTCCACACCAGCAGCGGCAGCAGGAAGCCGAGGCCGAAGAGATAGCCGAGGCCGAGGGCCGCCTTCAGGCTCCGGCCGCGCAGCACCCAGCCGAACACCGCGAAGGCGGGCAGGGCCAGCCACCACAGATCGCGCGGCGGGAAGCTGACGTAGAGAAGCACTCCGGCGGATGCCGCGGCGGCGGCCGGCTTCAGGGAGGCGGGCCGGAAACGGCGCCTCGCGGGCGCTGTCTGCGGCTCCAGCCGGTCCGGCTGGTCCACGGAGGTTGCGGTGACGGTCACCCCAGGGAGTCTACGGGTGCTTTCGCAGCGGTCCGCAGGACAGTCGGGGCGGTCCCCGAGGGGCCACGGGGCGGGCAGCGAAGTGTGATGTTCGTGCGCAAGCCGTCCACAAAACGGTGATCAGCCGTTACGGTGTGCTGAGCCTCTGCCGAACGGCTGTGACCGGCCGGGCGGCGGGGTCCGTCAACATCACGGGTCGGGGGCGGCCGGGGTTCGGGGAGCGACGGGGTGGGGACCACGCACATGACGGCCACGGCCGGTCCGGCAAGGGACGGCGACAGAGGCGACAGCGGCGGCGGTATCAGCGGCAGCGGCGATGCCGACTGCGGCGGCGACAGAACGGACGTCCGGGACGGGCGAAACGTTTCGGACGTGGTGGGCATCATGCTGCTCGGCGCCGGTGCCGTCTGGTCGCTGGTCACCGCGGCAGCGCACGGCGGCCGTCCGGAGGGTGTGCTGCTGGCGCTGCTGGCCGCCGGGGCGGGCTACGCCTCGGGACGCATCTTCGGGGCGCTGTCCCCGGTCGCGGCGCCCGCCACGGCGGCGGTCGCCGGGTTGGGGCTCGCGGCGGGGATGCCGCATCTCGCACCGGGACCGCAGTTCGCCACCCCGCTCGGGCACGCCGGGGCGACCGCGGCCCTGCTGACACTGGCCACCGGCGCCGCGTGCTGTGCCGCCTGGGCCACGCGGGCGCCCGCGCTGCGGCTCGCTCTGCGGCTGCTGGCCGCCGGGACGGTGCTGACCTCCGCCGCCCTGGGATCGGTCACGGGGGCGCTGCTGGGCTGCGGTGTGCTGCTGTGCTCCCTCGCGGCCGGCCGGGTCCGCCGCCGGGGCCTGGGCATCGCGGGCCTGCTGCTCACGGCGGGCACGGTGGCGGCGGCAGCCTGGGCGCTCGCCGCCACCGCCCTCCCCGACGGACTCACGGCGATCCTCGAGGGCCGGCTGTCCGAGCGCCGCATCCGGCTGTGGCACGACGCGCTGCATCTGGCGGGCGGGCACCCTGCGCTGGGTGTGGGCCCGGCGCGGTTCGGCGAGCTGAGCCCGACGGCCGGGCAGTCGCTGCTGCCCGACGGCAAACCGCACTCCGCACCCCTGCAGCTGGCGGCCGAGCAGGGCGTCGTCGGGGTGGTGCTGCTGGCGGCGGCGTTCTGCTGGCTGCTGCACGTCCTGTGGCGCAGCCCGCGCCCCACCCCGTTCGTGCTGACCGCGGGCGCCGCGCTGACGGCGGTGGGCGCGATCGCGGCGGTGGGCGACGCATTGAGCTTCACGACGGTGTCGGTGGGCGTAGGCGTGCTTGCAGGTCTGGCGACAGCGAGACCGATCACCGACGGAACCCACCCCACGACCGCACCGTGACCGGAACGGAGATCAGTGCACCGCACCGGGTGCGGCCGGTGGCCGCAGCCGGTCGCGGATCACCCGTACGGCCGTCTCCGCGTTGTCCACCGTGACGGTGAACGTATGCCCGTCCCAGAGCTGGAGCACGACGCCCTCGCCCCGCCGTACGACGACGGCCGTGCCCTTCTCGGGCCGCCAGCGGTAGCCCCAGCCGCCCCAGTGGCGGGGGGTGACGTGCGGGGCGAACTCGGCGCCTATCACGTCGTGGAGCGGGATACGACGGCGCGGCACACCGATGTGGCCGCAGCGCACCTCGAGGGACTCCCTGTCGACCTTCAGCGCGACATGCACGAAGGCGAGCGTGCCGAACGTGATCAGCAGCCCGGCGGCGATGCAGCCCACGACGGACATGACGAGCGCGGCGGTCCCGGACGCCCACGTGGAGTCGACGGCGAGCTCGATCCCGAGCGCGGTACAGGCCATCCCGGCCAGCGCGGACACCCACTGGAACCGGTTGGTGGCCCGCCAGACGTCGGGATGCTCGCTCATGCCTACGAGCCTACTCAGATTCCCCTCCGCGGGCACCGAGTAGCACACAGTGAACAAGCCGGACCCGCCCCCTGGGGCCCTTGTCGGCCCTCGGGCCTCGTCATCAAACGCCGGCCGGGCTGAAGATCAGCCCCTCCGGCGTTTGAGGAGCGGGGGTACGGGGGCGGAGCCCCGTGACGGGACGGGAAGGGGCCGCGGGGGCGAAAAAAGCTCCCGCCGAGAACTCACCGCACCGGACTGACCGCCGTCAGAGCCCGCCCCTCCGCGTACGCCAGGGCGGCAGCCGGAAGCTCCCCCTCCCGCCCACTCAGCAGCACCGTCACCCCACCGGCCCCCGCCCCGTCGGGCACCGCAGCCACCCCCAGCCGCCGCAACGCCTGCGCAGCCACCGCCCCCGCAGACCCATGCAGCACAACCGCCCCCCGCCCGGGACGCTGAAGCGCCGAACGAATCCGCTCGGCAACCAGCTCATAGTGCGTGCACCCGAGCACAACGGTCGTCACATCGTCCGGCGTCAGCAGCGCCGCCGCAGCAACAGCCGCATCGATCGCGGCGTCATCCGCATGCTCCACCGCCTCGGCAAGCTCCCAGCACGGCACCTCGCTCACCCGCACACCGTCGGCAAAGGCATCGATGAGCCCACGCTGATAGGGACTGCCCGTGGTGGCAGGGGTGGCCCAGATGGCCACAGGCCCGCCCCCCGCCGCGGCCGGCTTGATCGCGGGAACGGTCCCGATGACCGGCAGCCCGGGCTCGAGAAGAGACCGCAGGGTGGGCAGGGCATGCACCGTCGCCGTGTTGCACCCCACGATCAACGCGTCCGGCTGATACGCCGCGGCGGCCCGGGCGACGGCCACGGCGCGCCCGGTGAGGTCCTCGGGCGTACGCGGCCCCCAGGGCATCCCGTCGGGGTCGAGGGAGAGCACGAGATCCGCGTCGGGTCGCAGGTGCCGTACCGCGGCGGTCGCCGCCAGCAGGCCGATTCCGGAGTCCATGAGCGCGATCTTCACGCGGCCACGATAGACGATGGGCCCGCGCGGCCCGGCGGCGTGCGGCAGACTGCGGCGGGTGAGCGCCATGGAGTGGACCGCCGCCGTATCCCTCGCCGCATGGCTGTGGCTGCTGCTGTGCCAGGGCTTCTTCTGGCGCACGGACGTGCGGCTGCCGCCGCACCGGGACCCGGAGGACTGGCCGGATGTCTGCGTCGTCGTCCCCGCGCGCGACGAGGCCGCCGTACTGCCCGCGAGTCTGCCGTCGCTGCTGGCGCAGGACTATCCGGGGCGGGCGGAGGTCTTCCTGGTCGACGACGGCAGTTCGGACGGCACCGGGGACCTCGCGCGCGAGCTGGCGCGGCGCGCGGGCGGGCTGCCGCTGACCGTGGCCTGCCCCGGCGAGCCGCCCGCGGGCTGGACGGGCAAGCTCTGGGCGGTGCGGCACGGCATCGCGCTGGCACGCGCGCGTGAACCCGAATATCTGCTCCTGACGGACGCGGACATCGTCCACGCCCCGGACAGTCTGCGGCTGCTCGTCGCGGCGGCGCGCACCGGCGGGTACGACATGGTGTCCCAGATGGCGCGACTGCGGGTGGCGAGCGGCTGGGAACGGCTCGTGGTACCCGCGTTCGTGTACTTCTTCGCCCAGCTGTACCCGTTCCGCCGGGTCGGCAGGCGGCGGGCGCGGACGGCCGCCGCGGCGGGCGGCTGTGTGCTGCTGCGCACCGAGACCGCCGTGCGGGCGAAGATTCCGGACGCGATCCGGCAGGCCGTCATCGACGACGTGGCGCTGGCCCGGGCGGTGAAGGGCGGCGGGGGCCGCATCTGGCTGGGGCTGGCCGAGCGGGTGGAGAGCGTACGGCCGTATCCGCGGCTGGGCGACCTGTGGCGGATGGTGTCCCGCAGCGCCTACGCGCAGCTGCGGCACAACCCGCTGCTGCTCGCCGGTACGGTCGCCGGGCTGGCGCTGGTGTATCTCGTGCCGCCCGTGGCGGTGGTCGCCGGCGCGGTCGCGGGGAGCCCGGCGACCACGGTGCTCGGCGGTCTGGCGTGGGCCGTGATGACGGCGACGTACGTCCCGATGCTGCGCCACTACCGGCAGCCGATGTGGCTCGCCCCGCTGCTGCCGTTCACGGCGCTGCTGTATCTGCTGATGACGATCGACTCGGCGATGCAGCACTACCGGGGGCGCGGCGCGGCCTGGAAGGGCCGCACCTACGCGCGCCCGGACACCGTCGGCGACGAGGGCTGAACGACCGGAGGGCTGAACGACGGGAGGGCTGAACGGCGGGGCTACTTACGTCCCGGCGTCCAGTTCATGTTCCAGCCGTAGGCCCGGTCGACGGTGCGCTGCGGGCTCACCCCGCGGTCGGGCACCAGATAGCGGGCCTCGCGCTGGACGACGAGGTCGCTGCCGGTGTTGGTGATGAGGGCGAGCGCGCACACGGTGGACGGGACCGTGCACTCGTCGAGGGAGAAGTCGATCGGCGCGCCGTGCTGCGGCTGGAGGGTGACCGTGGCGTGCAGGTCGGCGAAGGAGCGGGCGCCCTCGTAGATGGTGACGAAGACCAGGATGCGCCGGAAGTCCTGCGTGTGGTCGAGGTTGACGGTGAGGTTCTCGCCGCTCGTCACGGCACCGGTGCGGTCGTCGCCGTCGAGGTGGATGTACGGCGGGTGCTGCAGCGAGCCGAAGGCGTTGCCGAGCGCCTGGACGACGCCCTTGCGGCCGTCGGCGAGTTCGAACAGGGCGCACAGGTCGAGGTCGAGATCTCGGTGCATGGCCGTCGCCCGGCCGCGCTTGCTGCCCCAGCCGGAGAACTGCTTGCGCACCTCCCAGTTGAGGTTGACGCGCAGGGAGCCGGATGTGCCGCCCTGTTTGGTGAGCGACACGGAGGGGGCCGCCTTGGTGAGGGTCACCTTGGACAGCCGGACGGGCTGCGGGGGCGCGGCGGGCGGCACCGGCGGGGCGGGCGGGGCGGGCGGCGGCTGCAAGGTGACCGGCGGCGGGACGGTCACCGGCAGCGGCACCGGCGGCGCGGCGGGCGCGGGAGGCGCGGCGGGCGCGGGCGCCGTCTGCTGCGGCTCGTCCACCGTGATGCCGAAGTCCGTTGCGAGGCCCGCCAGTCCGCTGCTGTAGCCCTGTCCGACGGCGCGGAACTTCCAGCTGCCCTGGCGGCGGTAGAACTCGCCGAGCACGAAGGCGGTCTCGACGCTCGCGCCCGTGCTGTCGAAGCGCGCGAGCACAGCGCCGCCCGCGTCGTCCCGCACCTCGATGTAGAGGTCCGGCACCTGGCCGAAGGATCCGCCGTCGGAGGAGGCGGCCAGGACGACGGTCTCGATCGCGCCCTCCACGCGCGCGAGATCGACCAAAAGCGTGTCGGTCACCTGTCCGCCGGCATTCCGTTTGCCGTCGTGGCGGACCGCTCCGGAGGGGTGCAGGGGCTGGTTGTAGAAGACGAAGTCGCCGTCGGAGCGCACTTTTCCGCCCGCGAGCAAGAGCGCGGACGCATCGGCGTCCGGGACGCCCGGGCCGGACCGCCAGCCCAATTCCACACGGAGTGCCGTCGTCGGCACGGGTGTGTTCGACCCTTTCGACATTGACATGTCCGCCCCCATCACAGGTCGCCGCACCGGTCGGTGCCGGGCGGTCCATTGACATTTCTGCTCACTCAACCTATTCCCGGTGGACAACGAACGCCCAGGGCCGTTCGGGGAAGGTTCCCGGAACGCCAGAAATGATCGATCGCCAACCCCCGGTAACCCAGCGGGAACTCGGCCTTTACCTGATCAGAACCGCGCTCGGCGCCCCTTTTCGGGAAGTTCGCTCGGATTAGGGATCCCACGTCACCGCCGACACGGAAAACAACCCTCTTATCGGTCTCCCCAACCAGCACATCGTGGGCTTACCTTATGTGTCATGACCTCCCCCCGCTCCACTTATGGTGGCGGCTACTACTCCGCCTCCTTCCCGGACACCCCGATCTACGACTCGCTCGTGGCCGAGCGCGGTACCCCGCAGATCGCCCCGATCCGGGTGCCCGCCGCGTACGAGTCGAGCAGCCATCTGCCCGCGCTCCCGTCGGCACTGCCCGCTCTCCCCGCGGGCCCCTCGCACCACCAGACGCCGTCCTACGGGTACCCGCAGATGCAGATGCCGCAGCCGTCCCCGCTGCAGCAGGCGCCCGCGGCGTACATCCCGCAGCAGGCGTCGGCACCGCGCGGCTACCCCGGGCCGCAGCAGCAGCAGCCGCTGCCGCCGCGCCCGATGGCGGCCGGCACGGGCTACGAGGCGATGCGCCCCGCGGCCCCGCGGCCCGCTCCGGCTCCTTACCAGGACCCGTACAACAGCCCCCAGCAGTACCGCGGATACTGATCCCGCCCGGCTGTCGGTGCCGACTGGCACGATGGCCTCATGGAGAAATCGCGGCTGCAGTCGATCCATGTCCATCCGGTGAAGGCGTTCCGGGGCCTGGCGCTCCGGGAAGCCGCTGTGGAGCCCTGGGGGCTGGCCGGGGACCGGCGCTGGATGGTCATCGACGACGGGGGAAGGGTCGTCACACAGCGGGAGAAGCCGCGTCTCGCACTGGCCGCCGCCGAGCTGCTGCCCGGCGGCGGCGTCCGGCTGTCCGCGCCGGGGCGTGAACCGCTGACCGTGCCGGTGCCGGACCCGGTGGGCACGGTGACGGCGGACATCTTCGGCACCAAAGTGGAGGTGGTGCCGGCCGCCGCCGAGGCGCATGCCTGGTGCGGCGGCTATCTGGGGGCGGACGTCCGTCTGGTCCATATGGACGACCCGGCCACCCGCCGCCCGATCGAGCCGGACCACGCGCTGCCGGGCGAGACGGTGAGCTTCGCCGACGGCTATCCGCTGCTGGTCACCACGCAGGCGTCCCTCGACGCCCTCAACTCCCTGATCGCCCGCGGCGACCACGCCGACGAGGGCCCGCTGCCCATGAACCGCTTCCGGCCCAGCGTCGTCGTCTCCGGGACCGACGCCTGGGCGGAGGACGACTGGACGCGCATCGCGATAGGCGAGGTCGCCTTCCGGGCGCCGAAGTCCTGCGGACGGTGCGTCGTGACCACCACCGACCAGGACACCGGCAGACGCGGCAAGGAGCCCTTGCGCACCCTGGCGCGCCACCGCCGCTTCGGCAACCGGCTCGTCTTCGGCCAGAACCTGGTGCCGGAGGGCCGCGGCACGATTCGGGTCGGGGACCCGGTCGACATCCTGGGCTGACGTCCGGTCGGGACGGTGCGGGAACCGGGGGCCGGGTGCCGGGCGTTGGATCCGTGGGCGGGCGGGCACACAGGGCTCCGTCGTCCGATCGTGGGGTTGCCACGGAACGGGGGAAGGGGGGTGGGGGACGGTGCGAGCCATCCTCGGACTCTGGCGCTGGCGGCGCAATCCGCTGCGCAGGACGACCGATCTCGTCGAGGCATGGCTGGCGTTCACCGCCCTGCTGCTGGTCCTGGTGGGCGCGCCCGTCGTCGGCGCGGTGGTCGGCGCCGTGGCGCAGGACTCCTTCCAGCCGTCCGTGCGCGACCAGCGCGAGGCCCGGCACCTGGTGACCGCGACCGTCCGGCGCACACTCGGCAAGGCGACGGTGGAGGCCGAACCCGACGTCGGCTTCGCCCAGGGCACGGCCCACCGGGTGCCGGCCGACTGGACCGCACCGGACGGCACCAGGCACCACGGCACGGTGACGACGGCCCTCAAGTCCCCGGCACCGGGCGACCGGTTCACCTTCTGGGCCGACCGGCACGGCCGCCCGGTGCCCCGCCCGCTCGACCCGGCGACGGCGACGGCACACGCCTCACTGGCCGGGTTCGGCACGGCGATGCTGTGGGCGGTGCTGGTGGAGGCATCCAGACGGGTGATCGTCTGGCGTATGGTCCGGCGCAGATACGCCCGTTGGGACCGGGCGTGGGACAAGGCCGGTCCCGACTGGGGCAGGACCGGCACCGGCTGCTGACGGCCTTCCCGCTCTGGTCAACCCACGGCCTGCGCGCACGCTACGGTTGACCGGCCGGGGCATCCGGTATCGGCCCACGGGCCGGCGCTGCGGCCGAAGAGGTCTGCGCCGGCCATCAGTACGACGAGGTGGGGGCACAGCAACGCCATGGCACAGGGCACGGTCCAGGTGACGCACACCGGCGCATCGCGGTGGCGGCGCCGCACAGGTGAGTACGCTTCGCTCGCCGCGGCCCTGGAGGCCGCCGCGGAGGGCGACGTCCTCACCGTCGCCCCGGGTACCTATCGGGAGAACCTCGTGGTCCAGCGGGCGGTGACGCTGCGCGGTCCCGAGGGTTCGCCGGGCTCCGTGCGCATCGCACCGGTGGACGGGGTGCCGCTGACCGTGCGGGCCTCGGCGGTGGTGCAGGACCTGCATGTGGAGGGCCAGGACACGGCGGCACCCGCGCTGCTCGTCGAGGAGGGCACCCCGGAGCTGCTCGGCGTCCGCGTCGTCACCCGCTCCGCGAGCGGTATCGAGGTGCGCGGCGGCGCGCGGCCGACGGTGCGGCGGTGCACCGTGGACAACCCGGCAGGCATCGGCATCGCCGTGCTGGACGGCGGGGGCGGGGTCTTCGAGGAGTGCGAGGTCGTCGCGGCCGGGCAGTCCGGCGTGGCGGTGCGGGGCGGGGCCCATCCGCGGCTGGAGCGGTGCAAGGTACGGCACGCCTCGGGCGCCGGGCTGACCGTGACGGGCGAGAACTCCGCGCTGGAAGCCGTCGGTTGCGAGGTGTACGAGGTCCGCAGCAGCGGGGTGCAGGTGACCTCGCGGGCCACCGCGCACCTCACCGACTGCGAGGTGCACCGCACCACCGGAGACGGTGTCACCCTCGACACGGACGCGGTGCTGACGCTCGCCGACTGCCGTATCCACGACATCCCGGAGAACGCGGTCGACCTGCGTTCCCGCTCGGTGCTGACGCTGACGCGCACGACGGTGCGTCAGTTCGGGCGCAACGGCCTGTCGGTGTGGGACCCGGGCACCCGGGTCGACGCCAACCAGTGCGAGATCTCCGACAGCACCGGCGACTACCCGGCGGTGTGGGTCAGCGACGGCGCCACCGCCGTCCTGGACTCCTGCCGGGTGCACGACGTGCCGGACGCACTGTTCGTGCTGGACCGCGGCTCGCGCGCGGACGTCGTGGACAGCGATCTGTCCCAGGTGCGCAACACGGCGGTCTCGGTGAGCGACGGCGCCACCGCGCAGCTCGACGACTGCCGCATCAAGGACGCGGCCACGGGCGCCTGGTTCCGTGACCACGGCAGCGGCGGCACCCTCAACAACTGTGTCCTGGACGGCAATCAGACCGGTGTGATCGTCACCAAGGGCGCCGACCCGACCATCGAGCGGTGCACCGTCGAGTCACCCGCGGAGGCGGGGTTCTATGTGTCGGCGGGCGGCCGGGGCAGCTTCCTGGGCTGCCGGGTGACCGGCAGCGGCGGCTACGGCTTCCATGTGATCGACGGCTGCCGCACGACGCTGAAGAAGTGCCGTACGGAGCGCTGTGCGCGCGGTGGCTTCGAGTTCGCGGAGGGCGGCCCCGACGACGGGTCCGGCTCGGGTCCGGTGGTGGAGGACTGCACCAGCGACGAGAGCGGCGGAGTGCGCCCGCCGGGGCCGCGGGAGACGGCCGTGCAGACGAGCACCCCCTCCCCCGGCCTGCTGGGCGCGATCCCCGGCCAGCGCAGCACCGAGGCGCAGCCGCCGGCCGTCGCCCCGGCTCCTGAGCCCTCACGGACCTCGAAGGCCGTGCTGGGCGAACTGGACGCGCTGGTGGGCCTGGACAGCGTCAAGCGCGAGGTGCGCGCCCTCACCGACATGATCGAGGTGGGCCGCCGCCGTCAGCAGGCGGGTCTGAAGGCGGCCTCGGTCAAGCGGCACCTGGTGTTCACGGGCTCCCCCGGCACCGGCAAGACGACCGTGGCACGGCTGTACGGCGAGATCCTCGCCTCGCTCGGGGTGCTGGAGAAGGGCCATCTCGTCGAGGTGTCCCGGGTCGACCTGGTCGGCGAGCACATCGGCTCCACGGCGATCCGCACCCAGGAGGCGTTCGACCGGGCGCGCGGCGGAGTGCTGTTCATCGACGAGGCGTACGCGCTCTCCCCGGAGGACGCCGGGCGGGACTTCGGCAAGGAGGCCATCGACACCCTGGTGAAGCTGATGGAGGACCACCGTGACGCGGTCGTGGTGATCGTCGCGGGCTACACCGCCGAGATGGAGCGGTTCCTGTCCATCAACCCGGGTGTGGCGTCCCGTTTCTCCCGCACCATCACCTTCAGCGACTACCGGCCCGAGGAACTGCTGCGGATCGTGGAGCAGCAGGCCGACGAGCACGAGTACCGGCTGGCGCCGGGGGCGTCCGAGGCGCTGCTGACCTACTTCACGGCGATCCCCAAGGGTGCCGCGTTCGGCAACGGGCGTACGGCGCGGCAGACCTTCGAGGCGATGGTGGAGCGGCATGCGGGCCGGGTCGCCCAGTTCGCGGAGCCGAGCACCGACGATCTGACACTGCTCTACTCGGAGGACCTGCCCGAGCTGTCCTGAGCCCGTCCGCCCCCGGGCGGCGGCTCCTCGGGCGCCGTCCTGCCGAGGCGCGGGCCGGGCAGGCCCGTGCTCAACCGGGCCAGCAGCAGTGCGCGTTCCTCGGCGAACACCGGGTCCGCCTGGTAGTCGGAGTGCCCGAGGACCGGCTCGGGCAGCGGGTGCAGTGCGGTGCGGCCGTAGTCGAGGGGGTCCTTGAGCGGCGGGTGGTCCACCTCCGGGCCGCAGTCGCCGGGCAGCCGGACCGGGCCGCCGATCGGGTCGGTGAGCCGGTAGAGATTGCGCCAGCAGGCGACGTCGTGGTGCAGGGCGGCGAGCGCGGCCGGTCCGAACTGGGCGGGGAACCAGCGGCCGTAGAGCCGTTCGAGCGGCGAGCCGTACGTCAGCAGGGCGACCCGCTTGCGGACGGCCGGGGTGAGCTGCCAGGCCGCCGCGGCGGCGAGGACGCTGCCCTGGGAGTGCCCGGACAGCACCAGTCGGCCGCCCGTGGCACGGGTCCAGGTGGCCATCCGCCAGGTCAGGTCGGGTACGGCGCGCTCGGCGTAGCAGGGCGGCGCGAAGGGGTGGGCAGCGCGCGGCCAGAAGGTGCCGACGTCCCACAGGATGCCGATGGTGCGCCGTGCGGAGGCGTCCTTGTAGGCGCGTCTGCCCCAGGTGACGAACAGCAGGAAGCCGAGACTTATCAGCCAGGAGCCGACGCCCTGCGCGGCCTGGGCGGCGCCGTGGACGGCGGCGTAGGTCCGCCGTGCGGCCTCGGCGGGCGTCTCGTCGGTGGTCCGTGCGCCGAGGAGCGACCCGGCGCCGAGCAGCAGCAGGGTGACGGAGGTGACGCCGACGAGCGCGGGCGCGCGGTCGGTGAGCGTGGCCATTGCGCGCGTGGTGGCGATGTGGCGGGTGCGGGCCGGGTCACGGGGTTCACCCTGATGATCGGCGTCCACGACGGCGCGTTCGGCGCGTGCGAGCCGCCAGGTGCACCGTGCCAGGCGGGCGCCGCACACGAGCAGGACGAGCAGCAGCACCGGGATGACGGACGCCTGCCAGGTCAGCAGCACCGGTGGTCCGGCGAGATGGCCGCCGGTGCCGTCCAGCCAGTCGGACACGCGCTGCGCCACACCGCCGGTGAACAGACCGCCCAGCGCGCACGCCAGCAGGGCGACGGCCGGTCCGCCGAGGCCGCGCATGGCGGCCCGCGGGTCGGGAGAGGTGCGGTGCAGCCGGTGGGCGGCCACGGCGAGCGCGACGACGAGCAGAACCTGGGCCAGGGTGAGTCCGGCGAAGGCCGGATCACCGGGCAGGCGTCCCGCGGAGTGCCACCCGGGGCGTGACCAGCCCGCGTGGAGCAGCACGAGGAGCAGCAGGGCGAGCGCGCCGAGCGGCAGGCGCCGTACGAGATGGACGTCGATCTCGCGGTCGAGGCGGTTCTCGGTGCGGCCCCGGCGGCACACCACCCACAGCACGGCGGCGGCCCACCCGGCGAGCGCCGCCTCCAGCAGGGCGCCGAGTGCGGCGAGGGAGGCGTCGCCGTGCGGTCCGCGGTCGAAGCGGGCGGTGGGCACCGCGACCGTGGCGGCGACGGTGAGGAGTCCGGCGGCGGTGTGGGCGGCGCGCAGCCGGGCCACCAGCCGGCGCCCGTACCAGAAGCCGGGCCGTCCGAGCGCGGTGCGGTCGGTCTCCTCGTCGGGTTCGGGGGTGCGGGCGAGCGGCTGCTCGGACTCGTAGGCGCTCCAGGTGCGGTGGGAGAGGTACCAGAGCAGGGCAGTGAGTCCGGCGGGCGCCAGGGCGGCCGTGGCGAGCCTGCGGCCGGGGGTGCTCCACCAGCCGCCCGCCGAGAGGTCCGGGGACAGGAAGCCGAGCCAGGAGTGGCGTTCGGCGCAGGTGCGGGTGCCCGCGCACTGCCAGGCCACGAGGTCGAGGGCGACCTCGCAGGCCGCGGCGATCAGCAGCACCGTCAGGGTCAGTCCGGCGAGCCGGACCAGCAGGCCGTACAGCCGGACCGTGCGGGCCCGGCCCCGGGCGGCCGGGCGCATCCAGTGGGCGAGGTTGACGACCATGAACGGCAGCAGCAGGAGCCACAGGGCGCGTGCTCCGTTGCCGGAGGTGAGATTGCACCAGACGTACGCCTCCGGCACCGGTCCGTCACGGTGTCCGGCGGGTGCGGATTCCGCGTTCACGTCGTCGGCGCGCCGGAAGACGGCCGCGGTGTCGTCGCCGGTGATCCGGACGGTGCGCGGGTCGTCGAGCATCTTCTCCGGTGTGGTGCCGCCCACGCCGTGCACCAGGAGTTCCAGGGTGGCGCCGGCCCGTTCGGTCCGCGTGTCCCGCTCCGCCGTGCCGTCCGCCGCGTGTCTCGCGGCCCGTTCCTGTGTCGTGTCCACTGCTCTCGCACTTCCCCCATGACATGCCGTCGGCTTTGCCCGTGCGGGCTTCAGGTTCTCCGCTCCGACGGTGCCGTACACATTGGGTCATGAAATCTCCCCGAAATGTGTGAAGATTGGATACGGAGAGTGACGGCTAGCTGGCAGGGGGGTGCGCAGGGGCCCCCGCGACGTGCAAGGATGGGACGTCCGCGTATCGACCCGGGTGAACGCGCTCGCGGGAGACGGTGCGCAGGCGCGTCGGGCGGGTCGAGGCGAAAGGACCGGAGCGTACGTGAGCGAGAATCAGAACCTCCTCGCGGAGCAGCGGCGCTCCCTGATCCTGGACGAGGTCCGGCGCCGCGGTGGCGTCCGGGTCAATGAACTGACCCGCAAGCTCGGCGTCTCGGACATGACGGTGCGCCGCGATCTGGACGCGCTGGCCCGCCAGGGGGTCGTGGAGAAGGTGCACGGCGGCGCGGTGCCGGTGGTGGAGGCGAGCACGCACGAGCCCGGGTTCGAGGCGAAGTCCGGGCTGGAGCTGACCGCCAAGGAGGACATCGCGCGCGCGGCGGCCGAGTTTGTCAAGCCGGGCTCGGCGATCGCTCTGTCGGGTGGTACGACGACGTTCGCGCTGGCGCACCAGTTGCTGGACGTCGCGGATCTGACGGTGGTCACCAACTCGGTGCGGGTCGCGGACGTCTTCCACTCGGCGCAGCGCTCCTCGGGCCCGCGGCAGGGTGCACCGACCGTCGTGCTGACCGGCGGGGTGCGTACCCCGTCCGACTCGCTGGTGGGTCCGGTCGCCGACCAGGCGATCGCGGCGCTCCACTTCGACCTGCTGTTCCTCGGTGTGCACGGGATATCGATCGAGGCGGGGCTGTCCACGCCGAATCTGGCGGAGGCGGAGACCAACCGGCGGCTGGTGCAGTCGGCGCGCCGGGTGGTGGTGGTCGCCGACCACACCAAGTGGGGTGTGGTGGGGCTGAGTTCGTTCGCGGCGCTCGAACAGGTCGACACCCTGGTGACGGACGCGGGGCTGCCGGGCGAGGCACGCTCGGAGATCGCGGAGCATCTGCGGCGGCTGGTGGTGGCGGGAGAACCCAACGTCGAACCCGAGGTCGAACCCGAGGCCGAGGACGAGGACGTCTGAGGGGCGGGCGTCCCGGGTTGAGAGGGCGCCCGAGGGGGCAGACATTTGACGGGGCGTCACCTAACGTGATCGTCGCCCGTACGACGTCGCTCGTTCGCCGTGCGGCACCGTCGGCTCCGCGGTCCGGGTGTCCGGCGTCCGGTTCGGGTGTCCGGCATCGGGTTCGGGCTTTCGGGTTCCGGCTTCCGTCAGGGGGTTGTGCGCATGGTCCACCGTCTGCGCCAGGTGGGCATCGACTTCGTCGAGACCGCACCCGTACGGCTGGTCTTCGCCCGGGAGATCACGGCGGCCCCGGAGGCGGTCTTCCGGGCGCTCGCCGAGGATGTGCCGGGCTGGGCCGAGTGGTTCTCGGCGGTGACCTCCGCCCGGCCGGTGGACGACGGCGCCGGCCGTGAGATCCGGCTCAGGGGCGGCACCCGGTTCGACGAGACGATCCTGGCGGCGAAGCCGTCGGAGGTGTACGCCTACCGGATCGACTCGACCAACGCGCCGGGCGCCCGCGCGATGGCCGAGGAGTGGCGCCTCGTGCCGGCCGGTACCGGTACGCGGGTGCGGTGGACGTTCGCCGCCGACGGGACCGCCGTCTTCCGGTCGGTGCTGGCCCTGGCGCGTCCCGGTCTCGGGCGCGCCTTCCGGGGCGCCGTGACCTCCCTGGACCGCAGGCTCGTCGGCGTATGAGCCAGGGCGTGTCTGACAATTCGCGTCGGATCAGCGCGCGGCGTCTGGTGCGGTGCATCGCAAGGCGGAGGATCGCCCGCGTACTGGACGTACTCGGGTGATCCGACAACGCGGCGAGGTGCCGTGCCAGGCGTCGCGCGCCGGCGGGAATTGTCAGACACGCCCTGGGGCCGCTCCGGGTGATCGCCGGACCGGCCCTACCCGGACCACACCCCCGTCGCGAGCAGCGTGTCGATCACCCCGGTGTAGGGGGCGATGTCCAGACCCTGCTCCGCCAGCCAGGCGTCGGAGTAGTACTTGTCGAGGTAGCGGTCGCCGGGGTCGCACAGCAGCGTGACCACACTGCCCTCCTGTCCCTCGGCCACCATCTCGGCGACGATCTTCAGGGCGCTCCACAGTCCGGTGCCGGTCGAACCGCCCGCCTTGCGGCCGATGGCGCTCTCCAGGGCCCGTACGGCGGCGACGCTCGCGGCGTCGGGGACCTTCATCATGCGGTCGATGGCACCCGGGATGAAGCTCGGCTCCATCCGGGGCCTGCCGATGCCCTCGATACGGGAGCCGCAGTCGCAGGTGACGTCCGGGTCGCCGCTGGTCCAGCCGTCGAAGAAACAGGAGTTCTCGGGGTCGGCCACACAGATCCGGGTGTCGTACTGCATGTAGTGCACATAGCGCCCGAGGGTCGCCGAGGTGCCGCCGGTGCCTGCCGTGGCCACGATCCAGGCGGGTTCGGGGAACCGCTCCAGGCGCAGCTGGCGGAAGACGGACTCGGCGATGTTGTTGTTGCCGCGCCAGTCCGTGGCCCGTTCCGCGTAGGTGAACTGGTCCAGGTAGTGGCCGCCGGTCTCCGCCGCGAGGCGTGCCGACTCCTCGTACATGCGGCGCGGGTCGTCGACGAAGTGGCAGCGGCCGCCGTGGTATTCGATGAGGCGGCACTTCTCGGCACTGGTCGTGCGCGGCATCACCGCGACGAAGGGCACACCGATCAGCTTGGCGAAGTACGCCTCGGAGACGGCCGTCGAGCCGCTGGACGCCTCGATCACCGGGCGGTCCGGCCGGATCCAGCCGTTGCACAGGGAGTAGAGGAACAGCGAGCGGGCGAGACGGTGTTTGAGGCTGCCGGTCGGATGGGTGGACTCGTCCTTGAGGTACAGGTCGATGCCCCACTCCTCGGGCAGCGGGAAGCGCAGCAGATGGGTGTCGGCCGAGCGGTTGGCGTCGGCCTGCACCTTGCGGACGGCATCCTTCAGCCAGTCACGATGGACGGGGTCGCTGTGGTCGACGTCGACGGTGGTGTCGGGGGTCCGGGTCTGTGGGGTGGTGCTCACGGCTGGGCTCCTTACGCTTCACGGGCGACGGCTCGTGACGCGGCCGACGTCCCGATGATAGGCACCTTCGCCTACGCTTCCCACCTGCATAAACACCGCTTTGACGGGCCCCAAGGCAGCCCTTGGGGCCAGCCGTTGCCCGAGCCGGGGGGCGCAGTCGCAGCGAATGCTCCGGTCGCTCGGGGAGAGCCTGCCGTGCGTACTGGTGCTCGACGCCGGTCGCGGGCAGACTGCACCGGGCGGGACCAACGTCCCTAACGGGGGCGCACACTGGGTCTTGAGACACTGGACCACGGAGTCTCAGGACGCCGGGCCGCGGCCCGTGCGACAGAGCGGGACAGGCCTGGCAGACCGACACGCACCAAGGGGGCGGAGCACCATGGCGGACCCGGAGTTCACGGCGACGGGCGTGCGGATCGGAAAGCGGCTGCGGTCGCTCACCCGGGCCGGACAGATCCGTATCAACGACGGCAGGCTGGAGTTGCTCAACAGCTACGGCAGCGAGATCGACTCCGCGCCGGTGCAGGCGGTGCGCGCGTCACGGCCCTGGTTCGCGCCGGAGGACCGGGCGCTGGCCGATGTCAACGGCACGCGGTATCAGCTGACTCTGGGCGACCACGACCCGGCGCCGGGCGAAGCGGGGCCGCCCACGGCACGCCGGTTCATCGAGGCCGTGCGCAGGGCCGCCGCGGGCCGACGGGGCTGAGCGGGGGCGCGGCAGCGCCCGGGCCGTGACGAGTTGCGGGACCTGCGACGTGCGGGACCCTGCGAGTTGCGGGACCTGGCGGGCTGGTCCACGCTTGTCTCACGTCACTCTGGGTTTACCGGCGATTACGCTGCGAACCAGCCCGCCGGTCACGACAGCAGGCGGCGGAACTCCGTCGGCGGCCTGCTGGATCGATCCGAACTCCGTGTTCTTCCGGACCTCACGTCGGGGAGTCGCAGCCGTGATCAGTCACCCAAGCAGGCACTGCACGGTGGAGCTCCAAGCCCTGCCGTCGCGGATCGGCCAGGTCCGCAGAATCGTATCGGCGCAGTTGCGCTACTGGCATCTGGACCCGTTGATAGACCGGGCCGCACTCGGTGTCACCGAGTTGCTGTCCAACGTCCACCGGCACGCCAGCCCGGACAAGACGTGCACCGTCGAGATCGAGCTGCGGCCCGACCGGCTCACCGTGTCGGTGCGCGACCGCGATCCGCGGCTCCCGGTGGTCGCGGAGGTCGGGCATGACGCCACCACGGGCCGCGGGCTCGCCATGGTCGCGGCGATGAGCGAGAGCTGGGGCGCGCAGCCCGACGGTGACCAGGGCAAGGTCGTCTGGTTCACCCTCCCGACGGCCGCTCAGCCCCGCCCGGTCGCGGCACGTCCGCCGCGGCGAGCGGCGGAACGGGAGCTGCCGGTACGGCACCTGGCCGAGGCCGGGAACGCGGTCGAGCCGTCGGCCGAAAACCGCAGGCCCGCCCATGCTCCCGCCGGGTCGGCCGTTCCCGGCTGACCGGTCGGTGAGCGGGCGGGCGGTGCGGGCGGGCAACCTGCCGGTGCGGGTGCGGCGCCTGCGCGCGGCGGGGCAACTCCCGTGCTCAGAGCGTGCCGGCGCGGCCCGCGCGTCCGAACTCCTCGTCGAGCACGGACAGCCGGCGCCAGTACTCGTCCTCGTCGATCTCGCCGGAGGCGAAGCGGCGGCCGAGGACGGCGAGCGGCGAGTCGCCCGTCACCCGCGGGGTGTGCGCATCACGCCAGGCGGCGGCGCGCCAGGGTCCGCCCCGGCCGAAGCCGGCCGTACGGCGCAGGACGGTCACGATGCCGATCACGACGGCCGCCCAGATCAGGGGAAGGAACAGGATCCACGGGCCGGGACCGCCGTTCCAGGACGCCAGGGTCTCCATCTCGGTTCAACTCCTCGGTGAATGTCGCGAATGCCTTCGGAGCACCTCCGGAGTGCCGCCTCTTCGGCGCCTCTTCGGCGTCTTTTCGGCGGTTCTTCGGCGGCTCTTCCGGTGCTGTCCAGAGCGTCGCGCCGGGAGGGGGTCCTGGTCGTCGTACGGCCAGCGGCTTTGTGTCTACCTCCTGGGGAGTACAGGGGATGGGCGGGGCGCCGGTCAGGCGAGGGCGGTCAGCGGGTCGTCCAGGACCGGCTGCCAGGCCAGTTCGGCCGCGCCGACGAGGCTGTTGTGGTCCAGGGCGCAGGCGAGGATGGGGACCCCGCCGCTCTGGCCCCACAGGCTGCGGGCGGCGACGACCGCGCGCAGCCGGTCGGGGTCGGCGTCGAAGAGGGTGCGGTGCAGCCCGCCGAGGATGATGCGGTCGGGGTTGAGGATGTTGACGAGCCCTGCCAGGCCCAGGCCGAGGCGGTCGATGAGGGTCTCGGCGGCACTGCGGACGACCGGGTCGTCGTAGTGGTGGCGCACCAGGTCGTGGGCCTGCTGCAGCAGCGACAGCTCCGGCCCGGGCTGCCGCCCCGCCGCGGTGAGCAGGGCCAGCGGGTCGGCCTCCACGTCCAGGCAGCCCCGGCTGCCGCAGTGGCAGGGTCGCCCCTCGGGATTGACGGTGAGGTGGCCGACCTCCAGGGCCAGGCCCGCACTGCCCGTGTGCAGCCGCCCGTCCAGCACCAGCGCCCCGCCCACACCGCGATGTCCGGTGGCCACGCACAGCAGATCGCGCGCACCGCGCCCCGCGCCGTGCCGGTGCTCGGCGAGTGCGGCGAGGTTGACGTCGTTGCCTGTGAAGGCGGGTCCCGGGATCCCGGCGTCATGCACCCGCTCGGCGAAGATCCGCCGTACCGGCGCGCCCGCGGGCCAGGCCAGATGCAGCGGGTTCAGGGCGAGGCCGTCAGGCTCGGCGACCGCCGACGGCACAGCGAGCCCGGCGCCCACACAGCGCCGTCCGGTGTGGTGCAGCAGGTCGGCGCCGGTCTCGACGACGGAGCCGAGCACCTTCGCCGGGTCGGCGTCGACGGTCTCGCAGCCGGGCGCGGTGGCGACGATCCGGCCGCCGAGGCCGACCAGCGCGGCGCGGAACCCGTCGGCGTGAATCTGCGCGGCGAGCACCACAGGGCCGTCCTCGGCGACCGCCAGGCGGTGCGAGGGGCGGCCCTGGGCTCCGGCCGCCGCGCCGGGCCTGGCGTCCACCCTGATCAGCCCGAGCGCCTCGAGTTCGGCGGCGACCACGCCCGCCGTGGCCCGGGTGACCCCGAGTTCCGCGGTGAGCACGGCCCGGGTGGGCGCGCGCCCGGTGTGCACGAGCTCCAGCGCGGGGCCGAGCGCACCTCGGCCCCGGTCCAGCCGTGTTCTGGGGGTGCTTCTCTCCCCCGCCGACCGGGGGTCCGCCATGCCGCTCATGACGCCGAGTCTCCCATGATCCATACCACGGTGACGGCCGTGACGCCCAGCACCGCAT
Source organism: Streptomyces sp. YIM S03343 (assembly GCF_054729195.1). Classification (NCBI taxonomy): domain Bacteria; kingdom Bacillati; phylum Actinomycetota; class Actinomycetes; order Kitasatosporales; family Streptomycetaceae; genus Streptomyces; species Streptomyces sp. YIM S03343. Next base: position 994,038 of record NZ_JBPUKX010000002.1, read on the forward strand.
CCGGGGTATGCCCGGCCATCCGGTCGTCATGTGCCCGGAGTCCGCTCGCGCGCGGGGTGATGACGCACCCGCCCGGCCCCGGCGGGGCGGCGAGGTGCGGACATGCACCGCGACGGCGACGAGAAGTCCGGCGCGCCTGTGGTGTCCCTGAGCCTGGCGGTCGAGAGGCGCTGCCGGGATACCGGGTATCGCGGGCGCCCGCCGAGCGGTCCGGCACGCGGAGACGGCTCCCGGGGCGGTCTCGGTACGGGGCCAGGGGCACAGCTCCGAGTCCATGGTCCCCCGTGCTGTCGCACCAGGCTCGGCCCGGCCGCGACCGGTGGGCGGGGGAAGAAGCGCGACTCGGCTAGCCTGAACGGCGATGAACGACCGTATGACGACCCCGTGGGGCGAGCTGGACCTGACCCGCTTCCCCGAGGACCCGCACGAGAGGCTGCGCGCCTGGGACGCCTCCGACGAGTATCTGCTGGCGCATCTCGCGGAGCGGGAGGTCCCGCTGTCCGGCGAGGTGGTGGTGCTCGGGGACCGCTGGGGCGCGCTGGTCACGGCGCTCGCGGCGCACCGGCCGACGCAGATCACCGACTCCTGCCTCGCGCAGCAGGCGACGCGCGCGAACCTGGCGCGGGCCGGTGCCGAGACCGGCACGGTGACTCTTCTGACCACGCAGGACCCGCCGCCCGCCAGGGTGGACGTCCTGCTGGTACGGGTGCCGAAGAGCCTCGCGCTGCTGGAGGACCAGTTGCAGCGGCTGGCGCCCGCGGTGCACGAGGGCACGGTCGTCGTGGGCACCGGCATGGTGAAGGAGATCCACACCTCGACGCTGCGGCTGTTCGAGCGGCTCCTCGGCCCGACCCGCACCTCCCTCGCGGTGCGGAAGGCACGCCTGATCCACTGCACCCCGGATCCGTCACCGGCGCGGGACGCGAACCCCTGGCCGTACACCTACACGCTGCCGGACGGGATCGGTACCGTCTCCGGGCGGCCGGTGGTCAATCACGCGGGCGTGTTCTGCGCCGACCGGCTCGACATCGGCACCCGGTTTCTCCTCGGGCATCTGCCGGCGGCGCGGGCCGGGCAGCGGGTGGTGGACCTGGGGTGCGGCAACGGGGTGGTCGGTACGGCAATGTCGCTGGCCGAGCCGGGGGCGGAGGTGCTGTTCGTGGACGAGTCGTTCCAGGCGGTGGCCTCTGCGGAGGCGACGTACAAGGCCAACGGGGTGCCGGGGCACGCCGAGTTCCGGGTCGGCGACGGGCTGTCGGGGGTGCCGGACGGCAGCGCCGATCTCGTGCTGAACAACCCGCCGTTCCACTCGCACCAGGCGACCACCGACGCGACCGCCTGGCGGATGTTCACCGGTGCGCGGCGGGTGCTGCGGCCGGGCGGCGAGCTGTGGGTGATCGGCAACCGGCATCTGGGCTATCACGTGAAGTTGAAGCGGCTGTTCGGCAACTGCCGTACGGTGGCCGCCGATCCGAAGTTCGTGCTGCTCAAGTCCGTGAAACGGGACGGGGCGTAGGACCGCCGGTGCCTTCGGCGCGCGGTCCGCGCAGCACGCCGATGATCCGGGCCACCTCCCGGGCCATCGCCTCGCGGCCCGCGGCGAGATACGCGCGTGCGTTCACCGCCTCGGGGCGGGCGGCGAGTTGCTCCCTTACGGCACCGGTCATGGCGATGCTCAGGGCGGTCCCGACGTTGACCTTGGCGATACCGCCGGCGATGGCCGCGGTGAGTTCGTGGTCGGGCACGCCGGAGGAGCCGTGCAGGACGAGCGGGACGTCCACCGCGGCGGTGAGGCGGGCGAGGCGGTCGTGGTCGAGGACGGCGGTGCGGGTGGTCATGGCGTGGGCGCTGCCGACGGCCACGGCAAGGGCGTCCACCCCGGAGGCCGTGACGAAGGCGTGCGCCTCGGCGGGGTCGGTACGGGCGCCAGGGGCGTGCGCGTCCAGCTCGGGACGGCCGTCCTTGCCGCCGATCTCACCCAACTCGGCCTCGATCCACAGCCCTTGGGCATGTGCCCAGTCGGCGGCGGTGCGGGTCGCGGCCAGGTTCCGCGCATAGGGCAGGCGGGAGGCGTCGTACATGACCGAGCTGAAACCGGCATCGGGCGCCTGCCGCACGAGGTTGTCATCGCTCACGTGGTCGAGATGCAACGCCACAGGGACGGAGGCGTGTTCGGCCGCGGCCACGGCCGCGCGGGCCAGCGGCAGGACACGGCCGAGACGGAACCTGACGGTGTTCTCGCTGACTTGGAGGACCACGGGGCTGCCGCACGACTCGGCACCCTCGACGACGGCCTCGATGTGTTCCAGGGTGACGATGTTGAACGCGGCGACCGCCGAGCGCACGGCGTCGGCGCGGGCGACCAGATCACCGGTCGGTACGAGGGGCACGGGCGCTCCTTCCGGAGGGCGGTGGCCTTGCGGGAGCGGTGGCGCGGGGGGGCGCCGCAGAAGCGGTGTCGGTTATCGGTTCAGGGCGTGAGGATCACCGAGCGGGTGAGGTGGCGGGGCCGGTCGGGGTCGAGGCCGCGGGCGGCGGCGACGGCCACCGCGAGGCGCTGCGCACGGACCAGTTCGGCCAGCGGGTCGAGTGCGGACGCGACCCACAACCCGCCGGTGGCGCGCACCTGTTCGGCGAGTCCGTCGGGGGCCTCGCCCAGCATCCAGGTGGCGGTTCCGGTGGTGGTGACGGCGATCGGACCGTGGCGGTACTCCATCGCCGGGTACGCCTCGGCCCAGGCGAGTGCCGCCTCGCGCAGCTTCAGCCCGGCCTCGTTCGCGAGGCCGGCGGACCAGCCGTGGCCGAGGAAGGTGAACTGGCCGCTGGAGACGAGTTCTTCGGGCAGCGGCATGGCGAGCGCGGTGCGGGCGTCGGCGACGACGGCCTCGGTGTGCAGGCCGAGATGGGCGCGCAGCAGGGTGAGCGCAGTGGTGGCGAACCGGGTCTGTACGACGGAGCGTTCGTCCGCGTAGTCCAGCACGACGACGTCGTCGGCGGCCTTGGTCACAGGGGTCGACGGGTCCGCGGTGATCGCCGTCGTAGGGGTCCGTCCGCGCAACTGCCGGAGAAGGTCGACCACTTCGGTGGTGGTGCCCGAACGGGTGAGGGCGACGACACGGTCGTAGCCGCGGCCGTAAGGGAATTCGGAGGCGGGGAAGGCGTCGGTCTCGCCCTGTCCCGCGCTCTCCCGCAGCGCTGCGGCGGACTGCGCCATGAAGTACGAGGTGCCGCAGCCGGTGATCGCGACCCGCTCCCCCCGCGCGGGCAGCACCCCGGCGTGTCCCGGTGCCTCCTCGGCCGCGCGGCTCCAGCACTCGGGCTGGCCGCGCAGTTCGTCCTCGACGTGGGTCATGCCCCACCCCTCCGAAGGATGACGTTTCTTGCAAGATAGAGCCGTCTTTCGAGCATAATCAAGCACCATCACAGGACTCGACCGCGAAAGGGACGGAGGCCGGGATGTCACGGGACGCCCGCTGGAAGACGCTGCTGGAACTGCTCGTGGCCCGCGGCCGGCTGGACGTGGAGGAGGCGGCAGCCGAACTGGAGGTTTCGGCGGCGACGATCCGCCGCGACTTCGACCAGCTCACCGCGCAGCAGATGCTGGTGCGCACCCGGGGCGGCGCGGTGGTGCACGGGGTCTCCTACGAGCTGCCGCTGCGCTACAAGACGGCCCGCCGCGCCCCCGAGAAGCAGCGCATCGCCCAGGCGGTCGCCTCGCTGGTCACGCCCGGGGAGACGGTAGGCCTGACCGGCGGCACGACCACCACCGAGGTGGCCCGCGCTCTGGCCGTGCGGGGCGATCTGGCCTCCGGGTCACCGGCGCTCACGATCGTCACCAACGCGCTCAACATCGCAGGCGAGCTGGCCGTGCGGCCGCAGTTCAAGATCGTGGTGACGGGAGGAGTGGCGCGCCCGCAGTCGTACGAGCTGATCGGCCCGCTCGCGGACGGGGTGCTCGGCCAGATCACGCTCGATGTGGCGGTGCTCGGTGTGGTGGCCTTCGACGCCGAACACGGCGCGGCGGCGCAGGACGAGGCGGAGGCCGCGGTGAACCGGATGCTGTGCGAGCGGGCTCAGCGCGTGGTGGTCGCCGCAGACTCCAGCAAGCTCGGACGGCGGGCGTTCGCCAGGATCTGCGCGCCCGGCGCGGTCGACGTCCTGGTGACAGACACGGCCGCGACACCGGACGCGGTACGGGAGTTCGAGGAGGCGGGGCTGCGGGTGCTCACGGTGTGAGGGAGGCAGCGCCGCCGACGGTCACTGCTCAGGGCGTACGACGCGTCAGCCGCTGCCGAGGTCGACCTTCACGAAGCCCGCTCCACGCTGGTCGTTGCAGCCGACGGGGGCGGTGCCGGAAGGCCGGGGGACCATGTCCTGGTGGGCCTGGAGCGCGACGCTCACCAGGGTCAGCACCAAGTCGACGTCCGAGCCGGCATCCAGCCGTATGGTCACCCACTGCGAACCCGGCACGATCCGCACTGCGTCGGAGGCGCGCAGGTCGCGCGCCAGGCGCCGGATCGCGCGCTCCGTGAGGTTGAGATCGACGTCGCGGTCCGAGTGGAAGTGGGCGATCTCGCCCTGTGCCGAACCGAGTGCCTGGCCCAGACCGCAGCTCGGCTCGATCTGTCTGAGGTCGGGCCAGGTCGACAGTCGCGCATAGGCGTGCAGGGCCAACGTCATGCCACCATCATGGACCGCTCACCGCCCGGCAACCAGAACGTGAGCGAGCATTAACCACTTCGTAGCCACCGATCCGTCCGCTTTCATATGAATCGCACCAGTGTCGGACGCCCATGGCAGACACGCCCCTCACACCTGATCTCGCCCTGACCGCAAGGAAGTTGACCGCGAGGCCCATGAGACGGGCGGGCAGGGCGTGTTGTCCGAAAACGAGGGGGCGACGACGGCACCAGCGTTGACGGCGGAGACACGGTCCACCGATCCACCGATTGCCCCTGCCCCTGTCTACGGCACTCCCCCTCACCCGGGCAGTGCGAGGACATGACACCCCCAGGGCGCGAGCACCACATGCAGCCCCGGCCCGGCAAGTTGATCGCCGTCACGGTCGTACGTCCGCCCTGTCAGAAGGTCGGTGAGCCGGTGGGTACGGCCGCGCAGGTCGCCCCAGGGAAGCGGAACGAACCCCTGGGCGGGCCGCTCCGAGTAGTTGACGACGACGAGATGACGCGGGTGGCCGGGCCGCTGCTCCCAACTCCAGGCGAGCAGCTCACGATGGCTGTCGTCACCGGACACCGGCTCGGCGGACCGCAGGTGCCACTCGCCCGTCCGCACACCGGCCGCCACGGCGAGCAGTCGTCCGTAGAAGTCGCGCAGCCCGGTGTCGACCGGCTCCGGCGGACGCCGGGAGAGGAACACCGGCAGCCGCACCCGGCGGCCGTCGAACTGCCCCTCGTGCCAGAGGGTGGCGCCGGGCAGGGTGGCCACGGCGACGGCGGCGGCACGCCCCTTGTCGCCGGGAAAAGCTGCGGCGGCCCGGAGTTCGTCATGGTTCTCCAGGAACCGGACGAGGCCGCGCTGGTGGCCGGGCCCGGCCTGGAGGTGGGCGCGGACGGAGGCGGCGTCTTCGTCGCGGAGCCGGTCGTAGAGGCGTTTGTCGTAGCAGTGGTCGAATCCCTGCTGCTGGAGGGCGTGTTCGAGGTCCCAGTAGGCCTCGGCGACGAACAGCATCCCGGGATGCCGGGCCCTGACGCGCGGGACGACGTACGCCCAGAAGTCCTCCGCGGGCGCCCGCCCGGCACGCTCGCCCCAGGTCTTCGCGAACACGTCGTTCATCAGCAGCATCGCCATGTCGCAGCGCACGCCGTCGGCCTGGTCGCCGATCGAGGCGAGCGTGTCGACGGTCGCGTCACGCAGTTCCGGGCTGAAGGCGTCGAGCTGGACCACATCGGGCCAGGGCGGGAAGTACGGGTCCCGTCCCCGCGCGAACACCCGCTCCCCCACGGCGAGGAAGTCGCCGGGCGCGCCGACGAGTTCACCAGGGGTGCCCCGGAGGAAGCGGTCGGGATGCGCGCCGGTCCAGGGGTGATCGGGGGCCACATGGTTCGGGACATGGTCGACCACGAGCTTCGCTCCCCGTGCGGTGAGCCGGGCCCGCGCGGCAGCCAGCCCGGCGGGCCCGCCGAGGCGGTCGTCGACGACGTACTCGCGCACACAGTACGGCGATCCGACGACATCACCGTCGGTCACATCGGGCAGCGCGGCACGGAAGGACTCCCGCAGCGACGCATCGCGCAGGGCGATGCCGAGTCCGGCGGGGCTGCGCCGCCAGACCCCCATGAGCCAGACGGCGTCGACACCGGGCAGGACGACCTCGTCCCATGCCTCCTCGGGCACCTCCGCGAGCCCGACCCGCCGCCCGAGTCGCGCGCTCAACTCACCAACCCAGACGAGCGTGTTGATTTCATGGATCACCGTCACACCCGTCTCCTCCGCACCGCTCGGCAGCCCTCCCTCCAGCCTGCGACGGGGACGGCGGGGCCGCAACGACTGGGCCGCCGACCGGGGCAGGACGGGACGGCCGGGCAGAACCGGACCGGCCGGGGCAGAACCGGAATGGCCGAGGCAGAACCGGACCGGCCGGGGCAGAACCGGAATGGCCGACGGAGAACGGGGACGGCCGAGGGCCCCGCAGTCGCCGCCTCAGGGGCGGTGACGGCGGGGCCCCATGGCCCGTGCTGCCCGGTCAGTACGTGTGCAGGGTCAGGCCGTAGCGGTTGAGGATCTCGTTGATCGGCTGGAACCAGGTCTCGCCGCCGCTGGTGCAGTTGCCCCAGCCGCCGGAGGTGACGCCCTGGGCCTGATCGCCGCTGATGAACGAGCCGCCGGAGTCGCCGGGTTCGGCGCAGACGTTGGTCTTGGTCAGCTCGTGCACCGCGCCCTGGCTGTAGTTGACGGTCTCGTTGAGGGCGAGGACCGTGCCGCAGTGCCAGTGGGTGGTGGAACCGGAGCGGCAGATGGACGAGCCGACCGGCGCCACGGCCGAGCCGCGCACCAACTGGTCGGAGACCGTGCCCCAGCCGAGCACCACGGGTACCGTCCACCAGCCGCTGCCGACGTTCACCCAGGCGTAGTCGTTGTCGGGGAACGAGGAGCCCTGGAAGTTGCCGACGTAGGAGCCGTCCCAGCCGTAGACGGCGGCGTAGGGCGAGCCGCAGTGCCCGGCGGTGACGAAGCCGCCGTACACCGAGAACCCGATGGAGCAGCGGACGTTGCCCGTGTAGTACGGGTCGCCGCCGACCGTACCCGCGGCGAGGGTGCCCGACGCCTCGGCCACATACTTCACGGTGACGGGACCTGTCGCACGGGCCTGCTTCAGGAACTGCTGGACATCGTTGTCGGATCGCTGAGCGCGGACGACGTCGACGACGACGGTGCCCGCCTTCGGGTCGACGTACCAGCTGCGTACGCTCTTGGGTGCGGACAGCCGGTCGATGCGCGCCTTGGCCGCGTCGAGCTGCCGCGCGCTGTGCGGGACGGTGCTCAGTGTGGCGCCAGTGGCGCGGACCGCCGTACGGACGGCGGCGGAGGCGTCCGGGGTGACTGCCACGGTCAGGTGTCCGGTCTTCGCATCGAACCAGGAGCCGCCGTACGCCGCTCCGGCCGCCTTCTGCGCCTTGGGCGCGAGCGCGGTGGCCTTGTGCTCGGCCTTCAGACGGGCCTCGGCGGCGGTCTTGGTCAGTCCGAAGTCATGCTGCATGGCGGACACGAGACCGGCGGAGGCGGTGGGCTCCGCGGTGCCGGCACCGGCGGCGCTGCCGCTCGCCGCGGCGGGGAGGGTGCCCGCGGTCCAGCCGCCGAGCATGAGCAGTGCGGCCAGGCCGGCATGTATGAGTCGCTTGCGTCTCAAGGGAGTTACCCTTCGTCGTTCCAGCAAAGGTGGGGGTGGAACAGTCGGCGTCCAAGAGCGCTTTCAGGCCGTCTGAGAGCGCTTTCAGAAGCGGGCCAGAGCCTAGCGGTCACCTCCGAGTCAGGTCCATGCCAACGACACGGATTCCGCGAGCAGTTCGCCGGGGCGGGGTGCCGAGTCCGTCATTCCGGGACGAGTCCCGCCGGACACCGGAGACAAGACCTCCGCGACCTCGCTTGCCGCTGCTCCGGCGCCCGCTTAGCCTGACTTTGTGCCGCAAATAAACAAAGCCCGATCGCGCAGCGCCTCGCCGGGCAAGGACCGCCGCCTCACCCCGCTCCGTATCGCCCTCACCGTCTTCTTCGCCCTCGACGGTTTCGTGTTCGCCGGATGGGTCGTGCGCATCCCCGCGATCAAGCACCAGACCCATGCCTCCCCCGGGTCGCTCGGGCTCGCGCTGCTCGGTGTCTCCGCGGGGGCCGTCGTCACCATGACGCTCACCGGGCGGCTCTGCCGCCGCTTCGGCAGCCACGTCGTGACCGTCTGGTGCGCGGCGCTGCTCTCCGTCACCGTCGCCCTGCCCCCACTCACCCATTCGGCACTCACCCTCGGCGCCGTGCTGGTGCTCTTCGGCGCCGCCTACGGCTCGCTGAACGTCGCCTTCAACAGTGCCGCCGTCGATCTCGTGGCCGCGATGGGGCGGCCGGTCATGCCCAGTTTCCACGCGGCGTTCAGCCTCGGCGGCATGGTGGGCGCCGGGGCCGGCGGGCTGGTGGCGGGGTCGCTGTCACCCACCTGGCATCTGACCGGGCTGACCGTCATCGGGCTGGTCGTCACCGCCGTCGCCGGGCGCTTCCTCCTGCGGTACGACTCCCCCGCCCCGGCCCCGGCGACGGCGGCGGCGCCGGACACCACCACGGCTTCGCGCACACTCAACGCCGACAACCGCGGGCTCGTGATCGTGTTCGGTCTGATCGCGCTCTGCACCGCCTACGGCGAGGGCGCCCTGGCCGACTGGGGCGCCCTGCACCTCACCCAGGACCTGCACACCTCCCCCGGGCTTGCGGCGGCGGGCTACTCCTGTTTCGCGCTCGCCATGACCGTCGGACGGCTCAGCGGCACCACGCTCCTCGAACGGCTCGGCCGGTCCCGCACCGTGGTGGCTGGCGGCGCCACGGCTGCCGCCGGCATGCTGCTCGGCGCGCTCGCCCCGTCCGGGTGGGCCGTGCTGATCGGCTTCGCGGTCACCGGGCTCGGGCTCGCCAACATCTTCCCCGTCGCCGTTGAACGTGCCGGTGCCCTGGCCGGGCCGAGCGGCGTCGCCGTCGCGTCCACCCTCGGGTACGGCGGCATGCTCCTCGGGCCGCCCGCGATCGGCTTCATGGCCGAGTGGTTTTCCCTGCCGACCGCGCTGACCAGCGTCGCCGTGCTCGCCGCCGTGGCCGCGGTGATCGGCTTCCGGGCCCGGAACGCCGCCGCCGGGTGACGGTCGGCACGGTCCGGCAGAGTCTGGCGCGTCCCGTCGCGCCGTGGCACCGCGGCGGGACCGGCGCTACCAGGGGATGGGGGCGCCGTCCCGGAAGAAGCCGCCGCTGGGGCCGTCGTCGGGCAGCGTCGCCGCCCATACGACGCCTCGCGCGCCGTCCGCCACCGGGCGGCCGCCCGGGCCGCCCATGTCGGTGGCGACCCAGCCGGGGCACACGGAGTTGACGAGGATCCCGTGACCGCGCAGATCGGCCGCCAGCATCAGCGTCAGCGCGTTGAGGGCGGCCTTCGACACGGCGTACGCCGGTGTGCCGGCGCCCATGCCGGTGAGCGCCCCGGCGCCGCTGGAGACGTTGACGACGCGCGGGTGCGCGGCGCGTCTCAGCAGGGGCAGCAGCGCTTGCGTGGTGCGCCAGGCGCCGAAGAGATTCGTCTCAAGGGCCTCGTGCACGACGGCCAGGTCCGCGCTCGCCGGGCGCTGCCAGGTGTCGTAGTGGATCGCGGCGTTGTTGACGAGGACGTCGCACCTGCCCGGCTGAGACTCCGTCGCCGTCGCCGTCGCCGTCGCCAGGCGGCGGGCGAAGGCGGCCACCGACTCGTCGTCGTCCACGTCCAGTTCCGCCGGGACGACGTCGAGCCCGCTCGCCACCAGACGCTCCGCCGCCGCACGGCCGCCCCGGACGTTCCGTGCGGTGAGCACGACCGTGAACCCGCGCTCGGCCAGCTGGCGCACGACCTCCAGGCCGATGCCGCGGTTGGCGCCGGTGACCACCGCAACGCGACCGGTTCCGTCAGCCATCACGTGCCCTGTGAGACCGTCCGGCCCGTGTCCAGCCGGTCCAGCCGGTTCACGTGTGCCACATTTTCGCGGTCCTCGGCGTCCTGACCGGCCTCGGCGGTGAACCAGGCGTCGAGGATCTCCGTCAGCAGCGGCACGGACGTCAGCCGCAGACCGAGGGCGAGGACATTGGCGTCGTTCCAGCGGCGGGCGCCGGCGGCGGTGTAGGCGTCCGTGCACAGGGCCGCCCGGACACCGGGTACCTTGTTGGCGGCGATCGAGGCGCCGGTGCCGGTCCAGCAGCACACCACGGCCTGGTCCGACCGTCCCTCGGCGACATCACGGGCCGCCGCCTCGGAGCACACCGCCCACTGGGGGTCGTCCCCGGGGCGCAGCGCCCCGTGCGTCACCACCTCGTGACCGCGTTCGCGCAGCCGGGCGACGAGCGCGCGGGCAACAGGCTCGTCCATGTCCGAGGAGACAGAGATCCGCATGCGCCCGACGATAGCCGTTCCGGCGTCCCGGTGAGGGGCGCGTGATCCGCGCTTGCCGGCCCTGCGACGCGCTCCGTCCGGCAGACTCCTCGCATGAAGACTGCCGAGTTCGTACGGATCCTGGACCAGGAGGGCCGGTCCCTGGCCGCTGCCGCCGAGGAAGCGGGCATGGACGCCCGGGTGCCGCCCTGCCCCGGCTGGCAGGTGCGCGATCTGCTGCGGCACATCGGGTCGGTGCACCGCTGGGCCGCGGCGTTCGTCGCCGAGGGCCTCACCTCGTACCGGCCGGAAGAGGAGGCGCCCCCCGGCCTCGACAGGGCCGCACTGGCGTCCTGGTTCCAGGAAGGCCACCGGCGTCTCGTCGACACCCTCTCCTCCGCCGCCCCGGACGTGGCCTGCTGGCAGTTCATGCCCGCACCCTCGCCGCTGGCGTTCTGGGCACGGCGGCAGGCGCACGAGACGGCCGTGCACCGTGTCGACGCGGAGGCCGCACGCGGAGGTGAACGGAGCGTCATCCCGGTCGGGTTCGCCCTCGACGGCATCGACGAGCTCCTGTGCGGCTTCCACACCCGCACCAGGAGCCGGGTCCGCAGCGACCGCCCCCGGGTACTGCGGATACGGGCCACCGATGCGGACGACGAGGCGGGAGGCGCCGCGGTGTGGACCGTACGGCTGTCCACGGAGCCGCCGGTCACCGAGCGGGGCGAGGTGGAGGAGGCCTACACGGAGATCAGCGGCCCCGCCGACGAGTTGTATCTGGCGCTGTGGAACCGGCTGCCGCTGCCCAAGGTGTCCGGTGACCCCTCCCTGGCCGAACTGTGGCGGGAGAAGTCGGCGATCGGCTGACGGGCGCCAGCCTTCCGAGCAGCCGAGACCAAGTCGGGCGCGGGGCGGCCGAGCTGACGTTCTGTCAGTGCCGATGGCCCCGCCGCCAGCTCGGTCCAGCTGGCCCGCTCAGCCCAGCCAGCCTGGTCGTACCAGCCCCGACTCATAGGCCAGCACGACGAGTTGGGCGCGGTCGCGGGCGCCGAGCTTGACCATCGTGCGGCTCACATGGGTCTTCGCGGTGAGCGGGCTGACCACCAGACGGCGGGCGATCTCCTCGTTGGACAGACCGATGCCGACGAGCGCCATCACCTCCCGTTCCCGCTCGGTCAGCCTGGCGAGGGCGCCCACGGCCGCCGGTTCCTTGGAACGGGCCGCGAACTCGGCGATCAGCCGCCGGGTCACCCCCGGCGACAGCAGCGCATCGCCCTCGACCACCGCCCGCACCGCGCGCAGGAGTTCGTCAGGCTCGGTGTCCTTCACCAGAAATCCGGAGGCACCGGAGCGGATCGCCTCGAAGACGTACTCGTCGAGCTCGAACGTGGTGAGGATGATCACCTTCACGTCCTGGAGCTCGGCGTCCTCGTCTATGTGCCGGGTCGCGGCCAGACCGTCCACCACAGGCATCCGGATGTCCATCAGGACGACGTCGGGGCCCAGTTCGCGAACCCTGCGCAAAGCCTCCTCACCGTCGGCGGCCTCTCCCACGACCTCGATGTCCAGCTGCGCGTCCAGCAGCGCCCGGAAGCCTGCCCGGACCAGCGACTGGTCGTCGGCGAGCAGTACACGGATCACCGGCCGCCCTCCTTACCCCTGACCTCGCCCTCGTCCCCGCCCTCTCGCGCGCCGTCGGCGCGCGCGGAGTGCCGAGTGCCGTTCCGGGGCCGCACCGGCAGCACGGCCAGCACCCGCCAGCCGCCGTCCGCACGCGGTCCCGCCTCGATCGTGCCACCGAGGGCGGCCGCCCGCTCGCGCATCCCGGCCAGGCCGTTGCCGCTGCCACCCGCGTCGGCGCCGGTCGCGGGGCCGTCGTCGTCGATTCTCAGGCGCAGCAGCACCGCCCCGTCGTCGTGGCCGATCCGCACCCGAGCGTGCCGCGAGCCCGAGTGCCGTACGACGTTGGTGAGCGCCTCCTGGACGATCCGGAAGGCCGCGAGGTCCGTGCCCGGTGGCAGAGGCGGTGGCTCGCCCTCCACCTCGACCGTGAGTCCGGCGCTAGCCGCCTGCTCGACCAGCTCGGGCAGCCGGTCCAGCCCGGGCGCCGGAGTGCGCGGCACGTCCCCCGGCGTACGCAGGGTGTTCAGCACCTGCCGCACCTCTCCTAGCGCCTCCTTGCTGGCGGCCTTGATGGTGGTGAGCGCCGTACGCGCCTGCTCCGGGTCGGAGTCGAGGAGGGCGAGTCCGACACCCGCCTGCACATTGATCACCGAAATGCTGTGCGCCAGGACGTCATGCAGCTCGCGGGCGATCCGCAGCCGCTCCTCGTCGGCCCGGCGACGTGCGGCCCGGGCCCGTTCGGCACGCTCCCGCGCCCACTGCTCGCGCCGGAACCTGATCAGCTCGGCGAACGTCACGGCCGCCACCACCCAGGTGGCGACGACGATCTCCTGAGCGAGCGGCACCCGTCCGTCCCCGCTCGGCGGCAGCCAGCGGTACAGCCACTGCGAGACCAGCAGATACACCGCCCACAGCATGCCGACCGCCGCCCAGGCGGCCCGGCGGTGCCCGGCGGCCACGGCGGCGAAACAGGCCACGGCGACCGCGAGGAACACCGGCCCGTACGGGTACCCGGCGCCCACATAGACCGCAGCCACCCCCGCCGACCCGAACACCACGGCCACCGGGTGGCGGTGCCGCCACAGCAGCAGCCCCGAGGCCGCGAGGATCAGCAGCCGTGCGGAGACGTCGAGCGGGGCCCGCTGGCCCTGCTGGGCGTGCGCCGCGAAGTTCGAACCGATCAGCACGAACGCGGTGATCAGCACGGTGGAACGCCACGGCCACCGCGCGGCGGCTGTGTCCGTCTCCGCACCCGTCTCCACGCCCGTTTCCGCGCCCGTGTACTCGGCGCGGTCCCGCCACGGCGGGCCGCCGTACCGCCACCGCCAGGGCGGGCCGCCGTGCCGCCTCCGCCATGGCGGGCCGCCGTCCCCGGCCATGTGCTGCTCCTCCATGACGGCCACGCTAGACGCGGGCCGCCACGGGTGGCGTCCGCCGAGCGGGGTGATCATCCGTACTCCCCGAGAAGTACGGCCGCCTGACGGCCCTGGGCAGGTCCCCGCCGTACGGTCTCTCCCCGCCCCGCGCCGACCAGCCCCGCTCCGGGTGGACCAGGACCGCCTCGCGTCGCGCGCGATACCGACACATCCCGGTGCAAACTGCTCTTGAACGAGAGCACTGCTCACCCAAGAGTGACCCCAGGCACATTCCACCCCTGGACCACCTCCGGAGGCCCAGCCATGCCCACACCCGCATCCGCCCCGATCCCCACTCCCGGCCCCCGCCCCCAGCACATCCAGAAGCCCGGCTGGTTCACCGTCAACGTCGTCAATCGCGCCGTCGCCTGGCTCACCCGCCGCGGCGTCAGCGTGTGGGGCTCCCGTGTCCTGGCGGTCCGCGGGCGCAAGAGCGGCGAATGGCGGACGACACCTGTCAACCTCCTGAACGTGGGCGGCCGCCAATACCTCGTCGCGCCGCGCGGCCACGTCCAGTGGACCCGCAACATGCGCGCGGCGGGCGGCGGGGAACTGCGCCTCGGCAAGCGGGTGGACGCGTTCACGGCCACCGAGGTCGCTGACGACGACAAGACACCGATCCTGCGCGCCTACCTCAAGCGCTGGAAGGCCGAGGTCGGCGCGTTCTTCGACGGCGTCGGCCCGGACTCGTCCGACGCCGAGCTGCGCCGTATCGCCCCCGACCACCCGGTCTTCCGCATCACGGGCACGAACTGAGTTTCACGGACTGACGATCAAGAACGGACGCTCACGGACCGACCTCACAGACCCACCGTCACGCACGGCCCGTCACGAGCGACGAGCCCACTCTCACGAGTCGCCCGCGCCGGCCACCGCGCCCTCCGCCGTCTCTCCCCCGTCACCGGCGCCCGCCGCACCCCCGGCACGCGCGTCGGACGTCACGCCCGGCTCCGCACGGCGGTCCAGCCGGGTCAGGGCACGCTGGGCCAGCGGATGGGTGCGGACGAGTTCACCCAGGGTCGTCACGCCCTGGGTGATCTCCTTGAACGCCCGCCAGGCCGGACGGAAACCGGTCAGGGCGGCGTGGAAGAGCCCCGGGCGGCGTTCGAACACCGCCAGCATCCGCTTGCCGACGCTCATCTCGACACCCAGGCCCGCCTTGACGGCGAAGGCGTAGTTCAGCGCCTGCCGCCGGGTGTCCACCGCGTCGTGGGCCTCGGAGATCCGCACGGCCCACTCCCCCGCGAGCCGCCCCGACCGCAGCGCGAACGAGATGCCCTCCCGGGTCCACGGTTCGAGCAGCCCGGCCGCGTCCCCGCACACCAGCACCCGCCCCCTCGACAGCGGCGAGTCGTCGGCGCGACAGCGCGTCAGATGACCGGAGGAGATGCTCGGCTCGAACCCGGCGAGGCCCAGCCGGGCGACGAAATCCTCCAGATAATGCTTGGTCGCCGCGCCCTCGCCACGGGCCGAGATGACACCGACCGTCAGGGTGCCGCCCTTGGGGAACACCCAGCCGTAGCTGCCCGGCATCGGCCCCCAGTCGATGAGCACACGTCCCTTCCAGTCCTCAGCGACGGGCTCCGGAACCGGGATCTCCACCTCCAGGCCGAGGTCGACCTGGTCGAGCTTCACCCCGACATGCGCCCCTATGCGGCTGGCACTGCCGTCGGCGCCCACGACCGCGTGGGCAAGAATCGTCTCCCCGCCCTGGAGCACCACGGCCACCGTGCGCCGGTCGGGCACCGCCGAGCCGTGCTGCTCGACCCGCTGCACGGCCGCACCGGTCCGCAGCTCCGCGCCCGCCTTCTGCGCGTGCTCCACCAGTTGCTGGTCGAACTCGGGCCGGTTGATCAGGCCGAACAGCATCTGCTTGGAGCGGCGCGTACGGGTGAAACGGCCGTTGTGGGAGAAGGTGACCGCGTGCACCCGGTCCCGCAGCGGCAGTTCGAAGCCGGGTGGCAGGGAGTCCCTCGACGGTCCGATGATGCCGCCGCCGCATGTCTTGTAGCGGGGCAGTTCCGCCTTCTCCAGCAGGAGCACGCTGCGCCCCGCGACCGCCGCCGCGTAGGCGGCCGATGCCCCCGCCGGTCCCGCGCCCACCACGACGACGTCCCACACCCGCCGCACGTCGTCCGCCGAAGAGTTCTCGCTGCTCACCAAGGTCCGCTGCTCCCGATCAAGGTGCCTGCCGCTCCTGTCTCCCGCATCCTACGGCGGCTGGCGATCAAGCCGCTGTGGCAGGATCGGCACCGTATGAGCCCCGCGCACACGTACGACAGCTACGCACATGTGCTCGCAGACTCACACGGACACCACGAACACCACACGTAGTACGGAAGTATCCGGAAGCACGCGAAGCCCTCGCCGTACGAGGACGCACGAGGACGCACGAGGACGCAGGACGACGTACGGGGACGTACAACGCAGTGCGACACCGCACCGCGCGACACGTCGCCGTACGTACGACGGCGCTCTCCGCCCGAGGGGGCCCGGCGTGCTCCTCCGGTACACCGGTACAACGTCGCACCCACAAGGAGCGTGCCCATGTCGCCGCATCCGGTCGCACAGACCGTCGCCTCACTGATGCCCCGGGCGAAGGCGGAGCTCACCGAACTGGTGGCCTTCAAGTCGGTGGCAGACTTCGACCAGTTCCCCCGGAGCGAGAGCGAGGGCGCCGCGAACTGGGTCGCCGACGCGCTGCGCGCCGAGGGTTTCCAGGACGTGGCCCTGCTCGACACCCCCGACGGCACACAGTCGGTCTACGGCTTTCTGCCCGGCCCCGAGGGCGCCAGGACCGTCCTGCTCTACGCCCACTACGACGTGCAGCCTCCGCTGGACGAGGCCGGCTGGACGACCCCGCCCTTCGAGCTGACCGAGCGGGACGGACGCTGGTACGGCCGCGGCACCGCCGACTGCAAAGGCGGTGTGATCATGCACCTGCTCGCACTGCGTGCCCTGAAGGCCAACGGCGGCGTCCCGGTGAACGTCAAGGTGATCGCGGAGGGCTCGGAGGAGCAGGGCACCGGCGGTCTCGAGCAGTACGCCGAGGCACACCCCGAACTGCTCACCGCCGACACGATCGTCATCGGCGACACCGGCAACTTCAGTTGCGGCCTGCCGACGGTCACCTCGACGCTGCGCGGCATGACCCTGGTGCGGGTGCGGATCGACACCCTCGAGGGCAATCTGCACTCGGGCCAGTTCGGCGGTGCCGCGCCCGACGCGCTGGCCGCGCTGATCCGCGTGCTGGACTCGCTGCGCACCGAGGACGGCTCCACGGCCGTCGACGGGCTGCCCGGCGACACCGCGTGGGACGGACTGGCCTACGCCGACGAGCAGTTCCGTGCGGACGCCAAGGTGCTCGACGGCGTGGAGCTGATCGGCTCCGGCACAGTCGCCGACCGTGTCTGGGCGCGGCCCGCGGTGACGGTCCTCGGCATCGACTGCCCGCCGGTCGTCGGTGCCACGCCGTCGGTGCAGGCGAGCGCCCGCGCCCTGGTCAGCCTGCGGGTGCCGCCGGGCGTCGACGCGGGCGAGGCCAGCAAGCTGCTGGAGGCCCATCTGGTGGCGCACACCCCGTGGGGCGCTCAGGTCACCACCGAGCAGATCGGGCAGGGCCAGGCGTTCCGCGCGGACACCACCAGCCCGGCGTACCAGGCGATGGCCGACGCGATGGCGGTCGCGTACCCCGGCCAGGAGATGCAGTACGCCGGTGAGGGCGGTTCCATCCCGCTCTGCAACACGCTGGCCACCCTCTACCCGGAGGCGGAGATCCTGCTCATCGGCCTGAGCGAGCCGGAGGCGAAGATCCACGCCGTCAACGAGAGCGTGTCCCCGGACGAGCTGGAGCGTCTGTCGGTGGCGGAGGCGCTGTTCCTGAGCAACTACGCGGCCGGCTGATCACGGCTGCGGCTGCCGTTGCGGCCGCAGCTACGGCTACGGCTACGGCTACGGCTACGGCTACGGCTACGGCTACGGCTACGGCTACGGCTACGGCTACGGCTACGGCAGGACAACGGCCCGGTGCCGGGTGACCACACCCTCGACTTCCCGGCACCGGCAACCGGGGCCTCCGCCCGCCCTCACCCGGGGCGGCCCGGAGACCCCGCCACCGCGCTCCCGCCGTCAGCCGACCGGAACCCCGGCCTCCAGGTACAGCGCCTTCCCGCGCTCCCGGGCGCGCAGCGCCCAGCGCAGCCGCTCGTAGCGGACCGGGGGCAGCAGTTCGGCGGCCTCGGCCTCGCTGACGAAGCGCCAGGCACGCAGTTCCGGACCCGGCAGCGTCAGCCGTCCGGCGTCGGCGGTGCCGAGGCGGCCGCCGTCGAACAGCAGGCGCAGGCCGCCGTAGCCGGGGGGCGCGGGCCGTTCCCAGTCCACGACCAGCAGCCTGGGCACCTCGTCGAGCCGTATCCCGGTCTCCTCGGCGACCTCGCGCATGCCCGCGCGCGCGGGCGCCTCGCCGGGCTCGACGACGCCGCCGGGGAACTCCCAGCCCGCCTTGTAGGTGGGGTCGACGAGCAGCACACGGTCCTGCTCGTCGAAGAGCAGCACCCCGGCGGCGAGGGTCTCGGCGCTGGGTTCCGGGGTCTGCACGATGTCGCACGGGGGGACCTCGCCGTCGCGGACGGCCTCGGCGATGCGTACGGCGGTCTCGTACGGGGTGAGGGCACCGGTGTCGACGGGATGGGAGTCGGCGGTGAGCCAGGCGGCGAGAGCGTGGCGGTACGGCTCGATCTGGTCGTAGGACCACTGACGCACGCGTATCTCGCCGTCGGGGAGGTCCGGGGGTATCGCGCGGTTGGATATTCGCTCACGCAGGATCGTTTCGGCCGGGGCCAGCAGGATGTGCCGGACCGGAATCCTGCGGGCTGCGAGACCGCCGAAGATTTCGTCGCGGTAGTCCTGGCGGAGCAGGGTCATGGGAACCACGAGGGTCCCGCCGAGTTCGGTGAGCATCGCGGCCGCGGTGTCGATGACGAGCCGCCGCCAGATCGGGAGGTCCCGGTAGTCGCCGGCCTCCGCGAGGCGTTTGGCCGGCAGCAGGTGTGTCAGTGCTCCACCGATCACCTCGGGGTCGAAGAGCGCGCTGTTCGGGATCAGGTCGATCAGTTCCCGTGCGGTGGTGGACTTCCCCGCGCCGAACGCACCGTTGATCCAGACGATCACGGTTCCCCCTCGTGTATTGGACCCCTGTGGCTTGCCCGCTCCACCCTGCCACGAAAACCAGGCCCAGTTGAGGGGTGGCCAAGGCGCCGGTGTCCCCGTGTCGTCCCAGGGGCACCGGCGCCGTACGTCCATCACCGTCAGGCGTTCTTCCGCGGCTCGGCGCCGCCGGACGTCCTGCCGGGGGCTCCCCCCGTCAGGCGGTCCGTCCGGCCGAGCCGTCATCGACCACGGCGGGGGCCTCCTGGACGAAGGGCTGGTCCGGGGCCCCGACGGTGTCCTTGACGTCGACATCACCGAGCACGGCGTGGTGGTCGGAGTGCGATGGGCTGATCGCCGCGACGACGAACCCGGTGGCGAGGGAGGCGATGGCAAGCATGCTGCGCTTCTTCATACCCGCCTCAACTGCCGGAAGCGTCCAGGGGTCACGCCCCTCCCAGACCCCCACCCCCACATGAGCGCGACACCCCGCAGCCAACCCACGACCGCCACCCCCACCAGGGGCGCGACGACCCCCAGCCAGCCCACGACGGCCACCCCCACCAGGGGCGCGGGGAACTGTGCGACCAGCCAACAACCCACCCGCACCCACCAACGGCGACCAAGCACCCACCACCGGGCGCGGGCACGACGCCCCGCAGCCAACCCACGACCGCTACCCCCACCAGGGGCGCGGGGAACTGCGCGACCAGCCAACAACCCACCCGCACCCACCAACGGCGACCGAACACCCACCACCGACCGCGCCAAGGGCGCCGAGGTCAGACCCCCGCAACACCCGCAACCGAGCGGCGCGCCAACGCCGCGGCCGCCGCCCCGACCAGCCCCGCGTCTGTCCCCATCTGCGCCGGTACGACCTTCACATGCTCCGCAAAGGACAACGTGGCGTAATCGCCGAGTGCACGCCGCAGCGGGGCGAACAGCACCTCGCCCGCCTTGCCGACGCCGCCGCCGATGACGGCGATGTCGATCTCGACCAGGGTCGCGGTGGCCGCGATACCGGCGGCGAGGGCCTGCGCGGCGCGCTCGAAGGAGGCCACGGCGATCGGGTCGCCGTCACGCGCCGCGGCGGCCACGGCTGCCGCCGAGGTGTCGCCGTCGGGGCCGGGCAGCCAGCCGTTCTCCACGGCGCGGCGCGCGATGTTGGGACCGCTGGCGATCCGCTCCACGCAGCCGCGCGCACCGCACGGGCACGGGTCGCCGTCGAGATCGACACTGATGTGGCCGATGTGACCGGCGTTGCCCGTGGGGCCGGGATGGAGCTGTCCGTTGAGGACGAGGCCGCCGCCCACGCCGGTGGAGACGACCATGCACAGCGCGTTCTCGTGGCCCCGGGCGGCACCCTGCCAGTGCTCGGCGGCGGTGATCGCGACGCCGTCGCCGATCAGCTCGACCGGCAGTCCCCCGGCAACGGCCCGGACCCGCTCGACCAGCGGGAAGCCGCGCCAGCCCGGCACGTTCACCGGGCTGACCGTGCCCACGGAGCGGTTCACGGGGCCCGCACTGCCGATGCCTATCGAGGTCGCGCGCCCCCACAGCGGCGACACGGTGAGCTCACCGATCACATCGGCGACGGCGCCCATGATGGTCTCACCGTTCTCCTGCGCGGGGGTCGCCCGCTGGGCACGCACCAGGATGCGGCCGTCGCCGTCGACCAGCGCACCGGCGATCTTGGTGCCGCCGATGTCGAGCGCGGCCACGAGGTTGGTAGTCATAGAAAGTCAGGTCTCCCCGTTCAACCATGGGATATGGGGGTGGCCCGGCCCGTGCTGGGGGACGCGGTCCGGAGTTTGCGATGGACAGTCTCTCTCGCCTCTGACAACGTTGTCCAGGCCGTATGCTCGACGCCACATCCTCATACAAACCCATGGGCCGCCGCACCACCCCGTGGACCACAAAGGACAGGACAGCGCATCGTGCCCGAGGCCATCCGACGCACCGCCCGACCCGCAGCCCACCGCAACGGATCGCGTTACGGCAATCGCCCGACGATGAAGGACGTCGCCGCCCGGGCCGGCGTGGGCCTGAAGACCGTCTCCCGCGTCGTCAATGGCGAGCCCGGGGTCACTCCCGACACCGAGCGGCGTGTCCAGGAGGCCATCGAGGCGCTCGGCTTCCGGCGCAACGACAGCGCCCGGGTGCTGCGCAAGGGCCGCACCGCCAGCATCGGCCTGGTCCTGGAGGATCTCGCCGACCCGTTCTACGGCCCGCTGAGCCGCGCGGTCGAGGAGGTGGCGCGGGCCCACGGCACCCTGCTGTTCAACGGGTCGAGCGCAGAGGACCCGGAGCGCGAGCAGGAACTGGCGCTGGCGTTGTGCGCCCGGCGCGTGGACGGGCTTGTGGTGATCCCGGCGGGCGATGACCACCGGTATCTGGAGCCCGAGATCAAGGCGGGCGTGGCGACGGTGTTCGTGGACCGTCCGGCCGGGCGGATCGACGCCGATGTGGTCCTGTCGGACAGCTTCGGCGGTGCCCGGGACGGGGTGGCCCATCTGATCGCGCACGGCCACCGCAGGATCGGCTTCATCGGCGACATGCCCCGGATCCACACGGCCGCCGAGCGGCTCAGGGGCTACCGGGCCGCCATGGAGGACGCGGGCATATCCGTCGAGCCCGCGTGGATGTCCCCGGGTATCACCGACCCCGGGCGGGTGCGACGGGCGGCCGCGGAGATGCTCTCCGGCCCCTCTCCCGTCACCGCGATCTTCGCGGGCAACAACCGGGTGGCGGTCACCGTCATCCGTGTCCTCGCCGAGCACCCCCGCCCGGTGGCCCTGGTCGGCTTCGACGACTTCGAGCTCGCCGATCTGCTCGATCCGGGCATCACGGTCGTCGCCCAGGACTCCGCCGCCCTCGGCCGCACCGCGGCAGAGCGCCTCTTCCGTCAGCTGGACGGCACCCTCCTCGCCCCGGAGCGCATCGAACTGCCGACCCGTCTGATCACCCGCGGCTCGGGTGAACTCCCCCCGGCGGACTGACCGTTCGGACCCGTCCCGGCGGACTGACCGTTCGGACCCGTCCCGACGGACTTTTCGTTCGGACCCGTCCCGGTGGACTGTTCGTTCGGACCCGCCCGCACCCGCCCGCGCTCATTCGCTCACGCTCCCGGAAGCCCCCCGCCCCTGACGTCAAGCGCCCGGCGCGCCCCGGTCGCCCCCGCCCCGCGCGGCGAAGCTCTCCAGCTCGGCCCTGGTCAGGCCGCTCGCCCCGGTGACCTCCGCGTCGTCGAGGGCGCCGCAGTCCAGCCCGCGCAGAAGCTGGCCGGCGAGGGCCCTGGCCGTGGCCGGCTCGTCGAGGATGGCGCCGGTGGTGCGGTGGGCGTAGTGGGAGAGGCGGGCGGCGGACTGGCGGTAGCCCTCGCGGTGGAAGGCGAACACGGCGGCGTAGCGGGTGGGGAGGTGGCCGGGGTGCATGTCCCAGCCCTGGTAATACGCGCGGGCCAGGGCGCGGCGGGCGAGGCGGTGGTGCAGCCGCCAGGCGGCGTGGACCTGTGCGGTCTGGCCGACGGGCAGCACATTGGTGGAACCGTCCGAGACACGGACACCGGTGCCGGCCGCCGCGACCTGCATGACCGCCTTGGCGTGGTCGGCGACGGGGTGGTCGCTCGCCTGGTGGGCGGCGGAGACTCCGAGGGCGGCGCTGTAGTCGTAGGTGCCGTAGTGCAGGCCGGTGGCGCGGCCCTCGGCGGCCCGGATGAGGCGGGCGACGGTGGCGGTGCCGTCGGCGGCGAGGACGGCCTGGCTGGTCTCGATCTGGATCTCGAAGCCGATCCGGCCGGGCGGGAGCCGGTGCGTCCGCTCGAAGGCGGTGAGCAGCCGGACCATGGCGGTGATCTGCTGCGGAGAGGTCACCTTGGGCAGGGTCAGGACCAGCCCGCCGGGCAGTCCGCCGGTGGCCATGAGGCCCGTGAGGAAGATGTCGAGGGTACGGATGCCCCGGTCGCGGACGGCGGCCTCCATGCTTTTCATACGGATGCCCATGTACGGCGGAGCGGTGCCGTCGGCGTACGCCCGCGCGATCAGCCGGGCGGCGCGGGCGGCCGTCTCGTCCTCCTCGGCGTCGGGGCGCGTGCCGTAGCCGTCCTCGAAGTCGACGCGCAGGTCCTCCACCGGTTCGCGGCGGAGTTTGGCGCGGACGCGGGTGTGGATCTCCTCGGCGAGGTCGTCGGGCAGGCCGAGGACGGCGGCGAAGGAGGCGGCGTCCGGGGCGTGTTCGTCGAGTGCGGCGAGGGCCTGGTCGCCCCAGGAGCGGACGGTTTCGGCGGTGAAGGCGTCGCCGGGCACGTAGACGGTGTGGACGGGCTGGCGGGTGCCGGGGTCTCCGGGGTAGCGGCGGGCGAGTTCGGCGTCGACGGGCGCGAGGGAGGCATCGATCTCGGCCCTGACAGCATCGGCGATGCTGGTCGCCACCTCTTCCCGCTTCCCCATCCGTGTCCCGTCCCCTCGTTCTCCGCGGCTCTCGGCAGCGCCCCACCGACTTCCGCATCACGGAATCCGTGATCCGTACGGCGAAGCTAACCGTGCCCCTCCCGGCGGTCAACACCGCGCCCGCCACGCCGCCCGCCCGCATCCTCCGCATGCACGAAGGCCCCCGTGACCGGAGCGGTCGCAGGGGCCTCGTGCGTGTCGCGGGGGCCTCGTGCGTGCAGGGAGGGTTCAGCCCTTAGGGACTCAGCCCTTACGGTCTCAGCCCCAGCGGACTCAGCCCTTGCGGGCCTTGATCTCCTCGGTGAGCTGCGGGACGACGTCGAAGAGGTCGCCGACGACGCCGTAGTCGACGAGGTCGAAGATCGGGGCCTCGGGGTCCTTGTTGACGGCGACGATCGTCTTCGAGGTCTGCATGCCGGCCCGGTGCTGGATGGCGCCGGAGATGCCGTTGGCGATGTAGAGCTGCGGGGAGACGGACTTGCCGGTCTGGCCGACCTGGTTGGAGTGCGGGTACCAGCCGGCGTCCACCGCAGCGCGCGAGGCGCCGACGGCCGCGCCGAGGGAGTCGGCGAGGGCCTCGATGACCGCGAAGTTCTCGGCGCCGTTGACTCCGCGGCCGCCGGAGACCACGATCGCGGCCTCGGTCAGCTCCGGACGCCCGGTCGCCTCGCGGGCGGTGCGGCCGGTGACCTTGGTGCCGGTCGCCCCGTCCGAGAAGGACACCTCCAGCGCCTCGACGGCACCGGCGGCCGGGGCGGCCTCCACGGCGGCGCTGTTGGGCTTGACCGTGATGACCGGAGTGCCCTTGCCTACACGGGACCTGGTGGTGAAGGACGCGGCGAACGCCGACTGGGTGGCCACCGGGCCGTCGTCACCGGCCTCCAGGTCGACCGCGTCGGTGATGATGCCGGAGCCGATGCGCAGCGCGAGGCGGGCGGCGATCTCCTTGCCCTCGGCGGAGGACGGCACCAGGACGGCGGCCGGGGAGACGGCGGCGACGGCGGCCTGGAGGGCGTCGACCTTGGGCACGACGAGGTAGTCGGCGTACTCGGCGACGTCGTGGGTGAGGACCTTCACCGCGCCGTGCTCGGCGAGCGTGGCGGCGGTGTCGGCGGCGCCGGCGCCGAGCGCGACGGCGACGGGCTCGCCGATACGGCGGGCCAGGGTCAGCAGTTCGAGGGTGGGCTTGCGGACGGCACCGTCCACGTGGTCGACGTAGACGAGGACTTCAGCCATGGGTTGTTCTCCTGCGAGACGAAGTTGAGGGGCGGTCGGCGGATGCGAGCGGTCAGATGAACTTCTGGCTCGCAAGGAACTCGGCGAGCTGCTTGCCGCCCTCGCCCTCGTCCTTGACGATCGTGCCCGCGGTGCGCGCCGGGCGCTCCGCCGCCGACTCGACCGCGGTCCACGCGCCCTCCAGGCCGACCTCCTCGGCCTCGATGTCCAGGTCGGACAGGTCCCACGAGGTGACCGGCTTCTTCTTGGCGGCCATGATCCCCTTGAAGGAGGGGTAACGGGCCTCACCCGACTGGTCGGTGACGGACACGACCGCCGGAAGCGCCGCCTGGAGCTGCTCGGACGCGGTGTCGCCGTCGCGGCGGCCGGTGACCGTGCCGTCCTCGACGGACACCTCGGACAGCAGCGTCACCTGCGGTACGCCCAGCCGCTCGGCGAGCAGGGCGGGGACCACACCGGCGGTGCCGTCGGTGGAGGCCATACCGGAGACGACCAGGTCGAAGCCGGCCTTCTCGATGGCCTTGGCCAGCACCAGGGAGGTGCCGATGACGTCGGTGCCGTGCAGGTCGTCGTCCTCGACGTGGATCGCCTTGTCGGCGCCCATGGACAGTGCCTTGCGCAGCGCGTCCTTGGCGTCCTCGGGGCCGACGGTGAGGACGGTGACCTCGGCGTCGACCCCGTCTTCGGCGTTTTCGGCGATCTGCAGGGCCTGTTCGACCGCGTACTCGTCCAATTCGGAGAGCAGACCGTCCACATCGTCGCGGTCGACGGTCAGGTCATCGGCGAAGTGCCGGTCGCCAGTGGCGTCGGGCACGTACTTCACAGTGACAACGATCCTCAAGCTCACGCCGGCTCTCCTACTGCATCGTCATTTCCGGGCTGCCTTGCGGCAGACAGCCTGGGCGCCACGAGCGGCTCGGCCCGGTCGGGGCACCCCACGCTCCGAACGAAATATTACTCACCAGTACACCCAGTTCCTGCCCGCTAAGCAAGCGCTTTGAACTGTGACCTGTGCAACGCAGCGTAACCAAATCCGGACGGGTTCGCAGGATGGCCGCGCAGTGACTAATCCCGCAGGCCGCTGAACCTGCCCTGGTGGTACAGAAGAGGACCACCGGTGCCCCCGTGGTCGCCCGCGACGACCTCGGCCAGCACGATCCGGTGATCCCCTGCGGGCACCCGGGTGACCACCCGGCAGACCGTCCAGGCCAGTACGCCGTCCAGCACGGGCACGCCCTCGGGGCCCTCGTGCCAGCCGGTGGCGCCGCCGAAGCGGTCGGCGCCGCGGCGCGCGAAGGTGACGGCCAGCTCCTCCTGGTGGTCGCCGAGTATGTGCACCCCGACGAATCCCGAGGCGTCTATCGCGGGCCAGCTCGAGGCGCCGGTACCCATGGCGAAGGACAGCATCGGGGGGTCGGCGCAGACGGAGGTGACAGAGGTCGCGGTGAAGCCGACGGGGCCGTCGGCCCCGGTCGCCGTGATCACGGCGACACCGGCGGCGTGATGGCGGAAGACGGAGCGGAGCAGATCGGGCGAGGCGAGCTGAGAGGTGAGTGCGGGCGTTGCCGTCATGGATGTGTCCTTCTACGGAGGGGGCGAGCGGATTCCGTGGCGGTTCAGCTGCCCCTGCAGCGGGCACTCGCGGTGCGGGCGAGGTCCGTGCGGACGCGCCCGTGGAGAAGGAGATCCCAAGGCATGGTGTCAGGCTGACGATAGGTGGCGGGTGCAGTCAAGTGCATCCCGACAGATGGGAGCAGCCTCACGGTCGTCCGCAGGACCTTCGGGGCCCTTGCGCACCGCCTCCGGACGCCGTAGGGCCTCGGGCACGGCTCCCGGTCCCGTTCGGACGCCGTACACCCTCGGGCGCGGCCCCCGGTCCCGTACGGACGCCGTAGGTGCGCCGTACGGGACGCCGTACAGGCGCGGGCGCGGCTCCCGTCCCCGTCAGACCGCCTCCCCCAGTGCGGCGATCACGTCCGCCTTGCGGGGCTGTCCGGTGGCGCGCCGTACCACCCGGCCGTCGGCGTCGAGGACCAGCACGGTGGGCGTTTTGAGGATGCCCAGGGTGCGCACCAGTGGGAGGTTGTCCTCGGCGTCGATCTCTATGTGCCGCACACCGGGGACGAGGTCCGCGACCTCGCCGAGCACCCGGCGGGTGGCCCGGCAGGGCGCGCAGAAGGCGCTGGAGAACTGCACGAGGGTCGCGCGCTCGCCCAGGTCGCCGCCCAGCTCGGCCGCGCCGAGCCGGTGTCCGTCGTCACGCCCGCGCACGCGCACTCTCCCGCCCCGCCGCCGTTGCAGCACTCCGTAGGCACTCGCCACGGCGAGCACCGCCGCACACACCAGGATTCCGGCCATGACCTGCCGAAACGTTCATCAGACTGCAAAGATTCCCGAGCCCTGTATGTGTGTACCGTGCGGAATGCTGGATTCATGGCATTCACGGACATCGATGTGAGGGGGCCGCGCTTCGGGGCGGCCGTGACGACGGCCGTACTGGCACTCGTACTGATCACCGGCAGCGCCTGGCTGCTGGCCTGGCAGACGCTGGCGTTCGCGCTGGGCGCGGCCGGGGGCGTGGGACGGTCGCCGTACGGTGTGCTGTTCCGCCGGTTGATACGGCCGCGGCTCGGGCCGCCGACGGAGTTCGAGCCTCCGGAGCCGCCACGGTTCGCCCAGGCGGTGGGACTGGTGTTTGCCGGGCTCGGACTCGTCGGCTACACGCTGGGGCCGGGCTGGCTGGGGCTCGCGGCGACCGGCGCGGCGCTGGCGGCGGCGTTCCTGAACGCGGCATTCGGGTACTGCCTGGGCTGCGAGACGTATCTGCTGGTCCGGCGGGTGACGGCGAGCGCGCGGTGAGGCGGGGCCGGGCGGGGTGAGGAGAAGGGGGCGCCCGGCGCGGGCGGCGGGGCGGAATGCCGAGGTGATCAGGGGATGACGTGACGAGGATCTCGTCACGTCCGGGCACCCGGGCTGGCCACCCGCTCGTTCTTGGGGCACCATGCGACAGGCCGCCTTACGGCTGCGTAACTTTTCCACTGGGAACCCCCTTCCCAGGCAGAGCAGGAAGGGTCCACCCCGCTCATGGCAGAGCTGGTCTACCGTCCCGTCGTCGGTTTCGCGCGCACGCTGTTCAAAGCGTGGGACCTCAAGATCGACTGCAAGGGTTCGGAGAACATCCCGCGCACGGGCGGCGCCGTCCTGGTGAGCAACCACATCAGCTATCTGGACTTCGTGTTCGACGGTCTGGCAGCCCTCCCGCAGAAGCGACTGGTGCGCTTCATGGCGAAGGACGCGGTCTTCCGGCACAAGGTCTCGGGTCCGCTGATGCGCGGGATGAAGCACATCCCGGTGGACCGCGAGAACGGCGACGCGGCCTACCAGCACGCGCTGGCCTCGCTGCGGGCGGGTGAGATCGTCGGGGTGTTCCCGGAGGCCACCATCTCGCAGTCGTTCACCCTGAAGAGCTTCAAGTCGGGTGCCGCGCGCCTGGCACAGGAGGCGGGCGTCCCGCTGATCCCGATGGCTCTGTGGGGCACTCAGCGGATCTGGACCAAGGGCCGCCCGCGCACCTTCAAGCGCAACCACTTCCCGATCACCATCCGGGTCGGCGAGGCGATCGAGGCGTCGAAGGACAAGTACGCCGGCGCGATCACCCGGCAGCTGCGCGAGCGGGTCCAGGAACTGCTGGAGGCCGCCCAGCGCGCCTACCCGGGCAAGCCCAAGGACGCGGACGACACCTGGTGGCTGCCGGCGCATCTCGGCGGTACGGCGCCGACGCCGGAGGAGGTCAAGGCCGCCGAGGCCGGCTGAGCGGCGGCCCGGGCCCGCGAGCGCCCGGGCACCCTGGCCGCGCGGCGCCAGAAGTCCGTCGGCTCACGCGTCCGCGGGCTCAGAGGTCCGTGGGCAGCGTCCTCCAGAGGTACGGCCGGTCGGGCGCCGCCTGCAGCGCGGCGAGCACCGCCGGATGCGGCCGCTCGTACAGCACGGGGTGGTCCGCCTCCCCGGCGTCCGGGTCCGGGGCGAAGGCGAGCCGTTCGCCGGTGAGGGAGAACCGGGCGTCCACGCCGGGCTTGTTGCCGCGCGGGTCCTGGCGGTGCCAGGCGCCGTGGAAGCGGACGGCGACCAGGCCGTGCAGCACATGTCCGCCGCCGTCGTGGGTCAGCCGCTGGTAGCACAGCGCGGTCGGGATGTCCTCCGCGCGCAGCAGCGCGGCCAGGGCGTGGGACTTGGCGTGGCAGATGCCGGTGCGCTGCTCCAGTACGTCGGAGGCGCGCCAGGTTACGCGCAGGTCCCCGCTGTCCGCGGAGTGCGGGACGGTGTCGCGTACGAAGTCAAAGGCGGCACGCGCATACCCGTACGAGTCCTCGACCTGTTTCGCCAGACGCGCGGCCGTCTCCCGCACCAGCGGATGCTCATGGTCGATGACCTCGTCCGCCGCCAAGTACGCGGACAGGTCCGGGTTGTTCTGGATCAGCTGCATGCCCTCGGAGCATAGGAACGCGGCCACCCGGCCGTCAATTTCTTTTCGGATGACCGCATACCTATGCAATCAGTCCGCCGGTCCGGGTCTACCTCGCCATCTCCTCCTTGACCGCCGCCACGAAGGCGTCCACGTCCTCCTCGGTGGTGTCGAAGGCGCACATCCAGCGCACGACACCCGCCGCCTCGTCCCAGAAGTAGAACCGGAAGCGCTTCTGGAGGCGTTCGCTCACCTCGTGCGGGAGCTGCGCGAACACTCCGTTGGCCTGCACCGGGTGAAGGACCTCCACGCCGTGGACGGCCCGCACGCCCTCGGCGAGCCGCCGGGCCATCTCGTTGGAGTGCCGGGCGTTGCGCAGCCACAGGTCCTTGGCGAGCAGGGCCTCCAACTGCACGGAGACGAAGCGCATCTTGGAGGCGAGCTGCATGGACAGTTTGCGTATGTGCTTCATCCGGCGGACGGCGTCCTGGTTGATGACGACGACCGCCTCACCGAACAGCGCGCCGTTCTTCGTGCCGCCCAGGGAGAGGATGTCGACGCCCACCGCGTTGGTGAACGTCCGCATCGGCACGTCCAGGGAGGCGGCGGCGTTGGCGATCCGGGAGCCGTCCAGATGCACCGTCATGCCGTGCGCGTGGGCGTGCTCGCAGATCGCGCGGATCTCCGCCGGGGTGTAGACGGTGCCCAGCTCGGTGCTCTGGGTGATCGAGACGACCTGGGGCATCGCCCGGTGCTCGTCCTCCCAGCCGTACGCCTGCCGGTCGATCAGCTCGGGGGTGAGCTTGCCGTCGGGGGTGGGCACGGCGAGCAGTTTGAGGCCGCCCATGCGCTCGGGGGCGCCGCCCTCGTCGACGTTGATGTGGGCGCCCTCGGCACAGATCACCGCGCCCCAGCGGTCGGTGACCGCCTGGAGCGCGACGACATTGGCGCCTGTGCCGTTGAAGACCGGGAAGGCCTCGGCGGTGGCGCCGAAGTGGCTGCGCACGATCCGCTGGAGATGGTCGGTGTAGGCGTCCTCTCCGTACGCCACCTGGTGACCGCCGTTGGCCAGGGCCAGGGCGGCGAGCACCTCGGGGTGCGCTCCGGCGTAGTTGTCGCTGGCGAAGCCGCGCGCCTCGGGGTCGTGACGGCGGCGCGCGTCGGTGCGGGGTGGGTTCACGGCTGCTCGGTCAGCCACAGACGGTGTCCGTTCACTTCTTCGGCGGGCTTCTCCCAGACGCTGGCGATGGCCTCGGCCAAGTCCTTGACGTCCGTGAAGCCCGCGAACTTCGCGTTGGGTCGCTCGGCGCGCATCGCGTCGTGCACCAGCGCCTTCACCACCAGGATCGCAGCCGCCGAGGTGGCTCCGCCCGCGCCCTCCGAGAGTCCGGCCTTGCGGAAGTAGTCGCCCAGGGCCAGCGTCCACGCCTCGGCGGCGGCCTTGGCAGCGGCGTACGCGGCGTTGCCCGCGGTCGGTCTGCTCGCCCCGGCGGCGCTGATCAGGACGTAGCGGCCCCGGTTGCTGCGCTGGAGCACCTCGTGGAAGGCGAGGGTGGTGTGCTGCACGGTGCGGATGAGCAGCAGTTCCAGGAAGTCCCAGTCGTCCAGGCTGGTCTTGGTGAAGGTCTCGCTGCCGCGCCAGCCGCCGACGAGGTGGACCAGTCCGTCGACACGGCCGAAGTCTTTCTCCAGATGGGTGGCCCAGTCCCGGGTGGACCCCAGGTCGAGCAGGTCGACGGTGTCGCCCACCACGGTCGCCCCGCCGTGCCCGTAGCGGGCCGCGTCGACGGCCTCCGCGAGCCGTACGGGGTCGTTGTCCGAGGCGACGACGGTCGCGCCCGCGTCGGCGAGCCGAGCCAGTGCGGCGCGTCCGGCGGGTCCGCCCGCGCCGGCCACCGCGATCACCGCACCGCTGAGAGCCCCGTTCCTCATGATCCTCGCCTCCTGAGCAGCGTGCCGTACCCGACCTGTGTGCGAGCGCCCGCGGGCGCCCGTAACCGGTGCCGGCGACGCGGTGGCGCGGGCTCTGCGGGCCCCCGCGCGATCGTGTCCCCGGCTCCCCGGCTCCCCGGCTCCTCTTGCGCCCCTTCTGCCCCGGGGCACGGCCGCTCAAGCGGCGGTCCGCTCCGCGCTGTCCGCGGTGATGCCCCGGGTGGAGGCGATCACGGTCTTCAGTTTCCTGGACAGCGCCTCATAGAACATGCTCAGCGGAAACTCGTCCGGAAGCACGTCGTCGACGAGCCTGCGGGGCGGCTGGCTCAGGTCCAGGGCGTCGGGGCCCTTGGCCCACTTGGAGCCGGGGTGCGGGGAGAGATAGCTGGAGACCAGCTCGTACCCGGCGAACCAGTGCACGAGCTTGGGGCGGTCGATGCCGTCGCGGTAGAGCTTCTCGATCTCGGCGCACAGCTGGTTGGTGACCTGCGGGACGCGTTCCCAGTCGATGCGCAGTCTGTTGTCGGTCCAGCGCACCACGTCGTGCCGGTGCAGATAGGCGAACAGCAGCTGCCCGCCGAGCCCGTCGTAGTTGCGGACCCGCTCACCGGTGACCGGGAAGCGGAACAGACGGTCGAAGAGCACCGCGTACTGCACGTCACGGGCCTGCGGGACACCGTCCGCCGTCAGCCGTACGGCTTCCTTGAAGGCGGTGAGGTCGCAGCGCAGTTCCTCCAGGCCGTACATCCAGAACGGCTGGCGCTGCTTGATCATGAACGGGTCGAACGGCAGGTCGCCGTGGCTGTGGGCGCGGTCGTGGATCATGTCCCACAGCACGAACGCCTCCTGGCAGCGCTGCTGGTCGTGGACCATCGCGGCGATGTCCTCGGGCAGTTCGAGGCCGAGGATGCCGACGGCCGCATCCGTCACCCGCCGGAAGCGGGCGGCCTCGCGGTCGCAGAAGATACCGCCCCAGGTGAAGCGCTCCGGAGCCTCGCGCACGGCGATCGTCTCGGGGAACAGCACGGCGGAGTTGGTGTCGTAGCCCGCTGTGAAGCCCTCGAAGGTGATGGCGCAGAACAGCGGGTTGTCGTAGCGGGTGCGTTCCAGCTCCGCCAGCCAGTCCGGCCAGACCATGCGCAGGACGACGGCCTCGAGATTGCGGTCGGGGTTGCCGTTCTGCGTGTACATGGGGAAGACGACCAGGTGCTGGAGGCCGTCCTCGCGGTGTGCGGCAGGGTGGAAGGCAAGCAGTGAGTCGAGGAAGTCCGGCACTCCGAAGCCGTCCTCGGCCCAGTGCCGCAGATCCGCGACAAGGGCCGTGTGGTAGGCGGCGTCGTGCGGGAGCAGCGGGGACAGCTCCTCGATCGCGGTGACGGCGCGGTGCACCGCGCGTTCGGCGTCGGCCCGCGGCGGGGCGCCCTCGGCGTCGAAATCTATGGAGCCGTCCTTCGTCTGCCATGGCCGGATCTGCTCCACGGCTTCCTTGAGCACCGGCCATGCCGGGTGCTCCACCACCCTGGTCACGGGAGGAACCTGTCCGTCCGGTGTCGTCTGCACAAGAATTTCCGTCATGTCCCATCCTCCACGGCAGAATCTCGTATTGACACCGTAAGCGCCCCAGGTTTTCCGCAGCAAGAGGTAGTTTCCGCAAGAACTTCCGTCCGACCCTGCTGTAACCGCGTTTTTTCCTGCCGGACACATATGTGGGGCATATCCCGGCCAGGCCGGGGCAGACGCCAGCGGGGCGACGGCGGCGGGATCCGGCCGCTTGTGGGACGACCGCCCGTGCGGCGGGCGCACGGAGGGGCGAGCGGAGGGACGAGCGGGGCGGAGGCGGGACCGTCGGCGCGGACACTCCGGGCCATCGGTCCCGGCGCATTGGTCCGTCCGGTCGATATCCGCAGGACTCGCCCGTACCCCGACGCCTGTCGGGTGCCGCCCCGGCCGGACCGGAACCGGCGGCACGGCCGATCGGCCGTGCACGAGCGGGTACGACCGGGGATCCGGCCGTTAGGCTGCGGATCTGCCGCGAGGACAAGGGTGTCCGTTGGTGTCCGTCCGGTCCGCGCGGGTGCCGAGCCGCCGTCGACGGAAGCGAGTCGAACCTTGAACTTCCTTACCATCGGTCACCGCGGAGTCATGGGCGTCGAGCCCGAGAACACCCTCCAGTCCTTCGTCGCCGCTCAGCAGGCCGGGCTGGACGTCATCGAACTCGATCTGCATCTGAGCAAGGACGGCGCGCTCGTCGTCATGCACGACGCCGATGTGGACCGCACGACCGACGGCAGCGGCCCCATCGCCGAGATGACCCTGGACGAGCTGCGCGCCCTGGACGCGGGCCGCGGCGAGCGGGTCCCTCTGTTCGAGGAGGTCCTGGAGGCGGTGAAGGCACCGCTCCAGGCCGAGATCAAGGATGTGCAGGCGGCGCAGGCACTCGCCGAGGTCATGCTCCGGCGGGATCTGGCGGGCCGGGTCGAGGTGTCCTCGTTCCACGACGACGCCATCGCCGAGATCTCCCGGCTGGTCCCCGGGGTGCGCACCGCCCTCATCGCCAGCCGCTACGGCCTGGAGGTCGTCGACCGCGCCACCGACGCCGGAGCGGGCACGGTCTGCCTCAACATCCGCCGGCTGACCCTGGAGGCCGCCGAGCAGGCCCGCAAGTCCGGACTGCGGATCATCGGCTGGGTGGTGAACACCCAGGACCAGCTGCGGCTGGCCAGGGCCCTGGAGCTGGACGGCGTGACCACCGACTACCCGGAGATCAAGCGCACCGGCCGCTTCACGGCGTGATCACGCCAGTTCCTTGACCAGCAGCTCGAACTCCAGGTCGTCGCGCTGCGGGATGCCGAAGCGCTCGTCGCCGTACGGGAACGGGCTGGTGCGACCCGTACGGCGGTAGCCGCGCCGCTCGTACCAGGCGATGAGGTCCTCGCGCACCCCGATCACCGTCATGTGCATCTCGCGCACGCCCCAGACGGCACGGGCCTGCCGTTCCGCCTCCGCGATGATCGCCTTGCCGAGTCCGGCGCCCTGGAGGGCGGGGCTGACCGCGAACATGCCGAAGTAGGAGTGGTCACCGTGGTGCTCCAGCTGGCAACAGGCGACGATCCGGTCCTCCCGCTCGACGGTGATCAGTCTGCTGTCGGGCGACTTGATCACCTCCAGCACACCCTCCGGGTCGGTGCGCTGCCCCTCCAGGATGTCCGCCTCGGTGGTCCATCCCGTCCTGCTCGACTCCCCCCGGTACGCCGACTCGACGAGCGCGACGAGCACGTCCACATCGGCGTCCGTGGCATCACGGAAGGTGAGTCCGGCGGCTGCGGCGGTGTCCATGGGCTGTTCTCCGGTTCTACGGCGGCTACGGCGCGGCTCGGCAGCATGAGGGTAACGAACCGGGCATCGGCATCTAGGCTCCGGGCATGGTGCACGTACTGAGCGGCCGGACCCTGCTGCGGCCCACCGACCCCGAGCGCTCCCGGGACTTCTACGGCCACCGGCTGGGCCTCGCCGTGTATCGCGAGTTCGGCACGGGTCCGGAGCGCGGCACCGTCTACTTCCTCGGCGGCGGCTTCCTGGAGCTGTCCGGGCGCTCGGACACCCCGCCGTCCCCGGCGGTGGTGCTGTGGCTCCAGGTCGAGGACGTGGCGGCGGCGCACGAGGAACTGCGGGCGAAGGGCGTCGGGATCGTCCGCCCTCCGGTGCGCGAGCCGTGGGGCCTGATCGAGATGTGGATCAACGACCCGGACGGCACGAGGATCGTCCTGGTCGAGGTACCGGCGGACCATCCGCTGCGGTACCGGCCGGGGATCTAGGCAGGTCGAGCGAAGCCCGCCGCGGTGCGGCAGCGCCCCGAAGGTAGGCAGGTCGGCCGAAGCCCGCGGTGCAGCAGCGCCCCGAAGGTAGGCAGGTCGGCCGAAGCCCGCGGTGCGGCAACGCCCCGAAGGGGCGCGGGGAACTGCGCGACCAGCCACGACGGCGCCGCAGACGACAGACAGCACACCGCGGCACTTCCAGCAGAGCGCGCTTAGGCGATCCAGGGATCCAGGGGATCATCCGGGGGGAGATGGTGGATCCAGGGGTCCAGTAGGTCCAGCTAGGTCCAGCTAGGGTCCAGCTAGGTCCAGGGTGACGCTCAGCCGCGTAGGCGCCCCGCTCCGCTCTCCAGGCGGCCGAGCAGTTCGGCCAGCAGGCCCGCGAGCCCGTCCTGTGCCGACGGGTCGAGGGCGGACAGGACGGCCGTCTCGTAGGCGAGCTGTTCCGGCAGGACGGTGTCGACCAGGGCGCGGCCCGCCTCGGTGAGGCGGACATGGGCGACGCGGCGGTCGCGGGTGTCGCCGCGGCGGTCGACCAGGCCGCGCTCGGTGAGCTGTTTGAGCCGCTTGGTGACGGCGGCGCCCGAGGAGAACGTCTCGCGGGCCAGGTCGCCCGGTGTCAGCTCGTGGCCGGTGCGGCGCAGCGCGCCGAGCAGTTCGTACTCGGAGCGGCTGAGACCGGCGCGGCGCAGCGGGGCGTCCTCGGCCTGCTGGAGCAGGGCAGCGCAGCGGGTGACGCGGCCGATGATCTCCATCGGGCCGGTGTCGAGCCCGGGATGCACGGCTCGCCACTGCCGGACGACCCCGGCGACGGTGTCGCCCCGCGCCGGGCCGGTGGCCGTGCCGTCGCTCGCGGGCCGTCCGTTCGTCACCGTCATGGCCGTGGGTCCTCCGTCGTCCTCGCAGCGGCCGGGGAGCCCAGCCCCTGGCGTCGTACCGTCGCGGCGAGCGTACGGTGTCCGGACCGTTCGGTGAGCACGACCCGCTCGTGGGGCAGGGCGCGCTGCCACCACTCCCCGGCGGCGGCGTCGGCGGTGGCGCGCAGTTCCGCCAGGGCCGCGGCGAGGGCGCGACGGGCCGCCTCCAGGTCGGCGGGCGCCGGGTCGGGTCCGGCCAGCAGACGCCCCGCACGTTCGCGGGCCCGGTCGGCGGCGGAGAGGGCGTGCTCGACGCGGTCGCCCGCGCGACGGTTGGTGACGGCGACGGCGGCGACGAATCCGGCGAGGGCGCCGACGAAGGTGTCCACGACCCGCTCGGTGACCAGCCGGCCCGGGTCCTGGGCATGGGCGAACTCGGTGATGAGCAGCGCCATCGGGGTCACGCAGACGGTGCCGAGCCAGTAGTTGCGGCTGATCAGCGCGTCGGCGCCGAAGTTGAACGCGAGGCAGAGCAGCACCAGCGCCGTCCGGTCGAGGTGGGCCAGCGGGGCGACGGCGGCGAAGACCAGCACGCCGATCAGGTTGCCGACGACGCGCTGGACGCCCCGGCTCCAGGTGAGGGTGACGTTGGCCTGGTAGAGGGAGGCGGCGGTGACCAGGGCCCAGTAGGGGCGGCCGACGCCGAGGGCGAGGGCGGCGTATCCGGCGAGGGCGCAGCCCACGGCGGTGCGGACGGCGATCGGGGTCAGCGGGCCGAGCCGACGCCACAACGGGCGCCGGGGCACGGCGAGTTCGATGTCGACGCCGAGGAGTTCGTCCCCTGTGCCCGGCAGGTCCTCGGCGCGCGGCACGGGTCCTGTGCCGCACAGTTCGCGTGCCCAGCGGCGCAGTCGGCCGGGGTCGGCGTCGGCGGGTGCGGCGAGCGCGACCTCGGCGTGCACGACGAGGGTTTCAAGCGCGCGTCGGGTGGCGGCGGAGCGGGGTCCGGTGGCCGACAGTGCCTGCCAGGCGGCCTGTACGGCTGCCGCGGCGGCGGCGCGGGTACGGGCCTGGTGCTCGCCGGTGCCGGAGCCGGCGGCGTGGGCGGCGGCCGCGTTCAGGGCGTGGGCGGTGGCGCGGCGTTCGGGGCCGTGCGGGCGGAGCAGTCCGGGTGCCATGCCGACGAGCCAGGCCCAGGCGCCGGCGGCGAGGGCGAGCGTGAGGTGGCCGGGCAACTGGACGAGGGTCTGCGGGGCGAAGAGGGCGGCGGAGCTGATGAAGGCGAGGACGACATGGGCGGGCGGGCCGATTCGGGTGGCGTCGCACAGGGCCTTCTGGGCGGCGGCCAGTACGGCGCCGACGGCGACCAGTACGGCGGCGTTCGCGGTGAGCGACGCGGCGGTCAGGGCGATGCCGAGGCCGCCGGTCATGCCGAGCACCACCCAGGCCAGCGCCCTGGCGCGGGCGGCGTAGGGGCGGTTGTGGGCGTAGAGCGCGCACAGCGACCCGGCCATCGTGTACATCGCCAGGTCGAGGCGGTCCAGCGCCAGCAGGAGGAGGTTGGGCGGGGCGACGGAGGCGACGACGCTCAGGGCGGGCTTGAACCAGATGTCGGAGGGGCGGCCGAGGCGCAGTACGCCGGTGAGCGGGAGGGGCCGGAGGGGCGGGGTGCGGGTCGGGGCGGCGGGGATGTCACGGGTTTGCGGGGGTGTCGGGGACGTACGGGTCACACCCACAACCTTAACAGGTGTTTTACCGGTAAACGATTAGCGCGACGAGGCACCCGGACCTGCCGTGCTCCCTCCAGTGCTCCCCGTATACATCTCTGCGCTTGCGTACGCACCGCGTGCCTCGGGCATCCCTCGGTCGACGTCCATGTCCACGGGCTCCACGAGGTCCGCAGGTCCACAGGTCCACGGAGTCCGCGGCCGTCGTGGGAGCGTCGAACGGGGAGGCGCGCGTGCACGGACCGGCTTCGCCTGGGTGGCTGCTCGTCGCGGTGTGCGCGGCGACCGGCGCGTACTGTCTGCTGCGGATGCGCAGCCATGTCGAGGAACAGCGCCGTGCCGCGGGCGGGGAGGCGCTGATGGGTTTCGGCATGGCTGTGATGGCCGTGCCCGCCACGGTGTTCGCCCCGCCGCCGTGGGCATGGCCGGTGTACGCGGCGGTGTTCGGCGCGGCCGGGCTGCGCGCGCTGTGGGCCGCGCGGCGCAGCCCGCACCACCTGCACCACCTGGTGGGTACGGCGGCGATGGTCTACATGGCGGTGGCGATGTCCGCCACCCCCGCCGGCCACCACCACGGCGCCACGGGCGTCCCGCCGCTGACGGGTGCGCTGCTGCTGTACTTCACCGGCTATGTGCTGCTTTCCGGCGCCCGTGCGGTGCCGGTGGCCGCGGCGGGCGCGGGGAGCCTGCGGTGGGGCGACCGCCCCGAACTGGCGCGGGCCTGCCGGCTGGCGATGGGGATCGGCATGGTGGCGATGCTGCTGGCGCTGTGAGGGCTAGTGCCGCGACAGGCAACGTTTGCCCGTGAAGGAGCGGCGTCCGGTGCGTGCTCTCGGCGTGCCGGCCGGAGGGCCCCCGTCGACAGACCGGACGTACTTGGGTCTTCGGCCGGTGCGGCGAGCGGGGGTCCCCCCTGCTCGAAGAGCTTGGGGGAGCGTGCCGGGCGTCGCGACGGGGCGAACGTTGCCTGTCGCGGCACTAAGGTCCGCACGGCCGTTGCCTGCGTCACGTCACGGCAACACCCGTTAACGGCGGGGACTCGGGCACTCGTACTCTTGTCCCATGATGGTCCCGGCCGTACTGCTGCTGCTCGGCGCCCTGACCGCCGTCGTCGCCCCCCGGCTGCTGGCCCGGGCCGACTGGACGGACGGTGAACCGGTGGTCGCGCTGTGGGTGTGGCAGTGCGTGGTGGTCGGGGTGCTGCTGAGCTTCGGGCTGTCGATGACGCTGAGCGCGGCGTCGGCCTGGACGGCGGTGCGCGGCACGCTGTTCGCCTCGGCGCCGAACGGGGTGGCGGACGCGTACGAGCCGGGTACGGGCGGGCCGTGGGCGGCGGCGACCGCGGTGCTGCTGGCGTGCGGCGGGTTGTGGAGCGGGTGGATGCTGCTGCGGGAGATCGCGCGGGCCCGGGCGCGGCGCCGTCATCGCAGGGCCGAACTGGTCCGCCGGGTCCCGCAGCTGCCCGGCGAGGAGGAGCGGGGCGACAGCCGTCTGGTGGTGCTGGAGGGCGAGCGGGCCGACGCCTGGTGGCTGCCCGGCACTCCGCCCCGGCTGGTGGTCACCACGGCGGCACTGCGGCGGCTGAAAGGCCGGCAGCTGGACGCCGTCCTCGCCCACGAGGAGGGGCACGCGCTGGCCCGGCACGACTGGCTGCGGCACAGCTCGGCGGCGTTGGCCAACGGGTTCCCGCAGGTGCCGGTGTTCGCGGCGTTCCGCGACGAGATCCACCGGCTGGTCGAACTCTCCGCCGACGACATGGCCTCCCGCCGCTGCGGCCGCGTGACCACCGCACTGGCACTCGTGGAACTCAACGAGGACAGGGGCGTGTTCGGCCCCGAGCACACCCCGGAGGACCACGACGTCCCCCGACGCGTCTACCGCCTCCTCACCCCGGCCCACCGCCTGACCCCCTTCCACCGCCTCCGCCTGACAGCCCTGGCAGCCCTGATCCCGGCGGTCCCCCTGCTGGTGGCCTTCGTACCGGGGTTGCGGGCGCTGGGGTAGCGGTCGGTTCACCCACGGGGTCGGCCCGGACGGGCTACGGTGCCGACCTTCCCGTCCGGTGGAATCTCGCGAAACCGTAGGATCTGCCGTATGAAAGCCGTGCTCTTCGACTTCTCCGGGACGCTCTTCCGTATCGAGTCCACCGACTCATGGCTTCGGGCCGTGCTGGTGGCGGCCGGGGTCGAAGTGGGTGAGGCGGAGTCGGTGGGGCTGGCGCGGGCGTTGGAGGAGGCGGGGGCGCTGCCCGGCGGGGTGTCCCCGGTGCGGGTGCCCGACGAGCTGGCCGGGGTGTGGGCGGTGCGCGACCGCAGCGCCGGCGAGCACCGGGCGGCGTACACCGGGCTGTCCCGGCAGGTCCCGCTGCCCGTGCCGGAGTTGCACGACGCGCTCTACGACCGGCACATGACCCCGGATGCCTGGTCGCCGTACCCGGACGCCGTCGAGGTGCTGCACGCACTGCGCGAACGCGGGGTCCGCGTCGGCGTGGTGAGCAACATCGGCTGGGATCTGCGCCCGGTGTTCCGCGAGCACGGGCTCGACCCGTACGTCGACACGTATGTGCTGTCCTTCGAGCACGGGGTCCAGAAGCCCGATCCCCGGCTGTTCCACGCCGCCTGCGAGGCGCTGGGCACCGATCCGCGGGAGGTGCTGATGGTCGGTGACGACCGGCGCGCGGACGGCGGCGCGGCGGCGCTGGGCTGCGGGGTGCACTTCGTGGAGCATCTGCCGGTGGATCAGCGGCCGGACGGGCTGCGGCCGGTCCTCGGTCTGGTCGGCTGACCGGCGGGGCGCCGACCGCCACAAGTAGCCTCAGGACACCACCGGTTCGTCAGAGGCCGCCCGTCTGAGACGATCCCCCGCGTCGTCCCAGACGGACGGCAGCCTTGAAGAGGCCCACGTCATCGCGGGCCTGTACGCGTTGAGTATAGTTGGCTGGCAGCCAGTCAACGCAGGAGTCAAGCATGTCCCCCCGCAGCGCCTCGGTCAATGAAGAATTGCGGCGCCGCTCCAGGGAGCGGCTTCTGCAGGCCGCGGTGGAACTCGTGAGCGAACACGGCTACGAGGCGACGACCCTCGGCGCCATAGCGGACCGCGCGGGTTCGGCCCGCGGACTGGTGTCGTACTACTTCCCCGGCAAGCGCCAGCTGGTGCAGTCCGCCGTGCACCGGCTGATGCACCGCACTCTGGAGGAGGCCCTGGAGCGCGAACCGCGCACCGAGGACGGCCGGGAGCGGCTGGCGCGGGCCGTCGACGCGATCCTGGGGCTGGCCCGCGACCATCCGGTGCTGATGCGCCAGCACATGGCGGGGCTGCTCCAGGCCGAGGGTTTCGTACAGTGCCCGGAACAGCGGCGGCTGTCCGAACTGCTCGGCGACACCGTCGCGCGCTACGGCTCGCAGAACGTCGGCGCCGACTATCCGATGCTGCGCGCCCTGCTGATGGGCGCGGTGTACGCGGCACTGGTGCCCGGGGTACCGATGCCGATCCCGGTGCTGCGCGCCGAGTTGTTCAAGCGCTACCGGCTCGACCAGGAGTCGGGAACGCCGCCGGAGGCCGCCGCGGCGATGCCCGGCCACGGCCACGACACGGATCTCTCCCGGTTCTTCGCGACCGGGGAACGGCCGGTCGACGCCGCCGAGTAGCCGGCGGCGGCCAGCACCGGTCGGCGATGGTCGTCTCGCCGTCCCGGCTCAGGCCTCGGGCCCCAGACGGCGGACCTGCCGGTCGGCGGCGGCGAGGAGGCAGTCGAGCAGTCCGGGGAAGAGCTCGTCCAGATCGTCCCGGCGCAGGCCGTTCATCTTCGCGGTGCCCCGGTAGACCTGCCGGATCACCCCGTTCTCGCGCAGCACCCGGAAGTGGTGCGTGGTGGTGGACTTCGTCACCGGCAGATCGAACTGCGAGCAGGAGAGCTCGTTGCAATCGCCGGCCAGTTCGCGCACGATGCGCAGCCGCATCGGGTCGGACAGCGCATGCATCACGCCCTCCAGGCGGATCTCCTCGCGCGCCGGATGCGGAAGCTCGCGACTGGCCGTGCTGGTGCTGGTGCTGGTGCTGGTCACGACGGCTCCCCTCGCCCTGTCGGCTCTGCTCTGTTCCCGGGTCTGTCTCATCTGTTCATGTCACCGCTCATTGTACGAGACCCATCGTAGTTTGACATCCACCGTACTACGATGCCTATCGTACGAGTCGGCCCAGTCGGCCCCCCGTGACGAAACGCGACGAATGGAGTCCGCCGTGAGCGCGCTCTTCGAGCCCTTCACCCTGCGCGAAGCGACCATCCCCAACCGGGTCTGGATGCCCCCGATGTGCCAGTACTCGGCCGCACCCGAGGGCGAACTCGCCGGCGCCCCCACCGACTGGCACTTCGCCCACTACGCGGCGCGCGCGGCCGGCGGCACCGGCCTGATCATCGTCGAGGCCACCGCCGTGGCACCCGAGGGCCGGATCTCGCCGTACGACCTGGGCCTCTGGAACGACACGCAGACCGAGGTGTTCCGCAGGATCACGCGTTTCCTGACCGCTCAGGGCGCCGTCCCGGCGATCCAGCTCGCGCACGCCGGGCGCAAGGCGTCCACCGAGCGGCCCTGGAAGGGCGGCGCGCCGGTCGGGCCCGAGGCGCACGGCTGGCAGCCGGTCGCCCCGAGCCCGGTCGCATTCGACGACGGCCACCCGGTCCCGGACGAGTTGACGGTCGATCAGATCCGGGCGATCGTCGGCCGGTTCGCGGCCGCCGCCCGCCGGGCGCTCGACGCCGGTTTCGAGATCGCCGAGATCCACGGCGCCCACGGCTATCTCATCAACGAGTTCCTCTCCCCGCACTCCAACCACCGCACCGACGCCTACGGCGGCTCGTACGAGAACCGCACCCGCTTCGCCCTCGACGTCGTGGACGCCGTACGGGAGGTGTGGCCCGAGGACAAGCCGCTGTTCTTCCGGATCTCCGCGACCGAGTGGCTGGCGGAGGCCGGCTGGACGCCGGACGACACGGTCCGCTTCGCCGGTGAGCTGCACGCCCACGGTGTCGACCTCCTCGACGTCTCCACCGGCGGCAACGCGTCCGGGGTGCGCATCCCGGTCGGCCCCGGCTACCAAGTGCCCTTCGCCGCAAGGGTGAAGGCCGAGACGCCGATGCCGGTGGCCGCCGTAGGCCTGATCACCGACCCGGAGCAGGCGGCGAAGATCGTGGCCAACGGCGAGGCCGACGCGGTGCTGCTGGGCCGCGAGTTGCTGCGCGACCCGTCCTGGGCGCGCCGTGCGGCCCGCGAACTGGGCGCCGAGGTGCGGATCCCGGAGCAGTACCACCGCTCCTGACACCGGCACCGACGCTCAACCGGTCGTGCAGGTCGACCGTCCGCGCAGGTCAGCCGACCGCGCCGGTCAACCGACCGTGCAGGCCGTCCCGTTGAGCGTGAACGCCGCCGGAGCAGCGCTGTTGCCGGTGTGGGTGGCCTGGTAGCCGATGGTGACGGCCGCGCCGGGCGCGATCGTGCCGTCGTACGACTCGTTCGTGGCCGTCACCGCACCGGAGGCCGGACTGTACGTGGCACCCCAGCCGTTGGTGACGGTCTGGCCGGACGGCAGGGTGAAGCCGAGCTGCCAGCCGTTGACCGTCGTCGTCCCGGTGTTGGTGATCGTGACGGAGGCGGTCAGACCGGTGTTCCAGGCATTGACGGAGGCCGTCACCTTGCACGCGCCCACCGGGGGCGGGGGCACCGGGCCGCCGTCACTGAGGCCGAAGAAGGCCAGGGCGCGGGCCGCCATGCCGTAGGTGTAGAGGTTGTGGTCGACCCCCTGGAGGCTGATCGCCTCGACGGGCGCCTTGTCACCGGTGCCGCCGTAGCGGGTGCGGGTCCAGCCGGACTGGGGCGAGTCGGTGGCGGCCGGGGTCAGGCTCACCCCGAGGACGTTCGTCCACTGTTTGATCTCCTCGCCGAAGT
This sequence comes from Streptomyces sp. YIM S03343, assembly GCF_054729195.1. Classification (NCBI taxonomy): domain Bacteria; kingdom Bacillati; phylum Actinomycetota; class Actinomycetes; order Kitasatosporales; family Streptomycetaceae; genus Streptomyces; species Streptomyces sp. YIM S03343. The sequence goes on from NZ_JBPUKX010000002.1 coordinate 1,037,243, forward strand.
TGGGGTACTGGAGCACCGCGTCGGCGGTGCCGTGCCACAGCTGCATCCGCGGCCGGGGGCCGGTGTAGCCGGGGTAGGCGGCGCGGGACCAGGTCGCCCCACTCCTGCGGGGTGTGCGTCACCGTGCCGCCCGAGCAGGCGGAGTTCCACTCCGAGCCGTCGGTGGTGGCGAAGCAGCCGAACGGCACCCCGGAGAAGGCCGCGCCCGCCGCAAACACGTCCGGGTAGTCGCCCAGCAGGACGTTCGTCATCATCGCCCCGGACGAGATGCCGGTGACAAAGACACGGCTGGTGTCGGCCGAGTAGGTACGAGTCACCCAGTCGACCATCGACTTGATGCCCACGGGGTCGCTCCCGCCGCCGCGGCGCAGCGCCTGCGGCGAGGAGACGTCGAAGCACTTGCTGGCGCGGGTCACCGACGGATACACGACGATGTAGCCGTACTGGTCGGCCAGGGAGGCGTACTCGGTGCCCGAGTACATCGCGGGGCCCGAACCGGTGCAGTAGTGCACGGCCACCAGGACCGCCGGGTGCGCGGTCACCGTGGCCGGGACGTAGACGTACATCTGGAGATTGCTCGGGTTGTCGCCGAAGCCGGTGACCTCGGTGAGGGTGGCGGTGGGCACGGCGGCTGCGGCGCGGGCGGCGGCCTGGGGTGGTGCGGTGAGCGCGGAGGCCGGGGTTGCGGTGTGGGCGGCGGCCGGGGGTTGGGCGAGGGCGGCGGCCGGGGGTGCGGTGAGGGCCGACGCCGCCAGCAGGGTCAGCAGCGCTGTGGCGAGGGTGAGCAGGAGCGAACGGCTCGGCTTTCTGCGGCTGTCGCCGCGGGCGCGGCTTCGGCTCCGGCCTCGTGGAGATCGGGCGCCGTGGCCCGTCGTGGGAAGCGTGGGGGGCACTTCTCTGTCCCTTCTGATCGCGGCTCGTGCGGCATCTTCCGGGAGAACACCTCGCATCGTGGCATGCCCATGGCTTGCGTGGAAGCGCTCCCACAGGCGTGGCATGGAATCGCTCCCGCACGGCCGGAAGAAAGCCCTTGCCGTCCCGCCAGACCCATCACCGCCCACCTGGGCGAACGAAAATCCCTCCGCGCCAAGCGTTGACTAGAAAGCGCTTGCATCCTACGGTCCGTCCAGCACCGTGACCGTCCGACGCGACGCACGACACGGATTCCTGCCGGAACGGCCACGATGCCCGCGCCACCGTTCCATTCGGTGCACGTCATTGACATACATGACCCCACCCCCCTCGTGAAGGGACGCACCCGCATGCGTATTCGCCCCCCACGTACACACACGCAAAGGCCCGCTGTCGCGGCGACCGCGGCAGCGCTGGCGACGGTGGCCGTGCTCGCGCTGCCGCAGTCGGCGCAGGCGGCGGACACCTCGCCGGTCGGGTTCGGCGCCGGGACGACCGGCGGCGGCAGCGCCTCGGCGGTGACCGTGTCGACGCTCAGCGTGTTCCAGACGGCGGTCAGCGGCAGCACGGCCAAGGTGGTCAAGGTGAGCGGGCTGATCTCGCTGAGCGGTCAGGTCGACGTCGGGGCCAACACCACGATCCTGGGCGTGGGTTCGTCGTCCGGGTTCACCGGCGGCGGGCTGCGCCTGAAGAACGTCAGCAACGTCGTCGTCCGCAACCTCAACATCAGCAAGGCCGTCGGCACGGACGCGATCACCGTGCAGAAGTCGACGAAGGTGTGGATCGACCACAACACGCTGTCGTCGGACCGCGACCACGACAAGGACTACTACGACGGTCTGCTCGACATCACGCACGCATCGGACTACGTCACCGTGTCCTGGAACACCTTCAAGGACCACTGGAAGGGCTCGCTCGTCGGGCACAGCGACAGCAACTCCAGCGAGGACACCGGGCATCTGCGGGTGACGTACCACCACAACTGGTTCAACAACGCCAACTCCCGCATCCCCAGCCTGCGTTTCGGCACCGGGCACTTCTACGACAACTACGTCGTCGGCGCGGACACCGCCGTGCACTCGCGCATGGGCGCGCAGATGCTCGTCGAGAGCAACGTCTTCCGCAGCACCTCCGTCGCGGTGACCACCAACCGGGACAGCGACGTGGACGGCTACGCCAACCTCAAGGGCAACGACCTCGGCGGCGCCTCGACCGAGATCTCGCAGGTCGGCACGTTCACCTCGCCGCCGTACAGCTACACCGCCGAGCCCGCCTCCAGCGTCGTCGCCTCGGTGACGGCGGGCGCGGGCACCGGGAAGATCTGAACCTCCCCCCACATGGAAGAAGGCATTCGGGACATGACGTCACCCGCACTCAACCGCACCCGCAACCGCCTGGGCTCGCGCGTGGGTACGCGCACCCGCGCACTCACCGGCGCGCTCGCCGCACTCACTCTCTCCACCGTCATGGTCATGGCCGAGAGCCCGGCGGCGAGCGCTGCCACCTGGCCCACCGCCAACGGCAGCCAGGCGGTCACCGCCACCATCTCGGTGTCCGGCACCAAGGACTACGCGATGAAGCGCCTCTACGGCAGCGGCGACCTGGGCACCGGCGGCCAGAGCGAGAACCAGGACCCGATCCTGGAACTCGCCGCCGGCACGGTCCTGAAGAACGTCATCATCGGCGCGCCCGCCGCCGACGGCATCCACTGCCTGGGCAGTTGCACGCTCCAGGACGTCTGGTGGGAGGACGTCGGCGAGGACGCCGCGACCTTCCTGGGCTCCTCGTCCTCCAACGTCTACACCGTCTCCGGCGGCGGCGCGAAGGAGGCCAGCGACAAGGTGTTCCAGTTCAACGGCGCCGGGACACTGAATGTGAGCTCCTTCGCCGGGCAGACCTTCGGCACCTTCGTGCGCTCGTGCGGCAACTGCAAGACGCAGTACAAGCGGACGATCAACCTCAACACCATCGAGGCGACCTACAAGGGCAGCAAGCTCGTCGGCATCAACACCAACTACGGCGACAGCGCCACCCTGAAGGCGATCACGATCGTCGGCGACAGCAGCAAGAAGATCGTCCCGTGCCAGAAGTACATCGGCAACAACACGGGGGCCGAGCCGACGACCAACGGCTCGGGAGCCGACGGGACGTACTGCAAGTACGCGTCCTCGGACATCACGTACAAGTGACCCTGCCCGGGCCACGGTGAAGGCGGCCGTACGGAGCGCTCCCGCAGGCGCTGCGTACGGCCGCTGCCGTTACTGCCGTCGTGGCTTCCGTCGTCAGGCGGGGCCGAGGACGTTCTCGGTCAACTCCCGCCGGTGGGTGGTGTACCGCTCACGCAGGGCGCCTCCCGGCCAGTCGGCGGGCAGAAGCCCGGGAGGCAGCACCGGGTCGGCGAGCAGATGCCGTACGGCTGCCGCGAGGACGGTGAAGCGGTCCGCCGGGCCGGCGGCGTCGGCGATGCGGGCGAGCAGGGCGCGGGCCGTCGCCGCCCAGGCGTCCAACGGCCAGAGCACTGCCGCAAGTTGGGCGTCAGGTTCGGTGGGACGGGTGGTGAAGTGCCGTACCGCCGGGCCGAGTTCGGGGGGAGTGGGGCGAATCAGGTTGGTGGGACGCAGCCAGACGCCCTCGCGGAGCTCGGCCAGCCGGTGGGCCGTCAACCGGGCACGCAGATCGGCGCGTTCGGCGGGCCCGCGGCCGGTGGCGGTGACCACGACCAGCTCCCAGTCCCCGTCCCAGGGGCGGGTCCTCGGGTGCACGGCGTCGTCCTGGCGCCGCTGGCGGGCCAGCAGCCGTTCGCTGAGGCCGTAGACGCCGTCGGTGCGCACGAGGTCCCCCGCGGCCACCATCCGGCTGAGCGCGGCGCGCAGCGCGGACCCCGCGACCCCGAAAGGTTCGACGCGGCGCACCAGGTCCCGCACGGGCAACTCGGGCGGATGGGTGCCGAGCAGCAGGCTCAGCACGACCGACCGCGCGGACAGCGGACGCGGCGCGAGCTCGGCGGGGCGTTCGGGCACGTTGATGCGCATGGGCATGACTGTACGGGGACTTCTTATTACACCATTGCTACGACTGTAGAAATGATGCAACACTCGCCGTATGGTCTCGACTCTCGCGAACGTCCGGCCGCCGCAAGACGCCACGGCCACGCACGACGTCACCAACCAGGCCCCTCCGCTGGCCCCCTATGACGCCTCCGACGATGTGGTGCTGATCGAGGCGCTGCACCGGGAGGGCGCCGGCTGGGCGGAGGAGGACATCCGCCGGCTCGGGCAGCGGGCGGGCAGCGCCGACGTGCAGGAGTGGTCCGAACTGGCCAACCGGCACGAGCCGGAGCTGCGTACGCACGACCGGTACGGTCACCGGATCGACGAGGTGGAGTTCCACCCGAGCTGGCACCGGCTGACGCGGATCGCGGTCGCCGAAGGGCTGGCGGGCGCGCCGTGGGCGGACGGCCGGCCCGGCGCCCATGTCGCGCGGACCGCGGGCGGACTGGTGTGGGGGCACACCGAGGCGGGGCACGGCTGTCCGACGTCGATGACGTATGCCGCCGTGCCCGTGCTGCGCCGCCAGCCCGAGTTGGCCGCCGTGTACGAACCGCTGCTGACCAGCCGGGTCTACGAGCCCGGGCTGAAGGTGCCCACGGAGAAGCGCGGACTGATCGCGGGCATGGGCATGACCGAGAAGCAGGGCGGCTCGGACGTCCGTACGAACACCACCACGGCGACGCCCACCGACGAGCCGGGCGTGTACACGCTCCGAGGCCACAAGTGGTTCACGTCGGCACCCATGAGCGATGTGTTCCTGGTGCTCGCGCAGGCGCCGGGCGGGCTGTCCTGCTTCCTGGTGCCGCGTGTCCTTCCCGACGGCAGCCGCAACGCGTTCCGCATCCAGCGGCTGAAGGACAAGCTGGGCAACCGTTCCAACGCGTCCTCCGAACCGGAGTTCGACGGGACGGTGGCGTGGCTGGTGGGGCCCGAGGGGCGGGGTGTGAAGACCATCATCGACATGGTCAACTGCACCCGGCTGGACTGCGTGATGATGTCCGCCGCACTGATGCGCAAGACGCTGGTGGAGGCAGGCCACCACACGCGCCACCGCAGCGCGTTCGGCGCGCGGCTGGTGGACCAGCCGCTGATGCGCAATGTGCTGGCCGATCTGGCGCTGGAGTCCGAGGCCGCCACGACGCTCACCCTGCGGCTGGCCGGGGCGGCCGACCGCGCGTTGCGCGGTGACGCCGGGGAGCAGGCGTTCCGGCGGATCGCGACGGCGGTGGGCAAGTACTGGGTGACCAAGCGGGGTCCGGCCTTCACCGCGGAGGCCCTGGAGTGCCTGGGCGGCAACGGCTACGTCGAGGACTCGGGGATGCCCCGCCACTACCGCGAGGCCCCGCTGGCGTCGATCTGGGAAGGTTCCGGGAACGTCAACGCTCTCGATGTGCTGCGGGCGCTGGGCAGGGAGCCGGGCACCGTGGACGCGCTGTTCACCGAACTCGCCACGGCGCAGGGTGCGGACGGCCGACTGGACGCCGCGGTGGCCCGGCTGAAGCGGGAGCTCACCCGGGCCGACGAGGTGGGCGCACGCCGCCTGGTGGAGCTGACGGCGCTCACCCTCCAGGCGTCCCTGCTGGTCAGGCACGCCCCGGCCGCGATCGCCGACGCCTTCTGCGCGACCCGCCTGTCCGGCGACTGGGGCCACTCCTTCGGCACCCTGCCGGGCTCGGCCGACCTGGATGCGATCCTTGGCCGGGGGCTGCCGCGGGGGTGAGGCGGCGTCGGCGGTCGGGGCGGGGAGGGGGACTCAGCAGGGGTGGTGCCGGGTGCGGGTGGTACCACGGGTCCGTTCCAGGGCCTGTTGCCGTCCGCCAGGGCGTGATCCACCGTCGCCCTCGTCTCGTTGCCTCCCGGCCCGCTGTCCGCCGTCGCGGCGGCGGGGGCGGGACCGCGCCGCAGGGGGCTCCGGCGGATGCCCAGGGCGGGCTGGGCCGGGGCGACGTGTGGGCAGGGGCGGGTGCGGGGCGTAGTGGCGCCTGGCCGGTGCGGGGCGTTTGGAACGTGGCGGGTGCGCGCCAGGGCAGCGCCGGGCGGCGGTACGACGCGTCGTGCGGCCCTGGGGCGGCGGGCACCGGTCCGGCCGGACACCGGCCGCCGGACCGCCCGCCCAGGGCGTCGTGGCCCTCGTGTGGCCATGCCCCCGATGTACGCGCCGGTGAGCCGCCCGCACCGACGTGACATACCCGGCGCGCGCCCGTGACACGGTGGAACGGCAAGGGCGCCGACCATGACGTCAGGGCGTCCCCACGAGCGGGCGGCGAGGGCGTCAGCCGGTCTTGCGCCCCCAGATCGGGCCGAGGCGGGCCCACTCCGTGTCCCAGCGGTCCATGCGCCGTCGTTCCAGGCGGGCGCGCAGTACGCGGCCGGCGACGAACGGGACCGCGGCGGCGCCCACGCCCAGCAGGCCGCCCAGCACCACGCCCCGCAGCTCGGCCTCGGCGGTGGTGGCGGGGCGGGTCACCAGGTGGCCCTCGGGGTCGTTCCACACCGTGACCGGGGTGCCGACGGCACTGCCGGGCGCCACCCTGGCCTGGCCCGTGTGCGGGGAGCCGTCAGGGGCGACCCAGCCGACCCGTGCCCAGACGCGTTCACCGGCGGTCCCGTCGCCGCTGCGGGACGGCATGCCGGGAACCTTCTCGGTGACCAGGGCGACGGCCGGGCGCCATTCGGCGCGTTCCCGGGCCAGCCCGCTCTCCACGGACCGGACCGTCGTCAGACCGGCGAGCACCCCGGCGAGGACGGTGAGCAGCCAGGCGCCGAGCACCACCCAGGCCTCCACCGCGTCGGCGCGGCGTCTGAGCGGATTGCGCCGCCACCGCCACAGCCACACCTTCGGACCACGCAACGTCATCGAAGGCTTCCTCCTCACGAGCGCGGGACAGTCGGGACCGCCCTCACATACGGGTGACGGCTCGCCGATGCTCACGACAGGCCGACGGTCCTGACGGTCCCACGGGTGCCGGCGCACGGGCGGCGTTCCGCGCGAACGGCCGGAAAGGGACTGGCACGAAACGGGCATGTCAATTGCGGTATGCGGTCTGAGCTGCGGCAACGGGCTCAGCGGAGGTGACTGTCAGTGGCGGGGTGCAGACTGGCCGGTGTCTGAGGAGTACCTGTGACGAAGACGTCCCGGAGGTGATCGGCATGACCGAGGTTCTGCTCGCCGTGGGCACCCGAAAGGGTCTGTTCATCGGGCGGCGGCGAGGTGGGGGCTGGGAGTTCGACGAGAGTCCGTACTTCAACGCGCAGGCGATCTATTCGGTCGCGATCGACACGCGCGGGGATGTGCCGCGGCTGCTCGCGGGCGGTGACAGCGCGCACTGGGGTCCGTCGGTGTTCCACTCCGACGATCTGGGCCGCACCTGGGCCGAACCGGCCCGACCGGCCGTCAAGTTCCCGCAGGACACCGGCGCTTCACTGGAGCGGGTGTGGCAGTTGCACCCGGCCGCGGCGGAGGCGGACGTGGTGTACGCGGGCACGGAACCGGCCGCGCTGTACCGCTCGGTGGACCGCGGGGAGAGCTTCGAATTGGTCCGGCCGCTGTGGGAGCATCCCACCCGTTCGCAGTGGGTACCGGGCGGTGGCGGCGAGGGCCTGCACACCGTGGTCACCGACCGGCGCGATCCGCGCGCGGTGACGGTCGCCGTGTCCACGGCGGGCGTGTTCCGCTCCACGGACGGCGGCGAGAGCTGGGAGCCGTCCAACTCCGGTGTCTCGGCGGTGTTCCTGCCGGATCCGAACCCGGAGTTCGGCCAGTGCGTGCACAAGATCGCCCAGGACGCCCAGAGCCCGGACCGGCTGTATCTCCAGAACCACTGGGGGGTGTACCGCAGCGACGACGCGGGCAGGCAGTGGACCGACATCGGCGAGGGCCTGCCGTCCACGTTCGGCTTCGCGATGGCCGCCCATCCGAGCCGCGGTGACACAGCATACGTGTTCCCGATCAACGCCGACGCGGACCGGGTGCCCGCAGGCCACCGGTGCCGGGTGTTCCGTACCGCCGACGCGGGCGGCAGCTGGGAACCCCTGACGGCGGGCCTGCCCGACGAGGACCACTACGGCACGGTGCTGCGGGACGCGCTGTGGACGGACGACGCGGATCCGGCGGGCGTGTACTTCGGCAACCGCAACGGCGAGGTGTACGCCTCCTCGGACGACGGCGACAGCTGGCGGCAGCTGGCTTCGCATCTGCCGGATGTGCTGTGCGTGCGCGCGGCGGTGGTGGGGTGAGCCCAACACACCGCCGGACACCGGGGAGATGGGCGGGGGCGCGGGTGGCGGGCAGTCCTGGCCACCGGTTGATCTCCCTGGCGCGTACGGCAGTAGGGTGACGCCCGTGGCACCAAGACCGTTGCATGAAATCGTCGAAGCGGGCTGGGCGAAAGCGCTGGACCCCGTGGCCGGACAGATCGCCGTGATGGGCGACTTCCTGCGCACCGAGATCGCCGAGGGGCGCACCTACCTCCCGGCCGGACAGAACGTCCTGCAGGCCTTCCAGCAGCCGTTCGACGAGGTACGCGTCCTCATCGTCGGCCAGGACCCCTATCCCACACCGGGACATGCAAGAGTTCCGAGAACACTGTAATGCTCCTACACTGATCTGACTACTGCATCACCAGTGTCAGGGGGCTTTAGCCGTGCCTATCGCGGGGTACCTGCGTATATCCGACGCTGACCTCGCCGAGATCCGGCGAGCTGTCCGCAACGGGGACATCACCAAGGAGGAGGGGCAGGAGCGCGAGCGTAAGGGCGTCCTCAAGCAACGGGACGACGTCACCGGCCTCGCCGCTCGACACGGGTACTCCCCCGATCAGGTCGCCTGGTACGAGGACAACAACCTGTCGGCCTTCAGCCGCACCGTGAAGCGCAAGGACTTCGAGCGTCTGCTGAAGGATCTCTCGAAGGGTCGCCTCGACGGCATCCTCTTCTACGATATCGACCGCTACACCCGGCAGCCTCGGGACCTTGAGCGGACCATCGACGTCTACGAGACGAGTAGCAGGCCGCTCATTTTCGACGGCCTGTCCGGTCAGAACTTCGACCTATCCACGCCGGACGGCCGTTTCTCCGCTCGCCTGTTCGTTTCCATTGCGAACAAGTCGAGTGAGGACACCAAGCGTCGCATTCAGCGCGAGGCCAAGCGCATGGCGCAGAAAGGTGAGTTTCACGGGGGAACACCGGCTTTCGGGTGGGACAGGGAGGATCGTCTTAACCTCGATTCTTCAGAGGCCGTGAGTGCATGACCGGGTCGTCGGTTCGCCCTGTTTGTTCCGCGTGATCGCGGGCGGGGCCTTCGCGTGTCGCTGCGGCTGCGCCGGGGTTCCACGGCACCCGGAGGTCGTGCGGGTCTGTTCCTTTCCTTGTCTCATCGGCCTGGTGGCCAGATCGTCAGGTGATGGCGGGCAGGGCGGTCAGCCGGTGCCAGCAGGTGGTGAACGCCTCTGCCCAGGGCCAGGTCCGTTCGATCCGCAGCCAGCGGCGGCGGGCGTGGTCGGCGAGTCGGGCGGGCAGGTGGTAGAGGCGGAAACGCATGGTGTCCGGCTCGGCGTCGGCCAGGTCGTCGATGTCGTGCAGGGCCAGCAGCCGAACCCACGCGTCGAGGTCGGCGGCGATGTTCGCAGCGAGCATCCAGCCGCGGTTGACCCAAGGCCACGAAGTTAGGGCTCGCAGAGCATTAACCCGTAGCTTCCCGCCGGTCGAGTCGTTGGCGTGGTATGGGCGCATCGGAGGAGCAACGGGCAGCTCTGGCAGCCAAGTTCGAGGCGATCTTCCCGCATCTCGACGAGCGGCAACGGCGTCTGCTGATAGGAGCGGAAGCCCGGTCGATCGGCCATGGCGGGATCAGGCTGGTCGCCCGGGCCGCCGGGGTGCGGGAGGCCACGGTGTCCCTGGGTGCGGATGAACTGGATTCCGGCGATGCCCCGTTGGGGCGGGTGCGCCGGGTGGGCGGAGGCCGCAAACGGACGGTCGATCTGGACCCGGGACTTCGTCCGGCGCTTCTGGCCCTGGTCGAGCCGGATGTGCGGGGTGATCCGATGTCGCCGTTGCGGTGGACGACGAAGTCCACCCGTCATCTGGCCGCCGAACTCACCCGCCAGGGCCACCGGATATCCGCTGACACCGTCGCCGACGTGCTGCGCGAGGAAGGCTTCAGCCTCCAGGGCAACGCCAAGACCATCGAAGGCCGGCAGCACCCCGACCGGGACAGCCAGTTCCGCTACATCAACGAGCAGGCCACGATCCATATCGACGCCGGGGACCCGGTGATCAGCGTCGATACGAAGAAGAAGGAAATCGTCGGGTCATACAGGAACGGCGGGCGCGAGTGGCGGCCCGCAGGCGACCCCGTGCAGGTCAGCACCCATGACTTCCCGGACAGAGAACTCGGGAAGGCCGTGCCCTACGGCATCTACGACCTGGCCACCAACACCGGCTGGGTCAGTGTCGGCACCGACCATGACACCGCCGCCTTCGCCGTCGAATCCATCCGCCGCTGGTGGAAGGGCCGCGGCAAGGAGGACTACCCGCAGGCCGGCCGACTGCTGATCACCGCCGATGCGGGCGGTTCCAACGGATACCGGACCCGCGCCTGGAAGGCCGAACTCGCCGCCCTCGCCCTGGAGACCGGCCTGAACATCACTGTCTGTCACTTCCCTCCCGGCACTTCGAAGTGGAACCGGATCGAGCACCGGCTGTTCTCCCACATCACCATGAACTGGCGCGGCAGGCCCCTGACCAGCCACGAGGTCATCGTGCAGTCCATCGCCGCGACCACCACTCGCACCGGCCTGAGAGTCCACGCGGAACTCGATACCACCGTCTATGAGACGGGGATCCGCATCGGTGACGGGCAGATGGAAGCCCTGCCCCTGACCCACCACGACTGGCACGGCGACTGGAACTACACCCTCCGCCCCGAGGCATACGCCCAGGTCAATGACGCCCCGGACCCCTTCGACCAGCCGAGCCCCGACCTCTCCTGGCTCTGCCACCCGGCCCTGACCGGGCTGCCCCCGCACGAGTGGGACTACCTCATCACCACGCTGACCACCCTCCACGAGGCCCAGCGCGAGACGCACCTGGACAAACGACGCGGCCACCGCCCACGCGCCAAGGGCGACGGCAACACCGGACGCCGCCCGATTCTCACCCTCGCCGACCGCCTCCTGGCCGCCGTCCTCCATTACCGCCACGGCCTACCCCAGATCGCTATCGCCGCCCTCTTCAGCGTCCGGCCCGAGACAATCAACCGGCGCCTGAGAGACATCCGGGAACTGCTGGCAACCGCAAGCCACGACCTCCACCCCGCCGAACACCAACTCGCCACACTGAACGACCTGTTCAATATGGCACGCGACGCAGGCATCACCACCCCAGAGATCAAGACTGCGAGTTAATGCTCTGCGAGCCCTTAACGAGACGGCGGTGCTGTCAAGGGTTGGTAGCTGCCGTGGCTGATCCGGCGCAGAATGCCTGAACGCGTCAGCCGGTAGAGGCACTTGTGGACCTGGTTCTCGGTTGCCCCCGCGATCCGTTTCAGCAGTTCGGGAGTGCGCCAGGTGTCGACAGTCGGCTCGGCGCGGATGACCTGGAGGATCCGTTCCGCGATTCCTGGAATCCGGACAACGAGGGGTTCGGCCTCCCCGACGGGTGCGTCAACGAGGATGCGGACGTGCTGGACGGGGGTGCTGGTGAGGGGGCGGCCGTCGTCCTTGCGGTCGTGGTAGCGATTGATCGGGCTCTTGACTTTGCGGGTGCTCAGCCGGGCCCGCCGGGGCGGCATGGCCGCGCCGCGCACAGCGTGTGCGAACTGCGTGTCGATCCACGGAGTTTGATCGAGGATTCCCTCGGCGCTCTCCAGGCTTTCTTGAGCACACCGAAGGGCGACCGTGAAGCTGAGCCGGTCCGGGTCGAGGGGACGCCCTGCCGGAATGGAGTCGGCCATGGCACGACGCAGCAACTGGTAAGCGCACAGGATGGCCCACAGTTCCTGTTCCAGGCCGCTTGGCGTGGTCGAGCGCAGGATGCGGCCTTGCATCAGGGTGTGGCGCAGCGCGAAGAACGCGGACTCGATCTCCCAGCGTTCGTGGTAAAGGCTGACCAGTCGTGCGGCCGGGTCGCGGCGGTGGTCGAGCAGGGTGGTGGCCAGGCGGTAGGTGCCGCCGACGATGCGGCCGTCCGCCAGCACGGCGTGCGTGCGGGCCTCGATCACGCGCACCCGCAGGCCGTCGAACTCGGTGAGGTAGCTGCCGTCAGGCAGTTTGGCGCGGATCGGCGGGCGGCGCCTGGACTGCATGCGCACCAGGAAGTGCGCACCGGTCGCGGCGGTACGGGTCAGGAAGGTGTTGGCATCGAAACCGCGGTCGAGCAACACCAGCATGCCGGCGCGCAGGTGGTGCAGGAGACCGCAGGCGAAAGCCATCTCCCCGGTCAGTGGCGTGCCGAGGCTCGCCCCCAGCAGCCCGCGGGTGCCGGTCTCCACCAGCGCCACGGTCATCACGACCGGGTAACCGGCCCATCCGACCCGATGAAGGACTTTCCCCAGCCAGCTGACCGTGTCCACGTTGTCCGGAACCTTGGTGGATGCGCAGCCGTCGAAGGCGACGGTGCGCATCCCGCGGTAGCCCACGCCGGTCGCGCCCGTTGGGGCCAGGGGTCCGGCGAGGACGTCGAACAGCTCCCGTATCGGGCCCGTCCCGATACGCGCCCGCAGATCACGCAGAGCCTTCTCGGAGGGCCGTCGTTCGTGCAACGAGACGCAGCGGGTCAACTTCTGCCAGATCCCCAGCGCCCCGACCCCCGCGAACAGAGCCTGGGCGAGAAGGAAGTACACGCCGACCCGGGCAGGCAGCAAGCGCGGGGCACGGCGCTGCACCCGATGCCGGGCAAGGATGTCATCCACGAGTTCGAACGGAACGAACGACGTGAGTGCCCCAAGATGACCGGGGGCAAGCAATCCAGTACCTCCACGACCGCAAGGATCGGTGGCAGACTCGTAGCTCATCAGGACTCCGGAGGAACGGCGGTCTTGGCGGACCCTCGTTCCACTACCGGAGTCCCGATCTACGCGGACTGGTTTCCCTCAACCCCTTGACAGCACCGCCATCACGTTAACTTCGTGGCCTTGGCGGTTGACCTCCCACGATTGCGAGGGCAGGTTGTCCAGCCCCATCGCCTTGTTCGTGCGTACCCGGTCTTCCACGCCGGCGTGGGAGCGGTGCAGCACGTCGAGGAAGTGGGCGTGGCCCGAGCCGGCGATGCCCCACATGTGGCGGATGTTGGTGGCGGTGATGCAGTAGCGCCAGCCGGTCTTCTTCTCGAACGCGGTCAGCTTCTTGAGGTGCCGTCGGGTCGGACGCACCCGGCGCACGATCAGCCGCATGCCCCCGGGCCAGCCCTCACGGGTGTTCAGCCCGGTCAGTTCCGCGACGAAGTAGCCCTCCTGGAGGCGGCCGTCCTGATGTATCGAGGTCTCCCAGGCGATTTCGGGCAGTTGCGCGACGGCACGCTCGTCGTCTTCGGTGATCTTCCAGCCGACGGTGTAGCGGACTGTGCGCCGCGTGGTGTTCAACGCTTCGAGGTGTTCGAGCAGCCCGTGCGTGGCCCCGGCCCCGTCGACCCGGACCAGGATCTTCGCGGCCGACGATCCGGGGATCTGCGCGAGGGCGTCGGTGAGCACGGCGATGTGGTCGGCCACCGTGTTCGCCCCGGCGTTCCCCGGCCGCAGCAGCATGGCCAGGGACTCCGTGGTGTTCGCGCACCACGCGGCCAGCGGATGAAACCCGAACGTCTTCTTGAAGGTGACCGCCGCCCCGGCCTTCTTCGAGGCGGAGGTGATGACCGTCGCATCGATGTCGATGACGATCCAGCCGCGCAGCCGCTTGCCCGCCACCGTCAGCCAGGGGAAGCCGCCCGGCCGCAGATGCAGCAGGCCCCACACGTGCCGGCGCCCCCTCGCCCGCACCTTGGCGATCTTCGCCAGGGTGGCCTCGTCAAGCGCGGCAAGAGTGCGGCGGGCGGTCGAGTCCGATGCCTCGGGCCCGAACAGCGGGCGATGGTGAAGCTGAAGCTGCTCGGCCTCCGACAGGTTCGCCGCCCCGAGCACGATCGCGACCGCCAGGTGCACCAGCACCCCTGCCCGGTCCCGCCAGCCGGCCACCGCACTGGACGGCAGCACCTTCGCCAGCGCCCCCGTCAGCCCCGTCCGGTCCGCGCATCGGCGCAGCAGCACCGCCCCGGCATGCCCGATCAGCCTCTTCCCGTCAGCCACCACCGACAGCCGACCGTCCCACCCTGTACGCTCAACCACCAGAAAGGTGCCTTGCTCCCGCAGCGGATATGACCTAGACACTCACATCCTTGCAGGTCAACGGCACCTTTCTGCTATCGGGGCGTCAGACAACCCAATTCCGCTGAATACCCAGGGTTAAGCTGGACCCGGCGGCCGCGGACATGATCCGTCGGGGGACGAAGTGGTTCATCCAGGGCGATAGGGTTCCGACGATCCTGGATCGGTTCGCCGAGGAGAACCTGATCAACCCGAGTACGGGTCGCCCCTTCTCTCGTGAACACTTCCGCCGCATTCTCATGCGCTGCCGCAACGCGGGCATCTTGAAATATCAGGGCGAGCCCATGAAGAACGACACCGACGAGTACGTGATGGGCGACTGGCCACCGATCGTGACGTTCGAGGAGTGGGAAGCCCTAATGGCGAAGATCCAGAGCCGCCAGAAAAGAACAAAGCCCGACATCACTACCAAGTACCTACTCTCGGGCATCGCTCGCTGCGGTCGGTGCGGTGCACGCATGCACGGAGCCCCCGTCTGGCAGAACGGCGAGAGGATCAAAGCCTACGCCTATTCGTGCCAGAAGCGGACGACCGACGAATGCGGTCGAATGAACGTCACCGGTCCCCCAGTCGACAAAATGGTCCGCGACCTCGTCTGGGCTACGGTGAAGCGTTCGATGACCAACTTGAAGGTGCAGAAAAAAGCTCTTGGCCACGGCACGACGAACTTGATGATGTCGAGCAACAGATCAAGGAGCTGAAGGTTCAATGGGAGCGTCGTGAGATCCGCGCGAGTATCTACGTCACGACTCTTGAGGCTCTGGAGTCTGATCGGGACAACCTGAAGGCAGACCGAGCCCTACACCTCACTCAGGCTCAGGCTCCGGTTCCCGCGGATATCATCAGCAGGGGTTGGACAGGTCTGACACGGCAGCTGTAGTTCCGGCGTCTTCCCTGGTCAGCAGCTCGCGGGGCCGGGTGGGGGGATGGGTACGGCCACCGTGATCATGAACGTTTGTGACGGCGTTTCAAGAAGCGGTGGCCGTGGAGGTCACGATAGCCCAGACAGTCTGGGGCCGGGTGTTCGGGGCGGCGATGCACGTGATCGCGGACTGCTTCGTGCGGCCTGAGACTCGCACGACTGCGGCGGAGATGATCAGCGGGCTGCTGGCGGAGGTGGACACGCGGAACTGCTGGACTCTGGCCCAGGCGCTGGGGCATCCGGGTCCGCACCGGCTGCAGCACCTCCTGTCACGCGCGAAGTTCGACCACGACCGGGCCAGGACGGAGATCGCCCGTCTCGTTGCGCGTGAACTGGCAGGTCAGGATGTGGTGCTGGTGGCGGACGAGACCGGCGACGCCAAGTCATCCACCGACTGTGTGGGAGCCGGCCGCCAGTACTCCGGCGCGCTCAAGGGCGTCGGTCTGTGCCAGATCGCCGTCCACCTCGCCGTGGTCACCGCGACGGCGCGGGTGGTGATCGACCGGGCCCTGTATCTCCCGAAGGACTGGGCCGCGGACGAGGAACGCCGCGACGCGGCCGGTGTCCCGGAGGAGATCATGTTCGCCACCAAGCCGCGGCAGACCGCCGCCATGGTCGCCAAAGCGCTCCAGTCGGGCATCGACGCACACTGGTTCGCGGGCGACGAGGGTGGAAGGCCCGCCAGATGATCAACAAGGTGCTGCCTCACCAGTGGATGCGCATGCAGACCGGACACGGAACGAAGGGCACCCGCGAGTACGACTGGGCCTGGCTCGACGTCCGCGCGGACGACACCCCCGACGGACACGACGAGAACGGCACCAGCCTCCTGGTCGCCCGCCGGCACCGGTACACCGGCGAGCTCTCCTTCTTCCGCTGCTGGACGCCCGAAGATGTCACCCTCGCCCAGCTGGTGGAGGTGATCTGCCGCAGATGGCGGATCGAGGAGACCTTTCAACTCGGCAAGACCTTCACCGGCCTGGACGAAGGCCAGGTGACCTGCTGGAACTCCTGGATGCGCTGGTCCTTGTTCTCCCTGATCGCCTCCGCCGTCCTCGCACTCACAGCCGCTGCCACGATCACAGTCGGCCCCGCCGGACCGGTCCGGCTCGTCCCACTGACCTGTCCTGAACTCGTCCGGCTTCTCCGGGTGTTCGTCCTCACACCACCCGTCCGGGAAGCGGAACACGTCCTGCACTGGATGGCCTGGCGCCGCCACCATCAAGCCGTCGCGCAAGCCTGCCACCAGCGCCGACACGAACTCCAGGACCAGCCATGATCGGAACTACAGCTGCCGTGTCTTAGTGGTCTGCGTCGTAAGTCCTTCGGGGGTTGATCATGTTGCCGGGGCGGCGGAGGATTCTTCTGGGTGATCGGCGGTGTGCCGGTCGAGCCTGGCCAGGAGATCGTCCAGGTCGGAGGTGGTGAACTTCCACTGGAACGGCTGTGCCGTGGCGTTGTAGCGGTCTTCGAAGGCTCGGAGCCGGTCCGCGACCTCGTTGAGGTCGGTGAAGTCGTTGGGTGTCACGACCTTGCGCTGCACAACGGAGAAGTAGATCTCCACCTGGTTTAACCAGGAGGCGTGGATCGGGGTGTGGACGAGGACCGCGTTCGGGTAGGCGGCGGTCAGCCGGTCGGCGGCCTTCTTGCCGCGGTGGGAGGATCCGTTGTCCACGACCCAGAACACGCGTTTCGCGCTGGCGTAGGGCTCTTGGGTCATGACCTGGTCGACCAGGGCCATGAACGGGGCGATGCCGGTTCTCGGCTCGCAGCGGCCGAAGGTCTTCGCGTGGTGGACGTCGTAGGCGGCCAGGTAGGCCAGGGCGCCACCGCGGCCGTAGGTGTGGTTCACCCGCATCGCCCTGGCCTGCCCGGGGGCCAGGGCGGGGTGGCAGCGGCAGCGGGCCTGGATGGAGGTCTTCTCATCCGCGCTGATCACGTACTCGTCCGCGCAAAGCGCTTCGCCGTTCCAGATGCGGGCATAGAGGTCGAGTACGAGCTCGGCCCTGGACCGAAAGGCAGGGTCGGTGATGAAGATCCAGGACTGGTACTGCCAGGGCTTGAGCGCGTCCTGCCTGAGCCAGCGCCGCACGGTGGAGGCGGAGATCGCGCCGGCGATGGCGCGGCCGACGACCTCGCGGGCCAGCTCCGGGGCTGACCAGCGCGAGAGCGGTGTGCCGCTCTCGGCGGGCAGTTGGCAGGCCAGGGCCTTGACCTGGGCGGTCTGCAGCGGCGTGAAGGAGGCGGGACGCCCGGAGCGCTTGCGGTCGGACAGCGCGGGCAGCCGGTGCTCGGCGAATCGGCCGCGCCAGGTGCGGACGGTGTCCAGGTGCAGCCCGGTCTCGCGGGCGATGCGGGCGTTGGGGCGGCCCCGGGCTGCGTGCAGGACGACCTGGGCGCGCTGACGGAGCCGGTGCTCGGTCTTGTGGCCGTAGGCCATCGTCTTGAGCCGCCTGCGCTCGGAGGCGGTCAGGGTTATCGAGCGGGCAGGGGCAACGGGCAAGGCGGGCAAGCCGATCACGAGAAGTGGATCACGACAGGCCGTATCCTGCCCGCCCCCCGATCGCCGGCCCTCCGGCAGGATGTCCGCTGTGCCAACGCCCTCGGAACATACCCGGCTCCAACTCGAGCTGTATCTGAACATGCACGCCAAGGCCGCTTGGCCGCAGCTGGCCGGCCTGCGCGTCCGCCACCGGGGCCAGTACGCCTACGTGGACGGTGAACTGGCCGACGGCCAGAGCGTCAAGCTGATGCGCCTGCGCTACCACGGCACCGCCAGCCGTTGGGGCTTCGCCCTGCACGACCCGGCCAGCGACCGCTACCAGGACGCCCTCCTGCCCACCGGCACTGGCAGCGGCACCCCGGAGGACGCCCTCGACACCGCCTGCCACCTCCACCTCACCGCCTTCGACAGCTGACAGTGCACACACCCACGACCGGCTCTGAAGTCAACCCCCGAAGGACTTACGACGCAGACCACTTA
>NZ_JBPUKX010000003.1:0-332962 GCF_054729195.1 Streptomyces sp. YIM S03343
CCACACCACCCGGTTCCACCCCACACCACCCGCTGCGCCGGACGCCTCATCCCCCAAGGCACCGGCGCAGCACCCACATTTCCCGCCACGAAAGGCAACCACCCCCAATGCCCACGCAGCTCCACTCCTCCGACGCACACACCGCCGCCCCCCAGACCGCCGCCCAGATCGACGAAGTCCTGCGGCGCAGCGCCCTGTTGCTCACCCGGCGCGGCTGGTGTCAGGGGCACAGCCTCCACTGCATCGGCTCCCCCCACGATCCCCACGCAGCGAGCCTCACCGGCGCCCTCGCCTGGGCCGCCACCGGCAACGCCCACACCCACAACGAGAAGGTGAACACGCTCGTCGCCCACATACGCACCCGGCTCGACCCCGAAGGCAGCGCCTTCTCCGACGACCTGGAACTCCTCACCGCCTGGAACAACACCCCCACCCGCACCCGCACCCAGGTCATCAACCTCCTCCTGTCCAGCCGGCACTGCGACGCGCAGCCCGTGGCACGCTGACGCCGGCACGGCCCGGCCCCGGGCATGCCGCACGCCCTGTCCCCCGCCGGGGGCGCAGGGCGTGCGCGTCGTTTCAGGAGCTGCTGTTGGACGGGCCGAAGAACTCGATCTCGGCTATCGCGACCTGCTTGTCGGCGGCCGCCGCGTAGGCCGTCTCCAGGGTGAAGCGGACCGACACGGCGTCCTTGACGCGGAACGGGCGGCGCTGGCCTCCGGCGCCCTGGTCCAGGTTGAGTTCGCGGGTCTGCGTCGTGCCATCGGCCGTCCTGACGGTGGCCTTGATGCGGTGCGGCAGGGCCGACCGGGAGATCTGGTCGGCGCGGGTGGACGTGCCCGGGGTGACGACCAGGTCCAGCAGCCGCGTCGGGTCGGTGAAAATCGCCTCGATCCACTCGCCCTGGCCGGACTGAGTGATCCCCGGGCCCCACCAGGTGTTGTTCAGCTTGTCGAAGGCCAGGTCGGGCTGGTGGCCGGGGTAGGAGCGGGACGCCGTCACCTTGTCCGGGGCGACCGGCGCGCGCTTGGAGAAATGGTCCTTCGTCGCCTGGATGCCGCGCGGGATGTTCACAGCCAGCACGACCAGAAGGGTGAGGACCAGGCCCACGCCCAGCCACGTCAGGATCCGGTCGAAGGTACGGCGCAGCCGGGGGCGGTCGCCCGCCCATGGGGTCTCCTGGCTGCCGAAGCCGAAGATACGGCGCCACCAGGGTCGGCGGCCCGTGGCGTGGCCGTCGGCCGCCATCGGCATGGCGCAGCGGGTGCAGTAGTGGCGTTCGGGGTGGTTGGGGGTGCCGCACCAGGGGCAGGGGATGCCGCCGTCGGCTCCGAGTTCCCGGCCGGGGGCGCGTACCGTCTGGGGGCGCCGGGCGACCGGCCTGCCGGGCAGCACCGGGGCGACCGTAGGGGGTACGGCAGGGCGGGGTCCGCGTCGGCCACAGGGACGAGGAGGCGGCGGGCGCGCTCCGACATGGGGTCGTCGTCATCCCGGACGGTGCCATCATCCCGGACGGTGCCATCATCCCGGACGGTGCCATCATCCCGGACGGTGCCATCATCCCGGACGGTGCCATCACGCCGGACGGTGCCATCACGCCGGCCGACGTCGTCGCCCCGGGCATCAGCGTCATGCTGTGCTTCGGGGTCGCGTCGGGCTTCGGGGGCGCCGGGGGCGTCTTCGTCGTTGCCGCGCGGGGTGGCGTCCGGAGTGGCCTCGGGTTCGTTCCCGCCCTCCGCACCGGGGGTGGTGGCGGGCGCCGGGATCGCCCTGCGGACCGGCTCCGCGGGAGCCGTGTCGCCGACGGACGGTGCCTGCGGTACCGCGGCGGCAGACGCGTCCACCGCAGCCGAGGCCGCCGTCGCCGTCGTGGTGGCGGGGCGGGGGTCCTGTTCGGGGCGTGGGGTGGTCAGGGTGGAAGGGTGCGGTGACCACCACGTCCAGGGACGGGCGCAGTTCGCCGCCGAGCGCGGACCAGATCTCCGCGAGGGAGCGCGACTCGGTCTGGATGCCCGCCACCGAGATCGGCACCGACAGACCGAGCGCCCGCAGGGAGCCGGGGAGTTCCTCGGGCGCGAGCATCTCGCGCGGGATCAGGGTGGCCAGCACGGCGGAGATCAGCCGGTGTTCGTCCTCGGGCTGCTTGGTCCAGGCGATCACCAGGTACGAAAGGCGGAACCAGCGCGGCGGCTGACGGCGTTTCACCACGACATCCCGCTGGTCGCGCACCTCGACATGGCCGCGCTGGCGCCGGTTGACGTCCTCACGGATGTCGTACAAGTAGGCATTGATGACAGGGCCGTTGCGGCGGGCGGACCAGTCGCGGGTGGGGGCCTCGAAGGAGACGTCGATGCCGGAGCCGGTCAGCGCACCGCCCCGGAGCAGGTCCTTCAGAACCCGGTCCACCTCGTGGATCACGCCGACTCGCCTTTCCTTGCCCCACCGCCCATCCTGCCCGCCGGTCCGTCCGCCCCGACAGACACGCCGGGGCAGATCCCGCTGCCCCAAGGTCCGGTGTCGGATGTCTGTTCGGTCAGATGTAGCCTTCCCGCAGTGCGTGGGCGACGGCGTGAGCGCGGTTGCGCAGATGCAACCGTGTGGTCAGACCATGCACCACATTCTTGACGGTGCGTTCGGAGTAGGACAGCTTGCCGGCGATCTCTTTGGTGTCGAGCCCCTCGGCCACCAGCCGCAGCACGTCTATCTCGCGCTGCGTCAGGACCGACGACGGCACCCCGGGCCGCCCGGCGGCACCGCGGTGCAGGGTGCCGACCTGGCTGATCAGCCTGCCGAGCAGATCGGCGGGCAGATCGCCGTCGCCGCGCGCCGCCGCGAGCACGGCCTGCGCCAGCCGGTCATGGGTGGCTTCGTGGCGCCAGACGATCGCGCCGACCCCGCACTCGATCACATCGAGCAGCTCGTTCTCGCGCAGTGTCCCCACCACGAGCACGGCGCGCGCGCCCTCGCTGCGCACCAGTCGGCGCAGCCGGGTGAGCCCGGTCCCGTCGAGGGTGTCGCCGATGAGGACCGCCACCGTGCCGGGGGCGGCCTGGCCCTCCTCGCACAGCTCGATCTCCGGGTGGCGGCGCAGCTGGCAGATCGCGCCTTCCCGGGAGATCGGGTCCGGTGCGTGCACGGCCACCTTGATCCGTCCCGCGCCGTCCGCGCCGCCTGCGGCGGAAGGCAGGGCGGTGAGTGCGGCCGTGGTGCCGGGTCCCGTCGTGCGAGTGGCTGCCCCTCCGGTCGTCCGGCCGACCGCCGCTGCGGTCGTCCGGGTGGCTGCCCCTCCGGTCGTCCGGGTGGCTGCCCCTCCGGTCGTCCGGGTGGCCGCCGCTGCGGTCGTCCGGGTGGCCGGGCCGCTGTATGTGGTGCGGGATGTGCTGTGCAACCGCGTCCCCTGTGCTCTCGTGCCCGTCGCCCGCGCGGGGCCTGTGACAGGCGTGACACGTCCACACTCGTGTGACCCGCGGGGCGGCGGCAATCGTGGAACACCACGACACCGACCACGAGATCCCACGTCCCACGACCACGAGGTTCCGCAGCCCCGAGAGGCCCACGACCACGGGGGTCCGCAACCCCGAGAGGCCTACAAGTTCCCGGGGCCCGGCGACGCGGGCGGAGGCAGGAACGGGGGCGGGAGCGGGGGCGGGGGCGGGGGCGGGGGCGGGGGCGGGGGCGGGAGCTCCGGCCTTGGGGGTCCGCGCGAAGGCCCCGGAAGCGGGTGTCCGCCCGGGAGCACGCCGCCGTACGCCGACCACGGCGGTGCGCTCCGGGCGGACCCCGCCCCTCACTACAGCGGCTCACCCCCGCGACCGTGTCACACCGACCGCGGCGGCGTGCCCGGACGGGCACCGCGACGGACCGGCCACGGTGTGCCCGGACAGCCGCCACGGCCGACCGGCCGCGGCGCACTTCCGCACGCGCCGCACTCAGGCATGTCCCGGCTCGCCGAGCCGTCTCCAACGGGGAACCCCAGCAGGTCCGCGCGAAGAGGTGGCCATGTCGCATCATTTACCTGAACTGCGCGAAGCCGTCGCGCTGGTGGCCGCGGAGGCCCGGCGTGCCCGGTCCGGCAGCGGCTGTCTCGTGCTGCTGCGCGGCGCGAGCGGCACGGGCCGTACGACCGTCCTGGAGGCGGCCGCCGCGGAGGCGGCCGAGGCCGGGACGGTGGTGCTGCGTGCCCGCTGCTCCCCTGCGGACGCCGCGGTCCCCTTCGCCACGGTGCTGCAACTGCTGGGTCCGGTACCGGAGTTCGAGGACCTTGCGGCGGACGGCGACGAGCGGACCGTCGCGGCCGGGCTGTGGCGCGTGCTGCGTTCCTGCGCCGAGCGGGCACCGCTGCTGGTCGCGGTGGACGACGTCCATCTCGCCGATGCTGCCTCGCACCGCTGGCTGGTGGAGGCCGCCCGGTACGCGGACCGGCTTCCGCTGGTGCTGGCCGTCACCGAGCGCAGCCAGTACGACGTGGACCCGCCCACGCCGGGCATCGCGCACACCCTGGCGCCCGCCCTGGTACGCACCCACATCCTCACCCCGCTCACCGAGAGCCAGTCCGCGGACCGGGTCCGGGCGGTGTTCCCGGACGCCCCGCGGTCCTGGGTCGACGGCTGTGTGCGGGCCGGTGCGTGCAGCCCGCTGCTGCTGCACGCCCTGCTGACCGACCTCGGCGCGGGCCGTCACACCACGGTGCCGGTGTCCTGCGCGGCCCTGTATCCGGGGGCGTACCGGGAGGCGGTGGCGTGGTGCCTGGACAGCGCGGGGCCCGGTACGACCGAGGTGGCGCGGGCGCTGGCGGTGCTGGACGAGGGCTGGGACCGGACGGCGGGCGGCTGGGCGCGCGACGCCATGGACATCCCGTCGGCCGTCGTGCCCGGCTGCCCCGGCGGGCCCTGCTGTCCCGCCGAGGACCAGGCCGGGCTGCTGGCCGAGTTGTCGGACACCGATCGGGTGCGGGTGGCGGGCTGGCTGACCGCGATGAGCGGGCTCGGTCTGCTGCGCCCCGGTCCCGGCGGCCATCTCACCTATGCCCACCCGCTGCTGCGGGACGCGGTGCTCGCCGACGTACCGGCCGTACGGCGGCATGCCGCGCACCGGGCTGCCGCCAAGACGCTGCTGCGCCGGGGCGCCTCCGCCGACGCGGTGGCCCGCCGGCTGCTGCTGGCCGATCCGGTGGCCGCCCCCTGGGCACTGGCCGTGCTCCAGGAGGCGGCCTCCCTCGCGCTGCGCGAGCACCGCTCCGGCGATGCGGTGGCATTCCTGCGCCGCACGCTCCAGGAGCCGCTGGCCGACAACCGCCGTCAGCCGCTGCTGACCGAGCTGGGCAGTCTGGAGTACACCGCCGGGTACGCCTCGGCCGGCATCCCCCGGCTGGTGGAGGCGCTGCGGCTGCCGGGCACCCCGCTGGACCGGGTGCGGGCCGCGGTGGCTCTCGGTACGGCGCTGACCGGCAAGGGCCGTACCCGCGCCGCCGTGGAGGTGCTGCGCTCGGTGGACGGCCAGCTGGCCGACCGCCCCGATCTGGTGCGCACCCTCCAGACGGCGTCCGCGCTGCTGGCTGCGGACGGGGACGGCGAGGTCCGCCAGGAGGTGTACGGCTCGCTGGCGCGGACCGCGGAGCACTCTCCCGAGCTGGTCGGCGCGGCCGGGCAGGCGCTGCTGGTACGGCACGCGGCGACCGCCGGGCTGCTGTCCGCCCGGGGCGCGACGGCCCGGCTGCAAGCCCTGCTCGCCGAGCCCGCCGATCCGCTGTCCGAGCCGTTCCTGGTGGGCACCGCGGCCGCGGTCAGTCAGTGGGCCGACGACCTCGACGAGACCGAACGCCTGGTGCAGCGCGGTCTGGCCGCCCTCCCCGACGTCCTGCACCCGATGCACGCGGCACTACTGAACGTCCGTACCGACACGGCGGCGGCACGCGGCGACTGGGCGCTGCTGCTGGCCGAGCCGCTGCCGCCGCCCCCGTCCGCCGCCTGTCCGGCGCCCCTCAACGCCCATGCGCAGGCCCTGATCGCGCTGGTGGAGACGGATCGGCTTGCGGAGGCGGAGCGGCTCGCGGCAGCCTTCGATCTGCGGGAGGCGTCCGACTCCTGGGAGGTGAACCGCTTCCTGTACGCGCGGGGTGTGCTGCGCGCCGCCACCGGCGATCCGGCCACCGCCGTGCACGACTTCGTGGAGTGCGGGCGCCGTCAGTCGGCCCGCGAAGTGGTCAGCCCGGTCGTCACCCCGTGGCGCACGGCCACCGCCGAGTGCCGGCTGGCGCTCGGCCACCCCAGGGACGCGCTCGCGCTGGCCGAGGAGGAACTGCGGCTGGCCCGGCTGTGGAACACGCCCCGCACCCAGGGGCGGGCGCTGCGGGTCCTCGGTACGGCGACGGGCGGCCGGCACGGTCTGGAGCTGACCACGGAGGCGGTAGGGCTGCTGCGGGACTCCCCCGCGGTCACGGAACTGGTGTCGGCGCTGCTGGCGCTCGGCCGTCAGCTGGCGTCCGCCGGGGAGACATCCCGGGCGCGGGAAGTTCTGCGGGAGGCTGCCGACCGGGCGGAGGCGGCGGGGGCGCTGCGGCTGCGGGGGCTCGCGGAGCGGGCGCTGCGGGACGGCGGTGCGCGGCGTGCCAGGGCCCGCACCGGGGCCGGTTCGCTCACCGGGAGCGAGCGCCGCATCGCCGAACTGGCCGCCGTGGGGCGGACGAACGCGGAGATCTCCGACCTGCTGCATCTGGCCCGCCGTACGGTGGAGACCCATCTGACCAACAGCTACCGCAAGTTGGGGATACGGCGGCGCAACGAGCTGCGCACGGCGCTGGGGGGCGAGGAGGGCTGACGGACGTCGGCCGGCGGCTGCGGGTTCTCGTGCGCCGGTCGGCCCGCGCGGCCGGGTGGCCGGGTGGCTGCGGCTACGGCTACGGCTACGGCTACGGCTACGGTACGAGGACGACCTTGCCGTTGACCGTGCCGGACTCGGCGAGGCGCAGGGCCTCGGCCGCCCGGTCCAGGGGGAGTTCGGCGGCGACGGTGGCCGTGATGTCGCCGCGCCGCAGCGCGGTGAACACCTGGGTGAGGTCGGCGCGCAGCCGGGCACGGAAGCGGTTCTTCGAAAGGGCTTTGCCCGCCCAGACGTTGAAGAAGTACGCGTGGCGGCCGTTGGGCAGCGCGTTCCACATCCAGACGCGGGCCAGCAGCTTGAGCACCGGCCACTGCTTGGAGCCGGTGGCGTCGCGGGTGGCCGCGCTGCCGTAGGAGACGAGGGTGCCGCCGGGGGCGAGCAGCCGCCAGGAGTCGGTGAGGCCGGGGCCGCCCACATGGTCGAAGACCGCGTCCACGCCGCCGGGGGCCAGCTCCCGCACCCGGGCCGGGAGATCGGGGGTGCGGTAGTCGAGGGGGGTGACGCCCCGGGTGCGCAGGGCGTCGTGGTGGCGGGGCGAGGCGGTGCCGATGACCCGGACCCCGGCGGCACCGGCGAGCTGGACGAGGACCGAGCCCACGCCGCCGTTGGCGCCGTGCACCAGGATCGTGCCGCCGCGCCGTACCCGGGCCTTGCGGTGCAGCATCTGCCAGGCGGTGATCCCGTTGAGCACCGCGGTCTCTGCCTCGGCGGCGCCGATGCCTTCGGGCACCTCGACCGTGTCGGCCGCGTCCAGCACCGCATGGCTGGCCCAGCCGCCGGTCTTCGTCAGTGCCGCCACCCGGGTGCCGAGCAGGCCCGGGTCCACTCCGGGGCCGGTCGTGGCGACGGTGCCAACGAGGTCGTAGCCGGGGACGAACGGGAACGGCGGCTGGTCGTAGTACCGGCCGCGGCGCATCTGCTGCTCGGCGAAGGACACGCCGGTCGCCTCCACCCGGACGACGACCTGGCCTGCGGCGGGGGCGGGCACCGGGCCACGGCGCAGCTGGAGCTCCTCGGGCTCGACCTTGCCGGGCAGGACGACCTCGGTGCGCTCGGTGGTGTTCGGGGCGCTCGTGTTCGATGTGCTCATCACAGACTCCGTTAGTAGATGTTTCTTGCGTTAGATGCTCTAACCGCCGGGGACAACAATGCTCCGCGACACCCCGCCCCGTCAAGGACGGGTGGAAGTTTTTCTAAGCATCTATGCCGACAGTGATAGCCTCTAACCATCGTCCGACAGGTGGTGAACCATGGCCCAGCACACGACCCCCGTGTCCTCCCCCCGGGACCGGTACCGTGCGCAGGTGCGCACCGAGATCAAGGAGCACGCCTGGGAGCAGATCGCCGGCTCGGGCGCCTCCGCGCTCTCCCTGAACGCCATCGCCAAGCGGATGGGTATGACGGGTCCCGCGCTCTACCGCTACTTCGGCAGCCGCGACGAGCTGATCACCGCCCTCGTCACTGACGCCTACCGGAGCCTGGCCGACACCTGCCGGGAAGCCGCCGCGTCCGCCGCATCCGAGGGGGACCTCCCAGGCCCCGCGCGACTCAAGGGCCTCGCCCACGCGATGCGCCGCTGGGCCCTGACGGACCCTCACCGGTACTTCCTCATCTACGGCACCCCCGTGCCCGGCTACCACGCCCCCGACGACGTCACCCTCATCGCCGCCGAGATCATGGCCACCCTGCTCGACGCCTGCGCCGCCCTCCCGGTCGACGGCGTCGAACTCCACCCGGACGAGGCGGAGTTCGACGCCCATCTCGCCGAGCACCGGGAGTGGGACCGCGGCCACCCCGCACCCACGCCGGTACTGCGCCGCGCCCTCGCCGTCTGGACCCGGCTGCACGGCGTGCTGTCCCTCGAACTCGCCGGGCACTTCACGGGGATGGGCTTCGACCCCGGGCTGCTGTTCGAGGCGGAGCTCGACGCACTGGTACGGGGCACCCAGCGGGACGGTGTAGAGTAGATCTTGAGCTCGCCGCCCCGAACAAAGCGAACAAGGGGAAGCGCGCCGCGCGTTGGTGGTCCAAGGAAAGACGCCCCGCTTCCTGCGGGGAAATGCAGGTGCAAGGCCTGCCCGGCGCTCCGAGTGAGAGTCCCCGCCCCTGGTGTCCAGGAGCGGGGACTTCTTTGTGTCCGCGCACTGCGTCCGTGTCATGTGTGCGCGCAGTGTGGCCACCGGTGTGGCGGCCGGTGCCGACCCGAAGGGGGGAGGCCGGCACCGGCCGCAGGGGGAGGGAAGGTCCGAAGGGCCAGGAGCCAGGGGCCGGGGGCTACGCCTGGCGGGCGAGGTCCGCGAGCGGGGCGCCGGAGAGCCGGAAGACGGTGAGTTCCTTGCCCTGCACCGAGGGGATCTCCGCGCCGAGCGAACGGTAGTAGGCGGCGACCGGTTCGTTGGTGACCCGGCCCCACCACTGCATATGGCGGTAACCGCGCTCGGCGGAGATCGCGGCCAGATGGCTCAGCAGCGCGGTGTCGACGCCGGTGCCGATGGCGTCGGGGCGGATGTAGATGTCGTCGATGTGGATCGCCGTACCGCGCCAGGTGCTGTGGACGAGCGCCCACAGGGTGTACCCGACGACCTCGCCGGTCTTGTCGTCGACCGCGAAGTGGGCCCAGGCCACCGGCTCGGGCCCGAACAGGGCGCGGCCCAACTCGTCCTCGCCGGTGCTGATCTGTTCGGTCGCCTCCTCGTTCTCGGCCATGCCGTGCACCAGCGAGTGCAGCAGGCCGAGGTCCTCGGCGGTGACTGGACGAATCATGTCTGCCATCCCCTGATCCGGTCGGCCCGGACGGTCCGGACGGTCCGCCCCGGGCTCGGACCACCACGGTGGCACACGGCCCGGAACACCGGACGGGGACGGCCGGGAAACTGGTGGAATCACCAGTCTTCGAAGTCGCCGGGGAATTCCATTGTTTTCCCTACCACCTGTCGGCCACCGTATCCGTGCGCTCTCTCCGCTGGCGAGAATGCGTTGTCCGGAGGCGGCCTTGCCCCTTGCCCCTTGCCGCGTGTCCGAAGGCGGCCTCTACGACAGGCCCAGGGTCCAGACGGGGCCTAGGTGACGGCCCGGGAGACCGACGGTCGCGGTGACCGCACGACCTATTCCATTGCGCAGAGAGGCAGCCATGACAGAGCCGGTACGGTTCGAACTCAGCTCCCGGGAGATACCCGAGACCTGGTACAACATCGCCGCCGACCTCGATTATGTGGCGCCGGTGCTGAGCCCGGCGACCGGCAGGCCGGTCACGCGTGACGAGATGGCCCGCACGATGCCCGAGGCCCTGGTCGACCAGGAGCTCAGCCGGGAGCCGGAGTTCGAGATCCCCGGAGAGGTACGGCAGTTCTACGCACGCTGGCGGCCCTCCCCGCTGCTGCGCGCCCGCGGTCTGGAGAAGGCCCTGGACACCCCGGCGCGGATCTACTTCAAGTACGAGGGCGTGGCGCCGACCGGCAGCTTCAAACCGAACTCCGCGATCCCGCAGGCCTATTACAACAAGCGTGCGGGCCGCACCGGACTGATCGCCGAGACCGGCGCCGGGCAATGGGGCAGCGCGGTCGCCTTCGCGGCGTCGCTGTTCGGCATGGAGGCCAAGGTCTTCATGGTGAAGGTGAGTTTCCAGCAGAAGCCGTATCGCCGCGCGCTGATGGAGACGTTCGGCGCGAGCTGCACTCCGAGCCCGAGCATGGAGACCGAGGCCGGGCGGGCCGTGCTGAAGGAGGACCCGGAGCACCCGGGCAGCCTCGGCATCGCCAAGTCCGAGGCGCTCCAGGTGGCGTTCTCCGACCCGCGCTGGGGCTACACCCGCGGCAGCGCGCTCAACCATGTGTGCGCGCACCAGACGGTCATCGGCCAGGAGGCCATCATCCAGATGGAGAAGGCCGGGGACTACCCCGACATCGTGGTCGGCTGCGCCGGCGGCGGCAGCAACCTGGCCGGTCTGTCGTTCCCGTTCCTGCGCGCGCAGCTGCACGGCGGCCCGCAGATCCGCCTGATCGCCGCGGAGCCCGCGGCCTGCCCGTCGCTCACCCAGGGCCGGATCGCCTACGACTACTCGGACACCGCCGGGCTCACCTCTCTGACCCGCACCCACACCCTGGGCCACCAGTTCGTGCCGCCGGCCGTGCACGCGGGCGGTCTGCGGGCGCACAACATCGCCCCGCTGGTCAGCCGGGTGGTGGAGGAGGGCCTGATGGAGGCGGTCGCACTGCGCCAGCGGGACTGCTTCGAGGCGGGTGTGCTGTTCGCCCGTACCGAAGGCATCGTGCCCGCCCCCGAGTCCACGCACGCGATCCGCGGCGCGGTCGACGAAGCGGTGCGCTGCCGTGAGGAGGGTGTGGCGAAGACCATCCTGTTCGGGCTGTCCGGGCACGGCAACTTCGACCTCAGCGCCTACGACCGCTACCTCAGCGGCACCCTCGCCGACGACAGCATCGACCCCGCCGCCCTCGAAAAGGGGCTAGACAGCATTCCGGCGCTGGTCAACGCCTGAACCCGACCGATGCCGGAGCCGACCGGCGCCTGTGCAAGTCGGCATCTGAGCCAGCCGCGCGCGAGAGAAGGGACGGGACGATCCCGTGAAGCGTGTCAGCGCCCTCCAGTTCTTGGCCCTGGGAATCATCTGGGGCTCCAGCTATCCCCTGATCAAGGTGTCCGGCGAAGGGCTGAACCCCGGTCAGCTGGTGCTGGCCCGGCTGGTCCTCGGGGCGGCGGTCCTGGCCGTCGTCGGCGCGGTCACCGGGGCCCGGCTGCCGCGGTTCGGGTTCGTGTGGGTGCACATCACCGTCACCACCGTGCTCGGTATGGTCGCCCCGTTCCTGCTGCTGGCCTGGGGCGAGCAGCACACCAGCGCCGCCATGGCCGGCGTGCTCACCGGGGCCACCCCGGTGCTGACGCTGGGCCTGGCCACCGTGCAGCTGCGCAGCGAGCGGGCGACACTGCGGCGCGGCTTCGGGGTGGCCCTCGGTTTCGCCGGGATCGTGCTGGTCATCGCACCGTGGCACGGGGCGACCGGCACCGTCGGCGGGGAGCTGGCCTGTCTGGCCGTCGCCGTGATCTACGCCGGACACGCCGTGTTCGTCCGCAAGTTCCTCTCCGACCGGGGCATCCCGCCGATCTCGTCGGCGGCCGCCCAGACCCTGGTCGCGATGGTCCTCCAGGCGGCGCTGCTGCCGTTCCTGGGGTGGCGCACCCCGTCGGTCACCTGGCAGGTGGCCCTGAGCATCGTGCTGCTCGGGGTGTTCGGCACCGGGCTCGCCTACGTCCTCTACAACCGGCTGATCGCTGACATCGGCGCGACCGGCGCCTCCGCGGTCAACTACCTCGTGCCGTTCATCAGCCTGATCATCAGCGCGGTGTTCCTCGGCGAGACGATCAGCTGGAACGTGCCGGTCGGCGGTGTGGTGATCGTGGCGAGCATCCTGCTCGGCGAGGACCAGCTGCGGGCGCGGAGCGGGTCGGAGCGGCTACGGCGGTTCAGGCGCCCCGGCGGTCACAGTGACGGCCGCCCCGAGGGTGAGCCGGCGCCCCGCCCCGAACGGCTGCTCACGGTGGCCGTTCCGGTCGCGCGGCCGGAAGAACGCTAGGAGGTCGAGCCACCCATGCCCACCAACGTTCCCGGCGGCCCCGGCGCCATGCCCGGCACCGGACCGGTCCGGGTCGCCGTACTGGCCCGGCGGCCGCTGCTCGTCACGGCGCTGCGCGCCCTGCTGACCCAGGAACCCGGTCTCCGGTCGGCCGGGGAGGCCGCGTCCTGGCCCCAACTGCGTCGCCTGCTGGACACGGCGGCGCCGCGCGTCGTACTGATCGACGACTCCGATCCCGGCTGGGACACCGCCGATGTCCTGCGCGCCCTCGGGCCCGGCGCTCGGCGTACGGCGGCGATCGTCCTCGTCGGCGAGGGCGGCCACGACGGTCGGCCGGGCCGGGGCGGACCTGGCAGCCCGGGGAGCCGGGGTATGCCGGAAGCCCGGGGTGCTCAGGCCCTGGACGCCGGGGCGCTGGAGTATCTGTGGGCCGGGGCCGACGGCTTCGTGCTCCAGGATGCCGCGCTGAGCGAGATCGCCGCCGCGATCCGGGCCGTGGCGGCAGGCCACGCCGTCCTCCCGCCGCCGCTGACCCGCCGTCTGGTGGACCTGCTGGTACGGCGCGTGCCGCCGCAGCCCGATCCGCCCCGGGTGTCCTCGCTGACCTCGCGTGAGCGGGAGATCTTCGACCTGGTCGCGGCCGGCATGTCCAACGGCGAGGTCGCCGAGGCGCTGGTGCTGAGCGAGAAGACCGTGAAATTCCATGTGTCCAATCTGCTGCGCAAACTGGGCGTCCGGAATCGCGCGCAGGCCATCGTCTGCGCATGGGACCGAGGCGTTCTCGCGGGACGGCAGGGCGGGAATTTCTGAGGACATCCACTTTTCTCTGATTCCCTTGGCGCATCGCCCGGGTGGGATTTCCCTGCACTTGTTCAATACCGGACCAAAGTAGGGGTATAAAACCCCGCCACTCGCCCGAAGAAAGCAATAGTGCAACGCCCGCAGAATAGCGGAGAAAACCAGCACCAGAATCAGCAGCAGAATTAGCAGCACATCCATCAGGTCCATCAGGTCCGATGTCCGACTCGAGGGGGAGCCATGTCCAGATCGCTGGCAGGTGACGTCACAGAGCGCGCGAAGCAGACCCCGGACGCCCCGGCGCTGCTGTTCGGCAGCGCCGGTGGCCAGGTCGTCACCTATGCCGAGCTGGCCGCCGCCGCGGACCGGATCGGTGCCGAACTGGCCGCCGAGTACCCCGACTTCGGCCGCCCGCTCGCCCTCCAGGCGACCAAGTCCGCTGCGGCGATCGCGACCGTGCTGGCCTGTCTCCAGACCGGCCGCCCGCTGCTGCTGGCCTCCACCGAGCTCGGCCGGGACCTCCTGGCCGACCTGGTGGCCCGCAGCGGCAGCCAGGCCGTACTCAGCGTCTTCGGCGACGAACTGACGCACCGTCGTACAGAGGGGGACGAGGACAGCGGCAGCGTCACAGCACCCCGGCTCCCCCCGGACACCGCCCTGCTGCTCACCACCTCCGGCTCCACCGGCATCCCCAAGCTGGTCCCGCTCAGCGGCGACGGCATCGACGCCTTCACCTCCTGGGCCGGCACCGCCTTCGACCTGGGTCCCGGCAGCCGGGTGCTCAACTTCGCCCCCCTCAACTTCGATCTCACCCTCCTCGACATCTGGGCGACGCTGCGGCACGGCGGCTCGGTCGTACCGGTGGACCACGACCGGTGTCTCGACCCGCGGTATCTGATCGGGCTGCTGGCCAGCACCAGGCCGCATGTGGTGCAGGCGGTGCCGATGTTCTTCCGGCTGCTGACGGAGTCGCTGCTGACGGAGTCGGGCACCGCGTCCGACTTCCCCAGCGTGCGCGAGGTGCTGCTGACCGGCGACCATGTGCCGCGCCCGGTGCGGGCAGGGCTGGCCCGGCTGTTCCCCGAGGCCCGGCTGCACAACGTGTACGGCTGCACCGAGACCAACGACAGCATGATCCACACCTTCGCCGCGGACCGGGCCGCCGACCGTGACGTCCTGCCGCTGGGCAGCCCGCTGCCGGGTGTGCTGGTGGAGGTCCTGGCCCAGGGCGAGGTGCTGCACGGCCCCGGCACCGGTGAACTCCTGGTCTCCACCCCGTTCCAGACCACCGGCTACCTCGGTGAGGCGGGGGCGCGGGCGGCGGGCCTGAACGACAAGTTCACCGTGCGCGGCGACCACACCTGGTACCGCACCGGTGATGTCGTCACCCGCTCCGACGACGGCGAGCTGACCCTGGTGGGCCGTACCGACTCCCAGGTCAAGGTGCGCGGGGTGCGCATCAATCTGGAGGAGGTCGAGCGGGTCATCCAGATCCATCCGGCGGTCGCCGAGGCTGCAGTGGTCGCCGTACCGGATCCCGCCTCGGGAAGCGCGCTGCACGCCTTCGTCCGGTTCGGCGACGACGCGGTGACCAGGCTCCAGCTGCGCAGCTACTGCGCCGCCCAGGTCAACCGGGCGGCCATTCCCACCGTGTTCCACCTGATGACCGAACCGCTGCCGACCGGCCCCACCGGCAAGGTGAGCCGTCGCCGTCTGATGGAGAAGATCGCATGACCGTCCAACGCGACATCACCGCGTACATCGTGTCCGAGTATCTGCCCGGCACCCCCGCGTCCGAACTGGAGCCGACCTACGACCTGCTGGAGACCGGCGTGATCAGCAGCCTGGATCTGCTGCGGCTGATCGAGTGGCTGGGCGACCGCTACGACATCCCGTTCGCCGACCTGGAGATCTCCCCGGAGGACTTCCGGTCGGTCGCCGCCATGGAGAAGGTCGTCCAGCGCTTCGCCGGCGTCACGACCGACTGACCAGGGAGCCACAACCCCCTTCCCCCACGCGCACTCCCCTCCCAGCGGAGCGCTCAGCACCCGCACGCCCACCCGTCCCCTCCCCCCGAGGTTCCCCCGAGACCCACACCCTGGAGAGACAGAACATGTTCATTCGCGAGAAGTCCAAGGTCGCCCCGGTCGAATGGGGCAGCGGTCCGAGCCACCGTCTCCTGGTCGAGACGGACAACATGGGCTTCGGCATCTGCCACACCTTCGTCCGGGCGGGCACCAAGTCGCGGCTCCAGTACCGCCGTCACCTGGAGGCCTGCTACTGCATCAAGGGCTCGGGCCGGGTGGAGGCCGCCGACGGCAGCGTGGCCGCGGACCTCACTCCCGGTGTGCTGTACGTCCTCGACGACCACGACGCGCACTTCCTGATCGCGTCCCCGGACGAGGACCTGGAGCTGGTGAGCGTGTTCAACCCGCCGCTGCGGGGCGACGAGAGCCACAGCCTGAGCGACGAGGCCTTCTCCCAGTACTGACGAGACGGAAGCCCCATCATGAAACGCTGGAGCGAGGAACAGCAGGAACTGCGCGAGGCGATCGGCGCCGTCGCCGCGAAGGCCGGCACCGACCACCTCGAACGCGACCGGACCGGCACCTTCGACCGGGACGGCTGGCAACGTCTCAAGGACGTGGGCCTGTTCGGGCTGCCGTTCGACCCGCAGTACGGCGGGCTGGGCCAGGACCTGCCGACCACCGTCCATGTGCTGGAGGAACTCGGCTACGCGTGCCAGGACTCCGGGCTGAACTTCTCGGTGTCCACCCACATCGTGAGCACCGGCATCCCGCTCCAGCGCTTCGGTTCCTCGGCCCTCAAGGCCCGCTATCTGCCGGAGATCTGCGCCGGCTCGATGATCGGCGCGCACGCCATCACCGAACCGTCCGGCGGCTCCGATGTGATGGGGATGCGCACCACCGCCGTCCTGGACGGCGACGACTATGTGCTGAGCGGCAGCAAGTCGTTCATCAGCAACGCCTCCATCGCAGATCTCATCGTCGTCTACGCCCGTACCGGCCCACCCGGTGACCTCGCCGGGATCACCGCGTTCCTGGTCCACCGGGACACCCCGGGACTGACCGTGGGCAGCCCCATCTCGAAGATGGGGCTGCGCACTTCACCCTTGTCCGAGGTGTTCCTGGACGACGTACGCGTGCCCCGGGACCACGTCGTCGGCAGCAAGGGCGCCGGGTTCCTCATCTTCGACCACGTGATGAAGTGGGAGATCCTGTGCGGCTTCGGGATCAACGTCGGTGAGATGCGCCGGCGCCTGGAGCGGTGCGTGGAGTACGCCCGCACGCGCACCCAGTTCGGTACGGTCATCGGCGCCAACCAGTCCGTCGCCAACATGATCGTCGAGATGCGGATCGACCTCGAGACCTCGCAGAAGTGGATCCACGACACCGCCGAGAAGGTCCACTCCAAGGCCGACGCGGCGAGCGACGTCGCCATCACCAAGCTGGTGGTGAGCGAGGCCAATGTGCGCTCCGCGCTCAACGCGATCCAGGTCTTCGGCGGTTACGGCTACGTCAGCGAGTTCGGCGTCGAGAAGGACCTGCGGGACGCCGTCGGTGGGCGGATCTACTCCGGCACCTCGGAGATCCAACGCCAGCGGCTGGCCGCCCTGATGGGCCTGAACCGTCCGGTCAGGCCGGCTTGAGCAGGAGGATCCGGCATGTGGATCAGACATGTGGATCCGGAAGATCCGGCACATGGATCCCGCATGGATCCGGAAGGAAGCCCCACGACATGGCAGAGCACACCACCGGCGCCACGACGGCCGAGGCGCCGACGCTGGCAGCGACCGAGTTCCTGGACCACGACTCCCCCGGCGTACGGGAGTTCGTCGACAAGACCCTCGCCGACGCGTCCGTCCCCGGCACGGCGACCGGCACCGAGAAGGCCATAGCCCTCTTCTACGCCGTCCGCGACGGCATCACCTACGAGGTCTACGGCGCCGACCTGACCCGTCACGGCCTGAGCGCGACCGGCGTGCTGGAGAAGGGCTTCGGATTCTGCGTCCACAAGTCCATCCTGTACGCGGCCGCGCTGCGCGCCGTGGGCGTCCCGAGCAAGGTCTACTACGGCGACGTACGCAACCACCTCGCCTCGCCCCGGCTGCGCGAACTGGTCGGCGGCGACGTGTTCCGCTTCCACAGCCTGACCGTGGTCAACCTGGACGGCAGGTGGGTGAAGGCCACACCGGTCTTCAACAAGCTGCTGTGCAGGCTGTACAAGATGAAGCCGCTGGACTTCGACGGGAAGACGGACAGTCTGTACCACCCGTACGACGAGGACGGCCGCAGGCACATGGAGTTTCTCCACGAGCACGGCTCCTTCGACGATGTCCCCTACGACCTGGTCGTCGGCGGCATCCGCGCCGCGCACCCGCAGCTGTTCGCGAGCGCCCACACGACGGTCTCGGGCTCCCTGGCCGAGGAGGCCGCCTGAGATGGGTATGGGAGTGGCTGCCGGCGGCACCGAAGGCGTCACGGACGCTACAGACGCTACGGACGCTCTGGACGGCTACGCCGACTACGGCGACTGGACGCACCCGGTGCACCACAGCGTCCCCGGCGGGCACCTCGCCCTGCCGGGCGCCCTGCTGAAGTGGTACGACATCCGGGTCGCCGGGCAGGACGTCACCCCAGAAGTCAGCGCCGAGGCAAGGGAGTTCCTGCACGCGCAGACGGAGGCGGGACGGCTGGAGTTCCGCCGGGAACTCGGCCACGTACTGCTGCACCGCTGCACCACGGACTTCTATGTCATGCAGGTCTGCGTCTGGCGGGACCGCAACGAGCTGGTCCAGGCGATCTACACCCGCAGCGACGCCACCCACGGCGACTGGCGCCCCTACGAGCAGGAGACGGGTCTCCAGCTCGCCACCCAGGACGTCGTCGAGCTGGACGTGACCGCTCACGAGCGGCGCGCCTGGTCGGCGTATCTGCGGTCGGGGCGCGACACGGCGGCAAAGCGGGCCTACCTCGACGATTTCGACACCGAGCGTGACGTCGGCTGACAGAAGCGGAGAAGCCGTGGCCAGTCCCCCGACGACCCGTCGTCGCCCGCACCTGCCCGAACCCCCCATCACCGACCCGGTGTTCCGCCCGCGGCTGCACGGCGAGATCCGGCGTGACCGCCCGCTGCTCGTCGCGGCCGTGGACGAGGAGGCGGCGCGGCTGGACGACCGGTTCCCGGTGCTGATCACCGGCATGGGCAAGGTGAACGCGGCCACCGCCCTGGCCGTGATGCTGTCCCGCGGCGAACCGCCGAGCGAGATCGTCAATCTGGGCACGGCCGGGGCGCTGAAGGAAGGTTTCCACGGTGTCCACGTGGTCTCCCGGGTCCTCCAGCACGACCTCGACTCGACCTTGCTGCACTCGCTCAGCGGCCGCGTCTACGGCGCCCCGCTCACCGTGTCGGAGGGCCCCGGCCCGACGCTGGCGACCGGGGACGCGTTCGTCACGGACCCGGCCGTCCGCGACCGGCTCGCCGAGGAGGCCGATCTGGTCGACATGGAGGGGTACGCGGTCGCGGCCGTGGCCCGGCGGCTCGGGGTGCCGGTACGGCTGGTCAAGTACGTGAGCGACCGGGCCGACGAGAGCGCGAGCGCCACCTGGCCGGAGGCCGTGGACCACGCAGCCGGAGTTCTCGCGATGTGGGCCGAGGCCCACCTCCCGTCAGCGGCTTGCACCCACGACTTGCCCTTCCGCACCCGTACGTCCGCCACCTTCACCGCCCACCGCGCCTAAAGGGAGCACTTTGTGTCTCACCGACTGTTCACCTCGGAGTCCGTGACCGAGGGCCATCCCGACAAGATCGCCGACCAGATCAGCGACACCATCCTCGATGCGCTGCTGCGCGAGGACCCGGCGTCCCGGGTCGCCGTGGAGACGCTGATCACGACCGGCCAGGTCCATGTGGCCGGCGAGGTCACCACCACCGCCTACGCGGACATCGCGACCCTGGTCCGCAACAAGATCCTGGAGATCGGCTACGACTCCTCCGTCAAGGGCTTCGACGGCGCGTCCTGCGGTGTCTCGGTGTCGATCGGCGCGCAGTCGCCGGACATCGCGCAGGGCGTCGACACGGCGTACGAGAGCCGGGTGGAAGGTGCCGCCGCAGGTTGGATTGCGGACGAGCTGGACCGGCAGGGCGCGGGTGACCAGGGCCTGATGTTCGGCTACGCCACGAACGAGACGCCGTCCCTGATGCCGCTGCCCATCGAGCTGGCGCACCGCCTCTCGCGCCGCCTCACCGAGGTCCGCAAGAACGGCACCCTCCCCTACCTCCGCCCGGACGGCAAGACGCAGGTCACCATCGGCTACCTGGGCAGCAAGCCGCTGCGGCTGGACACGGTGGTCGTCTCCTCGCAGCACGCCTCCGACATCGACCTGGGGTCGTTGCTCACCCCGGACGTCCAGCACGAGGTCGTCGAGCACGTCCTGGACGGCCTGGCCGAGGACGGCATCAAGCTGGAGTGCGACGACTACCGGCTGCTGGTCAACCCGACCGGACGCTTCGAGATCGGCGGCCCGATGGGGGACGCGGGTCTCACCGGGCGCAAGATCATCATCGACACGTACGGCGGTATGGCCCGGCACGGTGGCGGTGCTTTCTCGGGCAAGGACCCGTCCAAGGTGGACCGTTCGGCGGCGTACGCGATGCGGTGGGTCGCCAAGAACGTGGTCGCGGCGGGGCTTGCCGCCCGGTGCGAGGTCCAGGTCGCCTACGCCATCGGCAAGGCGGAGCCGGTGGGGCTGTTCGTCGAGACGTTCGGTACGGGGGTTGCTCCGCAGGGGGCCATCGAGCGGGCGATCACTGAGGTGTTCGACCTTCGGCCTGCTGCGATCATCCGCGATCTTGATCTGTTGCGGCCGATCTATGCGCAGACGGCTGCGTACGGGCATTTTGGGCGGGAGTTGCCTGGGTTCACCTGGGAGCGGACGGATCGGGTCGAGGCGTTGCGCTCCGCGGCGGGGATCTAGGCGATCGGCTGGGGCGCGGGGGGGGTGCGTTTTCGGCTGACAGTTCGTCGTGGCTGGTCGCGCCCACGCGGCGCAGCCGCAAATCGATACAGCCCCGCGCCCCTAAAAGCAGCGGAGTTGCCCGCGCCCGAGTTTTCTGGCGCGGGCAAATCCATGCGCAACACTCCCGTAAGCGCGGCCAGCCGAATACGCGGTCTGCCGTATGCGCGGTCAGCCGGGAGCACGGTCAGCCGGGAGCACGGTCAGCCGTGAGCATGCAGGCGTTTTGTCCACTCCGGGGTTTGCAACGCCTCGGCGATTGCGCGGGGAACTCCGATGTGGATGTCTCGGCCGGCGCCGGGAGTTGGGGTCGGGGTGATCAGGACGGACCACGGGATCGGGTTGGGTGGGAAGCCGAACCAGAAGGGGCGGTCTGCGCCGAAGTCGAGGTCGTAGACCGGGAGTCGGCCCACGTTGTTGATGCCGATCAGGGTGTCGAAGGAGTCCAGGGCCATACGGCTCAGGACCCGGGGGATGCGGCGGGCTCGGCGTTGGGTCTCCAGGTAGGCCGCCTCGTCGCGGATGCGGGACTCGGTGAGGCCGGCGACCGCCTCTCGTACCGTTGCCGCAGCCTCGGAGAGGGGGGCCTCGCGGAGCCGGCGGGCGGGGAGTTCCGCGGTGACGTTCGTGATGCCGTTGCCCCAGTAGCCGTGGGGGAGGCGGTCGCGCAGGGGCCGGCGCAGGCCGACTACGACGCCCAGGCGTTCGGGAGTGGCCGCGGGGCGGGCTCGTAGGGCGGCCAGGACCTGCCAGAGGTGGGCCGTCAGGGCGTCGCTGCTGGAGATACGGGGGGTTGCGGGGGGCAGTGCCGTGCTCGCCTGGTCCTTCAGGGCCGCGATCTCGTCCGCCGTGAAGCGCAGCGTGATCGTGCGCAGGGCTCGGGCGCCGGCGTTCACCCGCACGATGAAGCGAACCTTCCGCCAGCCGCTGACGACCGAGTACTGGGTGCTGTGCGGCTCCGCTTCGGGGGCTGCCAGGGTGTTGAAGGGGGTCCGGTCGTACGGGACCTGGGCCGGGGGCTCCTGGCCCGCGTGGAGCAGCTGCCAGTGGCGTAGGAAGGCCAGGTGGCTCACGCCGTCGGCGATGCTGTGGTTGATCGCTATGCCGAGGACCGAGCCGCCGTCCCGCATATGGGTGATGCGTACCGTCAGGAGCGGGGTGTCCCGGTCGACGACCCGGAAGGCGTTCGCGCGGTGGAGGTAGGTGTTCAGGTCCGGTCGGGCCGGGTGGTCGGGGCCGTAGTCCGGCATGGGGCGGTCGCTGTGCGTCTCCGTGAACGGGATGCCCGCGTCGTTGCAGTCGACGCTCAGGCCGCCGTCGGGGTCGCGGACCAGTCGGCCGGTGAGGAGGGGGAAGCGGGGGAGGGTGGCCGTCAGGGAGTCGCGGAGGGCGGCGGCGTCCAGTCTCCGGCGGTAGAAGAAGACACGGGGCGTGGCGAAGGTGCCGTTCACCAGGTCGTAGACGCTCAGACGGATGCGTTCGCCCGTTGCCGTACCGGCTCGTAGGAGGGTGGTGCGGGACGACGGGGGTGAGGTGGGGGGGTGGGGCATGGGGCCTCGCTGGGTTCGTCGCCCGGGGTGGGGCGGCGGGCGGGACGGACCGGACACTCCAGCGTGGCGGGGGCCGGGCGAGGAAATCCCTAGGCTTCACAACTCGCCGCGGCTCAGGGCGTTTTGGTGGATCCCTAGACTTGCCCGGACGTGCTGGGCAGGGGTGTGGGCGGTGTGCTGGGCTGGTGGGCATCCCGGCCGGCGGTTTCCGGTGCGGGGAGACCCCGCTCGCACTCCTGCCGCCGAGGCACGGCCCGCGTGCCCGTCGGCAGTCACAGGGAGGCCACCAGCCGATGGGTAACGCCAAGACAGAGATCCTCGACCTGGTACGCGAGTACCACCGCAACAGCGCGGCCTCGGGGTTCGTCCCCGGTGTCACGCCCGTCATGGCCTCCGGTGCCGTCCTCGACGAGGACGACCGTGTCGCGCTGGTCGAGGCCGCGCTGGACATGCGGATCGCCGCGGGCCCCAGCTCACGCAAGCTGGAGCGGTCGCTGGCCAAGTACTTCGGGCTGCGCAAGGCGCATCTGACCAACTCCGGTTCGTCCGCCAACCTGCTGGCGCTGAGCGCGCTCACCTCGCCCCAGTTGGAGGACGCCCGTCTGGTGCCGGGCGACGAGGTGATCACCGTGGCGGCCGGGTTCCCGACGACCGTCAACCCGATCATCCAGAACGGGCTGATCCCCGTTTTCACGGACGTCGAGCTCGGCACCTACAACCCCACGCCCGAGCGGATCGAGCAGGCCATCGGCCCCCGTACGCGAGCGATCATGGTGGCCCACGCGCTGGGCAATCCCTACGCCGTGGAGGAGATCGCCCAGATCGCCGACGCCCACGGCCTGTTCCTCGTCGAGGACAACTGCGACGCCTTCGGCAGCACCTACAAGGGGCGCCTCACCGGCACGTTCGGCGATCTGGCGACCGAGAGCTTCTATCCCGCCCACCACATCACCATGGGCGAGGGCGGTGTGGTCCTCACGGACAATCTGGCGCTGGCCCGGATCGTGGAGTCCATGCGGGACTGGGGCCGGGACTGCTGGTGCGAACCCGGTGAGGACAACCGCTGCTTCAAGCGGTTCGAGCAGCAGATGGGCACGCTGCCCGCCGGCTACGACCACAAGTACATTTTCTCCCACGTCGGTTACAACCTGAAGTCGACCGATCTGCAGGCCGCGCTGGGACTTCAGCAGCTCTCCCACATCGACGAGTTCGGCAAGGCCCGCCGGCACAACTGGGCGCGGCTGCGGGAGGGGCTGGACGGGCTGCCGTATCTGATCCTGCCGGAGGCCACGGCGGGCAGCGACCCGAGCTGGTTCGGGTTCGCCCTCACCGTGGAGCCGGGCGCCCCGTTCGCGCCGGGCGCCGTCATCGACCATCTGGAGAGCAGCAAGGTCGCCACCCGGCGGTTCTTCGCGGGCAACCTCATCCGCCACCCGGCCTACGCCGACCGGGAGTTCAGGGTCAGCGGGCCGCTGACCAACAGCGACATCAGCACCGAGAGCACCTTCTGGATCGGTGTCTATCCCGGGCTGACGGACGAGATGATCGACCACAGCATCGCGACGCTCCGATCCTTCATCGAGCGGCCTCACTGAGCAGCTCGGCGTCTCGGGTCGTCCTCCGCGCGTCATGGGCCGCCGCCGACCACTGCTCGATCAGGTCGGCGGCACGTCGTGCGCCTCCGGCGCCGCGGACGGCTTCCCTCATCCGGGTCAGGGCGGCGGGTGTGCGGGGGTCGTCGAGCAGGTCGGTCACCGTGGCGGCGAGCGTGGTGGCGTCGAGGGCCTTCCTGGGCAGTGCCCGGCCCACCCCGCACTCCTCCAACCGGGTGGCGCTCAGGTCGAGTTCATGGGCGCGCGGGATCGCGACGACGGGGGTGCCGTAGTACAGCGCCTCCATGAGACTGCCCATGCCGGCGTGGCAGACCAGGACGTCCGCGTACGGCAGGACCGCGGGGTGCGGCAGCCACTCGTGCACCTCGATGTGCGGGGGGAGCGGCTCCAGTCGAGAACGGTCCGCGCCCCGTCCGAGGGTCATCACCACATGCCATTCGGCTGGGTCGAAGGCGGTGGCGCAGGTGCGGAAGAAGTCGCCGCGGTCCCCGGCCTCCGTGCCGAGAGAGACGAGTGCCGTACGGTGGCCGTCGGCGGGCGGGGTCCACCGGCCGGGCGGGGCGTCGGTGACCGTCGGGCCGACGAAGGCGAACCGGTCGTCGAAGCCGTCGCCATCGATCTGGAACTCCCTCGGCAGGAAGACCAGGTTGTGCTCGTCCCACTCGGTGCCGTAGCGGCCCATCTCGTCGAGTCCGATGCCGTGTTCGCCCATGAAGGCGATGAGTGCGGCGGCGCCGTCCGCCAGCCGCGGATGGCCGTGGTCCCACATCTGGCGTCGCAGCGAGAATGTCTCGTTCGCGGCGTGGCTGGGGAACATCTGGACCGGCAGCGCGCCCAGCACCCGGGCGGCCACCCGGCCGGCGGCCACGTTCTCGAAGTCGTAGAGCACCACGTCGGGGGCGTCCTCGGCGAGGGCGGCGAGCGCGGCGGGGAACACCGTGCGGATGGTGTCCACCAGCAACGCGTATCCCTCCTCGGCGAGTTGGTCGGGGCTCGGGTCGGCGGCCCGGTAGAAGTCGCCGCGCGCGGAGGGGTAGGTGACGGCGCGGGCGCCCGTCTCCTCGACCAGGGCGGCGAACCGTTCGTCCACGACGTAGGTCACCCGGTGGCCGCGCGCGATCAGCTCGCGGGCGGGGCCGAGGCTCGGGGCGACATGGCCGAAGTCCGCGAAGGGGAAGACGGCGCAGTGCAGTTCGCGGAAGGGGGCGGCATCGGTGGTCTGCGGGTGCGGCATCGGCGGGTCCTTCGGTGCGGGCGGTGGCCGGTCCCTCGGTGCGGGCGGCGGCGGTCCTTGGTGCGGGCGGCGGCTGGTCCTTCGGGTGCGGGCGGCAGTGCCAGGGCCGTCAGGCCGTGGGCCCGGTGGCGGCGACGCCGCGCAGGGCCGCGTAGTGGGCGAGGCAGTCCTCGTACGTCGGCAGCAGGCCCGCTTCACGTGCGTGGGCGACGGAGACGGCGGCGGAGTCCTTGGCCGACATCACCGGCGTCTCCGACAGCTGCCAGGGCAGGCCGAGTTCGGCGTCGAGGGGGTCGATGTCGATCTGGGTGCCGGGCACGAACTCGGTGGAGCAGAGGTAGGAGACGCAGGTGTCGTCGGTGAGGGCGAGGAAGCCGTGCACGAGCCCCTCGGCGACGAAGACGGTGTCGCCCGACTCGGCGGTCATCCTGTTCGCCTCGTGCACACCGAAGGTGGGCGAGCCGATCCGCAGGTCGACGACGATGTCGAGGACCGCGCCCCGCACCACGCACACCACCTTCGCCTGGCCCGGCGGCAGCAGGGTGCCGTGCAGACCGCGCAGGGTGCTCCTGCGCGAGACCGAGTAGTTCACCTGGGCCACGGGCACCGGCCTGCCGATCTCGGCGGCCAGCCTGTCGTGGCGGAACGACTCGTAGAAACTGCCCCGCGCGTCGCCGTGCTTGTGCGGCGTGATGTGGAAGGCGTCCGACACGGCCATCTCTCGAACCTTCATGGTGTCAGCACCCTATGGCGTGCCGCTCGAGGACCGTTCAAGGACGTTTCGAGCCCGGCGCAGGCCCCGGTCGAGTCCAATCGTCCTGGAGAGGTCCTCGACCGCCGGGTGCCA
Organism: Streptomyces sp. YIM S03343; assembly: GCF_054729195.1. Lineage (NCBI taxonomy): Bacteria > Bacillati > Actinomycetota > Actinomycetes > Kitasatosporales > Streptomycetaceae > Streptomyces > Streptomyces sp. YIM S03343. The sequence goes on from NZ_JBPUKX010000003.1 coordinate 25,547, forward strand.
CAGTGACCGTACGGAATCTTCGGCAGAAGCCGTCGGCAGGAGGAGAGAGCGGCATGGCGCTGGTCGGTACGCGGGGGCTGCCGGGAGGGCGGGGCGACGGGTCGTCGTCCGGCCGGGTGGTCGTTCTGGGCGCCACCGGGTTCGTCGGCCGGCACGCCGGTGCCGCCCTGGAGGCCGCCGGGCACGAGGTGCTCGCCGTCGCCCGGTACGCCGCCAAGATCCCGGCGTCGTGGCGGTTCTGCCCGATGGACCTGGTCAAGGACGGGCCCGCCCCGCTGACCGAACTGATCGACGCCGAGCACCCGGTGGCCGTCGTCAACGCGGCCGGGGTGGCGTGGTCGTCGTCGCCCGGTGTGATGCGGCAGGGCAACCAGCTCCTGGTGGACCGGCTCCTCGCGGCCCTCGGTGCCGCCTCCTGGCGGCCGCGGCTGGTGCATCTCGGCTCGGTGCACGAGTACGCGCCGCAGCCCGCCGGGGTGCGCCTCGCCGAGGACTCCCCCACCGTGCCGACGACCGACTACGGCCAGTCGAAGCTGCTCGGCACGCAGGCGGTGCTGCGCTCGACGGCCGAGGGCCGCACCGACGCCGTGGTGCTGCGCCTGTCGAACGTGATCGGCGCCGGGACCCCGCCGAGCAGCCTGCTGGGCCGGGTCGCACGCCAGTTGCTGGCCCCGCCCGCCGTACCCGGTGAGCCGGTCACCGTGCAGTTGTCGCCGCTGCGCAGCAGCCGGGACTTCGTCGACGCCAAGGACGCCTCCGAGGCGATCGTCGCGGCGACCCGGACCCCGGCGGTGCGGGGGCGGGTGCTGAACATCGGCAGCGGCGCCTCGCAGCATGTGCGCACCATGGTCGACCTGCTGATCGCGGCCAGCGGCCGGACGACCCGGCTGGTCGAGGACAGCGGCGGCACGGTACGGCCCGCGGCGGACGCTGACTGGATGTGCGTCGATGTCACCGCGGCCCGAGAGCTGCTGGGGTGGGAGCCGAGGCGGGGGGTCGAGGAGGCGGTGCGGGATCTGTGGACGGCGGTGGAGGCGGCGGGGTGAGTCCCGCCCCACCAGGTTTTGCGGGCAGGCCGAATTCCCCTCCGGGCCACGGCCGTACGACGTCGGGGTCAGCCCACCAGCAGGCTGAGGTCGGCCGCGGTCACCCGGTCGGTGAGCACATGCTGGCGGATCTGCTGGAGTCCCGGTGACGGGTCGAGGCCGAGTTCGTCGCGCAGCAGACCGCGCAGCCGCTGGTAGACCTGGAGGGCCTCGCTGCGGCGGCCGCAGCGCTGGAGCGCGATGATGAGACCGCCCTGGAACCACTCGTGCAACGGATAGGTGCTGGCGAGTTCCTTGAGTTCCGGGACGAGTTCACGGTGCAGCCCCAGCAAGAGGCCCGCGGTGATACGCAACTCCAGTGCGTGCATGTGCAGTTCCTCCAGACGCAGGCCGTACGCCTGGAGGTAGGGGCCCCGCGGCACATCGGCGAACGGCTGCCCGGCCCACCAGGCCAGAGCCGCGCCGACGCGTTCCGTCGCCGTACGGGCGTCGCCGGTGTCGAGCGCGGAGCGCGCCTGCACGGTGAGCCGTTCGAACTCCTCGGCGTCGTAGTCACCGGGGGCCACCCGCAGCAGATAGCCGGTGGCCCGGGTGACGAGCGGGCCGGTGCCGGTGACCGTGTCGCCGTCGCTCTGGAGGAACTTGCGGAGCTGGTAGACGTACGTCTGGATGGTGGCCGTGGCGCTGCGCGGCGGGGTGTGGTCCCACAGTTCGGCGGAGATGGCCGGGACGGACACCAGGGTGTTGCGGCGGGCCAGCAGCAGGGCCAGCATCTGGCGGACCTTGGGGGCGGTCGGGGTCACCGGCCGCCCGTCCTGGGTGACTTCGAGCAGTCCGAGGGTGCGGAAGGTCAGCATGCCGGGTCTCCGTTCCCCGTCGTGGCCGCACCGTCCGGAGCGGGCTCCCACCAGTCACGGTTGTCGCGGTACCAGGCGACGGTCTCGGCGAGGCCCTCGGTGAAGTCCTTCTGCGGCTTGTAGCCCAGCTCCGTGTGGATCTTCTGCCAGTCCACGGAGTAGCGGCGGTCGTGGCCCTTGCGGTCGGTGACGTACTCGACCTGGTCCCAGCCCGCCCCGCACGCCTCCAGGAGCCGGTCGGTGAGCTGACGGTTGGTCAGTTCGGTGCCGCCGCCGATGTTGTAGATCTCTCCGGCCCGGCCGCGGGTGCGGACGAGTTCGATGCCGCGGACGTGGTCGTCGATGTGCAGCCAGTCGCGCACGTTGAGGCCGTCGCCGTAGAGCGGGACCTTCTCGCCCTTGAGGAGACGGGTCACGAAGAGCGGGATGATCTTCTCTGGGAACTGGTGGTGCCCGTAGTTGTTGGAGCAGCGGGTCACCCGTACGTCCATGCCGTGCGAGCGGTGGTAGACCAGCGCCAGCAGGTCGCCTGCCGCTTTGGACGCGGCGTAGGGGGAGTTGGGGTCCAGGGACTTCTCCTCGGAGGAGGAGCCCGACTCGATGGAGCCGTAGACCTCGTCGGTGGAGACGTGCACGAAGGTGCGGATGCCGTGGTGCAGTGCGGCGTCGAGGAGGACCTGGGTGCCCAGCACATTGGTGCGCACGAACTCGGCGGAGCTGGACAGCGAGCGGTCGACGTGCGACTCGGCCGCGAAGTGCACGACCTGGTCGTGCTCGGCCATCAGCGGCTCCACGACGGACGGGTCACAGATGTCGCCGACGACCAGCCGGAAGCGCGGCGAGCCGGCCACCTCGTCGAGGCTCTCCCGCTTGGCGGCGTAGGTGAAGGCGTCCAGGACGGTCACCGACACGTCGTCGAGGCCTAGGGGGCCGAGAGGGCCGAGGAGGGTGCGGACGTAGTGGGAGCCGATGAAGCCGGCACCGCCGGTCACCAGGATGCGCGTCTGACTCATCGGGGTTACGGCGTCCGGCACCCCGTAAGTCCGGGATGGGGTGGCGGGAGCGCCGTCCTCCTTCCTCGTGTGTGCGGTGCGGGCAGGGCGGGGTCTGCGGATGTGGGTGACCTGCGGGCGTCGCGGCGTGCGGTCTGCAGCGGCGGGTGGCGAGTGGCAGTGGCGGGTGGCGGGTGGCGGGTGGCGGGTGGTGGGTCAGCGGTCCGCCGTGAGGCGTTCCAGGACGGGGACCAGGGCGTGCGGGCTGGGCAGGGCGGCGGACTCGTCGCGCAGCCGCCCGGCCGCCGCCGCGAACGACGGGTCCTCCAGGAGCATCCGGGTGTGGACCAGGACCTGTCCGGCGTCCACGTCGCTGTGGTGTACGAAGATCCCGGCGCCGGCCTGCTGGAGGGCGAGGCCGCGCAGTTCCTGGTCGGCGACATGGGTCGAAAGGGCCAGCTGGGGAACGCCGTTGACGAGGGCTGTGGAGAAGGAGCCCCAGCCGCCGTGGTGGACGACGGCGGAGCAGGTCGGCAGCAGGGTGCTCAGCGCGATCCCGCTGACGGCACGGACGTTGGGCGGCAGGTCGCCGAGCTGATCGGCCTGCTCGGGCATGAGCGCGGCGACGACGTCCACGCCGAGGGCGCCGAGGGCGGTGAGAATGTCGTCGAGGGGGACGTAATCGCCGCCGTACGCCTCGGTGTTGGTGCGGCCGAGGGTGACGCACACCCGGGGCTGCTTGGGCTGTTCGCGCAGCCAGTCCCAGGCGACGGCGGGGCCGTTGTAGGGGACGTAGCGCATCGACATCTGGTGCAGCTCGCTCGGCGGGCGCAGGCTCGGCGGGAGGGTGTCGATGGTGAACTGGCCGTTCAGCAGCTCCTCGTCACAGGTCACGCCGTAGGGCGCGCCGCGTTCGCCGAGCCAGTCGGCGAGCGGGTCGTCCCGGCTCGACTGCGGCTGCTGCTGGGCGAGTTGTACGAAGGTGCGTCGGGCCCTGCCGTAGACGTCGGCGCACCAGAGCAGCCGGGCGTGGGCGGCGCCGCAGGCGCGTGCGGCGACGGCGCCCGCGTAGGCGATGGGGTCGCGGATCACGAGGTCGGGGCGCCAGGCGCGGGCGAGGGCGACCATGTCGTCGAGGACGGGGTCGTTGTAGCGGGCGAAGCCCCAGGGCACGCTGATCTCGTAACGCTCGCGCAGGGCGGGCCAGTCGGTCTCACCGGGGCCGAGGCGGCTCCAGTTGGCGACGTCGGCGTCCTGGGAGTCGCGGGCGGCGGCCATGTCGGCGTGGATGGCGTGGTCGTCGCCGACGGGGGCGGCGGTGAGTCCGGCGCCGGTGATGGCGGGGGTGAGGGACGGGGCGTTGGCCATCAGCACGTCGTGTCCGGCCGCCGCGAAGGCCCAGGCCAGCGGCACCATGGTGTAGAGGTGCGACTTCTCCGACAGACCGGCGAACAGTACGCGCATGGCAGCCTCTCGTCCTCGTCCGGTTCTCGCTCAGTCGTCCTCGTGGACGGTGATGGCGCCCAGCGGGCAGGAGTAACCGGCGTCCCGGATCGCCTCGTGGTGCTCGCTTCCCGGCCGTTCGACGAGCAGCAGGGCGTGGCCGTCGGTCTCGTCCTGGTCGAAGACCTCGGGGGCGATCAGCGCGCACTGACCCGCTCCCATGCACTTGTCGTGGTCGATCGCGATGTCCATGCCGGTGTCGGCCTTCCGCGTCGTGGGCGGTACGGACGCCCGGCGGTACGGTCCGCCGGGCGAGCCCATCTTGGGCTCCCTGCCGCCCTGTTGAGGCCGGTGAGCGGCACTGTCTGGGGTTTCCTCCAGAGATTCGGGCCGGGTGCGAGCAGCGGCGGCGGGCGCCGGGCGGTCGGTACTCGGTGAATCCCTAGACTGCGCCGTCGTTCCTGGCCCGCCGGGTGCGCCGCGTGCTGGAGTGGCGCGAGAGCCGGGCCCCGCCGGGGTGCCGGTCGGACTCGGTGCGCCGTGGGCCGCGTTGCACGCACCCGGGCCGCACGAAAGGGGATTCACTGGTGGCCAAGGAAGGACCCGGAGCCGTATCCGAAGCCGTGCCCGGAACAGCCCCCGGAACCGCTCCTGGCGTCGGCAAGCCCCCCACGGTCGAGCCGGACGGCGGTACGGCACTGCTCGCCTGGCTGGCGCGGATGCGGGGCGAGAGCCCGGTGTGGCGGGACGAGTCGGGCGAGGTGCACCTCTTCCGGCACGCGGACATCCAGCGCGTCCTGGCCGACCCGGCGACCTTCTCCTCGGACACCGTCGGCCGCCTGTCGGGCGGCGTGAAGCAGGCGCCGCGCGGCACGCTCCTGCTCCTGGACCCGCCGCTGCACGGCAAGATGCGCCGGCTGGTCAGCCGCGCCTTCACCCCGAACCTGATCACCGGCCTGGAGCCGTGGATCACCGAGCTGACCGCCGAACTCCTCGACACGGCGGCCGACATGGACGGCTTCGACCTCGATGACGTCGACCTGGACGGCTTCGACCTGGTCGACACGCTCGCCAACCCGCTGCCGGTCACGGTGATCGCCCGGATGCTCGGCGTGCCGCCCTCCGACCGGGACCGTTTCCAGGGCTGGGCCGACCAGCTGCTGACGACCGACCCCGAGGACCCCGAGGCCGTACGGCGCATGGAGGAGACCGGCACGGTCATCGCGTCGTACCTCCAGGACTTCATCGACGACCGGCGCCGCACCCCGCAGAACGACCTGCTGGGCATGCTGGTGGGCGCGGAGCTGGACGGCGAGCGTCTCGACGACGAGGACATCGCGAGCTTCGCGACGCTTCTGCTGCTCGCCGGGCACATCACCACGGCCGTGCTGCTGGGCAACACGCTGATGACCCTGGACGAGGACCCGCTCCTGTTCGACCAGGTGCGTGAGGACCGGTCGCTGGTGCCGGCGCTGCTGGAGGAGACCCTGCGGCTGCGGCCGCCGTTCACCCGGATCGAGCGGGTCACGGCGACGGCGACCGAGTTCGCGGGAATCGAGATCGGTCCGGACACCCTGGTCCACCTCTGGGTGCTGTCCGCCAACCGCGACGAACGGGTCTTCGAGGACGCGTCCACCTTCCGCCTCGGCCGCTCCAACGCCCGCCAAGCGGCCTTCGGGCACGGCATCCACTACTGCATCGGGGCGCCGCTGGCCCGTTTGGAGGCGCGGATCGCGCTGAACGCGCTGCTCGACCGCTACGTCCGCGTCGAGGTCGCCCCGGACGCCCGGCTCACCTACCACGGCACCAATGTGTTCGGCGCGCGGCACCTGCCGCTGGTCGTCAAGCGCGCCTGACCGAATCCTGACGCGAGGAGCAAGCGATGAAGACCAGGCCCGACGCCCCCGTCATCCCGTCGGACCGCGGCAGGTGCCCCTTCGACCCGCCCGCGGAGTACGCCCGGCTGCGCGAGAAGGAACCGGTCAGCCCGATCACCTTCCAGGTGTACCCGAAGGACCCGAACGGCTGGCTGGTCACCCGGCACGACCTGGTGCGGCAGATCCTCGCCGACAACCGCTTCAGCCACCGCAACGAGCTGCTGGCGCATGTCGTGGCGCCGCCGTTCCCGATGACCGGGTACGCCCCGCAGCCGTCCGCGCCGGGCGCGTTCGCGAAGACGGACGCACCCGAGCACGCCAAGTACCGGCGTCTGCTTGCCGGTTTCTTCACGGTGCGCAAGATCCAGCAGTTCGAGCCGGAACTGGTCCGCATCGTCGACCAGGCCCTGGACGAGATGGCGGCGCAGGGCTCACCGGCCGATCTGCTGAAGTCGTTCGCGGAGGTGGTGAGCGTCCGTTCGGTGCGGTCGCTGATGGGGGTGTCCGCCGAGCTGATGGAGGTCATCTCCAGGAGCTTCGCGCTGATGATGACGCTGACGTACACGCTGGAGGAGTTCGTCGGCGCGATCGAGGCGATGGACGCGGCGCTGCGGCCGGTGATCCGGGAGCGGATGGCTCAGCAAGGGGACGATTTCTTCGGCCAGTTGGCGGCGACCGGTGAACTGACCGAGGAGGAACTGGTCAACCTCGCGGTCCTCACGCTGGGCGGCTCGCTCGACACGACGCCCAACATGCTGGCGCTGGGCACGTTCGCCCTGCTGGAGCACCCGGAGCAGCTGGCCCGGCTGCATGCCCGCCCCGAGCTCTACGAGACGGGCGCGGTGGACGAGTTGATGCGCTACCTCACCATCTCCCAGATGGGGTCGAGCCGTTGTGCCCTGGAGGACGTCGAGCTCGACGGCGTCACCGTCAAGGCGGGCCAGACGGTGGTCCTCTCCCTGCCCGCCGCCAACCGCGACCCCTCGGTCTTCGACGACCCCGACACCCTCGACGTCACCCGCGTCCCGCGGGGGCACCTCGCGCTGGGCTTCGGCGCCCACCAGTGCCTTGGCCAGCACCTGGCCCGCACCAGCCTGCGGGTCGGGCTGCGCGCCCTCTTCGACCGCTTCCCGACCCTGCGCCTCGCGACCCCGGCGGACGAGGTCCCGCTGCGCGACCGGGCGGTGCATTACGGGGTGGACCGGCTGCTGGTGGCCTGGGACTGACGAGGGGGGCGGGGTCGAGTGACGAGGTGGGTGACGTCATGACACGGACCGGGGCGGTGCCGTTCCGCCGGACGGTGGAGAGCCGGGAGGTCGGCTCGTACATGGTGCGCGCGGGGTCGCCCGACGGGCGCACCCGAGGTGAACGTCTCCGGCTGAGCGGCTACGACCTGCTGACAGGCGCCTGGTACACCCCGATGACGTTCTTCTACCGCGGCACGCTGGACGGCGCGGAACTGCGCGCCTCGCTGGCCCGCACCCTCCGCCGATACCCACCCCTCTCCGGCCGTCTGGTCCGGGACCCGGCCCGGTCGGGCGGAGGGGTGAGCGTGCTGTGCGACGACGCCGGGGTCCGCTTCACGGAGGCGGAGTCACCGGAGCCAATGCGGGAGTACGGCCCGTCCCTGCGCACCGAGCCGGTGATCGGCAACCTGCTGCGCGAGGTGAGCGCGTTCCACGTGATCGGCAAGGACACCCCGCTCCTGAAGATCCGCCTGACACAGATGCGCGGCGGTGGCTCGATCCTCGGCGTGACGATCAACCACAGTCTCGCCGACGGCGGCAACTCGGTGGCGTTCCTGGAGAGTTGGTCTCGGGAGCACAGGGGGCTGCCGTGGCGGGCGCCGGACCACGACCGGGCGGCGCTGGACGCGCTGGGCCGGCTCTCCACGACTGCGGACACGGTGGCGGCCCGCGCCTTCGTCCGCGTCTCCCGTCTGCGCCTGCTGCGGACGAACCTGAAGGCGGGCCTGCACAAGCTGGCGACGGTGGCGACGCGCTTCGAGGCGGCCGAACTGGCGGCGCTGAAACGGAAGGCGCACACCGACCTCGCGGGCACCGGCGCCTGGGTGTCGACGAACGACGCCCTGACAGCGCACCTGTGGCAGCTGTACGCCGCACTCCGCGACCGCCCTACCGAGGCACCGGAGTGGCTGGGCCTGATAGTCGGCGCGCAGTCCCGGCTGGGCACGGACGCGCTCCCGGCCGGCTACTGGGGCAACTGCGTGACCAACAGCTGGACCGGCACGACGGCGGGCGCCCTGCGCGCCGCACCACTGGGCGCAGTCGCCCGGGACGTCCGATCCTGCCTGGACGCCAACACGGCGGAGAAGCTCCGGGACGAGATCGCGTACCTGAACTCCTACCGCCGCTCGGGAGTCTCCCGGCACGTGATGTCGGTACGGGCGCCGGACGTCTCGGAGACAAGCCTGACCGTCAACAACTGGTCGCAGTTCCCGCTCTACGGCATCGACCTGGGCGCGGGGAAGCCGTTCTGGTACGAGTTCCCGGACCTCCCGGTCCCGACGGTGCACATCGCCCCGACCCCGGCGGAGGACGGCGGCAGGGACGTCTACCTGTGCCTCCCCCTGGAGCACGCGACGAGGCTCCGCGACGACCCGACCTGGCTGCAACGCCTCCACCCCGAACTCCCCGTGCCGTCGACGGCCCCCGGGGACTGAGACGGGCGGGCCCTACCCCCGGGACCCGCACCATGGACGCCGTTCCCGGCTCAAGGCCGGCCCACACGTCCCAATCGGCCGGACATGAACTCCGCAGCCGTGTAGTCCTTCCCCCGTTCGGCGGCCTGGAGAGCAGTCGAGAAAGCTGCCGCCGCATCGGCAGCGAGGCGGCCCTCCTGGACCATGCGCGCCAGAAGCTTGTGTGTACTGAAAGGTGTGAGGTTGTGGTGGAGCGCTTCGACGCGTGCGTTGTAGTCCTCGCACAGCATGTACGGATCCACCTGCTGAAGCCGCTCGGACATGGCCATGATCACCGACTCGGCCCAGTGTTCGAACGGATGCCTCAAGGGCCTGCCGCTGCGCATGACGTCCTGGATCTCTACGATCCGCTGAGGCTCGACAAGGTCACCCGCGCTCACGGGATCGCCGAGCCAGCCGAGCTGTCCCAGAGCTGCGAGCGCCAAGCCTTTGAGATCAGGCGGCCCCTGACTCGCCAGTCCTTCCAGCTCGGCGGCGACGACATCCAGCAAGACGCGGTGTTGCGACGCGAGTTCGTCCTGGACCCGCCGACGCAGGTTGTCATCGGCAGCGAGCGTCAGCAGGGAGGAGGTATCAAAGGGAGGTCTTGCGGGCGCGGGAGTCGGCACCGCGCCGGTCGGCGTCAGATGAGCACCTCGGGATCGGGTTCCATCACCGCGTCCCACAGCGCATCGTCGTCCTCACGTTGGAGCAACGTCGCGACCACGCCCAAGCCCACACGCTGTTCTCGGGCAGCTTCGACCGCGGCGCTCAGGAGACGCTCGGGCGCACGGACCGTCCGCCGGACCGCGATCCCCGCGCCGGTGGGAGCCACTGACGCGTGGCGCGTGACGAGATCACCCACCCTCCTGCTGCGGATGCTCTTGCTCTGGTCATAGGTGATCAAGCCCATGCCACAGAGTTGGTGGACCAGAGCCGCCAGGGAAACACCGAACTGTTCCATGAGCGCCACCAGAGCGCGCTCCACGACGCGTCCGGCGCTCAGCCATTGCAGGGTCTCCCGAATGCCTTCCTCGGGCATCAGCAAGTGGCCCGCGAAGGCGTTGACACGTCTTTCCTGCAGGCTGTCCGCGAACATGTCCCGCTCACCCTCGTCAATGACATCACGCGGGTCACCCAGCAGGTGGTGGCCGAGTTCGTGAGCAAGCGTGAACCGTACATGGCCTTGGGAGAAGTCAGTGCTGGCCACGATCAGCGCCACACCGTCGCCGTGGACGCACAGTCCGTCCGTACGGGTTCCGAGCGGGGACAACGCCACGTCGACTCCGAAGTGCCGTTCGATCAGCCCCGGCAAGTCGCCCAGTTCATGTGATCCGAGACCGAGGCTGATTCGCGTGTGCCCGGCCAGTTGCCGACCCTGCCGTTCGGCCTCGGCCCTGTTGCGTGGGCGCTGGGCCAGTTCCTTGCGCGCGTAGTCGAAGACCTGCTGTCCTGCTGCCGTCGGCACGGCAGACGGTGGCGTCGCACGCTGGGCCAGGATGTCCTCGACTTCGAGCAACTGCACGGCACGGCGCTTCGCGTCGCCGCCGTCCTCTTCCGGTCCGGTCTCACCCGCCAGCCGGTGGGCCATGGCCAGTGTCGGCCGGGACGGCATCCCCAGCAGATGGGCCACTGTGACCCCCAGGACCTCGGCGAACATCGGCAGCTCCCGGACGCTGATCTTGCGCCGACCGTTCTCGATCTTTGAGATCTGGTCCTTCCCCAGCCCGACGAGCGCACCCAGCGCCTCCCCCGTGAGCGCACGACGGGCACGGGCCTGGCCGACCCGGCGGCCGACATCGGCAGGGCTCGCAGCCTGAGGCGAGGGCTCTACAGGACGTAGCGAACCCAACGCTTCCATGCCCGTCAGGCCAGTCGGTCCGTCTCGCACAGCAGCCTCCCCGGTCCGTCAGCGTTCCCTCATCAGGATCAGCATCGCAGCGCAGCGCAAGAATCGCAACTTTTCCTACAAGGCAGTTGCGATCAGTTGCAGTCATGGCTGCGGATTTGACGACCCTGACTGCTGGGGCAATATCAACCGATGACCATGCCCGATCGGCTACCGGAGCAGAGCAGCGACCCTTGCCGACGTACAGGTGATCCACCGGTTGGTGGCGGCATACGAACTCGATCTCCACGGCCGTGTGTCGACCGGGGCCGATCGCGTTGCCGCCGATCTCAGCTTGCCCGGGCTGGAGTTGGGGGCCGACACCGTGCTGATGCATGGCGCGGAAGGGCAACTGGTCGGCTGGGGCCGGGTGCGGGCCCGAAGGGTTGACGGGGCTGCGAAGTCGGACGTGACGCTGTTGACCGGCCTGAGTGCGCACGAGATCGCCCCGGTCGGCGGGATCGACGGGTAGCGAGAGCCGAGGGCACAGCGGCGGCCCACCCGGCCACGATCCGACGCCGTCCGTCAGATCTTCTCGACCCGCACCGGGTGTTCTGCGAGGAGTCGGGTCAGGTCGTCCGGGTCGGAGGTGAAGACGGTTGCCTGAGCTCCCTGTGCGGTTTCACGTGCGGCCACAGCCGCCAGAACGGCATTGATGGCGTACTTGTGACCATGCAGGCCGGCCGCTCTCAGCATGCCGCGCGCCATGGCGATGACCCGCTCGTCCGTGTGCACGACTCGGACCCGGGACAGCGTCCAGTCCCAGAGCGCCTGCCTCGACGTCTCACGAGGGTCCCCCGCCTCCAAGGTCGTGAGCGCCGAGGTGACGACCGGGATGTCGAGCCTCGGAGCGGTCTTGATCAGCGCGGCCATCTCCCGGTCGCCGCGGACCGCCTTGGAAAGAGCTTCGGAGTCGAACACGAAGACCCGCTGTCGTGGCCGCTGCAGCCTCGCTCGGTCGGTATGGCTCACGCCGCCCGGTCCGAACCCGGTCGCCGCTCGTCGTGCCAGCCGTCGATGGCGGCGATACGGTCCAGCGCCGCCTGCTGCTCGTCGTCCGTCACGGCGCCGTGCTCTTCTTCGAGACGTTCGGCCAGCTCACGCAGTCGGTCCATGGCGTCCTGGTGGGCGGCGGCGGCCGCGATGTAGCCGGACACCCCGCGCGCGTCGACACGATCCTTGATCGACTCCACCAGCTCTTCCGGCACGGTGATGGTGATCTTCCGAGTTGCCATACTTCGAGTATGCCGCACCTATGACTGGTCCAGTTGTCGGCTGATGAGGTCGAAGAGTTCCTCGTCGGTCGCCTCGTCCAAGCGGTCGGCCATCGACATGCCGTCCGTGGAGGTGTCCGGGCCGGTGTCCGTGGTTTCCAGCCGGGTCAGGAGTGTCCTGAGGCGCGTCTTCAGAAGGGTCTGTGCGTCCGGGCCCGCCAGCATGATCTTCGCCACCGCGTTCTCGACCTCCGCCAGCAGCACCGCGGCGTTCTCCGGGCCGTCGCCGAACAACTCACCCGCCAGATGGCGGGCCAGGTCGGCCGGGGTGGGCCGGTCGAACGCCAGCGTCGTGGGCAGGCGCAGGCCCGTGTCCTGGGTCAGCCGGTCGCGCAGTTCCACGGCGGTCAGAGAGTCGAAGCCCATCTCCCGGAAGGCTCGGGTCGGTTCGATGCCCTGCACGCCGTCGTGGCCCAGGGCTGTTGCGGCGACCCTCCGTATGTGGTCCTGGAGGTGCTGGAGTCGTGCGTCGGCCGACAGTGTCGTCAGCTTCTCCACCAGCGGACTCACGCCACCGTCTCCGGCCGCTGGCCCCGTCGTCGGGCCCGGCGTGGGATCTGCCGCTTCCGGGAGCGCCGCGAGGAGCGGGCTCGGGCGGCGGCTCGTGAACGGCGGCAGGAATCGGCCCCAGTCCACATCGGCCACGATCACTGCCGTGTCGTCCAGTTCCAGGGCCCTGCCCAGTCCGGTCAGCGCGCGTTCCGGGGCCATCACCCTCAGGCCCCTGCGGGCCAGTTCGGCCGCCGCCTCCTCCGACACCATCCCTCCGCCTCCCCAGGGGCCCCAGGCGACGGCCGTCCCGGCCTGGCCTCGGGCACGGCGGCGTTCGACCAGCGCGTCCAGGTGGGCGTTGGCGGCCGCGTAGGCGGACTGGCCTCCGCTGCCCCATACGCCGGCGATGGAGGAGAAGCAGACGAAGGCGGTCAGGTCGCTGTCGCGGGTGAGGGTGTCCAGGTGGTCTGCCGCCGTGGCCTTTGCTGCCAGGACAGCCGCCGTGCGTTCGGGGGTCAGGCGGTCGATCAAGTCATAGTCGAGAATGCCCGCCGCGTGGAAGATCGCGTCCACCGGATGGTCGTGCAGGAGCGTCGCCACAGCGTCGCCGTCCGCCATGTCGCAGGCCACTACGGCCACCTCGGCACCCAGGGCCGCGAGTTCGGCCGTCAGGTCGGTGGCACCGGGGGCGGCCGGGCCTCGGCGGCTGGTCAGGGTGAGGTGGGTGGCGCCTCGGGCGATCAGCCAACGGGCCAGATGGGCGCCTACGCCTCCGGTACCGCCGGTGATCAGGACTCGCGCCGGTGCCTGCCAGGCCGCGTTCGCGTTCAGGGGTGCGGGGGCGTGGGCGAGGCGGCGGGCGTAGGCCTCGGAGTCGCGGACCGCTGCCTGGTCCTCCGTGCCGTCCGTCACGAGTGCGGCCACTGTGGCCAGGTTCGAGTCGGGTGTCGTGTCGATCAGGCCGCCCCAGCGGTCGGGGTGTTCCAGCGCCGCGACGCGGCCGAAGCCCCACAGGGCTGACTGAGCAGGGTCCACGACGGCCTCCGTGGCCGTTCCGGTGGCCACGGCTGACTGCGTGAGCAGCCAGAGGGGGGCCGTCAGATCGGCGTCGCCCAGGGACTGGACCAGGGTGAGGGCTGTGGTTGTGTCGGCAGAGCAGGCCAGTACCGCTGTGATCGGGGCTTCTGCCGTCGCTGCCTCGGCCAGGGTTCGGGTGAGGGTGACTCGGTCGGAATGTGGGTCGTAGGTGACGCGCTCGGTGCCGGGCAGGAACTCCTCGATGTCCGGGAGGAGTTCCTTCTCGCCGTCCGGCTGGAGCAGGAGTCGGCGTGCGGTGTCGGGGGTGGCGGGTGGGACCGTGATCTGCTCCCACTCGACGTGGTAGCGCCAGTCGTCGGTTCCTGGCTGTGCCGGCCTGGGCCAGTAGCGCTCGCGCTGGAAGGCGTATGTCGGCAAGTCGACCTTGCTGGCTCCGGTGCCGGTCAGGAGAGCCGGCCAGTCGACGGGCGCCCCGTACTCGAACGCCTTCGCCACGGCAGCTACGACCGCATCCGGCTCCGGACGGTCCTTGCGGAGGGTGGGGACGAGGAGCGCGTTCCGGCCTTCGGGGACGCTGGAGGCGGCGAGGGCGGTCAGGGTGCCGTCGGGGCCGAGTTCCAGGTAACGGGTCACTCCCTGGTCGTCCAGGGTTCGTACGCCGTCGGCGAAGCGGACCGCCTCGCGGACGTGCCGGACCCAGTACTCCGGTGACGCCAACTCCCCATCGGCTGCTGTCCGTCCGGTCACGTTCGACACGACCGGGATGACCGGCTCGCTGTACGTCACAGTCTTCGCGAGTGTGCGGAAGCCGGCGAGCATCGGGGTCATCAGGGGAGAGTGGAAGGCGTGGGAGACGCGGAGGCGGGTGGTGCGGCGGCCGAGCGTCGTCATCTCCTTCGCGATCGCCTCCGCTTCCGAGGCCGTGCCTGAAATCACCACGGAGCGGGGGCCGTTGATCGCCGCGATGGAGACTTCGTCCGTCAGCAGCGGCACGATCTCGTCCTCCGATGCTTCCAGGGCGAACATGGCGCCGCCGGTGGGCAGCTGCTGCATCAGGCGGCCACGGGCGGAGACTAAGCGGCAGGCGTCGCCGAGGGTGAGGACTCCGGCGACGTGTGCGGCGGCCAGTTCACCGACCGAGTGGCCGATCAGGAAGTCCGGACGGACACCCCACGATTCGAGGAGACGGAACAGCGCGACCTCCATCGCGAACAGGGCGGGCTGGGTCCAGCCGGTCCGGTTCAGCTCGTCGGCATCGGTGCCGAAGACGACCGGCTTCAGGTCGTTGTCGAGGTGTGCGCAGACGTCGTCGAAGGCGTCGGCGAAGACCGGGTAGACGTCGTACAGTTCCCGGCCCATACCCAGGCGCTGCGAGCCCTGGCCGGAGAAGAGGAAGGCGAGTTTGCCGTCACCCGCGGCGGCCGGTCGGGCCTCGCCCCGGGCCACGGCGGCCAGTCCGGCGAGCAGGTCCTCACGGCCGGTGCCGCGGATCACCGCGCGGTTCTCGAACGCGGTGCGGCTGGTGGCCAGGGACAGGCCGACGGCCACCGGATCGAGGCCGGGATGGTCCTGGAGGTGGGTGAGGAGGCGTGCGGCCTGGTCACGGAGGGCGTCCGCGCCCTGGCCCGACACCACCCACGGGACGAGGGGCACTTCCCCATCTGTCTCGGGCACAGCAACGGTTTCCCGCGGTGCCTGTTCCAGCACGATGTGGGCGTTGGTGCCGCTCAGCCCGAACGACGACACGCCCGCACGGCGCGGGCGGTCGCCCGTCTCCGGCCAGTCGACCGCCTCGGTCAGCAGCCGGACCTCGCCCGCCCCCCAGTCCACATGCGACGACGGCTCATCCACATGCAACGTCGCCGGGAGGACCCCGTTGCGCAGGGCCAGCACCATCTTGATCACACCCGCCACACCCGCAGCCGCCTGCGTGTGACCGATGTTCGACTTCACCGAGCCCAACCACAACGGCCGGTCCCCGGTCCGGTCCTGCCCGTAGGCGGCCAGCAGCGCCTGCGCCTCGATCGGATCACCCAACGCCGTACCCGTCCCGTGCGCCTCCACCGCATCCACATCACCCGGCATCAGCCCGGCACTGGCCAGGGCCGCCCGGATCACCCGCTGCTGGGAGGGCCCGTTCGGCGCCGTCAGACCGTTCGACGCACCGTCCTGATTGACCGCCGACCCCGCAACCACCGCCAGCACCGGATGCCCATTACGACGCGCGTCGGACAGCCGCTCCACCAGCAGCACACCCACACCCTCACCCCACCCCGTACCGTCCGCACCCTCCGCGAACGCCTTGCACCGCCCGTCCCCCGCCAGCCCACCCTGACGGCTGAACTCCACGAACGCACCCGGCGTCGACATCACCGTCACACCACCCGCCAACGCCAGATCACACTCACCCGTCCGCAACGACTGCGCGGCAAGGTGAAGAGCGACGAGGCTGGAGGAGCATGCCGTATCGACGGTGACGGCCGGGCCTTCGAGGCCCAGCACGTACGACACCCGCCCGGAGAACACGCTGGCCGCATTCCCCGTCCCCACATACCCCCCGAAATCCCCGTCAGCCAGCGACAGCAAGGCCGGATAGTCCTGACCGTTCGTCCCCGCGAACACGCCGGTCCGCGACCCCCTCAACACCCGCGGGTCGATCCGCGCCCGCTCCACCGCCTCCCACGAGGCCTCCAGCAGCAGCCGCTGCTGCGGATCCATCGCCAACGCCTCACGCGGCGACACACCGAAGAACCCCGCGTCGAACAACCCCACATCCGACAGGAACCCACCCACCCGGGCGAACGGCGTCCCCTCGTCCACGCCGTAGGACGAGCCGATCCCCTCCCAGCCTCGGTCCTCCGGGAACCCGACGATCCCGTCGCGCTCCTCCGACAGCAGCGCCCACAACCCCTCAGGAGACTCCACCCCACCCGGGAAACGGCACGCCATCCCCACGATCACCACAGGATCCGAGGACACCGCGCCGACACCCGGAAGCACCGGCGCCGCCACAACCGCGCCCCCCAACTCCCCATACAGGAATTCCCCCAGCGCCGCGGGCGTCGGATGGTCGAACACCACCGTCGCCGGCAACCGCACCCCGCACTCCGCCCCCAGCACATTCCGCAGCTCCACCGCGATCAGTGAGTCGACGCCCAGATCACGGAACGCCCGGTCGGCAGGCACCGACTCCGCACCCGCATACCCCAGCACCGCCGCCGCTCGCACCCGCACCAGGTCCATGGCGGCCCGGATCCCCGCCTCCCGGGGCAGGGAGCCGATGCTCGCGGCCAGACCCTCGCCACGGCCGGCCGCACCCGGCTGCCCCTCGTCCCCGGAACGGGACCCGGCCACAGCCTCCGGCAGGTCCCCAAGAAGCGCGCTCGACCGTGCCGTCGTGAACGCCGGAGCGAACCTCTCCCAGTCGATGTCCGCCACAAACTCGCAGGTCACGCCGGAGTCCAGTGCCGTCGCCAGAGCGGCCACGGCCAGATAGGGGTCCAGCGGCGTCACGGTGCCCCGGCCGTGCTTCCGGCCGCTCGAAACCGACTCGACCGGCGTGGCCATGCCACCGCCCGCCCACGGTCCCCAGGCCACGGACGTGGCCGTCAGCCCTTCGGCCCGCCGTCGCTCAGCGAGCGCGTCGAGGACGGCGTTGGCGGCTGCGTAGGCACCCTGTCCGGCATTGCCGAGCACCCCGGCGAGGGAGGAGAAGAGCACGAAGGCCGAGAGGTCACGGTCGCGGGTCAGCTCGTCCAGGTGCAGCGCTGCTTCGGACTTGGCTCGCATGACCTGCCGTACGCGTTCCACGTCCGCGCCGCCGAGTACGGCATCGTCGAGCACGCCGGCCGTGTGGAAGACGGCGTCCACGGTGTGCCGGGCCAGCAGCTCGGCGACCTCCTCCCGTACGGAGACGTCCACCGCCGCCAGCGTGACCCGCGCCGCGCCCAACGACCGCAGCTCCGCCTCCAGTTCGGCCGCACCCGGAGCCTCCGGGCCGCGCCTGCTGACCACGACCACCTCCTCGGCGCCCCGCTCGACCACCCACCGCGCCACCCGGGCGCCGATGGCCCCCGTGCCCCCGGTGATCAGCACCGGTCCACGTGGCTGCCAAGTCTCCTGCAAAGCCACCGCCGTCCTCGACAGCCGTCGTCCGAAGACCGCGGAGTCCCGGACTGCCACCTGGTCCTCGCCCGACTCCCCGGGAAGCGTGGTCAGAACGGCGGCCAGCCGCCCGATCTCGCGCTTGCCGAGCGTCTGCGGCAGGTCGACCGACCCGCCCCAGAGATCGGGGTGTTCCAGCGCGGCCACGCGGCCGAGCCCCCACACCGCCGCCTGCCCGGGCTCGGTCACAGCGTCCGAACGGCCCACCGACACCGCTCCGCTCGTCACCGACCAGACCACCGGGCCACCGGACAGACCGGCGTCCGCCAGCGCCTGGATCATCGTGACCGTGCCGGTCACCGCTCTGTCGCCGTCTCCGGCGAGCGGGAGCAGGGACAGCACCCCCTTGAACGGGCCGAACTCCTTGTCCGCCCGCGTAAGTTGAGCCGCCAAGTCGGCACGGCCGTCGGCCGACTCGATCTGGTGCAGGTCGAAGCCACAAGCTCGGAGCCCATCGAGTACGGCGTCGATCACAGACGTGTCCGCACCCGCGTCGCCCGCCCTCGGGACGATCACCAACCTGCGGCCGGACGGTGCCGCACCTCCCGTCGCCGTGACCTGGGTCAGCGGGCGCCAAGTGACGTCGTAGCGCCAGGAGTCGGTGATGTGCCGGTCGCTGCGCCTGCGGTGCCAGAGGGACAGCGCCGGGACGACCGCGTCCAGCGCTTCCCGGGTCACCTCCAGGTCGTCGGCCAGCGTCTCGATGTCCTGCCGTTCGACCGCTTCCCAGAACTCGGTGTCCACCACGGCGTGGGGATACCGGGCGGTCGCCCCGGGGGCAGGCTTCGGGCCCTGGGCGGAAGGGGCCAGCCAGTAGCGCTCCCGCTGAAAGGCGTACGTCGGCAGGTCCACGACGCTCTCACCGGTACCGGCGAAGAACTTCCGCCAGTCGACCGGGACGCCGTCCACGTGCAGTCGGGCCAAGCCCCGTAGGACCGCTGCCGGTTCGGCGCCCGTCTTGTGCAGCGTGGGTGAGAACAGCAACCCGTCCGCGTCACCGGACACGCACGACGCCGCCAACGCGGTCAGGGTGCCGTCGGGGCCGAGTTCCAGGAAGCGGGTCACGCCCTGCCCCTCCAGGGCCCGTACCCCGTCGGCGAAACGGACGGCCTCGCGGACGTGGCGCACCCAGTACTCCGGCGACGCCAACTCCCCATCACCAGCGACCCGTCCGGTCACGTTCGACACCACCGGGATGACCGGCTCGCCGTACGTCATGCTCTCCGCGACCGCACGGAACTCCGCCAGCATCGGCTCCATCAGCGGGGAGTGGAACGCGTGCGACAC
Source organism: Streptomyces sp. YIM S03343 (assembly GCF_054729195.1). NCBI lineage: Bacteria > Bacillati > Actinomycetota > Actinomycetes > Kitasatosporales > Streptomycetaceae > Streptomyces > Streptomyces sp. YIM S03343. The sequence goes on from NZ_JBPUKX010000003.1 coordinate 44,606, forward strand.
CCGTAGGCGGGTGGTACGGCGGCCGAGAGCAGCGATCTCTTCCGCGAGCACCGATCCAGCAGCCTCGGCACCCGAAATCACCACCGAGCGGGGACCGTTGACCGCCGCGATCGACACCCCGTCCGTCAGCAGCGGCGCAACCTCGTCCTCCGCCGCCTCCAGCGCGAACATCGCCCCGCCGGAAGGCAGCTCCTGCATCAGACGGCCACGGGCGGACACGAGACGGCAGGCATCGTCCAGCGACAACACCCCCGCCACATGCGCCGCCGCCAACTCCCCCACCGAATGCCCCACCAGGAAGTCCGGCCGCACACCCCACGACTCCACCAACCGGAACAACGCCACCTCGATCGCGAACAACGCAGGCTGCGCCCACCCCGTCCGGTTCAGCTCCTCGGCATCCGCACCGAACACGACCGACCTCAGGTCACCCTCCACCCAGGCGCACACCGCATCGAACGCCTCCGCGAACACCGGACAGGCGTCGTACAACTCCCGCCCCATCCCAACCCGCTGAGCCCCCTGCCCCGAGAACAGGAACGCGACCTTGCCCTCCTCACGGGCTCCCCGCCCCGTCACCACCTGCGGCGTCGACTCGCCCTCGGCCAGGTCGCGTACAGCACAAAGCAACGCATCGCGGTCGGCGCCCAGCGCTACCGCACGATGGTCGAAGACCGACCGTGTCGTCAACAGGGACCGCGCCACGTCCAGCGGATCGCCGCCCGGGTGCTCGGTAAGGAAGGCCGACAGGCTGCGGGCCTGGGCGCGCAGGGCCTGCGGGGTGCGGGCCGAGAGCAGCCACGGGATCACGGCCAAAGCAGTCGGCGACGCAGCCGTGCTGGCAGGCGTCGAGGTCGCTTCCGAACCCGCCGTCTCCTGTTCCAGCACCACATGCGCGTTCGTCCCGCTCACCCCGAACGCCGACACCGCCGCCACCCTCGGGCGGCCTGTCTCCGGCCACGCCCGCGCGCCGGTCAGCAGGCGTACCTCGCCCGCTTCCCAGTGGACGTGGGTCGAGGGCCGGTCGACATGCAGCGTGGCGGGCAGCACCCCGTGCCGTAGGGCCTCCACCATTTTGATCACGCCCGCGACGCCCGCCGCCGCCTGCGTATGACCGATGTTCGACTTCACGGAGCCCAGCCACAGCGGCTCGTCCCCGGACCGGTCCCTCCCGTACGTCGCCAGCAGTGCGTGGGCCTCGATCGGGTCGCCCAGCGCCGTGCCCGTTCCGTGGGCCTCCACCACGTCCACATCCGCTGCCGACAGGCCCGCATTGGCCAGCGCCGCCCGGATCACCCGTTGCTGCGAAGGGCCGTTGGGCGCCGTGAGGCCGTTGGACGCGCCGTCCTGATTGACGGCGGAGCCGCGCACCACCGCGAGCACCCGGTGCCCGTTGCGGCGGGCGTCGGACAGGCGCTCCACCAGCAGTACGCCGACCCCCTCGCCCCACCCGGTGCCGTCCGCGCTCTCCGCGAACGCCTTGCAGCGGCCGTCCCCGGCGAGCCCGCCCTGTCGGTCGAACTCGGCGAAGACGTCCGGCGTCGACATCACCGTCACCCCGCCCGCCAGGGCGAGGTCGCACTCACCCGTGCGCAGCGCCTGCACCGCCAGATGCAGTGCCACCAGCGACGACGAGCACGCCGTGTCCACGGTCACCGCCGGGCCCTCCAGGCCCAGCGTGTAGGACACCCGACCGGAGACCACGCTCGCCGCGTTGCCCGTCAGCAGGTGCCCCTCGATGCCTTCGGCGGCCTCAAAGGCCCCGGAGCCGTAGTTCTGGTTGCTGGATCCGATGAACACACCCGTACGGCTGCCGCGTACCGCCGACGCGTCGATGCCCGCCCGTTCCAATGCCTCCCACGACGCCTCCAGGGTGAGGCGCTGCTGCGGGTCCATCGCCAGGGCCTCACGGGGCGAGATGCCGAAGAAACCGGCGTCGAACTCCGCCGCGGTCGCGACGAATCCGCCGCGTAGGGCGGCCGGGTCGGTCGTCGAGGCGGTGAGGTCCCAGCCGCGGTCCGCCGGGAGCCCGGTCATCGCGTCCCGGCCCTCGGTCACCAACTGCCACAGGTCCTCGGGTGAGTTGACGTCCCCCGGGTAGCGGCAGGCCATGCCGATCACGGCGACGGGTTCGATCGCCGCGCGCACGAGGGTGTCGTTCTGCTTGCGCAGCCGCTCGTTCTCGAGCAGCGACGCACGCAGAGCCGCGACTACGCGTTCCTCGGAGGTGGGCATACTCAGCTCCACTGTTCTTGCTTCGGCATCGGTCTACGGCACGGTCTTCGGCACCGGTCTACGGCACCGGTCTACGGCGGGTGCTACGGCATATGTGTGGCAGGGCGGTCAGTGCGCCACGTCACCCAGGGCCAGTTGGACGAGGTCGTCGACGTCCATCACCTCGATCAGGTCGGTGGAGTCGTCCTCCGCGACTGGCTCCGACGGCTCGTCCGGCTCGGCCAGGGCCAGCAGCGCCGTCAGCAGACCGCTATCCCTCAGCCGCGCCAGCGGGACGGTCGACAGCTTTCTGCGCACCATCGCCTCGTCCCCGTCGGCCACGGATGCCACGGCCGCCAAGTCCTGTGTGTCGGGGAACAGTTCGGCGGACAGGAGATCGGCCAGGTGCCCGGGGGTCGGGTAGTCGTAGACGAGGGTGCTCGGCAGGCGCAGGCCGGTGTCCCGGCCAAGCCGGTTGCGGAGTTCCACGGCGGTCAGTGAGTCGAAGCCGATGTCCCGGAACGCCTGCGCGGGCGCCACGCCCTCGCCGTTCGCCCGGCCGAGCACCGCGGCGGCGCGGTCGCGTACGAGGTCCCGCAGCGCCGACTTGCGGTCGGCGGCGGAGAGTCCGGCCAGCCGGGCGCGCAGTTGCTCGGACGCGTCCGCGGCGCTCCTCTCCGGCGCCTTACCGGTCACCGGCTCCGCCGTGGCGGCGAGCGCGGAGAGCAGCGGGCTCGGGCGGCGGCTGGTGAACGTGGGCAGGAACCTCTCCCACTCCACATCCGCCACGACCACCGTCCCGTCGCCCACGTCCAGGGCGCGGCCGAGTGCGGTCAGTGCCCGGTCGGGGTCCATCACCCGCAGGCCCCGGCGGGCCAGGTCGGCCGCGCCGTCGTCCGTCACCATGCCGCCCCCGCCCCACGGGCCCCATGCCACAGCCGTACCGGCCAGACCGCGCGCCCGGCGGCCTTCGACCAGGGCGTCGAGCTGCGCGTTCGCCGCGGCGTACGCCGACTGGACGCCGCTGCCCCACACCCCTGCGATCGAGGAGAAGACGACGAAGGCGGACAGGTCCCGGTCGCCCAGCAGGGCGTCCAGGTGCGCGGCACCGGCCGCCTTCGCGCCCCATACGTCGTCGAGGTGCCGGTCGTCGGCCTCGTCGAGCGGCAGCGCATCACCCCGGCCCGCCGCGTGGAAGACGGCGTCGAAGTCGTACTCGTGCCGGTCCAGCAGTGCCTCTACGGCGGCTCGGTCCGCCATGTCGCATGCCTCTACGACGACTTCGGCGCCGGCGTCGCGCAGCCCGGCGGCGAGTTCGGCGGCGCCGGGCGCGTCCGTACCGCGGCGGCCGGCCAGGACCAGATCGCGGGCGCCGCGCCGTACCAGCCAGCGGGCGAGGTGTCCGCCGATGGCACCGGTACCGCCGGTCACCAGGATCCGGCCGCGCGGGATCCACGTCCGGACCGAGGCGGAGGGGGCCGGGGCAGGGGCGAGACGTCGTACGAGCGAGGCGCCGGGGCCGCCGCGTACGGCGATCTGGTCCTCCCCGGAGTGACCGGGGGCACCGGAGACACCTGAGAGTAGGGCCGCCGCGATCCCGGCCAAGGTGTCCCGGTCGGTCGGCTCGGAGTCCTTCGTGGCCGGTACGTCCACCAGGCCGCCCCAGCGGTCCGGGTGCTCCAGCGCGGCGACGCGGCCGAGGCCCCAGACCGCGGCCTGGGACGGATCGACGGCCGGATCCTCGCCGGGTGCGCCTGTTGCCACGGCTCCGCTCGTCACCACCCACAGGGGTGCCGTCAGGCTCGCGTCACCCATCGCCTGGATGAGCGCCGTCGTCGCCCGGACATCCCCGGCAGGGGCCAGGTACGACAGCACGCCGTCGATCAGGCCGCACTCCGCTGCCTGTGTCAGGACCCGCGCCAGCGAAGAGCGGTCCAGCGCGTCCGCCGGGCAGGTGAACCGGTCGACGCCGGGGACGAATTCCTCGATCCCGGCCAGTACGTCGCCGTAGGTGCCGGAGGGCTGGAGCAGGACCCAGCGGCCCGGCACCGTCGGCGCGGAAGATGTCGGGGTGGGCATCTGCTCCCAGGTGATCCGGTAGCGCCAGCCGTCGACCCGGGCGCGTTCTGCGGCACCCTGCGCGGGCTCGGGCCAGTACCTCTCACGCTGGAATGCATACGTCGGCAAGTCGACTTGCCGCCCTACGGGGGTGGCTCCGGCGCCCGTCAGGAACGCCGCCCAGTCGACGGGCACCCCGTGCTCGAACGCCTTCGCCAGAGCGGTTACGACCGTTTCGGGCTCGCGGCGGTCCTTGCGGAGGGTGGGTACGAAGACCAGGTCCACGTCGCCCGACACGCAGGACGCGGCCAGGGCGGTCAGGGTGCCGTCGGGGCCGAGCTCCAGGAAGCGGGTCACCCCCTGGTCCTCCAGGGTTCGTATCCCATCCGCGAAGCGGACCGCATCGCGGACGTGACGCACCCAGTACTCCGGCGACGACAACTCCCCGTCGCCCGCAAGCCGTCCGGTCACATTCGACACGACCGGGACAGCCGGCTCGCCGTACGACACCCCCTCCGCGACCGCACGGAAGTCCGCCAGCATCGGCTCCATCAACGGCGAGTGAAACCCATGCGACACACGGAGGCGGGTCGTACGGCGACCGAGAGCAGCGATCTCCTCCGCGAGTACCGATCCCGCCGCTTCCACACCCGAAATGACCACCGAACGCGGCCCGTTCACCGCCGCGATCGACACCTCGTCCGTCAGCAGCGGCACTACCTCGTCCTCCGCCGCCTCCAGCGCGAACATCGCACCACCGGGGGGCAGTTGCTGCATCAGTCGGCCACGGGCGGAGACCAGACGGCAGGCGTCGTCCAGCGACAGCACCCCAGCCACATGCGCAGCGGCCAGCTCACCGACCGAGTGCCCGACCAGGAAGTCCGGCCGCACACCCCACGAGTCGAGGAGCCGGAACAGCGCGACCTCGATCGCGAACAGCGCGGGCTGTGCCCAGCCGGTCCGGTTCAGCTCCTCGGCATCGGAGCCGAAGACAACCGACTTCAGATCGCCCTCCACCCGCGCGGCAACCTCGTCGAAGGCCTCCGCGAACACCGGACAGGCCTCATACAACTCCCGCCCCATCCCCACCCGCTGAGCCCCCTGCCCCGAGAACAGAAACGCGACCTTGCCCTCCCCCGCAGCACTCCCCACGGCAGCACTTCCCGCCGCCGTCCTCTCGCCCCCGGCCACCGCACCCAGCCCTGCAAGCAGTTCCTCCCGATCCACCCCCCGCACCACCGCACGGTGCTCGAAGACCGACCGCCCGGCAACCAGTGACCACGCCACATCAGCCGTATCCAGCTCCGGTCGGCCACCCACATGAGCCAGCAACCGCTGAGCCTGAGCCCGCAGCCCGGCCTGACTACGCCCCGACACCACCCACGGGACGACAGGCAGCGCCCCGGAAGCGGCACCCTCCGCTGCCCTCGGCGCCTCCTCCAGCACCACATGGGCGTTGGTCCCGCTGAACCCGAAGGCCGAGACCCCCGCCCGGCGCGGACGCTCGCCGGTGCCCGGCCACTCCACCGCCTCCGAGAGCAGCCGGACCTCCCCCGCCGTCCACTCCACATGCGACGACGGCTCGTCCACGTGGAGGGTCGCGGGCAGCACCCCGTGCCGCAGCGCCTCCACCATCTTGATCACGCCCGCCACACCGGCAGCCGCCTGCGTGTGCCCGATGTTCGACTTCACCGATCCGAGCCACAACGGCCGTTCGGCGTCCCGCCCTTGCCCGTACGTCGCGAGCAGCGCCTGCGCCTCGATCGGGTCACCCAGTGCCGTACCCGTACCGTGCGCCTCCACCGCGTCCACGTCACCCGGGGTCAGACCCGCCCTCGCCAGCGCGGCCCGGATCACCCGTTGCTGCGAAGGACCGTTCGGTGCCGTCAGGCCGTTGGACGCGCCGTCCTGGTTGACCGCGGAGCCGCGTACCACCGCCAGAACGGGATGGCCGTGCTTCCGCGCGTCGGACAGCCGCTCCACCAGCAGCACGCCGACACCCTCACCCCACCCGGTCCCGTCCGCGCCCTCCGCGAACGCCTTGCACAGGCCGTCCGCCGCGAGGCCGCCCTGCTTGCTGAACTCCACGAAGGCGGCCGGGGTCGACATCACCGTCGCCCCGCCGACCAGGGCCATCGAGCACTCCCCGGCGGTGAGCGCGCGGATGGCCCAGTGCAGGGCGACGAGGGACGCCGAGCACGCCGTGTCCACCGTCACCGCCGGGCCCTCCAGGCCGAGGACGTACGCGACGCGGCCCGAGACGACGCTCGCCGCGTTACCGGTGCCGAGGTAGCCCTCGGTGTCGGCGTCGGCAGTGTTGAGGATGTGGACGTAGTCCTGGCCGTTGGTGCCGGTGAACACACCGGTCCGTGAGCCACGCAGCGACCTGGGGTCGATGCCGGCCCGCTCGACCGCCTCCCACGAGGTCTCCAGCAGCAGCCGCTGCTGCGGGTCCATCGCGAGCGCCTCGCGCGGCGAGACACCGAAGAACTCCGTGTCGAACGATCCGGCATCCTTCAGGAAGCCGCCGCGGCGAGTGTATGTGGTGCCCGGGCGCCTCGCCTCGCGGTCGGGGTCGTAGAGGGAGGCCAGATCCCAGCCGCGGTCGGCCGGGAAGTCGGTGATGCCGTCCTCGCCCTTGAGGAGCATCTCCCACAGCTGCCCGGGACTCTCCACCCCGCCGGGGAAGCGGCAGCCCATGCCGATGATCGCGATCGGATCGTCGGCCGACTCCGAGCGTACGAGGGGCTGTTCGCTGACGGAATCCGTCGCCGCAGGGACGAGCCCGGCCAGGATCGCGTCGGCCACGGCGGCCGGACTCGGGTGGTCGAAGACCAAGGTCGCAGGGAGCGTGAGCCCGGTGGCGCGGGTGAGGGCGTTGCGCAGTTCGAGGGCGGTGAGCGAGTCGAAGCCCAGCTCGGCGAAGGGTCGGTCGGGGGCGATCGCGGCCTCACCGCTGTGGCCCAGGACGCCCGCGACCGTCGTACGGACCAGGGAGAGTACCGCCGCCTGCCGCTTCTCCTCCTGCAGGGCGGCCAGCGCGGCGGCGGCGTCCGCCGTAGTCGGGTCGTCAGCCGTGTACGCAGGGGCGGCGGGGCCGTTCAGGGACCGTAGGACCGGGGGCAGCGCGGCCGCGTTGCGGCGCAGCGCGGGCAGATCGACGCGCAGCGGCAGCAGGGTCCCGGTGGCGGGGGGCCGGGCGAGGCAGCGGTCGAGCAGGGCCAGCGCCTGCGCGGTGGGCAGGGCGCCGACTCCGCTGCGGTCGATACGGTCCCTCCGGGCGGAATCCAGGCCGCCGGTCATGGCGCTGTCCTCGGCCCACAGGCCCCAGCCGATGGCGAGGGCGGGGTGTCCGTTGTCGCGCAGGCGGGCGGCGTAGGCGTCGAGGAAGGAGTTGGCGGCGACGTAGTTGCCCTGGCCGGGGCCACCCAGTGCGGCAGCGGCCGAGGAGTAGAGGACGAAGGCCGACAGGTCCAGATCCGCGGTCAGTTCGTGCAGATTGACGGCGGCGTCCGCCTTGGGGCGCAGGACGGTGTCGAGGCGTTCGGGGGTGAGGGCGGTGACGACTCCGTCGTCCAGGACTCCGGCCGCGTGTACGACGGCTCCGAGCGGGTGGTCCTGCGGTACGGCCGCCAGGAGCGCGGCGAGGGCGTCCCGGTCGGCGGCGTCGCAGGCGGCCACGGTGACCTGTGCCCCCAACTCGGTGAGTTCGTCCACCAGTTCGTGGGCGCCGGGTGCGTCACTGCCGCGCCGACCGGCCAGCAGCAGATGCCGTACGCCGTGCTCGGCGACCAGATGCCGGACGGTGGCCGCGCCGACCGTGCCGGTGCCTCCGGTGACCAGGACCGTGCGGTCGGGGTCGAAGGACAGAGCTGGGGCCGGGGACGGGGTCGCGGCCGTCTGGGGTGCGGTGGCGGCTCGGGTGAGGCGGGGGACCAGGATCCGGCCGTTCCGGAGGGCGATGTCCGGCTCGCCGAAGCGAAAGGCCTCCGCTACCTGCGCCTCTTCCACCGGAGCGTCGTCCGCGTCCAGGAGCAGAAAACGCCCCGGGTTCTCCGCCTGTGCGCTGCGGACCAGGCCGCGTACCGCCGACGCGGGCAGGTCGGTGACCGTCTCCCCGTCGGCCGCCGCGACCGCGCCGGTCGTGAGGAACAGCAGGCGGGAGCCGGTGCAGCGGTCGTCCGCCAGCCAGGTCTGGAGCAGGGCGAGCGCGGTCGCGGTGGCCCCGTGGACGGCTTCGGCGCTCACGCCACCTGCCGTACGGACGGGCAGGGCGACGATCTCGGGCAGGGGGCCGCCGGACGACGCCAGACGGCCGCCGGACGACGCCAGGAGATCGCCGGACGACACCAGGAGGTCGTCCAGGGAGGCTACGACCCTCACCTCGGGTGCCGTCGGCAGCGCCGCCGCTTCCTGCGGAGGCGTCCATACGACGCTGAAGAGGTCGTCGGTCTCCGTCTCGCCGCCCCGGGTCGGCGCCCCCTCCCGGGGTACCGGGTCGAGCCAGTAGCGGCTGCGCTGGAAGGCGTACGTGGGCAGCGGGACCGGCGGGCGGGGGTCGGCCGGGATCACGGCCGCCCAGTCGACGGCGACGCCTCGTGTGTGCAGGGCGGCGATCGCGCCGAGCGCCGTGAGCGGCTCGGGGCGGTTCTTGCGGAGGGCGGGGGCGAAGAGGGTGTTCTCGTCCTCGGTGACGCAGGCCTGGGCGAGCGCGGTGAGGGTGGCATCGGGCCCCAGCTCGACAAAACGGGTCACGCCCTGTTCGGCGAGCGTCCGTACCCCGTCGGCGAAGCGGACGGCCTCGCGGACATGCCGGACCCAGTAGTCCGGTGACGCCAACTCGCCTGCTCCGGCGGGCTTTCCGGTCACATTCGACACGACCGGGATGCCCGGCTCGCCGTACGTCACGCTCTCCGCGACCGTGCGGAACTCTGCCAGCATCGGGTCCATCAGCGGGGAGTGGAAGGCGTGGGAGACGCGGAGGCGGGTGGTGTGGCGACCGAGAGAAGCGATCTGATCCGCGAGCACTGATGCCGCGTCCTCGGCGCCCGAAATCACCACGGAACGAGGGCCGTTGATCGCGGCGATCGACACGTCCGCCGTCAGTAGCGACGCCACCTCGTCCTCGGTGGCCTCCAGCGCGAACATCGCCCCACCGGCGGGAAGTTGCTGCATGAGGCGGCCACGCGCCAACACCAGACGACAGGCGTCGTCCAACGACAGGACCCCGGCCACATGCGCTGCCGCCAGCTCACCGACCGAGTGCCCGATCAGGAAGTCGGGCCGTACGCCCCACGATTCGACCAGCCGGAACAGCGCGACCTCGATCGCGAACAACGCGGGCTGCGTCCACCCCGTCCGGTTCAACTCATCGGCGTCCGCCCCGAAGACGACACCCTTCAGGTCACCGTCCACCCGCGCACACACCGTGTCGAAGGCTTCGGCGAACACGGGATAGGCGTCGTACAACTCCCGCCCCATCCCCACCCGTTGTGCCCCCTGCCCCGAGAACAGAAAGGCGACCTTCCCCCCGCCCCGCCGCGCCTTGCCCACCACGCTCTCCAGCGGCGCCGGTACATCGTCGCTGAGGGCCTTGAGCCCCCGGAGCAGGGTGGCGCGGTCCGCGCCGAGGACCACCGCGCGGTGTTCGAAGACGGAGCGGGTGGTGGCGAGAGCGTGGGCGACGGCGTGGACGACGGCGTGATCGTCGACGCGGCCGTCGGCGCCGCCGGGGTGGTTCTCCAGGTGGGTGAGCAGTGCCGCGGCCTGTGCCCGCAGCGCCTCGGGGGTCTGCCCGTACAGCAGCCACGGCACCACCGGCAGATTCGCACCATCCGTCGGTGCCGCCTGCGAGTCCTCGGTCGGCGCCTGCTCCACGATCACATGGGCGTTGGTCCCGCTGACCCCGAACGCGGACACGGCGGCCCGCCGGGGACGGTCGCCGGCGTCGGGCCAGTCGACCGAGTCGGTGAGGAGGCGGACGTTGCCGTCGGTCCAGTCGACGGTGGTGGACGGCTCGTCGACGTGCAGGGTGCGGGGCAGGACACCGTTGCGCAGCGCCATCACCATCTTGATGACGCCCCCGACACCCGCCGCCGCCTGGGTGTGGCCGATGTTGGACTTGAGCGAGCCGAGCCACAGCGGCCGGTCGGCGGGGTGCTCCTGGCCGTAGGTCGCGAGGAGGGCCTGGGCCTCGATGGGGTCGCCGAGCCGGGTGCCGGTGCCATGGCCCTCGACGGCGTCGACGTCGCCCGGCCGCAGTCCCGCGGCGGCCAGCGCGGCGCGGATGACGCGTTGCTGGGCGGGGCCGTTGGGAGCGGTGAGGCCGCTGCTGGCGCCGTCCTGGTTGACGGCGGAGCCGCGGATCACGGCGAGCACCTGATGCCCGTTGCGGCGGGCGTCGGACAGCCGCTCGAGGAGGACCATGCCGACGCCCTCGCCCCAGCCGGTGCCGTCGGCAGCCTCGGCGTAGGACTTGCAGCGGCCGTCGGCGGACAGTCCGCGCTGGCGGCTGAACTCCAGGAAGGTGACCGGGGTCGACATGACGGCGACGCCGCCCGCGAGGGCGAGGTCGCACTCGCCCGCGCGCAGCGCCTGCGCCGCCAGATGCAGGGCGACCAGCGACGACGAGCACGCCGTGTCGACGGTGATCGCCGGTCCTTCGAGGCCGAAGGTGTAGGCGATACGGCCGGAGGCGATGCTGGCGGCGCTGCCGTTGCCGATATAGCCGTCGAGGCCCTCGGGGGGCTCGGGGAAGCGGGAGCCGTAGTCGTTGTACATGACGCCGGCGAACACGCCGGTCGAGCTGCCGCGCAGGTCGGCGGGGCGCAGTCCGGCGCGTTCCATGGCCTCCCAGCCGACCTCCAGGAGGAGGCGCTGCTGGGGGTCGGTGGCGAGGGCCTCGCGGGGTGACATGCCGAAGAACCCGGCGTCGAAGTCGGCGGCGTCGTGCAGGAAGCCACCCTCGCGGGTGTAGCAGGTGCCGGGGCGGTCGGGGTCGGGGTCGTAGAGGCCGGCCACGTCCCAGCCGCGGTCCTCGGGGAAGCCGGAGACGGCATCGGCGCCGGTGTCGACGAGTCGCCAGAGGTCCTCGGGGGTGCGTACGCCGCCGGGGTAGCGGCAGGCCATGGAGACTACGGCGACGGGTTCCGTGGCCCGTGACTCGACCTGGCGCAGCCGGGTGCGGGTGCGTTGGAGGTCTGCGGTGACGCGCTTCAGGAAATCGCGGAGCTCGCGAATGGTGTCGTCGCTCACGGTCGGTTCCCTTCGACAGCGGGTCCATCGTTCTCGCCGATTATGCGAACGGCCGTACGGGGCCCCGGACATGCTCCGACCAGCTCTAAGCGAACCCCTAGTGCTGGGCGGTCCCTGCGTGCGGCAGACCTGCCGCTACGAGGCGGCGGCCCCCGGGAAGTCCAGGGCGCCCTCCGGCACGGCGGGCAGCAGTCCCTGCTCCGCGCTCCGGTCGAGCAACGCCCGTACGGCGGCCCGCCCTTCGTCGCCGAGGTCCGCGGTGAACGAGTTGACGTACAGGTCGATGTGCTGGTCGACGACGTTCGTCGCCAGTTCCTGGGCGTGCTCCAGGACGTACGGCCTGGAGGCGGCGGGGCTGGACCAGGCGGCCTGTGCGGACGCCCGTACGGCGTCGGCGAGTTGGGTGAGCCGCCGGGTGCCGAGGCTGCGGCGGGCGATGATCGCGCCCAGCGGGATGGGCAGCCCGGTGTCCTTCTCCCACTCCTCGCCGAGGTCGGTGAGGCAGTGCAGTCCGTAGTGGCCGTAGGTGAAGCGGGCCTCGTGGATGACGAGTCCGGCGTCGACCTCGCCGTCGCGGACGGCGGGCATGATCTCGTGGAACGGCATGACGACCGTCTCGCCGACGCCGCCGGGCGCGGCGCGGGCGGCCCAGAGGCGGAACAGCAGGTACGCCGTGGAGGTGGTGCTCGGTACGGCGACCCGGGCGCCGGCGAGGGCGTCGGCCGGGTCGGTGGCCCGACGGCCGAGGACGAGCGGTCCGCAGCCACGGCCGACGGCGCCGCCGCAGGGCAGCAGGGCGTAGTCGCCGAGGACGTGCGGCAGGACGCCGTAGGACACCTTGAGGACGTCGAGTGCGGCGCGGCGGGCGAGGCCGTTGGTGATGTCGATGTCGGCGATCCTGAGGTCGGTCTCGGGGGCGCCGGGCAGCAGGCCGTGCGTAAGGGCGTGGAAGACGAAGGTGTCGTTCGGGCACGAGGAGTGCGCCAGGGTCAGTCGTGACGTCATGCTGCCCGCCTCATTCTGTTCGCTGCTCGGTTCGACTGCGCGCTTGGTGACCTCCAGGAAACCCGTGATGGATGTGGGGTTTTCCCCAGACTGCCCTCCGCGACTATGAGGGGGCCTCATCCGAAGCGGCCGAATTCCACCGGATCCGCCGATCCGCCGGATCCACCGCACCCATCGCCATCCACCGCATGTACGTGTGCCGCCAGGCACTGACCGAGGAGGTTCCCCGGTAATGGACGCTGGGCTCAAGCGTGAGCTGGAGGAGAAGGTCTACTCCGGTGAGCGGCTGTCCCGTGAGGACGGTCTCGCGTTGTACGAGTCGGACGACCTGGCCTGGCTGGGCGGTCTCGCGCATCACCGGCGGGCCGCCAAGAACGGCGACGTGGTCCACTTCAACGTCAACCGCCACCTCAACATGACCAATGTGTGCACCGCGTCGTGCGCCTACTGCTCGTTCCAGCGCAAGCCGGGCGAGACGGACGCGTACACGATGCGCATCGAGGAGGCCGTGCGGCTGGCCAAGGCGATGGAGAGCGAGCACCTCTCGGAGCTGCACATCGTCAACGGGCTGCACCCGTCGCTGCCTTGGCGCTACTACCCGCGGTCGCTGCGGGAGCTGAAGAAGGCGCTGCCGAACGTCTCCATCAAGGCGTTCACAGCGACCGAGATCCACCACTTCGAGACCATCTCAGGGCTGCCCGCGTCGGACGTCCTCGACGAACTGATCGACGCGGGGCTGGAGTCGCTGACCGGCGGCGGCGCGGAGATCTTCGACTGGGAGGTGCGGCAGCACATCGTGGACCACCGCACCCACTGGGAGGACTGGTCCCGTATCCACCGGCTGGCGCACCAGAAGGGCCTCAAGACGCCCTGCACCATGCTCTACGGCCACATCGAGGAACACCGGCACCGGGTCGATCACGTCCTGCGGCTGCGTGAGCTCCAGGACGAGACCGGCGGGTTCCAGGTCTTCATCCCGCTGCGCTACCAGCACGACTTCGTCGACATGAAGGACGGCAAGGTCCGCAACAGGCTCCAGGCACGGACCACCATGGCCACGGGCGCCGAGGCCCTGAAGACCTTCGCGGTCTCCCGCCTCCTCTTCGACAACGTGCCGCACGTCAAGGTCTTCTGGGTGATGCACGGTCTGCACACGGCCCAGCTCGCCCTGCAGTTCGGCGCGGACGACATGGACGGATCGGTCGTCGAGTACAAGATCACCCATGACGCGGACAACTACGGCACGCCGAACAAGCTGACCCGCGACGACCTCCTCGACCTCATCCGCGACGCCGGCTTCCGGCCCGTGGAGCGCAATACGCGCTACGAGATCATCCGCGAGTACGACGGCCCGGACCCGGCCCGCCGAGACGCGCCGCAGCCGATGCGGGTCTGAAGCCCCCGCCAGGGAGAGCTCCTGTCCGGGAGGGCTCCCGTCCCCTCCGGGAGGGCTCCCGCTCTTCACCTTCACTCCCCCACGACCGAACCCGGCAGTGCAGACAGGCAGGTGGACATGTCCCCGCAGACGAGCGACGAGCAGGGCTACGAGGTCTGGATCGACCACGACCTGTGCACCGGCGACGGCATCTGCGCCCAGTACGCGCCCGAGGTCTTCGAACTGGACATCGACGGCATCGCCTATGTCAAGGACGAGGACGACGAACTCCTCCAGCAGCCCAAGGCCAGCACCCGGGTGCCGCTCCAGCTGCTCCAGGACGTCACCGACTCGGCCAAGGAGTGCCCCGGCGAGTGCATCCACGTACGGCGCGCCGATGACGCCGTAGAGGTGTGGGGGCCGGACGCGCAGAGCGCCTGACGGCGCCCGACCGCGTCTGCCCCAGACCCCGAACCCGGCCCCCGGCCCCCGTTCCTGGCCCCCGTTCCTGGCCCCGGTACCTGGCCCCGGACCCTGGAAGGACATCCGCGTCCCATGAGTACAAGCCTCCCGAGTGCCCTGCGTCCCCCGAGTTCCCGGGACGATCTGTGGATCCGCAGTTTCCGTCCCGCTCCCGACGCGCCGGAGCGGCTGGTGTGCTTCCCGCACGCGGGAGGCTCCGCCAGCTTCTATCTGCCGGTCGCCACGGCTCTCAGCCCCCGTATCGACGTGGTCGCCGTGCAGTACCCCGGACGGCAGGACCGGCGCGGCGAACCCGGGCTGACGTCGATCGCGGAGCTCGCCGACCGGATCGCCGAGACGCTCTACGGCTGGGACGACAAGCCGCTGACCTTCTTCGGGCACAGCATGGGCGCGGTGGTGGCCTTCGAGGTCGCCCGGCGCCTGGAGCGGTCCGGCACCGGTCCGGTACGGCTGTTCGCGTCGGGACGCCGGGCGCCGTCCCGCACCCGTGACGAGCGCACCCACACCCTCGGCGACGACCGGCTGATCGCCGAGATCCGCACACTCAGCGGCACCGACTCCCGGTTCCTGGACAACGAGGAGCTGCTGCGCATGGTGCTGCCCGCGATCCGCAGCGACTACACGGCCGTGGAGACCTATCTGGCCGCGCCGGACGACACCGTGCGCTGCCCGGTGACGGTCCTGACCGGCGACGACGACCCCAAGACGTCGATCGACGAAGCCCGCGCCTGGGAGGGTCACACCCTCGGCGGCAGCGAGCTGCATGTCTTCCCCGGCGGCCACTTCTATCTCACCGAGCGCGCGGCGGACGTCCTCGCCGTCCTCACCGAGCACTTCACCACCGCGTCGGCCGTCCGGGGGGCGTAGCCGAGGCGGCGGGTCTCTCCGACCGCCGCTGTACGCCGACGACCCACCCCCCTTGAACCGCTGAACCGCTGAACCGCCCGACAGAAACGTCACGGGAGCGCCCAGAGATGACCGAACAACTCGTCGCCGCAGCACCCTCGCCCGCGCTGCGCGGCAAGCGCCGCCGCCCCCGCGTCGGGCACATCCAGTTTCTCAACTGCCTGCCGCTGTTCTGGGGGCTGGCCCGCACCGGCAGCCTGCTCGGCCTGGATCTGCACACGGACAGCCCGGACGGCCTCAACGAGGCGCTTGCGGTCGGCGATCTCGACATGGGGCCGATCAGCCTGGTCGAGTTCCTGCGCAACGCCGACGAGTTGGTGGCGCTGCCCGACATCGCTGTCGGCAGTGACGGCGACGTGATGTCCTGCCTGATCCTCAGCGAGGTCCCGCTGGACCAGCTCGACGGTGAGCGGGTGGCGCTCGGTTCGACGAGCCGGACCTCGGTGCGGCTGGCCCAGTTGCTGCTGGAGGAGCGGGTGGGGGTGCGGCCCGAGTACGTCGTCCACGCGCCCGACCTGCGCGCGATGATGGCCGACGCGCGCGCCGCCGTGATCATCGGCGACGTCGCGCTGAGCGCCGCCCTGTACGAGGCTCCGCGGCTCGGTCTCCAGGTGCACGACCTGGGCCGGATGTGGAAGGAGTGGACCGGACTCCCGTTCGTGTTCGCCGTGTTCGCCGCGCGCCGTGACTTCCTCGCCCGCGAGCCCGAGCTGGTCCGCAGTGTCCACGCCGATCTGCTGGCCTCCCGGGATCTGTCGCTGCGGGAGGTGAACGCGGTGAGCGAACAGGCCGCGCAGTGGGAGGAGTTCGATGCGGCGACTCTGGAGCAGTACTACACGACGGCGCTGGACTTCCGGCTCGGCGCCGAACAGCTCGCCGGCATACGGGAGTTCGCCCGCCGGGTCGGCGGCGCGGGCGCGGGCTTCCCGCCCGATGTGACCGTACGCCTGCTGGAGGCCGTCGGCGCCGAGTGAGGCCGCCGACGGCGGCAACCGGATCCGACTCCCGTGGCCTCCGTCTCCCGTCGCCTCGCCTCGCCTCCGTACGACTGCTCCCGCTCGACCGAGATCCCACCCACGCCCCGGAAAGGCCGGCACCATGTCCCGACCGACCCCGTCCACACTCCAGTCCGTGCTCGACCGTGCCGCCGACGGCGGGCGGATCACGCCTCAGGAGGCGCTCGCCCTCTACCGTGACGCCCCGCTGCACGCCCTCGGCGCCGCCGCCGACACCGTGCGCCGCCGCCGGTACGCGGGCAGCGAGCACATCGCGACGTACATCATCGAGCGGAACATCAACTACACCAACGTGTGCGTCACCGCGTGCAAGTTCTGCGCCTTCTACGCGGCCCCCAAGGACACCGCCAAGGGCTGGAGCCGCGACCTGGACGACATCCTGCGCCGCTGCGCGGAGACCGTCGAACTCGGCGGCACCCAGATCATGTTCCAGGGCGGCCACCACCCCGACTACGGCGTCGAGTACTACGAGAAGAACTTCACCGCCATCAAGAGGAACTTTCCGCAGCTGGTCATCCACTCCCTCGGCGCCTCCGAGGTCGAGCACATGGCCCGCATCTCCGGAGTGTCGGTCGAGGAGGCCATCTCCCGTATCCACGCCGCCGGACTGGACTCCTTCGCCGGCGCGGGCGCCGAACTCCTGCCCGCCCGGCCGCGGAAGGCGATCGCGCCGCTGAAGGAGAGCGGCGAGCGCTGGCTGGAGATCATGGAGATCGCCCACAACCTCGGCGTCGAGTCCACGACCACCATGCTGATGGGCACCGGCGAGACCAACGCCGAACGCATCGAGCACCTGCGGATGATCCGCGATGTGCAGGACCGCACGGGCGGCTTCCGCGCGTTCATCCCGTACACGTACCAGCCGGAGAACAACCACCTCAAGGGCCGCACCCAGGCGACCGTCTTCGAGTACCTGCGCATGATCGCCGTCGCCCGCCTCTTCCTCGACAACGTCCAGCACATCCAGGGCTCCTGGCTCACCACCGGCAAGGAGATCGGTCAGCTCACCCTGCACTACGGCGCGGACGATCTCGGCTCCGTGATGCTGGAGGAGAACGTGGTCTCCTCCGCCGGTGCCAAGCACCGCTCCAATCTGATGGAGCTGATCACGCTGATCCGCGGCGCCGGACGGGTGCCCGCGCAGCGCTCCACGACGTACGAGTACCTCGCGGTGAACGACGACCCGGCGAACGACCCCGTCGACGAGCGGATCGTCTCGCACATCTCGTCCGTGGCGATCGAGGGCGGCACCGCGCACCCCGAGCTGAAGCTGATCGCGGCGAACTGAGCGCCCGCCGACCCCTTGAACGCGGCAAGCACAGACAGGACGGAGAAGCCATGCCGGGCGCCATCCACGCCGAGGGCCTAGTCAAGACCTTCGGGGAGCTCCGGGCCCTCGACGGAGTCGATCTCACGGTCCCGGAGGGCAGTGTGCTGGGGTTGCTCGGCCCCAACGGTGCGGGCAAGACCACCACCGTCCGGGTGCTCACCACCCTGCTGCGGCCGGACGCGGGCACCGCCACGGTCGCGGGCCACGACGTGGTCCGCACCCCGGACCTGGTGCGCCGCTCCATCGGACTCTCCGGTCAGTTCGCCGCCGTCGACGACCGGCTGACGGGCCGTGAGAACCTGCGCATGTTGGGCGAGTTGTACGGCATGCGGCCCCGCGCGGCACGGCAGCGCGCCGAGGAACTGCTCGCCCAGTTCGAGCTGACCGGTGCCGCCGACCGTATGTCGAGCACCTACTCCGGCGGGATGCGCCGCCGTCTCGACCTCGCCGGTGCACTGGTGGTCCGGCCGCCGGTGATGTTCCTCGACGAGCCGTCGGTGGGGCTCGACCCCACCAGCCGTCTGATGCTGTGGGACGCCATCGACCGCCTGGTCGGCGAGGGCACCACCCTGCTGCTGACCACGCAGTATCTGGAGGAGGCCGACCGGCTGGCGCAGGACATCGCCGTCGTCGACCAGGGCCGGATCATCGCCCACGGCACGCCGCGCGAGCTCAAGAACCGCACCAGCCGCCAGCATATCGAGATCGTCGTGGAGCGCGGCGAGCAGATCGACGGCGCCGCCGGCACTCTGGCCCGCTTCAGCACCCACGCCCCGGATGTGGACCGGGCCAGGCTGCTGGTCTCCGCGCCGGTGGAGGGCGGTGTCCGGCTGCTGACCGAGGTGGTCCGCGCCCTGGACGGCGCCGGGATCGAGATCAGCGACATCAGTCTGCGCCGCCCGACCCTCGACGAGGTGTTCCTGGCCCTGACGGAACCGGGCCGCGTGGACGCCGAACCGGCCCCTGCCCCCGCCCCTGCCGCGGCGGGCCCCGCGCTGGCGGTCGCCGGTGCGTCCAGCGAGAAGGAGTGACGACCATGTCATGGGCCCTGCGCCCCGATACCCCCACCGACATCGCCCCCGAGGCCTCCGCCCCCGCGGCCTCACCCCCAGCGGTGGACGACGCGCTGCTGCGTCCCGCCTCAGCAGCCAAGGCGGTCCGTGACCTCGTCGTGGTCACCCGCCGCAACCTGATCAGGATGATCCGTATCCCCGAGGTGCTGGTCCTCAGCCTGATCCAGCCGATCGTGTTCGTGCTGCTGTTCGCCTATATTTTCGCGGGCTCCTTCAGCCTGCCCGGCACGGAAGGCGCTTCCGTCTACCGGGAGTACATGATGCCGGGCTTCTTCGCCCAGACCATCGCCTTCGCGACCGCCAGCAACAGCAGCGTGAGCATGGCGAACGACCTCCAGAGCGGCATGGTCGACCGGTTCCGCTCGCTGCCGATGGCCCGGGGCGCGCTGCTGACCGGCCGGACGGTGGCGGACCTCGTGCAGAACCTCATCGTGATGACGGTGATGGTCGGCTGCGCGCTGATCGTCGGCTGGCGCATCCACCACGGGCTGCTGCACGCCGCCGCGGGCTTCGCGCTGCTGCTGCTCATGGGCTACGCCCTGTCGTGGGTCGGTGTCCTGATCGGACTGTCGGTGCGCGCCCCGGAGGCCGCCGCGACCGGGAACTTCCTGTGGCTGTTCCCGCTGACCTTCCTGTCCAACGCGTTCGTCGCGCCGTCCACGCTGCCGACGGTGCTGCGCTGGGCCGCGGAGTGGAATCCGCTCAGCGCCACGGTGCAGTCCGCCCGGCAGCTGTTCGGCAATCCGGGACTGCACACGTCGACCGCCTGGCCCGCCCAGCACCCGGTGGCGGTGTCCATCACCTGGTCGGTCGTCATCGCCCTGGTCTGCCGGACGCTCGCGGTACGCCGCTACCGCTCGTCGGGCGCCTGAACCGCGAGCCATCAGTTCGTCTGTTCGAGGAGCGCGGATGAGCGTGAGTCACGTGAGCGAGATGTCCCGTACCGATGCCCGGACCCGTAGGCCGTCGGCCCGTAGGCCGTCCGTCTTCCGCTCGGACCTGATGCGGCCGGTGCACGAACTACTCACCGGGCACGCGGAGTCACGGCCGGAGCAGATCGCCTTCGCCGACGCCCACCGCTCGGTGACGTACGCCGAACTCGCCGGGCGCACCGCCCGGTTGGCCGGTCACCTCGCCGAACTGGGCCTGGAACGCGGCGCACGCGCGGTGATCTATCTGACCAACCGTGTGGAGACGGTGGAGAGTTACCTCGCCATCACCCGCGCGGCGGCGATCGGTGTGCCGTTCAACCCGCAGTCCTCCGACTCCGAGCTGGCGTATCTGCTCGACGACTGCGCGGCGAGCATGCTGATCACCGGGACGGCCCAACTCCCGCAGGTGCGGCGGGTGCTGGCGGACCGGCCGGGGATCGGGGTGGTGGTCGTCTCGGACCCCGCGACGGCGGAGTCCGGAGCTGACGACGGCCTGCCGCACTACGAGTCCCTGGCCACCACCTGGTCGATACGCCACCCTCCGCGCGACGACCTCGGCATGGACGAGCCGGCGTGGATGCTCTACACCTCCGGCACCACCGGAAGCCCCAAGGGCGTGGTCTCCACGCAGCGTTCGTCGCTGTGGGCGACCGGCGCGTGCACGGCGCCGGTGCTCGGGCTGTCCCCGCAGGACCGGGTGCTGTGGCCGATGCCGCTGTTCCACGCGGTGGCGCACAACGTGGGTGTGCTGGGTGTGGTGGCGGTGGGCGCGACCGCCCGGATCACGGACGGCCTCGCGGCGGACGACATCCTGCGCACGGCGCGCAAGGAGCGCTCGACGTTCCTCGTCGGCGTCCCGACGATGTACCACCACATGGTCGAACTGGCCCGCTCCGGCGCCTTCGGGATCCCGGCCGGGCTGCGGGTCTGCATGGTCGCGGGTTCGTCATGCCCGGTTCCGCTGCACGAGGGGTTCCGCGCCGCCTTCGGCATCGCGCTGCTGGACAGCTACGGCAGCACCGAGACCGGCGGCGCGATCACCACCAACCTGCCCGAGGGACCGTATGTACCGGGTTCCTGCGGGCTGCCGGTACCGGGCCTGAGGCTCCGGCTGACCGACCCGCGCACCGGGGCGGAGGTCCCGGAGGGCGCCGAGGGCGAGATCCGGGTGTCCAGCCCGGCGCTGATGCGCGGCTACCACCGGCGCGAGGAGGCCACGGCGGAGGTCCTGGCCGACGGCTGGTACCGCACCGGTGACATCGGGCGGCTGGACGAGGCCGGGTATCTCACCATCACCGGGCGGGTGAAGGAGCTGATCATCCGCGGCGGCGAGAACATCCACCCCGGGGAGATCGAGAAGGTCCTGCTGCGGGTGGACGGCATCGCGGACGCGGCGGTCGGCGCCCAGCCGCACGAGGCGCTGGGCGAGGTCCCGGTGGCGTATCTGGTGCCGCGGCCGGGCTCGGGCGGCATCGACGTGGAGGCGGTCCTGGCGATGTGCCGGGCGGAGCTGTCGTCGTACAAACTCCCTGAAGAACTGCACGAGATCGACGAGGTGCCGCGCAACGCGGCCGGGAAGATCGCCCGCAAACGGCTGGGCAGCCTGCGCAGCCGTTTGCTGTGGCGCAAGGCGCAGGAGTCGGCGCGGACGACACGGTCGTACGAAGGGGCCCTGGAACTGGGCCTGTTGGACGGTACTCATCCTCTCCTCCAGGCGACGGTCGAGCTGCCCGGCGAGGGCGACGGCGACGGTGTGCTGTTCTCGGGACGTCTGCCGGGACTGGCAGCTCTCGCGGACACGGACGCACGGGTGCTTTCGCGGACGATGGCCGGGGTTCCGGTCGTGCTCCCCTCCGTCCTGGCGGAACTGGCCCTGCACGCGGGCGATCACGTCGGCTGCGGGCGTCTGCTGGAACTGACGACGACCGAGCCGCTGGTGGTGCCCGAGCAGGACGGCGCACAACTGCGGGTGACCGTGGGGGCGCCCGGCGCGGACGACGGCGTACGCACCGTGACGGTGCACGCCCGCCGCGACGGCCTGGGCGCGGCCGGACGCCCGTGGACCTGCCACGCGACCGGCGCTCTGTCCCCCGGCACGGCGGCCCCGCCCCCACCCGACCTGGCGGTATGGCCCCCTGCGGGCGCCGAACGGGTCCCGGCGGCCGAACTGGGCGCGGCGGACGGCCTCCCCCGCGAGCTGCGCTCGATCTGGCGGCGCGACGGTGAACTGTTCGCCGAGGTGGCCCTGGTGGACGGCAACCGTGAGCAGGGCGCGCTGTTCGGTCTGCATCCGGCGCTGCTGGACGCGGCGCTGAGCCCGGCGCTGCTGCACACACCGGTGGACCCGGTCGAGGCGGTGGTGCCAGTCGTCGACGACGGTCTGTGGTGGCCGCAGTCCTGGCACGGGGTGACGCTGTACGCGTCCGGGGCGTCGGTGCTGCGGGTGCGGGTACGGCCGCGTCCCGACGGCGGCTTCGGCATCGAGGCGGCCGACGCGGCGGGCGATCCGGTGCTGGCGGCGGAGTCCGTGACGTCGGGCCGTACGACGGCGGCGGCGCTGGCGCGTGCGTCGGCGGTGCAGCAGGACGGGCTGTTCGCGCAGGTGTGGGACGACCGGGTGCTCGCGGCGCGGGGTGCGGGGAGTTCCGGCGAGCGGTGGGCGGTGGTGGGCGACGATCCGCTGCGCGCCCGGTCCGGCCTGATGGCGGCGGGCCGCTATGCGGAGACGTATCCCGACCTGGGCGCCCTGGCGAGGGCGGTGGAGGAGGGGACGGCGGCGACGCCGGACGTCGTGGTCGTCATGTGCGCCGACCGGTCCGATCCGGTCGCGGAGGCGGTTCGCGGGGCGGTGCGCGAGGGCCTGGAGTGGGCGCGGCACTGGGCGGATCCGCTGTTCGCGGAGGCGCGGTTGGTCGTACTGACGAGGAACGCGGTGCCCGCGTGGGGCCTTTCGGCTGACCTGGACCTGGACCTGGCGGGCGCGGCGGTGTGGGGTCTGATCGGGGCGGCGCAGGACCGGGCACCGGGGCGTTTCGTCCTGGTGGACACGGACGCGTCGAAGCGGGCGTGGCGGGTCCTGCCGGACGCGCTCACCTCGGGTGAGCCCCGGCTGGCGCTGCGCGGCCGGGCGGCGCGGGTGCCGCGTACGGAGCGGGTGACGCCGGGGGCGGGGGCTACGGCGCCTGCGGGCCCGTTGCCGGCCATGGGCGCGGCGGACGCGGAGCCGGACTCCGTACAGGGAACGCCACCGTCGGCTGTGCTGTTCGCCACGGCGGTGGACCCGGCGGCCGACGAGGACGTGGACGTCGTACTGCGCCCGGTGGTGGACGCGGCGCTGACCCTATTGCCCGCAGAGGCCGGTGAGTTGGTCATCACCTCGCCCGCGCCCTCCCCCGCCCCCGGCCTGGTGTCGGAGGCGGCGGCGGCTTTCCTGGACGCGTGGGCGACCCGTCTGCACGCGGCCGGCGTCCCGGCGGTGTCGATCCGCACCGCCGATCTGCTCAACTCCCGTGAGGCTCGCGACCTGTTCGACGTGGCGCGGACGCTGGGCCTGCCCGCGGTGCTGGCGGCCCGGACCGACCTGAGCGGAGAGGCCGCGATGGGCCCGCTGTCCGGCTCGGCGGCGCTGCGGCGCGGCCTGGTGCGCGGTACGCCACGCCGGGTGGCGCGGGACGAGCTGGCCGACCCGTCGGGGCTGCGGCACCGGCTGGCGGCGCTGTCGGACGCGGAGCAGGAGGAGGCCGTACTCGACCTGGTGCGGGCGCAGTTCGCGACGGCGCTGGGCCTGCCGGGCGGGGACCGGATACCGCCGGACGGCGAGACAAGGGATCTGAACTTCGATTCCCTGACGGCGCTGACGGCGCGGAACGCGCTGGTGGCGGCGACGGGGCTGCCGTTGCCGGCGGCGGTGGTGTTCGACTACGCGACACCGGCGGCACTGGCCCGCCATATGAAGAAGCAATTGCTCGCCCGCTGACCACAGCTGATCACAGAGGGGGACCGATGAGGGTCGAGAACGTGTACATCGAGTCGCTTGGCGTGGTCCTGCACGAGTGGGCGAGCGCGGCCGAGGCGGTGGCGGCGGGCAGGCTGGACGCGGAGGTGCAGGCGGCGAATGGCCTGACGGGCGTTCATATAGCTGGCGACATACCGGCGATGGACATGGCGGTGGAGGCGGCACGCACCGCGCTGGACCGCTCGAAGATCGACCCGGAGGACATCGGGGCGCACATCCACTGCGCGGTCCACTACCAGGGCCCCGACGGCTCGTACCCGCCCGGCTACATCCTGCGCGAACTGGGCCTTCCGTCGATCCCCGCCCTCTACCTGCGGCAGGGCTGTGACGGCATGCTGAGCGCGCTGGAGGTGGCGATAGGCAAGCTGACGGGACCGGCGGAGGCGGGCGCGGTGCTGCTGACCACGGGCGAGAACTTCTCGTCCCCGGACATGGACCGCTGGAAGGGCTTCGGCCAGGCGTACATCCTGGGCGACGGCGCGGCGGCGGCGCTGGTGAGCGACGAGCCGGGTTTCGCGGAGGTCCGCTCCCTGACCTCGGGTGTGCTGCACGAGCTGGAGTCATGGCACAGGGGCGACGGCCCGCTGTTGTTGCGTGCGGAGGACGGTCCGACATCCGGAATGGTGGAACGGGCGGAACAGTTCGAGCAGCAGATGCCGCTGTCGGAGACGATGGAGAAGCTGACGCTCTTCGGCCTGGACATCATCCACCGCGCGTTGGTGGACGCCGACTTGAACGCGTCCGACCTCGCCATGGTGATCCCGATCAACATGGACGGCCGGATGATCGAGTACTCCATCATGATGCCGCTGGGCCTGCCGATGACCCGCTGCGGCTGGGACTTCGGCCGCTCCGTGGGCCATGTGGGTGGGGCGGACGTCTTCATCACCCTGGAACACATGATCCGCACCGGCAAACTGACCCCGGGCGACAACGTCCTCCTCTTCTCCCAGGCCCCGGGCTGGCTGTGCAGCGCCGCGGTGCTGACGATCACGGAGCGGCCGGGGTGGGCGGAGTGAGAGGGCGGCCACGTCACAATGACGGCCATGACGGACAAGTGGCTCCCGCCGGAGCAGTACATCGAGACGATCGCTCGCTCCTCGTCCTACGCCTGCCTGTACTTCACCGACACCACCGGCCGTCCGTTCCAGCTCCGTTCCCACAGCGACCCGGGAGTCTGGCAGTGGCCGGGCGGCAACATGGAGCGCGGCGAGACACCGTGGGAGGCCGCCCGGCGCGAGACCCTGGAGGAGACCGGCATCGACTTCCACGGCCCGCAGCGTCTCCTCGGCGTGCATTTCATCTCCCAGCGCGAGGACTGGCCGGCCAACCACATCGGGTTCATCTTCGACGGCGGCGAACTGACTGACGCCCAGATCGCCGAGGTCCGGCTCACCCACGAGCACACCGAGTGGCGCGTGGCGACGGTCGAGGAATGGCACCGTGAGATGAAGCCGGTGATCTTCAACCGCCTGGACGCGATCGACACCGCGCGGAGGACGGAAACGGTGGCGTATATCGAAGGGTTCTAGAGGGAGAGCCGAGTGATCCCGTCGATCCCGCCGACGTTCACGTTCGGCGGGATCGGCGGGATCTGAGGAATCCAAGAGATCCCGGGAATCCAAGGGATCCACGCGTCAAAGCGTCACGTCAGCATCCACTTCTGGTTGGTGCCGCCGGTGCAGGACCACAGGACGAGGTTGGTGCCGTTGGATGTGGCCGCGTTGTAGGCGTCGAGGCACAGGCCCGCGTTGACGTTGGTGATCGTGCCGTCGGAGTTCACGGTCCACTTCTGGTTGTTCTGGCCGTTGCAGTCCCAGATGACGACCTTGGTGCCGTTGGTGGTGCCCAGGTTGTAGGCGTCCAGGCACTTGTCGCCGTACAACACGAGCTCCTTGCGGGAGGTGTACGTCCATGCCTGGTTCTGGCCGCCGTTGCAGTCCCAGAGTTCGGCCTGGGTGCCGTTGGTGATCGTGTTGTTGTAGATGTCGGCGCAGCGGCCGGACTGCTGGCCGACGACCAGGGAGCCTGCCGTGCCGGGAATCGGCCTGACCGTGGCGGTGCCCAGGGTCGGCAGTGAACTGCCGGACAGGGTGAGGGAGTTGCTCGATCCCTTGGACAGGTCGACCTGGACCGAGACGGTGCCCTGGGTGGAGCCGGTGGGCGGGAAGGAGACCGTTGTCGCCGTCTGGCTGTTGACCTGGAGGGTCGCGGTGGCGGCGGTCGAGGCGGTGTTGGTGTAGGCGATGTCGACGACGTTGAGACCGGTGGCGGCCGCGCTCACGCCGGTGTAGTGGCCCGCGGAACTGGTGCTGTAGCCGTTGCCGGCCGCCTCCGTCGCGCCGCTGATCTTCAGCATGACCGAGCCGCCCGCCGGAACGCTGGTGGTGTAACTCGTACCGTACGTCCCGAGGTTCTGCTGCGCCCACAGGTCGCGGACAGTCGCGGAGGCGCTGGTCAGGCCGAGATCGGACCAGCGGACGGTGATGTTCTGGGCGGAGGAGGTGCGGTTGAGGAGGACGACGGCGCGGTTGCCGGTGCCGGAGAGGACCTTGCCGTAGACCTGGAGTCCGGTGGTGTCCTCGGCGACCTTGACGCCCTGGAGGCCGCGCGGATCCTGGTCGACGGCGACGACGTCGGAGTTCTTGAGGATGTTCGCCGTCTCCGTGGTCATGGTGGTGAGGTCGTTGCCCGCGAGGAGCGGGGCGCCGGAGATCGCCCAGAGGGCCATGTGGGTGCGGTTCTGGGCGGCGGTGAAGCCGGACATGCCGACCATCAGCATGTCGGGGTCGTTGTAGTAGCCGGTGTGCTGGGCCGCGGGGTGCAGGGCCTGGTCGAAGTTGGACAGCATGTTCGTCTGCGACGGCGAGTTGCCGTAGTAGATGATGTCCGTGCTGGTCCGCCACATGGGGGCGAGGCCGGGCGCCCAGTTCCAGGGGTTCTGGTAGCCCCAGTTGCAGATGGAGAGGGTGAGCGGGCGGCCCGTGGTGGCCGTCGCCGTGCTCACGGCGGAGCTGATCGACTTGTACGTCGTCGCCGCGTCGAGGCCCTCCGCGTCGCCGCCGCACCAGTCGACCTTCACGAAGTCGAAGCCCCACTTCGAGAACTGGAGCATGTCCTGGCCGTAGTGGTCCTCGCTGCCGGTGTTGGCGGCGGCGGGGCGGCCGGTCGGATAGTAGTAACCGCAGCCGTTCTTGCCGGCGTCGGTGTAGATGCCGGCCTTCAGGCCCTTGCTGTGGATGTAGTCGGCGATGGCGCTCATGCCGCCGGGCCACTCACTGGTGTCGACGGTGATGTTGCCGTCGCTGTCGCGGGTGCCCTGCCACCAGCCTTCGTCGATGTTGATGTACTTGTACCCGGCCGCCGGCAGACCCGCGGCGACGAACGCGTCGACCTGCTGCTTGATGACGCTGTAGTTGATCTTCGAGGCGAAACTGTTCCAGGAGGCCCAGCCCATCGGTGCGGTGGGGACGGCTGCCTGAGGGGTCGCCGCCTGCGCCGGGGCGGACCCGGCGAAGAGCAGTGCGGCGGCCGCGGTCACTGCGAGGGCGAGGACGCGTACGGCGGCGGCTCTCCAGCGTCGTACGAGACCTCTGCCTGCGGGGCGCGGTGGCGGGTACATACGGCGGCTCCTTCGTGCGGGAGGAACAGGCGGCATGGTCGAAAAGGCAATTGCGTGGCCACGAACATTGGATGGGGCCGATATACCGAACAGGGATCGGTTAACCGAACACCTTTGCGCGCCGAAAATAGAGCCGGGTGAGGGGGAAGTCAACGGATGTGGCAAGGGTGGCGTCGAAACGCGGAACCCCCCGTCCCCGTCGGGGAGTTCGCCCCGCAGGGCCGGTCGCGGCGCCACCCTCCTACCGCATGCGGAACACCAGGGGTAGGATAAGTGGCATGAGTGAGCCCACCGGCAAGTACTCGATCACCATGCCGCGCGACATCGCCGAGGCCGCCAAGGCGCGCAGCGGCCCTTCCGGGCTGTCCGCCTACGTCGCCGCCGCCGTCGCCCGGCAGATCGAGCGGGACAACCTCAACGAGCTCATCCAGGTCGCCGAGGCCGAGCACGGCCCCGTGACGGACGAGGAGATCCAGGCACTGCGCGACCAGCTCCACCTGGCACGGCAGGAGCAGCAGGCACGGGGCGGGGCCGGGGCGGACGCCGCGTGACACGCT
The DNA here is from genome assembly GCF_054729195.1 of Streptomyces sp. YIM S03343. Taxonomy (NCBI): domain Bacteria; kingdom Bacillati; phylum Actinomycetota; class Actinomycetes; order Kitasatosporales; family Streptomycetaceae; genus Streptomyces; species Streptomyces sp. YIM S03343. The sequence continues at coordinate 72,446 of NZ_JBPUKX010000003.1, forward strand.
CCCCCGCCGTCCCCGGCGGCACACTGGTCCTCGATAGCGAAGGGCTGGCCAAGGCCGTCCTGCGCGACCGCACCGTCACCGGCTGGCTCGCCCTCGCCCGCGCCGACGACCTGCGTGTGATCACCTCCGCGGCCACCCTCGTGGAGGTCGTCCACCCCCGGATCAACCGCCCGGCCCTGGAATGGACACTGTCCCGCCTCATCGTCGAACCGGTCACCGAGCCCATCGCCCGCCACGCCGCCGCACTCCTCGCCGACGCCGGCCTGCACGGCCACAAGTACGCCATCGACGCCATGCTCACCGCCACCGCGCTGGCCGCACCGGGCCCGGTCACGATCCTCACCTCGGACCCGGAGGACCTGATGATGCTGTGCGGTAGGCGCGTCACCGTCATCAAGGTCTGACCAAGAGTCGCCCTCATGGCAGCCGACGAGCGGACTGGTCACCCGGAGGACTGACCGGAGCCGGTCATCCGGGCACGGTTCTCCGCGAGGACTTCCTGCACCTTGCGCTCGACCTCCTCCGGGTCGACGCCCAGGGCGCGGCCATGTGGATCGACCACACCTCCGAGCGCACATTGGTCTCGAAGTCGAGGTCGGCGCGGACATTCTCGCGAGCGGCCTGGCGGTTCTGGCTCACCATCACGAAGGTGGACAGGAAGATCGCCTCCAGGCTGACGATCATCGTGAGCAGCCCGAAGGGATAGGGATCCCAGACCACCTCCCGACCGAACACGCCTTCGTTGCACACGATCCAGACCGTGAACCACGCCGCGTGGATGTAGACGAACAGCATGGTGCCGGCGAAGGCCGTGATCGCGTCCGCGATCCGGTCCTCGGTCCCGCGCATCCGCGCGAGCACATCTTGCTCCCGCCGCAGCCGAAGAGCCAGGCCGCCCGGACCCCTCGGACCACCGGGACCCCTCGCCGCACCGCCCATGCCCACTCCCGACCGCCGTCCACGTGCACCGCCCGACAGCGTACGGGCGGGCCGGTGCCACCCTCGCGACGACCGACAGTGGACACACGTGAATACACCGCGCGGTGGAACGGCGCCCGGCGCAGCGCAGGCCACAAGCGCCCACAACTCCCAAGGGGGCCCAAGGCACCGCTCCACCGGTTGGTCATCACAGTTCGAGGTGGTCCACGTCGAGTGGTTCTAGCCGCGGCGGTTATCCGCGGGCGGAGTCCTCTGCCTTGAGGGATTCCAGGAAGGTGACGAAGGCTGCGGGCGGGAAGGTTAGGGTGGCTCGGGCCGGGGTCTTCGAGTCGCGGACGGCTGTGCGGGTGGGGGAGGTCGATATCTCTACGCAGGCGTTTCCCTCGCCACCGCCGGAGTAGGACGACTTCTGCCAGGTTCCGGGAGTGCTCATCGCTTCACAGTTCCTTCGCCAGCTTGTAGATGAAGTCGCGCGAACGCTCGGGGTCGAGTGACGCTGCCTCCAGCCTACGGAAAAGTGTTCGGAAGCGAATGAGTTGGGCCTCGGCGTCGATGAACACCGTGCCATGGGGACCGTCGCGCAGCACCGTGTCCAGCTTGGGAATTGGGCCGCCCGCGTACACCATGGCGCTCCCGGCCCCGGCGAACCCGTCCAGGTCGAAGGGGATCACCCGTACGGTGACATGGTCGGCTTCGGACAGTTCCAGGACGCAGGCGAGCTGAGCGCGTGCCGCAGCGCGATCACCGACTCTTATGCGTAGCGCCCCCTCGTGGACGACAGCTTCGTAAGGGACAGGATCGGGGCGCTCGATGATGACCCTGCGCTTCATCCGGTGTTCTACACGTAGTTGCACCTCGCGTTCGGGGAACTCGGGGTTCACGTAGGAGAAAAGGGCACGCGCGTAGTCCTGGGTCTGAAGAAGACCGGGAACATGCAGAAAGTCCACGTCCCACCGGTAGTCGGCGTGGTGCTCCAGCTCGGACAGGTCCAGATAGGCCGTGGGCAGGACTCCGCGGTACTCCTCCCACCAGCCACGCGAACGATCGGTCGCCATGGCCACCAAGGCGTGGATCAACTCGGCATCGGTGCAGGCGTAATTGGCTGCCAGACGGTGGAGTCTTTCCTCGCTCACTCCAGTGAGGCCGGACTCGATGTGACTGATTTGGACGTGGCTCACTCCGAGAAGCGCCGCAGTCTCACGAGCGGAGAGTCCCGCCGCCTCGCGCAATCTGCGCAGTTCGACCGCCAGACGCACCTGACGTGCCGTCGGTTCGCGCCTCGTCGTCATCGATGGCTCCTCGGTGCAACGCGCCTGCGGGCGCAACTCGTTCGGGGGCAGATTACGCGGCCGGCTTGCTCAACCGAAACTGTAACCCCTACCGTCGGTGACGCGACGCACACGCTGCGAAACGCCGGGGCACCGGAAGCGCACCACTCCGTCCTGCCGTGACAACCCGCGACCCACCGACTGGATTTGACCCATGCCCGAAACCACCACCTGCGCCGTCACCGACTCCTGGGAGTACTGCCTCTCCATCCCCAACGACCTCCGCGCCGTCACGGTGAGCCGCCGCACCCTGCGTCTGATCCTCACCCTGCACGGCATGATCCACCTGACCGACACGGCCGAGCTGCTCACGGCCGAGTTGGTCGGCAACGCCGTACGGCACACCAAGGGCCCCGCCGCACTGCGGGTGCGCAGCGCGGCGGGTGTCCTGCGGATCGCGGCGTGGGACGCGGACCCCGCCCCGCCGGAGCCACTGGAGCCGACCACAGATCTGGAGGACGGCCGGGGCCTGGTACTCGTACGGGCCTGCGCCGACCTGTGGGGCTGGCACCCCCAGACGAGAGACGGCAACCACGGCAAACTCGTCTGGTGTGAACTGGCTACCGCCTGAACGCCGATCGAGTCGGGGCGCGGACGTCAGTTGACTCGTGTCAGTCGGCTTCGCCCAAGCGGTTCAGGGCCTCACGGAAGTCGGCGAGGGCGGGATTGAACTCCCCGGCGGCGGCGCGGAACGTCGAGCGGTCGATGAGGGCGTCGGCCAGTGCAGGGACTCCGTCCGCCGGACGGTGGCGCCGCAGCCGGTCGGCCAGGTCCACTCCGCCGTCGAACAGGGAGTGCAACCGCTCCGTGAACGGGTTGTGGCGGTTCTCCCAGTACACCGCGGAGCGGATGGTGAGGATCCGGTGCAGCCGGACCAGTTCGGCGAGGTGCCGGTCCGGGTCCTCAGCGGCTCGTACGGCCAAGGTGTCCACCTCCTCGCCGAGAGTGCCGAGGCTGTCGAAGTAGAGCCGCCGGGCATCGGGAGACCAGCGCATGACGGTCGCTCCCAGAGGGGGACGTGGTCCGACGGACTTCAGCCACTCCCTGTCGGCGCCGGAGAAGGACAGCAGGACCGCCCAGAAGGACGTCTCGTAGCTGCCCGTTCTCCGCCTGTCACCGGTGGCGCACAGCACCGTCAGCACGGCGAGCGCCTCCTGCCATACGGAGGCCGCCTGTTCGGCCCGACCGTAGGCGTCGAGCTTCTGCGCGTACCCGACCAGCGAGTGGAAGTGGCAGACCGCCAGGCCGTGTTTGTCCGCGGCGGCGGCCGCTTCCCTGCTGACGAACGTCCCGAAGGCGGCGAGCAGTTCGTCGGACCGGCCGGCGGCGTCCAGGGCCGCGACCCACTCCATGAGCGACCAGGCGTCGCTCCCGCCGTCGGACCGACCGGGCAGGAGCGCCGCGACGGACTCGGTCAGGGCATCGGCGGCCTCGTCGTAGCGGCCTTCCTCGGACAGACCGATGGCCCACACCGACAGCCCTCTGACCTCGGGGTTACCGGACCGTTCGGCCTGCGCGCGGCCGACGGCGACCATCTCAGCGCGCATGGCGAGCCCCTCGGCACGTCGCCCGCGGGCGTACAGCTCCCGCTGGCAGCTGTCGAGTGTGTTGTACAGGAGGTTCGCACGGCCGGGTTCGGCAGGATCGACGGCCCGTGCCGCGGACACCGCTTCCTCACACAGCGCGAGGCGGGCCGGGTGCCCGTCGCCGAGGCCGGCGTCGTGACTCAGGTGGACGAGGGCCTTGGCCAGACGGTGGAGGTAGGAGGCGGGGCTCACCTGGGCGAGCACCCGGTAGGCGGCGACTTCCTCGAGTGGTGTGCGGCGTCCCGAAGCGAGCAGTGCGGTCCGCGCTCGCACGATGTCGTCATGATCAAGCTTCCCCGAGCGATTCATGACGGAAAGTCTGGATGTCACGGAGAGCGATGAACAGGGCTGACGGCTGTGCCGTTCATCCTACGAAAATGGCCTTTGACCTGTCATGATGGGTGTGCCATAACCTCCCGTCAGTTCCCAGTGCTCGGGTTTCGGCGGCCGGTCCATCAGAGCGGTGACAGCTTCGGCGAGCGTGATCCTCCGGTGCAGCAGCGCCGTGATGGTCTGTGTGATCGGCATGTCCACCCCGTGCGCGCGGGCGAGGTCGAGGACCGCCTCGGCGGACTTGACGCCCTCGGTGGTCTGGCGCGTCGCCGCGGCGGCCTCGTCGAGGGTCAGGCCCCGGCCGAGGTGGGTACCGAAGGTGCGGTTGCGGGACAGCGGGGAGGTGCAGGTGGCGACGAGGTCGCCCAGGCCGGCCAGACCGGCCAGCGTCACCGGGTCGGCGCCCATCGCCGTGGCCAGCCGGGTCGTCTCCGCCAGGCCGCGGCTGATGAGTACGGCCGCGGCGTTGTGGCCGGTGCCCATGCCATGCGCGATGCCGACCGCGAGGGCGATGACGTTCTTCACGGCGCCGCCCAACTCGCAGCCGATCACATCGGTGCTCGTGTAGGGGCGGAAGTACGAGGTGCGGCAGGCCTGTTGGAAGCGGTGCGCGACCGTCTCGTCGGGGCAGGCGACGGTGGCTGCGGCGGGCTGCCCGGCCATGATCTCGCGGGCCAGGTTCGGCCCCGACAGCACCGCGATCCGGCACGCGCTCACGCCGGTCACTTCTCCGATGACCTGGCTCGCCCGCTTCCCGGTGTCCTTCTCGATGCCCTTCATCAACGAAACGATCACCGTGCCGGGGCCGATGTACGGCGCCCACGCGATGAGACAGGCCCGCAGGGACTGTGCCGGGACGGACAGGACGAGATGGTCCGCGCCGTCGAGTGCAGGGGCCGGGTCCGTCGTGGCCTTCAGGGACACGGGCAGCTCGACGTCGGGGAAGTAGGCCGGGTTGCGGTGCCGGGTGTTGATCGCGTCGACGACCGCACTGCGGCGGGCGTGCACGGTGACATCAGTGCCGGCATCAGCCAGAACCTTGGCAACCGCGGTGCCCCAGGACCCGGCCGAGAACACCGCCGCGCTGACGGGGCGGGGCTGGGTCACTACGGGGCCTCCACGAGGGTGCGGTGCCGTCGACGGTCAATGGCAGAGCTTGGCATCGCCAGCGGCGGTCAGAGCGAGCCGGGTGTGGAAGGGCAAAAAGAGAGGGGCAGTGGCCGTGACCGGCGAGTGCCCCTTCAAGTCTTCGATCAAGTTAGCACGCCCCGGAGGCACTCCGCTACGGTACTCGGCGTGAAAGCGTCACCACTCTACGTGTCCGACACTTACCCGCGTCACGTTCTCGCACGCCTGATCGACTACTTCACCGACGAGGGAACTCCGTGGGCCCGGCGGCTGTGGGACATCGGCTCTGTACTGGCGTTGGAAGAGCTGTGGGAAGCAGGCGCCTGGCAGGCCCATGGCGTCCTTTCGCCTGCTGCCTGTGACTGGCAACGCGCCGAACTGCGCGCACTCATCGGTCCGGACAGAGGATTGGGCGAACGTGAGCTGCGAAAAGAGCTCACCGCCCTGCTGAACTCCCCGCTGCCCGACCCAAGTCCGGCACGAAGGCGCCTTCGCCAGATCATCGACCACGCGCGCACCGGATACCTCGAGCGCTGGGCTGTCGCAGTCGCCCGAGCCGACGGCCCCGGACCCGAGCGGTTCTCACGGACGGTTGCCGCACATCTGCTCGACCTCGGGTACAGCGCGAGCCACCTGCTGACCTGGGCCAAGGCGCTCTACTCGGAACGCGCGGACACCGTCGGCATCGCCGAGAGCGCCGCGGCTCTCGCACGATCTTCTCCCAGATCCTTCGACGTGCTGGTCGCCCTTGGCGGGGTTCCGCAGCGGGAGCTCGCCGAGCCCCTGGCCAACTGGCTGCCGAAGGGAAGAGTGATCTCTTGGTTGCGGGAACACGGGCACGACACGGCGGGTGTCCGCCCCGGAGGCGGCTTCATCTACCAGTTCTACGCCCTGGACGCCTACGGTGCCGCCGAGCAGGCTCGCCAGATGATCGAACGCATGATCGCCAGATCCTCGTTCCTCCGCCGCCACCGTGGTGGGATCACCCCGCTGCCGTCGGTGTGGGTGGCCGGGCATCCGCAGCCGATCCCCGTCACTCCGCCGGCCCGAGGCGCTGACGTACTGACGCTCGTCAACGAAGCGCACCTGTACCGTGTCCACGATTCCCGCAGCCGCATCGACGACGCTCTGGAGCTGGCCGCGCCCATCAACCAAGGTCCTCTCGGACCGGCGGTCGCCGGTGCCTGGGCGGCCATCGAGGCGCTGCTCTCCCATCCGGACGATCCGCAGGATTCCGAGCGGTCCGGCAAGGCGGTCGCCGCTGACCGGCTCGCGGCAATCATCGCCTGCTCATGGCCCAGAGCCGAGCTCACCTCGCTCGCCCACCGGCACAGGCCTCGGCAGCCCGATGAACTCTCCGAACGCCTCGCCGCCTGTGCAACGAACCTGGAACGCGCCTCATGTATCGCGGCCACGCTGAGTACGTCCGGCGCGGCGATGCTGGACTTCTCGGGGGCTCGCACAAAGCACAGTGACCGCCCTGCCGCCGAGCGGATGACTGGCCTGCTCACAGACCCGCGTCGCGTTCTGAGCGAGGTCATGGGCACGTACCGCATCGTGCTCCGCCGTCTGTATCGCACCCGAAACATCGTGCTGCACGGGGGAGCCACGCAAGGGGTCGCGTTGCATGCGTCTCTGCGTACCGCCGCGCCGCTCGTCGGGGCCGGTCTGGACCGGATCGTGCACGCCGACCAGCTCGAGCGGCTCGCCCCTCTCGACCTCGCGGCTCGTGCGGAAATCGCGCTGCGGCTGGTGGGTGGCGAGACAGGGCTGTCGGTGGTCAAGCTCCTCGAGTCACCCGATCCCGCCAGTCCTGCGCGACCGCCGGGCGCGGCGTCATCCGTTTCCCTGCCTCGGCCTTTCAGCCCTGGTCAAGACGCTTGAGCCACTCGCCCGTCGCCGCCGCCGTGGCTCGGGCGTGGGTCTCCATCATCGTGAAGTGGTTGCCGGGGACGTCCAGGACCGTGTGGGCTCGGTGCCAGGTCGTCTGCCATTCATCCGCGGGCAGGGGGCCTGTCGTCTCCTCCGGGACCGGGGGTTCGCTGGAGCGGATCAGGAGGACCGGGGTGTTCAGCGGGTCCGGCTCCCATTCGCCGATCATCGCCACGTACCAGCTCATCGCCGTCAGGCGGTCGCTGTCCATGTGCGCGAACATCGACTCCCTGTCGAACATCCCGCCCAGCATCTGCTGCGAGAAGCGCAGGAACGGTGAGTCCGGGCGCGGCATGTACGTGTCCAGCAGGACCACGGCTGCCGCCGGCGTGCCACGTTCCTGGAGTCGGCGTGCCGTTGCCAGGGCCAGGACTCCGCCCGAGGAGGAACCGAGGAGGACGGCCGGGGCGTCGCCCACCGTGCGGGTGACCACGTCGGCGTGCAGTTCGGTGACTGCGTCGAACGACTCCGGCAGCGCCTCGTCCTTCCCGAAGCCCTGCGTCGGCAGCGCCCATACGTCGCGCTCGCCCCGGAAGGCTGAGGCAAATCGCGCGTACTGGTGTACTCCCGCCAGCGCCACGTACGAGCTGAAGCAGATCAGCGGTGCCGCCGCATCCCCCTTTGCCAGACGGATCGGGTCCGGGAGGGTCGGGAGGTCCGTCGGGGTGGTGAAGGTCGGGCGTAGGTCCGCCGCCGCCTTCAGGAGTGCGAAGCCCTCGTCCACCTTGCCCGTCTCACATGCCCGTTTGAACAGTCCGCTCAGAGTGTCTGCCGCGGGGGCAACCGTCAGCGGCAGGTCCGCGGTGGGTGCCGGGGGCTTCTCCGCCAGGCGGGTGTCCAGGTGCGCTGCCAGGAGTTCCGGCGTCGCGTGGTCGAACAGCAGGGTCGGGGGGAGCGTCAGAGTCGTCGCCGTTGCCAGGTGGTTGCGCAGTTCCACCGCCGTCAGGGAGTCGAAGCCCTGCTCCGTGAAGAAGCGGTCCGGCTCTATCGCCTCCGGGGAGGCGTGGCCCAGCACCGTCGCCGCCAGTTCCCGGATCAGGGTGGTGAGGGCGGCTGGGCGGTCCGCAGGGGGCAGTGTTGCCAGGCGAATAGCCACCGGCTCTTGGTCCCGCTTCGTCGTGGCGTTGCGGCGGCCGGTGGTCGTACGGGGCTTCGGGCGCAGGAGTGATTCCAGCGCCGTCCTTCCGGCCTCCGTCGTACTCATCGCTATCACCGTCGACGGGCTGCCCCCCGCCAGTGCCTTGTCCAGCAGCGACAGGCCGTCCGTCGGCTTCAGCGGGTTCATCCCGCCCCTCGTCATCCTCCTCCGGTCCGTTTCCGACAGTGTCGACGTCATCGCGCTCTCGCTCTCCCACAGGCCCCACGCGATCGACGTCGCCGGCAGGCCCAGGTAGCGGCGCTGTGCCGCCAGCCCGTCCAGGAACGCGTTCGCCGCCGCGTAGTTCGCCTGGCCCGGGCTGCCGAACGTGCCCGCCGCCGACGAGAACAGTGCGAATACCTTCAGGGTGGGGATGCCCGCGGTCAGTTCGTGCAGGTGCCAGGCTCCGTCCGCCTTCGGGCGCAGTACCTCCTCGAAGTGGGACGGTTCCAGGGCCGTCACCGGTTTGTCGGCTATGACTCCTGCCGCGTGCACCACTCCCGTCAGGGGGCGGTCCACGGGTACGGCCGTCAGCAGCTCCTCCAACTCGGTCCGGTCCGCCGTGTCGCACGCCGCCAGCGTGACCTCGGCGCCCAACTCCGCCAACTCGTCGCACAGTTCCGCCGCGCCCGGCGCCTCCGGGCCCCTGCGGCTCGTCAGCAGCAGGCTTCGTACGCCGTGTGCCACCACCAGGTGGCGGGCCACCAGCGTGCCCAAGGCGCCCGTCGCGCCCGTCACCAGAACCGTGCCGGACGACAGGTCCGGTGCGTCTCCCGTCGTCGAGGGCTCCGTCAGGGTCGGAAGCAGGACCTTTCCGTCCCGTACCGTCGTCTGCGGCGCCGATGTCGCTACGGCAGCGAGAAGTGCCGTCGCATCGCCCTGCGGATCGTTCGGCAGGTCCACCAACTGGAAACGGCCGGGGTGTTCCGACTGTGCCGAGCGGATCATGCCCCACAGTGCGGCGCCCGCCGGGTCAGTCGACGCAGTCCTCGTCACGAACACCAGGCGGGCGGTCGCGAAGCAGTCGTCGGACAGCCAGCCGTGCACGCGGTCGTGGGCCGTGGTGAGGGTCGTACGGACCGTCGTAGGCGCGTCTGCCGTGCTACGGACGGGCTCCGGGGCGACCAGGACCACCTCCGGCATCGTCATCCCCGTGTCCACCGCTTTGCCCAGCGCCTCCAGGTCCGCGTACGTCTCCAGGTGCACGCCCGCCCCGTCCAGGGCCTCCGCCAACCGGTCGTCTCCCTCGCCCAGGATGATCCACCGCACCGACTCGGGGCGCGGCGACGCCGGGGCGGCCGCTGCCGCCGGGGTCCAGGCAAGGTGCAGCAACTCCGGTGATCTGTCGGAGGATTCCTCCAGCAGCCGGTCAGCCGGTACCGCGCGCAGCGTTATGGAGTCCGCCGAGGCTACCGGGCGGCCGGTCGTGTCGGTGACCAGCACCGCGTAGCCGTTGTCGTGGCCTGCCGGGCTCAGCCGTACCCGCAGCTCCGTGGCGCCCTCGGCGTACAGCGTCAGGCCGCTCCACACGAACGGCAGCATCGGGTCCGGTGATCGCGGTGCCCCGCCGGGGAGTTCGACCAGGAGCGTCTGGACGGCCGCGTCCAGCAGGGCCGGATGCAGGGCGAAGCGGGCCGCGTCGGATCGGTGGTCCTCCGGGAGGGCCACCTCCGCGTACACCTCGTCGCCACGGCGCCAGACCCGGCCCAGGCCCTGGAAGCTCGGGCCGTACGCGAATCCGGCCGCCGTGAACTCCGCGTAGTTGTCGCCCGCCGATACCTGCTCCGCTCCCTGCGGGGGCCACACCGAGAGGTCGTCGGCCGCTGTCTCAGGTGCCTCCGGGGTCAGGACGCCCCTCGCGTGCGGCTCCCATGCGGCCGTCTCCGTGTCCGGGCGGGCGTACACGCCGAAGGTACGGCGGCCTGTCTCGTCCGGTGCTTCCACCGTCATCTGGAGCTGTACGGCGCCCTCGTGCGGGATCACCAGCGGGCTGTGCAGGGTGAGTTCGGCGACGTGGGCGCAGCCGGTGCGGTCGCCGGCGTGGACCGCCAGGTCCAGGTACGCCGTCGCGGGCAGGATCACCCGGCCCAGCACCTCGTGGTCCGCCAGCCAGGGGTGGGTGCGCAGGGAGAGGCGGCCGGTGAGGAGCAGGGTGTCCGAGTCCGCGGGGGTCACCGTGGCGCCCAGTAAGGGGTGCGTCGTCGGCTCCAGGCCCGCGGCCGTTACATCGCCGCCGGTCCAGGGGGCGCTGGGGAGCCAGTAGCGCTGCCGCTGGAAGGCGTAGGTGGGGAGGGGGATGGGGTGGCCGCCGTCGAAGAGTGCCTTCCAGTCGGGGGTCAGTCCGTCCGTGAACAGGGTCCCGAGGGCCGTGAGTACCGCCCTCGCCTCCGGTACGTCCTTCCGCGCCGCCGGGACCAGCAGCGGCTGCGCCCTGTCCGGGTCGTCCAGGATGTTCTGGGCCAGCGCCGTCAACGTGGCGTCCGGGCCCACCTCCAGGAAGCGGGTGGCGTTCAGGTCGTCGCGCAGGCGCCGTACGACGTCGTGGAAGCGAACCGGTTCGCGGACGTGGCTCACCCAGTACTCGGGGTCCGCCAGCCGTCCCGCGTCCGCCACTTCGCCGGTCATGCCCGAGACGTAGGTCAGCTGCGGCGGCAAGTAGGTCAAGTCAGCCGCCACCGTGCGGAATTCGTCCAGGACCGGTGTCATCAGCGGGGAGTGGAAGGCGTGCGAGACGCGCAGGCGGGTCGTCTTGCGGCCCAGCTCTGCCACCGCAGCGGCCACTTCGGTCACTGCTGCTTCCGTCCCCGAGATCACCGTCGCCTGTGGGCCGTTGACCGCCGCTATGCCGATCTCCGTCTCCCTGCCCGCCAGTAGCGACAGCACCTCCGCCTCGGATGCCTGGAGGGAGAACATCGCGCCGCCCGGCGGCAGTTGCTGCATCAGACGGCCCCGGGCCGTGACCAGCGTGCACGCGTCCGGCAGAGACAGCACCCCTGCCACATGTGCTGCCGCGATCTCGCCCACCGAGTGACCGGTCACCTGGTCGGGGACCAGGCCCCATGACTCCAGCAACCGGTACAGGGCCACCTCGTAGGCGAACAAGGCGGGTTGGGCGTGCTCGGTGCGGTTCAGGGTCTGCGGGTCGGTGTCGCCCAGGACTATGTCGCGCAGTCCGGGGATGTGCTCGCACACCGCGTCGAAGGCCGCCGCGAACACCGGGTACGACTCGTGAAGTTCACGGCCCATGCCTACGCGCTGGGCGCCCTGGCCGGTGAACAGGAACGCCGTCCTGCCGCCACCTCGCGCGATGCCCATCGGAGTGCGGGGCGCTATGCGGCCGTCGGCCAACGCCGCAAGCGAGTCGATGAGTTCGGTTCGGTCGGCCCCCAGAAGCACCGCTCGGTGGTCGAAGTGGGTCCGGGTCGTCGCCAGCGACAGGCCGACGTCGGCCGGGTCGGCCTCCGGGTGGGCGGCCACGTGCTCCAGCAGGCGGGTCGCCTGGTCGCGGAGGGCCGTGGCGTTGCGGGCGGTCAGCGGCCATGCGGTCAGCGGGGCTCCGTCGGCTGGCTCCGCCGTCTCGACAACGTCATCCGCCGCTTCCAGGATCACGTGCGCGTTCGTACCGCTGATACCGAACGACGAGACACCCGCCCGGCGCGGGCGGTCACCGGTCTCGGGCCACTCCACCTGATCCGTCAGCAGACGTACCTCACCCGCCGACCAGTCCACGTGCGTCGACGGCTCGTCCACGTGCAGCGTCGCGGGCAGCACCCCGTGCCGCAGCGCCAGCACCATCTTGATCACGCCCGCCACACCCGCACCGGCCTGTGTGTGACCGATGTTGGACTTCACCGAGCCGAGCCAGAGCGGTCGGTCCGCGTCCCGGCCCTGCCCGTAGGTCGCCAGCAGGGCCTGCGCCTCGATCGGGTCGCCCAGCGTCGTACCAGTGCCGTGCGCCTCAACGGCGTCCACGTCCCCGGCTGACAGGCCCGCGTCGGCCAGCGCCGCGCGGATCACCCGCTGCTGCGAGGGGCCGTTGGGTGCGGTCAGGCCGTTGGACGCGCCGTCCTGGTTGACGGCCGAGCCTCGGACCACCGCGAGTACGGGGTGGCCGTTGCGGCGGGCCTCGGACAGCCGCTCCACGAGCAGCATGCCGCCGCCCTCGGAGAAGCCTGTGCCGTCGGCCGCGTCCGCGAACGCCTTGCAGCGGCCGTCCGTCGACAGGCCGCCCTGGCGGCTGAAGTCCATGAACAGGCCGGGCGTCGACATCACCGTCACACCGCCCGCCAGGGCCAGGTCCGTCTCGCCCGACCGGAGCGACCGTACCGCCAGATGCAGCGCGACCAGCGAGGCCGAGCACGCGGTGTCGACCGTGACCGCCGGGCCCTCCAGGCCGAAGGTGTAGGAGAGGCGTCCGGACATCACCGCCGCCGAGTTGCCCGTGCCCAGGTGGGCGCCGGAGTCGGCGTCGACGAGCAGCGGACGCGACGAGTAGTCCTGGAAGTTGGTGCCCGCGAACACGCCTGTACGGCTGCCCCGCAGGGTCCTCGGGTCGATACGGGCCCTCTCGAACGCCTCCCACGACATCTCCAGGAGCAGCCGCTGCTGCGGGTCCATGGCGGCCGCCTCACGCGGCGAGATGTTGAAGAAGCCCGCGTCGAAGTCCGCACATCGGGACAGGAATCCGCCGACCCGGGTGGCCACACCGCTGGACTCGCCACCCCGCAGCGCCTCCAAGTCCCAGTCGCGGTCGGTCGGGAACTCGGTCAGGGCGTCCGTGCCGTCGGCGAGCAACTGCCAGAACTCCTCCGGCGTACCCACCTCTTGGGGGAAGCGGCAGGCCATGCCGACGATCACGATCGGGTCGTCGTCGACAGCAGCTTCAGCGGTCACCGGCGTCGTCTCGGCGGGAGCAACGACGCCCGCGGGCGCCAGCTCCGTGTTCAGATGCGCCGCCAGCGCCGCCGGGGTCGGGTAGTCGTACACCAGGGTCGCGGGCAGGCGCAGGCCGGTGGCCTCGTTGAGGTTGTTGCGCAGTTCGACCGCTGTGAGGGAGTCGAAGCCCAACTCCCTGAAGGCTCGGCTGGGTTCCACGTCGTCCGGGCTCGGGTGGTTCAGCACGTACGCGATATGGGCACGGACCAGGTCCAGCAGCGCATCCCTGCGGTCGTTGTCGCCGAGCGCGGCGAGCTGCCCGGCGAGGCCGGAACCCTCCGCGGACTCCGGTTCCGCCGTGCTTCTGTGGGCCGCCTCGGTCTGGCTCCGGTGGGCCTCCGGCAGGGCGGCGTAGAGGCGGCGCGGGCGGCCCTTGGCCAGTTCGGCGCCGAACACCTCCCAGTCGATGTCGGTCACGACGAGCGCGGTGTCGTCGTGGTCCAGGGCCTGCTGGAGCGCGACGACGGCGACGGCCGGGTCCATGAGCTGGACGCCGTGCCGCTGGAGCCGTTCGCCGACCGTGCCGGAGGCCATGCCGCCGGACGCCCAGCCGCTCCACGCCACGGCGGTGGCCGGCAGTCCACGCGCCCGGCGGTCCTGGGCCAGGGCGTCGAGAAAGGCGTTGCCGGGGGCGTAGTTGCCGTGGCCGGGGCTGCCGAAGACGCCCGAGGACGAGGAGAACAACACGAATGCCGACAGGTCCAGGGCTGCCGTGGCGGCATCGAGGTTCAGGGCGCCGCCCACCTTCACCCGCAGTACCTCGGCAAGGCGTTCGGGGGTGAGGGAGCCGATGACGCCGTCGTCGAGGACGGCCGCCGTGTGGAACACGGCCGTCAGGGGGCGCTCGGCGGGTACGGCGGCCAGCAGGCGGGCCAGGTCGTCGGGGTCTGCGATGTCGCAGCCGACCAGCTCAGCGCGGGCGCCCAATTCGGCCAGCTCGGCGGTGAAATCGGCGGCGCCGGGCGCGTCGGGGCCCGAGCGGCTGACCAGCAGCAGATCCCGTGCCCCGGAGCGGGCGAGCCAGCGGGCGACATGCCGGCCGAGGGCACCGGTGCCGCCGGTGACCAGGACCGTGCCCTGAGGGGTCCAGTGGCGGCCGGTCGGCAGGGCGCCGGTCGCGGCGCGCAGCAGGCGGCGGCCCAGGATGCCGGGGGCCGCCGTGGGGCGGATCGCCACCTGGTCCTCGTGGTCGCCGCGGGCCAGGACGGCCGCGAAACGGTCGGCGGCCTTGTCGTCCAGGGTTGCGGGCAGGTCCGCCAACCCGCCCCAGTTTCCCGCCTGTTCGAGGGCTACGACCCGGCCGAAGCCCCAGATCAGCGACTGGAGGGGGGAGTCCGGTGCCTTCTCCGCACCGGTTGCCACGGCGCCCCGGGTGGTGAACCACACCGGTATGCGTGCGCGCAGGTCGTCCAGGGCTTGGAGGAGGGCTACCGTCGCGGCGAACCCTCGTGGCAGGACCGGGAGTTCGGGTACGGGCGTCTCGTCCAGGCCGAGCAGGGACACAACGCCGGACGCCTCGCCCACGGCGGGTACGGCGGCGCCGAGCGCGGCGGCCAATGCCACCCGGTCGGACGCAGTCCCGTCGGCAGCGACGGTCACCGGCTCCGCGCCCGCCCTCCGCAGGGCGTCGCCCACGACAGCACCGGCATCAGGAGCATCCTGCGGGACTACGACGAGCCACGTCCCGGAAAGACCGCCCGCCGGTACATCCTCCACCGCCTGCCACGCGATTCGGTACCGCCAGCCGTCCGCCGTCGCAGTCTCCGCGCTCTGCCGCCGGTACTGCGCCAGCGCGGGCACCAGCCGGGCGACCTCCTGCTCACCGAGTTCGAGGGCCGCCGTCAGCGCGCCGAGGTCCCCCTGCTCGACGGCATTCCAGAACGCCGCGTCGGTCGTACCCGACGCCGAAGCACCGGCGTTCGCCGCCGCCTTGGTGAACGTCGGCCAGTACCGCCGCCGTTGGAAGGCGTAGACAGGCAGGTCCACAGGCCGCCCGCTGCCCTCCAGTCCGGCGTCCAGCGCCACCCGGCAGCCGCGTACGTGGAGTTCGGCGGCGGAGGTCAGGAAGCGGGCCGGGCCTCCCTCGCCGCGGCGCAGGGTGCCGACGGCGGCGCTGCCGGTGGCGCCCGCGGTCTCCAGGATGTCGCCGACGGCCGTGGTGACCACAGGGTGCGGGCTGACCTCGACGAAGACCCGGTGTCCCGCCCCCGCCAGGGCCCGCACGGTGTCCTCGAAGAGCACTGGCTGCCGGATGTTGCGGTACCAGTGGTCCGCGTCCAGCGTGGTGGTGTCCTCGATGCGCTCCCCGGTCACCGTGGAGTAGAGCGCCACCTCCGCCTGGCGCGGGGCGACCGGCGCGAACCCGGTGAGCAGGGCCTCGCGCACCTCCTCGACCTGCGCGGAGTGGGAGGCGTAGTCGACGGGCACCCGCCGGGCCCGTACGCCCTCCTCGGTCAGCTCGGCCAGCAGCCGGGCCACTGCCTCCTCCTCGCCGGAGACGACAACGGCGCGCGGCCCGTTGACCGAGCCGACGGAGATACGGCCCTCCCACGGCGCGAGCCGCCGCTCCACCTCCGCGAGCGGCAGCGGTACGGAGACCATGCCGCCTCGGCCGGACAGCGGGCCGAGTTCACGGGAGCGGGTGACGACGACGCGGGCGGCGTCCTCCAGGGTGAGGGCGCCCGCAATGTGCGCGGCGGCCACCTCGCCCTGGCTCTGGCCCGCCACAGCGGCGGGGTGGACGCCGTAGGACTGCCACAGGCGGGCGAGGGCCACGCACACCACGAAGAGGGTGGGCTGGACGACGTCCAGGCGCTCCAGCGGCGGGGCGCCCTCGGCGCGGCGCAGCACGTCGAGGACCTTGTAGTCGGTGAACGCCTCCACGGCGGTGGCGACTTCGGTGAAGTGGGCGCGGAAGCGGTCGTCCCTGTCCAGGAGTTCCACCGCCATGCCCTCCCACTGCGGGCCCTGGCCCGGGAAGAGGAACACGGGGCCGCCCTCGGTGTCGGCGACTCCGCGCACGGCGCCGGGGGCGGGGGCGTTGTTCGCCAACGCGTCCAGGCCGGTGAGGAGTTCGTCCTGATCGGACGCGACCACGACGGCCCGGTGTTCCAGGGCCGAGCGGGTGGTGGTGAGCGCGTGCGCGAGGTCGGCGGGGTGCGCGGCGGGAGTGGTGGGCGCCGTCAGGTGGTCGCGGAGGCGGGCGGCCTGGGCGCACAGCCCGTCGCCGGTGCGCGCGGAGACGGGGAAGGCGTAGGGGCCTTCAGGAGCGGACCGATCCTCGGCGTCATCGTGCTCGGCCGGGGCCTGTTCGAGAATGATGTGGGCGTTCGTACCGCTGACACCGAACGACGACACCCCGCAGCGCAGCGGGCGGTCGGCGGACGGCCAGGGGCGGGCGTCGGTGAGCAGTTCGACGTGCCCCGCCGTCCAGTCGACGTGGGTGGAGGGCCGGTCCACGTGCAGGGTGGCGGGCAGCTCCCGTTCCCGCAGCGCGAGGACCATCTTGATCACGCCCGCCACACCCGCCGCCGCCTGGGTGTGGCCGATGTTGGACTTCACGGAGCCGAGCCACAGCGGACGCTCGGCGGGCCGGTCCTGCCCGTACGTCGCCAGCAGGGCCTGCGCCTCGATGGGATCGCCGAGGGTCGTGCCGGTGCCGTGGGCCTCCACGGCGTCCACGTCGGCCGGGGCGAGGCCCGCCGCGGTGAGCGCCTGCCAGATGACCCGCTCCTGGGAGGGGCCGTTGGGTGCGGTGAGGCCGTTGGAGGCGCCGTCCTGGTTGACGGCCGAGCCGCGTACGACCGCGAGGACCGGGTGCCCGTTGCGGCGGGCGTCGGCCAGGCGCTCGACGACGAGGACGCCGACGCCCTCGCCCCACGCCGTGCCGTCGGCCGATTCGGCGAAGGCCCGGCAGCGGCCGTCGGCGGACAGTCCGCGCTGACGGCTGAACTCCAGGAACACGGTCGGTGTCGTCATGAGGGTGACGCCGCCCGCGAGCGCGAGATCGCACTCCCCCGCCCGCAGCGCCTGCACGGCCAGGTGCAGGGTCACCAGGGAGGAGGAGCAGGCGGTGTCGAGGGAGACCGAGGGGCCTTCCAGGCCGAGGGTGTAGGAGATACGGCCGGACAGGACGCTCGCCGCGTTGCCGACGCCGTCGTCGCCCGCGTTGTCGGAGTGGGCGAGCAGGGTCGTGTAGTCCTGGAGATTGGTGCCCGTGTAGACGCCGGTACGGCTGCCGCGCAGGGCCTGCGGGTCGATACCGGCCCGCTCCAGGGCCTCCCAGGAGACCTCCAGCAGCAGCCGCTGCTGCGGGTCGGTGCCGACGGCCTCCCGGGGTGAGATGCCGAAGAAGCCCGCGTCGAAGTCGGCGACCCGGTCGATGAAGCCGCCGGTCCGGGTGTAGCTGCGGCCGGGGGTGCCGGGCTCGGGGTCGTAGAGCGCCTCGGTGTCCCAGCCGCGGTCCTCGGGCCAGTCGGTCATGGCGTCGCGGCCCGACCGCAGCAGCTCCCACAGTCCCTCGGGGTCCGACACTCCGCCGGGGAAACGGCAGCCCATGGCGACGATCGCGACGGGCTCCCTGCCCCGGGCCTCGGCCTCGCTCAGCCGCTGCCGCGTCTGGGCCAGATCGGCCGTGACCTTCCGCAGGTAACCGAGGATCTTCTCCTCATCGCTCATGTGCAGTTCACCCGTTTCCCCGGTCCGGTGTCGGTGCTCGCCCGCCGTGTGGCGGCGGGTTCAGGAGATCCGTCAGTCAGCAGTCGGTCAGGAGGTGGTCGCCAGAAGGCGGTGGTCAGGAAATGCCGAGGTCGTTCTCGATGAAGGCGAAGATCTCGTCCGCGCCCGCGGAGTTGATCCGTTCGCTGACGTCGTCGGAGGCGGTCGCGGGCGCCGTGGTGCCGTCCGTTCCGTCCCACCGCGCCAGCAGTGACCGCAGCCGCACACCGATCCGCTCCCGCCTGCTGTCGTCGTCCGGCAGCTCCCCCAACGCCGTCTCCAGGCGGTCGAGTTCGCCGAGCACCCGGGCGGCGCCGTCCGTGCCCTCGGTGAGCCTGCCGCGCAGATATCCGGCCAGGGCCGTCGCGTTGGGCTGGTCGAACAGGAGCGTGGCGGGCAGCACGAGGCCGGTGACGGCGCCGAGCCGGTTGCGCAGTTCGACGGCGGTGAGGGAATCAAAGCCGAGAGCGTTGAAGGCCCGGGTCGCGCCGATACCGTCGGTGTCGGCGTGGCCGAGGACCCCGGCAACCTGGGTGCGGACCAGGGTGAGCAGGGTGCGGTCCTGCTCGGCGGCCGACTGCCCGGCGAGCCGGGCGCGCAGCGCGTCCACGCCCTCGCCGTCGCCGCTGTCCGCAGGGCGGGCGACGGCCAGTTCGCGGACCTCGGGCAGATCGGACAGCAGGGCGCTGCGCCGGGTTGCGGCGAAGCCCGCGGCGAACCGCGCCCAGTCGACGTCGGCCACGGCGACGGCGGCGTCGCGGCGGGCCAGGGCGCGGCCGATGGCCTGCGGGGCGCGCTCCGGGTCCAGCGGGGTCATACCGCCGCGCCGCATCCGCTGCTCGGTGTCGGTGGACTGCGCGGCCATACCGCCTCCGGCCCACGGGCCCCACGCCAGCGACACGGCGGGGAGTCCGGCAGCCCGACGTCGCTGGGCGAGGGCGTCCAAGTATGCGTTGGCGGCTGCGTAGTTGGCCTGGCCGATGGTGCCGAGGGTGCCGGTCACCGAGGAGTACAGGACAAAAGCCGTCAGCTCTCGGTCGCGGGTCAGCTCATCGAGGTTGCGGGCAGCGGCGAGCTTCGGCCGCAGTACGGTCTCCAGGCTGTCCGGCGTCAACGTGTCGACGAGACGGTCGTCGAGCACTCCGGCCGTGTGCACCACGGCGTCCACCGGGTGTTCGGCGAGCAGCGCGGCGAGGGCGTCACGGTCGGCGACGTCACAGGCAGCGATCACCAGCTCGGTGCCGGTGCCGTCGAGCGCGGCCTTGAGCCCGGCCGCGCCGTCCGCCCCGGCGCCGGAACGGCTGACCGCCAGCACCCGCCCGACGCCCTGCTCGGCCAGCCAGGCGGCGGTGCGGACACCGAGGGCGCCGGTGGCGCCGGTCAGCAGGACGACGGTGCCATGCCAGTCGACGGGGGCCCCAGGGGTGCCGGGGGTGCCGGGGATGCGCTCCAGGCGTCGTAGGAAGGTCCCGGAGCCGCGTACCACGACCTGGTCCTCGCCGTCGCGGGCCGCGAGGACCGTGCACAGACGGCGGGCCACGTCCTCGGCGACCGGTGTGCCGGTCCCGGCGGGCAGATCGGCCAGGCCACCCCAGCTCACCGGGTACTCCAGGGCCGCGGTGCGGCCGTAGCCCCAGACGGCGGCCTGCTCGGGCGACTCGGGTGCCTCCTGGGCGTGCACGCCGACGGCGCCCGCGGTCAGGCACCACAGAGGCGCCGAGGAGCCCGCCGTGTCGAGCGCCTGGGTCAGGGCGACCGTGGCGGCGAGGCCGCTCGGGGTCGCCGGGTGGCCGGGCAGCGGCCGTACATCGGCGGCCAGCAGCGACAGCACACCGGTCACCGCAGATTCCTCGTATCGGCCCAACTGCACTATCAGCCCGGCACGTTCGGCCGCAGCGCAGTCCACCGGCACCGGCACCACCTCCGCGCCATGCGCCCGCAGCGCGTCGGCGACCGAGGTGGCCCAGGGGCCGTCCGCCAGGGTGTCGGGCACCGGCAGCAGCCAGGTGCCGGTGAGGGCGGCGGCGGCCTCGTCGGCGGCGGGCTTCCATACGACCCGGTGTTCCCAGCCCGCCGCCTCTGCCGACTGCCGGCCCTCTCGGCGCCACGAGGCGAGCGCGGGCAGTACGGCGTCCAGGGCGTCCAGGGGTGCGCCCGCGTCGAGACCGAGCCGGGCGGCCAGGTCACGCGGGTCGCCCTGCTCGACCAGCTCCCAGAACCCGTCGTCCGCACCCGTGCTCTCGGGCGCCTTCGCGGCGGACTCCAGCCAGTAGCGCTCGCGTTGGAAGGCGTAGGTGGGGAGGTCTGCGGTGCGGCGGGCGTCGGGGGCGTGGAGCCGGGCGGGGTCGGCTCCGGCGCCGCGCGCGTGGAGCAGGCCCGCGGCGAGCAGGGCGGTGCGGCGTTCGTCGCTGTCGCGCCGCAACAGGGGTACGGCAGCCAGGGCGGCGGGGTCGGCGGCGCTGTCGGCGACCATGGTGGTCAGGGTGGCGTCGGGGCCGAGTTCGACGTACGTGGTGACGCCGTGGTCCTCCAAGGCGCGCACCCCGTCGCGGAAGCGGACCGCCTCGCGCACATGACGGGTCCAGTAGGCGGCGGTGCGCAGGTCGTCGCCCTCGGCGAGCCGTCCGGTGACGTCGGAGACGACCGGGGTGGTCGGCTCGGCATAGGTGACACCGGCGGCGACCTGCTCGAACTCGTCGAGCATGGCGTCCATGCGCGGCGAGTGGAAGGCGTGGCTGACGCTTAGGCGCCGGGTGCGGCGGCCACGGGCGGTGAACTCGTCGGCGATGCGCTCCACTTGGTCTTCGTCGCCGGAGACGACGACGGACGCGGGGCCGTTGATCGCGGCGATGCCGACGCGGTCGGTGAACCCGTCGAGCAGGGGCAGTACCTCGTCCTCGGTCGCCTCTACGGCGGTCATCGCGCCGCCCTCGGGCAGCTCCTGCATCAGCCGTCCGCGCGCGGCGACCAGGGCGCAGGCGTCCTCCAAGGTGAGGATGCCCGCGGCGTGGGCGGCGGTCAGCTCGCCGATGGAGTGACCGGCGAGGGCGTCGGGGCGGGCGCCCCAGGAGTGGACCAGGGCGTGGGCGGCGGTGCCTACGGCGAACAGGGCGGCCTGGGTGTGGGCGGTGCGGCCGAGGAGGTCGGCCTCGGGGGTGCCGTCGGTGCTGAGGACGACCGCGCTCAGCGGAGGGCCGTCGAGGTGCCGGTCGAGTTCGGCGCAGACCCGGTCGAACGTCTCGGCGTACACCGGGTAGGTCTCGTACAACCCGCGGCCCATGCCGGGGCGTTGAGCACCCTGCCCGCTGAACAGGAACGCCGTTTTGCCGCCGGCCCCGGTGACTCCGGTGACCGTGCCGGGGGCGGCCGAGCCCTGGCTCACGGCTTCGAGCGCGGCCAGCAGTTCGGCGGTGTCGGCGGCGACGGTGGCGGCGCGGTGGTCGAGGGTGTGGCGGGCCTCGGTGAGGGTGCGGGCAAGGTCGCGCGGGTCGGTGGCGGGGTGGGCGAGGAGGTGGGCGCGCAGCCGGGCGGCCTGGGCGCGCAGCGCGCCGGGGGCGTGCCCGGAGAGGGTGAACAGGCGCGGTTCCTGGGTGGCCTCGGCTCGCGGGGGTACGGCGTCCTCGGCGGGCGCCTCCTCCAGGACGACATGGGCGTTGCTGCCGCTGATGCCGAAGGAGGACACCCCGGCGCGGCGCGGGCGGGCGGGGTCGGCGGGCCAGGGGTGGGGTTCGGTGAGCAGTTCGATGGCGCCGCCGGACCAGTCGACGTGCCGGGAGGGCTGGTCGATGTGGAGGGTGCGGGGCAGTTCGCCGTGCCGCATCGCCATGACCATCTTGATGACTCCGGCGGCGCCCGCCGCGGCCTGGGTGTGGCCGAAGTTGGACTTGGCGGAGCCGAGCAGCAGCGGCCGGTCCGCGGGGCGTTCCCTGCCGTAGGTGGCGAACAGGGCGCGGGCCTCGATGGGGTCGCCGAGGGAGGTGCCGGTGCCGTGCGCCTCGACTGCGTCGACGTCGGCCGGGGAGAGCCCGCCGGAGCCGAGGGCCTGGCGGATGACGCGTTCCTGGGAGGGGCCGTTGGGTGCGGTGAGCCCGTTGGAGGCGCCGTCCTGGTTGGTGGCCGAGCCCCGGACCACCGCCAGCACGGGGTGGCCTTGGCGGCGGGCGTCGGAGAGGCGTTCCAGAAGCAGTACGCCGACGCCCTCGGAGAAGCTGGTGCCGTCGGCGTCGTCGGAGAACGCCTTGCAACGGCCGTCCGCGGCAAGGCCGTTCTGCGCGGTGAACTCGGTGTAGGTACCGGGGGTCGCCATCACGGTGACGCCTCCGGCGAGCGCCATGCCGCACTCGCCGGTGCGCAGGGCGTGCGCGGCCAGGTGGAGGGCGACGAGCGCGGAGGAGCAGGCGGTGTCGATGGTCATAGTGGGGCCTTCGAGGCCGAAGGTGTAGGCGACGCGGCCGGAGATGACGCTGCCGGACACGCCGAGCCCGATGTAGCCCTCCATGCCCTCGGGGATGTCGGCCAGCCCGGAGGCGTATCCGGAGCCCATGGCGCCGACGAACACACCGGTACGGCTGCCGCGCAGCGACAGCGGGTCGATCCCGGCGCGCTCGAACACCTCCCAGGACGATTCGAGGAGCAGCCGCTGCTGGGGGTCCATGGCGAGGGCCTCGCGCGGGGAGATGCCGAACAGGGCGGCGTCGAAGTGGGTGGCGCCGTAGAGGAATCCGGCCTGGAGTCCGGGGAGGCGGTCGAGGTCCCAGCCGCGGTCGGTGGGGAACGCGGAGATGGCGTCGCCGCCGCCGGCGACGAACCGCCACAGGTCCTCGGGCGAGCTGACACCGCCGGGGTACTGGCAGGCCATGCCGATGATGACGACCGGGTCGTCGTCGGCGGCAGCGACTGTCGGTATCTCCGACTGGACGGTGCCGCCGCCGAGTTCCTCGCGCAGATGGCGGGCGAGGGCGGCGGGGCGGGGGTGGTCGAAGACGAGGGTGGCGGGCAAGCGCAGTCCCGTCTCGGCGCCCAGGCGGTTGCGTAGTTCGACGGAGGTCAGCGAGTCGAAGCCGAGGTCGCGGAAGGACTGGTCGGCGCCGACGGCTCCGGCGGAGCCGTGGCCGAGGGCGGTGGCCGCGTGGCGGCGCACCAGGTCCAGCAACAGCCGTTCCTGGTCGGCGGGTTCGAGTCCGGTCAGCTTGGCGGCCAGGCGCGGCGCGTCCCCGGCGCCCGCCTCGACGGTGCGGCGTGCCGGGGCGCGGACCAGGCCGCGCAGCAGCACGGGGAGCCGTCCGGCACCGGCCGCGCCACGCAGGGCCGCTGTGTCCAACTTGAGCGGGGCGAGCAGCGGTTCGTCGGTGGTGAGGGCGGCGTCGAGGAGGGCGAGGCCCTGCTCGGCGGTGAGGGCGGGCAGTCCGGAGGCGGCGATCCGCTGGACGTCGTCGGCGCCGAGTCCGCCGGTCATGCCGCCGTCGCCCTCCCACAGGGTCCAGGCGAGGGAGGTCGCGGGCAGTCCATTGGCCCGGCGGTGCTGGGCGAGGGCGTCCAACACCGTGTTGGCGGCGGCGTAGTTGGCCTGTCCGGCGCCGCCGAGGAGTCCGGAGGCGGAGGAGAACAGTACGAACGCCGTCAGGTCGGCGTCCCGGGTGGCGTGGTGGAGGGCGAGCGCGGAGGCCGCCTTTGCGTGCAGTACGGCGGCCAGGCGGGCGGGGGTGAGCGAGCCGAAGACGCCGTCGTCGAGGAGTCCGGCGGTGTGCACGACGCCGCGCAGCGGGCGGTCGGCGGGGATGCGGGCGAGGAGGGAGGCGAGGGCTTCGGGGTCGGCGGTGTCGCACGCCTCTACGGCCACTTCCGCGCCCTCGGCGGTGAGTTCGGCCGCGAGTTCGGCGGCGCCGGGGGCTGCGGGGCCCCGGCGGGACGCGAGGACGAGGCTGCGTACACCGTGCCGGGCGACGAGGTGGCGGGCGACCAGCGCGCCGAGGAATCCGGTGCCGCCGGTGATCAGGACGGTGCCTTCGGGGTCCCAGGGGGTGGCAGCGGTGTCGGCCGCGGGTACGCGGGTCAGGCGTGGGGTGTGCAACGTGCCTTCGCGGAGGGCGAGTTGCGGCTCGCCGGTGGCGAGGGCGGCGGCCAGGACGGGGGCGGTGGGGGCTTCGGTGCCGGTGTCGAGGAGGACCAGCCGGCCCGGGTTCTCGGTCTGCGCAGACCGGACCAGGCCCCAGACCGCCGCGGCGGCCAGGTCGGGGACGTCCTCCCCGTCCCGTACGGCGACGGCGCCCCGGGTGAGGACGACGAGCGGGGCGTCGGCGGCCAGCCATGTCTGGACGGCGTTCAGAACATGGGCGGCGACCGCGTCGGGCTCCCCGGTAGGCACCGGCAGCAGTACGGCGTCGGCGGCCTCGCCCTCGGGCAGCTCACCGGGCCCGGCCACCCGGGGCCAGGCGGTGTCAAGGCGGTCGTCGGAGTCCCCGGCGACGTACCACCGGCCCGCCTCAGCAGCCCCGCCGCTCTCGACCGGGCTCCACGTCACCCGGTGCAGTGCCCCGGCACCCTGCGGTACGGCTCCCCGCAGGGCGTCCGGGGAGACCGGACGGGAGACCAGCGTGCCGACGCTCGCCACCGGACGCCCCTCGGCGTCGGCGATCTGCAGCGCGACCCCGCCTGCGCCGGACGGCGCGATGCGCACCCGCAGCCGAGTGGCGCCGACGGCGTGCAGCCGGACCCCGCTCCAGGAGAACGGCAGCCCGACCCCACCCGGACCGTCCTCACCGTCCTCACCGGCCGCCGGACCGGCGAGTTGGGCGTGCAGGGCGGCGTCGAGGAGCGCGGGGTGGAGGCCGTAGCGTGCCGCCTCCTTGTGCTGGTCCTCGGGCAGCGCGACCTCGGCGTACCAGGCGCCGCCCGCCCGCCAGACGGCCTTCAGGCCCTGGAAGACGGGGCCGTACTGGTAGCCGGTGGCGGCGAGGGCGTCGTAGAAGCCGTCGAGCGCCACGGCAGCGGCGCCGGGCGGCGGCCAGGCGGCCAGGGCGAAGGAGTGGTCAGTGGGCGGATCGAAGGACTGCTCGGCGGCCGGGGTGGCGGCGAGGACCGCCGAGGCGTGCCGAGTCCACTCGCCGTCCGTGTTGTCCGTGTCGCCCAGGTGCTCTGGCCGGGCGTGCACGGTCAGGGTGCGGCGGCCTGAGCCGTCGGGGGCGCCGACGACGAGCTGGAGCTGGACCGCGCCCTTCTCCGGCAGGACGAGCGGCGCCTCCAGCGTCAGCTCCTCCAGCAGATCGCAGCCCACCGTGTCGCCCGCGTGCAGGGCGAGTTCGGCGAAGGCGGTGCCGGGGAGCAGGATCGCGCCGGAGACGGTGTGGTCGGCGAGCCAGGGCTGGGTGCGGGTGGAGAGCAGTCCGGTGAGCAGCACCCGGTCGTCGTCGGCGACCCGGACGACGGCGCTGAGCAGCGGGTGTCCGGTGCTGCCGAGGCCCGCGGCGGTGAGGTCTCCGGCGGCGCGGGCGCTCATGCGCAGCCAGTAGTTCTCGCGCTGGAAGGCGTACGTCGGCAGCTCCACGCGCGCCGCCCCGGCGGGAGCGGGGCCGAGCAGCCGCTGCCAGTCGACGGGGCCGCCGTGCGCGAACAGCCCGGCGACGGCGGTGAGCAGCGTCCGCGCCTCGGGCCGGTCCTTGCGCAGGGCGGCGAGGCAGACCCGCTCGGTGGTGTCGTCGGGCAGGGAGGTGCGGGCCAGCGCGGTGAGCGTGCTGTCGGGGCCGACCTCCATGAACCGGCTGACCCCGTGCCCGGCGAGCCAGGAGACTCCGTCGGCGAAGCGGACGGGCTGCCGCAGATGGCGAACCCAGTAGTCGGGCGAGCGCAGTTCGGCGGCGGTGGCGGGGCGGCCGGTGAGGTTGGAGACGACGGTGATGCGAGGCTCGTGGTAGGTGACGGACTCGGCGACGGTGCGGAACTCGTCGAGCGCGGCGTCCATCCGGGCGCTGTGGAAGGCGTGGCTGACGTCGAGGCGTTTCGTCCGCCGTCCCCTGGCGCGCAGTTGCTCGGCGACCGCCTCGACGGCGGCCTCGTCGCCCGACAGTACGGTGGAGGCGGGGCCGTTGACTGCGGCGATGCCAACAGCGTTGCCGTGGCCTTCCAGCAGGGGCAGCACCTCGTCCTCGGTGGCCTCCACAGAGATCATCGCCCCGCCGGACGGCAATGCCTGCATGATCCGCCCGCGAGCGGCGACCAGCCGGCAGGCGTCGGCGAGCGACCACACCCCGGCGACATGCGCGGCGGACAGCTCACCCAGCGAATGCCCCACCAGATAGCGGGGCTTGACGCCCCACGACTCCAGCAGGCGGTACAGGGCGACCTCTACGGCGAAGAGGGCGGGCTGGGTGAGGTCGGTGCGGTCGAGAACACCTGGTTCGGAGGGCTGGAACACCAAGTCCTTGAGGGAGCGGCCCAGTTCGGTGTCGAGGTGGGCGCAGATCTCGTCGAAGGCCGCGGCGAACGCGGGGAAGGTCTCGTACAGCTCCCGTCCCATGCCGGGGCGTTGGGCGCCCTGCCCGGAGAACAGGAAGGCGGTGGCGCCGCGCAGGGCCCGGCCGGTGACGATGCCCGGTACAGAGGTAGCCCCGTCCTCGGCCTCCATGAGTGCGGCCAGGGCGGCCGTGTGGTTCTCGGCGAGGACGACCGCGCGGTGCTCGAAGAGCTGGCGGGTGGTGAGGAGGGCGCGGGCGACGGCGGCAGGCTCGGCCGACGCGACGCCGGGGTCGGCGACAAGCCGGGCGGCCTGACCGCGCAGGGCGGCGGCACTGCGGGCGGAGACGATCCAGGGGACGACGGGCGCGGCGCCGACTGTCTCTACGGGCGCCTCACCGGGAGCCGGCTCCTCGGGGGGCGCCGACTCCAGGATCGTATGGGCGTTGGTGCCGCTGATGCCGAACGACGAGACGGCGGCCCGGCGCGGACGGTCGGGCTCCGAGGGCCGGGAGGGCCAGTCGGCGGGCTCGGTGAGCAGCCGGACATGGCCCGCCGACCAGTCGACGTGGGTCGACGGTTCGCTGATGTGCAGGCTGCGGGGCAGTCGGCCGTGCCGCAGCGCCATGACCGTCTTGATGACGCTGGCGACGCCCGCCGCGGCCTGGGTGTGGCCGAGGTTGGATTTGAGGGAGCCGAGCAGCAGCGGGTGTTCGGCGTCGTGGGCCTGGCCGTAGGTGGCGAGGAGGGCCTGGGCCTCGATGGGGTCGCCGAGGGAGGTGCCGGTGCCGTGGGCGTCGACGGCGTCGATGTCGGCGGCGGTGAGCCCCGCGCTCGCGAGGGCCTGCTCGATGACGCGCTGCTGGGCGGGGCCGTTGGGCGCGGTGAGGCCGTTGGATGCGCCGTCGGAGTTGACGGCGGAGCCGCGGACGACGGCGAGCACGGGGTGGCCGCCTCGCCGTGCGTCGGAGAGGCGTTCGACGAGCAGCATGCCGACGCCCTCGGACCAGCCGGTGCCGTCGGCGTCGTCGGAGAACGCCTTGCAGCGGCCGTCGGGAGCGAGACCGCGCTGCCTGCTGAACTCGAAGAGCAGCCCGGGCGTGGCCATGACGGCGACGCCGCCGGCCATCGCGAGGTCGCACTCTCCGGACCGCAGGGCCTGCACCGCCCAGTGCAGGGCGACCAGGCTGGAGGAGCAGGCGGTGTCGACGGTGACGGTGGGGCCCTCCAGGCCGAGGACGTAGGAGATACGGCCGGAGGCGACGGAGGTGGCGTTGCCCGCGAGCATCAGCCCGTGGACGTCCTCGGGCACCTCGACCGGGCCTTGGCCGTAGCCGGAGCCGGCGGCGCCGACGAAGACGCCGGTGGCGCTGCCGCGCAGGGCGGCGGGCGGGATCCCGGCCCGCTCCAGGAGTTCCCAGGATGCCTCCAGGAGCAGCCGCTGCTGGGGGTCGGTGGCGAGGGCCTCTCGGGGGCTCATCCCGAAGAAGGCGGCGTCGAAAGCGGCGGCGTCGCGCAGATAGCCGCCCTCACGGGTGGAGAAGGTGCCGGGTTTGTCCGGGTCGGGGTCGAAGCGGTCCTCGATGTCCCAGCCGCGGTCGTCGGGCAGCGGTCCGATGGCGTCGCCGCCCTCGTCGACGAGCCGCCACAGGTCTTCGGGGGTGGCGACCGAGCGGGGAAAGCGGCAGCTCATCGCGACGACGGCGATGGGTTCGCGCTGCCGGTCCTCGACGTCCTGGAGCTGACGGCGGGTCTGCCGCAGCTCTGCCGTCACCCGCTTGAGGTACTCGACGTACTTGCCGTCGTCAGCCACGTGTGTCACTTCCTTGACCCGGGCCGGGCAGCGCGCCCAGCTCCCTGTCGATGAGGTCGAACAGCTCGTCGGCGGTCTCGACCGCGGCCAGTTCCCCGTCACCGTCACCGTTGACTGCGGCATCGGCGTCCGCCGCGGTGACCGCGACCCGCTCGCCCGACCAGCGGGCCAGCAGGTCCCGCAGCCGGTCGGTGACGCGGGCGCGGGCGTCGGCGTCGTCGCCGCCGGTGAGGTCCGTGCCGCCCAGCGCGGCCTCCAGCCGGTCCAGCTCGGCCAGCAGGGCCTGCGCGCCGCCGGGGGCGTCGGGCAGGTCGAGGCCGGTGAGCAGATGGCGGACCAGGGCGGTGGGCGTCGGGTAGTCGAAGACGAGGGTCGCCGGGAGCCGCAATGCGGTGACGGCGCCCAGCCGGTTGCGGAGTTCGACCGCGGTGAGCGAGTCGAAACCGAGTTCCTTGAAGGTCTGGTCGGGCTCGACGAGGTCCGCGGAGGCATGGCCGAGGACGGCCGCGGCCTGTTCGGCGACCGCGTCGAGCAGCAGCAGTTCACGGTCGGCGGCGGACAGCGGGGCCAGCCGCTCGGCCAGCGTCTGGGCGGCGTCTTCTCTGCTGGTCGCGGTGGTCTCGGCGCGGCGGCGGGCGGGGGCCTTGACCATGCCGCGCAGCAGCGGCGGCAGGACGTCGGCGTGCTCGCGCAGGGCGGCGTGGTCGACGTCCATGGGCAGCAGTACGGCGCGGTCGGTGGCCGGTCCCGCGTCGAGGAGCCGCATGCCGAGGGTGGCGTCGAGCGGGACCATGCCGGTCCTGGCGTGCCGGTCGCGGTCGGCCTGGCTGAGCTCGCCGGTCATGCCCGCGTCGGGCAGCCAGGTGCCCCAGGCGAGCGTGGTGGCGGGCAGGCCCAGGTCGCGGCGGTGGTGGGCGAAGGCGTCCAGGAAGGCGTTGGCGGCCGAGTAGTTGGCCTGTCCGGCGCCGCCGAAGGTGCCCGCGACGGAGGAGAACACCACGAACCGGGCGAGGTCCAGATCGCGGGTCAGCTCGTGCAGGGCGATTACGGCGTCGGCCTTGGGCCGCAGGGACCGGTCGATGCGTTCCGGGGTCATCGAGGAGATCACGCCGTCCGCGAGGACGCCCGCCGTGTGGATCACGGCGGTCAGCGGGTGCTCGTCGGGTACGGCGCCGAGCAGCGCGGCGAGCGCGTCCCGGTCGGCGACGTCGCAGGCGACGACGGAGACCTCGGCGCCCAAGTCGGTCAGCTCGGCGGCGAGTTCGGCGGCGCCGGGTGCGTCGGGGCCCTTGCGTCCGGCGAGCACCAGGTGCCGTACGCCGTGCTCGGCGACCAGATGGCGGGCGGTGATCCGGCCGAGGCCGCCGGTGCCGCCGGTGACCAGGACGGTGCCCTCCGGGTCGACGGCGACCGGCATGGTCAGGACCACCTTGCCGATGTGGCGGGCCTGGCTGAGGTGGCGGAACGCGTCGGGCGCGCGCCGTACGTCGAACACGGTCAGCGGCAGCGGCGGCAGCGCGCCCGCCTCGAACAGGGCGAACAGTTCACGCAGGATCACGCCGATACGGTCGGGCCCGGCCTCGACGAGGTCGAACGCCTGGTAGGCCACGCCCGGGTGGTCGGCGGCGACCTGGGCCGGGTCGCGGACATCGGTCTTGCCCATCTCCAGGAAGCGCCCGCCGCGCGGCAGCAGCCGCAGCGAGGCGTCCACGAACTCCCGTGCCAGCGAGTCGAGTACGACGTCCACGCCGCGCCCGCCGGTGGCCTCCAGGAACAGTTTCTCGAAGCCGAGGTCGCGGGACGAGGCGATGTGGGCGTCGTCGAGGCCCGCCGCGCGCAGCGCGTCCCATTTTCCGGGGCTCGCGGTGCCGTAGACCTCGGCGCCGAGGTGGCGGGCGAGGTGCAGGGCGGCCGTGCCTACCCCGCCGGCGGCGGCGTGCACCAGCACGGACTGGCCGGGGCGCAGCCCGCCGAGGTCGATCAGGCCGTAGTAGGCGGTCAGATAGACGATGGGCACGGTGGCGGCCTGGGCGAAGCTCCAGCCGCCCGGCACCCGTACGACCATCCGCTCGTCGGCGACGGCGAGCGGTCCGAACGCCCCGGCGAACATGCCCATCACCCGGTCGCCGGGCGCGAACTCGACGACCTCGGCGCCGACTTCGGTGATCACACCGGCACCCTCCAGACCGATCGCGGTGGCGTCGCCCGGGTACATGCCGAGCGCGGTGAGCACATCGCGGAAGTTGACGCCCGCCGCGCGCATCGAGATACGGACCTCGCGGGGGGCGAGCGGCGCCGTCGCGTCGGGGCACTCGGCCAGCCGCAGGCTCTCCAGCGTGCCGCGCTCCTCGACGCCGAGACGCCACGCCTTCGTCTGCGTCTCCGTCTCCGTCTCCGGGGGTTCGGTGAGTGCCCGCCGCGGGTCGAGCGGCACGATGCGCGGGGCGGTCACCGTGCCTTCCCTGACGGCGAGTTCGAGGCCCCCGGTGGCGAGGGCGGCGGGCAGCACGGCCGCCGACGCCGGGTCGGTGTCGAGGTCTGCGAGCAGGAAACGGCCGGGGTTCTCGGAGCGGGCGGCGCGAACCAGGCCCCAGGCGGTGGCCTGCGCCGGGTCGGCGGGGCGGACTCCGACGCGCATGGCGTCCCGGGTGACGACGGCCAACCGGGCGTGTGCGAAACGGGGTTCGTCGAGCCATTCCTGGACGAGGGCGAGGGTGGTGTGGGCGGTGCGGTGGGCGGCGGCGGCCAGGTCGGCTCCGTCCGCGGTGGTGGGTGGGGTGAGGAGTACGGTCTCCGGGATGCCGACGCCGGAGGTGCCGGGGGCTCCGGAGGCGCCGGACGCGGCGAGGGCGGCCAGGTCGGGGTGCACCCGCACCCGGGCACCCGTGCGTTCCAACTCCGCGGCCAGCCGGTCGGCTTCGGCTCCGCCGACCAGGCACACGTCCTGTGCCGTGGTCGCCGAGGTGTCCACCGTCACCGGGTTCCAGTCCAGCTCGTACAGACTCTCCTGACGTGCGGCCCCGATGGTGGATCCGGCGACGTCGCCGGTGAGTTCGCGGAAGGTGAGCGAGCCGACGGTGGCAACGGTACGGCCGGACGGGTCGGCGAGCGCCAGGCTCACCGATTCCTCGCCCTCCTGCACCATCCGCACCCGCAGCGAGTCGGCGCCGGACGCGGTCAGATGGACGCCGTTCCAGGAGAACGGCAGCCGTCCGGCGTCCTTCATCGGCACGAACATCACCGCGTGCAGGGCAGCGTCGAGCAGCGCAGGGTGCAGATCGAACGCCCCGGCGGCCGGGTCGGCGCCCTCGGGCAGCGCGACCTCGGCGAACACCTCCTCGCCGCGCGTCCACACCGACTTCAGGCCCTGGAACAGCGGCCCGTAGAGGTGGCCGCGCTCGGCGAACCGCTCGTAGAAGCCGTCCAGCGGCACTTCGGCTGCGTCGTTCGGCGGCCATACAGCGAAGTCGTACGGGGTCTGCTTCGGCTCGCCGCCGCCGGTCTCGCCACCGCTGGTGAGCAGGCCGGAGGCGTGCAGGATCCACGGCTGGTCCGCACCGGGGTCGGTGCCCTCGGCGGGCTCGGGGCGTGCGTGCACGGAGAGCGGGCGGGCGCCGGTCGGGTCGGGCTCGGCCACCTGCACCTGCAGCTGTACGGCGCCGTGGTCGGGCAGCGGGAGCGGGCTGAGGATGGTCAGTTCCTCCACCCGGTTGCAGCCGACCTGGTCGGCGATGTGCAGGGCGAGGTCGAGGAACCCGGTGGCCGGGAAAAGGGCGGTGCTGGTGAGCGCATGGTCGGCCAGCCAGGTCTGCCCGCGCAGTGACAGGCGCCCGGTGAAGAGGCGGGCCTCCCCGCCGGCCAGCGCGACCTCGGCGCCGAGCAGCGGGTGGGCGGCGCTGCCGAGCCCGGCCGAGCCGACGTCGCCGAGCAGTTGGGGCGGCTTGGGCCAGAACCGCTGCCGTTGGAAGGGGTACGTCGGCAGGTCGGTCGTGCGGGCGCCGGTGCCGTCGAAGACACGCGCCCACTCGACGTCGACGCCCTTCACGAACGCCTGCGCGAGACCGGTGAGCAGTGCTTCCGGTTCGGGGCGGTCCTTGCGGAGGGTGGGGACGAGCAGCGCGTTCTCGCCGTCGGCGACACTGGCGGCGGCGAGGGCGGTGAGGGTGCCGTCGGGGCCGAGCTCCAGGAAGAGGCGGACGCCCCGCTCCTCCAGCGCCCGGATGCCGTCGGCGAACCGGACGGCTTCCCTGACGTGCCGCACCCAGTATTCGGGCGACTCCAACTCCCCTGCGGCAGCGACCTGCCCGGAGACATTGGAGACGACCGCCATGCGGGGCGTGCCGTAGGTGATGCTCTCTGCGACCGTGCGGAAGTCGGCGAGCATCGGCTCCATCAGCGGTGAGTGGAAGGCGTGGGAGACACGGAGGCGAGTGGTGCGGCGGCCGAGAGCAGCGATCTCCTCCGCGAGCACCGATCCGGCGGCCTCGGTTCCCGAAATCACCACCGAGCGGGGGCCGTTGACCGCCGCGATCGACACCTCGTCCGTGAGGAGAGGCGTCACCTCGTCTTCCGTCGCCTCCAGCGCGAACATCGCCCCGCCGGAGGGCAGTTGCTGCATCAGTCGGCCACGGGCGGAGACGAGACGGCAGGCCTCGTCCAGCGACAGCACCCCAGCCACATGCGCAGCGGCCAGCTCACCGACCGAGTGCCCGACCAGGAAATCCGGCCGCACACCCCACGACTCGACGAGCCGGAACAGCGCGACCTCGATCGCGAACAACGCGGGCTGCGCCCAGCCGGTCCGGTTCAGCTCCTCGGCATCCGCACCGAAGACAACCGACTTCAGATCGCCCTCCACCCGCACGGCAACCTCGTCGAAGGCCTCCGCGAACACCGGACAGGCGTCATACAACTCCCGCCCCATCCCCACCCTCTGAGCCCCCTGCCCCGAGAACAGGAACGCGAGTCTGCCCTCGCCGCGGGCAGAGCCGGTGGGCACGGCGACAGGGTCGGGCCGGTCGTCGGCCAGGGCGCGCAGACCCCGTACGAGGGTGTCATGGTCCTCGGCGAGGACGACCGCGCGGTGCTCGAAGACGGAGCGGTGTGCGGCGAGGGAGAGGGCCAGGTCGGCGGGGTTGCGGTAGTCCTGCGGTTGCGGGTCGAGGTGGGCGAGCAGTGCGGTCGCCTGTGCGGCGAGGGCGGCGCGGCTGCGGGCGGTGACCACATAGGGCAACGGACCTTCGGGGAGCGCGAGTTCGCCGGTTGCGGCTTCGGTGATGTCCTCCGCCGCCTCGATGATGACGTGCGCGTTGGTGCCGCTGATGCCGAAGGACGAGACACCGGCGCGGCGGGCGTGGTCGCGGTGGTCGCCGGTGCCGGGCCAGTCGACGGCCTCGGTGAGCAGGCGCACCTCGCCCGACTCCCAGTCGACGTGGGTGGACGGCTGGTCGACGTGCAGGGTGCGGGGCAGGACGCCGTTGCGCAGCGCCAGGACCATCTTGATCACGCCCGCCACACCCGCACCGGCCTGGGTGTGGCCGATGTTGGACTTCACGGAGCCGAGCCAGAGCGGCCGGTCTGCGGGGCGGTCCTGGCCGTAGGTCGCGAGGACGGCCTGGGCCTCGATCGGGTCGCCGAGGGTCGTGCCGGTGCCGTGTGCCTCGACGGCGTCGACCTCGGCCGCCGCCACGCCCGCGTCGGCCAGCGCGGCGCGGATGACGCGCTGCTGCGCGGGTCCGCTGGGGGCACTGAGCCCGTTGGAGGCGCCGTCCTGGTTGACGGCGGAGCCGCGGACCACCGCCAGCACGGGGTGCCCGTTGCGGCGGGCGTCGGACAGCCGCTCGACGAGCAGGATGCCGCCGCCCTCCGAGAACCCGGTGCCGTCGGCCGCGTCGGCGAACGCCTTGCAGCGGCCGTCGGCCGACAGGCCCTGCTGGCGGCTGAAGTCGACGAACAGGCCGGGCGAGGCCATGACGGTCACGCCGCCGGCCAGCGCCAGATCGCACTCGCCCGAGCGCAGCGACCGTACCGCCAGATGCAGCGCCACGAGGGACGCCGAGCAGGCCGTGTCCACCGTCACCGCCGGGCCCTGAAGGCCGAAGGTGTAGGAGAGGCGGCCGGAGACGACGCTGGCGGCGTTGCCGGTCAGCATGTAGCCCTCGAAGTCCTCACCGGAGGCGGCCAGCATGCCGGTGTAGTCCTGGCCGTTGGTGCCCGCGAAGACACCGGTACGGCTGCCCTTCAGGGTCTTGGGGTCGATACCGGCCCGCTCGAACGCCTCCCAGGACATCTCAAGGAGCAGCCGCTGCTGCGGGTCCATGGCGACGGCCTCGCGCGGCGAGATGTTGAAGAACGCCGGGTCGAAGGCGCTGGCGTCGCCGATGAAGCCGCCGGTGCGGGTGGAGACGCGGCCGGGTTTGCCGGGCTCGGGGTCGTAGAGCGCGTCGAGGTCCCAGCCGCGGTCCTCGGGGAACGGTACGAGTCCTTCGGCACCGTCGAGCAGCATGGTCCAGAGCTGCTCGGGGGTCTGGACGTCGCCGGGGAAGCGGCAGCCCATGGCGACGACGGCGATCGGCTCGTCGTCGCGGGGGGCGACGACCGGCAAGGGCGCGGCGGTGACCGGCTGTTGCACCCCGGCGAGTTCGGTGAGCAGATGGGCGGCGAGGGCGTCGCAGGTGGGGTGGTCGAAGACCAGGGTGGCGGGCAGCCTGAGGCCGGTGACGCGGTTCATGCCGTTGCGCAGTTCGACGGCGCTGAGCGAGTCGATGCCCAGGTCGGTGAAGGGGCGGCCCGGTTCGACGTCCGTGGCGGACGGGTAGCCGAGGACCTTCGCGACGTAGGAGCGGACGACGTCGAGGACGGCGTCCGCGCGCTCGTACTCGGGCAGTTGCGCAAGCCGGGCGGGCAGGGCGGAGGCGTCGGTGTCGGTGGTGCCGGCGGTACCGGTCTGCTGGGCACGGGCGGCGTCCAAGGCACGGCGGGCCGCGGGCAGTTCGTCGAGGAGACGGCTGGGGCGGGGACCGGTGAAGGCGAGGGCGTACGTGTCCCAGCGCAGGTCGGTGACGGTGACGGCGGTGTCGTCGGCGTCGACGGCGCGGCCGAGGGCCTCGCAGGCGGACGCGGTGTCCATGGGGTGGACGCCGTGGCGGCGCATCCGGTCCCCGGCGGCGTCGCCGACCATGCCGCCGTCGGCCCACAGGCCCCAGGAGACGGCGGTGGCGGGCAGGCCCTGGGCGCGCCGGTGCTGGGCAAGGGCGTCGAGGTAGGCGTTGCCAGGGGCGTAGTTGCCGAGTCCGGCGCCGCCGAGGACGCCCGCGGTGGAGGAGAACAGGACGAACGCCGACAGGTCGAGGTCGCGGGTGAGTTCGTGGAGGTGGTGGGCGGCGGTGGCCTTGCCTTGGAGGACGGGGGCCATGCGGTCGGCGGTGAGGGAGTCGATCACACCGTCGTCGAGGGAGCCGGCGGCGTGGAAGACGGCGTCCAGGGGGTGATCCGGGTGGTCGTCCGGTATCGCCGCGAGGAGTTCCGCCAGGGCATCCCGGTCTGCGACGTCGCAGGCGGCGAGGGTGATGTGCGCGCCGAATGCGGTGAGTTCGTCGCGTAGTTCGGTCGCGCCGGGGGCTTCGGCGCCCCGGCGTCCGGCGAGTACGAGGTGGGTGGCGCCGCGTCCGACCAGCCAGCGGGCGATGTGGGCGCCGAGGGCGCCGGTGCCGCCGGTGACGAGGACGGTGCCGCGCGGCTGCCATTCCTCGGAGTCGGCGGTGCCGGTCAGCGGTGCGGCGGGGGTGCCGGACAGGGGTGCGGGGGTAGTCAGCGGCGCGGCGGCGTGGACGAGACGGCGGGCGTAGGCGCCGGAGGGGCGCAGCGCGATCTGGTCCTCGCCGCCCGGGTCGCCGAGCACGGCGGCCAGCCGGATGGCGGTACGGGTGTCGAGGTCGGCGGGCAGGTCGATGAGACCGCCCCAGCGCTCGGAGTGTTCGAGGGCGGCGACCCGGCCGAAGCCCCAGACCAGCGCCTGGCCGGGCGCGGTGACCGTCTCCGAGGCAGAGGCAGAGGCAGAGGCTGAGACGGAGGCGGACACGGCGACCGCGCCGCGCGTGGCGCACCACAGCGGGGCGTCGAGTGCTGCGTCGCCGAGGGCCTGGACGAGGGCGAGGGTGCCGGCGAGGCCCTGTGGGAGGGCTGGGTGGTCGGGGTGCGGGCGCTCGTCGAGGGCGAGGAGGGACAAGATCCCGGTCACCTCGGACAGCTCTTCCGCTGTCAGGAGTTCGGCGAGCGCGGTCCGGTCGATGGCGCCGTCGGGCACGGTGACCAGCCGTACATCACGCGCGCCGCCGCCGGTCAGCGCCTGCCGTACGGCCGTGACGGACGCGTCGTACCCGGTGGGCGCCACCAGGAGCCACGTGCCGGTCAGGGTCCCCGCGGCGCTGCTGGTGAGCGGCGTCCAGCCGACGCCGTAGCGCCAGGACTCGGTGACGGAGCGGGCCCGGCTCACGCGCCGCCAGTCGGCCAGCGCGGGGAGTACAGCGCTCAGCGGGGCGTCGGCGGGCAGGTCGAGGGCGTCGGCGAGGGCGCCGGGGTCGCCCTGGTCGACGGTCTCCCAGAACCGCGCCTCGACCGGGTCCGACAGGGCGGCGGACGACTCGGTGTCACCGGGCTGCCGTACGGTCGGCCAGTACCGCTGCTCCTGGAACGGGTAGGTCGGCACATCGGCGGGCCGGGCGCCGGTCCCGGCGAAGACGGCGGCCCAGTCGACGGCCACGCCCTGGACATGGGCCTCGGCGACGGAGGTGAGGAACTGGTCGAGGCCGCCCTTGTCGCGGCGCAGCGAGCCGAGGACCACGCCGTCGGTACCGTCGTTGCCGGCTGTGTCGTCGAGGGTCTCGCGCAGTCCGACGGCGAGCACGGGGTGCGGGCCGACCTCGATGAACGTGCGGTGCCCTTCGGCGATCAGCCCGCGCACGGCCTCCTCGAAGCGGACGGTCTCACGTAGGTTGGTGTACCAGTACTCCGGGTCGAGGCCGGTGGTGTCCTGCCAGTCGCCGGTGAGGGAGGAGCGGAACGGGATCTCGGCGGCGCGCGGCTCGATCCCGGCGAGGGCGTCGAGGACGGTCGCGCGGATGGGCTCGACCTGCGGAGAGTGGGAGCCGTAGTCGACGGCGACCTTGCGGGCGCGGACGCCGTCCTCGGTGAGGACGGTGAACAGTTCGTCCAGCGCGTCCGCGTCGCCCGAGACCACCGCGGATGCGGGCCCGTTGACGGCGGCGATCGCGAGCCGGTCGGCCCAGGGGGCCATCCGGGCGCGGGTCTCGTCGGCGGTGAGCGGCACGGACATCATGCCGCCGGTCCCGGCGATCTCGACGATGGCGCGGCTGCGCAGGGCGACGACCCGCGCGCCGTCGTCGAGGGACAGCGCCCCGGCGACGCACGCGGCGGCGATCTCGCCCTGCGAGTGCCCGACGACGGCCGCCGGGACGACGCCGAGGGAGCGCCACAGTCCGGCGAGGGCGACCATCACGGCCCACAGCGCGGGCTGGACGACATCCACCCTGCCGAGGTCGGCCGCGTCCTCGTCGCCACGCAGGACGGCGGTCAGCGACCAGTCGGCATGGGGCGCGAGGGCACGTTCGCAGTCGGCGACGAGCGCGGCGAACACCGGTGACTGGTCGAGGAGTTCGCGGGCCATGCCGGTCCACTGGGCACCCTGGCCGGGGAAGACAAGGACGGGTTCGGAGGTGCTGAGGGCCGCCGCGGTGACCACGCCGGGGAGTACGGCGCCGGGGCCTTCGGCGGCCAGGGCGGCAAGGGCCTCGTCGAGCGCTTCGGGGCCGTCGGCGAGGACGGCGGCGCGGTGCTCGAACGCCGGGCGCGTGGTGGCCTGGGCGTGGCCGATGTCGGCGAGTTCGGTGCCGGGGTGCGCTAGGAGGTGGGCGCGAAGCCGGGCAGCCTGGTCGCGTAGGGCGGCCTCGGTACGGCCGGACAGGAGGGTCGGGACGAGGGGGAGGGCGGGGGCGAAGACAGGGGCGCCGTCGGGGGTCTGCCGCGTCTCTACGACTGCGGGCGCCTGCTCGACGATGACGTGGGCGTTGGTGCCGCTCATGCCGAAGGCCGAGACACCGGCGCGGCGCGGGCGGCCGGTCTCCGGCCAGTCCCGCTGCTCCGTCAGCAGCCGTACGTCGCCCGCGCTCCAGTCGACGTGCGGGGTGGGCGTGTCGGCGTAGAGGGTGCGGGGCAGGACGCCCTCGCGGATCGCCATGACCATCTTGATGATGCCGCCGACACCCGCGGCGGCCTGGCTGTGGCCGATGTTGGACTTCAGGGAGCCCAGCCACAGCGGCCGGTCCTCGGCCCGGTCCTGCCCGTACACCGCGATCAGCGCCTGCGCCTCGATCGGGTCGCCCAGCGTCGTCCCCGTACCGTGTGCCTCTACGGCGTCCACCTCGCCCGGGGCGAGTCCGGCCGCGGCGAGCGCCTGCCGGATCACCCGCTGCTGCGAGGGTCCGCTGGGGGCGGTGAGGCCGTTGGAGGCGCCGTCCTGGTTGAGGGCGCTGCCGCGCAGCACGGACAGCACGGGGTGACCGCCTCGGCGGGCGTCGGAGAGGCGTTCCAGGACGAGCATGCCGACGCCCTCGGCCCAACTGGCGCCGTCGGCATCCACGGAGAACGGCTTGCAGCGGCCGTCGGGGGCGAGGGCGCGCTGGCGGCTGAACTCGATGAGCGAGCCCGGCGTCGACATCACGGTCACACCGCCCGCGAGAGCGAGCGTGCACTCGCCCTGGCGCAGCGCCTGCGCGGCCAGGTGCAGGGCGACGAGCGAGGACGAGCAAGCGGTGTCGACGGACACCGCCGGGCCCTCCAGGCCGAGGGCGTAGGAGATACGGCCGGACAGCACGCTGGGCGAGTTGCCGGTGCCGACATAGCCCTCGACGCTGTCCTCGGCGGCGGCCAGGATCGTGACGTAGTCCTGGTAGGTCACGCCGGCGAACACACCGGTACGGCTGCCGCGCGCGGCGGCCGGGTCGACACCGGCCCGCTCCAGGGCCTCCCAGGACGTCTCGAGGAGCAGCCGCTGCTGGGGGTCCATGGCGAGGGCCTCGCGCGGCGAGATGTTGAAGAACGCCGGGTCGAAGCGGCTGGCGTCGTGCAGGAAGCCGCCCTCGCGGGTGTAGACGGTGCCGGGGTGGTCGGGGTCCGGGTGGTACAGGGTCTCGGGGTGCCAGTCGCGGTCGGTGGGCAACGGGGAGATGCCGTCGGCCCCGGCGACGACGAGGTCCCACAGGTCTTCGGGGGTGCGGACACCGCCGGGGTAGCGGCAGGCCATGCCGACGATGACGATCGGGTCGTCGTCGGTGGACACCGGGCGCGGGAGAGTGTCGCCGAGATCGGCTGCGGTGCCGAAGAGGTCGGTGTCGAGGTGCTGGGCGAGGGCGTTCGGGGTGGGGTGGTCGAAGACGAGGGTGGCCGGGAGCGCCACACCGAGCGCGGTGCCTAGGCGGTCGCGCAGTTCGACGGAGGTGAGAGAGGTGAAGCCCAGGTCGGAGAAGGAGCGGGCGGGTTCGACGTCGGCGGGGCCGTCGTAGCCGAGGACGGCGGCGACCTCGGTGCGGACCGTGCCGAGCAGGGCTCGGGTGCGGTCGGCGGCAGGGCGGGCGGCGAGGCGTTCGAGGAGGGTGCCGGGAGGTTGGGTGCGGGCGGCTGTGCGGCGGGTCGAAGTCCGGGTGGGGGTCCGGGTGGGGGTCTTGCCGTTCTTCGGAGCGGCGGCGGCCGGGGCGGCTGGGGCGCTCGGGTCGGCTACCGACTGCTGGTCGACCGGGCGCATCAGCAGCGCGCCGACGGTGAGGACGGGCTCGCCGATGGCATCGGCTGCCTGGAGGGTCAGGGTGTCGGGTCCGCTTCGGGTGAGGCGGACGAAGAGGGTGGTGGCGCCGGTCGCGTGGAAAGAGGCGTCGGTGACGGAGAACAGGACGCGTCCGTCGCCGAAGCCGTCGAAGACACCGAGGCCGAGGGGGTGGAGGGCGGCGTCGAGGAGCGCCGGGTGCAGGTCGAAGCGTGCGGCGTCGGCTGCGGCGTCCTCGGGGAGGACTACTTCGGCGTAGACGGCGATACCGTCCTGCTCCTGCTCCTGCGTCTGCCAGGCGGCGCGCAGGCCGCGGAAGACGGGCCCGTAGTCGAGACCGACGGCGGCGAGACGGTCGTAGAGGCCGTCGATGTCCAGGGGTTCGGCGCCCGGTGGCGGCCAGGCGCCGAAGTCGAACTCCCTTACAGGGGAGGCGGGTTCACGAGCACCGAGGATGCCCCCGGCGTGCCGGGTCCAGGATCCGTCGGCTCCGTCGGCATCCGCGTCGTCGCCGCGGCCGTACACCCCGAAGGTGCGCGTGCCGAGCGCGTCGGGCTCCGCCACCCTGAGCTGGAGGTGGACACCGCCGCGCTCGGGAAGCACCAGCGGGGCCTCCAGGACGAGTTCACGCACGTACGCGCAGCCCGAATACTCCCCGGCGCGCAGGGCGAGTTCGAGGAACGCGGTGCTCGGCACGACTGCCGAGCCGCCGATGCGGTGGCCGCCGAGCCAGGACTGGGTGTGGGCGGACAGGCGTCCGGTGAGGACGAGTTCGCCGCCGTCGGCGGGCGGGACGACGGCCGCGAGCAGCGGGTGATCCGCGTCGAGGAGACCGGCGGAGGCAGGATCGCCGTAGCGAG
The DNA here is from genome assembly GCF_054729195.1 of Streptomyces sp. YIM S03343. Lineage (NCBI taxonomy): Bacteria > Bacillati > Actinomycetota > Actinomycetes > Kitasatosporales > Streptomycetaceae > Streptomyces > Streptomyces sp. YIM S03343. The sequence continues at coordinate 113,438 of NZ_JBPUKX010000003.1, forward strand.
CTCCCGCGGGAGTGTCGAGCCAGTAGGAACGGTGCTGGAACGCGTATGTGGGCAGCGGGACTTGGTGTCCACCCGGGCTGATCGAATCCAGCAGCGCCGACCAGTCGACAGAGGCGCCTCGGGTGAACAGAGCGCCCACGGCGGCGACGAGGGCGACCGGTTCGGAGCGTTCGTCACGTCCGCCGCGCCCGTCACGGTGGTCGCGGCGATCGGGCAGGGCGGGCACGGCGAGATGGCTGTACGACTCCCAGCAGCCGCGGGTGAGGGCGGTGAGGGTGGCGTCGGGGCCGAGTTCGAGGTAGCGGGTGACGCCGTGCTCCTCCAGCGTCCTGACTCCGTCGGCGAACCGGACGGCCTGCCGGACTTGGCGGACCCAGTAGTCGGGCGAGGTGAGTTCGGCGGCCGTGGCGGGCTCGCCGGTGGTGTCGGAGACGACCGGGATGCGCGGTTCGCCGTAGACGACGCTCTCGGCGACGGCCCGGAAGCCGTCCAGCATCGGCTCCATGCGGGGCGAGTGGAAGGCGTGGGAGACCCGCAGCCGGGTCGTCTTGCGGCCCTGGGCGGCGAAGTAGCCGGCGACGGAGAGCACGGCGTCCTCGTCGCCCGCGACCACGATGGAGCGGGGGCCGTTGAGGGATGCGAGGCCGATCTCGTCCTCGCGTCCGGCCAGCAGGGGCAGTACCTCGTCCTCGGCGGCCTGGAGGGCCACCATGGCTCCGCCGGGCGGCAGTTGCTGCATAAGACGGCCACGGGCGGCGACCAGTCGGCAGGCGTCGGGGAGCGAGAACACGCCCGCGACATGCGCGGCGGCCAGTTCACCGACGGAGTGCCCGAGGAGGTGGTCGGGCCGTACACCCCAGGACTCGACGAGCCGGTACAGCGCGACTTCGAGGGCGAAGAGGGCGGGCTGGGCGTATTCGGTGCGGTCGAGGAGGACGCCGGTCGTGCCGTTCTCGTCGTCGCTGAGGACGACTTCGTGGAGCGGGTGGTCCAACTGGCCGTCGAAGTGGGCGCATACGGCGTCGAAGGCGTCGGCGTAGACGGGGAAGGCGGCGTACAGCTCGCGTCCCATGCCAGGGCGTTGGGTGCCCTGACCGGCAAAGAGGAACGCGGTGGTGCCCTCGGTGAGGGTGTCGCCGGTGACGGTCCCGGCGTGGTTCTCACCGGCGGCTGCGGCGGCCAGCGCCTCAAGCAGGTCCGCCCGGTCGATGCCGGTGACGACGGCCCGGTGCTCGAAGCCGGCGGGGCGGGTGGTGACGAGGGCGCGGGCGAGGTCGGCGGGGGCGAGGCCGGGGTGCGCCTCGGCGTGGGCGAGGAGGCGGGCGGCCTGCCCGCGCAGGGCGGCGGCGCTGCGGGCGGACAGTACCCACGGTGTGAGGGGTGCCGGCGCGGTGGCGGGCGTAGCCTCTTCGGTCGCCGGGGCCTGCTCGATGACGACGTGGGCATTCGTACCGCTGACACCGAAGGCGGAGACACCGGCGCGGCGCGGACGGCCGCTGTCCGGCCACTCCTGCGACTCGGTGAGCAGCCGTACGTCGCCCGAGCCCCAGTCGACGCGCGAGGTGGGCGTGTCGGCGTGCAGGGTGCGCGGCAGGACGCCCGCCTCGATGGCGAGGACCATCTTGATGATCCCGGCGGCACCGGCGGCGGCCTGGGTGTGTCCGATGTTCGACTTGACCGACCCGAGCCACAGCGGCCGGTCGGCGGGCCGGTCCTGCCCGTAGGTCGCGAGCACGGCCTGTGCCTCGATCGGGTCGCCGAGGACGGTCCCGGTGCCGTGTGCCTCGACGGCGTCCACGTCGGCCGGGGTGAGTCCGGCGGAGGCGAGGGCGGCGCGGATGACCCGCTGCTGGGAGGGGCCGTTGGGCGCGGTGAGCCCGTTGGAGGCACCGTCCTGGTTGACCGCCGTACCCCGTACGACGGCGAGCACCCGGTGCCCGTGCCGCCGCGCGTCGGACAGCCGCTCCACGACGAGCACGCCGACACCCTCCGACCAGCCAGTCCCGTCGGCGCCGTCGGCGAACGCCTTGCAGCGGCCGTCGGGCGCGAGCCCGCCCTGGAGGCTGAACTCGACGAACGCGCCGGGGTTCGCCATGACCGTGACACCACCGGCGAGCGCCAGATCGCACTCACCGGAGCGCAGCGACTGCACGGCGAGGTGGAGCGCGACGAGCGCCGACGAGCACGCGGTGTCCACCGTCACCGCCGGGCCCTCCAGCCCGAGGGCGTACGAGACCCGCCCGGAGACGACGCTTCCGGCGCCACCCGTCAGCAGATGTCCACCGAGCCCCTCGGGCACCTCGGTCAGGCCCGAGCCATAGCCGGAGGCCCCGGCGCCGACAAAGACGCCGGTGCGGGTGCCCTTGAGGCCGGTGGGGTCGATTCCACCGCGCTCCAGGGCCTCCCAGGAGGTCTCCAGAATCAGCCGCTGCTGCGGGTCGATCGCGAGGGCCTCACGGGGCGAGATACCGAAGAAGGCCGCGTCGAACCCGGACGCCTCCGGCAGGAACCCGCCGGAGGCGGTGTCGCTGGCGGCGAGCAGCGTGTCGAGGTCCCAGCCCCGGTCCTCCGGGAATCCGGATACGGTGTCGAGCCCCTCGGCGACGACCCGCCACAGATCCTCGGGCCCGGCGACACCGCCGGGCAGCCGGCAGCCCATGCCGACGATGACGACGGGGTCTGTGTCGGTGACGGTGCTGACTTTGTCTTCCACGACGGCTGCGGTGCCGAAGAGTTCGCCGCTCAGGCGGGTCGCGACGGTCAGCGGGGTCGGGTGGTCGAAGACGAGCGTGGACGGCAGCGGAACGCCGGTGGCGCCGGTCAGCGCGTCGCGCAGTTCCACGGCGGTGAGGGAGTCGAAGCCCAGCTCACGGAAGGTCCGCCCGGCGGCCACGGCGGTGGCACCAGAGTGCCCGAGCACGGCGGCGGCATGTTCCCGTACCAGGGCTACGAGTTCGGCGTCGCGTTCGCCGGCCGGCAGCCCGGAGAGCCGGTCGCGCAGGGCGGCACCGGCGCGATTGACACCGGCCTGGGCGGTCCCGTTCGCGCTCAGCGCCTCGGCGACCTCAGGCAGGCCGGACAGCAGCGGGCTCGCCCGCCCGGTGGTGAACGCGGGCGCGAACCGCTCCCACTCCACATCCGCTACGACGATTGCCGCATCGCCCAGCTCCAGCGCCCTGCCCAGCGCACTCAGCGCCGCCCCGGACTCCAGCGGGCGCAGCCCCCGGCGTCGCAGCAACTCCTGCGCCTCCGCGTCGGCCGCCATACCGCTCTCGCCCCAGGGCCCCCAGGCGACGGCGGTACCGGCCTGGCCCCGGGCGCGTCGGCGTTCGACGAGGGCGTCGAGGTGGGCGTTGGCCGCCGCGTAGGCGGACTGGCCTCCGCTGCCCCAGACACCGGCTATGGAGGAGAAGACGACGAAGGCGGTGAGATCGCTGTCGCGGGTGAGGGAGTCGAGATGGTCGGCGGCCGTGGCCTTGGCGGCCAGGACGGCGGTGGTGCGGGCGGGGGTGAGGCGGTCGATGAGGTCGTCGTCGAGGATGCCCGCGGCGTGGAAGATCGCGTCGGTGGGGTGGTCGTTCAGGAGGGTGGCTACGGCGTCGTAGTCGGCCATGTCGCAGGCGACTACGGCGACTTCGGCGCCCAGGGCTTCGAGTTCGGCGGTGAGGTCGGCGGCGCCGGGGGCGTTCGGGCCTCGGCGGCTGGTGAGGGTGAGGTGGGTGGCGCCTCGGGCGATCAGCCAGCGGGCCAGGTGGGCGCCGAGACCTCCGGTGCCGCCGGTGATCAGGACCCGGGCGGGGGCCTGCCAGTCCTTGTTCTTGTTGGCGGGCGGTGTGGCGTGGGTGAGGCGGCGGGCGTAGGCGTCGGCGGCGCGGATCGCGAGCTGGTCCTCGGTGGTGGCGGTGGTGCCGGTGGCCGCCGCGTCATCGGTGCCATCGGTGACGAACGCGGCGAGGGTGGTCAGGGTGCGGCGGTCGGGGCGGGTGGGAAGGTCGAGGAGGCCGCCCCAGCGGTCGGGGTGTTCCAGCGCTGCGACGCGGCCGAAGCCCCAGAGGGCCGCCTGGGCGGGGTCGACGACACCCTCGGATGCCGTGCCGGCGGCCACGGCGGCCTGGGTGAGGAGCCAGAGGGGGGCGGTGAGGTCGGCGTCGCCGAGGGCTTGGACGAGGGTGAGGGCGGCGGTGGTGTCGGTGGGGCGGGCGAGGACGGCTGCGATCGGGGCGTCTCCGGTGACCGCTGCGGCCATGGTTGCGGCGAGGGTGGCTCGGTCGGCCTGCGGGTCGTAGGTGATGCGCTCGATGCAGGGCAGGAATTCCTCGATGCCGGGGAGGAGTTCGTCGGCGCCCTCGGGCTGGAGCAGGAGGCGGCGGCGAGCGGTGTCGGGGGCGGTGGTGGGGACGGTGAGCGGCTCCCAGGTGACCCGGTAACGCCAGCCGTCGGCCCGGGTCCGCTCGGCCGCGCCGCGCCGCCAGGAGGACAACGCCGGTACGACGGAGTCGAGTTCCTGCTCGTCGACGCCCAGGACTTCGGCGAGGTCACGGGCGTCACCACTCTCCACGGCCTCCCAGAAGCCGGCTTCCAGGGGGTTGGCGGCGGTGGCAGTGGTGGTGGGGTGGGCGACCTCGGGCCAGTAGCGCTCGCGCTGGAAGGCGTAGGTGGGCAACTGGACGAGGTGGGCGGCGGTGCCGGCAAAGAGGGCGGACCAGTCGACGGCCACACCGTGCGCGTACACCTTGGCGAGGGCGGTGACCAGGGCTTCCGGCTCGGGGCGGTCCTTGCGGAGGGTGGGGACGAGGATCGTGTTCTCGCCGCCGGTGATCGTAGAACCGGCGAGGGCGGTCAAGGTGCCGTCGGGGCCGAGTTCCAGGAAGCGGCGGACACCGCGTTCTTCCAGCGCCTTGACTCCGTCGGCGAACCGGACGGCCTCGCGGACATGGCGGACCCAGTAGTCGGCCGAGGCCAACTCCCCTGCGGCGGCGACCTGTCCGGAGAGATTCGAGATCACCGGGATGCGTGGCTCGTCGTAGGTGATGCTCTCGGCGACCGTGCGGAAGTCGGCGAGCATCGGTTCCATGAGCGGGGAGTGGAAGGCGTGGGAGACGCGGAGGCGGGTGGTGCGGCGGCCCAGCGTCGCCATCTCGGTTGCGATGGCCTCCGTTGCGGCGTCGGCGCCGGAAATCACTGTGGAGCGGGGGCCGTTGATCGCCGCGATCGCCGCGTCTTCGGTGAGGAGAGGCGTCACCTCGGCCTCGGTAGCCTCCAGGGCGAACATCGCACCGCCGGTGGGCAGTTGCTGCATCAGACGGCCACGGGCGGAGACTAAGCGGCAGGCGTCGGCGAGGGTGAGGACTCCGGCGACGTGTGCGGCGGCCAGTTCGCCGACCGAGTGGCCGATCAGGTAGTCGGGGCGGACACCCCAGGATTCGACCAGGCGGAACAGGGCGACCTCGATCGCGAAGAGGGCGGGCTGGGTCCAGCCGGTCTGGTTCAGCTCATCGGTGTCGGTGCCGTAGACGACGGCCTTCAGGTCACTGTCGAGGTGTGCGCAGACATCGTCGAAGGCGTCGGCGAAGACGGGGTAGGCGTCGTACAGCTCCCGGCCCATGCCGAGGCGTTGTGAGCCCTGCCCGGAGAAGAGGAAGGCGAGTTTGCCGTCACCAGCGGTGGTCGGCTGGGCGTCGTCCTGGGCCACGGCGGCCAGTCCGGCGAGGAGTTCCTCACGGTCCGTGCCGCGGATCACCGCGCGGTTCTCGAACGCGGTGCGGCTGGTGGCCAGGGACAGGCCGACGGTCACCGGGTCGAGGTCGGGGTGGTCCTGGAGGTGGACGAGGAGGCGTGCGGCCTGGTCGCGGAGGGCGTCCGCACCCTGGCCCGACACCACCCACGGGATCACCGGGAGCGGCCGGGGAATCTCGCGGGCTTCGGTCTCGTCAGGCGCTTGTTCCAGCACGACGTGGGCGTTCGTGCCGCTCAATCCGAACGAGGACACACCCGCCCGGCGCGGATACTGGCCCGTGTCGGGCCAGTCGACCGCCTCGGTCAGCAGCCGGACCTCGCCCGCCCCCCAGTCCACATGCGACGACGGCTCATCCACATGCAAAGTGGCCGGGAGGACCCCGTTGCGCAGGGCCAGCACCATCTTGATCACGCCCGCCACACCGGCGGCAGCCTGCGTGTGACCGATGTTCGACTTCACCGAGCCCAGCCACAACGGCCGGTCCCCGGTCCGGTCCTGCCCGTAGGTGGCCAGCAGCGCCTGCGCCTCGATCGGGTCGCCCAGCGCCGTACCCGTCCCGTGTGCTTCGACAGCGTCGATGTCGCCCGGGGTTAGCCCGGCACTGGCCAGGGCGGCGCGGATCACCCGCTGCTGGGAGGGCCCGTTCGGCGCCGTCAGACCGTTCGACGCACCGTCCTGATTGACCGCAGACCCCGCAACCACCGCAAGGACAGGGTGCCCGTTGCGGCGGGCGTCGGACAGCCGCTCCACCAGCAGCACACCCACACCCTCACCCCACCCCGTACCGTCCGCACCCTCCGCGAACGCCTTGCACCGCCCATCCCCCGCAAGGCCGCCCTGACGGCTGAACTCCACGAACGCACCGGGCGTCGACATCACCGTCACACCACCCGCCAACGCCAGATCACACTCACCCGCCCGCAACGACTGCGCGGCGAGATGAAGAGCGACGAGGCTGGAGGAACAGGCCGTGTCCACCGTCACCGCCGGACCCTCCAGGCCCAGCACATACGACACCCGCCCCGAGAACACGCTCGCCGCATTCCCCGTCCCCACGTACCCCCCGAAGTCACCCTCCGACAACGACAACAACACCGGATAGTCCTGACCGTTCGTCCCCGCGAACACCCCCGTCCGCGACCCCCTCAACACCCGCGGATCGATCCCCGCCCGCTCCACCGCCTCCCACGACGCCTCCAGCAACAACCGCTGCTGCGGATCCATGGCAAGGGCCTCACGCGGCGAGACACCGAAGAACCCCGCGTCGAAGGACCCGACATCGGACAGGAACCCGCCCAGCCGGGTGTGGCTGGTGTAGGGCCCGTCAGGCGCGTTGAGCAGGTCGAGGTCCCAGCCACGGTCGGTCGGGAACCCGACGATCCCGTCCCGCCCCTCCGACAGCAGCCCCCACAACCCCTCCGGAGACTCCACCCCACCCGGGAAACGGCACGCCATCCCCACGATCACCACAGGATCGGAGGCGACGGCACTTACCACGGGCACAGCGGACGCATCCGCGACAGCGCCCCCCAACTCCCCGTGCAGGAAGTCCGCGAGAGCCGCGGGCGTCGGATGGTCGAAGACCACCGTCGCAGGCAGCCGCACCCCGCACTCGGCCCCCAGCACATTCCGCAGCTCGACCGCGATCAACGAATCCACACCCAGATCACGGAACGCCCGATCGGCGGGCACCAACTCGGCACCCACGTACCCCAGGACGGCCGCCGCCCGTGCCCGCACGGTGTCGAGCAGTTCGGCGCGCCGGGCCTCCGGGGCGAGGCCGGTGAGACGGTCGCGCAGGGCATTGGCAGGGCCGGTGTGCTCGGCTGCCCCAGCCGTCGCCGCGTACAGCTCGGCGAGGAGCGGGCTGGTGCGGACGGCGGTGAAGGCCGGGCCGAACCGGCTCCAGTCGATGTCGGCGACGAACGCGACGGCGGCGGGCGCGGCCACGCTCAGGGCGAGGGCGTCAAGCCCGGCGACCGGGTCGAGGAGGTTCACCCCGCCACGGCGCTGCCGGTTCTCGGATGCGGAGTCGGCGGCCATGCCACCGCCCGCCCACGGCCCCCAGGCGACGGAGGTCGCGGTCAACCCCTCAGCTCGCCGACGCTCGGCGAGGGCATCGAGCATGGCGTTGGCGGCGGCGTAGTTGGCCTGGCCTGCGGAGCCGACGGTGCCTGCGAAGGAGGAGAAGAGCACGAAGGCCGAGAGGTCACGGTCGCGGGTCAGTTCGTCGAGGTGGCGGGCGGCGTCGACCTTGGACCGTACGACGGTGTCGAGCTGCTCGGGGGTGAGGGCGTCGAGGACGCCGTCCTCCAGGACACCGGCGGTGTGTACGACGGCGTCCACAGGGTGCTCGGCAAGCAGGTGCCGTACAGCCTCACGATCCGTCATATCGCATGTCACGATGGCGACTTGGGTGCCCAAGGCCGCGATCTCAGTCTCCAGCTCGGCGGCACCGGGGGCCTCCGGACCACGACGGCTGGTGAGGACGAGACGCTCGGCACCCTGCTCGGCGGCCCAGCGGGCGACGCGGGCGCCGAGGACACCCGTACCGCCGGTGACCAGGACCGTCCCGGTGGGCGTCCAGGGGTCGGCGGGCGTCTCGGTGACCGGTGTCAGACGGCGGGCGAGGACGGTGCCCCCGGCCCGCACGGCGACCTGGTCCTCGCCGAAGGCGGCGCCGGACAGCAGGGCGGCCAGCCGTGACGCCGTACGACGATCCAGGGAGGCGGGGAGGTCGACGAGACCGCCCCAGCGGTCAGGGTGTTCCAGGGCGGCCACGCGGCCCAGGCCCCACACGGCGGCCTGGTCGAGACGCGGCGGGAGGTCGTCGGCGCCGGTGGTGACCGCGTCCCGGGTGAGGGTCCACAGGGGCGCGGTGACGGCGGCGGCGCCGAGGGCCTGGACGAGAAGGGCCGTGGCGAGGACGCTCGCCGGGGTTCCGGCGCGCTCTGAGGGGGTGAGGGCGAGGGCTGAGACCACTCCCCCGACCTGGGTGTCCCCGGCCGCCTCGGTCAGCAGTGCGGCCAGGGTGAGGCGGTCGGCGTCGGCGGGGCAGGGCACGGTGACGACGTCGGTGGCGCGGGCGGTCAGCGCCTCGGTGAGGGCGCCGTGCCAGCCGTCGTCGACGAGGTCGGCGGGGGTGACCAGCAGCCAGCGGCCGGTCAGCCGTACCTCGCCGGGCAGTCCGGTCACGGGACGCCAGGTCACCCGGTGGCGGAGGCCGGCGTTCTCGGCGGGAGCGGTCTCGGGGCCGTAGGAGCGCTCGATCCAGTAGCGGTCGCGGCGAAAGGCGTACGTCGGGAGGTCGACGCGGCGGGCGCCGGGGAGGAGTGCCTGCCAGTCGGGGGTACGGCCGTGCACATGCAGTCGGCCGAGGGCAGCCGTGATGCTCTCGGCCTCGGGGCGGTCCTTGCGGAGGACCGGGACGAACAGGGCGTTGTCCTGCTCGGTGACGCAGGACGCGGCGAGGGCGGTGAGGGTGCCGTCGGGACCGATCTCGACGTACCGGGTCACGCCCTGCTCGTCGAGCGCGCGCACCCCGTCGGCGAAGCGGACGGCCTCACGGACATGCCGCACCCAGTACTCCGGCGAGGCCAACTCCCCGTCCGCCGCGACCTGTCCGGTCACGTTCGACACGACGGGGATGCCCGGCTCGCCGTACTCGATGCTCTCCGCGACGGCGCGGAACTCGGCGAGCATCGGCTCCATGAGCGGGGAGTGGAAGGCGTGCGAGACGCTGAGACGGGAGGTACGTCGCCCGTGCGCGGCAATCTCCGCCGCGACGGCGGAAGCCGCAGCCTCCACTCCCGAAACGACCACGGACCGAGGCCCGTTGACGGCGGCGAGCGAGACGCCTTCGGTGAGGAGCGGCGTGACCTCGTCCTCGGTCGCCTCGACGGCGAACATCGCACCGCCGGAAGGCAGTTGCTGCATCAACCGCCCCCGAGCGGCCACCAGACGGCAGGCGTCGTCAAGCGAAAGCACCCCGGCGACATGCGCGGCGGCCAGCTCGCCCACCGAATGCCCGACGAGGAAGTCCGGCCGGAGGCCCCACGACTCCACGAGCCGGAACAAGGCGACCTCAATGGCGAACAGCGCGGGCTGGGTCCACCCGGTCTGATGCAACTCATCGGCATCAGCGCCAAAAACAACATCGCGCAATCCACCACCGAGCCCCGTGCACACGGCGTCGAAGGCCTCGGCGAACACGGGACAGGAGTCGTACAACTCCCGCCCCATACCGACCCGCTGAGCCCCCTGCCCGGAGAACAGGAAGGCGACCTTGCCCTCCCCCTGGGCGTTCCCGGTGACGACCCGCTCCGAGGCGCGCCCCTCCGCGAGAGCGGCGAGCCCAACCAGCAACTCCGCACGACCGGAACCGAGGACAGCGGCCCGGTACGGAAGTGCCGCGCGCCCGCTGGCGAGGGACCAGGCGACGTCGTATGCGTCGTCCTCGGTGTAATCGGCGAGGTGGGCGGCAAGACGGGCGGCCTGCTCGCGCAACGTGGGTTCGTCGCTGCCGGAGAGCACCCAGGGCAGCACGGGCAGCCCGCGGCGGACGGAGTCACCGTCGGCCACGGTCTCCACGGCCGGGGCCTGCTCGATGACGGCGTGGGCGTTGGTGCCGGAGACGCCGAAGGCGGAGACGGCCGCGCGGCGCGGACGGTCGGCCTCGGGCCAGGCGACGGACTCGGTGAGGAGGCGGACGTTGCCCGCGCTCCAGTCGACGTGGGAGGAGGGCCGCTCGGCGTGCAGGGTGGGTGGCAGAACGCCGTTCCTCAGCGCGAGGACGGTCTTGATGACACCGACGACACCGGCGGCGGCCTGGGTGTGCCCGATGTTCGACTTGGCGGATCCGAGCCACAACGGCCGTTCGAAGTCACGCCCTTGCCCGTAGGTGGCGAGCAGCGCCTGGGCCTCGATCGGGTCACCGAGTGCGGTACCGGTGCCGTGGGCCTCGACGGCGTCGATCTCGGTGGCGGGGACGCCGGCGTTGGCGAGGGCGGCAAGGATGACGCGCTGCTGGGAAGGCCCGTTGGGGGCGGTGAGCCCATTGGAGGCACCGTCCTGATTGACGGCGGATCCCCGCACCACAGCAAGCACTTGATGCCCGTTCCGCCGCGCATCGGACAGCCGCTCGACGACGATGACACCGACGCCCTCGGCCCAGCCGGTGCCGTCGGCGTCGTCGGAGAAGGCCTTGCAACGCCCGTCGGAGGCGAGGCCGCCCTGCTGGCCGAACTCGATGAAGGCGCCGGGGCTGGACATGACGGTGACGCCGCCGACGACGGCGAGTGAGCACTCGCCGGAGCGTAGTGACTGGGCGGCCAGGTGCAGGGCGACGAGCGACGACGAACAGGCGGTGTCGACGGTCACCGCAGGCCCCTCAAGCCCGAGCGTGTAAGCGACCCGGCCGGACACGACAGACATGGAGGTACCGGTCAGCAGATGCCCGCGGACGTCGTCCGGGACCTCGCGCAGCCCGCTTGTGTACCCCTGGTCGCTGCACCCGACGAACACACCGGAGCGGCTGCCGCGCAGGGCGCCGGGATCGATACCGGCCCGCTCGACGGCCTCCCAGACGGCCTCGAGCAGCAGCCGCTGCTGGGGGTCCATGGCAAGAGCCTCGCGAGGCGAGATCCCGAACAGACCGGAATCGAACCGATCGGCATCGGCGACGAACCCGCCCCGCCGCTTTCCGGCCTCCTCGGCGCTCCCGGCATCGAGGTCCCACCCCCGGTCGGCGGGCCATTCACCGATCGCATCGGTCCCGGAGACCAGCAGGTCCCAGAAATCCTCGGGCGAGCGGACGCCACCGGGCAAGCGGCAGCTCATGCCGACGACGGCGACAGGTTCGGTGTCCCTCGACTCCAGCTGCGTGATCTTGCGGCGGGCGTCGTGCAGCTCGACGGTGAGCCGTTTGAGGTAGTCCCGAAGCTTCGCTTCATTCGTCATGGACTGCCCCCATGCTGTTGTGGTGACGGAACGGCCGCACCTGGCGCGGCGTGGACAGCATGTCCCGGGGGCGGGGGGTTTTCGGGGCCGTGGCCGGGTTGTCTGGGGAAACCCTTGAATCCGCTGCTCGCGGCAACTGCCGGACGGCGGCACGGACATACCGGAACGGCGGCAGACGGGCCCAGTCCTGGCCACGAGGCAACAACGAGCGCGCAACAGGTGGGCAGCGACGCTGTGGCCCGGCACCACGCGCCCTCTACCATCCGGGCAGTGGCCCGCATACGCCCCGGGCAGGAAGGCGCACCATGTGGTCAACCACTTCACGCCCGGTGCTCCGGCACCTCATCGGCGCTGTCGCGGTCGGCGTGACCCTGGCCACGACTTCAGGATGCACGGTCCCCATCGATGCGGTCGCCGGCATCTCGGTGACCGACGACGGCCGTCCGCTCGGTGTCATGCTGGTCTGCGGACATCACATCGACGGCGCCACCCTTTACGTGGACAGCACCGACACCGACAAGTCGGTGACAGTCGGCTCCTGGACGGCCGACAACCCCCTCACGAGAGGCCTCACCACCTGGCCCCTCGATGCACCTGCCCCCGGCTGGACCACGACCAGAACCCTCAAACCGCTCACCGCCAAGACCACCTACAACCTCTTCGGCGGGACCGAGGACAACTCCTGGTCATCGGCCAACGTCTCCTTCACCCTGGCCGACTTGGACCGCCTCACCCCGGGAAAGGTCCGCTACGACAGTGTCTCGAACAATGGAGACGAATCCGAAATAACGGTCCCGATGGCCGAGTTCAGGGCGAGGGCCTGCAAGACGTCATGATCTCCGGCTGGATCACCGATCCCGTGGGCGTCCTCGACCACCACCCAGAGGGCCGGCTCGGCGAGGTCACCGCGATGGAGGCCGGCCCGGCTCCCTCGCCCCTCCCTGCGCCCTCTACCGCCCGAAACCTGCCTTACGTACGCCATACCGTGCTATGGTGCCGGTATGGCAACGAAGAAGGTGACGATCACTCTCGACGAGTCCCTGGTAGAAGCCTTGGCCGGCGTCGCCGAGGAAGAGGGCATCCCGCTCTCGCGGCTCGTCGCCGGAGCGGCCGAACGGGAACTGCGGCTGCGTGCCGCCCGGACCGTGATCCAGGAATGGCAGGCCGAGCAGGGCGCCTTCACTCCGGAGGAGCTCGCCGCTGCCCGCGCCGAGATGGCTGACGCCGACGCCGAATACTTGCGCAGCACGGGGGCATCGGCCGCGTGAACATCCCGTACTTGTACGACGCCGGTGCGCTGATCGCCATCGACAACAACGACCGCCGCATGTGGGCCCGCCACCAGCTGGCTCTGGAGGACGGCCGGGACATCCACGTGCCCAGCGTCGTCGTCAGCCAGGCATGGCGCGACTCCCGCCGTCAGGTGAGGCTCGGCAGGTTCCTCGCCGGATGCCATGTCGTACCCGTGAACCTGGAGACCGCCAAGGCCGCGGGCATCCTCTGCGGCAAGTCCGGAACCGCCGACGTCGTCGACGCCACCGTCGTGGTCATGGCAGCCAGCCTCGGTGCGATCATCTGGACCTCCGACCCGGACGACATCCGCGCACTCATCGACGCCCAGGACATCAAGCCGACTCCGGTTCTCCGCGCCGTGTGACACGTCGATGAAGCCGAGGACGGCCGGGGCCGGTCCGATCCGCGAGGACGTCGCCTGGCAGGGGCGGGTCGGCGAGGGCTTCGATGTCTCAGGGGCGTCCTCAGCACCAACCTGGAGCGCATCCCGGGCTCGACGGGCCCGCTCCGCAGTGGGCCGGGAACGCCATGGACGCGCCGTTCCCGGCCCCGCCTCTTGCTCAGCGCCGGCAGACGAGGATGCCGCCCCGGCAGGTGATCTCGAAGGCGCCGTACCGGCCGATGTGGGCGAGGAGGATCGCGCGGGCGCGCTCGATCGTGTCCTCGAAGGGCACATCGTAGTGATCCGCCCACGCCCGGTACGAGGCCATGTGCGCGACGACCGGCTCGGGGTCGCGGACGGTGACGGTACCGGGCAGCTCCACGGTCTCCACACGGCCGAACGACTCCCCCATGAAGGCCAGTGCCTTCTCCAGCGAGAACCGAGCACTGAGGGAGATACGGGCAGGCCCCTGCCCGACGCCGAGAACATGACCGGCGGCCCGCCGCCACAGCTCGTCGAGTTCGGCCTTGTCCCGGGCACTGTTGGTGGAGACGATCACGACGCCGTCCGGGCCGACGACTCGGGACAACTCCGCGACCGCCTGGGCGATGTCGGGGACGTGGTAGAGCATGTGCATCGCCAGAGCGGCACCGACACTGTCTGTGGCCAGCGGCAACCGGGTGGCGTCCGCAACGGCGACGGGACCGGGAACGCCAGCCAGGATCCCTGGTGCGATGTCGAGGCCCAGCAACGCGAGGTCCGGCCGGTCCCGGCGCAGCCGCTCGATGTACTCGCCGTTGCCACAGCCGACGTCGACCACCCGCCCCCGCACACCGTTCAGTTGCTCGGCGACGATGCCGGGAAGGTCGTACCGGGGCGTCTTCCACCGGTAGAGCGACTGGCGGGCCGCCAGATCGCGGTCACTGCGGTAAGCACTCCCGGCGAGGCGTCGCCGATCGGTGACGGCGGCATCGCGTGCGGCGGACGGGTCGGTCACGTGGCGGCTCCAGTGGACGGGCTGGTGGGTACGGGCGCGAGGACGGCCGTGTACTGAAGTCGTTCACGCAGGTGTGCCGCCCGCGCGGCTCCAACCGTACTGCGGGCCTGTAAGCTCCCGGCCCAGGGCGGCGAGCCTTCGCACGATGCCGACCGACATGCGCTGCGGCGCCGTCCCCAGCGAACAGATCGCCGACCGACTGATCGTTGTCCTCGGCAGTGCGGTAGAGCTGAATCGCCATGTCCGCGAGGTGCCCGGTGACGGGATTTCACCGGCGCGGGCTCACCGGGTCACGGTGTCCGGTGGGCGGGTGGGGTGAACTCCGGCTGGTCCAGCAGGCGCAGCCAGCTTCCGTCCGGCTGGCGTCGGACGACCTGTGCCCGGGCACCGGCTCCGTCCTTCGGCGGGGTCGAGGTGAGGGCGATGTCCCCGCTGACCAGCGTCGGCAGCGGTTGCTCCGGCTGGAAGCGGGGGCGGCCGGCCAGCACCTTCTCCCACAGTTCACGGATCGCCTCCCGGCCCACCGTCTGTTCGCCGGGCGGGTAGGCCAGCACCGCGTCCTCCTCGTAGAGCGCGGCGACCCCGGCCGCGTCACCGGCGTTGGACCGTTCGACGAACAGCCGGGTGATGTCCTCGGGCCTCATGGCCTTCTCGTACTCCGGCACGGGTGCCTCCTGGCGTCGGGATTCAGTGCCTTGGTGCTTCGGCGCTTCTCAGCGTGGTCGTCCAGCTATCAGAAGTCCAACAGATGGATTTTCTAGGAGCTAGAATTCTTAGTCATGGAGCTGAGGCAGCTGGAATACTTCGTGGCGGTCGCCGAGGAGCGGAACTTCACCAGGGCGGCCGAGCGGGTGCACATCAGCCAGTCCGGCGTCAGTGCCCAGATCCGCCAGCTGGAGCGGGAGCTCGGTGCCGACCTCTTCGACCGGTCGGCGCGCACCGCCACCCTCACCGTCGCGGGAAAGGCCGCGCTCGAGCACGCCCGCGCCGCGCTGGCCGCCGCCGGGGCGGTGGGGCAGGCGGTCGGTGAGGTCACCGACCTGATCCGGGGGCGGCTCACCGTGGGGATGGTCACGGGCTGCACCCTCACTCCGCTGTTCGACGCGCTCGCCGCCTTCCACCGCGCACATCCTGGCGTGGAGATCTCGCTGCTGGAAGACAACTCCGACCGTCTCGTCGAGTGGGTGCGGGGCGGCACCGTCGACCTGGCTCTCGTCGGAACCGCGAACGCCGCCCCCGAGGGGCTGGAAGTGCTGACGCTCATCAGCGAGCGGCTCGTCGCAGCGGTTCCGGCCGGGCATCCCTTGACACGGCTGGAGCAGGTGGCTCTGCGGGACGTAGCCGCGTATCCCATCGTCTGTATGCCGCCCGGCACCGGGCTGCGCACGGTGTTCGACCGTGCCTGCGCCGCGCAGAATCTGCATCCGACGATCGCTCTGCGGGCCAGCGCCGCGGACGCCATCGCCGACCTCGCCGCCCGCGGGCTCGGCGTCGCCGTTCTCAGCGAGTCGATGGCCGAGGGCCACCGTGACCGCCTCACCGCCCACAGCATCCAGGACGTCACAGCACCGGCGCTGCTCGCTCTGATCTGGAGGAACGGGCACAGCCCTGCGGTACGTGAGTTGCTCGTGCACTGCCGACGGGCGTTCGCGGTGCCGGATGTCTGAGGCCGCCGGACACGTTGTAATAGTCCCTGTCGTACACTGCCGCTATGGCAACTCAGCGCGCGGGACAGACCGAGAACGTCTCCGTATCCCTGCCGTCCGATCTGCTGGCCGTACTGCGGGAGCGGACCGGTAGGCGTGGGGTGTCGTCGTACATCACTGACGCCGTTCGGCATCAGCTCGAGATGGACGGTCTGGCCGAGATCGTTGCCGCTCAGGAGGCCGAGCACGGTCCGCTGACCGAGGCCGAGATCGAAGCCGCTTCCCGGGAGCTCTTCGGCCACGCCGGAACCGAGGGGCAGCACGCCGCGTGAAGGAGGAGACTCCCCGGTCGGTCGTCCTCGACTCCCAGGCGCTCTCACTGCTGCTGTCCAACGACCGCGCGCTGACCGCCCGGATCGAGGCGACCCGCAGGGCAGGCATCCCGGTCCGTGTCTCAGCGCTGACCGTCGTCGAAGCGGTGCACGGCAAGACCGACATGCCCCGCCTCAAGTGGTACCTGTCCAGGCTGCGCCTGGAGCCCGTCACACCGGAGGACTCGCTCACGGCTGTGACACTGCTGAGGGAAGCCGGCGGACTGCACGGCCACAAGTACGCGATCGACGCCCTGGTCGCCGCCATGGCGCTGCGCTCGCCGTCCCCCGCCCTCGTCCTCACCTCCGACCGCGACGACTGGACCCGCCTCTGCGGCGACCGCGTGATCATCCGGGACGTCTGAAGCCCTGGCCGGCGCCGCAGAGGAAGAGGCATCCCGCTCTCGCGGCTCGTCGCCGGAGCGGCCGAGCGGGAACTGCGGCTGCGTGCCGCCCGGACCGTGATCCGGGAGTGGCTGGCTGAGCAGGGCGCCTTCACTCCGGAGGAACTCGCCACCGCACGCGCCGAGATGGCCGACGCCGAGTACGTGGGCGGCTCGGGAGCATCGGCCGCATGAAACATCCCGTATCCGTACGACGCCGGTGCGCTGATCGCCATCGACAACTACGACCGGCACATATGGGCTCGCCACCACCTGGCTCTCAACGACGGCCGGGACATACGCGTGCCCAGCGTCCTCGTCAGCCAGGCATGGCCCGAACCCCGCCGTCAGGGCAAGTGCCGCCAACTCGCCACCGGGGTGGACCACTGGTGGCCGGAGATCACAGCGTTCATCGCCACTGGCCACAGCAATGCCAAGGGTGAAGCGATCAACCGCGTGATCAAGCTCGTGCCCGCGCAGCCCACGGCTTCCGCAACCCCGCCAACCAGCGCATAAGCACGCGCTGTGTCACCACCCACCGAGCCGGCGGACGCCTCCACCCCGCCTGAATTCGAAGACCGGCGGAAGGCTCCTCGCTGCGGCTGACCCAGGCCACTAGCGGTCAGGGCGTCGTCCCGCTGAACCAGCCGGGCTGACCGCGGCCCTCCATCAGACCGGCTCCGGAAGATGACCGAGGTGCTTGATGACCCGCTCACGCAGAAGGAGGTACTCCGCCCAGCGGTGCGGCAGAGGGCCAGGCGGGCGCTCGACGACACGGGCAGCGGTAACGGTCTGTCCGAGCTGGAACTGCTCGCGCGTCAGGTCGAGTTCAATACCGCTGGGCAGCCGGTTCCACCAGTGGAAACCGTGCTGGGTCCCGTCAAGGTGCACCTCACCGACTATGAGATCACCGCCGAAGACGTCGCTGACGACCAAGGCCGTGATGTCACAGTGCCCCCAGGCCGGATTGCCGGGCTCCCAGTCGGCCCGGTTGTCGGGCGAACAGGTGTCGGCAGCCCAACTGGCGCGCAGGGCTCTGTCGAGATCGAGCAGGTTCCAAGGGGTCATGCCGCCAGGATCGCAGCCACCACTGACATCGCATACGGCGCAGGAGCCGCGAGCCCGAAAGGACAGAACCCGCACGAGCTGCCGAACGGGCGACAAATAGTCATACCGGACAGTGAGATCAACTGTCCGTCAGCAAGGACACGAGTGTTCCGCTCACCCGGATGTCGCGCTGTCCGTGGACACCCCTGGCCGACTACGAAAGAGCTTCACGGACTACACCTGGTCTGGGCATGATTCCCACCGTGCATGTGGACAGGGACCATCGCGTGCCGGGACGGTACACGCTGACGGACACAGGAAGCGGCCATGTCTGGGGCGTCTGCGCCGAGGTGGACGGATTGTTCAGGGAACCCCGGCGCGAAACGTACGAACTGTTCGGCTGGGTTCCGGACGGAGCCGAGGTGCGTGGCTGGGTAGGCAGCCGGGTGTGGCTGGTGCCGGAGGACAGGACGCTCGGTGCCTGGCTGCTGGAGGACGCGGAGAGCCTCGGACAGTACCCGGTAACGGAGAGTCTCGTGCTCACCGGTCTGGACGACTACGAGGGCCCGCCCGAGGGGCACCAAGCTCCTGTCCGACTGCACGACGGGCACCGGTGGCTGGGCTCCTGCCGGGAGTTCGCCCGCGTCCTGCCACCCGAGCAGGCAGAGCCCCGGCTCGTCCTGCGGGGACTCGCCCCGGGTGATCGGCTGCGGCGGGCACTGACGACGGGCACTCGGCGCACGCTGGACCTGGAGGAGGCCTGGCTGGAGATACGGGACGACCGGGGCGAGCCGCTCACCGGCCGACTACTGCGGCCCACAGTCCGCAGGTGGCAGCCGTCCTCCCGCGGGACGGACCTGATTGATCTGGAACTCGACGGAGACGTCGCACCCGTACCGGGATACGCCCAACCCGTCTGGGAGCGCTGGCTTGCCGACCCGCCGGCCGCCCCTGGCGCCTGGGCCGCGCTCGAGACCCGCCAGCGTGGAGCCTGGCTCGATCTCGTCCGGGAGCGGGGCTGTCGGCGCAAGCACCAGGACAGGCCGGCCGGACACGCATACGAGCTGGACGGTCGGCACATCACCGACGAACCGGGCCTCTACTTGGCACTCGGCGAGGCCGTCAACGGGCCGGGCGGCTACTTCGGCGGCTGCCTGGACGGTCTCGTGGACTGTCTGCGCGGCAACTTCGGCTACACCGCCCCCGCAAGCTTGCTCTGGCGGGAGGCCGCGACTGCGCGCGAGCACCTGTCCCGCGTTCTGGCGCCGGAGGGCGAGCAGTACGACCTTGTCGCTCTGGTGCTCGAAGTCTTGGCCGAGGGCGGGATGCACGTGACCTTCACGTGAATCGGCCACGCTGCCGCAGGAGTGGCGTACATGCTGCTGTCGGTCTGTCGGTCTGTCGGGCTACGTACGCGCCTGATACAGGAGCCGAGCCGTGTGCAGGTGCCGACGGGGAACCCCAAGGGGTTTGCTCACACGGTCTGATCTGCCGCCGTCGCGTCGCGAACGCCCCGCTGGGGGTCAGAAAGTCACCCCGGCGCGCTTGGCCAGTCTGGTGAGGCGGGGGTTGCTGCGGCGGTGCAGTGACGTCAGAACGCGCATCAGTTCTTGACTGGTCGGGTGCACCCGGGCCATCTCCGGTGCGACCTGCCATGCCTGCTCCAGTGAGGCCAGCGCCGAGTCACGGTCACCCAGTGCGAGGTGCGACCGGCCCAGGTTCATGTGCAGGGGGCCCATGCGAGTCGCGGGCAGGTCAGTGCCGCCTTTGATGAGGTCGTCGGCGGTGTCCAGCGCGCGGCGGTGCTGGTCCATGTCGGAGAACGTCGAGATGACGTGGGTGGCCGTCTGGTCCGGCCCGAAGTGGATGCCGTGTTCGTCGGCGTCCTCGCCGTACGCCTCGGCCGTGCGCCACGCGGCGCGGATGTGCTTCTCAGCGACGGACTTGTCCCTGAGCCGACCCGCCAGGGTGAGGCCGCGCAGGTGCAGGATGCCCAGGCCGAAGACGCGGTCACGCCCCTCGAGCGTCGACTCCGCCTCGACGATCGCCCGGTCCACAACGGCCAGCCCGCCCCCGAAGTCACCCGAATTGAGGAACGTCCCGGCCTCGTCGCGGGCGGCCACCGTGGCGGCGATCGGATGGGCACACTCAGCGGCCAGCCGCTGCTTCATGACGGCCAGCTCCGCGAGATGCATCCAGCGGTGCCGGGCGGCCAGCCAATAGACCACCGAGTACGCATCGGCGGCACGGGACCAGGCGTCGGGCGACTGCACGGCGTGGGCGTAGTTGGTCGCATCGGTCAGTACGCCGGGGAGCTTACGCAGCACCTCCGAGAGTTCGGTCCGGTAGCGGTGTCCGTTCAGCTCGGCGAGCCGACCCGGCAGGTCCTCAGGGTGGGCCGGTGGCACGTCAGGGATGTCGAAACGGCGGATGGCGTGGTTGAGGACGGCCAAGCTCTTCCCGTCGGCGCGATCGACGGCCGCCTTGCCCAGCAGCTCGTCCAGCGTCAGGTCCATGGCCTGGGCGAGAGCGGCGGCGACGCCCTGGGTCAGCCCTCGGTCGCCCACTTCGATCTTGCTCAGGAGCGAGACCGACACACCCGCTCGCCGGGCGAGGGCAACCTGGCTGTAGCCACGTGCCTTGCGGCAGACGGCCACGTTGGCTCCGGGTCCGGGAATCCTGGTCACGCTCATACCTGTGCGTCTTCCCCGCTCGACTTCCGCTACGAGTCATGGTCCCACTCCGGCCACCCCGGCGCCCCGGCGTTGTGCAAGAGCTGTGCAAGTCCACTTCGTTCGGCAGCCGTTGTCTTCTGCGAGACACATACACGCAGGTGGGACAAGGAGCCATGACATTGAGTGACAAGAAACCACCGACGACGCTCTGCCACGGGGAACTGCCCTACCCCCGGGGGACACTGGTCGAAGACTCTCAGACAGGGCGTCAGGGCGAGCTGCAAGGCGTGCTCGAGGAACGCGCCAAGGAGGGCAACAGGCTGATCAGCCGGACCGCATACCTGCGCCCTCGAGGGGGTGGCAGGGAGTGGGAGACGCCTTTGAACCGCATCCGTCCCACCGACGCGAGCGGTTAGCTCTGCCCACCAAGCTGGCTGCCCTGGTCGGCCCGGGTGATGTGATCGGTTATGAGGAGCAGTGGCGCACGGTCAAGGAAGCCACGACCGCGCTGGGGCCGATGGGCGGGTTGGCCGTTGTCATCACTTGGGCGGAAGGGGGCACGGCGCGCTTCCCAGCGGGTGACGAGCTGCTGCTGAGACCGGTTGAGGACTGAGCATCACACGTCAACGCCCGCCCACTCAGGTACGGGTGGACGGGCGTCGTCACAGCACCGGTGCGGGGGCAGCCCGTTGACTCAGCCGAGACCGCGATGAGCGGCCCACAGCACTGCGGCGCGGCTGGCGGCGTCGGCGACCAGGGCCGCTAGTTCGGGATTGTCTGGGACAGGGAACGAGACGTATGCGCCCCGACCGCCGCCGACTGGCCGGCCGTAGGCCTTTGCAGCAAGGTGACCGTCCGGGAGAAGCCGAACGTTGAGTGTGGTCAGCGTGAACGCCTCACCGCGTCGAGTGTCCGTCCAGCGGAGCGCCTGCGGGATCGTGACATTGATCGCCAGAGCACTCACTTCGAGGTCGCTGCTCATGGACGGATGATTTCACGCGAGTCGCCGCAGGCGGTCGCCACCCGGGCTTGCCTTCCGGGGTCGTGCGGCTGTCTCCAGAAACGCGATGCAGTCCGGCCCAGGTCCTGGGTACGGTCCGCGCATGTTTATGACGCCCCGTGTTTCTTAGCTCGGACACCAATCTCGACGTCATCCTTGTGTCCTTGCTCTATTACGGAGCGTAATCCCGTTGAACACTCTTCGCAGTCCCGGCCTGTTCCGGAACCGGGACTTCTCGCTGCTGCTGAGCGGCCAGTTGGTCTCCGCTGTCGGTGACCAGGTTCATTCCATGGCCCTGCCGCTGATCGTGCTGGCCCTCACCGGGTCGGCCGCTCAAGCCGGGTTCGTACTCGGCCTCGGCACCCTTTCCTTCCTGGTGTTCGGGCTGGTTGCCGGCGCGCTCGTCGACCGGTGGGACCGTAAGGCCACCATGATCTGGTGTGAGCTCGGCCGGGCCGTGCTCACTGCCGGCGTCGCCGTCTCGTTGTGGCTGAACAGGCTCACCATGCCCCAGTTGTACATAACCGCCGTGGCTACCGGGATCCTCACCACTCTCTTCCAGGTGGCGAACACCGCGGCGCTGCCCAACGTGGTCGGTCCGCAGCAACTGTCCGCTGCGCTCGGCTGCTCGCAGTCCGCGACCGGCGCGGTGGGCATCGTCGGGGCCTCGCTCGCCGGTGCGCTCTGCGCCCTCGGCCGGACCGTGCCGTTCGCCGTCAACGCGGCTTCCTTTGCGGTGTCAGCGGCGTCGCTGCGGCTCATGCGTGCTCGGTTCCAGGCTGACCGGCAGGGTGCGCGGACGACGGCCTCCCGTCTCACCACCGAGATCCGAGAGGGACTCGGCTGGCTATGGCACCAGCCCGTCATCCGCTTCCTCACTCTGGTCTCGGCCGCTGACAAGGTGCGTTACGGGGCCGGGTATTTATTGATCATCACGCTCGCCCGGCAGGTGGGTGCCTCGCCGCCCTGGATCGGCGTCATCTTCAGCGGCGCAGCGGTCGGTGCCATGGCGGGCGCACTGGTCTCCGACAGGGCCACACGCCGCTTTCCGCTGGGCCGGATCGCCGTGGTGATGCTGTGGTTGGAGGCGTTGATGTTCCCGCTGTATGCTCTCGCGCCCCATCCCCTGCTGCTGGCAGCGGTCGCAGCCGCCGAGTCGCTGGTGGCTCCGGTGTATACGGTGGCCATGACCACCCACCAACTGGCCATCATCCCGGATGAGTTGAGGGGGCGGGCGACGAGCGCGGTCGCCACGCTCACCACGGGGGCCTTGTCGATCGGCACGCTCGCAGGCGGTGAGCTGATCACCCTGCTGGGTGCCAAGCCGCTGGTCTGGCTCTGCGGAGCATGGCTGTTCGTCCTGGCCCTCCTCACGACCGCCAACAGGGCCGTGCGGCAGGCGCCGCCCGCCGGTGCGCTGTCGCGGCACAGGGTCGGAGGCGCGGCAGAGACCGGTTGCATGAGCGGCTAGCCGACAGAGTAGTTCTCCGCGCGGTCGTCCGTGTCAGTCGTACGGCGGCCCGTCCCCCTTCTCCAGGACCGTGCGCAGTGTCGCGAACGCCTCTTGGAGGGCGGTCAGGGCCTCGCCTATGCGCCAGGCCGCGCGGTCTCTCGTGCCTACCTCATTGGAGATCGTGCGGATCTCCAGGGCGGGGACCGAGTGGGCCGCGGCGGCCTGGGCCGCGCCGTAGCCCTCCATTGCCTCTGCGCCGGCGCCCGGGTGGGCCGCCGTCAGGGCTCGGGCCCTTGTGGTGGTGCCTGTGGCTGTGGAGACCGTCAGGATGGGGGCCTGGGTTGCGGACAGGGCGCGGGCCACCGTGGCCGACAGGTGGGGTGGGCTCGGCAGCGTTGCTCTGCCGAAGCCCAAGGTTTCGACCGGCAGGAAGCCTTCCGCCGAGTCCGCGCCCAGGTCCGCCGCGATCATGCGGTCCGCCACCACCACCGAGCCCACGGGGGCGTGCGGGGTGAAGCCTCCGCCGATGCCTGCGGCCACCACGAGGTCGTACGGCTCCTCTCGCAGGGCCGCCGCCGTCAGGGCCGTGGCCGTCGCGGACGCTGCTGCGGCCGGGCCCACGCCGGCCGCCAGCAGGTCGGCCCGTAGGGGGCAGGGGGCGGCGCCCCCCGCTCCGGTGCGACGCAACACGTAGCCGGGCAGGGCGTGTTCGGTGGAGGAGGGCGCCGGGTCCAGGCCCCTCGCCGCCGCCTCGCGTTCCGCCGTCACGGCCGTCACCACCAGCAGGCGTACGGGACGGGTTCCGAAGGTCATCGGGATTCCTCCGTGGACACCCCCGCCTTCCAGCGGAGGAGGAAACCGAGCCCCTGCGGAGAAGGGCAGGAAATTCGACTCGCCGCCGGGCGATTCGTCGTCCACCTGTCAACCCTCCGGGCCCACAAGCTGACATGATATTTTGTGAGGCGTGGAGACCACCGATGTGAAGCGGGCGTTCAAGTACCGCTTCTACCCGACCGATGCGCAGGCGGCCGAGTTGTCGCGCACGTTCGGGTGCGTGCGGAAGGTCTACAACATGGCGCTCGCCGCCCGTACCGAGGCGTGGGCGCGGCAGGAGCGGGTCAACTACAACCAGACGTCGGCGATGCTGACGGCGTGGAAGAAGACCGGGGAACTGGCCTATCTCAACGAGGTCTCCTCGGTCCCGCTCCAGCAGGCGCTGCGGCACCTGCAGGCGGCGTTCACCGGCTTCTTCGGCAGGCGGGCGAAGTACCCGCGCTTCAAGAGCCGGAAGAAGTCGAGGAAGTCCGCCGAGTACACCACCAGCGCCTTCCGCTTCCGCGACGGGAAGCTGACCCTGGCCAAGATGTCCGACCCTCTGGACATCGTCTGGTCCCGCCCGCTGCCCGAGAGGGCGGAGCCGTCCACGGTGACCGTGTCCCAGGACGCGGCCAGCCGCTGGTTCGTCTCCATGCTGTGCGAGGACCCGTTGGTCGGGCCGCTGCCCGCCACCGACACAGCAATCGGCATCGATGTCGGATTGGAACACCTGCTGACCCTGTCCACCGGGGAGAAGATCGCCAATCCCCGGCACGAGCGCCGCGACCGCACCCGGCTCGCCCGCGCCCAGCGGGAGCTGTCCCGCAAGGAGAAAGGCTCGGCGAACCGGGAGAAGGCACGCCGGAAGGTGGCGCGCGTGCATGCACGGATCACCGACCGCAGGCGCGACCACCTGCACAAGCTGACCACTCGACTCGTGCGTGAGAACCAAACGCTCGTGATCGAGGACCTGACCGTGCGCAACATGGTCAAAAACCGGAGTCTCGCCCGCGCCATCAGCGACGCGGCATGGGCAGAGTTCCGGAGCATGCTGGAGTACAAGGCCGCCTGGTACGGGCGGGAAGTGATCGCGGTCGACCGCTTCTTCCCCTCCTCCCGACTGTGCTCCCACTGCGGCACCCTCGCCAAGAGCATGCCGTTGCACGTCCGCACCTGGACGTGCGAGTGCGGCACGGTCCACGACCGGGACGTGAACGCGGCGAACAACCTTCTGGCCGCCGGGCTGGCGGTGTCGGCCTGTGGAGCCGGTGTAAGACCTCAACGGAGAACTCCGGGCGGGCAGTCGGCAGTGAAGCAGGAAACCCCACGGCGCAAGCCGTAGGAATCCCCCTCGTTCACGAGGGGGAGGAGGTCAAGACGGGATCTGGACGCGGCCGTGGTCGCCGATGACGAAGCGGTGGGCGGCGGGCAGGCGGGGGGCCAGGGTCACCTGGACGTTGCGGCCGATCAGGCTGGCCTCCACACGGCGGATGCGGTCGAAGGACGAGTCGCGCAGCACGATGGAGAACTCGATCTCGCTCGCCGTGATACGGCAGTTCTCGGCGACGGACGTGGACGGGCCGATGTAGGAATCGACGATGACGCTGCCCGCGCCGATGACGGCCGGGCCGACGATGCGCGAGTTGCGCACCCGGGTGCCCGCCTCGATGTGCACGCGCCCGATGATCTCGCTGGCCTCGTCCACGTCGCCGTCGATCCTGGTCTCCAGGCGTTCCAGCAGGGTGCGGTTGACCTCCAGCATGTCGTTGACGTTGCCGGTGTCCTTCCAGTACCCGGTGATCACCGTGGAGCGCACCGCGTAGTCCTGCCGGACCATCCAGCGCAGGGCGTCGGTGATCTCCAGCTCGCCGCGCGGGGAGGGCTTGATGGCGCGTACGGCGTCGTGGATCAGTGGGGTGAAGAGGTAGACGCCGGCGACGGCGAGGTCGCTGCGCGGCTTGCGGGGCTTCTCATCCAGGTCGATGACCTTCCCGGTGTCGTCGACGACGGCGACGCCGAAGGCGCTGGGGTCGGGGACGCGGGTGAGCAGGATCTGCGCGTCGCAGCGGTCCTTGCGGAACTCGTCGACGACATCGGTGATGCCGTCCAGGACGAAGTTGTCGCCGAGGTACATGACGAAGTCATCGTCGCCCAGGAACGGTTTGGCGATGAGGACCGCGTGCGCGAGCCCGAGGGGCTTGCTCTGCGGGATGTAGGTGGCCTCCAGGCCGAAGGCCGAGCCGTCGCCGACGGCGGCCTTGATCTCTTCGGCGGTGTCGCCGACGATGATGCCGACCTCGGTGATGCCCGCCTCGGCGATGGCTTCGAGGCCGTAGAAGAGGATCGGCTTGTTGGCTACCGGGACCAGTTGCTTGCTGGAGGTATGGGTGATCGGCCGCAGTCGCGTACCGGATCCCCCTGCGAGTACGAGAGCCTTCACGATTCCAGTTCCATCCAGGTGACATGCGGGAGTGGGGCGGCCGACCCGAGAGCGTGCGGTCGGCCGCCCCTCGGTCAGGCGTCGCCGAGTTCGGTCTCCAGGAACCGGCGCAGTTCGTCGTCCGACACCTCGTCCGGATGGGCGCTGTGGTCGGTGCGGTGGGTTTGGTCGGTGTCGGCCGTCTGTCCCAACGGGAGTGCGGCCGCGTCGAGTTGGTCGAGCAGCCGCTGGAGTCGGCTGCGGAGTGCGTCGTGGAGTCCGTCGTGGAGTCCGGGGGCGAGTTCGTCGTGCGGTCCGGCTTCGGCCAGCACCTGCTGGAACTCTCCTTCCATGCGATCGAGTTCGCGGTCGAGTCGCTCGAGTGCGCCCGTGCCGCCGTCAGCTGTGGCCTCAACCGACATTGGGGCCATCCTGGTGAGGAGATGGGCCGCGAGGCCCTCCGGGGTCGGGTAGTCGAACAGCAGCGTGGCCGGGAGGCGGACGCCGGTGAGGGCGGCGAGCCGGTTGCGCAGTTCGACGGCGGTCAGGGAGTCGAAACCGACCTCCAGGAAGCCCCGTTCGGGGTCGATGGTGTCGGCTTCCGCCGAGTCGTAGCCCAGGACCAAGGCCGCCTGGGTGAGTACGGCCCTGAGGACGGCGGCGTGCCGGTCCGGCTCCGGAAGGGCGGCCACGCGCTCCCGCAGTCCCTCGGCGGCGTCCGGTACGGGGGCCGTGGTCGCGTTGTTGGCGCGCGCCAGTCGCCGGGTGCGCGGCGATACGACGTCTCGCAGCAGGTCCGGCACCGAGCCGTCCGAGGCCCGCAGGCCCGCGGGGTCGAGTGCGGCCGGGGCGAGGAAGGTCTCCGTGGTGCCGAGCGCGGTGTCGAACAGGGCGAGGGCGTCCCCCGTGTCCATGGGCAGCACCCCGCCGCGTTGCACCCGGCGCCAGTCTGTCTCGCCCAACTTGCCGGTCATGCCGCTGCGTTCGGCCCACAGTCCCCACGCCAGCGACAGTGCCGGGTGCCCGGCGCCGGCGCGGCGGGCGGCTAGGGCGTCGAGGAACGCGTTCGCCGCCGAGTAGTTGCCCTGTCCGGCACCGCCGAGCGTCCCGGCGAGCGAGGAGAACAGGACCAGGGCGACCGGAGCGGCGGCGTCCCGGGTGAGGGTGTCGAGGTGCAGAGCGGAGTCGGCCTTGGCCCGCAGGACGGTGTCGAGGCGCTCGGGGGTCAGCGACTCGACCACGCCGTCGTCCAGGACACCCGCCGTGTGGACTACGGCGGTCAGGGGGCGGTCGGCCGGGATCCCGGCGAGCAGTTCGGTGAGCGCGGCGCGGTCGGCGGTGTCGCAGGCGGCGAGTGTCACCTCGGCGCCGTGGGCGCGCAGTTCGTCGGCCAGTTCGGGCATTCCGTCGGCGTCGGCGCCGCGGCGGCTCACCAGGAGGAGGGCGCGGGCGGAGTGCGCGGTGACGAGGTGGCGGGCCACCTGCCGGGCGAGCACCCCGGACGCCCCGGTGACCAGGACCGTGCCGGATGCGTCGAAGCGGGCCGGGGCCTCGTCGGCGGGGGTGCGGACCAGACGCGGGGCGAGGACGGCGCCGTCGCGCAGGGCCGTCTCCGCCTCGCCTCCCGCGAGTGCCGTGGGCAGCAGGGCGAGGGAGGCGGCGGTGCCGTCGTGGTCGAGGAGGCCGAAGCGGCCGGGGTTCTCGTTCTTCGCGGTGCGGATCAGGCCCCATACGGCGGCCTGCGCCGGGTCGGTGAGGGCCGCGTCGGCGTCAGCCGTGGTGCCGGTGCCGTCCGCCGCGGCCACCGTGACGCCGGTCGCCACGGCGTGGCGGGTGGCGAGCACCAGCCGTGCCTCGGCGAACGTCTCGTCGCCCAGCCAGGCCACGGCCAGTTCCAGCGCCCGCGCCGTGGTCAGCCGTACGGCGTCGTCGAGGGCGCTGTCCGTGGCGGGTACGACGGCCAGCACCGTCGTCGGCAGCGGTGCCCCGGCGTCGACGGCGGCGCGCAGGGCGTCGAGGGTGTCGTAGCGGGTCACGCCCCCGGCAGCCAGGGCCTCGTCCGCGCCGATGACGGCGAGGGAGCCGCCGTCGTCTCCGTCCCGCAGGTCGGCGTGCACCCACCGCACCCGGTGCAGCTCCGCCGCGCCGGTGACCGGCCGCGGTGTCTCGGCCGGGCGCAGGACCAGGCCGTCGATGCCGGCGACCGGTGCGCCGGTGGCGTCGGCGACCCGGACCGCGTAGCGCCGCTCGCCCCGCGGGGTGAGCCGTACGCGCAGCGCAGCGGGCCCGGCCGCGGTCACCGTCACTCCGGTGAAGCCGAACGGCATGAGTGTGGGCCCGTCGGGGTCGGCGGCGAGGGCGACGGTGTGCAGGGCGGCGTCCAGCAGGGCCGGGTGGACGGTGAAGTCCTCGGCGCGCCACGCGCTTTCCTCGGGGGCGATGTCGGCGTAGATCTCCTCGCCGAGGCGCCATGCGGCGCGCAGGCCGCGGAAGGCGGGGCCGTAGTCGAAGCCTCCGGCGGCGATCCGGTCGTAGAGGCCGGAGACGTCGAGGGGTTCGGCACCGGCGGGCGGCCAGGCGGTCGTGCCGAGCGGCTCGGCCAGTTCCGTGATTTCGTCGTCCGCGAGGGTGCCCCCGGCGTGCCGGACCCACGGCAGGCCCTCGTCGCCGTGGGCGCTCAGCGGGCGTGCGTGCACGGTGAGGGCGCGGCTGCCGGAGCCGTCGGAGGGGGCGACGGTGACCTGGAGCTGGACGGTGCCGGTGGCCGGGAGGACCAGGGGTGCCTCCAGGGTGAGGTCGGCGATCCGGGCGGCACCGGCGCGTTCGCGGGCGTGCAGGGCGAGTTCGAGGAACGCGGTGCCCGGGAAGAGGACGGTGTCGCCGAGCGCGTGGTCGCGCAGCCAGGGCTGGCGTTCCACGGAGACGGTGCCGGTGAGCAGCACGCCGTCCGAACCGGCCAGCGGTACGGCCACGTCGAGCAGCGGGTGCCCGGCGGCCTCGACGCCGGTGCGGGCGAGGTCCCGTATGCCCGGGGTGGACTCGAGCCAGTAGTGGCCGCGCTGGAACGGGTAGGTCGGCAGGTCCACTTGGCGGGCGCCGAGCGATGCGAGCAGCGTGGCCCAGTCGGGCGCGTGGCCGCGGACGTGCAGCCGCGCGAGTGCGGCGGTGAACGACTCGGGTTCGTCGGTGTCGCGGCGCAGCAGGGGTACGAGGGTGGCGTCGACGGTGACGGATTCGCCGGCCAGCGCGGTCAGTACCCCGCCGGGGCCGATCTCGACGTAGGTCGTGACGCCCTGCTCCTCCAGGGTGCGCACCCCGTCGGCGAACCGTACGGCCTCGCGGACCTGGCGGGCCCAGTGGCCGGGGTCGCCGAGTTCGGCGGCGCCGTAGGGAGCGCCGGTGACGGCGGAGACGACGGGCAACTGTGGTGCGTTGTAGGTGAGTTGTGCGGTGACGGCGGTGAACTCGTCGAGCATGGCGTCCATGCAGGGCGAGTGGAAGGCGTGGCTGACGTTCAGGCGCCGGGTCTTGCGGCCCTGGACGGCGAGCGCGCTGGCGACGGCGGTGACCGCGTCCTCGTCGCCGGAGATCACGGTGGCGAGCGGGCTGTTGAGCGCGGCGATCGACGCCCGCCCCTCGTGCCCGGCGAGCAGGTCCAGCGCCTCCAGCACCTCCTCCTCGGATGCCTGGACGGAGATCATGGCACCGCCTTCCGGCAGGGCGGCCATGAGGCGTCCGCGGTGGGCGACCAGCAGGCAGGCGTCCTCCAGGGAGAGCACCCCGGCGATGTGCGCGGCGGCGATCTCGCCGACGGAGTGGCCGAGGACGACATCGGGCTTGAGGCCCGCACTCTCCATCAGCCGGTACAGGGCGACTTCGACGGCGAACAGCCCGGCCTGGGTGTAGTCGGTGCGGTCGAGGAGGGCCGCCTCGGGGGTGTCCTGCTCGGCGAACAGCACGTCGCGCAGGGGGAGTTCGAGGTGCGGGTCGAGGTGGGCGCAGACGGTGTCGAGGGCGTCGGCGAAGGCGTCGTAGGCGGCGTAGAGGCCGAGGCCGGTACCGGGCCGCTGGGCGCCCTGCCCGGAGAACAGGAAGGCGACCTTGCCGGAACGGGCCCGGTCCACGGTGAGTTGAGGGTGTTCGCGGTCCTCGGCGAGCGCGGTGAGGGCCTCGGTGAAGACGGCGGGGTCGTCGGCGACGACGGCAGCCCGGTGGTCGAAGGCGGCGCGGCCGACGGCCAGGGACAGCGCG
The DNA here is from genome assembly GCF_054729195.1 of Streptomyces sp. YIM S03343. Classification (NCBI taxonomy): domain Bacteria; kingdom Bacillati; phylum Actinomycetota; class Actinomycetes; order Kitasatosporales; family Streptomycetaceae; genus Streptomyces; species Streptomyces sp. YIM S03343. The sequence goes on from NZ_JBPUKX010000003.1 coordinate 143,866, forward strand.
AAGTCGGCCGGGTTCGCCGGGGAGAAGTCGCGCGGGTTCGCCGGGGATCGGGTGGTGGTGACGCGGTCGAGCAGTCGGCGGGCCTGGTCGCGGAGGGCGGCGGCGGTGCGGGCGGACAGCAGCCAGGGGACGGCCACCGGTGCGGTGGGGGCCTTGGGCAAGGTTTCGGTCTCGGCCTCCTGGAGGATGACGTGCGCGTTGGTGCCGCTGACGCCGAACGCGGAGACACCGGCGCGGCGCGGCGCGGCGCCCCGTTGCTCCCAGGTCCGCTCCTCGTCGAGCAGCCGTACGGCGCCGGACGACCAGTCGATGTGCGGCGAGGGCTGCTCGGCGTGCAGGGTGCGGGGCAGGACGCCGTTGCGCAGTGCCATGACCATCTTGATGATCCCGGCGACGCCCGAAGCGGCCTGTGTGTGGCCGATGTTGGACTTCAGGGCGCCGAGCCACAGCGGCCGGTCGGCGGGCCGGTCCTGTCCGTAGGTGGCAAGCAGGGCCTGGGCCTCGATGGGGTCGCCGAGGACGGTCCCGGTGCCGTGCGCCTCGACGGCGTCCACGTCGGCCGGGGTGAGCCCGGCGGCGTCGAGGGCGGCGCGGATGACGCGCTGTTGGGCGGGTCCTCTGGGCGCGGTGAGGCCGTTCGAGGCACCGTCCTGGTTGACGGCGGTGCCCGCGACGGCGGCGAGGACGGGGTGGCCGTGGCGGCGGGCGTCGGACAGACGCTCCAGCAGGAGCAGGCCGACGCCCTCGGCCCAGCCCGCGCCGTCCGCGTCCGCGGAGAACGCCTTGCAGCGGCCGTCGGGCGACAGGGCGCGCTGGCGGCTGAACTCGACGAAGGTGTCCGGTGTGGAGATCACGGTGACTCCGCCCGCGAGGGCCAGCGTGCACTCGCCGGAGCGCAGGGCCTGCACGGCGAGATGCAGCGCCACCAGCGACGACGAGCAGGCCGTGTCCACGGTGACCGCCGGTCCTTCGAGGCCGAAGGTGTAGGCGATACGGCCGGAGGCGACGCTGCTGGCACTGCCGGTGGCCAGATAGCCCTCGAGCCCGTCGGGGGCCTGCCGGGCGCGGGTGCCGTAGTCGTTGTAGTTGGAGCCGACGAAGACGCCGGTACGGCTGCCGCGGACCTTCCCGGGGTCGATCCCGGCCCGCTCCAGCGCCTCCCATGACGTCTCCAGGAGCAGCCGGTGCTGGGGGTCGACCGCGACGGCCTCGCGGGGCGAGATACCGAAGAAGGCGGGGTCGAACGCATCGGCGTCGTAGAGGAATCCGCCGTGCCGGGCGTAGCTGTGGCCGGGTTTGTCGGGGTCGGGGTCGTAGAGGCTGTCGACGTCCCAGCCGCGGTTGCCGGGGAACTCGGAGATGGCGTCGGTGCCGTCGGCGACCAGCCGCCACAGCTCCTCGGGCGAACGCACCCCGCCGGGGAAGCGGCAGCCCATGCCGACGATGACGATGGGGTCGTCGGTGACGGGCTGCGTTCGCGAGGTGACGGACCCATCGGCCTCGGCGAGCACCGGACCGTCGTCGAAGCCGTCGAACAGCTCGGTGTCGAGGTGGGCGGCGAGCGCGGTGGCCGACGGGTGGTCGAAGACCAGGGTGACGGGCAGGCGCAGGCCGGTGGCCTCGGCGAGGCGGTTGCGCAGTTCGACGGCGGTCAGCGAGTCGAAGCCGAGGTCGCGGAAGGCGCGGCTGTCGGGCACGGCGTCGGCGTCGGTGTGGCCGAGCACCGAAGCGGCCTGGGTGCGGACCTCCGCGAGCAGCGCGGCGCGGCGGTCGGCGGGGGTGAGGCGGCGCAGCCGGGCGGTCAGCGGCGGCCCGTCCTGGACGCCGCCCTCCTTCTCCGCGCTGCTCTGCGGGAGGGCGGGGAGGGCCTGGGCGGTGCCGCGGGCCTCGGGGAAGTCGCGCAGTGCGGCGAAGGCGCGGACGGTGACGAGCTTCCAGTCGACGTCGGCGACGACGAGGAACTCCTCGTCCTGGTCAAGGGCGTGCTGGAGTGCGGCGACGGCCAACTCCGGCTCCATGGGGGGCACTCCGTCGCGGCGCAGCATCGCGGCGACCTCGTCGCTGACCATGCCGCCCCCGGCCCAGGTGCCCCAGGCGATGGAGGTGGCGGGCAGTCCGTCGGCGCGGCGGCGGGCGGCGAAGGCGTCGAGGAAGGCGTTGGCGGCGGCGTAGCTGCCCTGGCCGGAGCGGCCGAGGGTGCCCGCCATGGAGGAGAACAGCACGAACGCGGAGAGGTCGAGGTGCCGGGTGGCCTCGTGCAGGGCGAGTACGGCGTCCGCCTTGGGGCGCAGCACCCCGTGGGTGCGCTGCGGGGTGAGGGCGTCGATGACGCCGTCGTCGATGACGCCGGCGGTGTGTACGACGGCGGTCAGGGTGCCGCCGCCGGGCAGGTCGTCGACCAGCTGCCGTACGGCGTCCCGGTCGGCGACGTCGCAGGCGACGACGGTGGCCACCGCGCCCAACTCGGCGATCTCAGCGACGAGTTCGGCGGCGCCGGGGGCCTCGGGCCCGTGCCTGCTGACCAGCACCAGGTGTTCGGCGCCGCCGCGGGCGAGCCAGCGGGCGACATGCCGGCCGAGTCCGCCGGTGCCGCCGGTGACCAGGACGGTGCCGCTGGGCTGCCAGGCCGGGCCGTCCGGTCGCGGGCCGTCGCCGGCGCGGACGAGACGGCGGGTGAACAGGCCCGAGCCGCGCAGGGCGACATGGTCCTCGTCGAGACGGTCGGACAGGACAGTAGCCAGACGCCGCCCGGCCCGTTCGTCGAGTGTGCCGGGCAGGTCGATCAGGCCGCCCCAACGCTGCGGGTACTCCATGGAGGCGATCCGGCCGAGGCCCCAGGCCATGGCCTGGAGCGGGTGCTCGGGCGGGTCGTTGCGGTGCGCGGCGACCGCGCCCCGGGTGGCGCACCACAGGGGTGCGTCGATCCCGGCGTCACCGAGCGACTGGATGAGGCCGGTCATCAGGACGAGTCCGGTGGGCAGCACGCACTCATCGGCCCAGGGGCGCTCGTCGAGAGCGAGCAGCGACAGCACTCCGGCGACCGGTCCGTCGGCGGTCTCCAGCCGCAACAGGTCGGCGAACCGGTCGCGTTCGGCCTCGGGCTCGCCCGCGACGAGGATGCGCAGGGCGCCTGCGCGGTCCCGTACGGCGGTGATCACGTCGCGTACGAGGGGGTCGTCCTCGTGGCCCTCGGGGACGACGACGAGCCAGGTGCCGTGCAACTCGGGTGCGGACCCCAAGTTGGGGGCGGACCTGCCGTGCAACGCCGGTGCGGACGCGCTTGGTTCGGGCTTCGGGCGCCAGACGATGCGGTAGCGCCAGCTGTCCGTGGTGGAGCGATCGCGCCGGGTGCGCCGCCAGGAGGACAGGGCCGGTACGACGCTGCCCAGCGACTCGAGCGACTCCATGTCGTCCAGACCGAGCGTCTCGGCGAGTGCGGTGACGTCGCCGTCCTCGACCGACGCCCAGAAGCCGTCGTCGGCGAGATCGACACCGGCCAGCATGACCGGGTCGGCGAAGGAGCCGGTGGGCTCGGGGGCGGCCAGCCAGTAGCGCTGGTGCTGGAAGGGGTAGGTGGGGAGGTCGGTGTGGTGGGGGTGGGTGCCCTCGAAGACGGGGGTCCAGTCGACCGTGACTCCGTGCGCCCATGCCTCACCCAGGGAGGCGTAGAGGCGGGTGAGGCCGCCCTGGCCTCGGCGGAGGGTGCCGGTGACCAAGGCCTCGGCGGCTCCGGCCGACGCTACGGTCTCGACTGTCTCGGCGACGGGGACGGTGAGCACCGGGTGCGGGCTCATCTCGAGGAACGCGCCGTGGGTGACGGCCAGCTTCCTTACGGCGGGCTCGAGTTGGACCGTCTGCCGGAGGTTCGTGTACCAGTAGGCCGCGTCTGTGTCGTCCGACTCCAGCCACTCACCGGTGACCGTGGAGAGGAACGGTACCTCGGGGACGCGGGGGACGATGGGCGCGAGGACGTCCAGCAACTCGTCGCGGATCAGCTCGACGTGGGCGGAGTGGGAGGCGTAGTCCACCTCGATACGGCGGGCGCGGACGTCGCTCGTATCGGCGTAGGCGACCAGCTCGTCCAGCGCGTCCGCGTCACCGGAGACCACCACGGACGTAGGCCCGTTGACGGCAGCGACGGAGATACGGCCGTCCCAGCGGGAGATCAGCTCCTCCACCCCGTCCCGGGTCAGCGCGACGGACACCATCCCGCCCCGCCCGGCGAGCGCGATGATCGCCCGGCTCCGTAGCGCTACGACACGCGCCGCGTCCTGGAGCGAAAGCGCCCCGGCCACGACGGCCGCCGCGATCTCGCCCTGCGAGTGGCCGATCACCGCCGAGGGCCGGACTCCGAACGACTCCCACACCGCGGCCAGGGACACCATCACCGCCCACAGCACGGGCTGCACCACATCCACCCGGTCGAAGTCCTTGCCCTCACGGACGACTTCGACCAGCGACCAGTCCACGAAGGGGCTCAGCGCGGCGGCGCACTCGCCGAAGCGGGCGGCGAACACCGTGGAGGTGTCGAGGAGTTCGACGGCCATGCCGACCCACTGCGCGCCCTGCCCGGGGAACACGAAGACGGTGTCGATGTGCTCGCCGAGGCGCTGGGTGACGCCCCGGACGACGGCCGGGGTGGCCTCTCCGGCGGCGAGGGAGGTGAGGGCGGCGAGGAGTCCGTCGCGGTCGGCGCCGACGACGACGGCCCGCTCCTCCAGCGCGGCACGCCCGGTGGCCAGGCTGTGCGAGACGTCGACCGGGTCGAGGTCACCGGCCGTGACGGCCGACAGCAGCCGCTCGGCCTGGGCGCGCAGCGCCTGCTCGGAGCGGGCCGACAGCAGCCAGGGCGGTGCGGCCGGGACGGCGGACGCTGAAGCCGCCTGCGACGCGGGCTCCGTCTCCGACTCCGGCGCTGGCTCTGGCTCTGGCTCCGGCTCGTTCTCGGGCTGCTCGATGATCACGTGGGCGTTGGTGCCGCTGACGCCGAAGGAGGAGATACCGGCGCGCCGGGGCCGGTCGTCCGTCGTCCAGGGCCGGGCCTCGGACAGCACCTCGACGGCGCCGGACGACCAGTCGACGTAGGGCGACACCTCGTCGGCGTGCAGCGACTTCGGCAGGACGCCGTACCGGATCGCCTGGACCATCTTGATGATCCCGGCCATGCCCGAAGCGGCCTGCGAGTGACCGATGTTGGACTTCACCGAGCCGAGCCACAGCGGCCGACCGGCGGGCCGTCCCTGACCGTAGGTCGCGAGCAGGGCCTGCGCCTCGATGGGGTCGCCGAGCTTGGTGCCGGTGCCGTGCGCCTCGACGACGTCCACGTCGGCGGTGGACAGCCGGGCGTCGGCCAGGGCCGCGCGGATCACTCTCTGCTGGGATAGCCCGTTCGGAGCCGTCAGACCATTGCTGGCGCCGTCCTGGTTGATGGCGGAGCCGCGGATCACGGCCAGCACCTGGTGGCCGTTGCGCCGCGCGTCGGACAGCCGCTCCAGCAGGATCATGCCGACGCCCTCGGCCATCCCCATGCCGTCGGCGTCGGCGGAGAAGGGCTTGCAGCGGCCGTCGGTGGCGATGCCCCGCTGGCGGCTGAAGCCGACGAGACCGATGGGCTCGCCCATGATCGCGGCGCCGCCGGTAAGGGCAAGAGAGCACTCCCCCGAGCGCAGGGCCCGGATGGCGAGGTGCATGGCGACCAGCGCGGAGGAGCAGCCGGTGTCCATGGAGACGGCCGGGCCCTCCAGACCGAGGGTGTAGGAGATGCGGCCGGAGGCGATGCTGGTGACGGTACCGGTGATCAGATGGCCCTCCAGGCCCTCCGGTACCTCGGTGCGTGAGCCGTAGCCCTGGTGGGAGACGCCGAGGAACACGCCGGTGGGGCTGCCGTGCAGGCTGTCGGGCGCGATACCGGCGCGCTCCAGGACCTCCCAGCTCGTCTCCAGCAGGAGCCGCTGCTGCGGGTCCATCGCGGTCGCCTCGCGCGGCGAGATACCGAAGAAGGAGGCGTCGAAGTCGGCGGCGTCGTGCAGGAAGCCGCCCTCGCGGGCGTAGGTCTTACCGTGCCGGTCGGGGTCGGGATCGTAGAGGTTGTCGACGTCCCAGCCGCGGTCGGTGGGCAGCGAGGACACGGCGTCGGTCTCCTCGACGACCAGTCGCCACAAGTCGTCGGGTGTGGTGACACCGCCGGGGAAGCGGCAGCCCATGGAGACGATGGCGATGGGCTCGTCGTCGCGGGAGTCGGGGGCATTGCGCGCGTCGTAGGCGGGGACGGCCTCGGAGGCGGCGGGTGTGCCGACGGGGCCGTCGGGTACGAGGCCGGCGCGCAGGAAGCGGACCAGTTCGCGGATGTTGGGGTGGTCGAAGACGATCGTCGCCGGAAGTCCGAGACCGGTGGCGGAGTTGAGGCGGTTGCGCAGTTCGACGGCGGTGAGCGAGTCGAAGCCGAGTTCGCGGAAGGCGCGGTTCACGGCGATGTCGGTGCCGTCGGCGTGGCCGAGCACCCCGGCGACCTCGGTGCGCACCAGCTCGGACAGAGTCCGGTCCCGCTCGGCGGGGGACATCGCGGCCAGTTCGGCGCGCAGGGCGTCGGCGCGGCTGACGGCGCTCGCCACCACGGCCTCGTCGGCCTTCATCACCTCGGTGACCTCGGGCACCTCGTGCAGCAGGGGGCGCGGGTGGGCGGCGGTGAAGACCGGGACGAAGCGCTCCCAGTCGATGTCGGCGACGGCGAGGAAGGTGTCGTCGTGGTCGAGGGCCTGCCGCAGCCCCTCCACGGCCAGGGTCGGCTCCATGAACGGGATACCGCGCCAACGCAGCTGCTCCCGCACGATGTTGACGGCCATGCCGCCGCCCTCGGGGCTCCAGATGCCCCATGCGAGGGAGGTACCGGCGAGCCCGCGGGCGCGGCGGTGGTCGGCGAGCGCGTCGACGTAGGCGTTGCCCGCGGAGTAGGCGCCGTGGTCGCCGCTGCCCCAGGTGCCGGCGACGGAGGAGTAGAGCACGAACGCGTCGAGGGGGGCGTGGTCCTCACCGAAGAGCGCGTCGAGGTTGGCGGCGCCGAGCACCTTGGCGCGCAGGCCCTCGGCGAAGAGGTCGAGATCCGTCTCGGCGAGCGGGGCGAGCAGTCCGACGCCCGCCGTGTGCACGACGGAGCGGATCTCGGGGCCCTCCGCCTCGACCTGGGCGACCAGTGCCGCAAGAGCGTCACGGTCGGCGACGTCGCAGGCGGCGACGGTCACCCGGCAGCCCAGCGCGGTGAGTTCGTCGTGCAGTTCCTGGGCGCCGGGGGCGTCGAGGCCGTGGCGGCTGGTGAGCACCAGGTGCTCGGCACCGCTACGGGCGAGGAGACGCGCGGCGTGCCCGCCGAGGCCTCCGGTGCCGCCGGTGATCAGGGCGGTGCCGGTGGTGGTCCAGGTACGGGGGGCGGTACGACCGGTCGGCGAGGCGGTACGGCCGGACAGCGGGGCGGTACGGCCGGACAGCGGGGCGGTACGGCCGGACAGGGGGGCGGTACGGCCGGACAGCGGGGCGCGGACCAGGCGGCGGAGGTAGGTGCCGGAGGGGCGCAGCGCGAGCTGGTCCTCGTCACCGGCCGCGGCGAGGGCCGCGACGAGGGCCGCTCCGGTGCGCTCGTCGAGTTCGGCGGGGAGGTCGATCAACCCGCCCCAGAGCTTGGGCTGTTCGAGGGCGGCGACACGGCCGAGGCCCCAGACGACGGCCTGGAGCGGGTGCAGTACGGGGTCGTCGGCGAGGCCGGTGGTGGCGGACTCGGTGGTCAGCAGGTAGAGGCGGGCATCGGTCCCGGCGTCGATGAGCCCTTGCAGCAGGGCGACCGACTGGGTGAGGCCGACGGTGGGTCCGGCGTGAGCGGGCGCGGGCCGCTCGTCGAGGGCGAGCAGGGACACCACTCCGCGCACGGGATTGGCGGCGTCGGCGGCGGCGATGTCCGTCAACTGCTGTGCCACGGCGGCCCGGTCGAGGTCGGCCACCCCCATGATCACGGGCACGGCGGCGGCCCCGGCCTGGACGAGCAGGCGAGTGACATCTCCTACGAGTTCGTCGTCCTGGTGCGCCTCCGGGACGACGACGAGCCAGGTGCCGTCCAGCTGGGCCGCGGGTGAGCCGTGTTGGGTCGCGAGTGAGCCCTGTTCGGGCTGCGGGCGCCAGACGATGCGGTAGCGCCAGCTGTCGAGGGTGGAGCGGTCGCGGCGGGTGCGGTGCCAGGAGGAGAGGGCCGGTACGACGGTTTCCAGGGCCTCGGTGTCGGGGGTGAGGCCGAGGGTGCGGGCGAACTCCTCAAGGTCGCCTTCCTCCACCGTCTTCCAGAACGCCTCGTCGAGCGGGTCGGCGGCAGCGGTGGCGGTGGGCTTGGGTGCGTCGAGCCAGTAGCGCTGGGGCTGGAAGGCGTAAGTGGGGAGGTCGACGCGGTGGGGGTGGGTGCCGGTGAAGACGAGGGTCCAGTCGACCGTGACTCCGTGCGCCCATGCCTCGCCCAGGGAGGCGTAGAGGCGGGTGAGGCCGCCCTGGCCGCGGCGGAGGGTGCCGGTGACCAGGGCCTCGGCGCCGGTCGACTCCACGGTCTCGGCTACCGGGACCGTGAGCACCGGGTGCGGGCTCATCTCCAGGAAGGCACCGTGCCCGTCGGCGACCAACGTCCGGATCGCGGGCTCCAGTTGGACCGTCTGGCGGAGGTTGGTGTACCAGTAGGCGGCGTCCGTGGCCGCCGAGTCCAGCCACTCCCCGGTGACGGTGGAGAGGAACGGGACGTCCGGCTCAAGCGCCGTGATCGGGGCGAGGACGTCCAGCAACTCGTCACGGATCAGCTCGACATGGGCGGAGTGGGAGGCGTAGTCCACCTCGATACGGCGGGCGCGGATGTCACTCGTATCGGCGTACGCAACCAGCTCGTCCAGCGCGTCCGCGTCACCGGAGACCACCACAGACGTAGGCCCGTTGACCGCAGCAACCGAGACCCGGCCGTCCCAGCGGGAGATCAGCTCCTCGACCCCGTCCCGGGTCAGCGCAACGGACACCATCCCGCCCCGCCCGGCAAGCGCAATGATCGCCCGGCTCCGCAGCGCCACGACACGCGCGGCGTCCTGGAGCGACAGCGCCCCGGCCACAACGGCCGCCGCGATCTCGCCCTGCGAGTGGCCAACGACCGCCGAGGGCCGCACGCCGTACGACTCCCACACCGCCGCGAGCGACACCATGACCGCCCACAGCACCGGCTGCACCACGTCGACGCGGTCGAAGTCCCGCCCTTCACGGACCACATCCACCAGCGACCAGTCCACGAAGGGGCCAAGGGCTGAGGCGCACTCCTCAAACCGGGCCGCGAACACGGGCGAGGAGTCGAGGAGTTCGACGGCCATGCCGACCCACTGCGCGCCCTGTCCCGGGAACACGAAGACGGTGTCGATGGCGTCGCCGGGATTCTCGGCGAGGCCGCGGGCGACGGTGGCGGGCTGCTCGCCACGGGCGATGGCGTGCAGGGCGGCTAGGAGTTCGGCCCGGTCGGCGCCGACGACAACGGCCCGCTCCTCCAGCGCGGCACGCCCCGTGACCAGCGTGTGGGCGACATCGACGGCGTCGAGGTCACCTGTCTCCACGGCGGCGGCGAGCCGCTCGGCCTGGGCACGCAAGGCCTGCTGGGAGCGGGCCGACAGCAGCCAGGGCAGGGCGGCAGGGGCCGGGATCGGTACCGGACCGGCGGAGGAGGCGGAGGAGGAGGCGGTGTCCGGCGTACCGACCGTGTCTACGGTGTCGACCGTATCGGGGGTGTCCGGCGGGGCCTGCTCCAGGACGACATGGGCGTTGGTGCCGCTGCCGCCGAAGGAGGAGACACCGGCGCGGCGGGGGCGGCCGGTCTCGGGCCAGTCGACGGACTCGGTGAGGAGTTTCAGGGCGCCGCTGGACCAGTCGACGTGGGTGCTCGGCTCGTCGAGGTGCAGGGTCTTGGGGAGGACGCCGTGCCGTAGCGACTCGACCGTCTTGATCACGGAGGCGACGCCCGAAGCGGCCTGGGTGTGGCCGATGTTGGACTTGATGGAGCCCAGCCACAGCGGCCGGTCGGCGGACCGGTCCTTGCCGTAGGTGGCCATCAGGGCCTGTGCCTCGATGGGGTCGCCGAGCTTGGTGCCGGTGCCGTGCGCCTCCACCATGTCCACGTCGTCGGGAGTGAGCCCGGCGTCGGCGAGGGCGGCGCGGATGACCCGCTGCTGGGAGGGGCCGTTGGGAGCGGTGAGGCCGTTGGAGGCGCCGTCCTGGTTGATGGCGGAGCCGCGGATCACGGCCAGCACCTGATGGCCGTTGCGCCGCGCGTCGGACAGCCGCTCCAGCAGCAGTACGCCGACGGTCTCGCCCCAGCCGGTGCCGTCCGCGCTCTCCGCGAACGGCTTGCAGCGGCCGTCCGCCGCGAGCCCGCGCTGGCGGCTGAACTCCACGAAGTTGCGGGTGCTCGACATGACGGTGGCGCCGCCGCTGACCGCCATCGTGCACTGGCCGCTGCGCAGGGACTGCAGGGCGAGGTGCAGGGCCACGAGGGACGACGAGCACATGGTGTCGAGGCTGACGGCGGGTCCCTCGAAGCCGAAGCTGTAGGAGAGCCGGCCGGACAGGACGGCCGCGGAACCGCCGGTGAGCAAGTGCCCCTCGACGCCGTCGGGCGCCTGGGTGCCGTCGACGGCGTACCCCTGGTTGCTGGAGCCGATGAACACACCGGTGCTGCTGCCGCGCAGGGTGTTCGCGTCGATGCCGGCGCGCTCGAACAGTTCCCAGGTGGTCTCCATGAGGAGCCGCTGCTGGGGGTCCATGGCCAGGGCCTCGCGCGGCGAGATACCGAAGAACGAGGCGTCGAACTCGGCGGCGTCGTAGAGAAAGGCGCCTTCGCGGACGTAACTGGTTCCGGGCCGGTCAGGATCCGGGTCGTAGAGGGCGTCGAGGTCCCAGCCGCGGTCGGTGGGCAGCGCCGCGACCGTGTCGGTGCCCTCGGTCACCAGCGTCCAGAGGTCCTCCGGCGTGCGCACCCCGCCGGGCATACGGCAGGCGGTGGCGACGACGGCGACGGGCTCATGCTCACGGGACTCGAACTCGGCGAGCCTGCGGCGGGTCTGCCGCAGATCCGTGGTGACCCGCTTGAGGTAGTCGCGGAGCTTGCCCTCGTTGCCCTCGTTGCCCTCGTTGTTTTCCATGGTTTTTTCCATATGTGCCATGGCGAAAGTCAGCCCTTCGAGAATCGGGAGCCGTGACGGGGTTCCGCTCAGGAGATCCCGAGTTCCCTGTCGATCAGGTCGAACATGTCCTCGTCGGAGGCGGTGAGCAGTTCCTCGTCGACCGCCGTCCCTGGCTCTGGGTCTGTGTCCGGATTCAGGTCCTCCGGGTGCAGGTCCTTCGGATGTAGGTCCTCCGGGTGCAGGTCGACCGGGACCGAGCCCGGTCCGGGACAGCGGTCAGGCGCCGTCCAGGTGTCCAGCAGGGTGCGCAGTGCCTCGGTGAGCGCGTGACGTGCCGCGGGGTCGGTCGACTGCCGGTAGGCAGCCTCGAGTTGGTCGAGGCCGGGGGCGGGGGCGGGTACCGATACAGGGCCGACCTCGATGGTTGCGGCCGGCAGGAGTTCCGCTGCCAGGTGGTCGGCGAGAGCGTTCGGCGTGGGGTGGTCGAAGACGATCGTCGCCGACAGCCGGGTACCGACGGCCTTGCTGAGCCGGTTGCGCAGTTCCACCGCGGTCAGAGAGTCGAAGCCCATGTCACGGAAGGCCCGGCCCGCCTTGACGGTGTCGCCCGGACCATGGCCCAGGACCGCGCCGACATGGGTGCGGATCAGCTCGACGAACTTCCGGAGACGCCGGGCCTCGGGCAGGGCGGCGAGTTCGGCCAGCAGGCTGGCAGCGCCCGAACCGGCCCCGTCCTCCGGTATGTCGGAGCGCTGCTCGGCCTCGCGCGCCACGAGGAGTTCGCGCACCTCGGGCACCTCGTCCAGAAGCGGACGGTGCCCGGCGGCGCAGTAGGCGGGCAGGAAGCGGTCCCAGCGGATGTCGGCGACGACCAACGTGCCGGTACGAACGGCCCCGGGAAGCGCGCAGACCGCGAGTTCGGGGTCCATGGCCGGGACACCGCGGCGCAGCAACTGCTCACCGACCGAGTCATCGACCATGCCGCCGCCCGCCCAGGCACCCCACGCAATGGAGGTGCCGGGCAGCCCGCGGGCGCGGCGCTGTTCGGCGAGCGCGTCGAGGTGGGCGTTGGCGGCGGCGTACGGGGCCTGTCCGCCGTTGCCCCAGACGCCGGCGCCGGAGGAGAACAGGACGAACGCGTCCAACGGCCGGTCGGCGAGGAGTTCGTCGAGGTGCCGGGCGCCACGCACCTTGGCGCGCATCACGGCGAGGACGTCGTCGGGCGTCAGTTCGCCGAGCGGCCGGGCGTCCTCGACCGCGCCCGCCGTATGGACGACGGCGGTCAGGGCGGTGCCGGGGATGTCGTCGAGCAGGGCGGCGAGCTGGGCCCGGTCGGCGACATCGCAGGCGGTGAGGGTCACCAGGCAGCCCGACTCCGTCAGCTCGTCGCGCAGTTCGACAGCGCCGGGAGCCTCCGGGCCGCGCCTGCTGGTGAGGACCAGGTGTTCGGCACCGTTGCGGGCGAGCCAGCGGGCGACATGCGCGCCCAAGGCGCCGGTACCACCGGTGACGAGTACGGTGCCGTGGGGCTGCCATGCCTCGGCTTCGGCGGGGGAAGCGGAGGCGGCCGTGTCGGCGTCTGAGGATGTACGGATCATGCGGCGCACGCTGATACCCGCGGTCCGTACCGCGAACTCGGTCTCCCGGCCGCCGTCCGGCCCGTCCGGGATGGCGAGCAGCGCCGGAAGGTGGTCCACGGCGGTTCCGAGTCCGCCGGTCGGCAGGTCGACGAGGCCGCCGAAGCGGTCGGGTGCGTCGAGCCCGATCACCCGGGCCAGCCCCCAGACGGCGGCCTGCGCCGGGTCGGGAGCCGCGTCACCCTCACCGATGGACACCGCACCCCGGGTCAGGCACCACAGCCGACCGGACATCCCTGCGTCCTCCAGCGCCTGGGCCAGCACCATCGTGCCGAGCAGACCGCGGGAGGCGATACCGGGACCATGGTCACCCGGCTCGGTGTCCAGGGCCAGCAGGGACAGGATGCCTACCGCCGGTACGTGGTCGGGGAGGGCTCCGCGGAGCCGGTCGGCGAGTTCGGCGCGGTCTTCGGACTCGGGCAAGGTCAGCTCTACGGTGCGTGCGCCCGCGGTGCGCAGAGCATCGGCGGTGGCGGTCAGGAGGCCGTCGTCGTCCTTATGTCCCTCGGGGACGACGACGAGCCAGGTGCCGTCCAAGTCGGTGGCAGAAGGGGTCTGTTCGGGCTGCGCGCGCCATGCGACCCGGTAGTGCCAGCCATCGAGCGTGGAGCGGTCCCGTCGGGCTCGGTGCCAGGAGGACAGGGCCGGTACGACGGCTTCGAGCGACCCGGTGTCCGGGAGACCGAGAGTTTCGGCGAGGGCGGATACGTCACCGCCGTCGACGGTCGTCCAGAACTCCTCGTCGTGCAGGTCAGCGGCGGTGGTGGCGGTCGCCGTGGGCTTCGGGGCAGCCAGCCAGTAGCGGTGGCGTTGGAAGGGGTAGGTGGGGAGGTCGGTGTGGTGGGGGTGGGTGCCTTCGAAGACGGGGGTCCAGTCGACGGCGATGCCGTGGGTCCAGGCTTCGCCTAGGGAGGCGTAGAGGCGGGTGAGGCCGCCCTGGCCGCGGCGGAGGGTGCCGGTGACCAGGGCCTCGGCGCCGGTCGACTCCACGGTCTCGGCTACCGGGACCGTGAGCACCGGGTGCGGGCTCATCTCGAGGAACGCACTGTGAGGGGCGGCCAATTGACGTACTGCGGGCTCCAGTTGAACCGTCTGGCGGAGGTTCGTGTACCAGTACGCGGCGTCTGTGGCCGCCGACTCCAGCCACTCACCGGTGACCGTCGACAGGAACGGCACCGTCGGCTCCAGCGCCATGATCGGCGCCAGAACCTCCAGCAACTCCTCCCGGATCAGCTCGACATGGGCGGAGTGGGAGGCGTAGTCCACCTCGATACGGCGGGCGCGGATGTCACTCGTATCGGCGTACGCAACCAGCTCGTCCAGCGCGTCCGCATCACCGGAGACCACCACAGACGTAGGCCCGTTGACGGCAGCGACAGAGACCCGGCCGTCCCAGCGGGAGATCAGCTCCTCGACCCCGTCCCGGGTCAGCACAACGGACACCATCCCGCCCCGCCCGGCAAGCGCAATGATCGCCCGGCTCCGCAGCGCCACGACACGCGCGGCGTCCTGGAGCGACAGAGCCCCGGCCACCACAGCCGCCGCAATCTCACCCTGCGAGTGACCGATCACCGCCGAAGGCCGCACGCCGTACGACTCCCACACGGCCGCGAGCGACACCATCACCGCCCACAGCACCGGCTGCACCACATCCACCCGGTCGAAGTCCCGCCCCTCACGGACCACTTCCACCAGCGACCAATCCACGAAGGGGCTCAGCGCGGCGGCGCACTCCCCGAACCGGGCAGCAAACACCGGCGAGGAGTCGAGCAGTTCGACCGCCATCCCCACCCACTGCGCTCCCTGGCCCGGGAACACGAACACCGCCGACCCCACTCGCCCCGCGGTCCCGGAGGCGACGACCTCCGAACCGACAACCACAGCCCGATGCTCGAACAACGCCCGCTCACTCAGCAGCGACCACGCCACATCCACAGCACGCGCCCTGGACTCCCCCACATAAGAGACCACCCGCTCCACCTGAGCATTGAGCGAAGCCTCCGAACGCGCCGAGACCAGCAGCGGAACGACCACGTCCGCACTCGTATCCTCAAGCCGCTCAACTGCCTCCGGGACCTCCTCGATGATCACGTGGGCATTGGTCCCGCTGATCCCGAACGACGACACCCCCGCCCGCCGCAGACGCCCCGCCTCCCCCACCCACTCCCGAGCCCGCCCCAACACCTCGACACCGCCCACGGACCAGTCGACGTAGGGCGACACCTCGTCGGCGTGCAGCGACCTCGGCAGGACGCCGTACCGCATGGCCTGCACCATCTTGATGACCCCGGCCATACCCGAAGCAGCCTGGGAGTGACCAATGTTGGATTTCACAGAGCCGAGCCACAGAGGCTGGTCGGTCCCCGGCCGTTCCTGCCCGTAGGTCGCCAGCAGTGCTTCGGCCTCGATCGGGTCACCCAGCTTGGTACCGGTGCCGTGCGCCTCGACGACATCGACGTCGGCGGCCGACAACCCGGCGTCCGCCAGCGCGGCCCGGATCACCCGCTGCTGCGACAGGCCGTTCGGAGCCGTCAGACCGTTGCTCGCGCCGTCCTGGTTGACCGCCGAGCCACGCACCACCGCCAGTACCTGGTGACCGTTGCGCTCGGCGTCCGACAGCCGCTCCAGCAGCAATACGCCCACACCCTCCGCGAGCGAGAAGCCGTCGGCGTCGGCGGAGAAGGGCTTGCAGCGGCCGTCCGCCGCCAGGGCCCGCTGCCTGCTGAAGGCGACGAACTGGCTGGGCCCGGACATCACCGTGGCCGCACCCGCGAGGGCGAGGTCGCACTCGCCGGTACGCAGGGCCCGTACCGCCATGTGCAGGGCGACCAGCGACGACGAGCACGCCGTGTCCATGGTCACCGCCGGACCCTCAAGACCCAGGGTGTAGGCGATCCGCCCGGAGGCCACGCTCGACGCGGCGCCGGTGGCGAGGTAGGCCTCGCCCTCCTCGGTGGCGCGCAGGTGGGCGGCGTACTCCTGCTCGGTGAGGCCGACATAGACGCCGGTGCTGGTGCCGCGCAGGGACTTCGGGTCGAGCCCAGCTCGCTCCAGGGCCTCCCAGGTGGTCTCCAGGAGCAGCCGCTGCTGGGGGTCCATGGCGGTGGCCTCGCGCGGGGAGATACCGAAGAAGGAGGCGTCGAACTCGGCGGCGTCGTAGAGGAATCCGCTTTCGCGGACGTAGCTGGTGCCGGAGCGGTCCGGGTCGGGGTCGTAGAGCGCGTCGAGGTCCCAGCCGCGGTCGGCCGGCATGGCGCCGATGACGTCCGCCTCGTCCCGCACCACCCGCCACAGATCCTCGGGCGAGCGCACCCCGCCGGGGTAGCGGCAGCCCATCGAGACGATCGCGATCGGTTCATCGTCGGACACGGAGGGGACCGGCGCGGTGACGGTCGCGGTCGCGGTCGCGGTCGTGGTCGTGGTCGTGGTCGCGGCCTGCTGTTCGGAGCCGAAGGCCCGTTCCGCCAGGAATCCGGCCAGCGCGGCGATGCTGGGGTGGTCGAAGACGACGGTGGTCGGGAGCTTCAGGCCGGTGCTGCGGCCGAGACGGTTGCGCAGTTCGACGGCGGTGAGGGAGTCGAGGCCGAGATCCTTGAAGGCGAGCCCGGTGTCGACGGCGGTCGCGTTGTCGTGGCCGAGGACATCGGCGACCTGGGCGGCGACCAGCTCCACGAGGGCGGCCGTGCGGCCTGCCGGGTCGAGCCGGGCGAGGTCGCGCAGCAGGTCGGGGGTGGTTTCGGAGGCAGTTTCGGTTTCCGTCCCGGTGCCGTTGTCGGGCTGTGCCTCGGGGAGTTCGGCGAGCAGGGGGCTGTGCCGGACGGAGGTGAAGACGCCCGCGAAGCGCCGCCAGTCGACGTCGGCGATCGCGATGAGCGTCTCGTCGTGGTCGAGGGCCTGCTGAAGGCCGGTGACAGCGGTGTCCGGGTCGATGACCGGCACGCCGCGGCGGCGCAGGACGTCCTGAATCTCCTCGGCGATCATCCCGCCGCCCGCCCAGGGCCCCCAGGCCACGGACAGGACGGGCACCCCGGCGGCGCGGCGCTGTGCGGCCCTCGCGTCGAGGACGGCGTTGGCGGCGGCGTAGGCGCCGTGGTCGGCGACGCCCCAGGTGCCGGATATGGAGGAGAAGTAGACGACGGCGTCGAGGCCGGCCGGGTCGAGCAGGGCGTCGAGGTGGTCGGCGCCCTTCACCTTGCCGGAGAGGGTGGCGGTGAGGTCGGCGGCAGTGGTGTCGGCGAGGGAGCCGAGGGCGCTGACACCGGCAGCGTGCACGACCGCGCGGACCGGCGCCACGCCCTTACGTTCCAGTTGCTCCAGCAGCGCGGTCACGGAGTCCCGGTCGGCCATGTCGCAGGTGACGACGGTGACCGGGATGCCCTGCTCTTCTATCTCCTGGCGCAGTTCGGCCGTACCGGGTGCGTCGGCGCCCCGGCGTCCGGTGAGCACGAGGTGTTCGGCGCCATTGCCGACCAGCCAGCGTGCCATCCGGGCGCCGAGGGCGCCGGTACCGCCCGTGACCAGCACGGTCCCGCGCGGAGTCCAGGAGCGGGGCGGCGTGGCGCCGCCGAGCGGAGCACGGACCAGACGACGGCCGAGCAACTCGCCGCCGCGCAGGGCGATCTGGTCCTCACCGCCGTCACCCGCCAGCAGACCGATGAGCAGGTCCGGCACGGAGTCGTCGGCAACGACCTCGGGAAGATCGACCAGCCCGCCCCAGCGCTTGGGGTGCTCCAGCGCGGCAACCCGGCCGAGCCCCCAGACCCCCGCCTGAACGGGAGCGGCAGGCGCCGGCTCATCGCCCACGGCCACCGCGCCACGGGTGACACACCACAGCGGGGCCTCGGCACCGGCGTCGCCGAGGGCTTGAAGCAGCGCGAGGCTCAGCGCCAAACCCCATGGTACGGAGGGGTGTTCGGGGTGCGGGTGCTCGTCGAGGCCGGTGAAGGAGAGCACTCCGCCGAGGTCGCCCGCCGAGGCGATCCGGGTGCGCAGCCGCTCGCGTTCGGCACCGTCCGCCGCCGTGTCGACCGTCAACACACTGACGCCGTCGGCCCGTTCGGTGACGGCGGCCAGGACGGCCAGGACTTGGGGGTCGTCGCGGAACGCTTCGGGTACGACGACCAGCCAGGCACCGTTCAGTCGTTCGCCGCCGGTGAGCGCCGGGACGGTGGCAAGGGGACGCCAAGTGACGCGGTAGCGCCAGGTGTCGAGGGTGGAGCGGTCGCGGCGGGTGCGGTGCCAGGAGGAGAGGGCCGGTACGACGGTTTCCAGGGCCTCGGTGTCGGGGGTGAGGCCGATGGTGCGGGCGAACTCCTCAAGGTCGCCTTCCTCCACCGTCTTCCAGAACGCCTGGTCTAGCGGGTCGGCGGCAGCGGTGGCGGTGGGCTTGGGTGCGTCGAGCCAGTAGCGGTGGGGCTGGAAGGGGTAGGTGGGGAGGTCGGTGTGGTGGGGATGGGTGCCTTCGAAGACGGGGGTCCAGTCGACGGCGATGCCGTGCGCCCATGCCTCGCCGAGGGAGGCGTAGAGGCGGGTGAGGCCGCCCTGGCCGCGGCGGAGGGTGCCGGTGACCAGGGCCTCGGCGCCGGTCGACTCCACGGTCTCGGCTACCGGGACCGTGAGCACCGGGTGCGGGCTCATCTCCAGGAACGCACCGTGGGTGGCGGCCAGCTTCCTTACGGCGGGCTCAAGTTGGACCGTCTGGCGAAGGTTGGTGTACCAGTACGCGGCGTCCGTGGCCGCCGACTCCAGCCACTCACCGGTAACGGTGGAGAGGAAGGGGACGTCCGGCTCAAGCGCCGTGATCGGGGCAAGAATGTCCAGCAACTCGTCGCGGATCAGCTCGACATGGGCGGAGTGGGAGGCGTAGTCCACCTCGATACGGCGGGCGCGGATGTCACTCGTATCGGCATACGCGACCAGCTCATCCAGCGCGTCCGCGTCACCGGAGACCACCACAGACGTAGGCCCGTTGACCGCAGCAACCGAGACCCGGCCGCCCCAGCGGGAGATCAGCTCCTCGACCCCGCCCCGGGCCAGCGCGACAGACACCATCCCGCCCCGCCCGGCAAGAGCGATGATCGCCCGACTCCGCAACGCTACGACACGCGCCGCGTCCTGCAAGGACAACGCCCCGGCCACCACAGCCGCCGCGATCTCGCCCTGCGAGTGGCCAACGACCGCCGAAGGCCGCACGCCGTACGACTCCCACACCGCAGCCAGCGACACCATCACCGCCCACAACACCGGCTGCACCACATCCACCCGATCGAAGTCCCGCCCCTCACGAACCACATCCACCAGATCGAAGTCCACGAACGGCGCCAGAGCCGCCCCACACTCCCCGAACCGGGCCGCAAAGACCGGCGAGGAGTCGAGCAGTTCGACCGCCATCCCCACCCACTGCGACCCCTGCCCCGGGAACACGAACACCGCCGACCCCACACGCCCTGCAGCCCCCGTCGCCACCCCGGAGGCCACAACCTCCGAACCGACAACCACAGCCCGATGTTCGAACAACGCCCGCTCACTCAGCAGCGACCACGCCACATCCACAGCACGCGCCCTGGACTCCCCCACATAAGAGACCACCCGCTCCACCTGAGCGTTGAGCGAAGCCTCCGAACGCGCCGAGACCAGCAGCGGAACGACCACGTCCGCACTCGTATCCTCAAGCCGCTCAACTGCCTCCGGGACCTCCTCGATGATCACGTGGGCATTGGTCCCGCTGATCCCGAACGACGACACCCCCGCCCGCCGCAGACGCCCCGCCTCCCCCACCCACTCCCGAGCCCGCCCCAACACCTCGACACCGCCCACGGACCAGTCGACGTAGGAAGTAGGGCTCTCCCCGTGCAACGACCTCGGCAGCAGCCCCTCCCGCATCGCCTGGACCATCTTGATCACTCCAGCGACACCGGCGGCGGCCTGGCTGTGGCCGATGTTGGCCTTCAGCGAGCCGAGCCACAGCGGCCGTTCCGCCTCACGCCCCTGCCCGTAAGTGGCCAGCAGGGCCTGCGCCTCGATCGGGTCACCGAGCTTGGTCCCGGTGCCGTGTGCCTCCACCGCATCCACATCCGCCGCCGACAGACCCGCGTCGGCCAGCGCCGCCCGGATCACCCGCTGCTGCGACAGCCCGTTGGGAGCCGTCAGGCCGTTGCTGGCACCGTCCTGGTTGACGGCGGAACCGCGGATGACGGCCAGCACCTGATGCCCGTTGCGCCGCGCGTCCGACAGCCGCTCCAGCAGCAGTACGCCGACGCCCTCGCCCCACCCGGTTCCGTCCGCACTCTCCGCGAACGGCTTGCAGCGGCCGTCCGCCGCGAGCCCGCGCTGCCTGCTGAACTCCACGAACATGCCGGGACCGCTCATCACGGTGGCGCCGCCCGCGAAGGCGAGCGAGCATTCGCCGGACCGGAGCGACCGTACCGCCATGTGCATCGCAACCAGCGACGACGAGCACGCCGTGTCCACGGTCACCGCAGGGCCCTCAAGGCCCAGGGTGTAGGCGATCCGGCCGGACGCCACGCTCGACGAGACCCCGGTGAGGAGGTGGCCCTCCACCGCCTCGGCCGCTTCGTACAGGCGCGGGCCGTACTCGGGGGCGGTCGCACCGACGAACACACCGGTGGCGCTGCCCTGGAGACTGTCCGGCGTGATACCGGCCCGCTCCATGGCCTCCCAGCTGGTCTCCAGCAGAAGCCGCTGCTGGGGGTCCATCGCCAGGGCCTCACGCGGGGAGATGCCGAAGAACGAGGCGTCGAACTCGGCGGCACCGCTCAGAAAGCCGCCCTCACAGACGTAGCTCGTACCGGAGCGGTCCGGGTCGGGGTCGTAGAGCGTGTCGAGGTCCCAGCCGCGGTCGGCCGGCATGGCGCCGATGACATCCGCCTCGTCCCGCACCACCCGCCACAGATCCTCCGGGGAGCGCACCCCGCCCGGGAAGCGGCAGCCCATCGAGACGATCGCGATCGTCTCGTCGGCCACGCCTCGGCCGCTCACCTGGACGGCGGTGTCGACGCCGCCGCCCCCCTCGCGGACTGCGTCGAGGTGGCGGGCCAGGCGGGCGGGGGTCGGGTACTCGTAGACGACGGTGGCGGGCAGCCGCAGTCCGGTGGCCCGGTTGAGGCGCTCACACAGTTCCACGGCGGTGACGGAGTCGAGGCCGAGTTCCTTGAAGGTCCGGCCGGGGTCCACGGCGTCCGCGTCGGCATGCCCGAGGACGACGGCCGTGCCCTCCCTCACCAGGTGAAGGCTGTCGCCGACGAACGCAGCCGTCGGTGACGCGGGCAGTTCGAAGGCCGAAGGAGCACCGGGTGAGGAAGCCGGTGTTGCCGGGGCGGCCGTCCCCTCCACCCAGTCCCGGGTCCCCTCCACCCAGTACCGGCGCCGCTGGAAGGCGTATGTCGGCAGCCCGACCCTCCGCGGCTCCCGCTCCCCGCCGCCGCTGAACGCCGGGGTCCAGTCGACGTCGGCGCCGCTCGCCCACAGCTCTCCGAGAGAGGTGTAGAAGCGGGCGAGTCCGCCCTCGCCGCGCCGCAAGGTGCCGGTGACGACGGCGAGTTCGGCGTCGGAGCCGTTCGCCGCCGCCAGAGTCTCCTTCACCGGCACCGTCAGCACGGGATGCGGGCTGACCTCGACGAACGTCGTGCGCCCGGCGTCGGCCAGGGCACGCAGGGCGGGCTCCAGGAGCACGGTCTGGCGCAGATTGGCGTACCAGTAGGCGGCGTCCGTGGTGGCGCCGTCGAGCCGGTCGCCGGTGACCGTGGAGAAGAAGGGGATCTCGGGTGTGCGCGGGACGATCGGGGCGAGCAGGCGCAGCACCTCGTCGCGGACCGCCTCGACATGCACGGAGTGGGAGGCGTAGTCGACGTCGATACGGCGCACCCGGACGTCCCGGCGTTCGGCCTCGGCGGCGAGCGCGTCGAGGGCACCGGGGTCACCTGAAACCACCACGGAACCGGGGCCGTTGACGGCGGCGACGGAGATACGGCCGTCCCAGGTGGCGATGAGGTCGCGGGCCGCCGGTTCGGGCAATGTCACGGACATCATGCCGCCGAGGCCCTTGAGCGCGACGAGCGCCCGGCTGCGCAGGGCGACGGCGAGGGCGCCGTCGGCCAGGCTGAGCGCGCCCGCGACGACGGCGGCGGCGATCTCGCCCTGGGAGTGTCCGACGACCGCGGCGGGCCGCACCCCGTACGACTCCCACAGCGCGGCGAGCGACACCATCACCGCCCACAGGACGGGCTGGACGACCTCGACGTCGGAGCGGTCCAAGGAGGGTGCGCCGGGGGCGCCGCGCAGGACGGCGGTGAGCGACCAGTCGACGTGCGGGGCGAGTGCGGCCTCGCACTCGGCGATCCGCTCGGCGAACACCGGTGCGGTGTCGAGCAGTTCGACCGCCATACCGAGCCACTGACTACCCTGGCCGGGGAAGACGAACACCGGCCGGCCGGCGGTGCCGGGTGCGGCGGCGGGGCCGGCCGGGACGGCGAGCGCGAGCTGCCGGAGGATGTCATCGGCGTGGGTGCTGGTGCCTACGGCCCGGTACGGGAGCGGGGTGCGGGCGGTCAGCAGGGACCAGCCGACGTCCCGGGGGTCGGCGTCGGCGGCCGGATGCGCGGCGAGCTTCTCGGCCTGGGCGCGCAGGGCTTCGGGGCTGCGGGCGGACAACAGCCAGGGCACGACGGGCAGTTCACCGTCGGAGACGGGATCATCCTCCAAAAGCACTCGCACGGGGGCCTGTTCGAGCACCAGGTGGGCGTTGGTGCCGCCCATCCCGAAGGCCGACACCCCCGCCCGCAGCGGCCGTCCGACCTCCCCCGGGGTCCACTCGGCAGTCTCGAGCTGGACGCGCAGTCCGAGCCCGGTCAGGTCGATGGCCGGGTTGGGGACGGTGTGGTTGAGGCTCGGCACGAGCTGCCCGTTGGCCAGGCAGAGGATCACCTTGAGCAGCCCGGCGACACCGGCCGCGCCCTCCAGATGGCCGATGTTGGTCTTCACGGAGCCGACGGCCAACGGGGCGGTGCGGGCGGAGTCGGTGCCGAGGGCGGCGCCGAGTGCGGCGGCCTCGACGGGGTCGCCGACACGGGTGCCGGTGCCGTGGAGCTCGACGTAGTCGACGCTGCCGGGGGCGACTCCGGCGCGGGCGCAGGCGGCGCGCAGTACGGCTTCCTGGGCGGCGGCATCCGGGGTGGTGAGGGTGGCGCCGGTGCCGTCGTTGTTGACGGCGCCGCCGCGGATGACGGCGTACACATGGTCGCCGTCGCGCAGGGCGAGGGAGAGGGGCTTGAGGACGACGAGACCGGCGCCCTCACCTCGTACGAAACCGTTGGCGCGGGCGTCGAAGGTGTGGCACCGGCCGTCCGGGCTGAGCCCGCCGAACTCGGCGAGGGCCAGTGTGCTTTCGGGCACGAGGTTGAGGTGGACGCCACCGGCGAGGGCGAGTTCGCATTCCCCGGCGCGCAGGCTGTCACAGGCCAGCTGGACAGCGACGAGCGCGGAGGACTGGGCGGTGTCGACGCTCAGGCTGGGTCCGCCGACACCGAGGGCGTAGGAGAGACGGCCCGCAATGAGGCCGCGGCTGAGGCCGGTGGTGGTGTGGTGGCCGACGCCCGCGCTGCCCTGCCGGTGCACGAGAGCGGCGTAGTCGGCGGCGTCGGCACCGATGAACACGCCGGTGGCGTGCGGCAGCTGGGCCTGCGGGAGGGCTGCGTGCTCCAGGGCCTCCCAGCCGAGTTCGAGGATCAGCCGGGCCTGCGGGTCCATAGCCTGAGCCTCGCGGGGCGAGATCCCGAAGAAGCCGGCGTCGAAGTCGCCGGGGGCATCGAGGAACCCGCCGCGGTACGGCACGGAGGTACTGCGTCCGATGACAGCACCCTCGCCCGGCTCCCCCGTCCCGTCCGCCGGACGGCGGTCAGCCGGGGCGTCGGTAATGGCACTGCGTCCCTCGGAGAGCAGACGCCAGTACGCATCCGGCCCATCCGCACCGGGCAGCCGACAGGCGAGGCCGACGACAGCGACGGGCTCAGCGACGGCGGCGTTGTACCCACCGGCGGCCTCGGCAGTGGTCGCACCCTCGCCCACAGCCCCCGCCCCTGCCCCTGCCCCTGCCCCTGCCCCGCCCACGGGCTCGGTCGCGCGCGCGTCCGCGCCCACAGTCTCGTGGGCAGGCGCGGGGATCCGGGCGGCGGCGTCCGCGGGTACCGGCTCGTTCATGGATGGCACTCCAAACACCAGGGCGACGGGGTCGGGGCAGCCTTCACGGTGGCACGACGTCCGGCGCGTTCAGCGCTCCTGCCAGGTGCTCTAGGGGAACTTCTAGGGCCTGCCCACGGGCACCCACGGCGCAGGTGGGTCTCCCCTCTCACCGCTCTGCAGGATGCCGAAGAGACGGCATCACGCCCCGTCAGGGCGTGCGGCCCGACCGGGTCGGCCATCGCTCGGACTCATTGCCGCACCGGGTGGGGCGAGGTCATGATGGCTGCATGTGTCACACCGGGTTACCCGATCCCGACGCCGCGTGTCGGGGATCTTGCCTGCCGTGCTCTTCCAGGCACCGCTGGCAAACGGATCCGCCGCTGCATGCCCGCTGACGCCACGGTGATCAGGCAGGCCCTCGGCGCCTATTCGATACTTCAGCGGCTCCCAAGGCAGCGGTACGGAGAGCTGCCCCCTGTCTGTATGTGCCGTCCGCGCAGTGGGAAGTTGGAGGGCCTGCGCCAGTCGGGGCGATTCTCAGTCGCAGGCTTTCCACTCGCTGTAGAGAGGATCGACCATGACCTCGGACCACAACATGCTGTGGGGTCGTTGCGCGCTCCTGGGCCGTGTGCTGCTGCCGCTGGTGGATCAGGAGCCGTGGCGTCAGATTCGTCGCCGCGAGCACCTGCAGGCCTGGGGCGTCGACACGGCGGTGGGTGAGCGGCTGATTGAGGTCGTCGCGGCCCTGGCCGCTCATGCTGTCGCGGTGGACGCTTCCCTGTCCGCCGCAGAGCTCGATGATCTTCCCTTCAGAGCCGTGGCCGAAGCGGCGATCGGCAAGCAGGACTTCGAACTGCTTGCCGGACTACCGGGCACCTTCGCCGACGACCGCGACGAATTGGCCGTGAAGGTCTTCCGCCTGTACGCCTACCGGGGCGGACAGTACAGCCTCCAGTTGACTCGGCTGAGCACGGAAGTGCGCCATGCACTGGTCGTCCTCACCGAACGCTCGCCAGCGCCGTCCCTCACCTGCGGGGACATCTTCCGCCGGGCCGCAGAGACCGGCTTGCCGCGTGCTGATGGGCATCAGGCAAGCTGAGGCCGCACTCCCGCCACTGTGGTGGTCCTGGCGGCCGTCAGTTTCGGTCACACTCCCGGCCCGGGGGTGCACTTCACCGGCGCGGCCGGCGACGCCGTCCTGTCCGCCCCCTCCTCCTACCTCGCGGACCTGCTGCGTGAGCGGAGGCACCGCCGGGCCTTGCAGCACACCCTCGCCCACGCCCGGCTGCGGCACACACCTCCGCCATCAACGTGCTCAGCCGCGTCCGTCCGGCCTCCCGGATCGACCTGGCCGGGGCCTGGTGGCAGACGGCCGCCGAACTACGGGGCCCGGGCCGGGACTGGATTCCCCAGGCCCAGCGCCCGCTCGCCTGGACGCCGCTGCTGGCCTCGCCGGACTGGATGACCCACGGCGCCCGGCTGATGCTCTCGGCCGCCCTGGACGAGGCCGCGGGCGCGCTCACCGACGTGCCGGCCCGGCTGGCCGACTGGTCCGACCGACAGGACCTGGCCCGGGTCGGCGCGAACACCGCCGGGTGGCGAGCACTCACGCTCGCCGGGCACGGCATCGAGCTGGCCGCCCCACACGGTCCGCGCCGCTCGCCCCGCCCGCCTAGGCCAGCGCGAACTGGACACGGCCCGGGCCGAGGCCCTGGTCGGCGCCGTCCGGCACACCGCCCGATGGTGGCCGGGCCGGGCCGCCTGCATGGAGACCTCCCTCGGCGCCGTACTCGCCGCCGCACTCCTCGGCCACCGCCTCGACTGGTGCCTCGGGGCCCGGTTCGCCCCGCCGCCGGTCGAGTACCACGCCTGGGCCGACCTGCCGGGCCACGGCCCGGTCGGCGAGTACACCGCCGCCGGATGGCACCACTACACCGCTCTGACGATCTGACCCGCCACGCTGTACTGGCGGCGCGTGTCCTTCACCGCCCCGAGCAGTTGTCGCATACGAGTGCACTACACCCCTTGACGGAGTGAGCAGTGACCGCCGTCGCCGACGTCGCAGAGTCCGTTCCCGAACGCCACTACACCCACCACGACGGCCGCGGCGTCACCCCGCACCGCTCCAACCCAGTCGTGACCCACCGCGAGATCACCACCCTCGACGTCCAAGGCGGCATGAACGTCGCCGAGTTCGGCACCGGCTCCGGCTACTCCGGAGCCCTGCTCGCCGAACTCGTCGGCCCCACCGGTGCGGTGACCAGCCTCGACATCGACGCCTACCCCGTGAAGTGGGCGAACCTCATCCACCACGAGCGCGGCCTCGGCCACGGCCCCCAGCACCGGGTTCAGGAATCCCGCCCCGAATCCACTGACGGCGAACACGGCCAGTACCGCTCCCATCGGAGCATCGGAGGCGAGAATCAGGAATCTCGGCGCCCCGGCCAGTAGGAAGCCGGTGAAGAACACCACCCGGCGTCGTAGCCGGTGCGCAGCCAGCGCAGCGACCAGGCTCCCGGCGACCGCCGCGGCTCCCAGCACGCTGCCCATCAGACCGATCGCTGCCGGACCGTTGCCGGATTCTTTGGCCCAGACGGGCATGAGCACCGTGGTGAATCCCGCGTCCAGCAGGTTGGTGATCCCGACCATGACGATGACGGTCAGCAGCAACAGTTCGCCACGCAGGAAGGTGAAGCCCTCGCCGAATCGTCGCCAGTAACCCGCCCCCGTCTCTCCGGCTTGGGATGGGGCGTCCTCCGCAGCCGCAGCGACGTTGTGGGGTGGCTCGTGGCGTCATGTCCGGGCCTGGTGTTTCTCGAGCCAGAGCCGGGCGCCGACCTCGCTGGGGTACTCGCGGACGGTGAGCATGGCGACGGTCCAGCCGACGCAGTATGCGGCGAAGGCGGGCATGATAGGTGCGGCGAGTGCGAGGAGGCCGCGGCCCGCGTAGCCGAACCTCGTGGAGCGACGCTTCTCCTGACGTTTCCGGTAGCGGGACTCGCTCGGCGTGGGCGCGTCCAGTAGGGCCCTGCTGTGGTCACTGCGCTGCTTCATCCACCCCCAGACCAGAGCGCCGCAGGACGCAGCCACTTGCGCCCAGTCCCAGACAAGTCGGGCGGTTGGCGGCACCGCGCGCAGTTCTTTCTTGGCGGCCCACGCCTCGGTCCTGGCGTCGTCGATCAGTGTGCGGGCCTTCGCTCCGGAGGCCCGCGCGTCCTCGGCGTCGTAGGCGTACAGCGCGGCCACGGCCCTGGTGACGGCTCGTACTGGGCCGTGCCGATCTTCCCTGACGCCTTCCCGTCGGTGCCGAGGGGAAGACCCAGAACGACGCCTGCCCCGTCGAGCAGCCTCGGCGCGGACTCATCGGTGGTCAGCGCCGATCGGGACTCGGCGACGGGTGTCAATGTCCGGGCCTGCCACTCCGCGGCTTGGTTCAACTGCCGTGAGTTTCCTGCGGAGTCCAGCCCGTCGGTGACTGTGTGTGATCGCGGGGAGCGTATCGGCTCCAGGTACCGCCGTTCTCGTTGCTGGCTGCGACACCGCTCAGCGCGCCCACGGGCCCCACCACTTGGGTGGCAGCGGGTCGGCTGGACCCGAAGTCGGCTGATCGGGATGGAGTCCGAGCCGTCGCAAGGCGTCCGCGCGAACGCGGACGACGATCGTGCCGTGCCAGTGGCCGTCGGAACGCACCCCGCACATATGGTCGATCCAGACATCGTGCTCGGCGAAGGGGTACCAGTCGATTCCCCGGTCACGCAGTCAAACCGACATCAGCCGACCGGGCCGCGGGCAGCCAGCGACGTTCTCGTAAGAGAAGAGAACCACCCAGTCAGAGGTGTGTCTGTCCATGGCCGCCATCATGCCGTATCACGAGCAACCGCCGTCTGTGTGAGAACCAGCACTCGGGACCTCCCCCCGCCAGCGGCCACCTCAGCCCAACGAATACGAACGCCGACACCGCGAGGCTGTGCTCACGCTCGCTGCGTGATCCACGAAGCGTGTCCACCTCACGGGGGAAGGCCCGTCTCCATCCGCAGGTGGTCGAACTCGGCTGTCCACGGCCCCTGCAGGTGCAGCACGGTGTGGGCGCCGTCGTCGTCGCGGAGCAGGGCGAAGTCGTTCGCACGGAGGCCGGGCGGGGCGTATCGCATGCGCAGTTCCTGTCGGCTCACAGCACTCAAGCGTGTGCGTTGATCATTGGCACCGAAAGTCTCGCTTACGCATCGGCCCAAGTAAAAGTGAACGCAAACGCTTGCGCAACAGCGAAGCTCGGTTTACGTTCACGTCACCCACAGATCACACCGACGTGAAACCAACGGGAGGAAGTGCTCCGTGACGGCCAGCATCAACGACGTCGCCCGCGCCGCCGGCGTCTCCGCGTCCACCGTGTCCCGCGCGCTGCGTGGCCGGCCGGGCGTGTCCGACGAGGTCCGCCTTCAGATCACTGCCGTGGCTGCCGAGCTGGGTTATACGGCGTCGCGTTCGGCGTCCAGTCTGGCCAGCGGGCGTACCTTCACCGTCGGGGTGGTGGTCCCGCATGTGGGCCGCTGGTTCTTCGGGACCGTGGTGGACGCTGCCGAGCACGTGTTCAGTGCCGCCGGGTACGACGTCCTGCTCTACAACCTGGGTTCGCCGGAGTCGCGCAAGCGGTTCTTCGCGAAGATGCCGGTGCGCAAGCGGGTGGACGCGGTGCTGTCGCTGCTGATCCCCGACGAGGCGGAGTCGGCGGCGCTGCGCTCCCTCGGCATCCCGCTGGCCAGCACGGTCGGCGTTTCGCGTCCCGGGTTCACGGTGGTCGGGATCGACGACCGGGCCGGCGCGGAGAGCGCGGTGCGGCATCTGGTGAACCTCGGGCACCGCCGGATCGGCATGATCAGCGGGTCGAGCGAGCCGCAGCACTGGACCACGCCGATCGAGCGGCGGCAGGCGTATCTGGACGTGCTGGCCGATGCCGGCATCGCCCACGATCCTGCCCTGGAGGCGGACGGCGAGTACACCGTCGAGGGCGGCGAGCGGGCCATGACCGAACTCCTCGCCGCCCCACGGCCTCCGACCGCCGTGTTCGCCCAGTCCGACGAGATGGCGATGGGCGCGCTGCGCGCCCTGCGCCGGCACCGGCTGACGGTGCCGGGCGATGTGTCCGTCGTCGGCTTCGACGACCACGAACTCGCCGATGTGATCGGGCTGACCACCGTCGCCCAGCCGGTCGCCGACCAGGGCGCCGCGGCCGCCCGGCTGCTGCTCCAGCAGCTCGACGAACCGGACACCGAACCGCCGGGGCATGTGCGGATGCCGATCCAGCTCGTCCTGCGCGAGACCACCGCCCCGCCCCGCCCCCGCGGACCCCAGTAACCCCTCTACGGCAACCCTCCGCAGCCGTCAGGCCGTCAGGCCGTCAGGCCGCGAGGCCCCAAAGCTCCCCCCACGCCGAAAAGCACCACCGCACCAACCCACCACACCGCACCACCGCACTCTCGCACCGCACGGAGGCACGAACCCCATGAGCTCGACCCACAGAAGGTACCGCCGCTCGGCCTGTACAGGTCTGGCCCTCGTCCTGCCGCTCGCCGCGCTGGCCGCCTGCGGCGGCAGCGGCGGTGGTGACAGTTCCGCCGCGGCGGGCAGCGGCAAGGGCACCATCAGCGTCTGGGCGCACCAGGGCCAGACCAGTGAGGACACCGCCCTGCAGAACGCGGTGAAGTCGTTCAACTCCTCGCAGGACAAGGTCAAGGTCGAGCTGAAGCTGATCCCGGGCAACGACTACACCAAGACCATCACCGCGACCGATGCCTCGAAGCTGCCGGATGTGATGGAGTTCGACGGGCCGACGATGGCGAACTTCGTCTACAACAAGAAGCTCGCCCCGATCGACGACTACGTCTCCGTCAAGACCCTCGCCAACGCCACCGACGCCAGCAAGGCGCAGGGCGAGATCAACGGCAAGCACTACGGCCTGGGCATGTACGACTCCGGCCTCGGCATCTACGGCAGCAAGAAGCTTCTGACCGCCGCCGGCGTGAAGTACCCCACCAGCCTCTCCGACGACTGGACGGCAGAGGAGTTCAGCAAGGCGCTCACGGCGCTGAAGGCGAAGGACTCCGACGGCAAGGTCCTGGACCTGCAGGAGAACTCCGGTTACGCCAACGAGTGGGGCACCTACGGCTTCGCCCCGATCGTCTGGTCGGCGGGCGGCTCCCTGCTCAAGAACGGCAAGGCCGCCGGGGCCCTGGACACCCCGGCCGTGGTGAAGGCGATGAAGACCCTCCAGTCCTGGAAGACCTACGTCGACCCCAACACCGACTCCAACGCCTTCGCCAAGGGCCGCGTCGCCCTCTCCTGGGTCGGGCACTGGATGTACCCCGCCTACAGCAAGGCCCTCGGCGACGACCTGGTCGTGCTGCCGCTGTCCGACTTCGGCAACGGCCCCAAGACCGGCCAGGGCTCCTGGGCCTGGGGCATCGGTGCCGGCTCCAAGAGCGGCAAGGCCGCCGGCGCCTTCCTCGACTACCTCCTCAACGACACCAACATCGGCGCGATGACCACCGCCAACGGCGCCCCGCCCGCCACCAAGAGCGCGCTCGCCAAGAGCGCGCTGTACAAGCAGGGCGGCCCGCTCCAGCTCTACGCCGACCAGCTCGCCAAGCCCTGCGGCGACAGCCAGATCGACACCTCCTGCATCGCCGTCACCCGCCCCGTCACCGCCGGATACCCCACCATCACCGCCAAGTTCAGCAGCGCCCTCAGCTCCATCTACGGCGGCACCGACCCCAAGACCGCCCTCGAGAAGGCCGCCCGCGCCATCGACCGCGACTTCTCCGACAACAACGGCTACAAGATCCCGTAGACCGCAGGACGCTTCGACCGGGGCGGGCACAGAGAACCACCGCCCGCCCCGGCCGGGAACAGGACCAGGAACAGGACCACCCGTGACAACCGTGGAAAGCGCGCACACCGTGACCACAGCGCAGCCGGTACGGCCCGAACGCCCCTCGCCGCCCAGACGCAGGAACCGTGAGTGGCTGCACGGGCTGCTCATGTCCGCGCCCGCCGTGGCCGGGCTCATCGCGTTCGTCGGCATCCCCTTCGGCTACGCCGTCGTCCTCTCCTTCTACAACGTGCGCCTCGGCTCCCCCCTCGCGCCCACCTTCTTCGGCCTGGAGCAGTACCGGCGGCTGTTCACCGACCCCGACCTGTCCGGCCCCTTCCTGCGGGCCCTGCTCAACAACCTGACCTTCGCCGTGGTCGTCGTCCCCCTCCAGACCGCCCTCGCCCTCGGGTTGGCGATCCTGCTGAACCGCAAGCTGAAGGCGATCGGCCTGTTCCGGTCGCTGTTCTTCATGCCGGTGGTCTTCCCCATGACGCTGGTCGCGGTCATCTGGCGGCTCATCCTCGCCCGCAGCGACCAGGGCCTGCTCAACTCCGCCCTCCACGCCCTCAGCCTCGGCAACTGGGGGGCCTTCGACTGGCTCGGCAACGGGCTCACCGCGATGGCCTCGATCATCGTCCTGTCCGTCTGGCAGGGCGTCGGCTTCCAGATGGTCATCCTGCTGGCCGGCCTCCAGCAGATCCCCGGCGAACTCTACGAAGCCGCCCAGCTCGACCGCGCCACCCGCTGGCAGCAGTTCCGCCACATCACCCTGCCCGGCATCCGCCCCACCCTCGTCTTCGTCGCCATGCTCACCTCCGTCCTCTCCTTCCGCATCTTCGACCAGGTCTACGTCCTCATCCACGGCGGCGGACTCGACGAGGACGCCACCCGCACCGTCATGTACCAGGCCGTCACCACCGCCTTCGACCAGAACAACATCGGGCAGGCCTCCGCCATCACCGTCGTCTTCTTCCTGATCGTCGTCGCCCTCACCCTCATCCAGCGCCGCGTCGTCCGGCCCGACAACGAGGACTGACACCACCATGGCCACCACCCACCCACCCCACACCACCCACACCACCCACACCACCCGCGCGACCAGGGCATCCCGCCGCCGGCTGCGCCGCATCGCCGACTACACCGTCCTCAGCGTCCTCGCGTTCGTCTTCGTCCTGCCCGTCCTCTACCTCCTCCTGGGCAGCCTCAAGCCCTCCGACGAAGTCCTGAACGGCCTGACCGGCTTCCTCCCCACCCACCTCACCCTCGACAACTACCGCCACGTCCTGAACGCCCTCAACTCCGACAGCACCGGCCACTTCTGGCGCTTCATGGGCGTCTCACTGCTCGTCGCGTTCCTCGTCGTCACCGGCGGCCTCTTCGTCAACTCGATGGCCGCCTACGGCATGTCACGGCTGAAATGGCGCGGCCAGGAAGCCGTCTTCACCCTCGTCCTGCTGCTCATGCTGGTGCCGTTCGAGTCGGTGGCCGTGCCGCTGTTCTACATGTTCAACAACCAGCGCGACACCCTCTACATCCAGGCGATCCCCTTCATCGCCAACGCCTTCTCGATCTACCAGTTCCAGATCTTCTTCCGGAAGATCCCGCCCAGCATCGAGGAAGCCGCCCGCCTCGACGGTGCCGGCCCCTGGCGCACCTTCTTCGCGATCATCGTCCCCATGTCCAAACCGGTGTTCGCCTCCGTCGCCATCCTCACCTTCCTCACCCAGTGGGGCTCCTTCCTGTGGCCGGTCCTGATGGTCTCCGACCCCGCCGTGCGCCCCCTGCCCCTGGAGATGAGCGTCTTCCAGAGCATGCAGCCCCCGGACTGGGGCCAGATCCTCGCCTTCGGCGTCCTCCTCGTCCTGCCCGTCCTGATCGTCTTCGCCTTCTTCCAGCGCTGGTTCGTCCAAGGCGTCGCCAGCTCCGCCGTCAAGGGCTGAGAATCCCGCCCGGCGGAAAGGCAGTCCGGCACCGCACCGCCCCGCCCTGTACCGGGACCCCTGCCATGACACCGACAGACATATACAAGGACACACCTTGCGCAACCAGATCCAGCTCATCACCTACGCCGACCGTCTGGGCGGCACCATCCGCGGCCTCGGGCAACTCCTCGACGGTTCGCTGAAAGACCTGTTCGGCGGGGTGCACGTACTGCCGTTCTATCTCCCGTACGACGGCGCGGACGCCGGTTTCGACCCCATCGACCACGCGCAGGTCGACCCCCGGCTCGGTGACTGGGACGACCTGCGCATCCTCGGCGCCGATCGCGACGTGATGGCCGACCTGATCGTCAACCATGTCTCCGCGGACTCACCGCAGTTCAAGGACGTGGTCGCTCGCGGTGACGAGTCCCCGAGCGCGAAAATGTTCCTCACTTTCGACGCGCTCTTCTCCGACGGCGCCACCGAGGACGACCTGCTCGCCATCTACCGGCCGCGCCCGGGCCTGCCCTTCACCCCGGTGACACTGGGCGAGCGCAGGCGCCTGGTATGGACGACCTTCACTCCGCAGCAGATCGACATCGACCTCTCGAGTGACGCCGGCCGCTCCTACCTCAGCGAGATCCTCCGCGCTCTTGCGGCCGCGGGGGTCGGGACGGTCCGCCTGGACGCCGTGGGGTATGCCGTCAAGACGCCGCGGTCCTCCTGCTTCATGACACCGGAAACGTTCGCCTTCATCCGCGAACTGACCGCGGAGGCGCACGCACTCGGTGTCGACGTGCTCGTCGAGATCCACTCGCACTACCTGCAGCAGATCGAGGTCGGCCGCGCCGTCGACCGGGTGTACGACTTCGCGCTTCCGCCGCTTCTCCTGCATGCCCTGTTCACCGGTGACGCGACCGCCCTGCACCGCTGGCTGCTGCTCCGGCCCCGCAACGCCGTCACCGTGCTCGACACGCACGACGGCATCGGCGTGATCGATGTCGGACCGGACCAGACCGCACCGGACCGCCCCGGGCTGCTAGACCCGGACCAGATAGACGCACTCGTCGAACGGATCCACCACAACAGCGGGGGCCAGAGCCGTCAGGCAACCGGCTGGGCCGCCTCGAACGTGGACGTCTATCAGGTCAACTGCACTTTCTACGATGCCCTCGGCCGGGACGACGACCAGTACCTGCTCGCACGCCTGGTCCAGTTCTTCGTGCCAGGAGTCCCGCAGGTCTACTACGTCGGGCTGCTGGCCGGTGTGAACGACATGGACCTGCTCGCACGAACCGGCGTCGGCCGCGACATCAACCGGCACCACTACTCCGAGGACGAGATCTCAGCCGCGCTGCAGCGGCCCGTGGTGGCGGCATTGCACTCCTTGATCCGCTTCCGCAACACCCACCCGGCCTTCGACGGAACCTTCCAGCTGGGCACTGTGGGTGAACGCGGAGCGCTGTGTCTGTCGTGGACCAACGGAGAACACCGAGCGACGCTCCAAGTCGACTTCGCCACCCGTGACTACACCCTCTCCTGGACCGAGAACGGCGACCTCCGCGTCACCAGCGACCTGCTCGGCGCCCCTCCCGCCTCCGACACCGCCTGTGAGCTCCTCGAGCCTGTTGCCCTGCTCGGCGAAGAGGAGTAGCCGCCCGTACCGCTTTACATCTCGGCAAGTTGACCGGCGCCCCCGCTCTCGGATCTGCCCATAGCGGGCGCGGGAGGGTCCGGGCAAGGGGGGCAAGTCTAGGCGTATGCCCGAACTCGGCACGGCACCCTCGTAGGGCGGCAGCCGACTGCCGTGAGCCCGCGCCGGTACGCCGCCCGGCCGCCTGCCTCGTGCTGCCGGACACGCGGGTCATCGACGTTCCCCGTGCACTTGAGCGAGATGAGGCGGATTCCATGACCGCGACCAACCTGGTGCTGTCGCCCCGCGCCGCGGCCCCTCCCCTGCTGTCCCGTCTTGCGGTGTCGGCGGCGGCGGTCGAGGGCGGGGTGATGAGCAACGCGGAGATGTTCACCTGGCTCGCAGAGCGGCAGGCCGAACAGCAGCAGCAAGTGGAGCGGGTGCCGTTCGCGGCGCTGCGCGGCTGGCGGTTCGACCACCGGACCGGCGATCTGCGCCACGACAGCGGCCGGTTCTTCACGGTGCGGGGTCTCGCGGTGAAGTCGGACTTCGGGCCGGTGCGGTCCTGGTCGCAGCCGATCATCCAGCAGCCGGAGATCGGCATCCTCGGTATCGCGATGCGGGACTTCGACGGTGTGCCGCATCTGCTGATGCAGTCGAAGTCGGAACCTGGCAACGTCAACGGTGTGCAGCTGTCCCCGACGGTTCAGGCGACCAAGAGCAACTACACGCGGGTGCACGGCGGTTCGTCGGTGCCGTATCTGGACTCGTTCCGCAGGCCGGGCCCCGGGCGGGTGGTCGCGGATGTGCTCCAGTCGGAGCAGGGCTCCTGGTTCCTGCACAAGCGCAACCGCAACATGGTGGTGGAGGTCGGCCCGGAGGTGCGGGCCGAGGACGACTTCGCCTGGCTGACGCTGGGTCAGGTCAATCTGCTGATGCGGCACGACAACCTGGTGAACATGGACGCCCGTACGGTGCTGTCCTGTCTGCCGGACTGGCGCGGCGCGGACGACTATCTGGGCGGCGACCCCGGCTGGTCGCTGCACCCGGACCGGGAGATCCGTACGTGGATCACCCGGCGGCGCGCCGAGCATGAGGTCGCCGTCACGCCGATCCCGCTGGCGCAGACCAACGCCTGGCTGCGCACCCCGCACGCGGTGACGCACTGCAACGGGCTGTACTTCGACGTCGTGGCGGTGGACGTGTCCTCGCGCGGGCGTGAGGTGCCCGCCTGGACGCAGCCGCTGCTGGAGCCCCGGGGCATGGGCGTCACGGCGCTGTTCGTGAAGCGGATCGACGGGGTCCCGCACGTGCTGCTGCGGGCGCGGGCCGAACCGGGGTTCCTGGACGTGGTGGAGCTGGGCCCGACGGTGCAGTGCGTGCCGGAGAACTACGAGCATCTGCCCCGGGCGGACCGGCCGCCGTATCTCGCGGAGACGCTGGAGCGGCGCGCGGGCGCCCGGTACGACGTGATTCTGTCGGAGGAGGGCGGCCGGTTCCGTAACGCCCAGAGCCATTACCTGATCATCGAGACGGAGCGGGAGTTTCCCGCCGTGTCGGACGAGTTCCGCTGGCTGACCTTGCGTCAGCTGGACGAACTGCTGCGTTACAGCCATCACTTGAGCGTCCAGGCCAGGACGCTGGTAGCGGCGCTGAGGACGCTGTGAGCGCGGCGGGCGGCCCGGCGGGGACCGGTCCGCCGGGGTCGGCAGGCACCTGGTCCGGCGCGTCCGACGGCGGTCCGCTGGGGTCCGGCGCGTGCCGACCGTCGTCCGACGGCGGTCCGCTACGGCTCGGCGCGCTCGGTACGTCGTCCATCGCGGCCCGCCGGGTGCTGCCCACGGCGGTGGCGACGCCGGAGGTCGAACTCGTCGCGGTGGCCGGGCGGTCGGAGCGGAAGACGGCCGATTTCGCCCAGCGGTTCGGCTGCGCGGCGGAGACGGACTTCGCGGCGCTGCTGGACCGTCCGGACATCGAGGCGGTGTACATCTCCACGCCCACCGCACTGCACCATGTCTGGGCCCGGCTTGCGCTGCGGGCCGGCAAGCATGTGCTGGTCGAGAAGCCGATCGGCGTGAACGCCCACGAGGCACGGGAGTTGGCCGACCTGGCCGAGGAGCGGGGGCTCGTGCTGCGGGAGAACTTCATGTTCCTGCACCACCCCCAGCATGCCTACGCCGCCGAGCTGCTCCGGCAGGGGCGGCTCGGTGAGGTCACCACCCTCCAGGCCGCGTTCTGCATCCCGCCGCTGCCCTCCGACGACATCCGCTACACGCCCGGCATGGGCGGCGGTGCGCTGCTCGACGTGGGCGTGTATCCGCTGCGCGCCGCCCAGTTGCTGCTGGGCACGGGGCTGCGGGTGGCCGGCGCGGTGCTGCGGGTGCGCGAGGAGGACGGACTCGATCTGTCGGGCCAGGCGCTGCTGGTGTCGCCCGAAGATGTCCTCGTCCAGGCGACGTTCGGTTTCGAGCACGCCTACGCGTCTTCGTACACGCTGTGGGGCAAGAGGGCGCGGCTCACCGTACCGCGGGCCTTCACCCCGCCGCCCGCGTTCCAGCCGGTGCTGGTGCTGGAGGAGCAGGACCACGAGGAGCGGTTCACGCTTCCGGCCGCCGACCAACTGCGCGGCTGTCTCGCCTCCTTCGCCGCCGCCGTGCGCCAGGGTGACGCGCGCGGCAGCGCGGCGGAGGCCGAAGCACGCCGGTCGGCGGTGGCCGGGGCGGAACTGGTCGACGCGGTGCTGAAGGAGGCCGTGCGGGTACCGGTGTCCGCGGGCGACGACGGGGAAGAACGCAACAGACCTGCCACCGCCGTGACGAGCGCCTGACCGCCTCGGCCCCCGCGCCCTGGCACCACCCCTGCGAACCGCACTCCCGAGCCTGCCCCCGCACAGGAGCACCCACCCTCATGGTTCCCCCCACCTCCGCATCCACCTCCCCATCCGCCGCCTACGACGCCCCCTCCGCACCCCGCGCACGCGGCGACTCCTGGGCGTTCGCCGTCACCGTCGCCTGCGACATCGTGCTGCCGGTCGGGCTGTTCTATCTGCTGCGCGGTCTGGGCGCCGGTGAGATCACCGCGCTGCTGGTGAGCGGCAGCGCACCCGCGCTGCACACGCTCCACTCAGCACTCCGGCACCGCCGAGTGGACGCGATCGGCATCTTCACGGTGACGCTGCTCGTGGTGAGCGCCGTGGGCTCGCTACTCACCGCGAGCCCCCGGATCGTCCTCGCGCGGGGCAGCCTTTTCACCGCGCTCGCCGGGGTGTGGCTGCTGGTCACGCTGTTCACCGCGCGGCCCTTCACCTACCAGGCGCTCAAGGCGTTGCTGCCCGGGCGGGCGGGGGTGCTGGAGGGGCTGTGGGAGACGGACGCCTCCTTCCGCCGGATCTGGCGGGCGCTGACCGTGGTCTGGGGGCTCGGGCTGCTCGTGGACGCCGCGCTGCGGCTGGTGATGGCGTACACCCTCCCGGTGGACACCGTCCCGGCGCTCGACGCGGGGCTGTACGCGGTGACCTGGGTGGTGCTTCAGGTGGTCACACAGATTTCGCTGTTCCGGTCGGGCACGTTCGCCAAAATCTTCCCCGGTGGGCGCCCCGGGCGGCGGATGGCAGAGGCTGCAGTGGCGGCAGGGGCGGAACGGACGGAACGGACGGAGCAGGCAGAGCAGGCAGAGCAGGCAGAGCAGGCAGAGCAGCCGACGCAGGGCGGCGGCTGAGGCCGGACCAGACCCAACGGTCGTTTTCCATGATTCTTTTGCCCTTTGAAAAAAGGTTCAAGAAGGTTCAGTACGTACTTCCGTGATGTCGGCTCATGTCCTGAAACCACCCATGTAGGACCTGTACGCTCTTCGCCGTCCGCGGTCGAGCAAACATTCGGGACACAGGCTTCCGCACCGGCCCGGCGGGCACGCGCCCGCCGGTTCCACCGGCCGCACGGCGTCCGCACGCGGACCACGCCGCGCACGGACACGGCGCACTCACAGGTTTAGCCATGCCGAATATTACGTACACCCGTGCCGGGGGGCCGCCGTCGCTTCTGCCGACCGCGCCGAAAGGGCGAGAACCGTGCGCAGTCGTTGCACTGCGGACCGCACACGCCCGGCCGCGATTCCCCGGCGTACCGCTTCCCGGCTTGCCGCGGTCCGTCTAGTGTGCCCCAACTTCCTTGACGTAAAGCCCGGTTCGCACATGCCCACGGAGAACGCTCACATGCTGGAGACCAAGTCCAGACCTGTTCGAAATCGCTTGAATACGGGAGCACGAACGCAGTTTTCCGACACTTTCAGCGCCCTGCTTGCCGGGCCCCTTGCCGCAACTGTTGCCGGGGCATCGGCTATTCGGGGGCTGCGCCGCCTATCGGGGAATTCCCCTACACCGGCTCACCCACACCCACGCCCACCTGCACTTCCTGCCATGCACCCACCGGCCAGCACCGACTGCTTGGAACGCACCTGACGATTGCGCGAGCCTGCCGGGGAGCCGCAACAACGAAGGAGGCCCCGTGCCGCACGGGACCGCGGGAGACCGCCGACCGGACGCGCCGACGTCCGGATCGGCCCTCCTGACCGAGGAACTGGAACACCACCGCACATCGGCCGGGCTGGTGCTGCTGTCCGGGGAACCGTGGACCGGCAAGACCCGGCTCACGCTCGAACTGGCCGCCACGGCACGGCGGCGCGGCTGGACCGTGGCCTGCGGCAGGGCGGCCCGGGACGGCACCGCCCGCCCCTTCCACGCCGTGGTCGACGCCCTCGACGACCATCTCGCGCGCCTCACCGCCACCGGCTCCACGGCCCTGGCCGGGCTCGGTGCCGCCCGGCTGGGGACGTTGGCCCGGGTCTTCCCGGCGCTGGGCGGGCTGTCGAGCGGTCAGCTCCGCGATCCGGGCGGCCTCGACGCCGACGCGGTGCACGCCGTCGTACGGGCCCTGGGCGCGCTGCTGGAGCAACTGGCGGCCTCGGCAGCCGCGGTGGGCGGGCCCGGGCTGCTGCTCGTCCTGGACGACGCCCACCGCGCCGGTCCCGAGACGGCCGAGCTCGCCGACCATCTGCTGCGCAGGCCGCCGCAGGCCCCGCTGCTGACGGTGCTGGCGTTCCGCGAGGGCGGTCCGGCCGCCCGCAGGCTGGCCGCGCTGGCCCATCCGGAAGGCGCCGTACCCCACTTCGTGCTGCGCCCACTGCCCCTGCCGGCGGCCGCGGCGCTGCTGCCCGAGGGACTCGGGCCGCTGCGCCGCACCCTGATACTGCGGGACGCGGCCGGGGTGCCGGGGCTGCTCCGGGCGCTGTCCGGCGGCGGGATGCCGGCGACCGGGCCGCCCTGTGAGGAGGCACCCGACGGCGGGTCACCGGACACCGGCGCGGAGAACGGGTACACCCCGCACTCCGGCCCGTTCACCCCGCCCGAGCCGTTCGAGCCGTTCGAGCCGTTCGAGCCGTTCACCCCGGGCACGCCGTACGAACGGCCGTACGCGCCGTACGCGCCGTACGAACCGCCGTACGCGCCGAACGCGCCGTACGAGCCGTACAGCAGCCTCGAACTAACCTCCGGCCCCTGCCCGTTGCCGCCGTCAGCCACGGCGCCGGACCTGGGCCCGCTGTCCCCGCTGACCCACGGCGCGGCGCTGGCCGCCGCGGCGGCGGGCGATCCCTTCACCCCGGAGACGGTGGCGGCCACTGCCGGGCTCGGCCTCGATGACGCGCTGCGCGCCGTCGACGAGCTGTGTGCCGAGGGCATCGTCGAACAGGACGGCCGCACCGGGCTGTTCAGGTTCCGCCGTCCGGTGGTACGTGCCCTGCTGCACCGCACGGCCGGTGAGGCGTACCGGCGTGCGGCGCGGGTTCTGCCGCACGCCGGGCCGGACGGCGGTGAGCGCAGCGAAGCGGTGGTCGCGGCGCTGCTGGAGTCGGCCGTACCGCCCTCGGCCCGGGAAGCGGAATCGCTGGCGGCATGGGCGCGCACGGCGGTCCACACCCAGCCCTCCCGTGCCGCGTGGGCGGCCGCCCGGGCGGCGGAGCACTCCGACGCGCCGTCCGGCGTACGGCTGTTGCGGTGCCAGGCGCTGGTGCTGTGCGGGCGGCCCGCCGAGGCGCTCGCCGAGTACGCGCGGCTGTGGCCGAGGTCGGGCACGGGCGGCCCGCCGGACAAAACGGTGGCAGGAACAGCGGAAGGAGCGGCGGCAGGGCCCGAGGAATGGGTCGAGGCCGCCGTGTGGCGGGCCCGGGCGCTGCGGCTGATCGGGGCCCGTACGCAGGCCAGGCGGGTGCTGCGTGCG
The DNA here is from genome assembly GCF_054729195.1 of Streptomyces sp. YIM S03343. Taxonomy (NCBI): domain Bacteria; kingdom Bacillati; phylum Actinomycetota; class Actinomycetes; order Kitasatosporales; family Streptomycetaceae; genus Streptomyces; species Streptomyces sp. YIM S03343. The sequence goes on from NZ_JBPUKX010000003.1 coordinate 184,568, forward strand.
GTGCTCGCCCGGGATGGCGCCACCGGTGCGGCGGGCGCGGCGGTGCGGGCCGAACTGGCCGCGCTCCTGCTGGACTCGGGGCAGCCGATGTGGCGGGCGGCGCTCGCCGCGTCCCGCCGCGCGGTGCGTGCGGTGCCGGAGGGCGACGTGGCGGGCTACGGTCTCGCCCTGGCGCTGCTGGCCGCCGCGCACGCGGCCGCGGGGGCCGCGGGGACGGCACGGGAACTGGCCGCGGAGGCAGGGCCGTTGCTGACCGGGCTCGGCCGTGCGGAGGCGGCGAGGGTGGTGGAGGCGTGGCTGAGGCTCGGCGAGACCGCGATGGACACCGGGGATCCGCGCGAGGCGCGCCGGTGTCTGCAGCGCGGCTTCGATCTGGCGCTGCTGCACGGGCAGGGAAATGCGCTGGGGCCTTTCGCGCTGGCGCTGGCGCGGGTGTGCCTGGAATCCGGGGACCGCAGTGCCGGGTGCTACGCGCGGCTGGCGGTGGCGGAATTCGAGCGGCTCACCGCTTTCGAGGCGGCGGACGAGGCGCGGGATCTCATCGAGCTCATGGAGAATCCCGGCGGATCGGGTTCGAGGGCGGACTCTCCGGTGCGGCTGAGTGCCCGGGAGAAAGAAATAGCGATGCTCATCGGTCCGGGTCTCACCAATCAGCAGATCGCGGAACGGATGAACATCAGCGTGAAAACCGTCGAGACACATATGGGCCGGATCTTCAAGAAGCTCGGTGTGAAATCCCGTGCGCAGGTCGTTCTTTTCCTCTCCCCCTCGAATTCCTCAGATTCCCCAAACTCTTCGAATTCCTCGAATTCCGGGTAGAAATGTCTACCGGTGCCGCGGGAGCGCTCGGCGCCCGGCGGCGCGGACCGAGCGCTTCGGGCCCGCTCGCGGCCCGGCGCCGGCTGAACCACGGATTCCGTTTGCCCCGCACGGTACGGTCCCGGGGCCGACGCGGAACAGGCCAGCGGCCGGGCACGCCCTGGAGTGTCCGGGAGCGTCCGCGGCATCCGCTATGTCTTGGCGGCCGCAAAGGTTCCACCGCCCCCGTGTCGCGTTCCCACCGCCGACGGTGCGCAGGTCCGGGCGGGTGCGAGAGATGCAGGCACAAGGCCGCTGGAGTGCCGCGAGTCCGGCTTCGGGGTCGCTCCGGGGCGCGTCACAGAGGCGTCGCCGGGTGCCCCGTAGGGCCGCGCGGCCCGCTTCCGGCACCACACCCGGGCAAACCGACCGACCGTGCGGTTGGGTGGTTTTCCGCCGGTGGTCGAGTGCACTCGAAGCATTCCATCGGCCGACGGGTCCGTCGACAGCCTTTCGACAGGTACGGAGAAAGGACGGAAAGCGAGCAACGGCCGAACAATTCACCCGACGAAACCGGGTCGGCCGTTCGGCGACGTCGAGGATCGACGGATCGACAGATCGACGGAATTCAGACACGGCCGAAAACGGCCGATCCGGGCGCCACCGGCGCATCCCGCAGCCCAGAGCGCCGCCGCAACCCCCGTTCACCCCCGGAAACCCCCCGGGGTACCCATGACACAGCAGCGGCCCGCCGCGGGGGACGGCGGGCCGCTGCTTCCTGACGTGGCCTTCTGTTCAGTACGGGGGAGGACAACGTTCACTGTGCGGACATGCGAGCGGGGCGGACCACGGTCTCGCCGGTCCGCCCTGTCACACTCGGTGCATCAGCCCCACTGGTCGTCCGCGGGCGAGACCACGAAGCTGGAATGCGCCGGTGCGGCCAGGGTCATCCCCGCTGTGCCCCCGAGTGCATTGGTGGTCGCCGTAATCTCGGCCCCGAGGACACCGACGAATGCGGCGGCGGCCAGAAGTCCGGTCGTGATTCGCAGCGCGAGCTTGCTCATAGCTACCCCTTAGTTCAACAGTTGGCCTGGCACGCACAAGACTCCATGAGCCCGGTTTTCAACCCAAGGGATTCCTGGTGTCGTAAAGTTGCCTGGCCAGAAGTTCCGACACGGGGGAGGTGAGCAACCAATGCCGGAAAGTCCGCTCCCGGCAGGCACTTTCGCCATGCTGGACGACTCCGAGGCAAGCGCCTACCGCAATGCCGTGCTCCTGGGTCGCTTTGTCCGCGAGGAGATGGCGACCGCCCTGGGCGTCTCGCTCGAAAAGACGGCACAAGTCGAGCGGCGCCTGCTCGCGCTCAGCCTGCTGCGCCCCATGCCCGGTGAGCCGGACCTGCTGATACCGGTGAGCCCCGACACCGCGGTGGCCGACCTGGTGGGCCCGGCCGAGAGCCGCATCCGTGACCTCCAGCGTGAGGTCACCGACATCCGCAGCGCGATGGGCGCCCTGCGCTCCACGTACTTCGCCAGCCGCCAGCAGCGCAACCAGGCCGAGGCGTTCGACGTGATCAGCGACGTCCACGCCCTCCAAGCCGTGCTCGACGAGCAGGGCGAACGCTGCCGCAGCGAGATGCTCACCGCACAGCCCGGCGGCGCCCGGCCCTCCAATCTGCTGGCCACCGCCCGGCCCAAGACCCTGGAGCGCCTCAAGCGCGGGGTGCGGATCCGGCACCTCTACCAGCACACCGCGCGCAGCGACCTCGCCACCACCTCGTACGTCCGCGCGGTGACCGAGCACGGCGCGGAGGTGCGCACCACCGACGAGCTGATCGACCGCATCGTCATCTACGACCGTGAGGTGGCCTTCCTGCCCGAACCGCACGTGGACGGCAGGGCACCGGGCGCGGTGGTGGTGCGCGAGCCGACGCTGGTCGCGTTCATCTGCCGGGTCTACGAACATCTGTGGTCCGGGGCCACCCAGTTCACGCCCGGCTCGGAGGAGACCACGGAGATCACCGACGATCTGAAGCGGTCGATCATCAAGCTCATGGCCCAGGGCTACAAGGACGAACTGGTGGCCCGCCGGCTGGGCATGTCGGTGCGCACCTGCCGCCGCTACATCTCCCAGATCATGCTGAGCGTCGACGCCACCAGCCGTTTCCAGGCGGGGGTGCACATCGCCCAGTCGGGCCAGCACGATCTGAGCTGACGCGGCGCGACCGTCCGGCCCGGGACGGGTGCCTTCGTGTCCGACCTGGCAGAACGTCCCTGCGGCAGATCGTCATTGACTGCCAGGGCACAAACTGTCACCGGGCCGGGATGGCACTCGGACCCCCGGCGACGGCAGGCTTGAGGGGACCGTTTCAGGACACGTCCAGGAGGGCGAGCTTGGAGACTTCCCTGCCCGCGCCGGCGGGACACGGACTCGGCAGCCGCCATCTGGTGCACCGCCCGCGCTACTCGGGCCCACGACTGCCGGGCAGCCCCGACGACCTCACCCAGGAGTTCGTCCTCACCGGTGAACTCCCGGCCGGGCACCCGCTGTTCAACGACGGACCGAACCGCTGTCACGACCTCCAGGCGGCCATGGCGATGATCCGCCAGGTCAGCGGGGGCATCGGCCAGGCACACTTCGGTGTCGCCGCCGACCGGGTACCGGTGTTCTACCGCTTCGGCGTGACCAGCAACGACGTGAGCGCCTGGCGCCGCCACACCGGCCCCGGCGTCCTCACCGCGACCTTGCGGGTACGGCCCGACAAGGTGATCGGCGGGATCCCGCGGGCCCTGGAGTTCGAGGCGGGCCTGGAGATCGACGGAACCCCGGCGGGCACCGGCACCGCCAGCCTGCTGCTCCTCGCGCCGCTCGCACACCGCAACCACCGTGAGCACTCCCGCACTTCAGCGCTGGCCGCCGCGGACGGCCGGCCCCCCGAGCAGGACCGCACCGCCCCCCGCACACCGTCGCCGGAACCCGGCGAGGTGGGCCGGACCACCGTGGCGAACGTGCTGCTGCGCTCCCCCGTCACCGTGGGCGGCCAGCGGCTGTCCGCGGCGGTGCAGCCACCCGCCCTGTGGCCGCAGGGCCTCGCCCGGCAGGACGGCGCGGTGTCGTCCGTGCTGCTGCTCGAAGTGCTGCGCCAGACGGCCCTGCTGACCGTGCACCGGCTGCACGGCCTCGACCCCCGGCACTGCGCACCGGTCTCCCTGCACACCCACTTCCGCGGGCACGCCGAACCCGACCTGCCGCTGCGCTGCGTCGCGGTGACACAGCCGGTCGGGATGGACGCACTGGGGCGCCCGCTGGTGACGCTGACGCTCGCTCTGTCGCAGGCCGGGCGTGCCGTGACCGAGGCGGTCGTGTCAGTCGTCGAGGATCTCTGACCTCATTGACCTCAGTGACCTCAGTGAGTGACCTCAGTGACCTCAGTCGTCGAGGATCTGTGACCAGTCCTCCCGCTCGGCGTCCAGGGCCGCGTCGATCACCGCGGCGGCCTCGGCGTCGAGCATCGTGGTGACCTCGGTGTCCAGGGTGCGGCCGAGACCGGCGTCGTAGACGGCGACGGACACCACGAACGCGATGCCGCCGCTGTCGAGGGCGACGGTGCGCAGCGCCCACTCGTCACCGGCGCCGGGCGTGCCGTCGGGGCGGTTCAGCTGGACCGGGCGGCTCTCCGGTCCGAATCCGAACTCGTTGAAACGGAACTGCATGCCCTGCCCGATCGCCTTGCTGTACGCCTCTTTCAGCGTCCACAGCCGCACCAGGCTCGGGTTGCGCTCCGGTTCCGGCAGCCGGGTCAGCATCCGGCTCTCGTGCGGGGTGCAGATGAGCCGGGTCAGACCGCGCGCGTAGATGCTGCGGTCGGCGCGTTCGGCGTCCACGCCGATCAGTCCGCGGGTGGTCAGACCGACCAGCAGCAGGTCGTCGGTGTGGCTGAGGCTGATGTCGATCTGGTCGCAGCCGCGCAGATACGGCCGTCCCGTCGGCCCGTACGCCAGTTCCAGGTCGATCGCCTCGGCGCGCAGGGCGGCGGCCGCCGCGTGCTTGAGCAGCCGGCGGGAGGCGGCGTACCGCTCCCGGATGTCGGCGTGCCCGATGTCGCGGTAGCGCGACCAGTCCCGGCCCAGCACGGCGCGCAGCGCGGGTCCGTCCGGGGCGCGCGGGCGCCAGTCGGCGAGCCGTCCGTGCACCACGGCCGTGCCGTGCCGACGCAAGTCCTCGCGGACCGCCGCCCAGTCGGTGTCCTCCGCGGTGACCTCGATCAGGTCCCCGCCCGCCGCGTTCATCGGGTGTCCGTCCGTTCGCTCGTGACCGGTCGGGTCGGCTCGATCGGCGCGCTCGTCATCGTTCGGGCCGGGTCGCTCGGCTCGCTCGTCATCGGTCGGGTCGGCTCGCTCGGCTCGCTCGTCGCCGGTCCGAACGGCTCGATCGGGCCGACCAGTTCGTGGATCTCGCGCATGCTGCGGGCCCGCAGCACCCGGCCGACCGGGACAGTGCGGCCCGTCTCGCGCTCCAGCACCATCACCAGGCGCAGCAGATGCACCGAGTCCCAGTCCTGCAGCGCGTCGAAGTCGGAGGCGGCTTCTTCCTCGGTGAGGTCCAGCCCGAGTCCGTCGCGCAGCAGGTCGAGAAAGTCGGCCAGACCGGGGTCGCCGGTGCCGGTGGTGCGGTCACGGCTCATCGGCGTCTCCTTCGAGGTCGGCCCGCACGGTGAGATGGCCGGGCACGGCGGGGATGTCGGCCAGGTCGTGCCGGAAGACGGTCTCCGCGCCACCCTCGGAGACGTCACGGGTGCCGCCCTCGCCGTGCGACGCGGGCCGGAAGCCGAGGGAGGGGTAGAAGCCGCCGGCCCGGGAGTTGCGGCGGGTGGCCCGGTAGCGGGCGTGGACGGCGGGCAGGCCGCGTTCGCGGGCATGCGTCAGTACGGCGCTGAGGCAGCCGTCCTCGATGCCGCGGGCCAGCACCCGGCAGCTCAGCAGCATGTTGTCGATGTGCAGCCCGTCGGCCCCGTCCCGGGCGAGCACCGCGCCGACCAGGCCGCTGTCGCCGTACCGGTCGCTGACCCGCACCGCCAGCGGACGCCGCCCGGGCCCGAGGATCCGCTCGGCCGGGACACGCTCCCCGGTGAGGTTGAACTGGTTGGTGCGCAGGGAGAGTTGCGCGATCCGCTCGATCTCGTGGGGGCGCGGCGGGGAGATCCGCACGACGATGTCCAGTTCCCGCAGATACTCCTCGTGCGAGCCGGTCGTCCCGCGCAGCCGCTCACGGGCGGCGGCGGCCCGGTAGCGGGCGGTGCGGTGCCGGTCGTCGTCGGTGAGGTGCGGGGTGTCGAACCAGCCGTCGGCGAGCAACCGGCCTATGTGCAGGGCCGGTTCGTCGCCCAGCGGTACGACGGCGACCTCGGGCAGCCGGTGCCGTACGAGGGCTCGCTCGGCGGCACTGTCGTCGGCGAACACCAGGGCGTCGAGCCCGATGCCGAGTTCCTCGGCGATGCTCCTGAGCGCCTCGTCCTTGCCGTCCCATCCTGCCCGCACGCTGACGAAGTCACCGGCGCGCAGGGTCAGATCGGGATGGTCCGCCAGGACGTCGGCCACAGGCTCGGGGTCGTTCTTGCTGCTGACGGCCAGCAGCACGCCCTGCGCGGCGAGTTGTCTCACCACCCGCTGGAAGGCTGCGTACGGTTCGCCGCGCGGCGTGGGCCCGCAGTGGATGCCGTCGGGCCCGTCCTCGGCGAGCACCCCGTCCCACAGGGTGTGGTCGAGGTCGAGCACCAGGCACTTGCGGGTCATCCCGCGCCGGGCGCGCAGCACATGAACGGCCTCACGGGCGAGGGCGCCGAAGAGGGCGGCGCTGTAGGGGCTGCGGGTGTAGACGGCCAGCCGGGCGTCCGTCACCGGGCCGGTCGCCCCGACGAGCGGTTCGAGATCGATGACGGCGACTGCAGGGCGTTCGGCGCCCAGCCGCAGCAGCCGGGCGTTGAACTCCCGCCACACCGCCCCGAGCAGGGCCCGCTGCCGCAGCCCGACTAGCTGATGGGTGGCGGTGCGGGGCAGCGGCAGGGTGTTGAGGACGAGGACACCGGTGCCGTGGGCGTCATGGGCATCGGCGATGGCCTGCACGCGGTCCAGGATTTTCCCGCACACACGTTCGATATCGTCGACGCCCCAGGGCGACGGCAGCTCCTCCAGCACGGCCTCCGCCCCGAGCACGCACACCGTCAGCTCCGGCTCGCACCGCCGCAACTCGCTGTGCCGGTCTGTCAGATCACGCAGATAGGCACCGTGATCGCCGGTGACGACACGGGCCAGCAGTCCGTGCCGGGCCAGTTCTGCGACCAGCGGGTCGGTGAGCTGGGCGGTGGTGGAGTGCCCGGTGACCGCGACGGTGACGGCGGGCGTCGCGGGGTGCCGGGCGAGCACGTCCTCCGGCCGCAGTCTGGCCAACAGCGCGCCGCAGCGGGTGAGTTCGTCGCCGATCTGTTCCTCGGACCGGTCGGCGGCATCGGCGACGCGGGCGAGGAGGGGGGCCACGTCGGGGTAGGAGGGGGCGAGCCGGCCGGTGCGGTGGAGATCGCGGAAGGTGTCGAGGGGGGTGTGGAGGGGGGCGCTGGTCATCGGCTGCCCCCTGTGGATACCGGACGGACGGCGGACGGTCCGCCGGTGTGAGGTGTGCCCCGGGAGACGGCCGGGTCCGTCGTGGCCGACCAGTCCGGCTGCATCGCCGCCGACAGGGTGAGCCATGCCAGCAGGCCTGCCGTCGCCGGGCATTCTGCGGCCAGTTGGCCGGTGCTGCGGGCGTCGCGGAGGGTGGTCCGGGCGGCGGTCATCGGGCGTGTCCCCCCGGTGCCGGGCGTTCCAGGGCCAGACCCGTCTTGATCCACTTGCTGGACTCCACCGAGACCACCAGCGCCCGCTCCCCCGGGGCCAGTTCGTACTGGAGCCGGTCCATCTGGAGCAGCGGCAGGGCGTTGCCCGTGTTGCCGGTGTCGCGGACGCAGGACACCTCGCGGCAGCCCGGCGGCAGGCCGAGACCGTCGACGATACGGTCGGTCATGTGCCCCGACAGCTGCGGCGGCAGAAGATAGTCGAGCTGCTCCGCCGTCCAGCCCGTCGCGTTGAGCAGTTCCCACACGATCTCGCCGGTGAGGGCGGGGACCTCCTCCTCGATGGTCTTGTAGTCCTCGAAGAGCATCGGACGGTCCTGCTCGGTCTCGGCGAGACCGCGCCAGCCCACGATCTGCCCCGGCGCACGGCCCCGCCCCGCGAAACGGTGCAGCAGGGCCCGTACGGCCACAGCGGAGTCGTCGTACGGCTCCGCGGTCACCACCGCGGCCCCGGCGCCGTCGCCGAACAACACGTAGTTGACCAGCTCCTGGGTGGCCAGATCGGCGGCGTCCGTCCCGGGGCGCAGGAAGCGGTTGGAGACATCGCCGGACACGACGAGACCGGTCTGGTGGCCGCCCGCCAGCAGGGCGCGGGCCAGGTCCAGGGCCTGTACGGCGCCGGAGCAGCCCGCCTGGATCTGGTGGACGGGCAGATGGTTGAGGCCCAGCAGGTCGGCGGTCTCCGTGGCGGTGGACGGCAGCAGGGCGTCCGGGGTGGCGGTGGACAGGATGAGGAAGTCCAGGTCGGCGGTGCCGAGTCCGGCGTCGGCCAGCGCCCGTCCGGCAGCCTCGGCGGCGAGGTCGGCCAGGGTGTGGGTGACCTTCCGGGTCACCGGGTCCCAGCCGAAGTGCCGGGTACGGGTGCCGACGAAGATGTCGATCCAGTCCTCGCTGATCCCGAAGATCCCGCTCAGGGCGGCGTTGTCGACGGGCTCGCCGGGCAGCGCGCTGCCGGTTCCGGCAATGTGCATGAGCGCGGTCGACGCCGGGGACGCCGTGGGTGCGGGAGAGTCCGCGGTGCTGGTCATGCCGTGACCTCCGTGCCCGTCAGTTCCCGTACGAAATCCGCCAGCGTGCCCACCGACCGCAGCGCGGGCAGCAGTTGCTGCACCGTGATGCCCGCGGAGGGCGGCAGCCGCTGTTCCAGGCGGTTTTTCAGCTGCATGATCATCACCGAGTCGAAGCCGAGGTCCTCGTAGATGCGGGCGTCGGTGCCGACCTGCTCGCGCGGGCAGGCGCCGATCTCCATGACCGCGTCGACGACGACGGTCAGCGCGGTGTCCTGGGCGGACGGCGGGGCCGGTCGTGTCGGCGGGGCCAGCGTCTGCACCATTGGTGCGGCTTGTGCGGCTTGTGCGGCTTGTGCTTCCTGTGCCGCCGGTGCAGCCGGTGCGGGTTGCGGGTCCTCCGGTGCCGTCGTCCTCTGGTTCGGCACCGGCACCGGCACCGGCAGCGGCGCCGACGCCGTGTGCCGGAAGCGGCGGGTGTCGGAGAAGACGTACGGCGCGAGGCGCTCCGTGCGGCGCTGGCCGGGGTCGTAGAGGGCGTCCCAGCTGGGCTCGGCGCCGCTGAGGTACAACTCGCCGATCATCTGGGCGAGTTCGGTGTGCCCGGCGATGCGGCCGGGGGCCGGGTGCAGCAGCCGTATGCCCGCGGGCAGCCCCGCGCGTTCGGCGGTGCGCAGCAACTGCCGGGCCGGGCCGAGTTCGACGAGGCAGGTCGGGGCGATGCCGCTCACCAGGGCGGTCAGGGCCTCCCCGAACCGTGCCGGTGCCGTGGCCAGCCGGGCCCAGTGGGCGGGGTCCGGAAGGTCGTCGCCGAGCACCCCGCCCTGGGCGGCGGAGGCCAGCACGATCCGGGCCGGGGCGGCGGTCACCGGGCCCGCGAGCTCGGCGATGCGCGCCGCGTCGGTGTCGCCCGCCGCGCCGGGTCCGGTGTGCCGGCCGGGGAGCGGACGGCTGCCCACATCCAGCGCGTACAGCGCTCGCGCGGCCCGTTCCAGCAGGTCACGGGGGCCCGCGAGGACAAGGTCACGGGGGCCGTCGGCGGCGGCCAGGGTGATTCCGGGGTGGGCTGCGAGGACGTCGGCGATCTCCTTCCGCGAGCCCCGTACGGCGAGCGCGGCGCACTCGGGCAGCGCGTCGGCGACGGCGCCGTGTGCGGCGACGAGACGGGCCGCGTCCGGCAGGGTGAGCACCCCGGCGGCCACCGCGGCGGCTAGTTCGCCGGTGCCGTGGCCGAGCACGGCGTCGGGGACCACGCCCAACTCGGCGAGGGTGCCGGTGAGGGCGTGGGCGACGGCGAACAGGGCGGGCCGGGCCCAGCGGGGGCGGTGGATCTCACGGTCGGAGGCGAGGATCAGGTCCCGCACCGAGCGGCCGGTGTGCGGGCGCAGCGCGTCGTCGGCCTCGTTCAAATGGCGCCGGTAGACGGCGGATTCGCGGTAGAGGACGGCCGTCATGCCCGGCTCCTGGCAGCCCTGCCCGGGGTAGAGGAAGGCGATGGCAGGGGGGCGCAGGGCGCGGTCGGTGACCCGGGCCCAGGTCTGTTCGTCGTCCCTGGCGGCGCGCAGTGCGGTGGCGAGGTCGACGGTGTCGCGCACGGTGAACACGGCCCGGTAGGGCAGCCCGGTCTTGACCTGGTTGCTGGTCCAGCACACCGAGGCGGCGTCGCCGCGCGGCCGCCGGGTCAGGGTGTCGGCCTGCGCGGCCAGGTTGCGGCGCAGCGCCTCCGGTGTGTCGGCGGACAGCGTGAACACCCCGGCACCGGCCGGGCCGCGTGCGGCGGTGACCGGAAGGCGGGGCGGGGAGGCGAGGACGGCGTGCGCGTTGGTGCCGCCCATGCCGAAACTGCTGACGCCGGCGAGGACTTCACCGGGCGGCAGCCGCAGCGGCGCCTTGATCAGCGCCAGGCCCCGGTCCGCCAGCCGGAGTTGGGGGTTCTCACGGGCGGCGAAGCGGCTGGCGGGCACGATGCGGTGGTGCAGGGCGAGGGCGGTCTTGATCAGCCCGGCGATGCCCGCGGCGCCCTCGGTGTGGCCGATGTTGCCCTTCACCGAGCCGATGGCGCACGGCTGTTCACGGGGCACGGCGTGCACCTCGCCGAGTGCAGCGCATTCGATGATGTCGCCGAGGGTGGTGCCGGTGCCGTGCGCCTCGACGAAGCGGACCCGGTCCGCCTCGACGCCCGCCCTGCGGTACGCGGCGGCCACCACGGCCTGCTGCGACCAGCGGCTGGGCGCGGTGACGCCGTTGCTGCGGCCGTCCTGGTTGACGGCGGTGCCGCGGATGACGGCGTAGACGCGCTGGCGGTCGGCGAGCGCGTCCTCCAGCCGGCGCAGGACGACCATTCCGGCGCCGTCGCTGCGGCCGATGCCGTCGGAGTCGACGCTGAACGGCTTGCAGCGGCCGTCCGGCGCGCGCAGCCCCATCTGCTGGTAGACCAGGCCGAGCACGGGGGTGAGCACGACGTTGACGCCCGCCGCGAGCGCCGTCGAGCACTCGCCGGACAGCAGCGAGTTGACGGCGAGGTGCACGGCGACCAGCGAGGACGAGCAGGCGGTGTCCACCGCGAGACTGGGCCCGCGCAGATCGAGGTGGTACGAGATCCGGTTGGCGGTCATCCCCGCGCTGCTGCCGACACCGAGCTGCGGGGTGACGCGGGTGTGGTCGCCCAGGTGCAGCTGGGCCCACTCGCTGCCCATCACCCCGACGAACACACCGGTGTCGCTCCCGGCCAGCGTGGAGGGGGCGCGGCCGGAGTCCTCCAGGGCCCGCCAGGCGCACTGGAGCAGCAGCCGCTGCTGGGGGTCCATGGCGGCGGCCTCGCGGGCGGCGATGGTGAAGAAGTCGTTGTCGAAGACGGTGACGCCGTCGACGAAGCCGCCGCGCACCCCGTCGTCGAACCCGGGCCCGCCGCGGTCCGCGGGCAGCGGTCCGATCGCGTCCCCGCCCCGCATCAGCAACTCCCAGTACGCCTCGGCGTCCTGAGCCCCGGGAAACACACAGTCAAGGCCGACGATGGCAACGGCCCCGGCGCCGGTACGGCCCCCGGCCGCCCCCTCGGCCGGCACCGCGACACCGGGCTCGTCGGCAGCACCGGAGCCTGGTACCGCCGTAGCCCCACCTCCGGCCGTACCACTAGCCGTACCACTAGCCGTACGACCGACCGCACCACCGGCTCCATCCGGATCCCCGGACCCGAACCCGCCCCCCGCGCCCACGGCTCCCCCAGCGCCCACCGCACCCACCGCACCCACCGCGCCGTCCCCCGCCCCCGCGTTCACCGTCGCCCCCTCTCCGGGTCGGCGCCGCGGGACCGGAGATACGCGGCCAGTTGGGCGACCGTCGGGTGGTCCCAGGCCAGGGACGGGTCGACGATGAGGCCGAAGTCGTCCTCGATGTCGCCGCACAGGCTCAGCGCGCACACCGAGTCCATGCCGTACTCGGCCAGGGGCACCGTCGCCTCGATGCTCTCGGGCAGCCGGTCCAGGTAGACCGCGAGATGCGTGGTCAGCCACTGCTGGAGCGGGACCTCGATGTGCCGGGTCGGGGAGGGGGTCATCCCTGAAGGCTCCTTGTCCTGATGGTGCGGGCCCTCGGTCAGCCCGGAATCGGTGTGTTGTACAGGTCGAAGCTGCGCCGGTCGCCGTAGCGGGCCAGGACCTCCCGGTGGACCCGCGCGGTGCACTCGGCGGGCAGTTCGACGGCAGGAGTCCCGAGCCGCTGGGCGATACGGTGCAGGGCCGCGGCGGCCCACGCCGGGTCGGCGAGGAAGGGGTCGGGGCCACCCCGGTTGTGGTGCCAGACCCCGAGCACACTGGCGGCGGCCAGCACCAGCACATAGCGGTCGGTCAGCGCGAACCAGGCGGGTCCGACCGGCCGGTCGGGGGTCAGCGGCGGCAACGCCAGTACCCGGCTGCGTAGTTCGTGCAACTCGGCGATCATCTGTCCGGCCAGGGTGCCCAGGGTGCGCTCGGCGGGCGTGGCGCCGGGCAGCGAGTCGGCGACCGCGAGGAGGGTCGCGCTGACGCTGTCCCGGCCGCAGGCCAGTGCGAGACGGCCGTAGTCGAACGGCGGCAGGGGCGCGCCGGGGCGGAACAGTCCGGGGGGCGCCTCGGCCCCGGCGAACCAGGAGTCCTCGGCGAGGGAGCGCAGCTGCGGGATGATCGTGGCCTGGCAGGCGACGGTGCCCGCGTGGCCGAGGCTGACGACGGGCACGTCGCGGATGTGCTTCTGGAAGATCCCGACGGTGCCTTCCCGGGTGTAGATCTGCGAGCCGAGCACAGTCGCGAGGTCGTACATGGTGTCGCTGAGCACCTGCGGCAGCAGCAGTTTGATGGCGGCCGAGTAGACGCTGGTCTCGGCGGGCAGCAGATGCAGCGCCCGGGTGGCGACGACGGCGAGGCAGTCGTAGACGAGCAGATTGACGAAGGCCCCGGCGAGGGTGCCCGCCGTGTGCTGCGGGTCGGCGGGGTCGAGGCCGCCGCGGCCGGGGGCGTGGGTGCGGTCGACCCTGACTGCGGTGCGCAGTCCGGTGTCGACGGCGGCGGACACAAGGGACGCCATGAGGGTGCGGCTGACCTGGAAGGACCGCAGCGCGGTGGCCACGCCGCCGCCGAGCGGGCCGAGCAGGGTGTCGTACGGTACGACGCACTCGTCGAGTTCGACCCCGGCGAAGAAGCAGCCGCGCAGGCCGAGGGCGGCGGGGCGGCGGGTGACCCGGTAGCGGTCGGGGGGCAGGGTGTGCGGGTCGAGCAGCAGCGCGGAGTGGCTGCTCGCGACGGATCCGGAACCAGGGACGTAACCAGGGACGTAACCAGAAGCGGGACCGACGGCGGGTTCGTCGTCCGGCCCGGTGTACGGCCCGGTGTCCGGCCCTGTGCGGCAGAACAGCACCAGCGCGTCGGCGCGGTGCAGGTTGTTGATGACCGGCTTGGCACCGGTGACGGACAGTCCGCCGGGGTGGCCGCGGGCGCGGACCCCGCTGCGTACGAAGTCGTTGGTGTGGGCGGTCTCGTGCTGGGCGATGGCCGCCTTGGAGCCCGCGAGCAGCAGCCCGGCCAGCCAGTTCTGCTGGTCGGCGGTGCCGCGCATCCAGACGTCGGAGGCGGCCATGAAGGTGGTCATGCCATAGCCCGCGCCGAGCGCGACGTCACGCCGGAAGACGGGCCGCATCACCCGCAGCAGGGTCTCGGCGGAGTCGAAGCGGCCACCGAGCCGGACCGGCACGAACTCGCGGCTCATGCCGAAGTCGTCGAGCAGCGCCTCGGCGTCGGCGGACAGCGCGGCGCGCCGGTCGGCACGCAGCAGCGCGTGGTGGCCGACCGGGTTGCCAGGGTCGGTGGGGTCGCCGAGCAGGGCCTCGACGCGGGCGACCCGGTCCGCCGCCGTGCCGTCGCCGGGCGGTGAGCCCGGCGAAGAGCCCGGCGGGAGGGGCTGCATGAGCAGCGCGGACGGCGACGCGGAGGTCACCATCGGCTGCTCCGCACCATGTCATGGGCCTGGGCGGGACCGGAAGCGGGGGCGGCGGCGGAGGCGGGACCGGCGGGTGCGATCAGCTCGCGGACGGCCGGGTCGAGCACTTCGTGCAGGGGGGTGATCTCGCCGTCGAGGAACAACCTGCGCATCAGGGTGCGCTGGACCTTTCCGCTGGTGGTGCGGCGTACGGTGCCGGGGCGCACCAGGACAACATTGCCCGCCGGGACGTCGAAGTCCTGGCCCACGAGGGTCTGGACGGCGCGGGTGAGGTCGCGCAGCCGGTCGGTGTCCTGGCGGGGCACCCGGGCCTCCTGGACGACGACGAGCTGTTCGCGGTCGGCGCCGACGGTGAACACGGCGCCGTGCCCGGTGCCGAGGGCGGGCCCGATCTCGCGGATCGCCCACTCCACGTCCTGCGGGTAGATGTTGCGCCCGTTGAGGATGACGACCTCCTTCAGCCGCCCGGTGATGTAGAGCTCATCGTCCGCTACGACGCCGAGGTCGCCGGTGCGCAGGAACTCGCCCGGGACACCGGCGAGGGTGGCACGGAAGGTGTCGTCGGTCTCCATCGGGCGGCGCCAGTAGCCCCGGGCGACGCTGTCGCCGCGCAGCCAGATCTCCCCGACCCGGCCGGGCGGCATCTCGGCGCACGCCACCGGGTCGACGACGCGCAGCTCGAAGTCGTGGACCTGGCCGGAGCCGACCAGGGTGCGGGTGGGCCGATCGGGAGTCGGCGGGCGCAGTACGTCGTGCTCCAGGGCTGCCGCATCGACCGTCAACCGGCGTGCGGGGACGCCCGGGTGTCCGCCGGAGACGACGAGGGTGGCCTCGGCGAGGCCGTAGCCGGGGTAGAGGCTGGTGGCGCGCAGCCCGGCGGCGGAGAAGCGGCGGGCGAAGTCGTCCAGGGTGCGGGCGCGCACCGGTTCGGCGCCGCACAGCGCCAGCCGCCAGCTCGACAGGTCGAGGCCGTCGAGCTGGGCGTCGGTGACACGGCGGGTGCAGAGGTCGTAGCTGAAGTTGGGGCCGCCGCCGACGGTCAGGCCGTACTCGCCGAAGGCGCGCAGCCACCCGGCCGGCCGTTTGATGAAGGCGGTGGGCGCCATCTGCACGGAGAGGGTCCCCAGCCACAGGGGGTGCAGCAGATGGGCGATGAGGCCCATGTCGTGGTAGTGCGGCAGCCAGTTGCCGAAGCGGTCGTCGGCGGTGGTGCCCAACAGGCGTTGCAGGGCGGCCTGGTTGGCCATCAGATTGCGGTGGGTGACCATCACGCCGCGCGGTTTGCTGGTCGAGCCGGAGGTGTACTGGAGGAAGGCGAGGTCGTCGGGGCCGGTGTCCGGCGGACGCCAGTCGTCCGCTTTTATGTCGTTCATCTCGCTATCGATGTCGTTATCGATGTCGGTGGCCAGACAAACCGTTTCTCCGCCGCCGGACACGGCCAGCCACAGGGAGGTGTCCGCGGCGTGCTCGCTGTCGGTCAGCACCAGACGCCCGACGGTGTCCTTGAGGATGCCGGACACCCGCTGGAGCCGCTCGCCCCGGTCGCCGGGCAGCGGCGCGGGCACGGCGATCGCACCGGCGTAGAGACAGCCCGTGAACGCCACCAGGAACTCAGGACCGGGAGGGTAGAGCAGCAGTACGGGCCGCCCCTGGGCGCCGTGTTCACGCAGCCGTACGGCGAGGGCGCGGGCGCGCCGGTCGAGCGTGCCGTACGTCAGATGCTCGGCGTTCGCGCCGTCGCGCAGGAACACCAGGGCGTCGGTGTCACCGAGTGCGGCCGCCCGCTCCCGCAACAGCCGGGTGAAGGTGGTGAAAGCAGCGGTCAACGTCAGCCCCCTCATGGTGCGTACGAAGCGGGGCACAGGACACCCCTCTGCCGCCGAAGCACCTCCATCCTGGGATCAAGGCCTAAAGCGCGGCTTGCAATACAACCCGCTTCACGGAAATCAGGGGTAGGGCTGTCCGATTCTGGGGTGTGGCCGACGCCTACATTGGGACACGGAACGAACTGACGAACCACGAACTGTCGTATCCGCCAAATCCGTTGTATCCGTCGTCTCCGTCGTCGGACCTCCACCGAGGCAGCCCCCGAGCGGGCGGCGCGGCGGGCCCGAGAGGGCCGGGAAGTCCCGGGAACGCCCGCAGCCGTCCGACCCCGCCGACCGGCGCGCGACCGAGAAGAGGGTGGGAACATGCGTTTTCGGATCCTGGGTCCATTGGAGATCACCTCGTCCAGGGCGGTCGAACCGCTCAGGCCCAAAGCCGCCAAGATCCGTGTGGTGCTGGCGACTTTACTGGTCCGGCCGAACGAGATCGTCGCCGTGGACCACCTCATCGACGAACTGTGGGGCGAGAATCCGCCGCGCACCGCGACCACCACACTCCAGGTCTATGTCTCGCAGTTGCGCAAACTGCTCGACGCCGCCGACCCCGAGTACGGCCGGGACGCGCTGGTCACCCGCCCGCCGGGCTACGCGCTGTATCTCGACCCGGCGCAGCTCGACCTGGTGGTGTTCGAGGAACTGCACCAGAGCGGCCAGGCGGCGTTACTGCGCGCCGAGCCGGCTGCCGCGGCCGACCTCCAGCGCCGCGCGCTCCAGCTGTGGCGCGCCCCGCTCGCCTCCGACACCCCGCACGGCCCGCTGCTCGCCCGCACCGCGGTACGGCTCGCCGAGATGCGCGCCGCCGCCCTCGAACAGCGCATCCGCGCCGAGCTCCAGCTCGGGCACCATCAGCAGCTGATCGGCGAACTCCACTCCGCGGTCGCGGAGATGCCGATGCGCGAGGAGTTCCACATGCTGCTGATGACGGCCCTGTACCGGGCCGGCCGGCAGGCCGACGCGCTGCGGATCTTCGCCCAGCTGCGCCGCAGCCTGGTCGCCGAGCTGGCCATCGAGCCGGGGGCGCAGCTCCAGCGGCTGCACCAGCGGATCCTGGCGGGCGACCCGGAGCTGCTGTATCCGGCGGCGCCGACGCCGCCCGGGACGGACGGGGAGCGGGGGCCCGCCGCGGAACCGGCCGTATCACGGGAGGCGGAGACATTGCCGGTACGTGCCCCGGCCCCCGCCCCGGAGCCGGTCCCCGCCGCAGCCGCGGCAACCGCCGTCGCCGCGACGACCCTAACCGCAGTCACCACAACCACCGCTACAGCAGCGGCACAGGCACCGCCGCCGATACCGGCACCCGTCGTCGTACCGGAAGGGCCCGCCGGGGACACGCAGGCCATCCGGGACCCCTCGCATCCCTCGCATCCCTCGCTGCTCAAGCCGGCGCTCGACCACATCCCGCCCCGTGACCCGGCGTTCACCGGTCGCTCCGACGAACTCGACCAGCTCGGCGCCCTGTTGCGCAACGTACCGCCCGGCGGCTGCGCGGCGGTCACCGGCCCGGCAGGCACCGGCAAGACCGCGCTCGCCGTCGCCGCGGGCCACACACTCACCGAACTCTTCCCCGACGGACGGGTGTTCCTGGAGCTCGACGCCTCCCAGTCCACGGACCCGGTGGTCTCGCTGACCCGGCTGTTACGGCAGATGGAGGTGCCGGAACCGCTGCCCGCCGACGAGGACGGACTGCGCGGCGTGCTGCACAGCCGCACCGAGGGATGCCGGCTGCTGCTGATCCTCGACGGCGCCGAGTCCGCCGAACAGGCGCGGGCGCTGCTGCCGGACACCCCGGGCAGCACCGCGCTCCTCACCTGCCGGCATGTCCCCGAAGGGCTGACCGACCGGGTACTCGAACTCGATGTGCTCCCCCAGGACGAGGCACGGCAGCTGTTCACCGCCGCGGCCGGACGGCTGATCCCGCAACACGGCAGCGAGGCGGCGGTACGGGAGATCGCCGCACTCTGCGAGGGATTGCCGCTGGCCCTGCGCGCGGCGGCGGCCCGGCTCGCGTCCCGTCCGCACTGGGGCACCGAGATGCTGGCGGCCCGGCTGCGCAGCGAGCAGCGGCGGCTGGCCGAGCTGAGCGCGGCGGCACCGGGCTTCCACGCCCGGCTGCGCTCCAGCTATGTGGAGACCGAGCCGGTGCTGCGGCACGCGTTCCGGCTGCTGGGGCTGCTGCCATCGGGTCCGTTCTGCCCGCAGGCGGCGGCCGCGGTGCTCGGGGAGGACGTGGCGAAGACGGCTGACGTGCTGAACGCGCTGGTCGGGGCGCAGCTGCTGCGCCGGGTGGCGAGCGGCCCGGAGCACGGTACCCACTACCGGCTGCACGAGCTGTGGCGGCTGCTGGCGCTGGAGTGCCTGGCCGCGGAGAGCCCGGCGGCCGAGGCGCGGACGGCGACCGCCCGGCTGGCGGCCGAGTTCACCGCGCAGTTGCGCGCGGTCCACGCCGGGGCCAGGCGCGACGTCCCGTATCCGCTGGAGTGGTTCAGCCGCCGTGAGAACGGTCTGGTGGATGTCGTACGGCGGTGTCACGCGGCCGGGTTGTGGGCGCAGACAATGGAACTGGCCGACGCCATGACGGGGTTCCTGGAGGCGCGGGCGTCCTGGGACGCCTGGGACACCTGCCACAGCCTCGCCCTGGACGCCGCCCGCCAGCAGGAGGACCTGGCCGCCGAGGCGCGGCTGCTGCGTTCGCTGGGCGATCTGGCGTGGCAGCGGCGGCAGTTGGAGACGGCGGGCGAGTTCTACGAGCGTGCGCTGCTGACGGCGGACGCGGCTCCGGCGGCGGTGGAGCGCGGCCGGGCCCTGGTCGGGCTGGCCGATCTCCAGCTCGACGCGGGCGGCCTGGAGGAGGCGGCCACACTGCTCTCCCCCGCGCTCGACGCGGTCGCCGACGACCCGCGTGGGCGCTACGAGGCACACCGCGCGCTGGGGCTGCTGGCCCTGGAGAACGCCGGTCCGGGCGCCGCCGAGGTGCACTTCGCGGACTGCCTGGACATGGCGACGACGCTGAGCGACCCGCATCTGGAGTCGTACGCCCAGCGCTGGCTGGACCGGGTCGGCGGCCGGGACCACCACCCCGAGGGCTGGTCCGAGGTACGGCCGGGGGTGTGGCGTCTGGCGCCCTGCGCCGACTGAGCACCCAGACACGGCGACACGCCCGCGGAGGGAGGGCGCGCTGACAACGTTGGCGGTCCCCGCGCCCGGAAAGTGGCGCGGGGACCGCCTTTTTCAGCGACCGGTGTGACAGCGCATGGCCAAAGTCAGGTGGGCGGGGACCCGTGCGAGGGGCCCGGGCCTTTCCCAGCAGGGCTGCGACCTGGTTGTTGAGCGGTGAACGGTGTCCGAAAGAGACTTGCATGCCCCACACAGCGAAACCACAAGCGCCTGATGGTGCAGTCAGGCACGTCCCCTCCCGTTCGTGACGAACCGCAGCGATCACGGAGATCTCGGAGATCGAAGAAATCGAAGAGACCGAAGAGCTCGAGGAGATCAAAGAGCTCGAAGAGATCAAAAGGCTCGGAGAACGCACAGAACTCAGAGCTCCGGGAGAACGACGAGATCCAAGTCCGCTCCTTGATTCCCGGCCATCGCCCGACGTCGTGCGAAGGCCGGCCGTGCAAGGCGGCAAGCACTGTGCCCCCGTACGTGGATGTGGAAACAGAAAGCGGTACGACATGACCACTCGTATCACCGATGTCCTGCCCGTCGACCACCGGACTACCACGCCGCGCACCGCCGTCGGACACCGGTACACGCACTCCGTCCGACCGCTCCCGCAGGGCGACCGGCGCACGTACACCGCCCATCTCGACCCCGAGCGGCACATCGTCGCCGCCGAGCCGGACTTCGCCCGGCAGTTCGGGCGCACCTCGGCCGACACCTGTGGCCGCAGCCTCTACGAGCTGCTCCACCCGAGCTCCCCGACCTACCTCGACCGGCACTTCATCCGGCTGTCCGAGGGCCGCTGCAACCGCTTCGACGAGCGCATGGTGGGTCTCAACGGCGCGGGCCGGGTGTTCTCCGCCGGGCTGACCGGGATCGCAGTGCACGACACCGGCGGCGGCCTCGCCGGCATCGTCGTGCAGGTGCGCCCCGACCAGGAGGGCGCCGCCGCGCCGGCCGCGGAGCCCGCGGCGCACCCCAAGGAGCGACTGCTGAGCAAGCTCGACGCACAGGTCCTGGAAGGGGTCGCCGCGGGCGCCTCCACCGTGCAACTCGCCGCACGGCTCTACCTCAGTCGGCAGGGCGTGGAGTACCACGTCGGGCTGATGCTCAGAAACCTCAAGGCCCCGAACCGTGCAGCGCTGGTCGCGCGGGCGCACTCACTGGGCATGCTGACGGTGGGCCAGTGGCCGCCGCGGGTGCCGCCGGAGTTCATCAAGTAGACGCCCGGCCGTCCGGGCCGTCCGGGCCGTCCGGCCGTTCGGTGCAAGCTGTACGGGGGTGTCAGCACTCGGCCTGGTCGAAGGCGCGCATCCGCAGGTCCAGGGGCAGGTCCTGGCGGCGGGAGATGCCGAGTTTGCGGTAGACACCGGTGAGATGGCGCTCGACGGTACTGGCGCTGACGAAGAGCTTCGCCGCGATCTCGCGGTTGGTGTGGCCGTGGGCCGCGAGGGCGGCGACCCGTTCCTCGGCGCTGCTGAGCCGGACGTCGTCGTCACCGGTGCGGTCGGCCGACTCCGGGACGGGCGATTCCGCGGAGAACGGTTCCGCGGCGAGCGGTTCCGCGGCGAACGATTCCGCCGAATACGGTGGCTGCGTCGGCTGAGGGGCGCGTTCGGCGGCGGTGGTCGGCCGGATCCGTTCCCGCAGGGGTACGGCGCCGCAGTCGCCCGCCAGCTGCCAGGCCCGCCGGATGACGGTACCGGCCCGGTTGCCCTCACCGCTCAGCCGCAGCGCACCGCCCAAGTCGGCGAGACAGCGGGCGAGTTCGAGGCGGTCGCCGTAGTCACGCAGTTCCTCGACCGCACCGGCGAGGAGGTCGACGCGGCGCCGGGGTTCGGCGGTGGCGGCGCTGAACCGCAGCGTCACCCCGCGCACCCGTGCCCCGGTGGTCACCGGCAGGGCGAGCTGGTCGGCGACCAGGGCCTGGGCCTCGGCAGGGCGGCCGAGGGCGAGCAGGGCCTCGGCGGCGTCGGTGCGCCAGGGCAGCAGTTCGGGCTGGTCGGCGCCCCAGCGTCCAGCGAGGCGACCGGCCTCCAGGAACTCCTCCAGGGCCGCCTCGGGCCGTCCGGTGGCCAGCGCATGACGTCCGCGGGCGCGCAGGAAGGCGAGCGCGTGCACGGTGGAGTACGGCTCACCGGGCAGCGTGGGGTGCAGATGGACGGCCGCCGCGGCGAACTCGCCCTGCTCGGTGAGCGACTGGACCAGCAGCGCGAGCGGGGCGAGCAGGAACGCCCCGCCCCGGCCGCCGAGCCAGTCGATCGCGTCGGTCGCGGCCCGCTGGGCGCCCGCGAGATCGCCGAGCCGCAGCAGGGCGTCGGCGTGCGCGGTGGCGAACGCGGCCTGCCAGCCCGGGGCCTCCCGGACGAGGGGCTGGGCGGCGAGCCGGGCGCACCAGGCGGCGGCCCGGTACGGGCGGTGGTGCACGAGGGTGCGCAGCGCGCGGGACACGGACTCGTAGGTGGTCTGCGTCAACGGCGTGTCGTTCAGCAGTCGTTCGGCGCCGGTGGCGTCGTCGCGGGTGCCCGGGAGCAGCCACCGGGCGGCGGCGCGGACGGGTTGTCCGCTGGGCCGGTCGTGGGTGCCGGGTGAGCGGGGGCCGAGGGTTTCGCGCGGCAGCCGGTCGGGCCCGGGGCGAATGTCGAGATCGGCGTGCGCGAGGGCCTCGTCGGCCTCCGCGACCCGCCCCTGGGCGGCCAGCAGCCGGGCCAGCCAGCCGGCGTCGGCGGGCGACAACTGCCCGGCGCGCAGGGCCGCGTACGGCTCGTCGAGCAGTCGGTGCGCGGCGGCAGGGTGCAACCGCCAGGTGAGGGCGGCGAGTTGAAGGGTGATCCGGAGCCGGGTCGGTTCGTCACGGCAGCCGGAGCGGGCCAGCCGCAGGAACGCCTGGGCGCCGTCGACTCCGGTGGCAGGACACGGCGCGTACTGGGCGGCGTCCCTCAGGGCCTGGATCTCCCAGTCGTGCGCGGCGGCCCCGGCTGCCAGCAACTGGCGTGCCACGACGGCCGGTTCGGCGAGCGCGTGATGCAGCACCCGGGCGGCGTCCCGGTGGGTCGCCCGGCGCTGCTCGGCGGGCAGGGTGGCGAGTACGGCGGACTCGGCGGCGGGGTGCGCGAGCCGGCCGGCGTCCGTGAGGAGCCCGGCGGTCTCCAGCACGTTCTTCGCCCGTACGGCGGCGTCGGCGCCCAGCCTTGCGAGGCGGGCGGCGCGCGGCAGATCGGCCTGCGGACCGAGCGCGGCGAGCGCGAGCGCCAGCCGGCGTGCGGCGGGACCGCAGCGGCGTACACAGGTCACGAACGCCTCGGCGAAAGGCCCGCCGGGCTCGGGCTCGGGCCAGTCGGCTGCGCCCGCGTCGACCGGGCTGCTGGTGGCGCCCTCCCTCTCGGCAAGGAGGGCGCGCACCAGCAGCGGGTTTCCACCGCTGAGGCGGTGGAGTCGGGAGGCGGCGTCGGCGGGCACGGCCATGCCCCAGAAGCGCGCCAGTTCGGCGGTGTCACGGACGTCGAGGCGGGCGAGCGGGATACGCACGAACCCCGGGTGGCGCAGCAGTTCGGTGTACAGCCCGGCGCCGTCGGCACCATGGTGCGGGGAGCGGGCGAGCACGGTGAGCAGGGGCGCCTCGCGGAACGTGTGGGCGAGGCGCAGGAGTTCGGTCAGGGAGCCGCGGTCGGCGTACTGCACGTCGTCGACGCACAGAACCACGGGCCCGCGGGTGCAGGCGGCGGCGAGCAGTGCGCCGAAACCGCCGTTCTCATCGAGCCCGCCGGACCTGCCCGGGTCGTCGGTGGTGAGTGTGACGGCGAGCGTGGCGGTGAGGCGGCGCAGCAGCGAGCAGTCGCGGCGCCGGGCGGCGGGGTCGGCGGCGAGATGCAGCACGGTGAGGCCCAGTCCGGCGGCGGTGTCGGCGGCGTACTGGAGGAACCGCGTCTTGCCGCAGCCGGGGGCGCCTTCGGTGAGCACCAGTTGGGCCGTGCCGTCGACGCAGGCGCGCAGCGCCTTGTCGAGCCGTGCGGTCGCGTCGTCACGGTGCAGGAGCACCATGGGCTCGCCCCCTCCCGGTCGGATTCCCTGCTCGTGGCTGCAGTTTAGGAAGGCATATGCGCGCCATGGGTACGCGCAACGCTGTCCACTGGCTGCACGGCAGGAAGTACCAGAGGGGAAGCGTCCGGTCGCGGGCGGGCGTGGCGTCCCGCGCGCCATCAGCCGACGACGGTCCAGGTGTCGTTGCCCCTGAGCAGGAGCGACAGGTCCCCCTTTCCGAACTGCTCGATAGAAGCGTCGAGTTGGTCTGCCATCTGGGTGTCGTATACAGCCCGTTCGACGGACCGGAAGACACCGATGGGCGTGCGGTGCAGGGTGTCGGGGTCGGCGAGCCGCGACAGTGCGAAGGCGGTGGCCGGGGAGGCGGCATGCGCGTCGTGGACGAGAACCCGCCCCTCGTTCTCGGGTGTCACGTCGATGACTTCGAGGTCGCCTGTGGTGCTGTTGCGTACGACCCCTTTCGCCCCGTCGGCCCCGAACCGGACGGGCTGCCCGTGCTCCAGCCGGATCAGTGTCTCCGGGGCGCGCTGCTTGTCCTTGAGGGCGTCGAAGGCGCCGTCGTTGAAGATGTTGCAGTTCTGGTAGATCTCGACGAGCGCGGTACCGGGGTGGGCGGCGGCCCGG
This sequence comes from Streptomyces sp. YIM S03343, assembly GCF_054729195.1. Classification (NCBI taxonomy): domain Bacteria; kingdom Bacillati; phylum Actinomycetota; class Actinomycetes; order Kitasatosporales; family Streptomycetaceae; genus Streptomyces; species Streptomyces sp. YIM S03343. Next base: position 208,441 of record NZ_JBPUKX010000003.1, read on the forward strand.
CGCAGGGTGTCGCTGAGGTGCCCCCGATCGGAGTCGATCGTACGGGCGACGAAGGAGGCTTCGGCGCCGAGGGCGAGGGACACCGGGTTGAAGGGGGCGTCCAGCGAGCCCATCGGGGTCGACTTGGTGATCTTGCCGACCTCGGAGGTGGGGCTGTACTGGCCCTTGGTGAGGCCGTAGATCCGGTTGTTGAAGAGCAGGATCTTGAGGTTGACGTTGCGGCGCAGGGCGTGGATGAGGTGGTTGCCGCCGATGGACAGCGCGTCGCCGTCACCGGTGACGACCCAGACGGACAGATCACGCCGGGAGGTGGCCAGCCCGGTGGCGATGGCGGGGGCACGCCCGTGCACGGAGTGCATCCCGTACGTGTTCATGTAGTACGGGAAACGGGACGAGCACCCGATCCCGGAGACGAACACGATGTTCTCGCGGGCGAGCCCGAGTTCGGGCATGAACCCCTGCACGGCGGCGAGGATGGCGTAGTCGCCGCAGCCGGGGCACCAGCGCACCTCCTGATCGGTCTTGAAGTCCTTCATGGAGAGCGCGGCCTCGGCCCTGGGCACGAGGGACAGTGTCTCAGGGGGCATCGGTGATCTCCCTCAGTGCGTGGGTGAGCTGGTCCGCCTTGAACGGCATGCCGTTGACCTGGTTGTAGGAGTGGGCGTCGACCAGGTACGTCGCCCGGATGAGGGTGGCGAGCTGGCCGAGGTTCATCTCGGGGATCACCACCTGGTCGTAGCTGGTGAGGACCGTGTCGAGGTTGCGGGGGAAGGGGTTGAGGTGCCGCAGATGCGCCTGCGCGATCGGCACACCCTCCCGCCGCAGACTCCGCACGGCCGCGGTGATCGGCCCGTAGGTCGAACCCCACCCGAGGACAAGGGTGTTGGCCTGGTCCGGGTCGTCGACGACGAGATCGGGTACGTCGATGCCGTCGACCTTGGCCTGGCGGGTGCGGACCATGAAGTCGTGGTTGGCGGGATCGTAGGAGATGTTGCCGGTTCCGTCCTGCTTCTCGATGCCGCCGATACGGTGCTCCAGCCCCGGGGTGCCGGGGACGGCCCAGGGCCGGGCGAGGGTCTGCGGATCACGCTTGAACGGCCAGAAGACCTCGGTCCCGTCCTCGGTGGTGTGATTGGGCCCGGTGGCGAACTGCACGCGCAGATCGGGGAGTTCGTCGGGCTCCGGGATGCGCCAGGGTTCGGAGCCGTTGGCCAGGTAACCGTCGGAGAGGAGGAAGACGGGGGTGCGGTAGGTGAGCGCGATGCGGGCGGCTTCGATCGCCGCGTCGAAGCAGTCGGCGGGGGTGCGGGGCGCGACGACGGGTACGGGGGCCTCGCCGTTGCGGCCGTACATGGCCTGGAGGAGATCGGCCTGCTCGGTCTTGGTGGGCAGACCGGTGGAGGGCCCGCCGCGCTGAATGTCAACAATGACAAGCGGCAGTTCGAGCGAGACGGCGAGCCCGATGGTCTCGCTCTTGAGCGCCACACCGGGCCCGGAGGTCGTGGTCACGGCGAGCGAGCCGCCGAAGGCCGCGCCGAGCGCGGCGCCGATGCCGGCGATCTCGTCCTCGGCCTGGAAGGCGCGCACGCCGAAGTTCTTGTGACGGGACAGCTCATGGAGGATGTCCGAGGCCGGAGTGATGGGGTACGACCCGAGATAGAGCGGCAGATCGGCCTGTCGGCTGGCGGCGATGAGGCCGTAGGCAAGGGCGAGGTTGCCGGAGATGTTGCGGTAGGTACCGACAGGGAACGCCTTCGCCGCCGGGGCCACTTGATAGGAGACGGCGAAGTCCTCCGTCGTCTCACCAAAGTTCCAACCGGCCCGGAACGCGGCGATGTTGGCGGCGGCGATGCCGGGCTTGTTGGCGAACTTGGCCTTGAGGAACTTCTCGGTCCCCTCCGTCGGCCGGTGATACATCCAGCTCAACAGCCCGAGCGCGAACATGTTCTTGCACCGGACGGCATCCCGCCGCGAGAGCCCGGAATCTTTGAGCGCCTCGACGGTGAGGGTGGTGAGCGGTACGGGATGCAGCCGGTACCGCTCGAGGGACCCGTCCTCCAGCGGGCTGACGGGATAGCCGACCTTGAGCATGGCCCGCTTGCTGAACTCGTCGGTGTCGAGGATGACTTCGCCACCGGCCCGGAGATCGCCGATGTTGGCCCTGAGGGCGGCGGGGTTCATGGCGACGAGGACGTCGGGTGCATCGCCGGGGGTGAGGATGTCGTGGTCGGCGAAGTGCAGCTGGAAGGAGGAGACACCGGGGAGGGTACCGGCGGGAGCGCGGATCTCGGCGGGGAAGTCGGGCAGGGTGGACAGGTCATTGCCGAACGACGCGGTTTCGGAGGTGAAACGGTCACCGGTGAGCTGCATACCGTCACCGGAGTCTCCGGCGAACCGGATGACGACCCGGTCGACTCGGCGGACGTTCTTGGTTTCCAGAGGCATGGGTGTCGGCTCCTGTCAGTGGCTAACCGGGGGCGTTGAAGGGCTCCTTGGACGCGGGTTCGGGTTCGCGGACGGAGGCGTCGATGAGCGGAACCTCGTACCCTCGAACCCCGTACGCGCGAACCTCGTACGCGCTCGGGCTGTCCGGGGCAAGGCACTCGCCCCACACATCACGCAGGGCACCGCTCGCCTCGCCGAGGGTGGCCCCGGCGGCGAGAGCATCCTTGAGCGGATAGAGAACGTTGCCATTCCCCCCGGCGGCCGACCGCACCGAGGCAAGCGCCTGATCGACACGCGGCCCGTACCGCCAGGCCCGCACCTTGGCGAGCCGCTCGCCCTGCCGCACGGCGACGGCGGATCCGCCGCGGAACTGGTCCCCCGGTACGTCGACAGCCCCCAGAATGCCGCCTTCCCACCCGATCTCATGGCGCTGGAGGCCGAGTTCGACAGCGGCGGCGGCACCCCCCAGCGCCTCGACCCGGTCCAGCAGTCCGACGATCCCGGCGTCGATCCCATCCCCGACGAGGAAGCGCGGCAGCCAGGCACCGGGCACCCCGGGCCACCGCACACCGAACTGCTCCTTCATCACCCGGGCCCAGACCCGCCGCCCCGCCCGGAAGGTGAGCAGGGAGGCGAACTCCTCCACATCCAGCCCGGCTCGGGTGGCGGTACGGACGTACTCGATCCCGTTGGCGAGGACGAACGCGGCTTCCTGCACGGGCGAGGCCCCGGCGCGCACCAGCCGGTGGCCGGTGAGGGAGATGGGCCGCCAGCGGGGCAACTCGGCGTGGCAGTAGGCGAAGAGGTCAGCGGTGAGCCGCAGCGAGGGCCCGATCGGAAACAGCCCACGGCCACGCACGATGAACTCGGTGAGGATGTCGTTGCGAACGGCCCCGCGCAGCCGCTCACCGGGCACTCCTTGCTCCTCCGCAACAAGCTGATACAGAAGCAGCAGCAGAGCGGCGGGCCCATCGGCGGTGAGGTAGACCGAGACCTTCTCGAGCGGCACCCCGCCGAAAAGAACCCGCATGTCGTCAAGGGAGTCGACGGCGACCCCGGCCCGACCGACCTCCCCGGTGGCGGTCGGGGAGTCGGAGTCGTACCCGAGCTGGGTGGGCAGATCGAACCCGGCCGACAGCACGGTGGCACCGCCCCCGGCCAACTGCCGGTAGCGGGCGTTGTACTGCGCGGCCGAGGCGACGACAACGCCCCCCGAAACCCCGCCACCGAAGAACTCCCCTGCTCTGACCCGTTCCACCAGGGAAGAGTGACGGCCACCCCTAAAGGCAGACCAGCGGCGGCGCTCAGCTCAGCGGACGGAGGCCCAAGTCACCGTTCGGAAGCGTCGCGCCAGTAGTCCTTCAGCATCTCGCCGGGCCAGGAGGGCTGCGCGACAGGACCGCGCGGGAGCATCTGCTCGAAGACCGCCACCAGATCGACGACGAGCGTGCCGTCGTCCGCGTCGAGGTCGGTGACATGCAGGTCGCGTCCCTCGACACGAAGCAGCCGTGGGAAAGAGGTCGCGAGCCGGGCCGGCCGCCGATGGTTGTGGTGCACGAAGGTGCCCGTGGCGGGCCAGAGCGGGTTGTCGCGAGGGCTGCGAGCATGCAGTGCGACATCGTGTGGGGACCCGAAGTTGAAGAACCAGGTGACTTGGAGGTGCGAGAACTCCTCGATCCCCTGCAAGGTCTCCACCGGATACTCAGGCCGCAGCCGGATGATCGGCTCCACACCACCCTTGAAGTCGTCGAGCCGCCCGGTGTGCCCACCCACGACAGTGGCGATGACAGGCACGTCGATGGACTCAGCAGCCACTGAATTCCCCTTCACCAGCCGTGAAGCCCACGGCGCCGTCAGGCTACGCGTTCGAGTATCGCCCTGGCCCGCTCGTCGATCTCCGCGGCCGCGGTGATCCCCCGGTTCCGGAACGGGGAGAGCACCCTGCGCATGGTGACGACGGCCTCACGCGCTCTGCCCGACTGAACCCCCTCCATGGCACTGAGTGCCTGGCCCCAGGTGGCGCAGGCGGCCTCGACGTTGCCCTGGCGGGCCTGCACCGTGCCCATGTAGCCCAAGGTGACGGCATGGGTCCGGCTGAACCTCTCGGCCTTCCTGGTCAGCACGCTGTTGTGGAATTCACGGAGAGCCCCTTCGAGATCGCCGAGGGTCCACAGGGTGCGCGCGGTCTCATGGGCCAGCGAGGCTCGCTGGAAGAACCACACCCGGTGCGGGTCATCGTCACCGGGCACGGCGGCAGCGAGATCGTCCTCGGCGCGGAGAAGGGCTGCTGTGGCCTCGCGCCGTTGCCCGTCCACGGCAAGGCTCCGCGCATGTACGACGCCGAGCAGCGCACGCTCACGTGGTGTGGCCAGGGTGTACCGCTTCCGGTCGACGGACGCGGTCGCGAGTCTCAGGCCCGCCCCGGTGTGTCCCAGGTCGATCGCCTGATGGGCCATTGCCCGTAGGACATGACCGGCCAGCGCGCCTTCGTCGGCTTCCGCCGCAAGTTTCAGCGCCAGGGTGAAGTAGCGGCGCGCGGCTTCGTGCTCCGAGGCGTCGAAGCTCATCCAGCCGGTGACGTAGACCGCCTCAGAGGCCGCAGCAAGCAAGTGCCTGCGGGTCTCGTCGCTCGCGAAGACACCACCGGCATATCTGGCGACGTCATCGATGATGTAGCGGCGGAGGGCCGTGCGGCCGTCCATTCCGCCATGCCGTTGGTCCCGTTCGGAGAAGAACTCGGTCATCTCCCGGACGGCGGCGACCTCCCCCGCGCCGATGCGTCGGCTGGTCACAGCTGGGCGAGACCTGGCTCTCTCCGGAGCCTGGTCCCACCACTGCTGTCCGGGCAGCACCAGGACACCTGCCGAGTAGGCAGCATCGTGCAGCAGCCTGCGGCGTTCCAAGTCCACGTCGCTTCTCCCCAGATCCACCAGCGCGGTCAAAGTGTCGACACACCATTCGGATACGGGGTCCGTGTCGATTGCCGATTCGGAGAGCCCGATCTCCGCCAGTGTGACGGGGCGTCGCAGCCGACGGGACAACGTCTCACACAAAATGCGCGGCGCCCTGCCCGTGGGACGGGTTCCGGAGATCCACATCGCGATGTGCGAACGGCTCGTGTTGAACAGCTCATTCGCACCGGCCTCGGCAGCAACCCTGACCACCGCCGCTGCGACCTTCGGCTGCGACCAGCCGGTCTCCGCGATCACCACGGCCAGCCTCTCGTTTCTGCGTGCCATCCTTCGTCCCCCGTTCACAAGAGAACGATCTTTGACGGGTTTGACGGCATCGCTGACCTGCCGGGGATACCAACCCGCCGTCATTCACGGTTCGCTCAACGTGACGAAAGCACCATCTGCCGTTGCCCGGGAGGGAACTCGGTGAAGATCAGCCAGACGTGGGACGCCGACATCAGGCCGTTGCCGAGCGCCCCCGAGGACCGGAAGAGCCTGACCCTGGCCGCAGACGACCGCGCTCCCGGCGCGGCACGTTCCTTCACCCGTGGCGTCCTCACCCTGTGGGGACTGGAGGACGTCGTGGACGACGCGGTGCTGATCGTCAGCGAACTCACCACCAACGCTGTACGCCACGGCCAAACCTGCGAAGCCGCCGAGGAAGACTGCTCGACCTCGCAGGCCGAGAGCCGCGAGGGCATCACCCTGACGCTCACGGTCCAGACCGATGTCGTAGCGATCGAGGTTCAGGACAACTCACCGCAGGAACCCGTACAACAGGCTCCCGAGCACTTCACGACCAGCGGGCGCGGCTTGTCTCTCGTATCGTCGATCGCCGAAAGCTGGACCACGTGCCCCACCGAGGACGGAACTGGAAAGCGGGTATCCGCCTTTCTCAAGCGTCCTTGACGGAATGCCCCCGAAAACGCGTTGTCACCCGCCCGGACCCCTGTGCCAGGATCCGGCGCATGCCCATTCGCTACCCGCGCCCCCTGCGTCCCGGTGACCGTGTCGGTGTGACGTCTCCGTCGAGCGGGGTCACGGAGGTGCTGCGTGAGCGGCTGAGTGTCGCCGTCCATGAGGTGGAAGCACGCGGCTACGAGGTCGTGGTCGGGCGGTGCATGGACGGCTCCGGGCACATCAGTGCCCCGGCCGCAGACCGCGCGAGCGAACTGATGTCGATGCTGACCGACCCCACCATCAGGGCAGTTGTGCCACCGTGGGGCGGAGAGACCGCGATCGACCTCGTCCCGCTGCTCGACTGGGACCGGCTCCGTGACGCGGAACCGACCTGGTTCGTGGGGTTCTCCGACATCTCGACCCTCATCACACCGCTGACCCTGCTCACCGGCACGGCGACCGTGCACGGCAACAACCTCATGGACACGCCCTATTGCGTACCCGAAGGGCTGGTGTCATGGCTCGACATCGTCGCCACCCCCGCAGGCCACCGGTTCACGCAGACCCCGCCCGGCCGCCACCGCACCACAGGCTTCGACGACTTCGCCGCCTTCCCCGCCGTACGCGAGTACACCCTCGACTCCCCCGGCACCTGGGCACGACTCGACGCCGACGACGATGTGGAAGCCGAGGGCAGGCTGATCGGGGGCTGCATCGATACGCTGTGCAACCTCGCGGGGACGCGCTACCTCGACGTCACGGACTTCGCGCGCGCCGAATCCCCCGAGGGACTGCTCGTCTATGTGGAGGCCTGCGAGGACAACGCCTTCACCATCTGCCGGAATCTGCACGGCATGAGACTCGCCGGATTCTTCGACCATGCGAACGCGATCCTCGTCGGCCGCACCCGGGCCCCTGACAGCAGCACCCTCACCCAGCACGAGGCCGTCCTCGACGCCCTCGGCCCCTTGAACGTCCCGATCATCGCCGACATCGACTGCGGCCACGTCCCGCCCCACATGCCGATCGTGAACGGCGCCTGCGGGCGCATCGTCCACGCACAGGGCAGAAGCGAGCTGACACAGACACTGACCTGAGGGTCACTCCCCGACGAGGCGACTCCTGGTCACCCTTGTGGGCGATAGCGAGCCAGTGAGTTTTGAAGTAATTTCAAAGTCATGCCGACCGAGAATGCCGCCGTGAACTTCTCCGAGCTGGTGAACAAGAACAAGCAGACGCTTGCCAGGCTGAAGGAAGCACCTCGGCTGCTCCTGCACCGCAGGGACGGCGAGGATCTCGTCCTGACCACGGTGGCGCGGGCTGAGCAGGACCAGACGGTGGTATCCGCCGCCACCCGGATGCTGGCCGCGATGGCGCGCCGGGAGCCCGGCGGTCCAGAACTGCTCCTGGACATACTGCCGGATGCTTTCCCCTGGATTCGTTTCCTGCCCGACCACGACGTCCACGCCTTCGCCGTGGAACTCGTCGACACCATGCGGGCCGCCGACTCCGTAGGCAACAGCGCGTCAGTCGCCCAGATGCTCATCGCCTGGCAGCACACGGCGGAGGCGTACTCGGACCCGGAACTGCTGGCGGCACTGACCCGGGACCACTGCGAGGACTACGGTCCGGTGCCCGATCCGCAGGGCGCCGTGTGAGCGCGGGTCGCGCAGACCGCGCGGCCCCACCGGCACCGGACGGCCACTGCTACGACGGCCCGATCTCCGTCGAGCTCCTGAGACAGCGCTTTCGGATGCCCCGTCCCCTGTGTGGGCCGGGGCATCCAGTCATCCGGAGGATCAATCGCTGCCGTCGTCGAGAGTGATCGGTTTGACGCCGAGGAGGAGATGGACCATCGCTTCCGGCATACGGCCGAAGGATGCCACCCAGGTCTCGACGAGATAGATCTCGCTGTTCTCGTCGATCCCGAGGAAGAAGCGGCCGTGGTCGAGTTCCCCCACCGGGAATATCGACTTTCCCAGTGTTTCGCTCCATTCGGCAAACCGATCCTCCTCCCCCCGGCACAGCATGGGATCAAGCTCAAACGACTGACGCGCACTGCTGATTCCCGGCCCGGAGTTCTCCACGGCAAGCCCCCCGAACTCGGCCAGAAAGGCACTGACCGCCGGATGCCTGCGAAGCCCCTCGCTCTCAAAGGCCGACAGCCACGGCTCTGGGTCGACCCACCGGCCAGGCACCCATCCGGCCTCGCGCAGCACCCGGGTCACTTCGTCGGGGAGAACCACTGCCTACACCACCTCTCTGTCGACCAGATCCTTCGACAGAATGCCCCCATGACCACGTCCGAAGAGAGCACCGCGCACGGCACGACCGGCACGACCGGCACGACCGGCTCATACGACCCCAAGGCCGATCTGCTCCGCTACCTCCAGTCCGCCCGTGACGCCCTGTTGTGGAAGCTGGAGGGGCTCTCCGAGTACGACGTCCGTCGGCCGCATACGCCCACCGGGACGAATCTGCTGGGTCTGGTGAAGCACGTGGCGAGTGTTGAACTCGGGTATCTGGGCGACACGTTCGGACGGCCGTCCGGGGAGTCTTTGCCGTGGTTCGAGGAGAGTGCCGAGGACAACGCGGACATGTGGGCCACCGCCGACGAGTCACGTTCGTCCATCGTGGAGCTCTACCGCCGCGCCTGGGCCCACTCGGACGCGACGATCGACGCACTGCCGCTCGACACGGTCGGCAAGGTGTCCTGGTGGCCCGACGGCAAGGACGAGGTGACCTTGCACCACGCCGTCGTACGGGTGATCGCCGACACCCAGCGGCACGCCGGGCACGCCGACATCATCCGCGAACTCACGGACGGCACCGTGGGGTTGGCCCAGGACAACGACAGCATGGCGCCGGTCGACGAGGGCTGGTGGGAGGACTACCGAGCCCGTCTGGAGCGAGCGGCCAGGGAGGCCGACGAGCGGGACCGGTGAGCGGGACCGGTGAGCGGGACCGGTGAGCGCCGCGGGCCGGTGCGGGGCCCCACACTGGCCCGCCTGGTTCGACATATGTGAACATAGATGTATGTCGAATACCGAGGCGCTGCCGCTGCTCGAGCCCGAGGCGGCCGAGGACGGGGCGGTATGCTGCCCGCCGCTGGCCGAGCGCCCGTTCACCGCGGAGGAGGCCGAGACGGCGGCGCGGATGTTCAAGGCGCTGGGCGATCCGGTACGACTGCGCCTGTTCTCCTCGGTGGCCTCGCACGAGGGCGGCGAGGCATGCGTGTGCGACATCTCCGACGTCGGCGTCTCCCAGCCGACCGTCTCCCACCATCTGAAGAAGCTCAAAGAGGCCGGTCTGCTCTCCTCGGAGCGGCGCGGCACCTGGGTGTACTACCGGGTCGAGCCGCCGGCACTTGCCGCGATGCGGAAGCTGCTGGCGTTCCAGTGACGTGTCGCAGAGAAGCCCCGATTCGCAGAAAGGTCCCGATCTCCGATGCCCCAGAAGCCTTCCGTGCTGTTCGTCTGCATCCACAACGCGGGGCGCTCGCAGATGGCAGCCGCATGGCTGACGCACCTGGCCGGTGACCGTGTGGAGGTCCGCTCGGCGGGCTCGGCCCCGGCCGACCAGGTCAACCCGGCCGCCGTGGAGGCGATGCGCGAGGTCGGTGTCGACATCTCCGCCGAGACCCCGAAGGTCCTCACCGTGGACGCGGTCAAGGAGTCCGACGTCTGCATCACCATGGGCTGCGGCGACACCTGCCCGGTCTTCCCCGGCAAGCGCTACCTGGACTGGCAGTTGGACGACCCGGCCGGCCAGGGCGTCGAGGCGGTACGCCCGATCCGAGACGAGATCAGGAAGCTGGTGGAGGGCCTGATCGAGGAGATCGCATCGGAGGGCCGCCCCGGCACCGCACTGTGATCGCGCAGTCCGCCGGATTCAGGCAAGTTGCACGCGCGTCACGTTGACCAAGGGCTGGGTGAAGAATCCCCCGTCGATGAGTCCCTGCTCGATCTGGTGCTCCGCCTCGAAGAGCAGGCTGTCGCCGACGAGGACACCGCCCAGGAAGGGAATGTTGATGCTTCCCGATCCGTCGACGACGAACGATCCGGAACCCGGGTCCACGGTGCCGTCGGGCGCGAGGAGCCGGACGAAGAGCATGTCCCCGGGCTGGATCTTGTTGTCGAAATCCACCCGCGCGAAACCCAGCGTGAGATTGACCGTGGCAGGGGAAAGGATCCCGTCGGCCACGAACCGATCCTGAATCTCGTCGCGAAGCTCAGGCGTCAGCGCCTTGCCGGTCGCCTGAATCGTGCTGAGGGACGGAATCCGCAGCAGACCGGACGGGTCGACGGGGTACTCATGCGTGAACGCCGTCACCGCACCCGAGGCGTCACGGACCTCCACTTCGACGATCTCGCCGAGGTCCAGAGAGGTATCCGACATGGTCACTCCATTTCCACCGTGCCGCCGTCGAACCACCCGGAGCAGCGTCTCCCAGACCCGACGAAACCCAGATTGACACGACCCTGAAGTCACCAGCGGAACGAATCGCCGCCGGACGCGGATGAACAGGGGGAGCCCGCACCCCAGCCCGCACCCCAGCCCGCACCCAGCTCACACCCCAGCCCGCGACGCCCCGCGTCTCCTCCGACGGGGTGTTCCGGAAGACACCGCAGATCGCCATCCGGTCACGGGGCCGGGCCTTCGGCATCCCAGTCAGTGAGCACTCGGGCACGGTGATCGCACACGACAGTCGAGCGCCATGGGGCACCGCGGTGCCGGACAAGCGTGCCGTCTTCCGCCCTGCGCCCTTCCCACCTGCGCCCAACCCCCACCTCTAGGTGAGTACGTGACACGCGAATGCGTACCTGATACGCTCTGCGTACCGCATACGCCGAGAGGATATGGACGATGGCCATGCCGGAGCTGAAGCCCAAGGCAGGAATGAAGGAGTGGTGCGGCCTGGTGGTGATCGTCCTGGTCACCCTGCTGGTCGCCGTCGATGTGTCGGTCCTAGGATTCGCCATCGCCCCGCTCAGCGAGGACCTCGCGCCCAGCGCCACCCAGCTGCTGTGGATCATGGACATCTACAGTTTCGTGCTGGCCGGCACCCTGGTCACCGTCGGCTGGCTCGGTGACCGCGTCGGCCGCCGCAAGCTGCTGCTGATCGGCGCCGCGATGTTCGGCGTCGCCTCCGCGGGCGCCGCATTCTCCACCAGCCCGGAGATGCTCATCGGCTCGCGGGCCGTGCTGGGCCTGGCCGCGTCGACCCTGACGCCGACCTCCCTCGCGCTGATCCGCAACATGTTCCACGACTCCAAGCAGCGCAAGGCCGCCATAGCCGCCTGGGGCGGCACCCTCACCTCCGGTGCCGCGGTCGGTCCCGTCGTCGGTGGTCTGCTGCTCAACAACTTCTGGTGGGGCTCGGTCTTCCTGATCAACACCCCGGTCATGGTCCTGGTGCTGATCCTCGGACCCGTACTGCTGCCCGAGTACCGCGACCCCGACCGCGGCCGCCTCGACCTGCTCAGCACCATCCTGTCGCTGGCCGGTGTGATGACCCTGATCTACGGCTTCAAGGAGCTGGTCATCAACGGCTACAGCCGCAACGCCGCCATCTCCGCAGGCGTCGGCGCCGTGCTCCTGATCCTCTTCGTCGTCCGCCAGCGCACCGCCGCCGACCCGATGATCAACGTCCGGCTGTTCCGCAACGGCGGGTTCAGCGGTGCCGTCATCACCAACATGATGGTCGCCTTCGCCCTCATGGGCAGCAGCGTCCTCACCAACCAGTACCTCCAGATGGTCCTCGGCTACTCCCCGCTCAAGGCGTCGCTGTGGTCGCTGGCTCCGATGCCCGCCATCGGCGTCGCCGTCGGGCTCGCACCCGTCCTGGGCCGCAAGATCAAGCCCGCGAGGATCATCGGCGGAGCGCTGCTGATCATCGCCGCCGGCTTCGGGATCCTCACCCAGGTCCAGGTCGGCTCCAATGTCGCCGTGCTGCTCACCGGTGTCGGGCTGCTCGCCGGTGGCATGGTCGCCTGCAAGACGCTCGCCGCCGAGATCGTCGTCACCTCCGCCCCGCCGGAGCAGGCAGGTTCCTCCGTCGCCGTCTCCGAGACCTTCACCGAGTTCGGCATCGCCATCGGCTTCGCCACCCTCGGCAGCATCGGCTCCGCCGTATACCGCCACGACATGACCGACGTCGGCCCCGCCGGGGTCTCCGGCTCCGCCCTGCACGCCCTGCGCAACACCGTCGGCGGCGCCGCCGACGTCGCCTCCCACCTCTCCGGCGGCGCGGGCGGGCAACTGATCGCCACCAGCCACGACGCCTTCACCCACGGCATGCAGATCGCCTGCCTCACCGGTGCCGGACTGCTCGCCCTCACCGCCGTACTCGCGGCGTTCCTGCTGCGCAGGACCCCGATCGAGGCGGCCCTGCCCGGCTCCATGGAGGCCGCGCAGGCCCAGGAAGGCGACTACGCCGCCCAGCAGTTCACCCAGTCCGTCGCTCGGGCGGACGGCTCCCCCGCCGACGCCGTCCGGCACATTTCGGTCGCCTAGCGCCACCCCCGGCGACAGGCCGGTTCGAAGAGGTCCCCGAAGAGGTCCCCGAAGAGGTCCGCTCCCGACGTCAGCGTCGGGAGCGGACCTCTCTTCGTGCCTGCCCTGTACGGGAGTTCAGCGGGCCAGCGGGGTCTCCCCGCCATGCGTCCTGATCAGGACCTCGATACCGTCCAGCACGCACCGGAGGCCGAACGTGAAGTCGTCCTCGGCGGCCTCGAACGTGCCGGCGTCCACCAGTTCGCGCACCGCGGGGAAGGACTCGGCGTCGATGAACTTGTCCATCGCCCTGCCGTAGTCCGCCATCAGCTCCGCCTCGCTCTCGCCCAGGCTCGCCATGCCCGCCGACAGCTGCGCGTTGTGACGGACGTAGCCGACCAGCAGCAGCATCACCGACAGCTTCTCGTTCGGCGTCAGACCGGTGCGGCCCAGCGTCCGCAGGCCGCGCTCCAGCCAGTTGAGCTGGCCGGGCTCCAACGGCGGGCCGCCGACGGGGATGTGCACCATCCACGGATGGTGGCGGAAGACCTCAAGGAAAGCCCGCGCCCACTGTTCGAGTCCCGCCCGCCAGTCGCGGTCGCTGTCCGGCAGCTCCGGCGGCATGCCGTACGCCATGTCGACCATCAGGGCCTGGAGTTCGTCCTTGCTCGACACATGCCGGTACAGCGACATCGTCGCGAACTCCAGCCGCTTGGCGACCCGCGCCATGGACAGCGCCCCCAGGCCCTCCTCGTCGGCCAGCTCGATCGCCGCCTGCACGATACGCACGGTACTCAGGCCCGTGCGCCCACCGCGCTGCTCCCGCTCCCGCAGGTCCCACAGCACACCGATGCTGCTGGGCAGCGCCGAGTCGCCGTCGCTGCCTTCACCCGTCCCGGACCGTTCCGGCCGTTCCGCCTTCATACGCTGACTTCCGTCTCTTCCGCCGACCCGACGCGTATCACGATGCGTATCACGCACGCACGTGCGTCCATCGTAAGCGTCAGCGTCGGGGTCGGTTCCGCGCGTGCGGGTACGCAACTCTCACACGCGGCCGACTCGACTACGGCTGAGCACGTCAGCGGGTCGGGGAGGCGCCTTCGAACGAGGTCAGGCCGGTGTCGACGAGCTTGGCCGCGCGGCGGACGTCGGCCGTCACCGCCTCATGGATCTGTGCCGGCGTGCAGGCGCCGTCCAGGTGTTTCCCGAGGCTTTGGAACTGGATCGACCACAGTCCGAGCAGGGCGGTTGCCGCGATCTGTGGTTCCGGGTCGTCCGGGCTCGTGCCGGTGCGCTGGGCCAGCACCTCGGCTGCGACGGTGACGAGCCGGTCGGTCATGTCCCGGTGGTAGGCCCTCAGTGAGGGAGCGGACCTGGTCAGCGCGCCGAAGCGCCTGATCATGGCGGCGGCGTGGATGGGGTCGTCCTGCTCGGCGATCCAGGAGGTCATGGCTCGCAACTCGCCGGAGAGGATCCGCAGCGCCGCCTCGACCGGAGAGTGGTCCGTGTCGGCCAGACCGGCGCGCAGGGCGGCCATCGTGGTCTCGCCCTGGTCCAGGATGAGCGATTCCTTGGTGGGGAAGTAGTTGAAGACCGTCTTCTCCGAGACTCCGCACGCCCGGGCGATCTCTGATACGCGGACAGCGTCGAAGCCGCGCTCCAGGAACATCTCGGTCGCGGTATCGGACAGGCGTTGCCGCAACCGGCGCTTCTTCTGCTCCCGCAGCCCTTCCGCCTCGGGCTCCGCGGCCTGCGGGCGCCATGCCGTCCAGTCCACCGTGCTCATGACGACAGGGTAGTGCAGCAGCAGAATATTTACTGCTACTGTAAATTTTCAGTGACTGTATCTTCTGCTCTCCGTTCGGCCACCTCGGGAGCCCCCATGAGCACCATCCACATCGTCCGCGACTACCCCCACTCCCCCACCAAGGTCTGGCACGCCGTCACCGACCCCGGGCTCATACCGCTATGGACAGCGACCGGAGCCGGGGCACGCCCGGAAGGATTCGCCACCACCGTCGGCACCCGGTTCCAGTTCATCGCCAAGCCCAAGCCCGGCTGGAGCGGCATCGTCGACTGCGTCGTACTGGAGGTGGACAAGCCCCGGCTGCTGCGCTACTCGTGGACCGACCATGGCGGCGGCGAAACCACCGAGGTCGCCTACCACATCGAACCTCACGGCCCCGGAACGCGCTTCACCTACGACCACACGGGCTTCACAGGTGCAGGCGGGCTCCTGATGACCCAGATCCTGGGTCACGTCCGGCGGAAGATGCTGCGCGTCGGCCTGTCCGCCGTGCTGAACGATCTGGACGAGGAGGGCAAACTCCGCCCCGGAAGCACACTCAAGCCCAAGATCTGACACTCTCATCGAGCCCGGCCACCAGGTGACGTCGTGGGCCGTATTTTCACCGAGCCCCGGCAGGGGCGGCTGGGAGACCAGGACTGCCACCACTGACGTGCGGTGGGCAGGTCACAGCGCAGCCCCTCTCGCTGGCAGGGGGCGTCCATGACTGGCTCAACGCACAACGATCGGGTGAGTCTGAACCACCGTCGACGGTGGAACGCCATCTGACGAGCATCTCTTGATGTCGACGATCCAGTACTTCTGGCGCCACCCGCTCGCCGAGCAGGTCCGTGAGGAGGGGCGTGAGGAGGGGCGTATTCAGGACCGCGGTGAGATGGTCCTCAGGATTCTCGAATGGCGCGACATCCCCGTCACCGACGACGTCCGCGAACGAGTGATCTCCTGCACCGACCTGGACCAGCTCGAGACCTGGGCCAAACGGGCCACACATGCCTCCGAAGCGGCGGAACTCTTCACCGAAGAGTAGGCCGGACGGCGGTTGCGGCGCGGTCGCATGGACCACCCGAGGGCGACCAGGTGGGCGGCACGGGAATCGGCCTCTTGGGGATGAGCGAGGTGATGCAGCCCGCTGGGGGAAGCGGTAAAGGGTGGCGAGAACCTCACCCCCGCGCTCCAGCCGACCGAGCACAGGAGCACCGGCACTGTGCGCGCCCACCCCGTTCGTCCGCAACTTCTCGGTCACCGTCAGCGGGACGGTGTGCAGGACGGGCCGCGACGCAGGAAGTCTCCGGCCGAGGTGAGAAATTCGTCGACGTCGTCCTTGAGGTGCCAGCCGTCCGAGCGCATGCTGCATGATCCCCGATGCACTCGACCCGGGGGACCACTTTCCCGGACACGAGCCGTCGCGCTGCC
Organism: Streptomyces sp. YIM S03343; assembly: GCF_054729195.1. Taxonomy (NCBI): domain Bacteria; kingdom Bacillati; phylum Actinomycetota; class Actinomycetes; order Kitasatosporales; family Streptomycetaceae; genus Streptomyces; species Streptomyces sp. YIM S03343. Next base: position 224,455 of record NZ_JBPUKX010000003.1, read on the forward strand.
GGATCCCGCCAACAGCCGTCCGGAGATACAACTTCTGCTGCGTGGCCGAGCAAATATTGGAATGCCCCGACGGCACCTTCGAAGAAATCATGGGGCATGCACTCAGACGGTTGGCACCTGACCCAGAACCTCGACCTCTTCCTGAACCGAGCCGCCCACTTCCTCCACTCCCGCCCCGCCCTGCACACCGTCCCGCTGACGGTGACCGAGACACTGCGGACGCACGGGACCACGGCGTACGGCGCCGAAGCGCCGCTCTTCGGCTGGCTGGAGCGAGCGGGCAAGGTCGAGGCCACCCTCTTCCAGACCCCGCCCAACCACCTCAACCTCACCCCGCTCGCCCCCGAGGACGCCGACTCCCTCGCCGCCCACCTGGCGGGCACCGGCCACTCCTTCCCCGGCGTCAGCGCGGAACACGCCACCGCCACCGCATTCGCCGAGGCATGGCAGCGCCACACCGGTACGACACCGGCCCTCTACGAGCGTCAACGCCTCTACCGCCTCGCCGCACTCACTCCGCCCACCCCGCTCCCACCGGGCCGCCCGAGAATCACCGACGCCCTCGACCAGGAACAACTACGGCGCTGGAAGCATGAGTTCGGCGTTGCCATCGGAGCTCTCCCTGCCGGGCACAACGACGCTGTCTCCTGGGCCGACACACACTTCAGGGACAGACGCTTCACCTTCTGGGAGGCCGAGGACGGCACCACCCCCGTCTCCATGGCTGGCGTCTCTCCGATGATCGCCGGCCAGGTCCGGGTGGCCCCCGTCTACACCCCGGCCCACCTCCGGGGCCGCGGCTACGCGGGCGCGGTGACCGCCGAGGTGAGCCGGGCCGCCCAGGCAGCGGGTGCGCAGGAAGTCGTCCTGTTCACCGACCTTTCCAACCCCACCAGCAACGCCCTCTACCAGCGCATCGGCTACCGACCGGTCACCGACTTCGCCGCCTACGACTTCCCGCCGACCGCGCCGTAGGACGCCGCCACGCGAGCTCAGGTTTCGGCATCGGTCGGGGTCAGTCTGCGGACCGGGCCGGGCGGCGCAGCAGGAATGCCGTGGCCGCGGCCGTCGTCAGCAGCATCGCGGCGCTGATCGCAAAGCTGGTGTCCATGCCGTGCCGGAAGTGGGAGGCGTCCGCGATCAGGTCGCCGAACGCCGCCACCGCTATGCAACTGCCCACCTGACGGCTGGTGTTGAGCACCGCGGCTGCGGTGCCCGCCCGTTCGCCGTCGATGTTCTCCAGGATCGCCGCCGTCAGCGACGGCACCGCGAACCCGCCGCCCACTCCGATCGGGACCAACAGCATCACCGGGATCAGATAGGCCGTGTGCGAGGAGACGGTGAGCATCAGCAGTGAGCCGCCTGCCATCACCAGCTGACCGATCGTCATCGGCATCCAGGCGCCCCGGCGTGTCGCCAGTTTGACGCCCGCCATGTTGACGACGGAGATGAGCGCGCACATCGGGATGAACATGGCGCCGGTGCTGACCGGGGAGGCGCCGCGTACCTGCTGGAAGTACATTCCGAGGACGAAGATGGCGCCGTAGAAGACCGCGTTGATGGTGAAGCCGGCCGCCAGGCAGACCAGCACCGTACGGGACTTGAAGACGCTCAGCGGCACCATCGGGTGCTCGCGCCGCGACTGCGTCACCGCGAACACCACCGCCGCCACGGCGGCCAGGAGCAGCGTGCCCATTACGTCCGCGCTGCCCCAGCCCGCGCGCCCGCCCTCGATCACGGCGTACGTGAGAGCCGCCAGGGTCGCGACCACCGACAGTTGGCCGAGCAGGTCGACCGGGGCCTCGCGGCGCGGAGAAGGGGCGATACGGGTCAACAGGGCAAGTCCGATCGCGCCCACCGGGAGGTTCAGATAGAACACGGCCCGCCAGCTCAGCCCGCTGGTGAGCATGCCGCCGATCACGGGTCCGACGGCGACGGCGACGGAACCGGCGGCCGTCCAGATCGCGATGGCGCGCGCCCGCTTGCCCGGGTCGCCGTAGGTCTGGCGGATCAGCGCCAGCGAGGCCGGCACCATCAGCGCGGCGGCACCGCCCTGCACCATGCGGGCGCCGATCAGCGTGCCCAGGTTCGGCGCGACACCACAGGCCAGGGAGGCCACGGTGAAGGCGGCGATCCCCCAGGTGTAGGCCCGGCCGGCGCCGATCCGGTCGGAGAAGGTGCCGGCGGACAGCATGAACGCGGCGAACATCAGCGTGTAGCCGTCGACGATCCACTGGAGGTCGGCCATCGAGCCGCTGAGGCTGTGGGAGATCGCCGGTAACGCCACATTGACGACCGAGCCGTCGAGGGAGATGACGAAGAAGGCGAGCAGCGCCGCCACAAGGACGAGGGTGGAGGAACTGCCCTGCGGGGCGGCGGACTCGTCGGCCGGGGCGATCGGGCCACGGTCGGTCCGCACGGACCGGGTCAGGATGGCCATGGGAACTCTCCTTGGAAAGAGCCAGGTTGACGGGGGTGGGGTGGGGAGGGGAGGGCGGGTGCGGATACTGCACTCGGGGCGCGGGGCGCGACGAACTCGAATTGATTGGCTGAGAAATTGATGGTGCGTCAGAGCTTGACGGACGGGCGCTGTACCGGACGAAGCGCGTCAGGCCCGTTGTTGAAGAAGCTAGCTGGGCTCGGAGACGGATGCAACCATCCAGTTGGTTTTTTGTGTCCCCGCAGCCCGCAGCGGGCTGCGGGACAGGCAACAGAAGAGGGAGCCCGGACACCGGACTCCCTTGCAACCTGAGCGATGTGACGAAGCTTCAGACGACGCCCGAGGGACGGGCGCACCGGACATCGTTTCCGACGGACGTCAGACGGCGTCAGACCGCCCCCTGCCGGACGTTGTCGATGATCGAGTTCCCCTGCGCGACGATGCCGGCGCGCAGCAGGGCCCAGCCGGACTCCGTGTCCCCGTCGGGTCCCAGCATCAGCCGGCGCTGCTGCGGGACGATGAAGGGCCAGGACGCGATCCCGATCAGGGCGAGCAGCACGCGGGCCGAAGCGGCAGGGTCGTCGACACCGAGGGCGAGACTCAGCGCGGCGGTCTTGTGGACGTAGTACGCCTCGCGCTCCTTCTCGTCCGGGATGGACTTGTCCCGGTAGTGCAGCCCCTCCCAGGCCAGGAGACGCACCAGGTCGGACTTGCGGTGGTAGTCGAAGACCTCGCCGACATAGGCGCGCAGCCCCTCCTCCGTGGTGGGGATGGGGACCACCTCGGACATATGCGCGTACACCTTGGTCATGACGGCCGCGAACAGGTCTTCCTTGTTGCCGAAGTAGGCGTAGATGCGCTGCTTGTTGACGCCGGAGCGTTCCGCGATGCGATCCACGCGCGCACCTGCGAGACCGTACTCGGAGAACTCCGCCTGGGCAGCTTCCAGAAGCTTGGCGCGGGTCTGCTGGCCCTTGGGTGTTTCAACCATGGGACGAGCGTAGCCACGAAGCAACCAACTGGATAGTTGTGGAAGCCGGCAACGCGTCGCGGTGGCGGCACGCGTCGAGGGGCGGGCTATTACGTCGTAATAGCCCGCCCCTCGATATCCCCCGATCACCTCGATGTCCCCCGATTACGCCCCTGCTTCCAGCGGCACAAGGACGTCGTAGTACTCGACGACCCCGCCGCCTGCGTCAAGGCGAAGTTCACCGAGCAACATCCAACTCCCCCGGTCCGTACAGGCGGTGACGCGAAGCGCGACCCGGTCGCCGTCGGCGACGACGCTTTCGCAGGTGAGCCGGAGGCCGCTGTCATCGCCCCAGTAGCGGGTGAGCCGGTTGCTCTCACCGCGGTTGGCCGCGTCGACCAGAGCCAGGGCGAGTTCCCTGTTGCGCTCCTGCGCGCAGTGCGCGGTGAGGAGTTCGTGCAGGGCCCCGCTGAGGGGCACGGTCAGCGCCGGAACCGGAACCATGGCCGTACGTCCTTCCCCGTCGTGCGCCGTCTTTCTCCGCAGGGTGGGCACGGCGGGTCGAGGACCGTTAAAGGACCGGTGAAACGGGAGCCCGTCACCGTCGATGGGAACCTCTACGCCGCCCTCACAACGGCAGCGAAAGCCCGCGCTCGCGCGTCTGGTCGGACGGCGGCCCGCCCTCGGACCGCTCGGTCTTGCGCCCCTTGCTGCCGGGCGCCAGGGTGCGCGGGTCGACGGCCTCGGCGGGCGCCCCGGTGGCGTACAGGCCGGCGGGGACGGTGTCCCGGTCGTGGGGCAGAAGCCAGAAGACGCGGCGGCGGAAGGTTCCCGAGGAACGGGACGGCTTGGCTCCGGGACCCAGCAGGGCGTAGCCGACCATACGTCCGTCGCGGTGGTAGGCCGGCCTGCCGCGGCGGGTGGGCAATCGGTCGAGGCTCTGGCGCACATAGTCCAGCCCGCTGACGTCCTCGAGCCAGACGAGATCGACCTCGTGGCTGATCTCGTCCTCGTCGATGAGGGCACTCATGCTCTCTCCTCGTCGGGGACCAGTCCGATGCCCGGGTAGTACTTACGCTGGTTGGACAGAATCATCTCCTTGGGCGATGCCAGCCCCACCGCCTCTCGCACCCGTGCCGCGAAAGCCCGGGACGAGATCGCAGGAGCACCGTCATTCTGACACCAGGTCTTGTACTCCGCGTAGAGCTGCGCCTGTTCGGCCCTCAGATCGGGTCCCAGACGGCAGAACTCCGCCAGGAAACGCCCGGTGTGGTCCTCGGTCTCCGCGTACGCCGTCGTGGCGATCCGGACGCGCTCGGGGCCGGTGAGGTCCCGCTGGCCGTTCAGATAGCGCCGTGCGCCCAGGATGAGCCAGTTGAGGATGCCGGGGCCCTCCTCGGTGACGAGGATGTCCGCCAGGTTGTCGATCTTGCGGTCGTCCGGGACGACGCGCTCGAAGGGGATCAGCCGCATGCGCCGCCAGAAGGCGAAGCCGCCGGTGCCGACCTCGGGGCGGTGGTTGCCGAGCAGCCAGAGCTTGTGGGTGGGCTGGAAGCTGAAGAAGTCCTGCCGCATCCGGCGTGCCTTGATCCGGTCGCCGCCGGTCAGCAGCTTCACCCGTGCCTCGTCGAACCGGTCCCCCGGCTTGACCTCGTTGCACACGATGACGCGCCGCCCGTGCAGCTCGGCGAGGTCGGTGGGATGACCCTCGTAGGGGCGAGCCATGAGGAACCCGGGCGGCGCGGCGTCGGCGTAGTCGCCGACCAGCTTCATCACCACGTCCAGCAGCACCGACTTGCCGTTCTTGCCGGAGCCGAACAGGAACGGCATCACCTGGCCGCCGACGTCGCCGGTGATGGAGTAGCCCAGCAGCAGGTGCAGGAAGCCGATCATCTCCGCGCCCTCGGGTCCGCCGCCGAAGGTATCGGTGAGGAACCGGTCCCAGCGCGGGGTGGGCATCGTCTGCGGCGCGGCCGTGGTGGAGCGGGAGTGGAAGTCCTTGTCCGGGTCGGGGGTACGGATCAGCCCGGTGCGCAGGTCGACGATGCCGGCCGGGGTGCACAGCGCGTACGGGTCGGCGTCCAGGCGGGAGGCGTTGAGCACCATGCCGGGGGCGGACCTGGCCTGGGTGAGCATGGCGTTGATGCCGCTGGTGCTCAGCGCGCGGCGGCGGTGCTGCTGGAGCGCGGCCGAGCTGAACACTCCGCGCGGGTCGTTGGCGGCGATGGACTCCGCCAGGTCGCCGGCCGCCCACAGCACGGTGTCGTCCTCGTCGATCTGCCAGCGGGTGCTGTCCCAGCGGAACCAGCCGAGACCGGGCACGTGCCGGTAGTCGTTGGAGTACAGCTTGACGAACAGTTTGGCGTTGCCGCGGTCGGTGAGGGTGTCCGGCAGCAGCCCGTCGGCGGTGGCGACGTCGGGCCCCTGCGGCGCGGCACCGCGTACTCCGTCGGCGTCGGCCTCACCGGCCTGCCGGGGCAGTGTCGGTTGAGGCAGTGTCGGTTGAGGCATCGGCTGGGCGGGCGGGGCGCTGCGCTGGGCGAGGATCTGCGCGGCGACCGCCTGGGCGTCGAACAGCGCGTTGTCTTCGGTCGTCACGCGCGACCTCCCGCTCCCGGGTAGAGGGGGCGCATGCGGCCCGCGTTCATCCCGCTGCGGATGATGGCGCCGTAGCGCCGCTCCTGCCCGGGACGCGCGTGCTCGGCCGCCTGTCTGAGAGCCTGCTCGGCCTCGTCGCTGTCGAGGTGTCCCGCGGCGACCAGACCACCCGCGGTGTACGAGGCCCGGTTGAGCTTCTCGGAGAATGCCGCGCCCTCGGGTACGGCGGCGCAGTCGGCCACTTCGGCCAGTACGGCGGCCAGGGCGCGGCCCGCGGCGTCACGGGCGCCGCCCGCGGCGATGACCGCCTGCCGGGCCCTGGGGGGCACCGGACGCGGCACGGGGATGTGCGCGGGCGGCAGATGCCCGGTGCGCTGGAGTTCGCGCGCCAGCCAGGCGGGCAGCGGCGCGGGCTCCCGTACCGGTCCTACGGGCGTGTAGACGCCCGCGTCTGTCACGGTGCCGGGCGCGACGATGTACCCGCCGTGCGCCCGTACATCGACCTGCCAGGCCAGCGCGCGCCCGGTGCTCGATCCTGCGGAGCACTGCCAGCGGTGCCCGCTGTGGGCCCGGTACCAGACGTGGAGGCCCCCTGAGGGCGTCCGCACGCGCAGAGTGGTCTCGTCGTCCCCAGGGCTGCCCTCGTCCCGCAGAGCGGCCAGCACGCCCATCGTGTGAAATCCGCTGGCGAGACCCGTCAGGTCGACACTGTCGGAGATCTCGATGCCCGGCAGGAGGCGTTCGCGCGCGGGAAGTTGCTGGGCATGGGCGTCGATGTCGATGACGACCAGCCCGGCCGGGCCGCAGGCGATACCTACGCCGAAGCCCGGGTTGGCGCCCCACCACTGCTCGATCCTGGCGAAGTCCAGTGTCGCGGCGTGAAATCCGTGGCACCAGCGACCGGAAGCGAGACACTGGCACCCGCGATGGGTGTGCCCGGGCTCCCGGCACGCCTCGCAGTTGCCCGCGGGGGTCTTGCGGCCCGGGGCCAGCGGATGGACGGGCCAGCCCCGGCTCGCGCACCAGCGCGCGGTTGCGAGGGATCGCCCGGCGTCCAGCTGAACGGAGACCGGCGGCGTTGAGTCGCTGCGTGAAACCCGCAGCTCAGGAGCCATTTACATCCCCCATCAGCGACCGAAGCGACTCAACGATTGGGACAGAGTAGCGAACCCTGGGGACTGAGGGGGACAGGTGTGGAGACAAACGTTCGCGTGTCGCGCCGAACCACCAGCGACTCAACGAAAAGCGCCAAGCGACTCACGATTCTTCGGTCGCTGGCTCGGTAGCTGAGCAAAACCGCAGGTCAAATGCCCTCCAGAGACCAAAACAGCGACTGAAGCGACTGAAGGCTTCTATATATGACGCACACACGCGCACGCACACACGCGCCAATGTCTCCATATACCCGGACCTTGGGTCGCTTCAGTCGCTGATCACCCCCCACCAGTGCGCTGACCAGGCTTTTCTTCTCAGTGACCAGGAGCGACCGAACCACATTTCAGTCGCTTTCCTTCAGTCGCTGCCCCTCCCCTCCCCCCGCAGGCCCACAGCGACTGAAGCACCCGGGACCCCGCCTCAGCGACCGCAGCGACTCAAGCGACCCTTCAGCGAGAGTGAACCGACGACCCCGCCTTACCGCAGGTCACAGCCATGCTCCGGCACTTGGACCGGACGCTACGGTCGCTTCGGTAGCTGCTTTCCCCACACCGGCGCGCGCAGCGCAGGCCGGCGTATGTCCTATAAGACGAGCGCTCCCCCACATGAATGGCTGAATAGTGCGCGTAGTTGACACTTCGTCAATCCAGCGTGATCACCCCCTGTTCTTAGGAGTGAACGAACCGGGGTGATGGTCATACCGGGTCACCGGCACCTGAGCACCCGTCGACGCCGCATCGAGTGCCCCGCGCAGGCTACGTATCGAAATCGTGCCCGAATCGCTTCACGGCCGGAAGGAATCCCGCCGATGACCTCAGCACCACCTTGGAACGCGAGGTTCGAGACCGTCCTCCGCCAAGGCCTGCCGTCGCTGGACCCGGGCAGTTCCCCCGAGCCCGACGTTCCGCTGGAGTCCTATGGCCTGGACTCCCTCTCCCTCATCGGCATCGTGGACGCACTGGAGTCGGCCTACGGCCTCACCCTCACCGGACAGATCACCGTCCCGCTTCGGGTCCTGACAGCTGCCCAGCTCTGGGACATCCTGTCCGCTGCCCTTGTGGCCCCCCGTCAGCCGCGCCCGCTCCCCTCCCCCAACGCTATTACGGCGTAATAGCCACGAGCTTCAGAGCCCCCAAATCGCCCTAAAGCAACCGAAGTACAGTCAAAAGAGAGGCCGGAGGCCCGCTCCAGCAGCAGGGCCTAACGTCACCAACTTTGCCTAACTAACGTGTCGGCGATGATTTCGATCATGCACGTTAGTAAGGTATCTGCATGAGTTCTCCAGTCACCTCCAGCGACCGCGAGAAGGTCGTCTCCAAGCTGCCGGGATGGCTCCGGCAGAACCTCAAAGTCAGAGCTGCCCAGCACGGCCTGGACATCCAGACCGCCGTGGAACAGGGCATCGCCGCCTGGTGCAGCCTCGCCTCCGCCCTCGAGACCGTCGACACCGCGGGTGCCGACTCCTTCGCCACCTTTCTCCCCCAGGGCCAGTGGGACGAGTTCAAGCAGACCGCCAAGGACCGCGGCGTCTCCCTCATCCAGGGCCTCGCCCAGTCGATCGTGCTCTGGCTCGACACCAACCACGCCCCGGACATCGTGCGCCCGGCCGTCACCCGCCGCATCGTCGTCTGCAACCAGAAGGGCGGCGTGGGCAAGACCGCGATCGCTGCCGGCACCGGTGAGGCGATGGCGGAGGACCCCAACAAGCTCCACCCGGTGCGGGTGGCCAAGCAGTTGGTCGCCGCCCTGCGCGCCGTCGACCAGGACAACGCGCTCGTCGCCGACGACAGCGATCCCCTGGACGTGGAGAACCTGCTGGGCCTCGGTATGCGCGTCCTGCTGGTCGACTTCGACCCGCAGTGCCACCTCACCAACCAGCTCGGTGCCACCCCGGTCCCGATGAACGGCGACAGCCTGACCAACCACATGGCGGGCGACGCCAAGGGCGATCTGCGCGACCTCGTCGTGTCCATCGACGAGGAACACTTCGACGGCCGCCTGCACCTCCTGCCCGGGTGCAACGACGCCTTCCTCCTCGACGTCCGGCTGTCCGCCGTACGGGCCCGCGAAGCCGCCCTGGAACGTGCGCTGGCCCCGCTGGAGCCGGACTACGACGTCATCATCATCGACTGCCCCCCGAGCCTCGGCCTCAGCATGGACGCCGCCGCCTACTACGGCCGCCGCCGCGAGAACGAGGGCCCCGGACAGTCGGGAGCCCTGATCGTCGTCCAGGCCGAGGACAGCTCGGCCGACGCCTACGAACTCCTCACCACCCAGATCGAGGATCTCCGGGGCGACCTCTCCCTGGAGATCGACTACCTCGGCATCGTCGTGAACCTCTACGACGGCCGCCGCGGCTATATCGCCACGTCCTCGCTGCAGGGCTGGGTCGACATAAAGGATCCGAGAGTCGTGGGCCTCGTGGGCGATCTCAAGGAACAAAAAGAAGCGGTCCGTATGAAGCAGCCTCTCCTCTCCTACGCGCCCAAGTCCCAGCAGGCCGTCAGCATGCGCGCGCTGGCCCGGGAGATCTCATGAGCAAGAAGGCCGACCAACTGGGAGCCGGCCGCTTCGGAGGCTCGGCCAAACCGGTCAGCGCACGCCGAGCGGCCGTAGCAGCCGCGACGGGCGTTCCCACCGAGGGCGTGGCCCCGCCCACAGAACTCCCCACCAACCGCGTCAGCCTCAACCCCGACAACCCGCGCTCCAGCCTCGGCGACCTCACCGAGCTGGCCGGCAGCCTCAGCACCCATGGCCAGAAGCAGGCGATCACGGTCATGAACCGTGACACCTACGTCAAGGCCAACCCGGACCACGAGTCCGAGCTTGAACCCGACACCCACTACGTCGTCGTGGACGGCAGCAGCCGCTTGGCCGCCGCCCGAGAAGCCGGGCTCGCGACGGTGAAGGTGATGGTGAGCGACGACCAGGGGAGTACCTCCGAGGAACTCCTCGAGTCGGCCCTGGTCGCCAACATCCACCGCCAGGACCTCGACGAGCTGGACGAGGCGAAGGCCCTCAACCGCCTGCTCGCCATTCACGGCAGTCAGACCGCCCTCGCTAAGCGCCTCCACCGCTCCCAGGGCTGGGTCTCCCAGCGTCTGGCTCTCCTCAACCTCACGCCCGACCTCCAGTCGCGCATCGGTCAGGACCCTATCGACCTGCTCCGCGCCGTGGGCAACAAGCCCGCCGCCGATCAGGAGACTGCCCTGGAGGACCTGAAGGCCGAGCGGGCCCGCAAGGAAGCCGAGAAGCCCACCCAGAAACCCGGCAAGCGCCCGAAGCCCCCTCAGCCCGAAATCGAAACCGAGCCTGAGCCCCAGCCTCTCGCCCCGCCGACCCATTACGACGTAATAGAGCGTCCGCAGCCTCAGCCCCAGCTTCCCACCGAGGCCTCGGTACTGGCCCCGACCCCGACCCCCATCCCGACCCCCATCCCGGCATCGGGACCGGTCCCGGTCCCAATCCCCCACCCGGAACCCGCAGCGGCCCATGCCTCCCCAGTCCCGGAACCCCGGACGGACTATCAGGCCCCACCCCCCAAGCTCCCCTACGACGACGGCGCTTTCCTGGCGATGCATCTCATCCGCAAGATGACGGACACCGAGTTCGACAAGATGCTCCGCATCCTCAACGACCACCAGACCCAACGCTCCACCGCACCCACCAACGACCTCTGACAGGCCACCACCTCCATCGGGGCTCCGTCTCACCGAGACGGAGCCCCGATGTCTATTACGACGTAATAGGGGAGTGCGACGGGAGTGCAGCACCGTGCGGCACACAACGGGGGAGCGCTCCCCCCTTCTTCTTGTACGTATGCACGCACTCGCGCACCCACCCACGCACAGCGGTCCTATTACGCCGTAATAGGACCCACGGCCTCGAAGCCCACCTCAAAGAACAAGGTGACATGGCTGGGCCGAGTGGGGTGCTGAGGTACCTCCGTTCCTCGGTGGGGAAGTGCTGCGCCGCTGGGGCTGACTTTCGGTGGTACCGGTATAAGACGGGCGAAAGTGGCGATAAGGGTGAGTAGGGGAGTGGCCGACCACGGTGGACTCTTTAGTAAGAGGCGCGCGCCGAGAAACCGCCCCTGACCTGTGCTTTCTTGCCACCGATGTTGTCCTGGGGAGCACATTTCGCCCTCTGAAATGTCAACCTGGCGGACACATTTCGCGGCAAGAATCAACCCCTGCTTGATTTCCTGGACGGGCTGACCCCGCCCGCAAACCCGCAGGTCAGAAGAGTGCCGCGAGCGTCGGCAACCCCACCCCACAACACCGACGAGTAATCGAAACGTGCCGCAATAGGGACACCGAAACTCAAGCACAGCTTGATTAATGCTCCAACTAGGCCGCAGAAATCAACCCCTGCTTGATTTCTTCCCCTCACAGCACCTCCCACCCCCAACCACCCAGTCCCAGACCCCCTCTCGACGCGCCGCAGCAGCAAAAGACAAGCCCTGCTTGATTTTTCGGCTAGTGTCTGGAACGCCTGAGTACAAGAGGAGGTCCCGTGACATCTGACCCACCAGCACGCCGCCGCCCTCGTGCGGTACCTGACGCCACATCGGACGACGCCGGCTTCGATGACCTCCTACAGGTCCTCGGAGAGCAGCTTGGCCAAGTCGGCGACAGCCCCGACCCCCGCTCCCGCCGCAAGCTCAAGAACGTCACCCTGGAGTTCGAGGCGGACCACACGGCCGTCCACGACATGGCGGGAGACGCTGGCTACAGCCTGGCCTCGAACTGGTTCACCCAGCTCCTCGCCCAGTTGGCCGTCGCGAACTCCATCACCAAGTCCCAGCTGTGTGTGTTCCTCTACGTCGCGGGCGGCCAGGAACGCGGCACGGGCGTCACCCAGTACACCCAGCAGGAGATCACCGACGGCCTCAACAAGCTGGCCGCGCAGAAGGGCGGCAAGCGCATCACCCGCTCCACCGTCAACCGGGCCATCCGGGCCCTGGTCGGCTACAAGTGGGTCGAGCAGCTCGGCAACGGCATGATCCAGCTGAATGTGCGCCTGTGGTTCCACGGCAACAGCACCGCGCAGCACGCCGTCCTCGAACAGATCGCCGTCCAGCACGACCGCGACCCGGAGGCCTTCCCGCACGCGATCGGCCCCGAGGCCCACCAGGAGGAGCTCGACCTCGGCTTCAGCCGGCATCCGCAGTACGGCACGGGGAGGCGCACCGGGTGATACTCGTCCAGGAACCGCCGCACAGCACCTCACGAGGAAGGAGCACTGATGGCTGAGGTCATGTCACCGGTCGTGTCCGAGCGCATCTGGGCACTGCCTGTCTCCGGAGCTTCGGTGAAGTTCCTCCAGTACCTCCTTTACCGCTCGGACTTCGGCGGCCGCCTGCCCATACGGCAGAAGGACATGGCGCGCGAATACCGGGTGACCCCGCAGGCCATCAGCAGCCTCATGGCCCCGCTGTGCGAACTGAACATCGTGCTGCGCCCGAAGAACGAAGACGGGGGGAAGGGCAACTCCTACCGTCTCCACCCTCTCGCGGCGAAGTACGCCGGCCCGGAGGAGATGGAGTCCGCCTTCCGGTCGGCCATCACCAGCATCAAGACCGGCACCCTGCCCAACCTCAAACTCCCGGCCTACGCGGCCGTGCCCCCCACCGAGGGCCGCCCCAAGCTCCAAGTGGCCTGAGACGACATACAAACGACCTACCGACGACATACATATAAGCGACACACATACAGGGGCCCCGCCGGCGAACCGGCGGGGCCCCTGTGCCTGAGTAAGAGGTTGTGCCCCAACTATACCCACGCCCCGCCCACCGCACCCGCGCGATGGCCCCCGTCCTTCATCCGCCGAGCATGCGCTATTACGACGTAATAGGCCGATGCCTCCCACCGACCCGCCTCGGCACGCCCACCGACCCGCCTCGGCACCCCGCTGCCACGCCTCGGCACCCCGCTGCCACGCTCCGCTCACCCTCGCTGACAGCCCGCGAGACAGCTGAACTCGGGCGTCTTAAGCACGAATTAAACGCGTCTTAAGCATGCTTCGGACTGACGTCATTTCCCAAGTTCTCGCAGGTCAGAGGCATTTGAGGGCTTCGCGTTCCGGTTGGCGGTGGCAATGATCGTGCGTATCGTCTGGCCCACCGGTGGCGCCCGCCCTGCAGGAGAGAGCGCTCTCAGATCCCCGTCTGTCCGAGCGCTCGGCGTGCACTTCCGGTGACCGACATGGAAGTCCCCCATAGACAAGGTGTGTTCACCCCATGGCCGCTCATCGCGCACGCAGATGGTCGCTCGGAGGACTGGCGTTCCTGATGTCCGCCGCCCTCGGCTCCGCCATCCTCATCAACACGTCAGACTCGGCGACGAACAGCGCGAGCGCCGCCACAACGACGGTGTGGTCCGACGACTTCAACGGAGCCGCGGGCAGCGCGCCCAGCTCCTCGAAGTGGAACCTGGAGACGGGTGGCAACGGCAACGGCAACCACGAGCTCCAGTACTACACGAACAACACCAACAACGCCGCCCTCGACGGCAATGGCAATCTGGTCATCACCGCCCGCAAGAACTCCGACTCGGGCCTCCAGTGCTGGTACGGCACCTGCCAGTACACCTCGGCCCGGATGAACACGGCGAAGACCTTCACCCAGAAGTACGGCCACTTCGAGTCCCGTATCAAGGTCCCGCGGGGCCAGGGCGTCTGGCCGGCCTTCTGGATGCTGGGCGATGACCTCGGCAGCGCCGGCTGGCCCAACAGCGGCGAGATCGACATCATGGAGAACATCGGCAAGGAGGCCGGCACCATCCACGGCACCATCCATGGCCCCGGCTACTCCGGCTCGGGCGGTGTCGGCGCCGCGTACACGCTGCCGAACGGCAAGTCCTTCGCCGACGACTTCCATGTCTTCGCCGTCGACTGGAGTCCCTCCAAGATCACCTGGTCCGTGGACGGCCAGGTCTACGAGACCCGCACCCCGTCCGACGTCAACGGCAACAAGTGGGTCTACGACCACCCGTTCTTCATCATCCTGAACTTCGCGGTCGGCGGTGACTGGCCCGGCAGCCCCGACTCCGGCACCTCCTTCCCGCAGACGATGACCGTCGACTACGTCCACGTCACCACCTCGGACAGCGGCTCTGACAGCGGCTCCGGCGGGACCAGCCGTACGGGCGCCATCAAGGGGATCGGCGACATGTGCGTGGACATCGCGGGCGGCAGCTCCGCCGACGGCACACCGATCCAGCTGCACAACTGCACCGGCAACGACGCCCAGAAGTGGACACTGGGCAGCGACGGCACCGTGCGGGCTCTCGGCAAGTGCCTGGATGTCAAGGCCGCTTCGCACGACGACGGCGCGGTCGTGCAGCTCTACACCTGCAACGGCACGTCGGCCCAGAAGTGGACCTACACCGCCGCCCACGATCTGACCAACACCGGCGCGAACAAGTGCCTCGATGCCAAGGGCAACTCCTCGGCCGACGGCACCCGCCTGCAGACCTGGACGTGCACCGGCGCCGCCAACCAGAAGTGGACCATCAGCTAAGCACCCCCAAGCCGCGGCGCCCCCCAACCCCCCACGTAATCCCACCCTCCACGTAATCCCTCCCGCCCCCGAGTTGCCCAGGCACCCCAAGGCCGGGGCCGCCGGGGCCCCCAAGGAGCACCCCTCATGGCACCCCGCCACCAGCGCAACCTCACCCGCCGCAAGATGCTGTTCGCCCTCGGCGGCGCGGCCGTCGCCGTCCCTGCGATCGCGACGATCGCCCCGCACGCCCTTGCGGGCCAGAGCTCGACGAACGCGGCGAGCGGCTCGCTTCCGGTGACCGTCGTCAACAACAGCGGTTCGTTCAGCAACACCTCCGTGCACCTGTATGTCGTCGGCAACGTCGACGGAAAGCAGGTACGGCTGACCCCGGACGGCACGGTCGCCCCCATCGCCCTGTCGGACAACGGCGCCGACGGCTATACCGACTACGCCATCCCCCTGGCGGGCAGCGGCGAGACCAAGGTGTCGCTGCCCTACATGTCGGGCCGCATCTACATCTCGCTCGGCCAGAAGCTGAAGTTCAAGGCCGTGACGGACGGGAACGGCAACGCCGCTCTCCAGTACCCGGCCGGTTGGGTCAAGTCGGACCCCAACTACGGGATCCTGCACGACTGCGCGGAGTTCACGCACAACGCCGCCGGCATGTTCTGCAACACCACGATGGTGGACATGTTCAGCATCCCGATGAGCATCCGGCTCACCGGGGCCAAGGACCAGACAGCGGGTACCCTGCGCGACGGCGGCCGCGCCGCCGCCTTCGCCGCGGTCAAGCAGGTCCAGGAGTTCGCCCAGCTCGTCGTCGACGACACCCGCATCATCGCCCCCGGCCACGGTCTGGACGCGGGCATCTTCTCCAAGGACTACTTCGCCCCGTACATCGACGAGGTGTGGAGCACCTATACCGGCAAGGACCTCAAGGTCACCACGAACGCCGGTACCTTCACCGGGCGTGTCCGCGGGGAGCGCTTCACCTTCGGCGGCCCGGCATCGGTGTCCTTCGCCAAGCCGTCCACCCGCGACGTCCTCTTCTGCGACGGCAACCTCGCCGCTCCGAACGACGGCACCACCGGCCCCGTGGCCGCGGTCCTGGGCGCGGGCTTCAACCGCTCAACGCTGCTCAGCAACCCCGCCCAGCCCACCACCGACCCCGCGACCTTCTACCGGACCGCCCTGACGAACCACTACTCGAAGGCCATCCACGCGGCCACCAAGGACGGCAAGGCGTACGGCTTCGCCTTCGACGACGTGGCCGACTTCGCCTCCTACATCCAGGACACCGGCCCGACCGGCTTCACCCTCACCCTGACGGCGTTCTGAGGCACCACCTGGCAGAGACCACCTGGCAGAGACCACCTGGCAGGGCAGCACCCGGCAGACCCGATGCGGCACCGCACTCTCCTCGAGTGCGGTGCCGCATCGTATGCGCCGTCCCAGCGTGCGTTCCGCCAAGTGGCGCGCGAAGTACCGCGTGGGAACGGGGGTAAGGTACGTAGCGTTCGGTTTGATTTGTCCGTGGAGGGGTCCCATGGCACGACAAGAGCGTGCGATTCAGACCCGTCGTGCTGTTATCCATGCCGCAGCCCAGGTCTTCGCCGAGCGCGGCTATGCCGCGGCCACCATCGCCGAGATCCTGGACCGGGCCGGCGTGACCAAAGGCGCCCTCTACTTCCACTTCGATTCCAAAGAAGCCCTGGCACGCGGTGTGATCGAGGCTCAGATCTCGGACAACCGGTGCATGCCGCGCGAGCTGAAGCTCCAGGAATGGGTGGACATGGGCATGATGCTGGCTCATCAGGTCCCCAGGGACGTGATTCTCCTGGCCGGCATCCGCCTGTCGGCGGATCTCCAGGGCCGCCGGAGATTCGGCAGCGCCTGGCCGGCCTGGACCGAGCTGTCCGTCGCACTGCTGGCCGACGCCAAGGACCGCGGTGAGGTCCTGCCGCATGTCGTCCCGGTGGAGACGGCCGAGTGCTTCCTCGCAGCGTGGGTCGGCACGCAGATGTTCTCCGAAGCCGCCACCGACTGGTCAGACCTGAGTCAGCGGGTCTCCGTCCTGTTCAACCACATGCTTCCCGCCATCGCCACGCCCGCAGCGCTGATCAGGCTCGACACGGCGCCCGACCGGGGAGCACGGGTCATCGAGGAAATGACGCGGGCTGAAGCACTGGTGACGGCCGAGTCCTGACCGGCGGCGTGCGGAGCCGCGTGCACAGCAACCGTTACCAAACCATCCGCGTGGTTTCATACAGGCTGTTTCCTACCTCCTACCTCCATTCACGCCTGCCTCCCTGCCTACAGGCGGCACGCGTGGATGGAGGTGGTCAGGATGGCGCGGGCGCCCAGGGCGTACAGGGCGTCCATGACCCGCTGGGCGTCGTCGGTGGGGACCATGGCGCGGACCGCGACATGGTCCTTGGCGCGGAGCGCGGAGATCGTGGGGGACTCGAGACCGGGTGTGAGGGCGATCGCCCTGTCGAGGCGGCCGGTCGGGCAGTGGTAGTCCATCATCACGTAGGAGCGGGCGACCAGAACGCCCTTGAGACGGTGCAGGAAGCGCTGCGCCGCCGGGGCGTGGACCTCGGAGACGTCCGTGCCGGCGCGGCGGACGACGATGGCCTCCGAGGTCATGATGGGTTCGCCGAGGACCTCCAGGCCCACGTTGCGCAGGCTGGTGCCCGTCTCCACCACGTCGGCCACGATCTGGGCGACGCCCAGCTGGACGGCGTTCTCTACGGCGCCGTCGAGGTGCACCACGGAGGCGGACACCCCGGCCTGGGCCAGGTGCTTGGCGACGATGCCCTCGTAGGAGGTGGCGATCGTCATGCCGTCGAAGTCCTCGACGCAGGTGGCCGTGCCGGGCCTGGCGGCGAAGCGGAAGGTGGAGCAGGCGAAGCCGAGCGGCAGGGTCTCCTCGGCGGCGGCGGCCGAGTCGACGAGCAGGTCCCGGCCGGTGATGCCCAGGTCGAGGCGGCCTGCGGAGACGTACACGGCGATGTCGCGGGGGCGCAGATAGAAGAACTCCACCTCGTTGACGGCGTCGACCAGGGCGAGCTGCTTGCTGTCGTCGCGCTGGCGGTAGCCCGCCTCACGGAGCATCTCCATCGTCGGTCCGGACAGCGAGCCCTTGTTGGGGACGGCTATGCGCAGCATGCTTCGGTTCCTCTTCCTTCGCGTCAGCTGTTCCGCTGGTGTCGGACGGTCAGTAGTGCTGCCACCTCTGCGCCGTTGGAGGCGTTGATCGTGGACTGCGGGCGTGGCGGGGCCTGGCGCAGGAACACTCCGGCGTGGGTGCCGCCGAAGACGAGAGGGGCCAGGACCACTTCGCGTTCGGCGGCCGGGCGTGCCCCGGGGATCCGGACGGTGGCGGGCCGCTGGCGTATCTGGAGGACGTAGCGTTCGTCGCGGTCTGCCAGCCGGTTCTGCAGGAGGGTGCGCCATGCGCGATCGCTGCTGGCGGCGCCGTACTCGAGGTTCTTGCCGCCGTAGGCGGAGGCCGGCTTGCAGACCAGCAGTTCGCGGTGGTCGAGCGCGCGGTCGAGGGTGCCGGGGCGCAGCCGGAAGGTCTCGGGTATGTGGCGGGTGACCAGGGCGCGTTCCTCGTCGGTCAGCAGGCCGCGGTGTTCCGGGTCGTGCAGCAGCGCCAGATTGCCCTTGTTGTCGTACAGCGCGGCGGCGGGGGAGCCGATGAAGTCCACCAGGCCGGCCGAGTCGAGTTCCATGAGCCTGCGGGTGACGGCGGGCGGGACGAACCGCTTGGTCTCGTGCCAGGTGTACGCGGTGAAGACGGCGTCGACAGGTTCGCCGTCGTAGGTGACCCCGGCGTCGGTGAGTTCCAGGTCGGTGACGAGGCCGCAGCTCACGTGGTGGCCGGCGGTGCGGAGCATGTCGACGAAGAAGCGGCGGCCGCCGTCGAGGTCCGCCGGGTCGGCGGTGGCCTCGAACACGCGCAGCGGGCCTTCGCTGCGGGCCCGTGTGAGGCCCCTGAAGACGTTCAGCCAGATCCTCGCCGTGTCCGGGGCGTCGATTCGCAGTCCGCGCTCCGCGAGGAAGACGGCGTAGGCCGAATCGCGGGCGGCCGCGGTGTACGGGGCGAGGGTGCTCAGCCCGCCCAAGGAGGCGGCGACGTTCAGCTCGACCAGCTTCAGGCCCTCGTCGGTCAGGACCAGGTCCGGGCGCATGAAGGCGGTCGCCGCCCGTCGCAGCCGGGGCCGGAGCAGCGCCTCCGTCATGAGGGCGGCGTCCTCGGCGGGCACATCCAGGTAGCCGGTCCACGCCGTAAGGTCCTCGCCGAAGACCCGGCGCGGGAAGCCGGAGATCAGCTCGGCGAGGCGCAGCCCGGCCGTGGCCGTCTCTCGGGCGGCGTCGGCCGTGAACAAGTGGGGCGGGTAGGCCGACCTCCAGCCGGGCCGCTGCAGGGCCTTGTCGAACCGCTCCCGGTCGCAGTCGGCCTCCGGATCGGCTGCGAAGTCCTTCCAGGCGGTCGCGGCCCGGTCGTCGAGCCAGGACCAGGCCTTCACGACAGCTTTCCCGCGGTGCGCAGGGCCGCCAGTACGGTGTTGACGGCCTCGGAGGACCGGTCCTCGCCGGTGGCGAGCTGGTGGTAGCTCAGGCCGCCGGGATTGACCATGTTGACCTCGATCACATACGGGTAGGCCATGTCGATGCCGGAGTAGAAGACGCCGAGGTCCATCAGCCGCTTGCCCAGGGCGCGGACGAACTGGTCCTCCTCCGCGGTCAGTTCCAGCTTCTCGAACCGGGCGCCGAGGGTGGCGTTGGAGCGGTTGTCGTGCTCGGGGTGGAAGCGGAGGAAACCGGAGACCGGTTCGCCGCCGGCGATGATCACGCGCTTCTCGTTCTCGCGGACGTTGGGGATGTACTCCTGGACGGCGGTGTGCCGCTTGGCCATGCCGATGATGTCGCGGCCGTAACGCCCGTAGCGTGATGCCGCGTTGCCGGTGGCCGAACCCAGCAGGGCCGAGCGGTTGCGGTCGTACCTGCCGACGACGAAGACGTCGGCGCCGCAGCCGTCGTTCGTGGGCTTGACGACCCAGGAGCGGTCGGGGTCGGACTCGACCAGGTTGTTGAGGAAGTCGAAGTCGTTGGTCACGTACGACGTGGGCAGGTGCTCGCCGGGCACGATGGCGACCAGGTTGGTCTTGGTGTTGAGGAAAAACAGCGCAGCGGCGTCGTTGACGAACGGCACCCGCTGGTTGAGCAGCCACAGCAGTTGGAAGGAGTCGTTGCCCGCCTCCGGGTGGGTGCCCGCGAGGACCCACACCAGGTCGAAGTCCTCGGCGCTGACGCCGGATTCGCTCAGGGCCGGGAAGTCGCCGCCGGAGGTGAACTCGTCGGTGACCTCCATGCGGTCGCACACGACGACCGAGTCGTGCACACCGAGGGTGTCGATGTCACCTATGTGCACCTCGTGGCCCTCGCGGTGGAGAGCACTCGGGATGATCGAGTGGTTGTCGAGTTCGAACTTGGACGCCTCGGAGACGAGGATAAGGATCTTGTACGGCACGTCGGGACACCTATCGCTTGGAAAGGGCGGGGGAGGGGGGCGGAGGCGGTCGTCACCGCGGGGGGCGGAGGTGGTCGTCACTGCGCGGTGAGGGTGCGCACTGCCCGGGCGAGGTTGGTGTCGAGCTCGTCGCGGGTGTCGCCGGTGGCGACGACGAAGCCGTGCCGGTCGCCCGACTTGCGGACCTCCGGCGGCCTGCGGTTGGGTTCGACGGTGATGGCCGCCTCGGCTACGCCCGGCAGCGAGGTGACGAGTCCGGTGCTGATGCCCGGTACCGGGACCTCGCGGTCGAAAGTGACGAAGCGGATGCCGGCCATCCGGCGCCGGGCGGTGGGCGCAGGCTCCGGCAGGCCGAGGACCGCGGCCATCGCCTGCGCGAACACGTCCTCGCCGAGGGCGAGGAACAGCAGGTCGCTGATCCGGTCGCCGCCGGGGCGGCCGTGCGACTCGATGAGGCGGGGGCCGTCCTTGGTGAGCATCACCTCGGTGTGCGACGGGCCGTAGCGGTAGCCGACCGCGTCCAGAGTCCCGGTGACCAGGTCGTGGACGGCGGCCTCGTCCGCGGCGTCGAGCTGTACCGGGAGCGTGTGTCCGGTCTCGACGAAGTGGGGCGCGCCGGTGGTGGCCTTCTCGGTGATCGCCAGGATGCGGTGTCCGCCGGGGGTGCCGGGGGCGCCCGGGGTGCCGGGGGCGCCCGGGGTGCCGGGGGTGCCGGGGGTGCCCGGGGTGCTGACCGCCTCCACGCTGTACTCCGCGCCGGACAGGAACTCCTCGACGATGTGCGGGGTGCCGAAGTTCAGGGCGGCGAGCCAGCGCTCGGTCTCGTCCGGGTCGGCGAGGAACTGCACGCCCGAACTGCCGGTGCCGTCCACCGGTTTGACCACACAGGGGTAGCCGATCCGCTCGATGGCGGGGCGCAGCTCCTCCTCTGTCGCACAGGTGATGTGGGCGACAGGGACGCCGGCCCGGTCGCCGACCTTGGCCCGCAGCAGGGCCTTGTCCTTGAAGGCGTCCAGCGCCGCGGGCGGATTGCCCGGCCAGCCCAGGCGTTCGTTGACCACCGCGGAGGCCGCGGAGCCCAGTTCACCGAAGCCGAAGCAGCTCACGGGGGCGGGCAGGCAAAGGACGCGCAGCCGCTCGACGAGCTCGTCGAGGTTGCTCGTCCACGGGATGCGCAGGACCGGTCCCGGGGTGTCGCCGGGCTGCGGCAGCTCGGGGTCGGCGACGACGACCACGGACAGGCCCAGTTCACGGGCCGCGGTGACGACCCGGTCTCGGGGGTTGAGCAGGACGGCGGTGGGCCGGGTGTCAGACATGCTGCGTGTGCACCTTCGGTAGGAGGAGACAGGTGGCTGCGGCGACGAGGGAGAAGACGACGAGCACCAGCCACAGACCCGTGCCGCCGTGCAGCGTCTGCAGCAGGTAGCCGCCCAGACTGGAGCCGAGGAGGCTGCCGACGGCTCCGGCGGCGCTCATCGTGCCCAGGGCCAGTCCGGTGCGGCGGACGGAGGTGACCTGGACGGCCTGTTCGTCGAGGCTGGGGGCGATCAGCATCTCGGCGACGGTGACCGGCAGGACGAAGGCCAGCAGTGCCGACCAGCCGGCCAGCGGGATGAACACCGCGTAGGCGCAGGCGAAGGCGATGAAGCCGACGGCGAGCAGCGTGCGGGTGGTGGCCTTGCCGAACACGTGGTGCAGCAGTGCGTACTGGAGCAGGACGCACAGCACACCGTTGAGGGTGAAGACCACCGAGCTGGCCCCGGTGCTTCCGGTGAGGTCCTTGGCGGTGATGGGCATCAGCACGTTGAGCTGGCTGTAGACCGCCCAGAAGGCGACGCCGAGCAGACACAGGGGTATCCATCGCCAGCGGGCCCACTGCGGTGCGTCGGCGGCGGCGGCGGGCGGGCCATCTGCCGTGGCCTCCGTGGCCGCGGCATTCGCCGTGGGCGCCGCGTCCGCCGCGGAGGACTGCGGCTCGGGCCGGGCCCCCGTCAGGGGGCGGACGGTCAGCCGTATGCCGAGGATCAGGTGGGAGAGCACGCAGGCGGTGAGGACGTAGGTGAAACCGAAGGGGTAGACGGCCGCGCCGAGTGCCGGTCCGGCGACCACGCCGACGTTCACGAAGGTCGAGCGCAGCGCGAGCATCGCGCGCGGCTCCACGCTGTTCTCACGCACCAGCAACGTCTTGATGGTCAGGCCCAGCAGGGAGCCGCCGATGCCGATGGCCACGATGCCGGCGACGAGCGGAACCAGCCGGCCGCCGTCCCCCAGCGCGAGCAGCAGATAGCCGGTGATCCGCAGGCCGAAGCCGCAGGTGAGCACCGTACGCGCGCCCAGCCGGTCCACTATCAGCCCGCACACCAGGGAGAAGCCCTGGCTGCAGAAGGCGAGCAGGCCCACGAGGAAGCCCACCCGCCCGGTGGGCAGTCCCTCGGCGGTGAAGTGGATGGCCAGCAGCGGCAGGAACATGAACGTGGTCAGACCGGTGAGCAGCACGGCCAGCAGCAGTGCGTGCCCGTCCGACGACGTCCGGCGCCAGGTCTTCATGACGTGGGGTCTTCTTCCAGGTGGGCCATGAGCCAGCGCTCCGCCTCGAGCAGCCGCTGCTCGACCTCTTCGAGGCCGCTGCCGCCGACGATGACGAAGCACAGGAACGAGGTGCTGTTCTGTGTCGTCGCGCCGGGGGCGAGCTTGTCGTTGACCTCGTAGTGCCGCACCCACTCGAAGGGAGGGCGTTGCGGGGCGCGCACCGGGCGGCCCTGCGGAAGGATCGAGAGGGAGCCGTGCACCTGGACGGGCGCGGTGGCCGGCGGCGCCTCGACGGGCAGCCCGCAGGACTGGCGCAGCCAGCTCGCGTGCAGGTCCACGCCGTAGGTGAGGCGGGTGAGGGCGGGGATGCGGTCGCCGCCCACGCGGGAGGCGATCTCGCAGAGTACGAGTTCGTCGTCCGGGGTGTGGAACACCTCCAGGTGGTAGGCGCTGACCTCGGGGGTGTCGAACGCATCCAGGACGCGGTCGAGGAAGTCCTCCAGACGCCGTGCGAATTGGTCCTCGGGGTGGAGCTGGATCGAGCCGTTGTTCCGGCCGGAGAACACGCCGAGGCAGCTGCGGACATAGCGCGAGGAGGCCACGAACCGGTATCCGGGGGCCAGCACCGCGTCCACGTGGTACATCGGCCCCTCGACGAACTCCTCGACCATGAGGTCCTCGCGCCAGTGCCGGCGGCTGAACTCCAGCAAGTCCTCCTCGCCGCGCAGCACCGAGATGTCGCGGGAGCCGCCCTGCTTCACCGGCTTGACCACGACCGGGTAGGCGTGGGCCGCGATGAAGTCGGTCAGATCGACGATCGTCTCCAGCCGGGCGAACCCGGCCGTGCGCACGGTGCGCCCGGCGACCTGCTTCATCACGGCCTTGTCCCGGAAGGACAGCGCGCTCGCCGCGGACTGGCCGGGGATCTTGAGATCCTCACGGATCCGGGCGGCCCGCTCCAGGTCGTACTCGTTGTCCGTGATGAGGTGGGTGAACGTCCGGCTCTCGGCGAGCTGCCTGATCCTCAGTTCCGCGTAGGGGACGAATTCGCAGTCCGGTACGTATGCGTAGTGGGCGAAGTCTGCGGTGCCGGCGAGTTCGTGGTGGCTGAACACGTGGAGGGTGTCGGCCAGTTCCGGCAGCATGGCGGCGTAGTCGCTCTGCGGGCTGTAGTTGATGACGGCGACGTTGGTCATGGGGGTTGGCCTCACAGTGGGATACCGGGCGTTCGGGCGTTTCCGGTGGTGGGTGCCGGACGGGCGGGCGTCGGGCGTTCTTGCTCCGGGGGCGGTCAGGACGCCAGAGGGAGGACCGGCAGGTCGTCCTGGACGTCGTAGGACCGACGCGCCCAGTTCATGGCGCACCAGGGGCCGGTCATGTCGGCGAGGTCCGTGATGAGGTGGGGGCGGTGGTCGGGGTCGTCCTCGACGGGTCCGTCGGGCGGGAAGACCTTGTCGACATAGCGGTGTCCGGGGTCGGCGGCGAGGAAGACTATGGGGCCACCGTCGGGTTCGCCCGCCCGGATGTGGTTGGCGACCTGCCAGCCCGCGCCCGCGGAGAGCCCGGCGAACACACCCGTGGTCGACAGCAGCCGACGGCAACCGGCCGCGGAGACGCCGAAGTCGATCCAGTGGATGTCGTCGTAGGCGCGGTAGTCGATGTTGGCGAACCGGATGCCGCTGCCGATGCCGGCGATGATGAACCCGTCGAGTGGGATGGCCTCCGAGCCGAAGGAGCGGCTGCCGAAGGGCTGGATGCCGACCACCCGGGCGTCGCAGCCGGCCTGCCGCAGATAGCGGGCCATCGCACTGGTGGACGCGCCCGTGCCGACTCCGCCGACGAGGGTGAGGTCGTCGCTGCCGAGTTCCTTGACCACGGTGTTCGCGACGCTCTCGTAGCCGATGTAGTGCACGTCGTCGTGGTACTGCTGCATCCAGTACGCGTCCGGGTTGTCCTTCAGATACGCGTGGACGAGCCGGACGCGGGTCTCCTGGTCGTGCTGGAGGCCGTCGTCGCCGGAGGGCGGGACCTGGGTGTAGGTCGCCCCGAGGTACTTCAGCTGGGTCCGGATGGCCGCGTCGACGGCTATGGAGGCGAAGATGTGGCATTTCAGGCCCAGTTCGCGGCAGACCAGCGCGAGTGCGTGACCGTAGATACCGCTGGAGCTGTCGACCAGGGTCTGCCCCCGGCGGATGACTCCGCGGTCGAGGAGGTCCTTGACCGCGGCCCGCACCGAGGTGACCTTCATGACTTCGAAGCGGACCACGTATATCCCGTTGCCCAGGTCTATGAGATCCGGTTCCGAGAGTTTCTCGGCGAATGAGGTGTACACGGTGTGCCTTTCTGCTGGTCATCGACTTCTGCTGGCATCGACAGCCGCACCGTAGGCGGGGCCGGTACCGGGGCATTCCCGATCCGTTCCCGGACCGTGCCGGGAGCGTGCAGGGAGGTTTTCCGGAAGGGTCTGCGGAGGATTTCGTGCATGACGAGACTTCGACTCCGCACAACGACGTCCCACGAGCTCCATCCGCCCGGCTCCGTGCAGCGCGTCTGCGACGCGGTCATGGAGCGGGCGGGACAGCACCCGGACCGCCCCGCCGTGATCTGCGGCGACGACACGCTCTCCTACGGTGAACTGGCCGCGGCTGCTTCGCTGCTGGCCCGCCGTGTGAGCACCGACGGCTCCTGCTCCGGTTCCCGCCGGATCGGGATCCTCTCCCACCGGACGGTCTCCACGGTCGCCCTGGCCCTGGGCGTGTGGCAGTCCGGCCGGTCCTTCGTGTTCCTCGACCCGGCGGCGCCGGAGGGCGTCGCCCGCCACATCAGGTCCTCTGCGGGGGTCTCGGTGGTGCTCGATCCGCTGACGGGAGGTCAGCCGACGTACGCCCGGGCTGACTTGGCGCCAGGACCGGCGGTAGATGGGGTGCCAGGCGTCGGGACCGTGCCGGAGGACGAGGCGTACGTGCTCTACACCTCGGGCACCAGCGGCAGGCCCAAGGGCGTGTCCGTCTCCCAGGAGAATCTGGCCGTCTCCAACGCCGCGCGGCTCGCCGTGTACGAGGGGTTCGGCAGCCCCGTCTTCCTGCTCCTGTCGCCGTTCCACTTCGACTCGTCGGTGGCCGGCGTCTGGGGCACGCTCGCGGCCGGGGGGACGCTGGTCGTGGCGGGGGAGGAGGAGCGGCGCTCCCCGGAGGCGCTCGCCGAGATCGTCGCCCGGCACGGGGTGACGCACACCCTGACCGTGCCGAGCTTCTACGCCGAACTCCTGCACACCGTCGCGCAGGACGAGAGCGTGGCCCGGAACCTGGCCTCGCTGCGGCTGGTGATATGCGCCGGCGAATCGCTCTCCCGGAGCGTCATGGACCAGCACTTCGCGCGGCTGCCCGCGGTCAGCCTCGGCAACGAGTACGGGCCGACCGAGTGCACCGTCTGGTCCACCTACCGCGTCTACGACAAGCCCGCCGAGCCCTGCATCGGCCTGCCGGTCCCGGGGACCGGCATCCACCTCCTCGACGAGTACCTGCGTGAGGTCCCGCGCGGCACAGTCGGCCAGATCGCCGTCTCCGGCGGCGGTGTGGCCCGGGGGTACGTCGGCGACGAGCGGGAGACGAGCGCCAGGTTCGTCGACGTGGAGGCCTCGACCGGGCGGCCGGGACGGACCGTGCGGGTCTATCTCACCGGTGACCTCGGCCGCTGGTCCGAGCGGGGCGAACTCGAGTTCGTGGGACGGCTGGACAACGAGGTCAAGATCCGCGGAGTGCGGGTGCACCTGGAGACCATCGAGGAGGCGCTGGCCGCCCATCCCGGCGTGCAGTCCGCCGCCGTCGCCTACGACAGCGAGACCTCGACCTGCTACGCCTTCGCCGTCAGGGAGCCGGGCGCGGAGACCGACGCCGCTTCGGTGCGCCGGTTCCTGACCGAGACACTCGGCGGTGCCGTGGTCCCCGACCGGATCCTGTTCACTGAGGTCCTGCCCCGCTCCGCGCACGACAAGATCGACCGGACGGCGCTGCTGGCGTCGGTACGCACCGAGGAGACGGCCACGGGAACCGCTCGCTCCGCACCCGCCCCGGCTGACGATCCCGCCCCGGCCGACGATCTCGCACCCCGGGTCGCGCAGGTCTGGGAACAGGTCCTGGGCGTCCCGGTCAGTCAGGACGAGACCGGCACCTTCTTCGACCTCGGCGGCAACTCCCTGACGGTGCTCAGGCTTTCCCGCGCCCTCGGGAAGATCGCCGGGCGGCCCCTCGGGGTCAAGCAGGTCTACCGCTGCGGCACGATCCCCCAGCAGGTCCATCTGCTGGCGCAGTCGTGAGGGGGCCTTCGGTGGCACCGGCCACCGCCATCAGAAAGCCGGGCGGCGCGCGCGGCGGAGGCACCGCCGACGCACGCCCGGCCCTGCTGTGCTTCCCGCACGCCGGCGGCTGCGCGTCGTTCTTCCGGCCCTGGCAGTCACTGCTGCCCACAGCCCGGGTGCATGCCGTGCAGTACCCGGGGCGGGAGGACCGCATCCTGGACGAGCCGCCGGCCGGGCTGCGCGAACTCGCCGAGTCCGTGGCCGAGGAGATCCTTGCCGGCCGCGAGCGGTACTCCATCCTGTTCGGACACAGCATGGGCGCGTACGTCGCCTTCGAGGTCGCCGACTGTCTGCGCGGCACCGGCGCCGACGTCCCCACGCTGGTCGTCTCGTCCGCCGCGGCACCGGCGCTGCGGCCACCGGTCCCGTACGAGGACTCCGCGGACGTCCTGCGCTATCTCGAACGCTACGAACCCCTGAGCCCGCAGGTCCGCCAGGACGAGGAACTGCTGGAACTGATCCTCGACTACATCAAGGACGATCTCCGTCTCGTCGCCCGGTACCGGGAGCACGTCGGCAAGCGGATCGACGCACGGCTGGTGGCCGTGGCCGGGGAGGACGACATCCCGGAGATCCGCTCCCGGTTCCGGCAGTGGAAGCAGCACACGGACGGCCCGTTCGTCCCGGTGCTCACGCCGGGAGGGCATTTCTACCTGCGTGAGGATCCGCCCACCGGGCTGATCGCCGCCGAGCTCGCCCGGTGCACGCATTCGGCCCCGGCCGACGGCCGGAGTTCCTGGAAGAAGGCATCGTGATCGACGACACCTACACCATCGATGACACGTACACCATTGACGACAGGTATGACACGTACGACACGTATGGCACGTATGGCACGTACACCATCGGCGACATCGGGCGGCTCGTCGACGGCGAGACCTACCGGCACGGCAACCCGTTCGCACTGTGGCGCTGGATGCGGGAGAACGAACCCGTGGTGCGGCACGAACCCGGCGTCTTCCCCGCCTTCTGGTCGCTCACCCGCTACGACGAGGTGAAAGAAGTCCTGCGGGACGCCGAGACGTTCAGCTCCTCCTCCGGCATCCTGCTGCGCCCGCTGGCCCACGGAGAGGACCCCGGCAGCAACCGCACCCTGGCGTTGTCCGATGCGCCGCGGCACCAGACACTGCGCGGCGCCGTCGCGGGCTGGTTCGCACCCAGGAACCTGCGGCGGCTGTCGGACTTCCTGGACTCGGCAGCCTACTCGGCCGTCCGCTCGGCCGTCGCCGCCTCGCGGATCGACTTCGTCGGTGATGTCGCCGCGAAGCTGCCCGTCGAGGTCGTCTGCTCGTTCCTGGGCATTCCCGACGAGGACCGGCCGTCCCTCGTGCAGTGGTCGACGGACGCGTTCTGCGCGGGCACGGCCGAGGAGCGCAGCATCGCGCACCTGGAGATCCTCGACTACTTCGGCGACCTGGTGGAGCGGCGGCGCACGGCACCGGGCGACGACCTGGTGAGTGTGCTGGCCACCCTGACATACGAGGGCGCGCTCCTGCCGCTCGACGAGGTGGTCCTCAACTGCGACAACCTGATGGTCGGCGGGACGGAGAACGTACGGCTCGCCATGTCCGGCGGGATGCTCGCCCTGCTGCGGCGGCCGGAGCTGCTGGCGCGGCTGCGGGAGGACTTCGACGAGCTGGTGGACTCCGCGATCGACGAGATCCTCCGGTGGACCTCGAGCGCCACGCACATCATGCGCCGGGCGACCAGGGACGTGGGCCTCGGCGGGCGGCTGATCAGGCGGGGCGAGCTGGTGGTGTGCTGGCTGGCGGCCGCCAACCGCGACCCGGCCCACTTCACCGACCCCGACGTCTTCGACATCCGCCGCGCCCCCAACCGGCACCTCGCTCTCGGCGCCGGCCCGCACTACTGCGTGGGCACGCGGCTGGCGAGGCTGGAGATCCGGGCCGTACTAAGGGAGTTCTTCGCCCAGGCCGGCGACGTGGCTTTGGACGGCGAACCCGAGTACCTGGACTCCATCGTGGTCAACGGGCTGCGTACCCTTCCGCTGAGGCTGACCCCGGCGGGCCCGGCCGGTACCGGTCCGGGATCCGATCGGGAACGGGCGCGAGGAGCATCTGTGCCGTCTGAAGCAAGCGTCTGAAGCAAGCGTCTGAAGCAAGCAGGGACGACAGCCCCAGCACAGAGGTGGAATGAAGATGTCCAGCAAGCTCGCTGTGGTCGTAGGAACCGTCGCACTCGCGGTCACCGTGGGGTTCGGGGCCGCCGCGCCGGTGCACCCGGCGCCCGCGGCCCGCCCCCTGGCCAACGGGACGGGCCCCGCGACCCACACCTCATGACCGCTCGCATGACCGTTCTCGTGACCGGGCCCGACCGGATCGCGGCGACTCAGACCGGCATCGCGGCGACTCACACCGTCAGCGACGGATTCAGGGGAACCCCCATTCCCCTGAAGAGGTCGTACGCCTGCTGCCGGTGAACCCCGGACTGCCGGAAGTCGCCCATGCCTTCGAGGGCCTCCGCCATTCCGTCCAGGGCGCGGGCGATCTCCATCCGGTACTCGACGGCGACCGCATGGCCGTGCGCGCCGGTGTGCAGCGCCAGCGCCATCGGGTAGTCACCGCGCCGACTGTGGAAGGCGCCGAGGATGTTCTCCACCGTGGCGCTGCGCGTCGCCGTTCCCTTGGCCTGGATCATGCGCAGGGACTCGGCCGCGTACTCCGTCGCCTGCTCGGGTGCCCCGACCCGCTCACTGGCCTCGGAGGCGAGCGCGAGGGCCAGTGCGAGGTTCTCCGGCATGAGGGACTCGTCGCCCAGTTCCAGGGCACGCTCCAGGGCGACGAGGGCCGCCGCGGGCTGCTCCATCCCCAGCCGGGCCGCCGCCAGATCGGTCAGGGCGATGATCTTCTCGCCCCGGGCCTCGGAGCCCTGGCAGAGCAGCACGGCGCGCTCGGCCGCAGCCGCTGCTTCCTCGTGGCGTCCGAACCAGGCGTACACCGTGCTCAGGTTGCACCAGGCGTAGGACCGCTGGCGGCTGTCGGGCAGGTCGTCGTGCAGCGCAACGGCCTGCTCCAGGGAGCGCCGGGCCTCGTCGAGACGGCCGAGGCAGCTGTGCAGCAGCCCCAGTTGGTCGAGGCACATGGACTCGCCGCCGCGGTCACCTTGGCGGCGCGTGACGTCGAGGGCCTCGGTGGTGACCGCGAGCCCCTCACGGAACCGGCCCAGCTTCCACAGCACGGCCGACAGGTTCGTCAGGCTCAGGCACAGCGTGCGCGGCTCCCCGAGCCGGCGGGCGGCGGAGACGGCGACGCCGGCGGCCCGCAGGTACTCCTCCAGATAGCTGCGCGAGTTGAGATGGAAGACCAGGTCCCGGGCCAGATGGACGGCATGACGGTGGAAGCCTTCCTGCTCCGCGCGCTCGACGGCGGCCAGCAGCATCACATGCTCCCGGTCGAACAGTGCCTCCGCCTGCACCGCGTCCGTGATCCGCGGCAGTTGGAAGACCGCCGCGGCGCCGGAGCCCCCGCCGATCCGGGCCCGCCCCGGATACAGGTTGCGGCAGGCCACTTCTGTCACCGACAGGCAGTAGTCGAGCAGGCGCCCGAAGGCCGCCCGCTCCTCCTGCGGGCTGCTCCCCAGCAGCCGCCGGGTGAAGCTGCGCACCAGATCGTGGAAGACGTACCGGCCGATCTCGTACTGCTCCACCAGATGCATGTCCAGCAGGTGCTCCAGCACGTCCTCGGCCTCACGCACCCCGGTGCCGAGCAGCGCGGCCGCCGCGTGCGCGTCGGTCTCGGCACCGGGGTGCAGGCCCAACAGCCGGAAGGCGTCGCGCTGTTCGTCGTCCAGCGCCTGGTACGACAGCCGCAGTGTCGCCTCGACGCTGTGGTCCCCGGACGTCAGCTCGTCCAGCCGCCGGGCCTCGTCGTCCAGCCGGTCGACCAGATACCGCACGGTCCAGCGCGGCCGGCTGCGCAGCCGTGCCGTGGCCACGCGCAGGGCGAGCGGCAGCCGTCCGCACAGCGCGCTCAACTCCCGTACGGCCTCCGGCTCGTCCGCCACCCGCTCCGGGCCGAGCGCCGTCCTGATCAGCTCCAGGCTGTCCGACGGCGACATCGTCCCGAGGGAGAGCCAGTCAGCGCCGTCCAGTCCGGCCAGGTGGTTGCGGCTCGTGACCAGCACCAGGCACCCCGCGGGCGCCGGGATCAGCGGCCGGACCTGGGCGGCGTCCAGGGCGTTGTCCAGGACGAGCAGCAGCCTTTGCCGGGCCAGGGCGGTCCGCCACAACTCCACCCGGCCGTCGGTGTCGTCGGGGATCCGCTCGCCCGGCACGCCCAGGGTGCGCAGCAGCGCGCCGATGACCGCGCCCGGCAGGCGTGGCCGTTCGCCGGGGGTGAAGCCGCGCAGGTCGACATAGAGCTGGCCGCCGGGGTAACGGTCGGCGAGACGGTGCGCGGCACGTACGGCCAGGGCGGTCTTCCCGCTGCCGCCCATCCCGTCGACGGCCACGATGCGCACCGCGTCGCTCCCGGACGGCTCGGCCAGCTCCAGCAGCCTGCGCAGTTCGCTGTCACGGCCCGCGAAGTCGGCGAGGTCGTGCGGCAGCGTGCAGGGTCGCACCGCCGCTTGCGGTGATGAGGTCGGCGGCCGACCGTGGGGCGCGGGCTCCTCCGGCTCCCGGACGGCGGCCGGTGCCGCGGTCAGTTCGGGGCTGTCGCGCAGTATCGCCTCGTACAGGCGGGTGAGTTGCGGGCCGGGGTCGATGCCGAGCTCTTCCACGAGGAGGTCCCGGACCGTGCGGAACTCCTCAAGGGCCTCGGCCTGCCGCCCCGACCGATACAGCGCGACCATCAGATGCCCCCGCAGGGTCTCCCACAACGGGTGCTCCGCGACGAGCTGCCGCAGGTCCCCGACGAGCTCCCCGGATTCCCCCAGGGCGAGCCGGAGTTCGGCGAGCTGCTCCACGGCCGCCAGTCGGCGCTCCTCCAGCACGGCGGAGGCGGCGGCGATCACCTGGCCGCCGCTGCCGCACAGCACCGGGCCCCGCCACAGCGCGAGAGCGTCCCGCAGCCGGTCCGCCGCCTCCGCCGTACGGCCGCACTCCTGCGCCTGGCGCGCCTGATGCAGCCGCAGCGAGAACAGACAGAGGTCCAGGTTCTCCGGGGCGACGTCGAGGCGGTATCCCGGTCCCTCGGTGACGAGCAGGGAGCCGCCGCCGGGAATCCTCTGGCGCAGATCGGCGATCGCCTTGCGCACCTGGTGCTCGGCGGTGCGCGGGGGGTTGCTGCCCCAGGCCGCCTCCACGAGCCGGGAGACGGGGACCATGCGTCCCGGCTCCAGCAGCAGCGTGGTGAGAATGCGCCGGGGGACGGGTCCGCCGGGCTTCAGCCAGGTGTCACCGACCGTGATCTCCAGTGTTCCCAAGACGGCGAAGCGAACGTCCCCACTCACGCGATCCCCCATCGTCATAGCCTCGCCGGGGGCCCTGAGCCAGGCCCCACGGACCACGGCAGCGTAGGTCCCGACCACGGGATCGCATACAAAATGTGCGCACACCCACGAACCCACTTGCGCCCCTGCCTCCCGCGGGCCGGTGCGCGGTGGCGGGGAGTTGGGCCGTCGGCCGGTTCGGAGGGGGCGCGTGCCGGGATCCGGCCCGCGAGGGGGCGGGCCGGGCGAGGATGGGGCGGGTGACAACGACCACCCCGGACCTCTGGCACCACTACGGCCGCAACCGTGCCGCCAACGACCGCGACGTTCCGGACTCGTTCTACTGGACCTGGGGGCAGGACTCCGGTCCCGGCCCGGAGGTCCTGGGCGAGCTGGACGGGGCATGCGTCGGGGACCTCGGCGCGGGATCGGCCCGGCACGCCGCCCACGTGACGATCCGTCACCAGCCAGCCCGGGTCATCGCCGTGGACTCCTCGCCCGCCCAGACCGAGATGGCGACCGGCCTGTTCGGGCACCTGGCGCCGCGCCTGGCGATCGTCCACTCCGACGTCGTCGCCCACCTTCACGCGATGGACGGCACCTACGACGCCCTGTACTCGGTGTTCGGCGCGGTCGACTTCACCGATCCGCGGGAACTGCTGCCGGCCGCCGCCACGGCGCTGCGGCCCGGCGGGCGTCTGGTGTTCTCCACGCTGGCGCACTACTTGTCGGGGTCGCCCGCGCAGCCGGACGTGATCGCCGGGAGGGTCGGCGCGAAGACGCCGGACGGGGAAGCGACCACCATGCCCCGCTGGGTGCTGGAGGAACAGGTGTGGGTGAAACTCCTCGACCAGGCCGGGTTCACCGACATCGGCGTCGAGGTGTGGCCCGCTACGGGTGACGGGCAGCGTACGGCGGCGACGCTGCTGGTGGGGGCACGCCGCACCAGGTGAGCGTCGGACAGCTCAGAAGCTGCCGGTCCCAGCATGTTACGACGCGAACATCCCAGCCCTGGCCCGTGCTGTGGCAGCGGCTCTACCGGCTGTGGATCGCCCACGCCGACGAGCTGCGGTGCGAGCTGGGCGAGGACCAGGCGCAGAACATGCTGCGCGAGGCGCACCAGGTGCTTCCCAAGCTGTCGGGCCGCCGCGCGGTCCTGCTGACCCTGCGGCGCGGCGCGAAGCCCTGGCTGCGCCCGGTATGGCCGATACGATGACCGGGCCCGACCACCCGACGCAAGGGACACCGCAGTGACCCAGCTCCGTTCGGCCCGTGCTGCGGTGTTCTCGGCCGGGTCCTGGGGCACTGCCGTCGCCAAGATCCTGGCCGACGCCGGTACCGACGTTGTCGTGCACGCCCGCCGCGGCGAGATCGCCGATGTGATCAACACCCGGCACCGCAATCCGGGCTACTTCCCGGACATCGAGCTGCCCGCCGCCCTGACCGCGACGACCGACCCGGCCGCCGCCCTGGACGGCGCGGACTTCCTGGTGCTGTCGATCCCCGCGCAGAGCCTGCGCACCAACCTCGCCGCGTGGGCTCCGCACATCGGGCCCGACACCGTGATCGTGTCGCTGATAAAGGGCATCGAGATCGGTTCCGGCCTGCGGGCGAGCCAGGTCATCACCGAGGTGACCGGCATAAGCGCGGAACGGGTCTCTGTGCTGTCCGGCCCGAACCTGGCGCGCGAGATCATGGACGGCCAGCCAGCCGCGGCCACCGTCGCCTACTCGGACGAGGAGGCAACGCTGAAGACTCTCAGTGACCGCCGCTCGGGGGCTCGCAGCCGGTGCCGTCGGGGTAGCCGCCGAAGGCATCCGCCTTGGTGGAGTCACTGCTCATCGTGCCCTCCACACACCAGGGAGAGACGCCGATGTCGATGAGGAAGCCGACCCCGGACCCGTCCTGGTACGCCTGCACCTTCCCGGCGGAGTAGCCGAGGCCGGTGAGCGCGTTGCGGACGTTGTCCGGGGCGAAGTCGCCGCGCCGGCGGAGGGGTTCGAGTGCGTTCTTGATGCGTCCAACCGCCGTGAGTCCTTTGCAACGGTTCTGGCCGTGGAGCGGGATGGGAACTCTGAAGCCGTGGTTTTCGGCGTAGTGGTCGGTCGGCGGCACGGTAGAGCTGGGGGTAGTGGCGGCTGCGGACGCCGTCGGCTTGGGGCTCTCGCCGGGGCAGGGGAAGTCCGCCAGCGTACTCGGCGTCGATATGCCGGTCGGCGTTGGATGTGAACGCCGGTACGTGTCGGCTGGATCCCCTGCCCGCTGCGTTCCGCACCCCGCCGCCAGCAGGACCACCGCCGCCAACGGCAGCATCCCGAGCGGGGCTCTTGTCTTCCTTAGCGTCGTCACCCCCCGATCCTTCCCCGCAGCCAGGTGGGCGTCATGAGTATGTGTACTCATCGGGCCACAACGCTTCGGTCGGCCTTCGATGGCAAACCAACAAGCTTCGTCAGTGCGTTGCGGCGCGTTCATGCACCTGGGGGCGACTCATCGGCAGCGTTGCCGACGGTGTCGGCTCAGGCCGCCGGATGAGTCGCTTCCGTCTTGCGTGCCCGGCGTTCCCTGCAATCGCCGCACAAGGGGACCGGATCATCGGTGCGGATGCCGCGTTCGCAGTCGTCGCAACTGACGATCGGCAGCGGTTTCGATCGTGATGGCGTCGTGGCCGTTGTTCCGGTGGGTGCCGTCGGCAGTGGTGGGGGCAGGAGGGTGGTCAGGCGGTATTCGAGGAGGCGGGCGGGGTGGTGGATGGGAACGGCCTGGGGCGGAAGGCCCGCGGTCAGGGTGCGGGTGATCTGGTCCGGCGTCACTGAACGGGCCAGCCAGGTCTCGACGGCGGGCACGAGTCGCCGTACGTCCCGTTCGGACAGCAGCAGCCGGGAATCGGCGAGACGCATCCGCGCGAGCAGATCGGCGGCCGGTCCGGCGGGCAGCGTGCCTGATTCGGGCGGCGCGGCTTGCCTGGTCGGCCGGGAAGCGGGCGCCGGGGTCGGTTGTGCGGCCCTTGCCGACTTCGTGACAGTCACTGGAGCCGGTGCGGGCACGGGCTCCGGGGAGGAAGACACCGCAGGCTCGTCCAGGACCGCATCCACGGACACGGCTACATCTACGGCCACAGCTACAGCCGCAGGGGCAGGAACCGCGACCGGACCAGGAAGCGGAATCGGAACCGGAATCGGGGCGGCGGCGTCCCCGCCACTGCCCGGCTCGGAGAGTCGTACGACCGCCGCTCCTGGATGGTCGAAGAAGAAGGTGCGTGTGGCGATGCGGCCTTTCCCGAGCGGTAGGCGGCGGCGGACGAGGTAGCCGGCCGTCTCCAGTTCGTTCAGTGCGTTGCCGATCGTCGTTTCTCCCTCCGGGAAGCGCAGGGTGAGCGCCTTGACGGTGACGGAGGTGCCGTCCGGCAGCGACTGGATGTGCACGCCGATGCCGATCGCCGTGGCGGAGAGGGAGGCGTGCTGGGCCAGGTGGTTGCCGACGACCGTGTAGCGCTCGGTGTGGCGGTGCCGTACGTGGAGAACTCCGGCGCGGGGCGCGCCCGGCGGGAGCTCCGGGAGGACGGGCGGCGCGGGCAACGAGGGCGGCGCGGGCGCCAGGAACGCGGGCAGGGCCGCGTTAGACTGCGGGTCAGCCATGGGGAAGGTCTCGACTTCCTGAATGGTCAGGCC
Source organism: Streptomyces sp. YIM S03343 (assembly GCF_054729195.1). Lineage (NCBI taxonomy): Bacteria > Bacillati > Actinomycetota > Actinomycetes > Kitasatosporales > Streptomycetaceae > Streptomyces > Streptomyces sp. YIM S03343. The sequence goes on from NZ_JBPUKX010000003.1 coordinate 260,609, forward strand.
CTCGCTGGGGTTGCAGTCCTGCGGGGGCCGCCTTTGTTTGCGGTTGCGTCTGTTCGGCGACCGTACCTCACCTTCCGGCCCTGCCGACCCCTCGATCACCCGAACGAGTGGCCCCCAACTCGCGCACGCCAGGGCCGGGTTTGGTGGGTTTAGTAATTTCCCCCAGTGATTTAAAGAGCGTCGTGCGCCACCGGGTCGCGGAATTCCGCGACCCGGTCCCGACCTGCACGGTCGTCCCATGCGGCGGCCCCGCTGCCCGGTCCGTGCGCGATTCCGGCACGGCCCGTGCGCGTTCAGGCAACGTACCGGCACCCTGGTTTTCTATCGTGACGGTGTCGTCCACCCGTCTGCCCTGCGCACAGGGCCCAAGGAACGCCGAGGTCCGTCACATGACCATGCTCCCCGCAACCGGCGCTCCGCACCGGCCCGCTGCCGATGTCGGCCTCCGGAAGGTACTGGCACGCGTCGGGCAGACGGTGGGCGCCGACCGGGTGACGCTGCCCGACGAGAAGACGACCCACGTCCCGGTCACCACTCTCGGACCGAACACCGGCCGGTACCGCTCGCGTTCGGTGTTCGCCGTCGTCCGGCCCCGCACCGCCGACGAGGTGCGCGGCATCGTCGAGTTGTTCGCCGACAGCGGGGTCGCCGCCCCCCTGCACACCTACAGCACCGGGGCCAACTGGGGGCTCGGCTCACGTGAACCCGCCCGCGACGGGGCGGTCGTCCTGGACCTGTCCGGCCTGGACCGCGTCCGGGACATCGACGTCGCCCGGGGCTGGGCCGTGATCGAGCCGGGCGTCACCCAGGCCCGGCTCGCCGGGCTCCTCGAGGGCACCGAGCGGATGCTGAACGTGACCGCCTCCTCCGCCCACACCAGCGTCGTGGGCAACGCCCTGGACCGCGGTGTGGGACTGCGCCATCAGCGGGTTCACGACCTGCTGGGGCTAGAAGTGGTGCTGCCCAGCGGTGAGTTGGTGCGGGTGGGCTGGTGGCCCGAACCCGGCCGCCGTCCCACCCCGGTCTACCCCCACGGACTCGGCCCCTCGCTGGTGCAGCTGTTCGTGCAGTCCGACCTCGCGGTGGTGACGGCCGCCACGGTCAGGCTGCTGCCGCGCCCGGAGGAACTGCGCGTCGTCCGCCTCAACTTCGCCCCCGAACGGCTGGAGGCGGCCACCGCCGAGCTGCGCCGCTGGGTCGCCCAGGGCCTGGTCCGCGGTGTGGTGAAGGTGTACAACGAGGCGGCCGCCCGCCCCTACGGCAGCCCGGCCGGCCAGTACCTGGTCCATCTGTGCGTCGACGGCACCCGCCAGGCGGTGGACGCGCTGACCGGCGTCGTCACCGCCGAGGCCACGCGCTCGGGCCTGTTCACCGAGGTGTCCGACAGCGACGCGGCGGACCCGGACGCCGAGAACCACGACATCGCCGTACGGGTGGAGCGCGCCTACGCCGGTGACCCGGACACCACGGACGCGCTGTTCCAGGCCAAGACGGGCCATCCGGCGGCACGGTTGGACGCGAAGGGCGGCTTCCTGTTCTTCCTCCCGCTCGTGCCCTTCACCGGGCAGGCGATCGCCCGGGTCGGCGAACTGCTCGACCAGGTCCGCGCCGAGACCGGGGTCCGCTGCGGGGCCACGCTCAACGCGCTCGACGCGGATGTCGTCGACTGCGTCGTGACGATGAGGTTCGACCGCGAGGACGAGCAGGCCACCGCGAACGCCCACCGGGCCCTGGACCGGCTCTACGCCCTCTTCACCGGTGAGGGGTTCATTCCCTACCGCCTCGACGTGGAGCACACCGAGTGGGTCGGCAGGCTCGATCCCGGCACGGGGGAGCGGGCCCTCGCCCGGCGCCTGAAGGATCTCCTCGACCCGCATCGGGTCATCGCCGCCGGGCGCTACGCGTGAGCGCGCCCCACCGCCAACGGTGGCTCTCGGGGGACGTCCAGGACCGCGCCGTAGGCCGTAGGGACCTAGCTGTAGACCGCCAGGACCGAGCCGGTCACCGACGGGACCGCGCCGCGCTCCGCCGGGACCGTGCCGCGGCGGCGCACGGCGTCCTGACCGCCGGTCAGATCCTGAACCGGGCGCGGGCCGTGGTTCCGCTGCTGCGCGAACGCGCCGCGGAGATCGAGGAGAACCGGCAGCTCCCGGCCGACGTGGTGGAACTGCTGCGCGGCACCGGGGTCTTCCGGATGGCAGTGCCCCGGGCCTACGGCGGTCCGGAACTGGACGCCGTGCAGCAGACGGAGGTCATCGAGGCCCTCGCCGCCGGGGACGCCTCCGCGGCCTGGTGCGCCATGATCGGCATGGACACCGGGATCTACGCCGGTTTCCTGGGCGAGGACGTCGCCCGCCGGCTGCTGGCAGACCCCGACGCCGTCACCGCCGGGGCGATCATGCCCATGGGACGGGCCGAGCGTGTGCCCGGCGGCTACCGGGTCACCGGGCAGTGGCACTTCGGCAGCGGCATCACCCACTGCACCTGGGTCGTCGGCGGTGTCCTGGTCACCCGCGACGGCGAACCCGAGCCTGGTCCGCCCGGCACACCGGGCAACTGGCGGATCGTCATCGCACCCCAGGAGGACTTCGAGCTCCAGGACACCTGGTACGCCACGGGGCTGGCCGGCTCGGGCAGCCACGGCTACCGGGCACAGAACCTGTACGTCCCCGAGGAACGCACCTTCAGCTTCGCCTCCCCCCGCGTCACCGGCGCCGCCGCCGGCCCCGACGCGGTGCTGCGCAACATGCCGGGCGTGCCGCTGGGCGTGGCCCGCGCCGCCCTGGACGACGTACGGCGGCTGGCCGCGGCGCGGATCGACCGCGCCACCGGGACGCCGTGGACCGAGGACTACCGGGCGCAGACCACCATCGCCCGGGCCGAGATGGACCTGGCCGCCGCGCGTTACGCGGTCTACGGCAGCCTGCGCGAGCAGTGGGACACCCTCGAGGCGGGGCGCGAGCCGACTCCCGACGAGCGGGTGGCCACCGTGCTCGCCCGTGTCAACGCCTTCCGCACCGCGCGCTCGGTGGTGGCCGGTCTGTTCGACCTCGTGGCCACGGCCGCCGTCCACCGGCCGTCCGTGCTCGACCGCAGGCTGCGCGACCTGAACGCCATGTGCCAGCACGTCATGGCGCAGGAGGAGGTCCTCCAGTCCGCCGGTGCCCATCTGCTGGGCGGCACGGCACGCAATCCGTACAGCGTCGGTGTGGTCCCGGGCCCCGGCCCCTGCTCCGGGCGGCTGCGGGGGCCGCGGGGCGACGGTGGTCGCCGAGCGGCGGAGGCGGGCGGTGCGCTGCCTGTGGTGCGGGCGGGCGACGGTGGCCGTCGAACGGAGGAGGTCTGATGCCGCCCCCGCTCCGGCCCACCGCCGGGATCCGTCCCCGCTCGTGGGCCTGCCCGGGTGCACCGGGCGCACCGGGCAGGCCCACGTGGGCCCGGACGGGACCGGGCTACCGGTGGGGCCGCCGTCCCGGCCTACCGGGCCGCGGCGGAGACCGGTGCGGCGGCGCACTGCCGGCCGGTGAGGTAGGAGCGGTACCAGGTCCTGCTCGGGGCGAAGTCCTCGGCGAAGGTCCTGCCGGGCGTCTGCCCCAGCAGTCCCCACAGCCGGGAGGTGTCGTACCAGTGGTCGACCGTCAGCAGCGACAGTCGGCGCCGCCAGTCCGGGTCGTCTCGCGCGGCGGGCCAGACGGCCGCCTGTGCGTGCGAGACCTCGCCGCGGGGCAGCCGCATACCCATTGCGCGCGCCGCAGCCGTGAACAGCTCCCGCCCGCTGACCGGCTCGGGCCGTCCCACATGCAGAACCTCGCCGTGCGGCAGCCGCGACGACAGTGCGAGGCGGGCTGTCACCCGGGCCAGGTCGTCGGCGCCGATGACCGACATCAGCGCTCGGCCGCCGTCCACCCAGTGGGGCAGGACGCTCATGAACCGCACCATCGACGGCACCACCCACATGTCGCCGGCGCCGTAGACCAGGTGGGGGCGCAGCACCAGGCCGTGCGCGGCCAGCACCTGCTCCTCGCCGGCGAGCCGGGTGACGCTGGTCGGCGAGGCCGGGCCGACGGCCAACTCGCCCTCCGCGGCGTCCAGATGACGGCCGTCCCGGTAGACGGCCGTGGTGCCCAGTCTGATGATCCGGGTGACGCCGGAACGTTCCGCCTCGGCGAGCAGTGCCCGGGTGCCCGTGTCGTTCACCGCCCGGCACCGTTCGGGGCTGCCGCCGATCTGCGAGGCCAGGTGCAGCACGGTGTCGACGCCGTCGCACAGGCCGTGCAGGGAGGCGGGGTCGCACAGGCTGCCCCGGTGCACCTCCACCGGGCCGGTGCCGGGCAGCCGCGGCCGCTTGCGGTGGACCAGCAGGCGTACCCGCGGTGCTCCGCGGTGCGGAGGGGCGGAGGCGGAGGCGAGGAGGGCGGCCACTCTGGCACCTATGAATCCGGTGCCCCCCGTGATCAGAATGCGTTGTCCTGCCATGTGCTCGTCCCTTTCGGCTTCAGCCGCGTGCGGGTGCGGACGGTTCAGGCGCGCGAGGCGCGCGGAGGGCTGCTTTTCGGCCGCGTGAGTCAAGTCGGATCGACGGGCGGCAGGGCCCCGGAAGAGCAGGTTTCGTACCCGGGGCGGACCGGGAGCAGAGGGATCAGGCCAAGTGATTGCCCGAGCGATAGCGGAAGGCCCTACTCCGATAGCTTGAGATCATGACGCAACGGGGCCTCCTCGCAGGCAAACGTGCCTTTGTCACGGGGGCCAGCAGCGGCATCGGAGCAGCCGCCGCCCGGGTGTTCTGCCGCGAAGGAGCGGCCGTGATGCTGGTGTCCCGGCGCGAGGACCGGCTGGCGGCCCTGGCCGAGGAGCTACGGGGCAAGGGCTACGACGTCGACCACGTCACTGCCGATGTCGCGCGCAGCGACGAGGTTGCCGCCGCCGTGGACCGGACGCTGAGCCGCTTCGGCGGGCTGGACGTCGCCTTCAACAACGCCGGTGTCGGAGCGGCCCAGATCCCGCTGCATGTCATGACGGACGAGCTGTACGACACGATCATGGACACGAATGTGCGGGGGGTGTGGAACTGCATGCGCCATCAGATCCCCGTGATGCTCCTGCGAGGCGGAGCGATCGTGAACACCAGCAGCACCGCCGGACTGGTCGCCACACCGGTCGCCGCTCCCTACATCGCCTCCAAGCACGCCGTGCTGGGACTGACCAAGGCGGCGGCCGCCGAGTACGCGGCGCGGGGCATCCGCATCAACGCGATCGCGCCCGGGTCCACGCACAGCGAGATGATCGACGCCTGGCTCGAGCAGGAGCCGGGTGCCCGGGAACTGCTGCTGAACGCGGCTCCCCTGCCGCGCATCGCGGAACCCGGGGAGGTGGCCGAGGCGGCTGCCTGGCTGTGCAGCGACCGGGCCTCGTTCGTGATCGGTGCCACCTTGCCGGTCGACGGCGGCTGGACGGTGCGCTGACCGTGGCGGAAGTGTCGGGAGCGTCGGGAGTGACGGGAGTGGCGGCCTTGCCCTCGGGGCAGGCGGATGCGGTGACGGAGACGTTGTGCCCGGGGCGGGCCGGCGTGCGGGAGAGGCACGGCGCATGACGGTGACGGACGCCAGACCGGGGCAGGTCGGACACGGACCGAGGGGAGCGGCGCTGCGGTGCGCTCGTCGACCTGGGCACGTGTCTCCTCGCGTGGACGGCGAGGCCAGCCGGACGTCCTCCTCCTTTCCGGGTTCTGTTCGGCGTTCTGTCCGTTCTGTCATAGAGAGCGGGACACCCGCGTGCGCGTTCCATGCCGTGCCGTGGCACGGAACGCGCACGCCGGGAACCCGCGGGAAGCGACGGCGGGGCCATCGCGGAGAGCGGTGCACCGGCTGCGGCTGGACGGTTGCTGTCGGGGAAGGACGGCAGGCTCCGGACGGTGCTCCGGATGGGCGGCCTGTCCCGCGGGCCCTGACCTGCGGAGGAACGCCCCGACGAACACCCCGACGAACACCCCGACGAGTGTTGTGCGGACTGGACGGCCGACCGGGTGGACGCACGGCACGGCGCGGTGGTGGGGCACCGGGAGCCTGGGCCGGGGAGCGTTCACGCCGGCCGTCGGCGGGCGGCCCGAGCGGGGGGAGGAGCGGCCGAGCCGGGCGTCCTCCCGGGCGGCGGTACCCGTGGCGACCTGCGGAGGGAAAGCCCTGGTCCGCGGTGCGGGGCCTAGCGGGTGACAGCCTGCTCGAAGCCGATGGTGAAGGCGAGCTGTCCGTTCTGGTGGCCCGTCACGTCGATGCGGGCCGTGCCGTCCTCGGCGATGCCGGGAGCGGCCTCGATGCGGCACGGCGCGCCGAGTTCCACATAGCGGCTGAACGTCATGTGCGACGCCTGGGGGCTGAAACGCCCGGTCGCCGCGGCCAGGTGGGCGGCCTGCTGGGCGGCCTCGACGAGGACCATGGCCGGCAGATGGTCGTTGGGCCGGTCGAAGAAGAGCTGGTTGGACGGGTCGGCGCGCAGCAGCCACCTGCCCGCGGCGTCGTCGGGGGTGAGCACCACGTCGCAGGCCCGGCCGCGGTGCACGGTCGGCGGGTCGACGGGGGCGGTGAGTGCGGTGAGCGGTTCCAGGGCGGCGGTGGTGGCCAGCTCGCCGCGTATGCGTGCGTACGCGGCGGGTGACGTGATGCTGAACCGGATGGATCCGCTGCCGACCGTGCCGTCCGCCGACCTGAGGACCATCTCCATCCGTGCGCTCGCCGGCACGCTCGCGCGCCGCCGCACCTCGGTGACCTCCACCTCCAGCGTCAGCGCGGGGGCGCCGGCGGGTCCGGCCGGCAGTCGGCCGGGCTCGAAGCGGTGGGACAGCTCGTACATCACGAAGTGGTGCCCCAGCGGCACGCCGAGCCCCGCGTGCGAGACGAGGAGTGTGGTCTGGCGGATGGTTTCCAGGACGAGCGAGGCGGTGTACCGGCCGTCCGGCGTGAGGTACAGGGCGTGCTCGCGCGGCCAGCGGGCCGAGACGGTGAAGCTCGTGTCGCTGTGCTGTGCCAGATGCGTAGGCAGTACGTCGTGAAGATGCGCGCGGTGCACGAGCGCCTTGTCGACCGGAAGAGCCGGGGCGACCGGCCTTCCCGCGTGGACGGGAAGAGCCGGGGCGACCGGTGTTCCCGCTGCTGCCGCGCCGGAACGCGCGCTGTGTGTCCCAGTCCCCCTGCGTCCGTTCCGTATTGCCGTAGCCGTAGCCATAGCACTCGAGGTCATTGCCGCCTCTTTCCGAGAGAAGGTGCGTGACATCTGACGAGGTGCATGAGGCGTGGAGTATGGCTGAATCCCCCCCGCGGTCGGTAAGGTACAGGCATGCGGGTTTGTTTTTCAATGGAGAAAGACGAACCGGCACAAGGACACGGTTGCCGCCCCTCCAAGGGCGGCCGGGAACAGATGGGAGGCCTCGTGGCACGACAGGAGCGTGCGCTCAGGACCAGGAAAGCGATCTTGGAAGCGGCCGGAGAGGTCTTTGCGGAACACGGCTACGCGGGGGCCACGATCTTCGACGTCTACAGCAGGTGCGGAGTCACGAAGGGAGCCTTCTACTTCCACTTCCCCTCGAAGGTGGAGCTGGCCCAGGCCGTACTGGACGAGCAGGTGAGTGGTCAGATCAGTTATCTGGACATGCCTCCGGCCGATCATCCCATCAAGCTCCAGGAAGCCCTCGACTTCGGGCTGCTGGTGGCTCATCGGCTCACCTTCGACCGGATGCTGCAGGGCAGTATCCGGCTCGCGGTGGACCAGGTGCACGAGATCGACCGCCGCGTGCCGTACCAGGCGTGGATAGACGCGCACACGGAGATCCTCACGGAGGCCGAGGGGCGCGGGGAACTGCTGCCGGGCGTGGACGTGTCCGACATCGCGCAGATGATCGTCGGCGCCTTCAGCGGGGTGCAGCTGATGTCGGAGGTGATGAGCGACCGCAGTGATCTGGAGCAGCGGATCGCCGTCCTCTACCGCTGCCTCGCCCGGTCGGTCGCGACTCCGGAGACATTGGCGGAGCTCGACATAAGCCCCGACCGGGGCAAGCGGCTCATGGCCAGGGTCGACCGGGTGAGACAGGAGGCACAGCAACAGCAGCAGCAACAGCAACAGCAACCCGTCGAGTGAACGAGTCCGCCGCAGGACATGGGACGGGCCGGCGGCGGACCCGCATCCTGAACGTGCCCCGCCTGAGCCTCGAAAGAATACAGCCGGGCTGGTATGTTATGTGCTGTCGGGGAACGTGACCGGGGAAGGGAGCCGTGTCATGCAGTTTCAGCACTTACGTGCATTCCGCGAGGTGGCGGCGGAGCTGAGCTTCACGCGGGCGGCACGGAACCTGCACTACGCCCAGTCGACCGTGACGGCCCAGATCAAGGGCCTCGAAGAGTCCGTCGGCACCGAGCTGTTCGACCGCAGCCGCCGTCAACTGGCGCTCACCGAGGCGGGGGTGATACTGCTGCCGCACGCCGAACGCATCATCGCGATCGCCGAGACGGCCCACCGCGAGGTCCGCGCCGCACAGCAGCTCCCCGGACTGCACGGCCGACCCCGCCATCGCCCCGTCGGGCGCGCCGTGCTCTAAGACCTTTCACGCCGGCGACCGGCGACCGCTGTGGGCAATCGTTCCGCATGGGGGTCCCCCCTGCTCGAAGAACTTGGGGGAGGAACGGGTGGGCACAGCCCCCAGCGCCGGGTGCCCCCACAACCCCCGGCCACTGCCCCCACGGCGGCGGCCCGAAGCCCCACCACGCGAGGCCCGCGACCTCGCATCCCTCCCCGCAACGCGGCCGATCCCTCAGGACCGGCCGCTTTCCTGTTGCCGGAGAAACCGCGCGCAGCGACGCCGCCGTGAAAGAACCGGTGCGCGTGATTCCGCCAAGGCCGGTGCGCTGCACGGCAATTGAGCAGCCAGACCACTACCTACAGTCACTCGCGTCGAGCGCATCCGCACGGCACCCCGAGGCCGATTGGTGACTGACACATGCCCCCAGGAATATCGATCGGCGTCGTCGGTGGCGGCGCGGCCGCCGTCTGCCTGATCGACGCGCTGGCCCGCAGCGAGGCCGGCCCGGGCAGCCTCACCGTGTTCGAGCCGTCGCGGCACCTGTGGCGGGGCAGGGCGTACCAGGCGGACAGCGACACAGTGCGGGTGAACGCGCCCCCCGACGACATGTCCGTCCGCGCAGGGGACCCCGGCCACTTCGCACGCTGGCTGGCCGGTCGCGACCGCACCACAGATACCACCGGTACCGCCCAAGACGTCGACCGCTTCTCGGGCACCCGCTTCCCGCCCCGCCAGATCTACGGGGAGTACCTGGAGGAATCCGCCGACACCGCCGTGGACACCCTGCGGCGCGGCGGCTGGCGGGTCGAGACCGTCCCGAGTGCTGTCACCGAGGCCGTCAGGGAGTCCCGCCGGGTGCTGCTCGGCACGGGTGGCGGACCGGCACGCGCCTTCGACTACGTGGTCCTGTGCGTCGGCGGTGACGGCCCCACGGACGTCTACGGGCTCCGCGGCGTCCCCGGTTTCGTAGCCGACCCCTACCCGGTCTCCCGTTCGCTGCGGCGGATCGGCGCCGACGAGCACGTGGCGGTGATCGGCAGCGGCCTGACCGCCGTCGACATCGTGCTCTCGCTCGCGGCCCGCGGGCACCGCGGCCCCATCAGCCTGTTGTCGCGGCGTGGCGTGCTGCCGGGTGTGCGGCAGCGGCCCGCCCGCTTCCGGCTGCGGCATCTGACGCCCGAGCGGGTGCGCCACGAGGCCGCGGTGCGGCGGGAGTTGACCCTCGGGGACGTCGCCGCGGTGCTGCGGGCGGAGCTTCACGAAGCGGGGGCCGATCTCCGCACCGTCGTCCGCGAGATCGACCGGGTCGACCTGGAGGACCCGGTGAACCGGCTGCGTCGGCAGATCGGCGAGGTGGACTCCTCGAACCTGGGGCTGCGCATCCTGCAGCGCGCCGTACCGGAGACCGGCCCCGACCTGTGGCCCGTGCTGCGCGAGCAGGACCGGCTCCACATCCTGCACGCGCACTACCGCACCGTCATGAGCCTGTGCTGCCCGATGCCGCCCGGCAGCGCGGCGGTGCTGCTGGACCTGGCCGAGGCGGGGCAGCTGAGGACGGTCTCCGGGCTGCTCGGCGTCGTGCCGGCCGAGGAGGGCGGATTCGACGTCCTCGCGGCCGACGGAACCGAGTTCCGCGCCACGAAAGTGATCAACGCCGTCCACTCCTCCCGGGCGCGCATTCCCACCGGTGCCCTGTCCCTGGTGACCTCGCTGGTCGAGGCGCGCGCCGCCGGCCGCCATCCGCACGGCGGACTGCAGCTGGCCCGGGCCACCAGCCGCCTGACCCGCGGCGACCGGCCCGACCCGCGCCTCTACGGGCTGGGCACCATCGCCGCCGGCGCCCTGTTCTTCACCTTCGGTATCCCCTCGCTGGTCGACCGGAGCCAGGACATCGTCACGGCGATCCGCGACCACTCCGCCACCGCGACCACCGTTCTCAGCGGGGCCCGGCCGACCACGGTCTGACCGGACCGGACCGGACCGGAACCGAACCGGGACCCGGAACCGAACCGGGACCCGGACCGAACCGGGACCCGGACCGAACCGGGACCCGGACCGAACCGGGACCCGGACCGAACCGGGACCCGGACCAGACCCGGCACCAGGAACACGGCACGGCACCAGGAAGGAAACGTTCTCCGATGACCACGACCGTCAGCGAGCACCGTCCGTCCCATCTGTCCGACACAGCCACCGGCCTGCCCATCCCCGCCGAACCCCGGTTCGCCACGCACGAGGAGGCCCGCCGGCACCGCAAACAGCGACTGGCCGCAGCCGTGCGGCTGTTCGGCAAGTACGGGTTCGGCGAGGGGATCTCCGGCCACATATCGGTGCGCGATCCCGCACACGAGGACCGCTTCTGGGTCAACCCGTTCGGCATCTCCTTCAGACAGGTCCGGGTCGCCGACCTGATCTGCGTGGACGCGGACGGGCAGGTGGTCAGCGGCCACCACCCCGTCAACCCCAGCGCGTTCGTCATCCACTCCCAGATCCACGCGCTGCACCCGGACGTCACGGCCGCCGCCCACGGACACACCCCCCATTCCCGGGCATTGGGCGCCCTCGGCCGTGTGCTGGAACCCATCGACCAGGAATCCGCTGCCTTCTACGGCCGCCAGGTGCTCTACGGCGACTACGAGGGACCCTCCGTCTCCGTCGCCCAGGGCCGCGACATCGCGCAACGGCTCGGCGACAACCGGGCCGTCCTGCTGCGCCACCACGGGCTGATCACCGTGGGCGGCTCCCTGGACGAGGCGGTGCACTGGTTCTTCACCTACGACAGCTGCGCCCGGGTCCAGTTGCTGGCCCAGGCAGCCGGCACCCCGCAGACCCTCACCCACGGGCAGGCGCTCGCCGCCCGCGACGGATTCGGCGACGAACAGCTCGGTCACTTCAGCTTCCGGCTGCTGTGGGACGAGATCGTCGCGGAGCAGCCCGAACTGCTCGAGGAATAGCAGGCATTGCCAGCACACCCGGCACACCCGGCACACATGCCCCGCCCCCCGCCCGGTTCCGGTCCGGCCGCACCGGCCGCCCACCCGAACCCCGACGAAGGAAGCACATTGTCCACTCTGCGATGGCTCACCGCCGGTGAGTCGCACGGACCGGCCCTGATCGCCGTGCTGGAGGGGCTGCCCGCCGGTGTGCGCACCTCCACCGGCGAAGTCGCCGACGCCCTCGCACGCCGCCGCCTGGGGCACGGCCGGGGCGCCCGGATGACGTTCGAACGTGACGAGGTGGCCTTCGTCGGCGGAGTGCGCCACGGCCGCACCCTCGGCAGCCCGGTCGCCGTCCGCGTCGCCAACACCGAATGGCCCAAGTGGCAGACCGTGATGGCCGGCGACCCCGTACCCGCCGAGGCACTCGTCGGCCAGGCCCGCAACGCGCCGCTGACCCGGCCCCGTCCGGGCCACGCCGACCTGGCCGGCATGCAGAAGTACGGATTCGACGACGCCCGGCCGGTGCTGGAGCGGGCCAGCGCCCGGGAGACCGCCGCGCGGGTCGCCGTAGGGAGCCTGGCCGAGTCGTTCCTCCGGCAGGCGTACGGAATCGGGGTGGTCAGCCACGTCGTCGCCCTCGGGGGACACCGTTCGGCCGGCACCGAGCTGCCCGGGCCCGACGACACCGCGCGGCTCGACGCGGACCCGGTGCGCTGCTTCGACCCCGAGGCCTCGGCCGCCATGGTCGCCGAGATCGATCGCGCGCACCGCGCGGGGGACACCCTCGGGGGGATCGTGGAGGTCCTGGTGCACGGCATGCCGCCGGGCCTCGGCTCCCATGTGCACTGGGACCGCCGGCTGGACGCCCGCATGGCCGGTGCGCTCATGGGCGTCCAGGCCATCAAGGGCGTGGAGGTGGGCGACGGTTTCGCCCTGGCCGACGTGCCCGGTTCCCGGGCGCACGACGAGATCGTTCCCGGCGCGGAGGGGGTGCGCCGCGCCACCGGTCGCTCCGGCGGGATCGAGGGCGGCATCTCGACGGGCGAGGTGCTGCGGGTGCGCGCGGCGATGAAACCGATCGCCACCGTGCCCCGGCCGCTGGCCACCGTGGACGTGGTCAGCGGCGAGCGCGCCGTCGCCCACCACCAGCGCTCCGACGTGTGCGCGGTGCCCGCCGCGGCCGTGGTCGCGCAGGCCGTCACCGCGCTGGTCGTCGCGGACGCGGCGCTGGAGAAGTTCGGCGGGGACAGCGTGGCCGAGACGGCCCGCAACCACCGCAGCTACCTCACCCATCTGGCCGTCAAATGAGGCGCTTCATGACTCTTTCATCCTCCGCCCGCCCGGTGACCGCCCCGGCTGCTCCGGCTGCTCCGGCTGTCCCAGTCGCCCCGGCTGCCCGGGCTGCTCCGACCGCGCTCGCTGTCTCGCAGGAGACCGGCCCGGCGCCGTATCCGGTGGTCGTCGGCCACGGTCTGGCCGGGCACGTCGACCGCCTGCTGGGCGAGCACACCCGGAAGGTGGCGCTGGTCCACCCGCCCGCGCTGGCGCCCGCGGCCCAGCACGTCACCGGTGAACTCCGGCGCCACGGACGCCAGGTGGTGCCGCTGACGGTGCCCGCCGGCGAGAACGCCAAGGACGCGGGTGTCCTCGTCTACCTGTGGACGTGCCTGGCACAGGAGGGCCTGACCCGCTCCGACGCCGTCGTCGCCCTCGGCGGCGGCGCGACCGCCGACCTGGCCGGCGTCCTCGCGGCCACCTGGCAGGGCGGGACCCCCCTGGTCCTGGCGCCCTCCACCCTGCTCGGCATGATCGGCGCCGCGGACGGCGGCCGCGGCGCACTGAACATCCCCCAGGGCAAGAATCTCGTCGGCACCCGCCACGAACCCGCCGGTGTCGTGTGCGACCTCGACCTGCTGCGTACGGTGCCGCATGCCGACCACGCGGGCGGCCTGGCCGAGGTCGTCAAGACCGCGCTGGTCGCCGACCCTGCCGTACTGGACCTGATCGAGGCCGACCCGCGGGCGGCCACCGACCCGGAGAGCGACCTGACCCGGGATCTCATCGAGCGTTCGATACGGCTCAGAGCCGGCCTCGCCGCCGACGCGAACGGCCCCGGGGCCCGCGCGTTCCTCGGCTACGGCCACACCCTCGGCCACGCCCTGGAACACACCGAGGGCTACCGCGTCCGGCACGGCCACGCCGTTTCCATCGGCATGGTGTACGCCGCCGAACTCGCACGCGAGGCCGGGTGGCTGGCGGACCACCACGTGGCACGGCACCGCCATGTGCTGCGCTCGCTCGGACTGCCGACCTCCCATCCGCGGCACGCCTGGGAACGGCTGAACGCCGCACTGAGCACGGAGGGCGAGACCCCGGCCAGGCGGCTGCGCTTCGTCGCCCTGCACGCCCCGGGCCGCCCCGGCTTCCTGGAGAACCCCGATCCGGCCCTGCTGCACGCCGCCTACATCCGGGTCGCCTCATGAACCCTGCTGCCTCGCCGGGAGCGCGGCCCGCCGGCCCGGCCTCGGCCGCCCCGGGTTCTGTGGTTCCGGCCTCCCCCGCCCCGGCCCCCGCCCTCGTCCCGGTCCGCGCGCGGTCCCTGGCCGCGGCCCCGCCCGCCCCGGGCGGGGAGGACGGGGCGGGCGGCGAGGTGGCCGGCGGGGCGGCCGACGAGCTCCTGGGGCTGGTGCTGGGGCGGCTGCCCCGGCGGGACCAGCGGCGCAGCGGGGAGCTGTACATCCGGGGGCTGCTCGCCGCCACCGGCCGTAAGAGCATCCGCAACATTGCCTCCCGCACCGGCTCGCCCGCCGACGCGCAGCGGCTGCACCACCTGGTCAGCGGCTCGACCTGGCCCTGGCGCCCGCTGCGGGCGGCCCTGGCCGGGCACATGGTCCGTCTCGCACCCCCCGCGGCCTGGGTGGTGCTCACCGCCACCACTCCGCGCGCCGGCCGCACCGGCGTCGGAACCGACCACTTCGCCGATCCGCGTACCGGACGGTCCGTCAGGGCACAGCGAGCCGTGGGTCTGTGGGCGGCCACCACGCAGGGCGGCTACCCCGTCGACTGGCATCTGCGGCTGACCACCCGCTGGCTCGACGACCCCTGTCTGCGCCGGCAGGCCGGCATCCCCGGGGACACCGTCGCCGTCAGCGAGGCGGAAGCCGGCCTCGCCCTGGTCCTGGAGACTGTTCCGGACACCGGGCGGGACCAGCCACCGGTCCTGCTGGACGTCCGGCACACCGGGGCGGGCCGGGTCACCGGACGGCTCGCGGCGGCCGGAATCCCGTACCTGCTGCGCGTCAGTGCCTCCCAGCTGCTGACCGCCCTCACCGCCGACGGCCGCCCGGCCGGATCCCTCGCCACCGCCCGGCAGTTGGCGGCCGGGCAGCCCGCAGGCCGGTGGAGCCGTGTTCCCGCCCCAGGATCGGCGGCAGGCGTGCGGGAGGTGGCCCGGCTGTCCTGCCGGGCGGCCGACGCGCCGCCCGGTCCGCCGCACCGGCAGGTCCTGCTGGTGCAGAAGGACCCCCACGCCCGCCAGGACGCCGCCTTCTGGCTCACCGACCTCGTCGCAGCCCCCGCGGCGGAGCTGGCGCGGCTGGCCGCCGTCCCCGCCCGCGTGGCCCGGGACGTGACCGGCACCGGTCGCCGGGTCGGTCTGTACGACTTCGAGGGGCACACCTTCGCCGGCTGGCACCGACACCTCACGCTCGCCTCCGCCGCCCACGCCGTCGCCCTTCTCAAGTGCGGCCGGTTACAGGCCGAGCCCCGACCGCTGACCGACGTCGCCTGCTGAAGCGTGGGCGCGTCCGAGGAGAACTGATGACCGCAACGTTCACCGAGCACGGCGCAGCCCCGACGACAGGACCGGTGCGGACCGGGGCGGACCGCTGTGCGGTCGACGCCGCCCGGACCCCGACCGCCGAAGCGGCACAGGACCCGGCACAGGGCCCGGCACAAGGCACGGCACACGGCCCGGCACCGGACGACGGTGCCGCACGGGGCGGCTACGTCCTGGTCGAGGCCACCGGTGGACCGCCCGAGGCCGTCCTCGTCGCCGCCGGTGGCGAGGACGCCGTAGCCCTGGAGGCGCGCCGCATCCTCCAGGGCGAGGGCACCCCCACCAGGGTGGTGTCGATGCCCTGCCCGGAGCGGTTCGCCGAACAGGACGAGGAGTACCGGGAGTCGGTGCTGCCCTCCGCCGTCGTCGCCCGGGTGTCGGTGGAGGCGGGTATGACGTTGGGCTGGTACGCGCTGCTGGGCGGCGTCGGTGAGGCCGTCGGCGTCGACCGGTTCACTCCCGGCGCCCCCTACCGGAGGCTGTACGAGCAGAGCGGTCTGACACCGGAACGGGTCGCCGCGGCTGTTCGCGGCAGCCTCGCCCGCGCCGACCGTGCCGACCGTGCCGACCGTGCCGACCGTGCCGACCGTGCCGCCCGTGCCGCCCGCGCCGCCCGCACCGCCCGCGGAGCCGGGCGATGAACGCCGCCGCACTGTACGTGCCCGGGACCGCGGCAGCCGCGGCAGCCGGTGCCCCGGGCCGGGACGCGGCCTGCGGAGGACCGCTCGGCACACTGCTGCACCAGCACACCCCGGCCGCCGCGCACGGCGCCGAGGGCATGCCCGTGCCGTACCCGGCGTACGACCGTCATGTGCGGGACCTGGCCCGCTGCCGGCGGACCACCGGCGGCGCGCTGGGCGAGCTGGTCGTGCACGCGGCACGCAGGGCCGCCGACCGGCTCCGGGAGTGCCATGAGGCGTCCGGGGGCGCGTACGGGTACGTCTGCGCCGCCGTGCCGGTGCGGCTGGCGCACGATCCGCGGGGCCTGCGGGCCGGAGCGCGTGCCCTGTACGACGCCGTCGGCCGGCCCAACCTGATGATCCGTGTCCCGGCCACCGCACCGGGCTGCCTGACGGCGATCACGGCGTGCCTGGCCGAGGGCATCGGCGTCCACGCCGGACCGGTCGTCTCCCTGGAGCACTATGCGCGACTGACGGACGCGCTGCTCACCGGGTGGGAGCAGGCCGCGGACGCCGGGCACGACCTGGCCGCCGTACCGGCCGCCGTGTCACTGTCCGTGGGCACGCTGGACGAGGACGCCGGGCAGGGGACCGGGCCGGCCGGCCGGGGTCCGGCCGCCGCCACCGTCCACCTGGCCCGCCGGATCCGTGAGGAGACGCACCAGGGTCCGCGCTGGCGCGCACTCGCCCGGCTCGGGGCACGCCCGCACCGGCTGCTGTGGGATGCCGCCGTCGTCGTGCCGCCGGTGTGGCCCGGCGACGGGCAGGACCCCGGGCAGGCCTGGCGGGTCCTGGAGGAGCTGCCCCGGCACGGTGTGAGCTACCGGACGCTGACCGCCGACGCGGAGCGGGCCGCCCTGGCCCGCACGGCCCGCCAGGAGCAGGCCGTCGCCCGCTCCGTGGCCGCCGCCCTCGCGGCCGCCGCCGGACGCCTGACGGGGGCCGGCTGCCCCGGCGACGTCGGCGTCTGAGCCCCCGGCGGGGAGGTGGCGCGGCCCGGTTGCGGGGCCGCGCCACCTTTTCGCTCCACAACCCGACCCCCGGAACAACCGGCCTCCCCGATCGAACTCTCCGATAGGACGGCAATACCAGCATGCGGGTATGTTTCCATGGTGGGGTGATGGGGCGTCCACCCGACGGCCGCTTCGTCCCCCCGCACGGATGGAGGTCACCGCAGTGCCACGCCTCGACGCATGCCAGCCCGCCGGAACGCTGCTCGTGGACAGCCCCGCACCCTCTGTCCGCGGGGGAGTGCAGATCGTCAGGGAGCACGACGAGCCGCTTCGCGGGATCACGACGACCCGTCATCTCGGCGGGCTCCGGGTGGCCCTGGTCAGCGGCGGACCCGGTGAACTGATCCGGCCCGCGCGGCTGATCGGCGCGCGCACGGCGGGCTGCCTGCGCGTCCTGCGGCCGTTGACCGGCGAGGTCTGGGTCTTCCAGGACGGCCGGCACGGCACCGTACGCGCCCCGCAGCTCGTCTGCTACGACAGCACCCGCCCCTACAAGGTGATCATGCCCGAGACCTTCCGGCTGGTGGACGTCACCGTGCCCCACCGGCTGGTCGGCCTGACCGCCGCCGAGGCCGACCGGGTGACCGCCCGGCCCTGGAGCGGCACCGAGGGCCTGGCCGCCCTGCTGTCCGCGCTGCTCGAAGGGCTCGACCGGCACGGCACCGAGGTCGAGACCGCGGTGGACCTGCTCGGCGGCAGCGTCGCCGGGCTGACCGCGGCGCTGTTCGCCGAGCGCATGCGTGAGGTCGCCGAGGACTCCCAGATCGCCCGGCAGGCGCTGATGCTGCAGATCCAGGCCTACGTCCGCCAGCGGCTGGCGGAACCGGGACTCAGCCCGATGACCATCGCCCGCGAGCACAACGTCTCGCTGCGCTACCTGCAGAAGATCTTCCAGGAGTACGGCAGCAGCCCGGCCAGGTGGATCCGCGACGAGCGGCTGGCCCGCTGCCGCGCCGAACTCGCCGACCGGTCCCTCGACCACCTGCCGGTCGCGCTCGTCGGGGAGCGTTCCGGACTGTACGGCGCCTCCCACTTCAGCCGGCTCTTCCGCGACCGCTACGGCACCACCCCCAGCGAATACCGCAGGGATCGGGGCGGCTTATGAGCCGCCCCGGCACCGGCGCCCGCAGCGGTACCGCCACCGGCGCCACGACGACCCGCACCCCGCACTCTCGATCCCCAGAACCCGCACGCCTCACCGCCGGCCGTCACGGCCGCCGCACGACGTGCGGAACGGGAAGGAGCACAACGCAATGAACGCAACCGCACCGGACGGCGCGCTGCGGATCGGGGTGCTCGGACCGCTCGAGGTCCACGCCCGGACAGTCCATGCCCAGACAGTTCACGCCCAGACAGTCCATGCCCAGACAGAGGACCGCACCCCCACCGCGCCCATGGCACAGCGCACCCTGGCACTGCTGCTGCTCAACGCCAACCGCCTGGTGTCCACCTCGGCGCTCATCGAGGAACTCTGGGAGGACGACCCGCCGCGCCTGGCCCGCAAGACGGTGCAGACGTACGTCTACCAGATGCGCAAGGCGCTCAGGTGCCCGTCCGATGCCGACGACCGGGTGCGCACCCTGCCCGGCGGTTACCGGATCGATCTGCGGCCGGGCGAGCTGGACCTGTGGGAGTTCGAGCACACGGTCGTCCGCGCGCGGACCGCGCTCAGCGAGGGCGACCCGCGCACCGCGGCCGCCCTGCTGCGCGAGGTGCTCGCGCTGTGGCGGGGCGAGCCGTTCGCCGGTCTGGAGACCGGGCCCATGCTGGCGGCCCAGATCGCGACGATCGCCGAGGCCCGGCTCAGCGCCCTGGAGCTGCGGATCACGGCGGACCTGCAACTGGGCCGCCACCGCGGTCTGGTGGGGGAACTCCTCCAGCTCACCGCCGACCATCCGCTCAACGAGGAGTTCACCGCGCACCTGATGCTCGCCGCCCACCGTTCCGGGCAGCGCGCCACGGCCCTGGAGGCGTTCACCCGGCTGCGTCGCCGGCTCGTCGACGAGCTGGGCATCGAGCCGTCCGAGCGGCTGCAGAGACTCCAGCAGGCCGTCCTCAGCGAATCCCTGCCGCAGCCTGCTGCCGCGCCCTCCGCGCTGCCGTCCGTGCTGCCGGACGACGCCATGGCCTACGCACTCTCGGTTGCCCCGCCGACCCCGGCGCCCCTCGGGTCCCCGGTCCCGCAACCCCACGTCGCCAAGGCCGCAGCCGCCGCCTCGCCTCGCCAACTGCCGCTGGACATACCGGACTTCATCGGCAGGGTCGCGGAGGTCGAGCGGCTCGCCACACTCGCCGGACCGACCGGCACACAGGCGGCCGGCACACAGGCGGCAGGCACACAACCGACCGGCACACAGGCGGCCGGCAGCCCGGGGCAGGATGCTCCCGCTGCCGGGCCCCGAGTGCTGGCGGTCCTGGGCCCGGCCGGCGTGGGCAAGACCGCGCTCGCCGTGCACAGCGCTCACCGGCTGGCCGCCCGATTCCCGGACGGGACGCTGTACACCCGCCTGCACGACGCCCAGAACCGTCCCCGGGAGACCGCTGCTGCCCTGGGCACCCTGCTGCGCGGCCTGGGGGTGGACCCGGGCGGGCTGCCCGACGACACCGACGAGCTCTCCGGGATGTTCCGTGCCGTCAGTTCCGGCCGGTCGCTGCTGGTCATCCTGGACGACGCCGCGAGCACCGACCAGGTGCTGCCGCTGCTGCCCGCCGACGGACGCAGCACCGTCCTGGTGACCTCCCGGGTCCGACTGCCGGGTCTGCCCGGCGCCCGGAGCCTGTCGCTCGGCCCGCTGCCGCCCGCCGACGCCGCCGCCTTCTTCACCCGGCTGGCCGGTGCGGAACGCCTCGCGGCCGACCGTGACCTGCTGGAGCGGGTGACCACGCTGATGGGCAACTTCCCGCTGACGCTGCGCACGGTGGGCGAGAAGTTCGCGGCGCGCCCGATGTGGACGCTGCCGGACCTGGCCCGCGGCCTGACCGACGAGGGCCACCTGGCGGCGGAACTGCACGACGAGGCGTGCGACGTGCTCGCGCGGGCGTCCGGCGCGGTCGCCCGGCTCCCGCAGTCGCTGCACCGGGCGCTGTCCGTGCTGGCCTCGGCCGGACCCGACTCCTTCGGCATCACCACGGCCCGGCGGCTGCTGGGCGGGGACACCTGGTCCGTGCAGTCCGTACTCGGCCAGCTCCTGGACCATCACGTGGTGGTGCCGTTGCAGCAGTCCGCCGCCGACGACACCGCTGTCGAGTACCGGGTCCCGGAGCTGATCCGCCTGGTCTTCCCTTCCCCCGACGACGCCGAACTCCACGTCTTGCCCGGCAGGGACACCCCGGGCCGCCGCTCCGTGGCGGGCGTACTGACCGTGGCGGGTTAGTCATCACCCCGCCGCCCCGCCCGCCACGAAGCGCGCCCACGGTCGCCCATGACCGGGTGCGCGGCTTCGCCGACGGCCCGCGCACTCCGTACCCGCCCCGTCCTACGG
The DNA here is from genome assembly GCF_054729195.1 of Streptomyces sp. YIM S03343. Classification (NCBI taxonomy): domain Bacteria; kingdom Bacillati; phylum Actinomycetota; class Actinomycetes; order Kitasatosporales; family Streptomycetaceae; genus Streptomyces; species Streptomyces sp. YIM S03343. The sequence continues at coordinate 281,127 of NZ_JBPUKX010000003.1, forward strand.
CGGCGGGCCGGTCCACGGTGCACAGGACGCCCCGTGGTGCGCGGACACCCCGCCTGGAACGGCTGCCGACCTTCCACCGGCCGCCGGTCGTCCGGCTGGCGGGCCGGGGCTCCGCCGGGTCCCGGACGGTGTCCGGAGTCCCCGGAGTCCGTCCGTGCCGGTGGGGCGGTGGATGTCCCTGGCAGGGGCTTGGACTGTGCTTCGCCTGCTCTCGACCGCGCGGGCGGACGCTGGGCGCGGGCGGCGGCGTACGCCGTCCGGACGACCCGAGGACGAGGGGGCACCATGCGCTACAAGGGCGACGAGGAAGACCTGGCGCCACCGGCCCGCTGGCTGATGGTGCCGGCGGGACTGGACATCGAACTCGCCGTCCCGTGCGGCGCACAGCGTCCGCGGGTCGGCGGCTCAGCCTCCGCGTCATCGTGTACGGGGGAGGAGCACACCGGCCGGCCGGCCCGCACCTCGTCCCCGGCCGTCTGCCGCCACTGCGGCGCACCCCGGCCGACGACGGTCTCAACCGTGCGCCGAGGATGAGTGGTCAGCACATCGTTTCGCCCTGCGGTGCCGGTGCCGGTGCCTGTGACAGCGACCGCGACGGTGGCTGGGGCGGCGGCCGGTGCGGTGGCGGTGGCAGGTGTTCGGCACAGGTGTGCCTGGCCGTCGGCTCCGCAGTGGCGGTGCCGCACGTACCGGGTACGCCCGTCGGGCCGTCCGACCGGCCTCCGTCCGCCCCGACGTCCCCGTCCGGTGCTCCGTCCCCGTCCCCGTCCCCGCGGCCGCAGTCGCAGTCGCAGTCGCAGAAGGCCGGGTCCCGCCTCCCCGCGACGCCCCTCGCCTCGTACGGCCCGGCGTCGCCCGCCACCCACTGCCCCGCTCCTGTCCGCAGCCTTCCCGCGCATGGTCGCCGTCCTCGTAGAACCGGATCTGACCTGCGCATTTCCCGCCCCTTGGTTCTGTCTTGGACGCCTGCTCGGAGGCTGCCATCACAACCGGACAAGGGGCGTGATCGGACCGGCGCCCGGCCGGTGGCAACCGCACAGAACGCAGGTCGCGGCCAGAGCGCCGGGGCCGCCGACCGAGTGAGGTGGACGGGGATGCAGACCAAGGCGGACACACGCATACGGGGCGACGAGTTGCCCTATCCGAGGCCGGAACCGGCACGGCCGGTGTTTCACGAGCAGGCCCTGCACCAGCAGGCCCTGCACGAGAAGGACCTGCACGAGAAGGACCTGCACGAGAAGGACCTGCACGAGAAGGACCTGCACGAGAAGGACCTGCACGAGAAGGTCCTGGAGGAGCTGGCCTCGGTGCTCTTCAAGTCCCTGCCGCGCAGTGACCAGCGGCGCAGGGGCCTGGAGTACGTCCAGGGACTGCTCGGCGTCGAGGGACGCAAGTCCATCCGCAACATCTCCTCGCTGTTCGGAGGGGAGGCCGCCGAGCAGAGCCTGCACCACTTCATCAGCGGCTCGACCTGGGCCTGGGAGCCGGTCCGCCGTGCCCTGGCCCTGTACCTGGAGGAGATCTCCCCGGCCCGCGCCTACGTACTGCGTCCGATGGTGATCCCCAAGGCCGGCGACAGCTCCGTGGGCGTGGACCGCCGCTTCTGCCCGGGACACGGCCAGATCATGAACGCCCAGCAGGCGGTGGGCGTCTGGGCGGTCTCCGAGGAGCACAGCACACCCGTCAACTGGCGACTGCATCTGTCCGAGACCTGGCTGGAGGACGAGACCCGCCGCCGGCAGGCGGCGATTCCCGAGACCACGCTGCCCGAGACCCTCGACCAGGCGGGCGTGGAGGCCTACGTCGACATCACCCGGGACTGGGGACTGCCGGTGCGTCCGGCGGTCATGGACGCCCGTGACGCCGACGTCGCCGGTACCGTACGCAGGCTGCAGGCCAGCGGCGCGCCGATGCTGCTGCGTGTCGGCGCCAACCTGGCGCTGTCCGCCGTGGACCCGGGCATGCCGCGCACCACGGCAGGACTGGAGACCACGGCACATCAGCTGATGCTCATGGCCCGCTCGCTGCGCCAGCCCGTCATACAGCGTCGGCCGGGCCCGGCGGGCACCGCCGTGCACACCGCGCTGACCGCCGCCGTACGGGTCCGGCTGCCCCGGCGTTCCGTCCGGCGCGCCGGACGGTCCGGCGACCTGCTGCTGCTCGGCGTGGGCGAGAACCGCGGGCGCTGGCCTGCCGAACTGTGGCTGACCGACATCACCGACCTGCAGCCCGCGCAGCTCCTGCGGCTCAGCCGGCTCACCCAACGCGTCGACCGGGACTTCGCCGAGATCGCCGAGCGGGTGGGCATCAGGGACTTCTCGGGCCGCTCCTACAGCGGCTGGCACCGGCACGCCACCCTCGCCTCGGCGGCGCACGCCATCGCGGTGCTCACCGGCGCGGCCGAGCGGCAGACGGAGGTGGCCAGGGCGTCCTGAACACCGGGGCGCGGAGTGTACGGGCCCGTACGGCGCCTGTCAGCCGCCGTACCGGCCGTTGCGTCAGCTGTGGTAGCGATCCGGCCACCGAGCTGACGGATTGACCGGGCGTGCTTTGGCGCCCCCCGAACTCCCGGCACACGATCGGCGGACCAGACCGTCCACGTGTGCGAGGAGTTCACATGGCCAGCCAGCCGCATGCCGCGGACCGGCGGGGAGCGCCCGCCCTCACCACGGCCGCGCCCGGTTCCCGCAGCGTGTCCGGTTCCCGCGGCGTGTACGGCCCCGGCGGCGCGCCGGGCTTCGGCGGTGCGTCGGGCCCCCGAGGCGCGGTCGGCCCCCGTGGCGTGTCCGGTTCCCGGGTCGTGGTGCGCACAACCGGCGGGCTGGTGGCCGGTGAGCGCACCGGCGCCGTGGCCGTCTTCCGCGGCGTCCCGTACGCCGCCGCCCCGGTCGGCCCGCTGCGCTTCGCCTCACCGCGTCCGCCGGTGCCCTGGCACGGTGTCCGCCCCGCCGTGCGCTTCACCGACGTCTCCTTCCAGAGCGCGGTGCCCAACCGGCCGGTACCGCCCAGCAGCGAGGACTCGCTGTACGCCAACGTCTGGACGCCCGACCCGGACGGCGCACGGCGGCCCGTTCTCGTGTACATCCACGGCGGCGGCTGGCAGGCCGGCGGCGGCAGCCTGCCCGTCTACGACGGTGCCCGGCCGGCCGAGCGGGGCGACATGGTCGTCGTCACCTTCAACTACCGGCTCGGCGTCCTCGGGTTCGGCCTGCACGAGGACCTCACCGACCCGGAGACCGGCCACTTCGCCAACTGGGGCCTCCAGGACCAGCAGGCCCTGCTGCACTGGGTGCACGCCAACGCCGCCGCGTTCGGCGGGGATCCCGGCAACATCACCGTGTGCGGCACCTCCGCGGGCGGCGCCAGCACCTGGCAGCTCGCGCTGCTGCCGGACCTGCGCGGCCTGATCCGCCGTATCGTCCCCATCAGCCCGAGCCATGTCACCGCGCCCGCGGTCTCGCTCACCCCGCACGACGCGCGCACCGCCTTCGAGGCCGTCGCCCGGCACCTCGGCACCACCGTCGCCGGCCTGCGCCAGGTCCCCGCCGCCGCGCTCGCCGGGACCTGGGAGGAGATCTTCGCTCCGCCGCCCGAGGAACGGATCGTCACCAGCGGACGCTGGTACCGCGGCCCCGTCGCCGACGGGCGCACCATGCCCGCGTACGACCATCTGCTGCCCACGCCCGACGTGCCGGTGCTGTCCGTGCACACCCGTACCGAGGGCTCCTTCTACACCGGCCCCGGCTCCCCGCAGCCCGCACCCGTCCCCCGTGACGAGGCGGCACTCCGCCGGGCGGTGCGCGACGTGCTGCGCCTGGCCGAGCCGGACGCCGGCGACGACCTCACGGGCGCCTGCCTCGACGCCTACCGGGTGGCGGCGCGCGAGGACGAACTGCCCGCCGACCCGCGGTCGCTGTGGACGGAGATCTGGGGCGACGCCTACTTCCGGCACCAGATCGTCCGGTTCGCCGACCGCCACGCCCGCCTGGGCACCACCGCGCTCTACGCCATGGAGTTCGCCCACCCGGCGCTGCCACCGCACTTCGGCACCCCGCACGAGGCGACCTCGCCGTTCCTGTTCGGCACCCACCGGCTGCCCCAGCTCGCCGGCGTCTTCGGTGACGGCAGGAGCGAACGGACGCTGTCCGACCTGTTCATCGACGCGGTGGCCGCCTTCGCCAGGACATCCCGCCCGGCAGCCCCCGGGCTGCCCGCGTGGCCGCCGTACGCACCCGACACCCCCAGCACCCTCGTCCTGGGCGGCTCCGCCACCGCCGCGGTCGTCGCCACACCCAAGCTCGCCCAGCTGCGCTTCTGGGACGAGGCGAGGTGGGAGCCGCGCCTGTGAAGCGGCTCCCACCTGCGCAGCAACCTCCGCGCAACCTGCGCAGCAACATACGCAGCACCCCACCGCGCGGCCTCGCGAACCGCGAACCTTCGTACCCGCCCGCACATCGCGGCCCCGTGCCGCGTCGCCGTCGCTTTCCGTATGGAGACATCAGTGGAGAATGCCCTGCTCGACATCGACATCGACCTCGACATAGCGGTCCAGCAACCGGACTGGGAGGATCCGGCCCAGGTACGGCGCATCCGTTTCGACCTGTCGGGCCGGCCCGCGCTGGTGCGCGCCGACGACGTGAGCCTGCTACGGCGCCAACTGGCGGCGGTGGCCGCGGGCGAGGCACTGGTGGTGCAGGCCGGGGACTGCGCGGAGAACCCCGACGAATGCACCGCCCAGGACGTCGCCCGCAAGACCGCCGTACTCGACCTGCTGGCCGGATCGCTCCGGCTGATCACCGGGAAACCGGTGATCAGGGTGGGCCGCATAGCCGGACAGTTCGGCAAGCCGCGCTCGCAGTCCACCGAGCATATCGATGGCGTCGAACTGCCGGTCTACCGCGGGCACATGGTCAACGACCCCGGCCCCACCCCGGAGGGCCGGCGGCCCGACCCGCTGCGCCTGGTGACCGGCTACATGGCGGCCGACGACATCATGCGTCACCTCGGCTGGCACCGCACCCTGCCGTGCGGACGCATCGACCCGGCGGTGTGGACCAGCCACGAGGCACTGCTGCTCGACTACGAGGTCCCGCTGCTGCGGCGGACCGACGACGGGCTGCTGCTGAGCTCGACGCACTGGCCCTGGATCGGGGAGCGCACCCGCCGACCCGACGGCGCGCATGTCGCGCTGCTCGCCGAGGTGGTCAACCCGGTGGCCTGCAAGGTCGGCCCGAGCACCACCGTCGCGGATCTGCTGGAACTGTGTGACCGGCTGGACCCGCTGCGCGAGCCGGGGCGGCTGACCCTTATCGCGCGCATGGGCGCCGGCAAGGTGGCCGACGCCCTGCCGCCCCTGGTGGCGGCGGTCCGTGATGCCGGTCACCCGGTCGTCTGGCTCACCGACCCGCTGCACGCCAACACCGTCACCACCCCCGACGGCTTCAAGACCCGTTATGTGGAGGCCGCCGAGCGGGAGGTCGCCGCCTTCCACCACGCGGTCGTCCAGCACGGCGGCATCGCCGGCGGCCTGCACCTGGAGACCACCCCCGACGCCGTCATGGAGTGCGTCCCCGACGCGCGATCGGCCGACCTGGTCGGCGAGTCCTACCAGAGCTTCTGCGACCCGCGGCTCAACGTCGGCCAGGCCGTCTCGGTGGTGTCGGCCTGGCACCAGTGACCTCCGGCGCACAGCGCATGTTCCTGCCCGCACGCCTTGTGAAGGAGAGACACGCCATGGAGAACGGGGAGAACGGACTGGCCCTGGTCACCGGCGCGGCCGGCGGCATCGGGGCGGCCGTGGCCCGCGTCCTGGGGGAGCGCGGCACAGCGGTGGCCGCGGTCGACCGCGACGCCGTCCAGCTCGATGAGGTGGTGGCCAAACTCGGCGTCGACGGCCTGCAAGTGGCGCCGTTCGCGGCCGACGTGACCGACAGCGCGGCGGTCGATGCCCTCGTCGCCGACGTCGAACAGCGCCTCGGCCCCATCGACTACCTGGTCAACGCCGCCGGGGTGCTCCGCCTCGGTGAGGTCACCGACTTCAGCGACGACGACTGGATCAGCACCTTCGCCGTCAACACCACCGGCGTCTTCCACCTCTCGCGGGCCGTGGTCGGCCGCATGGTGCCGAGGCGCCACGGAGCCGTCGTCACCGTCGCCTCCAACGCGGCGGTCACCCCCCGCAGCGGCATGGCCGCCTACGCCGCGTCGAAGGCGGCGGCGGAGATGTTCACCAAGAGCCTCGGCCTGGAGGTCGCCCGCCACGGCATCCGCTGCAACATCGTCGCTCCCGGATCCACCGACACCCCGATGCTCAGCTCGATGTGGCACGACGACAGCGGCCCGCGCGCCACTCTCGCCGGCAACCTCGAGGCGTTCCGCGTCGGCATCCCGCTGGGCAGGCTCGCCCAGCCGGCCGATGTGGCGCAGGCGGTCGGGTTCCTGTTGTCCGAACAGGCCCGTCACATCACCCTGCACACCCTGACCGTCGACGGGGGCGCGGCGCTCGGTTGTTAGAGTGCCGCGCGCTCCGCTGGGAGTGCCGCGATTTGTCGTCTTTCGTCTGCGGCAACGTCGTGGCTGGTCGCGCAGTTCCCCGCGCCCCTTGGGGGAGTTGCCGGACCGTAGTCGACTTCGCCCGACCTGCTTAGCGCGACGCCGGAGTCCGCCGCCCCACCCGACAGGGTCCGCCTCCCCCGTCGGGACCGGCCGTCCAATCAGGGCCAGCCGGTCCCGACGGGGGCGCGCCTGGCCGCCCTGCCCTCGCTCGTTCCCCACCGAGAAAGGACACCGACACGTCATGGCCGGACTTCCGACCATCGAGTCCTATCCGCTGCCGACCGCGCCGGAGCTGCCGGTGAACACCGCGCCGTGGACGGCCGATCCGGCCCGCGCGGTGCTGCTCGTGCACGACATGCAGCGCTACTTCCTCCAGCCCTTCCCCGACCCGCTGCGCAGCCAGCTCGTGCAGCACGCGGCCGAGTTGCGCGAGCGCTGCGCCGAACTCGGCATCCCCGCCGCCTACACCGCGCAGCCCGGCGGGATGACCGTCCACCAGCGGGGCCTGCTGAAGGACTTCTGGGGCCCGGGCATGCGTCCCGCGCCCGCCGACCGCGCCGTGGTCGACGAACTCGCCCCCCGCGACGGGGACTGGCTGGTCACCAAGTGGCGCTACAGCGCCTTCCACCACACCGACCTGCTCACCCGTATGCGCTTCCACCAGCGCGACCAGCTCATCGTGTGCGGTGTCTACGCCCACGTCGGTGTGCTGATCACCGCTGTCGAGGCGTTCAGCCACGACATCGAGACGTTCCTGGTCGCCGACGCCGTCGCCGACTTCACCGCGGAACAGCACCGTATGGCCGTCGAGTACGCCGCCGCACGCTGTGCCGTGGTCACCACCGCCAAGGAGGTCCTCGCATGACCGGCACACCGCCCGGCCGACCCCGTGACGACGGAAGCCTGCTGGATCTGATCCTCAGCCCCGAACCCCCGCCGTTCGCCCTGCTGCACCGCCCCGAGGCGGCCGGACCGGGAGTGATCGACGTCCTGGTCGGCACGGCGGCCGAGGCCGGGACCCTGGCCGACATCCCGCTGCCCGCACCCGAAGGCGCCACCGGAGCCCCGCAGCACGAGGTGCTCGCCCTCGTCCCGTACCGCCAGGTCGCCGAGCGGGGCTACGCCGGCCACGACGACGGCACCCCGCTGATCGCGCTCACCGTCACCGCCCAGCAGACCCTCGACCTGGCCGGCGTACTCCAGCGGCTGCCCGAGGAACCGATCCGCACCCACGGCGCGCACTTCGACGTGGACGACGATGCCTACGCCGAGACCGTCCGGCGGATCATCGCCGACGAGATCGGCACCGGCGAGGGCGCCAACTTCGTCATCAAGCGCACCTTCACCGTCGACATAGGCGACTACGGCCCGCGCAGCGCCCTGACCTTCTTCAAGCGGCTCCTGGAACGGGAGAAGGGCGCGTACTGGACGTTCGTCGTGCACACCGGCGAGCGCACCCTGGTGGGCGCCACCCCCGAACGGCACATCAGCGTCCATGGCGGCAGGGCCGTGATGAACCCCATCAGCGGCACCTACCGCTACCCGGCCTCGGGCCCGACGCTGCCGGAGGTCATGGACTTCCTCGCCGACCGCAAGGAGGCCGACGAGCTCTACATGGTGGTGGACGAGGAACTGAAGATGATGGCCCGGATCTGCCCCGGCGGCGGCCGGGTGACGGGCCCCTTCCTCAAGGAGATGGCCCGCCTGGCCCACACCGAGTACTTCATCGAGGGCCGCACCGACCGAGACCCGCGCGAGGTGCTGCGCGAGACCCTGTTCGCACCGACCGTCACCGGATCCCCGCTCCAGAGCGCCTGCCGGGTCATCGAACGCTACGAGCAGGAGGGCCGCGGCTACTACAGCGGTGTGCTCGCCCTGATCGGCCGCGACGCACAGGGCGACACCGCGCTGGACTCCGCGATCTGCATCCGCACCGCCGAGATCGACCCCTGTGGCCGGGTGCGCATCGGGGTCGGCGCCACCCTGGTGCGCCATTCCGACCCGCTCTCGGAGGTGGCCGAGACCCGCGCCAAGGCCGCAGGGCTGCTGGCCGCGCTGGAGGGCGGCGGTACGACGCGGTTCGCCGCACATCCCGAGGTGCGCAGGGCGCTCGAGCGGCGCAACGAGACCATCGCCGGGTTCTGGCTCGCCGACGGCGCGGCACCCTCGGCCGGTGCCTTCGCGCCGGCCGGCCGCCGGGTCCTGGTGGTGGACGCCGAGGACACCTTCACCTCGATGATCGGGCACCAACTGCGCTGCCTGGGCCTGGAAGTGACGGTCCGGCGGTTCGACGAGCCGTACGACCTCGCCGACCACGATCTTGTCGTGATGGGCCCCGGCCCCGGCGATCCGCGCGACATGTCCCACCCCAAGATCGCCCACCTGGACGGCGCGATCGAAAGGCTGCTGCGCGAACGGCGGCCGTTCCTGGCGATCTGCCTGAGCCACCAGGTGCTCAGCCGCCGCCTCGGACTGGACCTCAGGCGCCGGGACGTGCCCAACCAGGGCGTGCAGCGCGACATCGACCTGTTCGGACGGCGGGAACGCGTCGGCTTCTACAACACGTTCGCCGCCGTCGCCGACGAGGAGAAGACGGAGGTGGACGGCATCGGCGTGGTCGAGGCCGCCCGGGACGCCGCCGGCGAGGTCCACGCCCTGCGCGGCCCGCGCTTCGCGTCGATGCAGTTCCACCCCGAGTCCGTGCTCACCCAGAACGGGGTGCGCATCACCGGCGACCTGGTCCGCGGCCTGCTCGAGGACGCCTCCCCGGCACTGGACGCCTCCCTGGCACTGGCGGAGTGACACCTGCCCGGCCGGGACCGACACCGGGACCGACTACCGGGACCGACACCGGGACCGACTACCGGGACCGACTACCGGGACCGGCACCGGGGCCACCAACCGGCACCAACACCTGTAAGGGCACCGGCCCCGACACCACCGCCGACCGCCATCTGACGTACTGCCCGCAGACCTGACGGGTTCACCGGCCGGGCTTTGCCGCCCGGCCGGGCCGCACTGGAGCATCGCTTGCGCGGAAGGCCCGAATCACCGAAGAAGGGTCACACAATGATCACCACGGGTACCGCCCGGTCCGGCCGCAGGGCTGCGGGCATCGCCATCCTGGGCACGGGATCCTGTCTGCCCTCCCACGTCGTCGGCAACGACGAGGTCGCCGCCGCAGCCGGGGTCACCGAGGAGTGGATCCACCGCAAGACCGGCATACGCACCAGGCGCCGGGCCAAACCGGACGAGGCCACCTCGGACCTGGCGGTCGCCGCGGGCCGGGCGGCGATGGAGGCCGCCGGGATCACCGCGGCGGACCTGTCGCTGATCGTCGTCGCCACCTCCACCCCCGACCAGCCGCAGCCCCCGACCGCCAGCGCGGTCGCCGACGGACTCGGCGCGGGCCGCGGCACCGCGGCCTTCGACGTCAACGCCGTCTGCAGCGGTTTCGTGTTCGCGCTGAACACCGCCGCGCATGTGCTCGCGGCGGCCGACTCGCCGTACGCCCTGGTCATCGGCGCGGACGTCTACTCCCGCATCCTCGACCCCGCCGACCGGCGCACCGCCATCCTCTTCGGGGACGGCGCCGGAGCGGTGGTCCTCGGCCCGGCCCGCCCCGGCCGCGGTCTGCTGGCGTCCCGGCTGGCCGGCTTCGGCGCCGACCGCGACCTGATCGAGGTGCCGGCCGGAGGCAGCCGCCTGCCGGCCAGCGAGCAGACCCTCGCCGACGGCCTGCACTTCTTCACCATGAACGGACGCGGGGTGCGCGACTTCGTCGACGCCACGGTCACCCCGGCCATCGGAGCCTTCGTACGGGACGCGGGCTACGACCCCGGCGCCGTCGACCACTTCGTGCCCCACCAGGCCAACGGACGGATGCTGGAGGACCTTCCGGCCCGGCTCGGCATCCCCGCCGGCCATATGCGCGTCACCTACGAGGACTTCGGCAACACCGGAGCCGCGTCGGTCCCCGTCACCCTCGACCGGGCCGCGCGCCGGGGCGAGCTCACCGACGGGGACCTCGTCCTGCTGACCGCCTTCGGCGGCGGCATGGCCATGGGCCTCTCGCTGCTGCGCTGGCAGCACCCCCACCCCGCACACCTCGACCCCGCATAACTCGACCTCGTACAGCCCGACCCCGCACACCCCGACCCCGCACAGCCCAATCCCGCACAGCCCACCACGCACGCCTAAGGAGACGGTGATGTCGGACGGCATCATGGAGGACTACCTGCGCCGCATCGAAGCGGTCCGGCCCGAACGACCGGACCTCGCGGGACTGCGCCATCTGATGGAGCGTCACCTGCTGTCGGTGCCCTTCGAGAACCTCGACTACCACCTGGACGAGGAGATCTTCATGGACGAACGCGTCCTGGAGAAGATCGTCCGCAAGAACCGCGGAGGCGGCTGCTACGAGGTCAACCCGGCCCTGTCGTTCCTGCTCACCTCGCTCGGCTACAAGGTGGACATCCTGCCGGGCTGGGTGCACCGCCCGGGCGGAGTCCTCGGCCCCTTCCTCGGCCACCTGGCGCTGCGCGTGACGGCCGACGGCGAGGACTGGCTGGTCGACGTCGGCTTCGGCCGCAACAGCCGCTTCCCGCTGCGACTGGCCTCGCGCGACGTCCAGCAGGACCCGCACGGTGAGTACCAGCTCCACGACGTGTCCGACGGCGTCGTCGACGTGTACCTCAACGGCAACCCGCTCTACCGGGTGGCGGACCGGCCGGTGACCGTCGAGGACTTCGCCCCGACCCTGTGGTGGTACCGCACCTCCCCCGACTCCTCGTTCCTGCAGGGCCTGTTCTGCTCCGTCCGCACGGCCGACGGCCTGGTCACGCTCAAGGGCAACACCCAGGTCAGCATGGTCGCCGGCGCGGAGCGCAGCAAACGGACGCTGGGCAGCGAGGCGGAGGCGTTCGAGGCGTACAAGACGTACTTCGGCGTGGACCTGGAGCGGCTGCCCAAGGAACCCGGCCTCGGCGTCACCGCCGGTGTGCGGACGGACTGACGGCGATGAGTGAGAACACCACCGGCACGGCACCCGACGTCGACGTGCTCGTAGTCGGGGCCGGCCCGACCGGCCTGCTGACGGCCGTCGAACTGCTGCGCCGCGGCATCCGGGTGCGCGTCATCGACCGCGCCGACGCTCCCTCGACCATGCCGAAGGCGCTGTCCGTATGGCCCCGGGCACTGGACATCCTCGAAGACGCCGGACTGGCCGAGGGCGTCTGGCGCGAGTCCGTCCACATCAGCCGGCTCAGCTACTTCTCCGAGCGCAGGCCGCTGGCCTCCTTCGCGCTGAACGAGGACACCGCCTGCCGGGTGCTGCCGCAGCACGTCACCGAGCGGCTGCTGGCCGAACGCCTCACCGAACTCGGCGGCAAGGTGGAGCGCGGGGTCCGGCTGCTTGCCCTCGAAGGGGTCGACCGCTCCGCGGACATCACCGCCTCCGACGGTGTCACCGCCGTGGTCGAACTGGCCGACGGCAGCGTCGACCGCATCCGGGCACCTTTCGTGGTCGGTGCCGACGGCGCCGGCAGCGCCGTACGCGGACAGCTCGGCATCGGCTTCGACGGAAGCACCTACGAGATGGCCTTCGCGCTCGTCGACGCGCGCTTCGAGGGCGAACTGCCGCCGGACGAGTGCCTGTTCTTCCAGACGCCGAGCGGTGCCGTGGTCATCGTGCCGATGCCCGACGGCGTGTACCGGTTCCTGTCCGTGATGCCCAAGGGGCGGCACGAGGTCTCCCTGGAGATGATGCAGGAGATCCTCGACGAACGCGGCCCGCGCGGGGTGCGGCTGACCGAGGCGGTGTGGCAGGCGGTGTTCCGCGTGCACGCCCGCCGCGCCACCGACTTCCGCGCCGGACGGGTGTTCCTCGCGGGCGACGCCGCGCATGTGCACAGCCCGGCCGGCGGCCAGGGCATGAACAACGGGCTGCAGGACGCCCAGAACCTGGCCTGGAAACTGGCCGCGGTCATCCAGGGCACCTCGCCCGCCTCGCTGCTCGACAGCTACGGCACCGAGCGCTCGGAGGCCACCCGCCAGATCCTGCGCGACACCGATCTGCAGACCCGTGCCTGGGTGGCGGACACCCGGACCAAGGTACTCGCCCGGGATGCCGCCTTCCGGTTCCTGGACCGCACCGGCGTCGTGTCCCGGTACTACACCCCGGTGATGGCCGGGCGGAGGCTGGCGTATCCGCCGGTGCGCGAGACCCAGCGGCCCTCGGGGCCGGCGGGCTGCAGGCTCCGGGGGAGGATCCCCGGCGGTCTGAAGGACGGCGCGGTCTTCCCGAGGCGCCACGCGCTCGCCCACGGCATCAGCGGCCCCGGTACCGACCCGCACGCCTGGACGCTGGTCCTCGCGCCGTCGTCGCAGGCGTGGCGCACCGAGGCCGGGCACGTGGCGGCCCGCCACCCGCAGCTGCGCACCGTCGTGCTGCGGCGGCGCGAGAGCGCCTTCGCCACCGGCTGCCACCGCGCCGGCTACTGGCTGGTGCGGCCGGACGGGCATGTGGCCGCACATGGTCACAAGACCGATCTCGCCCGTCTGGAGACCGAACTGAAGACGGTCCTGACCAGCACTGACCAGCCAGGACAGCACGCTCAGGGCTACCTGACATAAAAAACGGCCGGCCCTTCTGGTGGACATCGCCGATGCGTAATGTCCAGGACATGAAGCTGAGAGAGGGCGTGGAGTGGGCAGTGCACTGCTGCATCAACCTGTCGTGGATCTCCCACGACAGGGCGGTGCCGGCGGCGCGGCTGGCCGAGTTCCACGACCTGCCCACGGCTTATCTCAACAAGCAGTTGAACGCCCTGGGACGGGCAGGCATCGTCTCGTCCCGGTCCGGCCCCCGCGGCGGATTCCGTCTCGGCCGTGCGCCCGAGGAGATCAGCCTGATGGATGTGGCGGTCGCCGTCGACGGCTCGGCACGTGCCTTCCTGTGCACGGGCATCCGCCACCACGGCCCGGCCGGCCGGATGACCGGGCCGGACGGCCGCAACTCCACCTGCACCGTGGCGCAGGCCTTCTCCACCGCGGAACTGGCCTGGCGGCACCGGCTCGCGGAGCAGACGATCGCCGATCTGGCGGCCGCGGTGCGCCGGGCCGATCCCGCCGCACCCGACCGCGTACGCCGCTGGTTCGACCAGACCTGAAGCAGAACCTGGGCCAGACCTGAACCAGAACCGACAGCTCAGAACCGACAGCTCACCGCGCACCCCTGTAAACGCCGGGCCATCCCCCCCCGGCCCCCCGGCGGGACGCCCTCGCGCGCCCCGATCCCGACTCCGTAGGAAAGGCACAGTCATGCCGTCTTCGGCCACAGGCGCCGTCACCGAAGCACCGCGCCGGCGCCCTGGACTCCTCCTGGCGCTGCTGGCGTTCGCGCAGCTGATCATCTCCATCGACTACAACATCGTCTACGTGGCGCTCCCCGAGATCGGTTCCGGTCTCGGCTTCAGCTCCCAGACCCTGCAGTGGGTGATCAGCGCCTACGCGGTCGCCTTCGGCGGGTTCCTGCTCCTCGGCGGCCGTGCCTGCGACCTCTGGGGTCCGCGCCGCATCTTCATCCTCGGCCTCTCCCTGTACGGGGTGTCCTCGCTGCTCGGCGGCCTGGCCACCGAGCCGGGAGTGCTGATCGCCGCCCGTGCGGTGCAGGGCATCGGCGGTGCGTTCCTCTTCCCCGCCACGCTCACCCTGGTCTCCACCAAGTTCGCCGAGGGCAAGGAACGCAACCGTGCCTTCGCCGTGTGGGGCACGGCCGGCGGCTCGGGCATGATCCTCGGGTCCCTGCTCGGCGGTGTGCTCACCCAGGCGTTCGGCTGGGAGTCCGTCTTCTTCGTGAACGTCCCGCTGGCCGCGCTGGCCATTGTGTTCGCCATGCCGCTGATCGCCCGTGACCAGCTCGGCGGCTCGCGCCGCTCCTTCGACCTGGTCGGCGCGCTGACCGCCACCGTCGGCACCACCTCCGTCGTCTTCGCCCTGGTGCAGGGCCCGGAGTCGGGCTGGGGCTCGGACATCATCGTCGGCGCCCTGGTCCTGGGTGTGGCACTGCTGGCGTCCTTCCTGGTCATCGAGAAGCGCAGCAGCGACCCGCTGATGCCGCTGCGCCTGTTCCGCAACCGCAACCTGAGCACCGGCGCCGCAGTCACCTTCTTCTACATGGCGACCTTCGGCACCCTGCTCTACTTCCTGACCGTCTACTTCCAGGGCGTGCACGGCTACAGCGCGCTGGAGACCGGTCTGGCCTTCCTGGTCCCGATGGCCGCCATCTCCGTCGGCGCCCAGACGGCCGGCCGCCTGGCCACGAAGTTCGGCCTGCGCGCCATCATGATCGCCAGCCTCCTCGTGGGCCTGGTGGGCACCGTGATCGTGGGCCTGACGCTGACGACCGACGGCTCCTACCTCTCGCTGGTCCCCGGCATGATCGTCCTCGGCCTCGGCCAGGGCGCCGGCTACACCCTGATGTTCGGCGCCGCCACGGTCGGTGTGGACCCGATGGAGCAGGGCATCGCCTCTGGCTGGGCCTCGACCACGCAGCAGGTCGGCGGCGCCGTCGGCCTCGCCGTCCTGGTCGCCGTCGCCAACTCCGGCCTTGACGGACTGCACGGCGCGGCGCTGCGCTCGGCCACCAACGACGGTCTGCGCACCGCGGTGTTCATCGCCGCGGCCGGTATCGCGGTGACCGCGCTGGTCGCCCTCGGGCTGCAGAAGCCGGACCGGCAGCGAACCGTCGCCGAGGCCCCGGCGGCCTCCGCGGAGGAGCCGCAGGCCGTCCAGGTCTGACCCGAGACCCGGCGCACCCCGACAGGGTGCGCCGGACCCCGGACGCCGGACCCCCGTTGGTGACGTTCCCCCGCGACCCGCGGGGGTTCGGCCTTTTCCGGCGCTGTCCCCGCACCCGGTCCCGTCCCGCACTATGCGTCAAGTCCCCCGCCGCGGCAGGGGACTTGACGCATAGTGCGGGTGCGGATTGCCGGTCGGCGACGCCCGTCGCAACGATCGGTGCATGTCGAAAACAACGGTTGCCGAGGTGCCTTCGGCGACATCGCGTACGGCACCGATGGCGGCCACCGTGACGACCGTGTCCGTCATGGGCGTGCTCGTGGTGGGCCAGATGTACGTGACCATCCCGCTGATGCCGGACCTCGCCCGCGCCTGGGGCGTGCCGACCCAGTCGGCCGCGCTGTCGACCACCGCGTTCGCCTTCGCCCATGCGGCCGGCTCGCTGATCAGCGGCCCGCTGTCGAACCGGTTCGGGCGGCGCACGGTGATGGTCGCCAACGTCCTGGCCATGGCCGTGGTCACCGCCCTGCTGCCGCTGGCGGCCGGCCTGACGACAGGTGTGGTCCTGCGCGCCGTCCAGGGGCTCTTCGCGGGCTCGTTCATCCCCATGTCGTACGCCTACCTGCACGCACGTATCGCCCCGCACCGGGTGGCACCGGCGCTGACGGTGGTGTCCGCGTGCATGGGAGCCACCGTCGTCGTCGGGCAGTTGGAGGCCCAGCTGGTGGCATCGGCGGTCGGCTGGGTGTGGGTGTTCTGGGGGACGGTGCCGCTGCTGCTGGCCGGGGCCGCCGTGTCCTGGCGGGTCCTGCTGCCCGAGCCGCGGCAGACCCCGCCGCCCGGGGCCGACCGCCGCCGCCCGTCGGACCTGCGGGCCGCACTCGGCGGCCGACTCGTCCCGCTGTATCTGGTCATCCTCGTCGCCGCGGGCAGCCTGACCGCCGTCTACACCGGCGTCCAGCTCTACGGCCCCGAGGGCGTCGCCGACGAGGGCGCGCTGCTGGCACTGCGCGCCAGCGCCCTGCCGGCGCTGCTCGGCGCCGTACTGCTCGCCCCCGCCCTGGCCCGCGTCCCCGCACCGCGCAGGGCGGCCGGCGCGCTGGCGGTCACCGTGGCGGCCATGCTGGCCGCGGCCCTCGGCGGGAACGGCGCCGTGGCCCTGGGAGCCGCCTTGTTCGTCTTCATGGCGGGCTTCGCCACGCTCGGCCCCGCGCTCATCCAGTCCGTCGGCGCACGGGCCTCGGCGGCCCAGACCACGGCCATCGCGCTGTACGGCTTCACCCTCAACGTGGGGGCCGGCGCGGGAGCTCAACTGGCCGCTCTCTTCTCCCACTTCACAGCGCTGGCGCTGTTCCTGGCGCTAGCCCTGACACTGGCCGCCGCAGCCCTGCGGTACGCCGGCCGACCGACCTGACGCACTCGCCCGGCGGCCGTTGCCGCACCGGCGCCGCACGTCCCACGATGCGCACGTCCCACGATTGCGCGCGTCCCCAACGCGGAAGTCCCGTACGCGCATGTCCCCCGCCCGACACCACCACTCGTCCCCCCCCCCCGCCCGACACCCCCGCCCGACACCCCCGCCCGTCCCCCCGGCCCGACACCCCCGCCCGTCCCCCCGACCCGACACCACCACCCGACGCCACTACCCGCACGCCAGGGAGCGCACGACCATGACCAACGTCGCAGTCATCTACTACTCGTCGACCGGCTCCACCCATCAGCTCGCGCTGGCCGCCGCCGAGACCGCCACCGCGCTGGGCGCCGAGGTGCGGCTGCGCAGGGTGCCCGAGACCGCCGCCACCGGGCGCCCCGGTTCCGAGGAGCACGCCGCCACCGCCGCCGGCATCGCCGAGGCGACCAACGACGACCTGGACTGGGCGGACGCCGTCCTGCTCGGCACACCTGTCCACTTCGGGCTCGCCGCGCCGCAGCTCATGCAGTTCATCAATGGCACCTCGTCGCTGTCGATCAACGGCAGGCTGCTGCACAAGGCCGTCTCCGCCTTCGCCTCCGGCTCCGCCGAGCACGGCGGCCAGGTGACCGCGATCCTGGCCCTGCACAACGCCGTCTGCCACTGGGGTTCGGTCATCGTCGCCACCGGCTCCGCGGACCCGGTGCTGTACGAGAAGAACAACGGCAACCCCTACGGCGCCTCCACGGTCACCGGCCCCCGCGTCGGCTTCATGCACCCGGAGAACGCCGGGGCGATCGCCTACCAGACGCGCCGCACCATCGAGGTCGCCGCCGCGCTCAAGGCCGCCCAGACCGCCCAGGCCGCCGTCTGACCACTGGCCGCGGGGACCACCCGGCCTCTCCGCACGCCGAGGCACCGCAACGAGGAGAACCCATGGCAGTCAGCGACCCGGCCCGGTTGCCCGAGACGTTCGTCGAGGCCTTCAACGCCAAGGACCTCGCCGCCATCGACCGGCTCTTCGAGCCGGAGGCGGTACGGGTGCTGCGCCCCGGCGTGGTGGTGACCGGAGACGGACGCCGCCGGGCAACCAGCAGCTTCCTGGCGCTCGGCGTCCCCATCCGGATCACCGTGCGCCACACCTACGTCTACGACGACACGGCTCTGATCATCGGCGACTTCGTCATCGACGGCACCGCACAGGACGGCGAGCGCATCCATCTGACGGGCACCGCGACGGACGTGGCCCGGCGCGGCCCTGACGGGCTGTGGCGCTACATCATCGACAACCCGCCCGGCGTGGAGGCGGGCGACTGAGGCCGGCCCCTGGGGCCCGAACGGGTGCGACTTGACGGACTGTCGGGTGAACAGTGGCCGTCCCGGCACGGCCGGGACACCATGGGCGCGACCCAGCAGCCGGAAACGGCGAGCGCACCATTCACTGAGGGAGCAGTACGGCCATGACCAATGTCGCCATCATCTACTACTCGGCCACCGGGAACATCCACAAGCTGGCTGTCGCCGCCGCCGAGGCGGCGGAGAAGGCCGGCGCAGAGGTGCGGCTGCGCCGGGTCGCGGAGATCAGCGACGAGCCGCTCGCGCCCAACTACACGGAATGGACCGAGGCGAACAACGAGCACCTGACCACGAGCCGGGACGTACCGGTGGCCGCCATCGACGACCTCGACTGGGCCGACGCCGTCGTCTGGGGCACCCCGGGCCGCTACGGCCTGCTGGCCGGTCCGCTCAAGCACTTCATCGACCAGACCTTCGAACTGCACGCCCGGCGCGGTCTGATGAACAAGGCGATGTCCGCATTCACCTCGACGGGCACCCCGCACGGCGGGCAGGAGTCGACGATTCTCTCCCTGAGCAACGTCTTCTACCACTGGGGTGCCATCATCGTGCCGCCCGGCGTGACCGACGACATCCTGCTCACGCCGAGCAACGGAAATCCCTACGGGGTCAGCGCCACGTCCGGCCTGCAGGCCATCCCCGGGCACCTCGCGCAGAACGTCACCGACGACAACCTGGCCGCCGTCGGCTACCAGACCGTACGCACCCTCAAGATGGCCGAGGCCATCAAGAAGGGGCTGCAGCAGGCCTGAGACCGACCGTTCCCCATTGGCCGGACCGCGCACCACGCGGTCCGGCCTCCCGCATGTCAGCGGGCAATTCTCCGGCAGGTCGAAAGGCACGTCGAAAAGGCACATAGAAAAGGTACGTCGAAAACAATGAACTGACAATGAGCTGACAGTGAGATGACGTGAGATGACGTGAGATGACGCATTAAGAGGTCCCTTCTTCTCTCCCGGCGGCAATGTGTGGAACGGTTTTTCCACGGGATTTCTCTCATTCAGTTTGCCGGTTACCGTGAGGAAGAGGCCTGATGTACAAGGTTCCCAGAAGCAAGAAGATCCTCTACCTCGGGGTCGTCTCCGAGCGGGCCGCCGAGAAGTACGGCAGCACCCCGATCACACTGGACCACGACATGGAGGCCTTCCCCGAGGCGGGTCGGACGCTGACCGTGGCGGAGTTCGCCGGGTACGTGGCCGACACCGCTGACCGGCTGTGGGAGGCCGGTGTACGCCCGAGCGAGCACGTGGCCGTCCACAAGGCGTCGAACTTCGACATCACGGTGCTGGCCTGCGGCGTGGCGCGGATCGGCGCGGTGCCGGTGATGCTGTCGCCGCACCTGGACGGCGACAGCATCGGCAAGCTGCTGGAGCGGCTGCAGCGCCCCACCCTGCTGACCGACCAGGCGAAGCTGACCGGTTCGCTGGCCGAACTGCCGCTGTCCGAGCTGACCCAGCGGGTCGTCACGGCCACCGGATACCACCCGGGCGCGGTGTCCTTCGCTGACCTCGCCGGTGCTCCGCGGCGCCGCCCGGTGCTCCTGGGCCCCGACGAGCCGGCCCTGATGACGCACACCTCCGGCACCACGGGCATCCCCAAGCTGGTGGTGCACTCGGCGCGTTCCCTCGGCGCGCGGGGCAACTGGCAGGACAAGGTGGTGTCCTTCATCCGCAAGCGCGAGACGGTCGCCATGCACGTGTCGTACGTGCACTCACGGATGTACCTGGGCCTCGCAGTGCTGCAGACCCGCGGCATGCCGATGGTCTTCATGAACGACGGCAGCCCCGAGCAC
Organism: Streptomyces sp. YIM S03343; assembly: GCF_054729195.1. Classification (NCBI taxonomy): domain Bacteria; kingdom Bacillati; phylum Actinomycetota; class Actinomycetes; order Kitasatosporales; family Streptomycetaceae; genus Streptomyces; species Streptomyces sp. YIM S03343. Next base: position 301,040 of record NZ_JBPUKX010000003.1, read on the forward strand.
GTCGCGGACATGCTGGTCCGGCACCGCCCGGGCGTGCTGGAGACCCACCCCAATTCCTTCCTGGAGTGGGAGCAGATGCTGGACGACCCGCGCCGGCCGATCTCCAACGTCAAGTACTTCAACAGCACCTTCGACGCGATCCATCCGAGCACGATGCACAAGTTCCTGCACGCCACCGACCGCAGGAGCCCGGTGTTCCTCCAGGTGTACGGCCAGAGCGAGTGCGGTCCGCTGGCCGGCCGCACCTACCGGCGCCGCAACGCCCTGAGGGCGGACGGCCGCTGCCAGGGCTATCCCACGCCGTTCATGACCAAGTACCGGCTGGTCCCGCGCAACGGGCAGAAGCCGTCCAAGGAGACGCCCGGCTACATCGATGTGGCCACCGCCGGCCGTGCGCTGAGCTACCACGGTGAGCAGGACCGGTTCGACAAGCAGGTCATCGGCGAGTGGTGGCGGGGCGGCGACGTCGGCTACCGCACCAAGTGGGGCTGTCTGCACCTGCTGGACCGCGAGGTCGACGTCATCCCGGGCATCGAGTCCACCCTGGAGATCGAGGACGAGGTGCTCCACAAGCTCGAGGAGCTGACCGAACTGGTCATCGTGCCGGGCCCCGACAAGCAGCCGGTCCCGGTGGTCTGCACCCGGGGCGACCAGCCCCTCGACGCCCGGCGCTGGCAGGAGGCCGTAGCCGCCCACCCGGCTCTGGTGCAGCCCGTACAACGCCGCCTCGCCGACCTCCCGCGCACCGCCACGATGAAGATCCGCCGCCTGGAGCTGGCCCGGCAACTGGCCGAGGAACTTGCCCCGCAGCCCACCGAACCGGCCGCCGCCCGCTGACAGGTCCCGGCGAATAGCCGGCCGCAGGAGAGGAGAGCACGGTTGACAGCGCATCAGACGCCCGTACAGGCGCCGCCGCAGGCCCGCCAGAACGAGAGGGCCGAGAAGGCGGACTTCCTCGCGACGGCCGAGAACCCGGGCTTCCTGGACTTCTGGGCCCACTCCGCTCCGATCCGCCTGGCCGGCTACGAGGACGACCTCGCCGAACCGCACATCCTGCAGGGCATCGACTGACGGCCACGTCACCACGCTCCCACGCAGCCCCGCACAGGGCGGCGGAGCTGTGTGGGAGGCGGCGGGGCCGGCCGGGTCCTGAAGCCAGGCAGCTCCTGCTCCAGGGCGTGTTTCGAAAGTCCCGCCTGCCCTGCGACGCCTGGCACGCACTCCCCCAAGCTCTGACGAGCAGGGGGTGCCCCCGGCTGTGTTGTCGGGATCGCCCACGTACGCCCAGTACGAGGGCGACCCTCCGCCTTGCGATCGCACGCACCAGACGCCGCAGGGCCCGCCCTTCGGGCGGCCGGCGCTACTTTCGAAACACGCCCTAGGGCCTGTCCGGCGGATCATGCCGGAGACGCGGGGGCCGGCACGCACATCTGCGGCGTTGTCGTCGGTCGCCGACTCCCCCGAGTTCTCGGCTGCGCTCGAACAGGGGGGACCCCCGTCGCGTCGACTCCCTCCTCCGCCTTGCAGCTGCACGCACCAGCCCCCGCTCACCTGGCTCGGCGGGTGCCGTCGGTTTCCTCCGACTTGATCCGCCGGACAGGCCCTAGGGCATCCAAGCTCAGAAAAGGCTCAGGAGAGCGCAAATTCCTCACAAAGAGATCACGTTCGAAAGTGTGCGGAAGCTCCGAAACCCCCTGAAGCGCTCCGATCTTGCTTGTTAGCTTCACCAGTCGAATCCTGGGGGAGCCATCAGTACGTCAGAAATCCTTTCCGCCACGGGAGTCGACCTCTCCTACGGCAGCAACCGGGCCGTCTGCGACGCCCATCTCTCGGTCTCCCGAGGGGAGATCGTGGCCATCACCGGGCAGAGCGGTTCGGGCAAGTCCTCGCTGCTGTACTGCCTGGCCGGAGTGCTGCCCGCGACCCGTGGGCAGGTGCGGTTCGAGGGGCGGGCGCACAGCGACCTCGATGACGAGGAGATGAGCACGCTGCGCCGCGAACGCTTCGGATTCGTCTTCCAGTACGGCGAGCTGCTGCCCGAGCTGACCATCGAGGAGAACGCGGCGCTGCCGCTGCGGCTGGCCGGGCGGCGCAAGAAGCCCGCGCTGGCCGCCGCAGGCGAGGTGCTGGACCGGCTCGGGCTCGGGGAGCTGCGCGAGCGCCGGCCGTCGCAGGTGTCGGGCGGCCAGAGCCAGCGCGTCGCCGTCGCACGCGCCCTGGTGCACCGCCCGGCCGTCGTCTTCGCGGACGAACCGACCGGCTCCCTGGACAGCGCCAACGCCACCGCCGTGCTGAAGGAGTTCCTGGGCCTGGCCCGCTCCCAGGGCACCGCCGTCGTCCTGGTGACGCACGACCCGGCCGTCGCCGCGCAGGCAGACACCCGCTACACGATGTCCGACGGAGTCCTCGTCCCGCGGGGGGCGGCGTGAGGGAGTTCCTGCTCGGCCTGCGCCTGCTGTTCGGCGCCGGACGCGGCAACCGCATCCGTTTCTTCCTGATGGCGGCGGGCGGTTCGATCGGGGTGTGCTGTCTCGCCCTGGTCCTCGCCATCCCGCAGATCCTCGACGCGCACGACGGGCGCGCCGCCGCCCGGGAGCCGCGGACGACGTCCGCGACGGTGAGGGGCGCCACGCTGGTCCTTCAGCGTTCGGACCCGTACGGCTCAGTGCCGTTCACCCGGGTCTTCGTCGCCAAGGGCGCCAAGGGCACGAAGACGCCCCCACCCGGTCTGCGCGAACTACCGGAACCGGGCGAGGTGTTCGTCTCCCCCCGTATCCACGACCTGCTGCGCGAACAGCCCGCGGTCAAGGGACTGCTGCCGGGTCACGAGAAGGGGGTGATCAGCGCGGCGGGGCTCAGCCATCCCGACGAACTGTTCGCCTACGTGGGCACCACGCGTGACCGGATCGCGGACGAGGGGCGCACGCTGAAGGGCTTCGGCTACGGCTACGCTCCATTCCCGGCCGTCGAACCCTCCACCCTCACCTACCTCCGCTTCGCCCTGGGCTCGCTGGTTCTGCTCCCACTCGGCATCTTTCTGTCCATCTGCGCCCGGCTCTCCGCCGCCAGCCGAATGCGTCGCCTCGCGGCGCTGCGCCTGCTGGGGCTGAGCGTCAAGGGCATCCAGCGCGTCAACGCCGCCGAGACCGTCGTCGCGGCCCTGCTCGGTGCGCTCCTCGGGCTCGGCGAGTACTGGCTCCTCAACCAGGTGATGAGCAGAACCGGACTCCCCAGCCTGAGGTGGTACCCGGACGACGGCGCACTGTCCGCGACGACCATCGCCGTCTGCCTGATCGGTTGCCCGGTTCTCGCCTGGTTCGCCGGCCGGGCCGGCGCGCGCAGAGCGGCTGTCAATCCGCTGGACGTGCGGCGCACCGCCGTGCCCGAACCCCCTGCGAAGTGGGGCGGCCTGCTGCTGGTCACGGGACTCGGCATCATCGTCGGCTACTGCGCAACCGGCTTCACCGACCATCCCGCCAACAGCATCGGCCCGAACGCGATGCTGATTCCGGCGGGCATTCTCATGACAGGACTGGGGCTGGTGCTGACGCTGCCCCTCGTCTCCTATGCCCTTGCCCGCCGGGTGGCGCGGGCCACCGAATCCCTCACCCTGAATCTGGCCATGCGCCGCAACGAGGTCGAGCCCGGCAGCACCATGCGCGTGGTCACCGGCCTGGTGCTGCTCGTCTTCGCCGCCTCGCTGGCCCAGGGTGTACTCATCCAGATGGAGCAGGTCACCCGGCCGTCCGCGCCCGTGCAGGACTACTCCGTCACCCTGTCCACGATCACCACGCAGCAGGAGCATGCGCTCGCCGAAGTACCTGGCGTACGCGCGCACGCCCTGGCCATGGACTCCTGGACCGACCCCCATCACTCCGGCGCGGACGTCCAGACGCGCGCCTCCGCTCTCGTCGCGACCTGTGCCCAACTGGCGAAGATGGTGCAGCGCTCGGAAGGCTGCGTGGACGGCAAGGTACTGATCCTGAACAACCCGAACTCGAGCATGGATCCAGCCGTACGTCCGGGAGCCTCCTTCACCTACCACCTACGGCAGGGAACCCGGCTCAAAACCCTGCCCATCACCCTCTCCTCCGCTCATGTCACCTACGCCGCATACGACCCTTCCGCAGCCATTACCGCGTCCGTACTCATCCCGCCGTCCGCCCTGCCCGCCCATGCCCGCCCGGAGTCGGGACAGTACGTCCTCACCAGCGGCTCCGAACCCGGCGAGGTCCGTAAGGCCCTCGACGGCATCGCGGCCGTCGCCCCGATCGCCGAGATCGAACTGATCGGCGTGAACATCCAGGGCCTCGAGCAGATCGCCGTCATCGAGACATTGCTCGCGCTCGGCATGATCATGGGACTGGTCATCGGGACCGCGGCCTTCGTCGTCTCCGCGACCGACCGGGCGGTGGAGCGGCGGGCGCAGGTCACCGCCGTCACCCTGATCGGTGCCCGGGCGCGGACGATGCGGTCCGTGCAGTGTGTGCAGGTCGTGCTGCCGTTGGCCATCGGGCTCGGGCTGGCGCTCATGACGGGCAAGCTCGCCGAGTCCAGCTATCTGATCACCGGAGGCAGCGCGGTCTACTGGGATCTCTCCGGCATTCCTCTGCTCGTCCTCGCCGCGCTGGGTGTGGTGGCGGTGGCCGTCGTCGGCACACTCCCCCTGGTCGGTCGGCGCATCGACCCGGAGTTGATCCGCCGCGACTGACGGCGCACGTACGGCTGGACGCGGTTCACCGTCATGGCCCGGCTGCCCACGGGGACGGCCGGGCGGTGAACCCGGGCGCTCTCCGTAGCGGCGCGGGACTTTCACACCTGGCGGAAGTCGCCTCCGCCCTGGCCTCCTCCGCCCTGGTCTCCTCCGCGCACCCATCGGGTTTCTCGATACCGGTAGCAAACCCGCGTGCGGGTTTGTTTATCTGGTGGTGGAGGAATGACCGCCGTGAAAGGGCTGACATGCCGAATGACCGCATCCGCGTGGCCGTGATCCTGTCGAGCGTGCGCAAGGGCCGCTTCGGCCCGACCATCGCCGACTGGCTCGTCGACACCGCCGGCCAGCGCGACGACATCGACGTCGACCTGGTGGACCTGGCGGACTTCCCGCTGCCCACCGCCCTGACCGACGATCCGGCGCCTGAGGTGGCCGAGCTGCTGAGCGCGTTCTCGTCCCGGCTCTCCGACGCGGACGGCTTCGTCGTGGTGACCCCGGAGTACAACCACAGCTTCCCGGCCTCCCTGAAGGCGGCGCTGGACTGGACCCAGAGCGAGTGGCACGCCAAGCCGGTCGGTTTCGTCGGCTACGGCGGTCTGGCCGGCGGCCTGCGCGCGGTGCAGCAGTTGCGCCACATCTTCAACGAACTGCACGCGGTCACCGTGCGCGGCGCCGTCAGCTTCCACAACCCCTGGGACCAGTTCGACTCCGACGGCACGCTGAACGACCCCGCCGCGGCCGAGGCCGCCGCCAAGGGGCTCTGGGACAAGCTCAGCTGGTGGGCGCTGGCCACCAAGGAGGCGAAGGCCCGCCGCCCCTACGACAACTGAGCGCCCCTGCGACAACTGACCTCGCGCCGGAGACCATCCGGCCACGGGTGAGCACCCACCACCCCCGGGCGCGCACCCCGGTACGAGCACGCTCGGGCACCCGCTCTCCGCGCACCACCCCCGTGCGGACCGGGTGCCCCACCCCAGAACGCGGGGCCGCGGACACCCCCTGCCGCCGCCCCGCCCCACCCGGCACCCGGCCTCCCACAGGGCATCCGGGTCCCGGAAGGGTGAAGGACGATGCCCCGGCCTGGCAGCTTGGCATCGAAGGCGGGGCCCGGCAGTGAGGGAAGGGTTGCCGGGCCCCGCTTCCACACCGCGCACCACTCACCGCGCACCCGGCACACCGGGTGCGCGGCCTCGCCCGCTTTGGGCTCAGGACGCGGTGAGCAGGGCGTCGGGCGAGGCGGTCAGCTCGCGCCCGATCAGCGCCCGCAGCACCGGAAAGGCGCGGGTGTCACCGGCCAGCACACCGCCGAGCAGGGTCCGGCCGTCACGGTCCAGCACCACCTTGGCGTAGGTGCCCGCCCGCCGGTCCTCGCGCACATACTCGATCGCCCCACCCGTACGGGCATGGGCGTCGCCGAACCCGGCCACGTCGACGCCGAGCAGCTTCAGCCGGGCGGAGGTGTCCGCGCCGGTGAACGCGTCGCCCGCCACGCCGAGCAGCTGCCGTACCACCGTCTCGGCCATCCGGAAACCGGGTGCGGCCAGTCCGTGACAGCGGCCCTCCACGGCGGCGCACTCGCCTATCGCCCAGACACGCTCGTCCGCCGTACGGCACCAGCGGTCCACCAGGAAACCGCCCCGCTCGGCCCGCGGCAGGCCGGCCGGCCCGGCGAGCTCGTCACGGGGTCTGACCCCCGCGGAGAAGACGACGAGCGGGGCGTCGAGCACCGTGCCGTCGCCCAGGGCGACCCGGGCCGCGCGGCCGTCGGCCCCGGCCTCGATGCCGTTCAGAGCGGCGGCGCAGTGCACGCGCACCCCCAGCCCCTTGATCGCCTCGGCCAGCACCCGCCCGCCCCCGGCGTCGATCTGCTGCGCCATCAGCCACGGCGCCATCTCCACCACATGGGGCCGCATGCCCAGCCGCCGCAGCCCGCCGGCCGCCTCCAGGCCCAGCAGCCCGCCGCCGACCACGACCGCGTCCCGGCCGGGCCGGGCCGCCGCCCGGATCGCGTCGATGTCCTCCACCGTGCGGTACACGAAGCAGCCGGGCAGGGCCCGGCCCGGCACCGGTGGGACGAACGGCCGAGAACCGGTGGCCAGCACCAGCGCGTCGTAGCCGAACATGCTCCCGCCGGCGCAGGTCACCGTCCTTGCCGCCCGGTCGACGCCGGTGACCGGCGAGCGCAGGCGGATGTCGACGCGCGGGTCGCCGAGGACGTCGGGGCCCGCCAGCGTGAGCTCGTCGGAGCTCTTCCCGGCCAGCAGCGAGGAGAGGGCCACCCGGTCGTAGGCGGGCCGGGGTTCCTCGGCGAGGACGACGATGCGCCAGACGCCCTCCCGGTCACCGGCCAGCATCTCCTCCACCAGCCGGTGACCTGCCATGCCGTGGCCCGCCACCACCAGCGTGCGAGTACTCACGAAACGCCTCCTTGCGCGGTGTCCCGGGGCGGCGCCGAGCCGAGCGCCGCGCACAGGTCGCGCACCACGCCCGTACAGCTGCCGCACCCCGTCGTCGCCCGGGTCGCCCGCGCCAGGGCCGCCGTGTCGTGCGCGCCGGCGGCCCAGGCATGCCGCAGCGCCCCGCGCGTGACGTTGTTGCAGTGGCAGACCACGGCCTCGTCGGGCAGCGTGCCGTCCCCCGCGTAGGTGCCGTCGGCACCGGTCAGCAGGGCGAGCCGGTCCTCGGGCAGTACGGCTCCCGTCTCGTGCAGGAAACCGACCGCCGCGACCGCCCGCGGCGGACCGATGACGACACCGCGGTGGATCCGGCCCTCGCGCAGCACCAGCCGCGCGTACCGGCCACCCGCCCGGTCCGTCAGCGAGATCGTCTCGTCGGCGTTCCCGTCACTTTTCCCATCGGCGTTCCCGTCGGCCCGGAGGTCCTCCGTGGCCGGGCCGAGGACGACGGCGTCGAGGTCCGCGGTGCGCGGACGCAGTACCCGGGGCCGGGGCCTGTAGGGCAGGTGCGACCCGGTGAGGATCCGGGCGAGGGCCTCCGCCTGCTCCCAGGCCCCGGTCATGGTGCTGCCGACGGTGCCCAGGTGCTCGGCGCAGTCGCCGATCGCGTGGATGCGGGGGTCGCTGGTGCGCAGCGCATCGTCGACGACCACCCCCCGCCGCACCGTCAGCCCGCAGGCCCGGGCCAGCGCCGTCTCCGGCTCGGTCCCCGCGCACAGCAGCACGGTGCCCGCCGCCACCACCTGACCGTCGTCGAGGACGATCTTGCCCTGGACGTACTCGGCGGCGCGCCGGCCGAGATGGACCGCGACGCCCCGTTCGGCCATCACCCCGCCGAGCACGGCGGAGGCCTGCTCGTCGAGGTGACGCTCCATCAGCAGCGGCTCGCGGTGGACCAGCGCCACCTCGTGCCCGGCCCGGCGCAGCGCGAGAGCCGACTCGACCCCGAGGACTCCGCCGCCGAGCACCGTCACCGGCCCGGCCGACAGGGCCCGGCAGCCGGCCGCGGTGCGCACGGTGCGCACGCCCTCGGCCGGCCGGCCGCGCGCGGTGACCAGTCCGGGCACGTTCGGCACCCGCGGCCGGGCCCCGGTGGCCAGCACCAGCACGTCCCAGGCCACCTCCCGGCCCCCCTCGGTGCGCACCGTCCGACGTGCCCGGTCGATGCCGGTCACCCGGGTGCCCGTCAGCAGGGTCACCGCAGCGGGCAGGGCGGGCAGCCGCAGCCGTTCGGCGGGCAGCGTGCCGTCCAGGACCGAGCCGAGCAGGGCACGGTTGTACGGCGGGACCTCCTCGGCGCCTGCCACGGTCACCGTGCCCCGGTGCCCGTACCGCACCAGGCTCGCGGCCAGCCGGTGCGCGGCCGGTCCGCCTCCCACCACGACGATGCCGGTCTTCACGGGCCCTCACCTGCCGGAGCTGCCGGAGCGATGCGCACCGCGCTCACCTTGAACTCGGGCATACGGCTGCGCGGATCCAGGGCGTCGCCGGTGATCAGGTTGGCGCGGGCGGCGCCGGGATAGTGGAACGGCAGGAAGACGGTGTCGGCGCGCACATCCCGGGTGGTGCGCACCCGGGCCCGTACGACACCGTGCGCCGAGGTGACCTCGGCGAACTGTCCGTCGGCCAGCCGGAAGCGCCGGGCGGTGTCCGGGTGGACCTCCACCACGGCCTCCGGGGCCGCCGCCATGAGCTCGGGCACCCTGCGGGTCTGCGCGCCCGACTGGTACTGGGCGAGCACCCGGCCGGTCGTGCCGTACAGGGGGAACGCCGCGCCGGGCAGCTCGGCGGCCGGCCGGTGGTCCACCGGGGCGAACCGGGCCCGCCCGTCAGGATGCGCGAACCGGTCCAGGAAGACCCTGGGCGTGCCCGGATGGGCCGGGAGCGGCCGGTCCGACGTCGGCTGGTCCGGCGTCGGCCGGTCCATGCCCGGTCGCCTGATGCCGCATGCCCGGTCGGCTTCGCCCGCCTGGCCTGCCTCGCCCGTTCCGCCCGTTCCGCCCGTGCGCACCACCCGGTCTGCCGGACCCGGACACGGCCAGTGCAGCGCCTCGCCCGCGTCCAGCCGCTCGTAGCTGATGCCCGAATAGTCGGCGGGACCCCCGGCGGTGGCCTGCCGCAGTTCCTCGAACACCTCCCGGGGACGGGCCGGGAACCGGTCCGCACGCTGGCCGAGCCGTACGGCGAGGGCCCGCAGCACCTCCAGATCGGTGCGCACCCCGGGCGGCGGCCGCAGATGGGCGCGGCGGCGCAGCACCCGGCCCTCCAGACTGGTCATGGTGCCCTCCTCCTCGGCCCACTGGGCCACCGGCAGCACCACGTCGGCCAGGGCCGCGGTCTCCGAGGGCACGAAGTCCGCCACCACCAGCAGGTCCAGGGCGGACAGCCGGGAGGCGATGTGCGCCGCGCGGGGCGCCGACACCACCGGATTGGAACCGAACACCAGCAGCGCCCGCGGGCCCGGCCCGGTGCCCAGGGCGTCCAGCAACTCGTAGGCGCTGCGGCCCGGCCCCGGCAGCCGCTCCGCCTCGGCACCCCATACGCCGGCCACGTGGGCGCGGGCCATGGGGTCGGTGATCGACCGGTAGCCGGGCAACTGGTCGGCCTTCTGGCCCATTTCCCGGCCGCCCTGCCCGTTGCCCTGCCCGGTCAGCGTGCCGAAGCCGCTGCCCCCGCGCCCCGGCAGTCCGAGCGCCAGGGCCAGATTGATGAACGCGGCGACCGTGTCGGAACCCTTGCTGTGCTGCTCGGCGCCCCGGCCGGTCAGGACGTAGCCGCGCGCGGCCCGGGCGAGCATGCGCACCGCGGCCCGCTGGTCGGCCACCGGAACCCCGGTGACCTGCTCGACCCGCTCCGGCCACCAGGCCACGCACTGCTCCCAGGCGGCGTCGAAGCCGTTCGTGCGCGCGTCGACGTACTCCTTGTCGAGGAGACCCTCGGTGACCGTCAGATGCAGCAGACCGAGTGCGAGGGCCAGATCGGTGCCGGGGGCCGGCTGAAGGTGCAGTGCGGCCTGCCCGGCGGTGCGGGTGCGGCGCGGGTCGATGACGACGAGGTCCGCGCGCCGCAGGTGACGCAGCAGGGGCGGCATCGTCTCCGCCGGGTTGGAACCGGCCAGAAGCACCACGTCGGCGCCGTCCAGATCGGTCACCGGGAAGGGCAGCCCGCGGTCCAGGCCGAAGGCCGCCGTGATCGCGGCGGCGGCCGACGACATGCAGAACCGGCCGTTGTAGTCGATCTGCGAGGTCCCGAGGGCCAGCCGGGCGAACTTGCCGAGCGTGTACGCCTTCTCGTTGGTCAGCCCGCCCCCGCCGAACACCGCGACCGCGTCCGCGCCGTGCCGGTCGCGGATCTCCCGCAGCCGGCCGGCCACCAGGTCGAGAGCCTCCTCCCACCCGGCCGGGACGAGTTCGCCGTCCGGCCTGCGCACCAGCGGGGTCAGCAGCCGGTCCGGGGCGTTCAGCAAGCCGGGGGCGGTCCAGCCCTTCTGGCACAGGCCGCCGGCGTTCACGGGGAAGTCCGGGGTGGGCCGTACGGTCGTCTCCGCACGTCGGCCCGAGAGCACGGTGGAGCACTGCAGCGCGCAGTACGGGCAGTGCGTGGTGGTCTCCACCCCGCCTGTGCCGCCGCTCGCCGCCCCGCCCGTGCCGAGGCTGCCCGACCCGGTCGTGCCGAGGCTCCCTGCCGCGCCCGTGCCGCCGCCCGGTGCCCCGCCGGCGGCCGGCGCCCGCTCAGCCGACATGAGACGCCCCCACCCGCGGCGAAGGAGCCGGCGGACCGGCAGCGTGCTCGGCGCGCAGGTACACCGCCCGGATCAACGCCGCGCACAGCCCGTAGTAGACGAGGAAGGCGTAGAAGGCGGGCTCGCCGCTGCCCTGCGAACCGTAGGCCGTGCGGAAGGCCAGGTTGATGGCGACCCCGCCGAGCGCGCCCACGGCCCCCGCGATCCCGATGACGGCCCCCGACAGCCGGCGCGAGCGGGCGAACGCCTCGGCTGCGTCGTGGCCGGAGGTGACGGCCTGCTCGGCCTGCCGGGCGAAGACCGCCGGGATCATCTTGTACGTCGAGCCGTTGCCGAGGCCGCTCATCACGAACAGCGAGATGAACCCGGCCACGAACAGCGGGAGCGACCCGGTGCGGCTGGCCACCACCAGCACGCCGATGCCGGCCGCCATCCCCGCGAAGGCCCACAGCGTGACCCGGGCGCCGCCCCACCGGTCGGCGAACCTGCCGCCCGCGGGACGCGCCACCGAGCCGAGCAGCGGCCCGAGGAAGGTGAAGGCCGCCGCCTGCAGCGGCGTGCAGCCGAACTGACTCTGCAGCACCAGCCCGAAGGCGAACCCGAAGCCGATGAAGGAGCCGAAGGTACCGATGTACAGCAGCGAGATCCACCAGGTGTGGGCATCGCCGGCGGCCTCCCGCTGGGCGCCGCGCTCGGCGCGCACCACCGTCACGTTGTCCATGCGCAGCGCGGCCAGCACGGACACCAGCGCGATCAACGGCAGGTAGCAGGCGGCGACATAGGCAGGGTGGGTGTCCCCGGCGACGGAGATCACCAGCAGGCCCAGCAGTTGCACCACGGCGACGCCCAGGTTGCCGCCGCCCGCGTTGAGGCCGAGGGCCCAGCCCTGCTGCCGCTGCGGGAAGAAGGTGGTGATGTTCGTCATCGACGAGGCGAAGGTGCCGCCCCCGGCCCCGGCGGTCGCGCCGATGAGCAGGAAGACCCACAGCGGGGTGCCCGGCCGCTGGACGAAGTACGTCGTCAGCGACGCCGGCACCAGCAGCACCAGGGAGGCGAACACCGTCCAGTTGCGCCCCCCGAAGCGGGTCACCGCGTAGCTGTAGGGCAGCCGCAGCAGCGCCCCCGCCAGGGTGGGCACGACCACCAGCAGAAACTTCTCGTCCGGGGCGAAGCCCAGTCCGATCTCCGGCGACATGAACAGCACCAGGACCGACCACATGCTCCACACGGAGAAGCCGATGTGCTCGGACAGCACCGACAGCAGCAGATTGCGCCGGGCGACACGGCTGCCGCCGTTCGCCCACGCCTGCTCGTCCTCGGGGTCCCAGTTCTCGATCCAGCGCCCTCGGGCGGTGCGTGCGCGGGTCATGGTTCTCCTCGGCTTTCTAACGGGTCGAAGGAGTCGAAGGAGTCGGAGCAGTCGGAGCAGTCGGAGCAGTCGAAGAATCGGGGTCGCGGTCGCGGTCGCGATCCGGCCCGAGGGCCGGGCGCCGGGCGCCGGGTGAGGGATGAGGGACGAGGGGCCGGCCCCCGGCAAGGGACCAGGCCCCGGCAAGAGTCCGGACCCCGGGCACGGTCAGCGGGCCAGCGCCCGGTCCACCAGGGCGGCCGCGGCGCCGGTGTAGCCGGCCGGGTCGCACAGCGCGGCCAGATCGCCCGAGACGGCATCCGGCAGGCCGGGCAGAGCGGCGAGCACCTCGGGCAGCCGGCGTCCGGTGATGTCGGCCTGCCGCGCCGCCTCGGTCAGCAGCTCCTTGGCGCGCGCCTTGCCCAGGGCGGGGGCGAGACGGGCCGCCACCCGTTCCGAGACGATCTGGCTGCCCGTCAGTTCGAGGTTGGCGCGCATGCGTTCCGGCCGCGGCCGCAGTCCCTCGGCGAGTTCGGCCGCGGTGTGCGCCGCGCCGCCCACCAGCCGCAGACACTCCCGCAGGAGCTGCCACTCCGCGTGCCAGGCCCCAGCGGACCGCTCGTCCTCGCTGACCAGGCACTGCACCAGAGCCGTCGAGAGTGCCGGTACCTGCAGGGCCGCGCTGCGCAGCAGTGTGGCCAGCACCGGGTTGCGCTTGTGGGGCATGGCGGAGGAACTGCCACGGCCTGCCGCGCCGGGCTCGGCGACCTCGCCGACCTCGGTGCGGGCCAGCGACTGCACATCGACGGCGATCTTGCCGAGGGCGCCCGCGGTGAACGCCAGCGCGGACGCCAGGTCGGCGACGGGCGTGCGCAGTGTGTGCCAGGGCAGCACGGGCCGGGCCAGGCCGGTCTCAGCGGCGTAGGCGTCGACCAGGCTGTCCGCGAAGGCGCCCGGATCGGGCGGGCCGCCCGCGTCGAGGGCCGCGTACTCCAGATAGCCGGCCAGGGTGCCGGCCGCACCGCCCAGCGAGACGGGCAGCCCGCTCTCGTGCACGCGGGCCAGCCGTGTCTCGGCGTCCAGCACCAGCGCCCGCCATCCTGCCGCCTTCAGACCGAACGTCGTCGGTACGGCGTGCAGGGCGAGGGTGCGGCCGACGGCCGGGGTGTCACGGTGCGCCGCGGCCAGGTCCGCCAGCGCCGCGGCCGTCCGCGCCAGATCGGCGCGGACGAGTCCCAGCGTCCGGGCGGCCACCAGCATGGCGCCGGTGTCCAGGACGTCCTGGCTGGTGGAGCCGCGGTGGACGTACTCCGCCGCCGCCGGATCCTCCTCGGCCACCACCGCTGTGAACGCCTTCACCAGTCCGACGACCGGGTTGGCCGTCTCCCGTGCGGCGAGCGCCAGTGCCCGCACATCGAGCCGGTCGGCGCGCGCCGCGCGCGTGATGATCCCGGCCGCCCGGGCGGGCACGGTGCCCAGTGAGGCCTGGGCGCGGGCCAGGGCGGCCTCGGCGTCCAGCATGGCCTGCAGCCACGCCAGATCACCGGTGGCCGCCTCGGCGGGGGTACCGGCCCGCACCGGTGACAGCAGTCCCGCGTCCGGTGACAGCAGTCCCGCGTCCGGTGACGCCTCGGCGGGCGGCGCCGTCACACGATCACCCCGGTCAGATCGCCGTCCGCCTCCACCGGCCGTACGCCGTCCGGCACATGCGCCACCGGCGGCAGCGCCAGCACCGCGCGCGCGATGGCGTCGGAGTCGCCGAGGGTCACCGAGTCCACGCCGGGCCGGATGCCGGCCGCGGTCACCCAGTGGACCGACTCGGTGGGCACGCCGTAGGCGAAGCGCCGCGGGTGGGCGCGGCCCCGGCCGTCCAGGAGCCGGTAGGGGCGCTCGGTGACGGCGAGGCCACCGGTCTCGTAGTTCCCGCCGCCCGCGGCGGCGATGCGGTACGGCGTCGCCTGGTCGGTGTCCAGCAGGTGCTGCAGCAGCGGGTCGTCGGTACGGCGCAGGTCCGGCTCGGGCAGCCGGGCCTCGATGAGGGCGCTCGCCCGCACCGGCTCGCCCGGAACGGCCGTGGACTGTGCGACGTAGACCCTGGCGCCGGTGTCGATGCGCACCTGGGTGCCGGGACCGGTCACGGCGAGCACGCCCGCCTCGATCAGCGCGATCATCTCCTCGATACGGGAGGTGGGCGGGCCGATCGACAGGAACGCGTTGAGCGGCGTGTACCAGCCCTCGAGGTCGTCGCGGTGCGAGTCGCCGTCCAGACCGCCGTGGTCGACCGCGAGGCGGATCTCGTTGCGCAGATCACGCAGGACGTCCAGGGCCGCCTTGAGAGGTCCGCTGACGTTGCCCCGGCGGGCCTCCTGCACGTCCTGGCGCAGATGGCCGAGCAGCCAGGCGGTGAAGTCCCCGCGGCTGGTGAAGACCCGGTCGCCGTACGGCCGGGACAGACGGTCCCAGTCCCAGCGCTCCGCGGCCGGGATGCCGTGCGCGTCCAGCAGCGGCGAGGGGTCGGCGTCCGCCTCCAGGGCCAGGAACTGCTCGGTGAACCGCTCACGGGCGTGGTCCTGACCGCGGGCGCTCAGCAGGGTGCCGTAGTAGACGCTCTCCACCTCACGGGAGATCAGCGGCCACAGGTCGGCGGAGAAGCTGACGGGGCGGCCCTCGGCGGAGCGCCCGCGCAGTGCCGCGATGTACTCGGCGGTCAGCAGCCGCGGGAAGTAACGGCCGGTGGAACCCTTCTCGTTCTCGCCTCGCGCGTGGTACGGCACGCCGCGCCGGGAGAAGGCGTACAGCTTCGGCTCCTTGCCCGAGGGACGGTAGACGAGGCTGCCGTCGACGCGCTCGAACCGGCCTCCGCGGCCCAGCGTGAACAGGGCCATGTGGTCGAAGAAGTTCAGGCCGAGCCCGCGCAGCAGCACGTTCTGCCCGGGCGCGATGCCGCTCAGGTCGATGTCGGCGGGGTTGGCGGGGGTGACGTAGGTCAGGTGGTGGATGCGCGACAGGCTCGCAGTGCGGGCCTCGCGCGCCGACAGCCGGGCCGGGAGGTGGCCCTGCGCCATCACGATCGCGTCCAGCGAGTTGAGCCGGGTGCCGTTCTCCAGCCGGACGCCCTGCGGGCCGCCGGTCACGCCCTGGGTGTCGGCCGCGGCCACCGCCCGCGAGCGGTGCACCCGGACGTCGACATGGGCGGGAGCGGCGGCGACGATGCGCAGGAAGCAGTCGTGCAGATAGCGGCCGTAGAAGGCACGCGTGGGGTAGGAGTCGGGGCCGAGCCGCCGGGCCTCCGCCAGGACGGCGGGGTCCGTGTCGGCCGGATCGCCCAGCAGAGCCAGGCTCTTGGCCCACTCGTACAGGCTGGGGCCCGGCTCGATGGGCCCGTCGATACGGGCGCTGTCGTCGGTGAAGACCGTGATCTGCGAGGCCACCGTGTTCATCAGCAGGTGCTGCGACTGCTCGGTGCGCCACACCGTTCCGGCGCCGGGGGCCGCTGGGTCGACCACGTGCACGGTGACCGACTTGTGCGCCCGCTGGTGGCGCTCGCCGGCCAGCAGTCGTTCCAGCACCGACAACCCGCGGGGGCCGGCACCGATGATGCAGACCTCGATGGTGCTGCGCATGCGGTTACTCCGTTTCTGGGCAGGGGCCGTCCGGCGGTCGGCGGGGGGAACCGGCCGCCGGACGCGCAGGGGGAGATGGACTGCACGGGGCAGGGGACGGTACGAGGGGCAGGGGGAGGGTACGGGGAGGCAGGGGAGTGCTCCGGGAACGCCGGTGCGGGCGGCGCGGACCGGACGGAAGGGCCGGGGGCCAGGGGGCGGGGGGAGCTAGCCGGGGCGGGGTCGGCCCGGCACTGCCGGGCGGCTTGCTGAGGGGATCGCCGAGGGACCGCCGAGGGACCGCCGAGGGGGCCCACGGCTGGCTGCTGCGGCCGACTGCTGCGGCCGGTTGCTACGACTGGCTGCCGGGGGCGGAGGCCAGCAGACGGGCCAGCTCCAGGCGCTTGATCTTGGTGGTGGCGGTCTGCGGAAGGTCCTCCAGCCGCCACTGCACCGGCGCGGCCAGGGCCGGCAGGTCGACCACGGCCGTCTTCCAGGCCATCTCGTCCAGCGGCGCGTCGTCGCGGGTGCACACCACCGGCACCGCACGGCCCGCCGGGCCGGGGATGATGATGACCTCCACCAGTTCGGGCAGGCGGGTGAACAGCTTGTCCTCGATCTCCAGGGTGGACTCGATGCCCGGGATCTCGTCGACCTCGCGGTCCAGCAGGTGCAGACAGCCCCACTTGGTGCGGTAGCCGAGGTCACCCATCCGCCACCAGCCGTCGTTGACCTGCTTCTCCCAGCGCTGGTGCTCGTCGAGGTAGGTGACGATCCGGCCGTCGCTGCGGACCTCGATGAAGCCGGGGTTCTCCTTCGTCACCGGCTGCCCGTTGCGGCTGACCACCCGCACCCCGGTCATGCCCGGGAAGGGCACGCCGACGCAGCGGCCGTTGAAGTCGGCGCCGTCCTTGAGCGAGTAGGTGCGCGCGGCGATCGGTCCGACCTCGCTCTGCCCGTAGGCCTGGGCGAAGCGACGGCCCGCACGGCGTGAGGCCTTCAGCAGGGTGTTGACGGTGCGCGGATGGATGGCGTCGAAGGTGCTGGAGAAGTACTTCACGTTCGCCAGCGGCCCGCGCGGGTCGTCGGCCAGCACCTCCCAGCGCAGGAACGTGTTGGGGTGGGCCTCGATGAAGCCCGGCGGGATCCGGCTGAACAGCTCACCCACCGTCTCCGGGTCGTCGTCCCTGAGGATGATCAGCGGATGGCCCTGGAGGATCGAGATGGGCATCGCCGTGAACATGCGCGAGTGCACGAACGACACATGGATCGCGATCGGTTCGCTGCGCCGTACCGCGCCGGCGACCACGGTGGCCTGCGGACGGTAGCGGGCCTGGAAGCTCAGGCCGGTGTGCACGGCCAGTTTGGGCGTGCCGGTGGTGCCGGACGTGTGCGTGATGAGGGTCGGATGGTCGATCGGCATGGAGACCGCCGGCACTCGCTCCACCCCGGCCAGGGAGGCGAAGGAGACGGCGCCGTCGTGCTCGCCGGAAGCCAGCAGCACCGTGCGGGACAGGTCGAAGACCTCGGCGGGCAGGTGCTGTTCGAGCTTGTCCTGGTCGGTGACGAGGAAGGGCCGGCCGACCCGGCGCAGCAGCTCGGCGACCGTCGCCCCGTCCAGCTTCGGCGACAGCAGTACCGGTATGGCGCCGGTGCGCGCGATGGCGCAGGCCAGCAGGGAGATGTCGAAACCGTCGCTCTTGTGCACCACGACGTGGTCGCCGGGACGCACCCTGACGGACCACAGCCGCGAGGCCAGGTCGTCCACCAGATCGGCCAGTTCGGTCAGGGTGGCGCGCCGGCCGAGTTCCGGGGCGATGTCCAGATCGTGGTCGAGGATCACGAAGTTCGCCGGATGCCGGGCCGCCGCTCGGTCGAAGAGCGTGCCGAGCCGAATTCCCTTGCTGCCTATTCGCTGGAGAAACATATAATCGATCTCTCGTCCGTGGCTGCGGATTCCTGAAGGGGTTGCAGAATGCGGAACCGGCGGTCCGCCGTGCGTGGCGAATACGGGGGCAGCGCGGTCGGCGTCAGTCCTTCTCGATGACGGCTTTGATACGCGTGAGCGTCGCGTCGAGGTCCTGCACGAGTTTCGAGGTCCATTCCTCGACGAAACGGACGCGGTCCGCCTCGTCGAGATCAGCTACGATCTTGTGGATTCCCGCGGTGGCCCGGCCCATCCGGAAGTGGTGGACGAGCCAGGAGGCGCCGTCGCCCGCGTCGTCGATGTCGAAACCCCAGATCGACTCCTGATCCTCCTGGGCGTGGGTGAGCATCATCCAGCGGAAGGTCCGGCCGGGCTCGGCGGCGACCACCCGCGCCTCGGTGTACCAGGTCCCGCGCACCAGCGGGGCCCAGCCGACGACGTCCTCGCTGCGCAGGTTCTCGCCGCGGAAGACGGAGCCGACCGCGGACGGCTCACCCGTGATCCACTCGCCGCCCATGCACTCCGGGCTCCACTCCTTGCTGCGGCCCAGGTCGCTGACCACGGCGTAGATCTCCGCTGGAGTTGCGGACACGAGAATTCGGGCGTCGAGCTCGAACAGCGGGGATTTCTCGATGATGGTTCCGGTTGTTCCAGTTGTTCCGATGGTTCCGGTGGTTGCGGTAGTTCCGGCGGAAGCTGTCATGGCGGCAATCCTGCCGACGGCCGCGGAAGGGCAGCAATCAAGCCGCCCGGGGTCCGTCAAGTCCCATTCCGGCCCAGGACGGTGTAATGCGACGGCTGCATTTCCGGTGGGGAGATCAATGCGGCGGGGAGATCAATGAGGCGGTGCGCAGAACAATGGGGCGGTGGGGAGAACAATGCGGCGGCGCCACGACTTCGTGTCGGGCGGCGCGCGGCTGAAAGCACATGGCGTGCCGCTCCGGGCCGAGGCACAGGCCTGCGGCGGGGGCGGTTTCCGGTGCGGGAGCCGTTCAGGCGCGTACGTCGAGGACGAGCTTGCCGCGTACCTTCCCTTCCTCCAGACGGCGGTGGGCCTCGCCTGCCGCATCGAGCGGCAGGACCTCGGTGGCCCGCGGACGCAGCCGACCGGCCGCCAGCAACCCGTTGATGCCACGGGCCGCGTCGGCGAGCTGGGCGGTGTCGGCGTGCGAGATGGCGAAACCGTGCACCGAGCGGTCCATCAGATACAGCGGTCCGACCGGCAGCACGGGCCGGGTGCGCAGTCCGGCCATCACCACGATGCGGCCACGGCCGGCCAGCAGGTCAACGGCCGTCTCGAGGTCGTTGCGGCCGTGTGCGTCGACGTGCAGGTCCACCCCGTGGGGCGCGGCGGCGCGGATGTGCCCGGCGATGTCGTCGCAGCGGTAGTCGACGACGTGGGCGGCGCCCAGGGACCGTAGGTGGTCCTCGTCGCGTCCGGAGGCGACGGCGATCACCCGGGCCCCCGCAGCGGCGGCCATCACCACCATGGCGCTGCCCACGTTCCCGGCCGCGCCGAGCACGGCGACCGTCTCGCCCGCCCGCAGCCGTCCGTGCGTGAACAGCGCCAGATGGGCGGTGGCGGCGGGATGGGCCAGCGCCACGGCGTCCTGCGCGGGCACGCCCTGGGGCAGGTGGTAGAGACGGTCCACAGGCACCACCGCCTGCTCGGCGGCGGCGCCCTGGCGGCCGTCATGGCCCAGGCTGTTGCACCAGACCCGGTCGCCGGTACGGAAACCGACGGCGCCGGGGCCGACCGCGGCGACCTTGCCGACCAGATCACGGCCTATGACGAAGGGAAACGTGACGGGGGTGCGCCAGGCTCCCGAACGGACGAATGTGTCCACGTGGTTGACGGCGGTCACCTCCACGTCGACCAGGACGTCGTGGGGACCGGGGACGGGCGGTGGCAGCTCGCCGTGACGGATGACGTCGGGGGAGCCCAACTGGGTGATGTAAGCGGCACGCATGCTGGCCGAGTCTGGCACCGAGCCGCCGCCCCCGGACATGGTGCGCGGCAATACCGCCCGGGGTCCGTCAGGTCGCCTCGCGCAACGGCCGCCGGGCACACCCTTGGCGCCCCCGGCCGCCCCCGGCCGCCCTCGGCCGTCTCTCAGCCGGGCGTTGGCCGTCCCTCGACCGGGCCTTGGCCCGCTCCTGGCCACCCGAGCCCAGCCTGAAGGCACGTCCTGCCGTCCGCAGCCGAGGAGACCACGACCGTGCCCGCTGCCGAACCCACCCCCGTCGACTTCTGGTTCGACCCCGTCTGCCCCTGGGCATGGATGACCTCCCGCTGGCTGCTGGACGTCGCAGAGCAGCGCCCTCTCGACATCAGCTGGCACGTCATGAGCCTGGCGGTGCTGAACGAGGGCAGGGGCGACGAACTGCCGGAGCGGTACCGCAAACTGCTCACCGAGGGATGGGGGCCGGTGCGGGTGGTGACGGCCGCCCAGGAGAAATACGGCGCCGCCGTCACCGGACCGCTCTACACCGCGCTGGGCGAGCGCATCCACCGCCAGGGCCTCGGCCCGCGCCGGGAGGCGATCGAGAGTGCGCTGAAGGAGACCGGCCTGCCCGTGGACCTGGCCGACTGCGCCGATCAGGACACCCATGACGGTGCCCTGCGCGCTTCCCACCAGGAGGGAATCGACCGGGTCGGTCAGGAGGTCGGCACCCCGGTGATCGCGCTGCCGGGCCCCGACGGCACGACGACGGCGTTCTTCGGCCCGGTGCTCACCCCCGCGCCCAAGGGCGAGGCGGCCGCGCGCCTCTTCGACGGTCTGCTCCTACTGTCCTCCACCCCGGGCTTCTACGAACTCAAACGCTCCCGCACCCAGGGCCCCGTCCTCGACTGAAGGCGATGCGCTGGTGGCGACGCTGTGGGCGGGGCCACCCACCGGCCGGCCGACCTCGGGCGCATCGCTGCCCCACGGTGCCGAACCGGCGTGCCGCGCGGGCAGCGCCCTGAAGGGGCGCGGGGCTGTGCCTATATGCGGCTCCGCCGCGGGGCGCGACCAGCCACGACGGTGCCGCAGATGACAGATGATCGCGCACTCCCAGCGGAGCGCTCACTCGCGGTCCCCCGGCGGCGAGCCGAACGCCGGCTCCAGCCGGATGCCCAGCGCCTGTTCCACCCGCGCCGACAGCGTACGGGCGGCGGTCGCGTCGGGCGCGGTCACCAGGAAGTCGGCGAGGTGCAGGGCCTGCTGCCGGCTCACCCGCTGGCCCGGGGTGAAACGCGGGGAGATGCAGACCAGTTGGGGGAAGGCGGACAGCACCTCCTGGGCGGGGGTCTGCGAGGCCACCCGCCAGGAGCCCACCGGAACGGGCAGGCAACGCAGCAGCGCCGTCCGGCGGAAGTCGGGCAGGACGATGGGCGGCAGGCCCAGCGCGCTGCGGCCGATCTGGGCGGCGTAGTCGTATCCGGCCGCCGCCTCGAACATGGCGGGCAGCGGTCCGCCCGCGCATGCGTTGACCTCGATCACGCGGGGGCCGTCCTGGGCCAGGGCGATCTCGGTGTGGACCGCTCCGCAGGTCAGGCCGATCGCCCGGATGGCTCGGTCGGCGAGGCCGACGACGGCCGCCGCCGTCGCCGCGTCCAGCCGGGTCGGAAGGATCAGCCCCTCCTCGGCGTAGCCGTGCCCCAGCGGCAGCCGGTCGCAGACGGCCAGATGGCGGACGGTGCCGTCGGCAAGCAGCGACTCCACGCTGCAGTACGCGGCGTATCCGCTGTCGCCGTCGGCCTCCAGGTCCATCCGCTCCTCGAGCAGGTAGGCGTCATCGGCCTGCAGGAACGCGGTCTTCTCCGCGCGCGCGACGGTGAAGGCGTGGATCAGTTCCGCGTACGTGGACACCAGGCGCACGCTCTGGCTTTCCAAGCCCAGCGACGGCTTGAAAACCCCGGGCAGCCCCACGCGGGCGGCAGCCGCGGCGAGGTCCCGCTCACTGGTGATGATTTCGAAGCCGGGCGAGGGAATTCCGTGCTCGGCGAAGAGCAGCCGCTGGCGCGCTTTGGACTGGGCGACGGCAACCGCGGCGGGCGGATTGCCCGGGAGGCCGAGCCCCTCGGCGATCTCTGCCTGGGGACGCAGCAGCAGCTCCGAGTAGGTCACCACGCCGTCCACCGGGCGGCGTTCGTGGAGGTGCAGAGCGGCCTCGACGGCGGCGTCCAGGTCCGTGGCCGTCAGGAACTCGCCGTCGAGTCCGCGCCGGCGGTAGTCGGCGCGCACCTTCTCGGGCCCGCACCAGGCCGTGACGAACACGACGCTGATGGTGCTGGTCACGGTGGACAGCGAGTCGAGCGCCTCGTCCGGGGGATGGCCGCCGATTCCGGCGAGAAGCAGGAGGTGGGGGGAGCCCATGGCGACAAGCCTTTCGACTGGGGACGGATCGGGGACGGGGAAGGAGCGGGGGCGCAGGGGCGGAGAAGGGGCGGGGAAAGCGTCGTACGTGGCGCGGGAAAGGCCGCAGTCCGGCGACGAGGCCGCCGAGCCGCCCGCCGAGCAAGCGCGGGCGGTTCTCCCGGCGTCAGGTCCGGGGCGGTCGGGGACGCGGGCCGCCCGCCGAGCGCCCCAACGGGGGTGCATGGTCGGCCCGGCCCGCGAAGTTCTCGCCGGTGAGGTGGACCGGCGCGTTCCTCAGCAGCGCACCGCAGGCGCCGTAGCCGGTAAGGCCGGGAAACCCGGGCAAGCCCGGAGAACCGGGGGAGCCACGGACGGCGAGCAACCCGGCGCCGCGGTCGGCGTCACCGTCGGCGGCACGGGCGTGCCGCCCGGTGGCCCGGCCCCCGCAGCCCTCCGCCGCGTCGCCGCGCACGCCGGGGATCATCGCGTCGCCTCCGCGCGGCCGGCCGGGCCGGTGACGATGCGTACCTCGTGCTCGGTCCGGGCCAGCAGCCGGACGAGTTCCGCGTGCGAGTCGTGGGCGAAGACGTGGGTGCTGACCCCGCTGCCGGAGAACCGGGAGACGGGCAGTACGTCCCCGACCCGGGCCGGTACGGACCGGAACCAGGCGAGCGGGGCGACGGCCGAGTCGTCGAACTCCAGCAGCCTGCCCCCGGTGCTGTGGTGCACGGTCCAGCCGGCGTGTGCGGCGACGGGGTCACGGCGGTCGGAGCGGGGATCCACACCCGCGTCGGCGAGGATCTTGGCGTGGCCGAGGTCGATGCCGGTGGTGGCGCGGAACGCCTCGCCGGCCCCGGCGCCACCGGGCCGGGCGGCGACTTCGCAGAATGTCATGTGCTCCCTGGTGAGGAACGCCTCCAGGTGCAGCACTCCGGAGCCGACCTGCCAGGCCTCCACGACCTGTTCCAGCAGTTGTCCCGCGAAGGTGCGCAGCGCGGGGTCGGCGACCGTCGCCGACGACAGCGGCTGCCCGCGCCGCGGCGCCATGGTGTCGCGTTCGTAGAGGGAGACGTTCCACACCGTCTCGTCCCGGTGTACGACGGCGTCGATGTGGCACATCGGGGCGTCGACGAACTCCTCGCACAGATACGCGCCCGGCACGAACTCCTCCCGCAGCCAGGCCTGTACGCCGTACCAGCCGGACAGCACCACCGCCCCCCGCGAGCCCGTGCCGCCCGAGCCCGAGCCCGGGCCCGAGCCCGCCCGCGGTTTGACGACGATCTTGCCATGCCGGTCGAACAGCGCGGTGACGTCCTCGGGGCTGTGCGCGAGCAGTCCGTCGGCGCAGCGGATGCCGTACCGCCGGGCGATGCGCCTCATGGCCGCCCTGTCCACGAAGCGGCGTATCTGCTCGGGCCCTTCGCCCGCCGTACCGAGAAGCGCCCGCAGCCGGGCGGCGGGTTCCTGGAGATGTTCCGACAAGGCGGCCACCCGGTGCACCGGATGAGCCGTGTGGACGGCCTTGGCCAGCTCCCGCAGCGCGAGATCGTCGGTGAGATCGGTAGATACGGTGAGAGCTGCGGGGCCGGGCAGTTCCTCGGCCGCCGACAGCACCGACAGACGGAAGCCGTCGGCGGGAAGCAGCGGTGAGCCGTCCGGCCGGGTCCAGGCCGCCTGCCCGAGGTGGTCCAGCAGCAGGACGTGGGTGCGCCGCAGCGGGGTGGTGCGCAGCACCAGTGAGCGTTCCAGCCGTGCGGCGGCCTGCCGCGCCTGCTCCCGGCCGTCCGCGACGACCGTGTGCCGCAGCCATACGGCGGGTTCCGCCGCCTGCTGCACATGACCGGCCCGCAATCGCACCTCGGCCCGGAACAGTCCCGGCCAGGTGTGCAGTTGGTCCGCGGTGGTGGCCTCCACCACCCGCAGCGGTCCGGCGGGGGTACGCACCACCCGCTGGACCGCGACAGCGGACCGCTGCCGGCCGCGCGGGCGACGGCCGAGCGTGGCCCCGGCGGCCTCGGCGACGAGACCGCGGGTGTGCACCGCGTCGTACAGGTCGAGCGTCGCGTCGTCCAGGCCGGGCCGCAGCAACGGCGGCGCGGTGGCCGCCCGCCCGGTCTGCCCGATCTGCCCGGCCTGCCCGGCCTGCCCGGCCGGGAAGAAGCAGCGCACCACGCCCGACAGCCCTGCCGAGCGGACGGCGCGCACGGCCCGCTCGGCGAGACCGGCACGCCGGTCCGCGGCCAGGCCGGACGGGCACAGACGGGCATCCGGTTCCTCGTCGATCACGGTCAGAGCCCGTACCTCGTCGCGGTGCGCGAGCACCAGCACGGTGTGCCCGGGCGGCAGATCATCGATGGCGGACGGCACCGCCGTGACATCCCGGTCCTCGCGCAGTTGCCGGGCCACCGGCATCGCGGAGAAGGAGAGCGCGGCGCGCACCCGCCGCCCGGCGTGGATACGGCGCGCGGCGGCCCGTACCTCCCGTGCCGTCGCCGCGCCCAGCCACAGCCCTTGGCAGTGCCGACGCCACAGTGCCCGTGCCGCCTCCTCGCCGCCGGGGCTGCCCGTCCACACCACGCTCACCCGCGTGGTCACCGCCCCCACGGCTGTCAGAATCCGCCCGGCCGGCTCCTCGTCCCCGAGCAGCAACAGCAGGTGCTCCCCACAGGGAACCGCGGTCCCGTCACCGCGCACCGGGAGCCGGTCGCCTGCCGGTTCTCCGGCTCCGACCGCCCTTCCCGCCCCGACCGGCTGCAGCCGCAGTGAGTGCAGGGCGTGCCGGGCGGCCTGTGCGGCGGTGTGTGCGGCCTCCTCGCCGTCACGACCGCAGGCGATCACGTGGCCGAACCGGTCGTCGTCGGTACGCAGCGCACGCACCCGGTCCCCGAGCCCGACCGCGACATGCGTCTCGATCACCTCGGGAGTGAGCCCGTCCACCGGCCTGGTGCCGCGCACCACGGCGTCCACCGCAGAGAACAACCGGTGCACGGCCACCACCGACTCGGCCGGCTCGGCCTCCCGCACCCGTTCCCCGACGGCCAGCGCCACCAGGTCCCGGGTGAGGGAGCGCCCCAGGCCCAGCGACATCTGACGGGCCGCCACCTGCCCGGCGAGGCGCCGGCCGATCCCGATCAGCTCGGGGCCGGTCGGGGTGAGCAGCAACTCGGCATGCACGGCGGAACAGCGGATGCCCAGAGCTCGTACGGCGTCCAGGACCAGCGCACGTACCGCCTCTTCCTGCTCGACACGGGCCGGGAAAAGGCTGCCGAGTTCAGCCCCCAGGCCGGGCGGCGCCGCCGACCGCTCGGCGAACCCGAGCAGCACGGTGCGGTCACCCTGGACCAGCAGCTCCGCATCGACGTGCCGGCCCACCGCGTACTCCTCGATGAGGGCGCGCGGCGGCCTGCCCCCGTCGCCGGTCGGCGCCCCGAGCACCTCGGCGAGGGCACGCGCCGCGTCCTCACGGCTCCATACGACACCGGCCCCGGCCGACCGGCCGACCGTGGCCGGCCTGACCACGACGGGCAGTCCGATCTCGTCCACCGCGGCCAGCCCCTCGGCCTCGCCGGCCGCCACACCCCAGCGCAGCGACCCGATATCGTGCTCGGCCAGCCGCGCCCGTACGGCGGCCTTGTCACCGAGCAACCGGGCCGTCTCCAGGGACTCGTGAGGCAGCCCGAGGTCCCGGGCCAGCCCGGCCGCAGCCTCCCGATGCCCGTCGTCGAGGCAGATCACCCCGTCGGGCGGTACGGGGCCGAGCCTGCCGTGCAGCCGGTCCACGAGGGGGCTGTCGCGGGTGCTGCCGGGGGTGCCGTCGGGGGTGAGGGACACCTCCACCAGACGTGCGGTCTGCGCGCAGAGGCCGAAGCCCGGATCTTCCCGCCGGGCATCGAGGTCCGCGGTGACGAAAGTGACCTCGATTCCTGCGCCGGCCATCTCCGCGACCATGTCGAACCCGCGGGCGGATGCCGTTCCCACCAGCACTATGTGCACGACACTCAGCTCCCCGGTCAGGTCCTGCATTTCGGGAAAGACTCCGTCCGCCCGACGCGGGCCCTCAAGCGGACCGGGCGGAATCGGTCAGGTGGGCGCCGGGCGGCGCGGTCAACGCCGGGGCGGCGAATACCTGAAGTTGCCAGATTGAGGGCCGCTGGCTCGCCGACAGCCATGCGCATGCCTAGTTTCGTTCTCCGGGCTCGCGGCACCGGGAAATCAGTACCTGATCGCGGCACCGGGATCGCGGCACCGGGATCGCGGCACCGGGATCGCGGCACCGGGATCGCGGCACCGGGATCGCCGGGAGACCGGCTGCCCCGGAGACCCCTCAGAGACCCCCGGAGACCCCTCAGAGATTCCTCCGACCACCGGATTCCCGAAAGCACCTGAGCACAGGGAGCCCCGAGAGCATGAGAGAAGGACGAGACGGCGTGCGCACCATCGACCTCCCACCCGCTGGAGCGGGCCACCGCGCTCACCCCCGTGGTGTTCGGACCCACCGGGAAGCGCCTGGCCGCGTGGCCGCCCGACCGCCCGGCCGTACGAGGACACGGTGAACGCCCGGCAGACAGGCGCCCCGCCCGTCCCGCAGCCCTGGCAGCCCCGGCCCGGCCGTGCCGTCGCCGGCGGGTGACACCGTCTCGCCGTGAAGGGACGACACATGCTCAAGGAAATCGACCTGGACCAGCCCGGCAGCCGCGACCACGTGCGCGGCGCCCTGCACGACGGCTTCTTCCTGGTGCGCAGCACAGTTCCGGAAAGCCTCCTGGACGAGGCCGACTCCTTCCTCCGGGCCTTCTTCGCGCTGCCCGCCGAGGACAAGGCCGCCTGCCGCGTCGCCGGAACCGACGGCCAGTCCGGCTACACCCAGCCGCCGGTGGAACACACCGGGAAGGACGCCGCGCCCGCCCGGAAGGAACTGTTCCACTGGTGCGCGCGGCTTCCCGCGGCCCACCCCCTGCGCAGACGCTTCCCCGACCGCTACCCCGACCCGTACTTCCCCGACCACCTGGTGCCAGGTATCGGCTCGGCACTGTGTGAACTGCATACGCGCACGCTGGGATTCCAGTACGAGGTCGTACGCACCGTGGCCGACGCGCTCGGCGCCCACCCCGACTACTTCGCCGACCTGCTCGAGGACGGCCCCGTCGTCAACCGGGCCACCTGGTACCCGCCGATGGACCGGGCCCCCACCCACCGTCACGTCCGGGTGGCCGATCACCAGGACTCCGGCCTGCTCACGGCGCTGCCGCTGGCGGCCGAGGCGGGCCTCGAGGTCCTCGTCGACGGCGAGTGGCTGCCCGTGGACGCCCCCCGCGGCTACGCCGTCGTCCAAGTCGGCATGGCCTTGGACCGGCTCACCAACGGCCTGGCCCGCGCCGCCGTCCACCGGGTGGTGGCCGGCCGAGGCCGACCGGAGGGCAGCCTGTCCGTCGTGCAGTTCTGTCACCCCGCCCCGTGGACCACTCTCACCCCGCTGCGCATCCCGGGAGCCGAGGACCGCCCCCTGCGCTTCGCCCCTCTGACCGCCGACGAACTGTTCCGGCGCACCCTGTACCGCGCCGGCAGCCCGGACGCCCCACCCCTGGCATCAACCGGCTGACACCCGCCCCACCTCCCACCCCACCCCATCCCCCGCCCCCCGGCCCGGAGGCACAGCCCTGAGCCACCGCATCCGAACTCCTCGCCAGGTCATCCGAACTCCTCGGCACCGGTACCGCATCCGAACTCCTCGGCACAGCGGCAGAGATGACGGACTCCGACGGGATCGCGCCATCCGCGCACCGCCGTCACAGATGCTGCACGTGTCCCGCTCCCGGGACATCCACGTCCTGCCATGGACGGAACGGGGAGTGATCCACATGATCAGCAGACGTACCCTGCTACGCGCCTCGGCAGGCGCCACCGCGGCCGCGGCGCTCACCGCCGGCAGCGGTGGCCTTGTCCTCGCAGCCGACGACTCCGTGCCGTGGAGCAGCCTGAGCGGCCGTCTGACCGGCCGTCTGGTGCTGCCCGGCGACCAGGACTACGGCACCGCCCGTCAGCTCCAGCTCGCCCAGTTCGACGCCGTCCACCCGCGGGCCGTCGCCTACTGCGCCACCGAGGCCGACGTCGCCGCCTGTATCCGCTTCACCCAGGACAACCACTTGGCGTTCGCCGTCCGCAGCGGTGGTCACAGTGCCGCCGGTTACTCGACCAGTCCTGGCCTTGTCATCGATGTCTCCCGCCTGAACGCCGTCCGTACCAGCGGTTCCACCGTCCGTCTCGGCCCCGGCGTCCAGGGGGCCGACGCCGTCAGCGCACTCGCCCCGCTCGGTCTGCAGGTCGCCGGTGGTACCTGCCCGACCGTGGCGATGGGCGGCTGGATCCAGGGCGGCGGCCTCGGCTACGCCTCCCGCAAGTACGGCATGGGCGCCGACCGTCTGCTGTCCGCCCGCGTCGTCCTCGCCGACGGCAGTGCGGTCCGTGCCTGCGCGAAGGAACACCCGGACCTGTTCTGGGCCCTGCGTGGGGGAGGCGGCGGCAATTTCGGCGTGGTCACCGACTACGAGGTACTGCCCGTGCAGATACCGGCGCTGACGCTGTTCAACCTCAACTTCCGCTACAGCGACGCCGTACAGGTCGTCCTCGCCTGGCAGGACTGGATGACTGGCGGGCCCCGCGAGCTCGCTTCGGAGCTGATGTTCCTCCACTCCACCGACGCTCCCGCCGGCACCGAGCCCGACGTCGTCGTCACCGGTGCCTTCCACGGTCCCGAGGCCGACTGCGACCGGCTCCTGGACCGTCTCACCACCGCTGTCGGCCACCCCGGCACCCACCGCTCGAGCACCGAACTGCCCTACGCGCAGGCGATGATGCAGGTGTACGGCTGCGGCGACAAGACCGTCTCCCAATGCCACCGCATCGGCTTCACCCCCGAGGCCCTGCTGCCGCGCGACAACTACACCGCCCAGCGCAACCAGTACTTCGCCCGGCCCTGGACCGCCACGGCCGCCCAGGAGGCCCTGGCCGCACTCACCGCCGACACCAGGCCCGGTCAGTTCCGCTTCCTGGGACTGTTCCCCTACGGCGGCAGGATCAACGACGTCTCGCCGACGGCCACCGCCTTCGTCCACCGCGACGCCGTCCTCAACGCCGGGTTCGCAGTTTCCCTGTTCACTCCCGACCCCGCCCAGGAGGACCGCGACCGCGCACAGAACTGGGTCGACAGCGCCCACACCACGATGAGCACCTACTCAAATCACGAGTCGTACCAGAACTACATGGACCCGGCCCTGACGACGTGGCGCACGGCGTACTACGGCCCCAACTACACCCGCCTGCAGACCGTCAAGCACACGTACGACCCCTACCGCTTCTTCCGCTTCCCCCAGGCCATCGACTGAGCTGAGGTGTCAATTGCTGCTCGGGGCCAGGCGGCCCCCGAATGCGATCTGGAAGGCCTTGAGCGGGCCTTCCAGCGCATGGACTGCGGACGCGGATGCGGACCTACTTGGAACAGCGTCGGTCCCGCCCGCGTTGCCGCAGGCATGACGACGAATGCGCCGCTGCCCGAGGTACTGCGATACACCGCCTTCTCCAGTGCCCCCGACGGCGGAAACCCCGCCGGCGTTGTTCTGGATGCCACCGGCCTGGACGACAGCGACATGCTGGCTGTCGCCGCCGGCCTCGGATACTCGGAGTCCGCGTTCCTGACCGCGCTCCCGGAGGGCCTCCGCGGACAGGAGGGACGGGCGTACCGCATCCGCTACTTCAGCCCCAAGGCCGAGGTGCCGTTCTGCGGGCACGCCACCGTCGCGGCCGCCATCGCGCTCGCCGAGCGGACAGGCCCCGGGGAACTGGTGTTCGCGACGCACGCCGGCACCGTGCCGGTGGAGGTGGCCGAGGAAGGCGGGACGGTCAGGGCCACACTCACCAGTGTCGAGCCGCACATCGAGGAGATGGCCGACGCCGACCTCACGGAGGCGCTCGCCGCGCTCGGCTGGCCGACTGCCGATCTCGACCCGGCCTTCCCGCCCCGTGTCGCGTTCGCCGGTGCCCGCCATCTCGTTCTCGCGGCGGCGACACGCGCGCGTCTCGCAGATCTTGCGTACGACTTCCCGCGCCTCGAGGCCCTGATGCACCGTTTGGACCTGACCACGGTCCAGTTGGTGTGGCGAGCGTCGGCCACCGTCTTCCATGTCCGTGACCCGTTCCCCGTCGGCGGCGTCGTCGAGGACCCGGCAACCGGCGCCGCGGCCGCCGCGTTCGGTGCGTACGCCCGTGAGTTCGGCCTGGTCCCCGAGGACGCCGTCCTCACCCTGCATCAGGGCGAGGACCTGGGCCGCCCCGGCGAGCTCACCGTGACGCTGCGCGCGGGTGACCCGCGCGTCCGTGTCAGCGGCACGGGAGCTCGCATCGGCTGACCTCGCGATCTCCGGGGGTTCAGGGCGTACCGGCAGGTTCGGGGCCGGTGCCGCCCTTGCTGTCGGTGGTCAGTTGGCGGCTCCAGGAGGTACGGGCTGCTGCGGCCAGCACCAGCTGTTCATGAGGCGGTTCTGGTCCGACCGGGCGCCAGAGGAGGTCTGGATCACCGACCGAACTGCTCCGCGCCCGTAGCGCGACCAGATCGTCGTTGCCGATGAGCCGGTGACGGAACAGCGTGTGGCTGCTGTGATCCTCGGGGACCGTGTCAGGTGTCCAGCCGTGGTCGCGCAGGCGCGTGAGGACAGCGGCCGCATAACCGGGGGCGCGTTCCGGCGGGAACCAGAGCAGCCGCTGACCGCGCAGCTCGGACCAGGTGAGATCCGGGTGGTTGGCGAGGGGATGCGTGCGGTGCAGCACTATGCCGAGCGGCTCCTCGTTGACCGTGCGCAGCTCCAGGCCCGAGGTGTCCACGGGCATGCGCAGGATGCCGAAGGCCAGTGTGCCCGTGCGCAGCAGGTCGCCTTGGAGACCGGATTCGACCTGCTGGTAGGCGAGCCGTAGCCGCCGACCGCGCGTCATGATCTCCTCTGCTCGGGCGAGAACCGATTGTGCTGCTCCGCGGCACAGCCCGACAGTCGCTGTCGGTGCTACGGCGCGCGCCGCAGATATCGACGAACTCAGCTCGCCGAGTGCCCGGTTGACGCCGTCCAGCAGGAGCTGTCCCTGCTCGGTCAGCTCCATTCCCTGCGGCTTGCGTCGGAACAGCGGTGTGCCGATGCGTCGTTCCAGCAGCCGGATCTGCTGGCTGAGGCTGGGCTGGGCGATGTGCAGGCGCCGGGCCGCCTCGGTGACGGTGCCGGTTTCGGCAACAGCGGCGAAGTACCGCAGCTGCCGCAGCTCCACACCCGAGAGCTCGTCCATTCCCGGCTCACCCACTCTGATCAGCGCCCATAGGCGCCGGCCTATGGACGGGTCGCAGACTGCTCTTGGCGCTGCAGCGGCTGCCTGTTCTTTGCTGGGGGCATGTACGTGATTGTGCTCAGGTACGGCGCGCCGCTGGACACCATCGATGCGCTCAGGGACGCCCATTACACCAACCCTCACGGGGTGTTCGCCAAGGGAATGGCGCGCTGTGCAGGTCCTCTGGAGCCCCGCACGGGCGGGTTGATCATCGCGGAGGGCGACGTGTCGGCGATCGGGGCCGCCGTTGCTTCCGACCCGTTCGTCACCACGGGTGCCGCGACCGCCGAGATTCTCCGCTTCGAGCCGGTCTGGCCGCCGGCGCGCGCCGCCGCGGTGCCCCCGGGTCCCCGGGCGGCACCTTGACGGCGGCGCATACCTGCATCCGGCTTCCTTTCGTGGTGGGGTATCGGGGATACGACCGCTGC
>NZ_JBPUKX010000004.1:0-63094 GCF_054729195.1 Streptomyces sp. YIM S03343
TTTTTTGCTATTTTTTTTTTATGGTATTTTTTTTTTTTGCCATGCCATCAGCGATATGCTCTATGTGCGACTGCCTCTCCTATTTGCCCTTTACTGCGCCCCGATTGTTATTGCAAACAGGATCGTAATCATTTGGGACGCGTTTGGGATCGCCTGTAGACCGGCTGACTTTTGTTGTTTATGGCACTTGTATCTGCTGTCTGGATGTGCTCTGTTTTGTGGATACATTTGTTCTATTGCTGGTATGGTGGGTATACTGTTGGTGGGCCCATAATTGATCGGGCTTTGTGATTTGGTGATCAGTGGTGGGCCCGGATCCGGTTGTCACGACCCTCACGTTCCATTCGACTCGGGGCTCTTGGTTCAGGTTGCTGCTCCCGGGGGTGTCGAGCCACCCCGAGCGTGCGCGCGGATATCGCTTGGCAATCTCGTGGTGCCAGCGCATCACGTCGGGTTTACAGGCCATTATATTGGTATAGGGCGAGTATCACTGGGCGCCGGTCGGTTGTGCTCATGCCTGGGCGTTTACGCTGGGGCAGATGAAGGGCCCACCCCCCGGGCTGGACCGGCCGAGCGGTTGATTGCTTTATGGTGCTCTGCTTGCTTCTCAAAAGCTCGGTCAGCAAGGGCCATCGCCAAATGGTAGGCAAGGAACTAAAGGAAACAGGATGTTGTATGCTGCCGCCACCGAATCAGCGCGGCACGCTGTTTCTTTGTCGTTTGTCCCGGGGCCCTTTCTGCTCCTTTTTGATTTTGTCTTTCTGGCAGAATCAACGGTCCCGTTTTCACTGCACCGCGCGTCTCGCCCCCGACTCGAATCCCAACTGTTCTGCAGCGCCTTTACCTCGGGCTGGTTGTTGCGCTGTTCGACTCCATTCGAAGTAGGCGCAACCCGCCGCGGGCGGCCTCCCCCAGCGGCGTTAACCTGTTTGCGGCAATCGTAGCTGGAGGGCCGCAAAGTGGCACCGTGCGCCGTCCCGATGCACTTCTGACGTGACCGGCAAGGGGGCGAGGCGGCTATGATCATGAAGATCAAGTGAAGAGTAACCCGGGCAGGGCATTCGTGCGATTTGCGATTCCGACTGCGGCAGCCAGCTGCGCCGGACTGGAACTTGATCTGCTGATTTTTGTGTGCTGAATTTGCTGTGATGCCGCGGCTGATTGCCAGATTAGGGGCGGACTCTTCACTCTATCTTTATATTGGTGGGTGTGGGGGTTTGTTGCGGGGTTAGGTTCTGGCACCTTGTAAAGCTTGGTTGGATGTCAGACGCGTTCTGGGCGGTGCGGTTGCCTACGCGGCGGCCGGCTTATTCTATTCTGTGGGCCTCTCCTTAACTACTTACCCTTTCTCTCTCCTACTCTCTCCCTATTCGGCACCGAACCCAAAAACTTACAACCACACAAAACGCACTCTACCGCCTCGGCAGCGGCCTCTTCTCGCTTTCCTCGAGGTCGGGTCTTTCGCGAAGCTTTTTTTGCTTTGCCTTTGCCAACTTTCTGACAGCTTGTTGTGCCTAGCTGCCTAGCTGCACAACTGCACCCTGCAACGCGCAGCCCGAATCTCGACCAGGAAAGAGGAAATCGATTAGTTTATTACAGGTTTTTTTGTGGTTTTTTTTTTTTTTGCCTCATTGCGAGGAGGGGCGCGTCGGACAATCCATTGTGATTGGAGCGCTTGTCTTTTTCGCCAGATAGCACTTCTTCGAAAGAGGGGGGGAGAGGTCCTTGGCCCGGGGGCGCCTCGGGAAATTTCGTTGTGGCGCATATTCCGGGTTTTTCCGCTGTCAGAATGGCCGCTTTTGTTTATGATTCTTCTTACGTGTGCGCCCTGGTTTTGTTCGAGTTGCTGGTGTTGGAAGAATAAAAAAGGGAAGGAATTAAAAGGAAGAAAAAAGAAAAGAGAGCTTTTTGCTTCTGGACGGGCGGGGACGCGCTTCCTCTTCTTTTTATTGAAGGAAAACTGAAGAGCTTTAGAGCTTTGTTTTTTCTGCAATAGAGATTTGCGGGGGCACGGGGACGCTCGGGACGGGGGTGCAGGGGACGCTCGATATTGAATTCTTCGATTGAATTGATGAATATTTATGACATTAATTACGCTCGTTAGATAAATCGCTCCGATATATGATATTTCGAATATATAGTGGAAAATTTTGATGAGTATTAATATACATTCCGACTTCGATTGAAGATAATAATGGATAATTGATAAAACGCTTTTTCGATTTATGATCCGAAAATCGTTCGATTATGTTACGATCGAAAATAATGTGGTTGGATTTAATTTTCGAATGACTCGATGATGGGATATTTTGAAATGAGGTCTTCTTTTCTTCTTTTCCTCGTATAGATTTCGACCAGGGGAATCCGCCCGGATTCGTCAGGCGCGGCAGCGCGCGAGCGCCGCCCCCAGCGACTGGCGAAGAAAAAAAAAAAAATAACAATAAGCCACTCCTCGCCGACTGTGGCTCCCTCGCACTTCCGAAAGGCTGAAGCAGCGACGCACGAGAATGAGCAAGTGGAAAGCAGGCAAAATTAATTATAATTTGTTTCGCCTCGGAACAAATGCACGCGCCCCCACCCCCCACCCCCACCCCCGCCGTCCACGAACCAGACTATCCTCCGGGCAAAATTCTTGCCTGGTACGTTATTTGCCAGGGGGGGGGGAACTGAGGGTGGAGGGGGAAGGGGGGGGGGGTACTGGTTGAATTTAACAGATGTTTTCAGGCAGTTATTGGAGTGTAATGTGAAAAGTGTGTCGCTCCCAGCTGGACCAGATTTGGATTGCGCTTTGTGCGCTTTTTTAATCCGATTTGTCGCCGCTGCCCGTTTGGTTTGTTTTTTATCATTGTCATTCGCGATTGCAGTATGTGCGCGGCGCTGCCGCCCCGGCCTGCGTCTTATGACCAAGTACAGATCTTCATTTGCCTTGGCGGGCGGGCCCGGGGGCGCCCACCCCCCCCCCATCCATCAGAAGGAGGGAGGCGCTGGCAGGGGAGAAAGGCTGGGCTTTCTTAGGCGGAGTGTGCCTTCTTCAGGCCCGGCTCTGCTTTCTCGGTTGGGCACGCCAACAGAAGCCAGGCTTATGGCGCCCCGCCCGCTACCGCATATAAAGAAGATGGCCTTCCATCCTCTTCTTGTTACTGCCGCATGCATTCATCTCCTGCTGCGTCCGTTACTGCAACCGGAGCGCACGGTAGGCGGTGAGCCGCAATGGGGATTGATTTTCGCGGCGCGCCGTTCCGGAGCGGAAGGGCCGCGGTACGGCGTGGGCGGTAAGTCGCAGTGTCGTACCTCGTCCTAATCGCCAGGCCTATTTGGTGTGCTCGCGTACCCTGGTTGCTTTCGCTTATCGTCCTTTTATCGCGCCGCGTTCGCCGTTCCACTCTGCTTTCTCCCCTTTGTCCTTTTCCTGCATCAGCAAAAATCCTGGTTCGTCGTCGAACTATCGCCGTTTTTTTTTGATGATTGTTCTGTAATGCCGCTCGGCAAGTCTGCAGCCGGTGCAACACCGGCGTCCGGTACAGTGTGCTGGTCAACAGCACGCTGGTGGAAAGGGCATATTACGTATGAACCTCTACCGGCCTCGGCCCACGCCTCTCTTGCTCTCACTCCTGCCTGCAGTCGTCTGCTCTCGCAGGGCCAAGCCCGCCATAGCCCGCAATA
This sequence comes from Streptomyces sp. YIM S03343, assembly GCF_054729195.1. Classification (NCBI taxonomy): domain Bacteria; kingdom Bacillati; phylum Actinomycetota; class Actinomycetes; order Kitasatosporales; family Streptomycetaceae; genus Streptomyces; species Streptomyces sp. YIM S03343. The sequence goes on from NZ_JBPUKX010000004.1 coordinate 3,664, forward strand.
TCTTTGCCGCCACATACACCCACCACCATCGATCGCAATGGCGTTATCGGTTTCGTCGTTTCCGCCATGGCGCGACCGGTTCGTGCCCGCGCGCGTCGTCGGTTTGCTGTTACGTTTTTGCAATCGTACTACCAACCCGACCACAACCGGTCCCTTTCCTATCTAAGCGCCCTCAATGAAATTCGGATTATTTATTCTATATCTTATTAATTGATTTTTGATTCGTTTTCTATTTATTCGAACATTCAACCAGGCTCCGTGATATTGGCCGATTGCTGGCCATGAAGGCAACCAAAATCAGTGTGGATGCGCCGACCGCCGCAATTCGCCCGCCCCCGCCGCCAACGGGCTGCCTGTCGACCCCGCCGCATCCATCGAGACTTTCATTCAGCGCCGCACCTATAGGCCCGCACAGGCCGCTGAACAAGCGGTTGTTTTGTCGTTTACGGGGGGGGCCTGGTATTGGCGCGGGGTTTAAGGTAGAATTCGCCGCACACAGTTTTGTTCTTCCGTCAGGATTCGCCCGTATCGTACATAGGCCAGGGTGCCATGCCGCCGCGAGGCTGCCTTCACCGCTAGCCCCCGGCCGGCCGGACCTTTCACTTTTACCCTTCTCAACTTTACACCAACCCCCCCCCCCTTTATTAAATCCCCCCCCCCTCCCCCCCCATCCCTCCCTCCCTTCACCCCCAACACCCTTCCCCCTCTCCCAATACATTCCCCCCCCCATCACCTTTTACTATCTCCTCTCCCTCTATTCCGTCCCTTGTTTCTCTCTACGTGCTCTCTTCCCCCCCCCACATACCCTCTCGTGTGTGTACCCATCTTAACACTCCTTACGTTCAGATTTATTCTCGTGTCTCACTCCCCCTCTACCACTATTCCTTTCTCTCCACAGTTTGCATATCAGTGAGGTGTGCATATCTCTCTACTACCTGTTCTCTGTCCCTCCCTCACACTTGTAACCCACTACCTTCCTCACCCAGAAAGATATCCCCCCCTTCCCCCCCCCTCCCCAATCCCCACTCATCAATCAGACCACTACTCTCTATCCTGTATCTCGTTCTGTCTCCCTCATCTGTGTTCCCATACTCACCCACCCTATCACTTGTTGTCGCCTTCACTTACACTCTACTCTTTCCATGTGTCCTTCCTCCACTGACACTGCAAGTGTTTGTCCTTCCTGTAACACCCGCTGCCTGTCCAGTAATTTCAATCCACCTGTGATATCCTTCCACCTTACCACCATCTCCCTCCGTTTTACTTTCTCCCCCCATATTTCACCCATCTTGTCCTCACTTATCTCCTCTCGCATCCTAATCTAAACATTACTCTTCTGTTTCATCGAACAACATTCTTGCTCTCAATTCCCTGTTTCCACCTCCCTCTCCAACTCCCGCTCGCTCTCAATTTCCCTGTAATTTTACAATGTCATCTCTAAGAAACAAGACCTACCGTCCATTCTGTTTGTGTTATCGCTATGTGTCACCCACAACAAGTGTAATTTGTAATCCTGTCCATGTGACCCCGTAGTGTCACCACTTACACCTTTGCCTACATCGCCTTCTATCCATCAATGAGACCCTACCTTCTGATGTTGTCCTCCACCGTACATGTTGCACAGACTATCCTCAGCGTCCTACGAATACTCCCCCTTCTTTACACAACTTCCCCCTGTGAAAATATCCCTTCTACTAGTGAATCTCACTCTCTGTCATCCTCTCTCTCCTCACACGCAAACAATTACTCCAAGAGTGATCCCCCCAGATCTAGAGTATAGAATCCTCTATCCTCCACTCACTCTCTCCACCAATGTAACATTCTCTTCCATTATATTTATGCCTCTTCCAACCTCCTCCTCCTTGATCCCAAATCCTATCCCCTCAAACCCCATACCTTCCCATCACACTTCTCCTACTCTCTACCACCTTCTTCCTCTTTCACCACTTCCCTCCCTCTTCCTCCTCTACTTGTCCTTGTCCCCATCCCCCATAAACAAAAAAATAAACACTAAAAAAATTGTTTTTTTTCAAATGTTTATAAGAGAAAATGTTTTATACTGCATCTCTGACCATCCACCCTGCACTACAACACCCAACTTACCATTTCCTACCTTCTTCTAGACCACCTTTCCCACCCACTACTCCCCCGCTGTTCCTTTACTACCATCTGTGCCCATACCATTAGTCACCAACCCTGACCCTGCCCTCCCCTCCTTCCAATCCATTTAAACTATTATCCATCTTCTCCTTAATTTTCTTTATTATTATCTCCCTAGTACTCACATTCATCATTCCCACCCTCCTAACCATCTCCCTCCTCTCCATAACCCTCTCCCCATCCCCTCCCCCCACCCCTCACATCAACCTCCCCCCCCCCCCCCCCAACCACCCTCTCCTTACTTATAACCATATTACTAATGACACTTCCTTAAAAATTCTTTACTGCGACTATACTATTCCTTCCCACTTGTCTTTCCTCCCTCTTCTGTACTTACCATCCCAACTGTCCTACACCGTGTCCAATTATCCCACCCTTCTCACCTCCATACTCTGTATCCAACGTATCTCCCCCCCACATCACACCACCACTCACCTCTTCATTACACCACACTCCCCCTCTTACCTCCCCCACTAGTCACACCCATTCAAAAACACGAGATTGACCAATTGTCACCTCTTCATCCTCCCTCATACTGTATGCCCTCCCCCTCACCTCCTGCCCACATATCCTTGTGTGTGTTGTGCCTTTTTCCCCCCCCCCCCCCCCCCCCCCCCCCCCCCCCCCCCCCCCCCCCCCCCCCCCCCCCCCCCCCCCCCCCCCCCCCCCCCCCCCCCCCCCCCCCCCCCCCCCCCCCCCCCCCCCCCCCCCCCCCCCCCCCTTTTTTTTTGCCCCCCCCCCCCCTGATGTGCCCCCCCCCCCCCCCCCCCCCCCCCCCCCCCCCCCGCCCCACGCCCCCCCGGGGGCCGCCCCCCCCCCCCCCCCCCCCCCCCCCCCCACCCCCCCCCCCCCCTCCCCCCCCGCCACCCCCCCCCCCCCCCCCCCCCCCCCGGTTTAGCCGGGCAACCTAGGGGTTTAGTAGTCGGGTGGTGCAGGCCACCGTCACCAGGCATGTCCTTCGCCCACCACGGCGGCCAACGGACCGTAGCCCTCTGGCACCGGCCGACGGGCTGAAGCGGCGCCCCGGTTTTCCGCCTCCGCCGCCCGCGTCACGCGCTGACGTTTTGGAGCTCTCTGGCATGCCGAGGACGCGCGCCAGGTGGAGTCCCATCTCCCCTGTTATACCTATGGTCCTCCCTAGCAGCTGAACGCTCTATCACCGCCGATCCAGGCTGCGATCTCCGCCGGCCGTCCAACACCCACAGCCTAGCTCCGCTTACCTCAGGGTACCGACGACAGCTTAACTCCCGCTAGTCCTCCACCGGCACCCGCTACCGCGCCCCACAGCCCCTCCCTGTCCCTCCTACCAGCATTCCCTGCACCGACGCTGCGCCATCGCGCGACCCTCTAGATCTCACCCGATTTCGCCCCGCTCAGCCACCAGCCCTTCGCTCCCCCCCTCGCCCCTCATCCCCCCCCCCCCCCCCCCCCCCCCCCCCCCCCCCCTCCCCCCCCCCCCCCCCCCCACCCCCCCCCCCCCCCCACCCCCCCCCCCCCCCCTTTTGTTTTTGGGTCGACACCCGCCGCAACCCCTCCCCTCGCATGCACCCATCGGCCGAGTTTCGCTGTGGCTTTGGGCCCGCAGACATACCAAACCAATCCTATTCCATAAAGCGCCAGCCGAAAAAAAAAAAAAAAACATACGCCAAAACGCCACATGCCTCCACTCATCCTCGAGCCACACATAGCGGCATACTGACCCAGAGAGCGAAAATCATAATTAGCGAGTCACGCTTCTTAATTTTCATCTTGCTTCTTCATCATATTTTTTTATTTGTTTTTCTTGCATTTTTTTACTTTTCATTTGTTATGTGTTTAGCTAGGATAAGCCAATTCTGAAACTATCATAGTAACCTCAAATGCTCCAACACACACCACCCACCCCATTGTTCACTAAAGGAATTTGTTCCAGTAGGCGGCCGCTGCCCCGGCCGGTTGAATTTTCGATCCTACCGTCGCTCATCGACCAGGGTCAGCGTGCTTCCGTTCTCCGCCAATGTGCTATTCCTCGCGCCGACCGCCAACATCTCCTAGATGGATCTCGAGTCACAGCCACTAGTCCAGCCCTGCATTCCTGCGCCGTATGCGAAGGGGCCATTGTGCGAGCGCGGCTTCGCAAGTCCGTTGGGGGACGCTGCTTCGCGCACAGTAAGTAGCGGGCATACACGGCTTCACACAGTCACGGACTGACAGCGCCAGTCGCTCGGCTCTGGACCGAGGAGACTGAGGCGTGAACTGCGACCCTTGCACCCGACTCCGAGGACCTCTCTCTAGGATTGAGGTGGGTGGTCAGCTGTCAGGTTGCAGGAACGCCGTCACAGCGAACTGCGCCATCCTTGATGCCGAGGCTGATGCCTTTCTACCAAAGAGATGTGGTGCAGGCCCCTGATCGGGATCAGCGGGCCACGTCGCTTTTTGCGTCCTTCATCCGCATCCCGTTGAAGGCACGCGGACTACATCGAACTACTCAACTTCCCGCACCGGCTGCCCCATGCATTCGCGCGCCTGAGTGGCATACGATTAGACTACCGCCACCTACGACTGCTCGTCGACACTCAAACAGGACCCACGTGCCCCGCCTCCACCGCGCCAGACGAAGTGGGAGCGTTCCACTACATACCTTCATACGAGCTTCCTCCGCTGTCTGAGGTACGCCTGCCCGACGGCCCTGGGCCGAGCCTGCGGCTGGATCAACCGCAACTTCTGGTTGCGCCACCCTTTCTCGACAACTAGCCTGCCGGGAGCATTCCGGTACCGTCGTCGAGCCCAGCGCCCACCGACGTGCCGCAGCGATGAGCGATCTCCTCGCGCCTAGCGCCCCACTCGCAACGCGTCTGCCTGCGTGCGCTGCCGCTCCTAGATTTTGATGATATTTCATACTAAATTATATGAACTGCCCCCCCCCCATAATCAGCGGCCACGAGACTAGGCGTTTTCCGTGGAACAGCCCCGCATAATCCAGCGTCCCCGAGCAGGAGCGAGCCTGACAGTCGGGCCGCTTCCGAAACCGCGACCAGTTGCCGGCCGTGCGTGCTTTCCTCCCCTGGGACCCAGACATGACCTGCCCGCTCAGCCCCCCCGCCGGTAATTGACGATCCTCACCGGCGAAGACGATCCCCCAAAAGAAAACAATGATAATACCACACGAGTCCAAAGCACCAGACGCGACGAAGCCGACTCGAAGGCCCACGACATCAGCGCCTCCAGGCATGTGGTTACGACGCCGCACCAGGAGGCAACTAAAGCGCTATGTGACCCTCGATGCGTCGAGCACGAAGCAAGTCCGATCCGTTCCGCCCCTTCGCCCGGACCAACTGGTGGCGACGTTGGATGCGAGTTCAATCGACCGGCCCCGAAATCCGATCCAGCCAGACCTCTGCCCGGCCAAGCGGCGCCGTGGACACTCTAGACGAACGCTACTCGACTACAACTCCCTGTTCGTGATCCTGTTACCACCTGTCCGGGTCATTAGGGCAAGAGCTCTCTTCGCGCTGCAGGCCTGCCTGGATGATCCTCATTACTCGGCCCGCCACAACGCGCACTACGCGCCCCAGCCGCTGGCGCCCTGATCGTACTCCGCGTCTGCCACCTCACCATCCGGCTCAAAGAACACAACCTCACCCCTCCAGCAGACCTCGGCCGCCCCACCATCCTTCACCTCGACCGACGCGCCCGCCACCGAAAAAGCCGGGACAGCGGCTGCCCGTGCTGCCTCTTAGAGAGACACTTGTAATATCGTTGTTCCTTGTCCGCTGTACGCCCGCCGCTACACACCGGAAGATGCTCCGTCTCCGAACTCGCCCGGTTCCTCGACTGCCCCTATCCCCAACCGCGGAGCATGAACCAGGCTTCCAGATCACCGATCACGTCTTGCCGCGCATGGCCCCCCTCCGGGCCCTGAGCCCACCCAGACCTTCTTATTGTTATTCATTTTTTATTTCTCTTTTCTTTTTCTTTCCCTTTTGCCCCCCCCCCCCCCCTTTGTTAGTGCCGCTGTGGTCCGACGACGTCCACTATCTCTCGACAACCGCACCCGCACCGGCGCAGCCGACCTCCTGACGCGAGATGAAGCACCTCAGCGAACCGCATCCCCGCCCCCACCTTCGTTCTACCGGCACCGGCTAGTCGACGTCGTACATAAGTCCCCGCCTCCTGGCCCGAGGCGTATAGAAACCGACGGCCGATTGCCCAGCCTCTGCCGGACGCTTCACAGAACTCGTCACCAAACCCGGGGGGGGGCGGGCGGGGGGGGGGGGGGAGGGGGGGGGGACCCTTGCTACGGCTAGCCCGCCAACACACACCGACCGCCTAGCGAAGGCGCCTCGTCGTCTGACCGCCCGTCACCACACCTGGTTGCTCCTGTTATTACGACTGCTTTTCTTCCCCCTACCCCTTTAACCTATCCCCATTCCCTTACTATCCGCCCGCCTTTCCTTGTTCTCCCCCTTTGTGTCTGTTTGGCCACCACTACCCTGCAGCGAGACCCTTTCACCTCGCTCATGAACACGCCCGACGACCCATCCACCTCCTCCTCATTGCCACCTCGAAGTTCCTCGCCCCGCCGCCCCACCGACCTGCCCCCACATCCGCCTGGGAAGCGCGCTGGAAAAGAAGCCTGCATCCGACTGACAGTCTCTCCACCCACGCCAAGGACCCTCAACCGAACGCTGGCGACGACACCGCCACCGGCAGACGAACGCATCTACGCTCCGCCCGCACCCGCTCGCATCAAGCCACTCCACCCGAACCCGCCCTGTGTGTGCGCCCTTCTGCCGCTCAAAGCCCATACCTCTCCCGATCATCGCCCTCGCCCAGCTCTTCACCACAACCACGTATGGCTCACCAATCCTCCTAGCACCCCATGCCGAGACCACCCCCAGGTCCACACCACCCTCTTCCCACCAATCGCCCATCGCATCTCCGATCGACCGGCCCTGGGCCCCTGACCGAAACCCGCCCATCTACCCCCACGCCCACCCACCGTGTAAAATACCATCACCTAACCCGAACTCACCCAACTCGGCTACTACCACCCCGCCAGACCCGGTCCGCCGCACTACGGCAAACAAGACGGTCCCAACGCCCTCAACACCAGATCCCCGCAGCCCACACCACTAAACGACAGCGTTCGACCTGAACACGCTCCGGCCGACCCGCCGCCCCCCAGCGCCCTCCTCCACTTAGGTGTGGGGAATTCTGACCATGGCCCGGCCCCAGGGACTAGGCGCCCCCAATACAAAGAGCAACTGGAACTGCCTGCAGGACCGAGTGCCTCACCCACATACGCAGGACAACGATCCCCTCTCACCACAGCACAGCCCCGAATTTCTTCGCCACGCCTTTCCGCCAGCGATGAGGGCCTTGCCCCAGCCAAGTCCGCCATAATCCATCTGGGCCGATAGTGACCGATCTCGAGCTATGCAGGAAACTTCGATGCCTCCGCCCCAATAAGCCCCAGCGTCGATAAGCCCGCCTATGCTAAGCCTCCGCTCAAATCGCCCACCAGGTCTCCCACAGTGTGACTACCCATTCCCCCCCCCCCCCCCCCCCCCCCCACCGCGAATCCCCCCTTCTGTGTGTAGCAGCACAATTCAGCCAAAGAACGGCGACAAGGACAGCCAAGTGCCGCCGATCATACAGCCTGACTGGCTGCGCCACAGCGACGCTGGTGCTCGAGCTCACGTGGCCAGAAACGGGTCAGTGACGCGAGAGCGCCGACTGGCCAACACCTACACCGCTTCATGATCAACGGACCTATACCGAGGCCGGTCTGGGCAATCCGAACTCGACGGCAGGCAGGACAAGCCAGTTTCCTCCTCAACCCGGCCTCAACGACATAGCTCCGCCGCCGCTCCAGCAAGCCCGCGCCTCGCGCGCCCCGCCTACCCGGTTAGAAACAGCCACCGCCGCCGCCAATACGGGCGCCTCTCACCCGCCGCCCCGACCTACCTCCAAGCGGCTCCGAGACGCCCAAACTCTATCTGACCGCACTGCCTAACTCTCGCCCCTTCAACCAGGTATCAACACCGCTAATGCCTCGCACTGACCGCAGACAGACCGTCGAAACATCCGGCACAGGACAACCTGCACATTTTTTACTTGGAGCGCGAGACTAGGCCAACTAACCGCCCCCACACCTCCTTGACGCGCGCCCGAGCCGCGGCCCCCACACCCCCCCCCCCCCCCCCCCCCCTAGATTTTCTTGTCCTCCCGCTCCTACCCCTGTGGTTATTGTATTCGTATTCCACGTCGCTGACCCCCCTGCTCTACTCATCCAGACCTCCTACACACGCGCATCTCTTCTCCTCCGATCTCTGAAATATCTCGGCCAGTGTCGGACGCCTCAATCGCCCATCACTGAGTCCAGGTAATTGTTCGCAACCGCGAGTCGAAGTGAGCGGTCACGAAGCCGTACCCAGCCGCGAATGATTTACGCCGCGTAGTCGACCCGCTCGTGTAAAAGCGCGCGCACCGATGGCACGCTTCCGCTGACAAAGCGGGCGATTCGCTAGCCAAAGTCTGTGGTCGCATTATTCCACATTAGCTCAGAACTCATGTGATACAATCGCATGTAGCGATTTTTCTCTTCCATCCTTCGTTGTTGTTGCTTGTAGACGCTCATGCGAGTATAGGCAGCAATTAATTTATGCGGAAGAGTCTCCGCATCTACACAAGTGACTTTTGCCCGCACGGCTCACTCGACCCCTGACCCACCCAAGTCAGAGTCACGGAAAGTTCACATATCGGCTGCTGCCCTCGTCACGAAGCCGCGCTCCTCGGGCCCGGAATCAACGCGCGTGGTGTACTCCGATTGAAGCTCCTCACTCCGTTGACACCTCTTTTTTATTGGCACCAGTGGGTCTAGACAAGGCAGATATTAGAGCGCACATGGCTCCTACCGCATTTATACTAGAGATCCCGCGATCTATTGCCGCGGCTGTATGTTTCTCTGTAGGTGCCTTTGGTTCTGTTGCCTGCATAGTCACTCGCCGCCCCTCGCAGACACGCATATGTGCTGTTCTGGGTCCCCTGCGCCAGTTCGACGACCGTCATCTTCCGCGTCTAGCTTGCTGAGTCAACGGTGTTGATCCATGGTGGAGCTAGGTTGGCCAGGCCGTGTCGAGGGCCTAGGTTGGGACGTCTCAAGGAGTCGCTGGAAGTTCATGCGAGTGATCCCATGTAGGGTCCTGTGCCGGAGCAGGCGCGAGTTGATGGCCGCCGTTATTGCGGCCAATTCTCGCGTCGGCTGGCCATGTTGTCTACGGGTTATGGTTTTATGCCTGGACCGCGCATAGGCAGCGGCTCTCCCATTGGTTCTTCGGAGAGAGCGGCCACGATATTGATAGCATGTCGTTGAGCCGTAGCATTCGGTCGCAGCGTGAATGATAAAGGCGAAACTGCTTTTTTGCTTCCGCCCTCGTACTGCATACCACCCCTACGCTTCGGAGTGCTCAGGAGTCGGCTCTCTGATGTGGATATGGGAGTCAGCATTCTGATCATAGGCTGGTTGATGGTGGTTTGGCCGCGTGCCGGGGCGTCTGGCCTCACCCGCCGGTTACTCCTACGGAAGCTCGGCTGCTGAGACTTCCCGTGGGCGCCCATGCCAGCCAGAAGCAGCCTGTATTGATCGCGGCCACTGCCCCTTGTCGTGTGTCGCCTCGTCTCTATGCCTGAGACAGTGAGACTAGTCCCACACTGGTGGTCGAGACTTGCCATATGCGCGCCGATTGTGTAAGCCGGAGGCTTGCATCGGAATCTAGGTGCTTCGCGCTGCTGCACCTAGAGGTCGGCGGAGAATGAAGTTCCTGCTACTTATGTATTCTTCCCTGCTCTTGAGGCACTCGTGTCACTACGGCCACGATGGCCTGGTTGCCGACTGCGCGCTGGGCGCCAGCGTCATCGCCTGTTTACGGCGTATAAAGGAGTCATCTTTCACAGTCGGTTCGTATAGCCCGAATCGCTCTATTCGCGGTGCTGTCGTGTGCGGATTATGTCGGAGCTGTGGCAACTACGTAGGTGATGCACTTCTGCGGCCCCAGCGTTCCACCCCTCGAGACTTGCCTTTTGTGGGGCCACAGTTCCTGCCGTGATAACCTGGCACGTGAACTTCATAGCCTTATGAGTGGGCGAGCCGCTGCGAGAATGCCAGAGGCGCTTAGCCGCGAGATGAGGTCTAGGCCCGAATAGAGTGTTAGGCACTCGTCTCATTCGGTCGTTGTGTGCGCTTTATATCATTGTGCCGGGTCCATTGGTGATTGAGCCCGTGACTCTGTGGCGCGTTCTTAGTAATTCCCGCGGTATACCAGCCGGCTTGGCAGGCTGTGTGGGGTAGGTAGCCGAGTTTGTGTAGTGTGTTGGAGGTTCGCCAAGACGTGTGTTAGTGTTTTTACAGGTAGCGTTGGGGGAAACAGTTGAATGGGAAGGTAGTGCGGCGGGGTTTCGCGTCAGCCTAAATTCTCAGGGCTCACGACCGTTCGGAGGCGAGGGTGGCGTATATCCCGGTGGAGTGCATGAAGAAATGAGAGTGAGATGTGGTTCCGGCCGGGGTGCTGAGAGGATAGTTGGCAGCTAATCGTGAGCACTGCCTCGCCTGGTAGGGTACAACTTGAATGAGCCATGGAGCGTGATCGAGCGGCGCTATGAGTTCCGGCGGCCTCAAATGGTGATGGCCTTGGCGCAGATGGTCCGTAATCCACAGGCGGTCCGTTTCTGTGGTGGGTGCTGATGCGGTCGGGGTGCGTCGGACGGCGCAGATAGCGAATTATCGTTCTATGCCGGTATTTCATAATAGTACGTCTGCCTTCGGACTATGTCCCATCTGTTAATGAGCACAGTGCAGCACGCTGCGTCGACAAGCGTTTCAGGTTGAGCAGTGACTATCTGTACTCTTATCAAGTGGCTCATAGCGCCGTGGCGTTGAGCTTGTGTGTTGTTAATGTGTAGGTCGGCGGCCTTACTTTCCAGCGTAGCTTCGCAGGCGCGATCGCCGTGCCCGTACAGGCTCCGCCTCGTGGTCGGTCTTGGTGCGAAGGCATCTTCGTGGTGCTACACGGGTTAGACGGTCGGTTTCAGTGCTTAGGCGGAGACAGCGGCGGTCGCTCCGAATGTTCAAGCGCGATCTGTGCGTGCGCGCCGTAGCACAACCAAAGGGTTATGATTTGGTGAGACCGGCTTGGACCCAGACGACGCAATGGGCCCTTACCCCCCTCACCAAGGCTGCCAGGGTGGTGCACCGATGATCGGTAAACGTGCGGACGACGAGGCCGTAAGGCAAAGGGGCGGGTTGGTGTCTACGACCGTTTGTATTAAAGGCAGTCCCTGGCGAGCGGGCATCCTCGCCTATTCACTGGCTACTCCCGGCCGACAGGAGCCGGGGAAATTGTCCGAACCGAATCTATGTCGACGCGGCCGTAGACACGTTCTGAGACGCTCCGTTGCGTGGACTCTATGGCGCTCCTATCGCCATTTTTTTCTTATTTTGCATTCGATGGTAAGCGGTCATCTTCGCAGTATTCGTTTCGTTTATCTAACTGATTTTACATGTTTCTTTAGCAGGACGGTCTCCAATGCGCCGCGCGGGTGCGGGCTGTAGCGGCGGTTTGATACTGAGAATTCATTTCTTATGAAAAGGTGAGAACGGTCGTCGAACCTCACGAGACCGAGTGACGAGTGGCCAAGCCTCCCGGAGCGATATGCCCGCAAGACGTCTGTCGGCTATTTTAGCTTCTGGGACCCTAATGGTCTCATACGCTTTTGCGTTAGTGAGATGGGCGAGATCGTGAGGAACAGATCCGGACGAGTTCGGAGACGAGCGATCTTGTCGCGTTTTGTGCATGTGGGCGGCTTAGGGCGGTACGGACAGGAACACCAGGGCAGCCGACACTGTCCGCTCTGGCCTTGGCTGGCCTGATGGGCCTTGCGGTCAGGACCGCGAGTCTGAAGGATCGTAGGCCGCCGAAGCTGCCCACTGGAGGTGTAGCGGCCTGGTCGCCTTGCCCCGTGTGGGGTAGAGGCCTGGTCCACTGGAGCACCGCTCTCGAACGCCACCGCGGCGACTACGGCCGTACTGCTCGTTGTGCATGCGCCACGCCGGTCTTTTGAGGATCATCACTGGCATCCGGCGGCAGCGCCGTAGGGAGGAGATCTTGCCTCCCATAGACTTTGGGGGGTTAGTGGATCTAGCGATCACGAAAACCTGGGCACAGAGCTAGCTATAGTAGGTATAGTCGATGGCGTTCGTCGGAGATGTCCACTTGCGCCGCTCCTTGGCCTGGGCCAGGCTGCAGCCGGGTTTCTGGCCGCTCGATGAACTTGCCATACCACTCCCTCTCAGGTGGTCGGCCCGATGAACGAAATGCCCGAACGAGTCATCAGGCTTGCTCCGTAGTCGACGCATTCGAGAAGGTCCCAACCAACGCCTGAAGGCCTCCTAGGAGCTTGCGCGCTCGAACGGCATCGACCCTAGGCCTTGATTGTCACGTTTGCCTTCGTCCCTCCGTTCGTCCGTCTACGTCTTGCCCTCACTGCTCGTCCTTTGCGCCGGTGGGTTTGTCGCATACTGGCGCTGCGGGCAATTCAACGAGCAGGGTTTCCGACTCATGTGGATCCCGAGACACGGCTAGAGAAATCTTTAGGCCGCGATTTCAGGACGCGCTGCTTCTGACCGGCTCCTTTCTGCTATTGTGCGGCGACGACTGGGCGGTCTTGTGGTCACGGACGCCAGCCGATGGCCGGTGGCGGCGACAGTCCGACAAGCCAGGCTAAGGACGTCAGATTATAGCGTGATCGATGGGTGATCGACGAGGAATTTCTCTACAATGCTCGGCACGTCGTCGATGCGCTGCTCAGAACCGACGGGACTTCGGAATATAGCCGCCCAAGGCGGTAATGAAAATATGTTCGGAAGAAAGGCTGGCTGACTCAGGTTGCGGGTGGATACAGCCCGCCGCCGCATCGCGGCCCCAGCCGTCTAGCAGCGAGAGGCGTAATGTTCCCCAGTATCAAGGCGGGTCGCAGGGCTGTTAGTGGCGAAATTTGTTAGGATGGAAGAATATCGCTACCCAGAGCTTTCCGTCTGGCGCGGAACATGGAAGCTTCTAGCTACCGTAAAGCCTGTGGCCGGTTTTGCATGACCGAGCAATCCGTGCTGTCGCTTAATAGTAGTGCGGTAGGCACAAATTTCGAATCGGATCATGCACCTCGCGCGCCGCTCAGAGGATGGCAGCCACCGCCGGAAGCAGGGTCTTAGTAGTTCGAATTGTAGAATCTGCTTTGGCTTCTAACGGGACGGCGACTCCTAGTGCCCGCCATGATCCGAATCAGAGCGCCCACATCTCGTTGACGGGTTGTAAGCATCTAGCCTCGGCGATCAGAGGATGGCGCCAGTTCGCTGCTGTCGGTTACCGTTTTCACTGCATACCGACATGACACACAACACTCATCCCAGGATCGGTTCACTGGAGTTGGCGGCCTCATGTGGTCCAGCCAAGCCTCTAGTCCTCGGTCAGCCATAGGCATCGCGCTCGTCCCGACTTGTGATTGGTTCGAGCCTGCGTGGTGTAGCCGCTGACGCTACTGCTTACGCAGAAACCAAGTCCCTGTACCCCACGGATTCTTCGACATGCGACGCATCCTACATGCCCCCTTCGCTATGGCTCGGAAGCGGGCGCGACAGGGCTCGGTGCCTGAGACTTCCCCCGAGATGACTTACGAGCGGCCGCGACGGAACAGCTACCTGCGAGACTGAACACGTCTGACCTCTTGGGTCATCTCGATGACGACGTTCCACCGTTCTATGCGTGGACGCGAAAATGATCACGGGCCCTGGGCATGCAGCGCCCCACTCGAACAAATCTCAGTATAGTTGGCCATCACTTAGGCTATGTGGCGTGGTGTGTTGAGCTGAGCGGTTACTAGTGATTGCATTTCAGAAGCCGTATACTCACCCGAACGTGGATTCGCTTTGATTTTCCGCTGCGTCAGGCTCATAGCAGTAGCTGGCCCCTCTGGGACCCAGATTGATGGGAGGCTAATAGTGGCCTCGGTCCTTGTCTTTCGGCACCCCGCCTGCCCCTCCCCCAGCCCCCCCCCCCCCCCCCCCCCCTGACTCCTGTGATCGAGCAGGCGTGTGCATCCCTACGGGTGCATGCGATGGCGTACACTGGTGGACTAAGTCGGAGAATGCCTCTTGCCGGATAGAGAGCCGGGTATGAGCAGCGTGCTGCCGTGTGTGCCGGTGACAGGATCCATAGACGGTGAGGGATAAGACGCTGCGCGGCTCCATGACACCGCCATAACATAGAGGTTGTTTGTGAGAGCACCGCGAGAGATAGAGCTATTGGAATCGGCCGTCAGGCTTGAATCTCGCAGCGCGAGAGGTACTGGTAAGTATGGCTCTGAGCGGCCTCCTTCGCGCTGCATCGCAGCACCATCCGCCGTGACGGGCGCGTGAGCGGCTTGGAAATCCGGTATTTTGGCCCCTCGCCGAAGACCGGTCACGGCTGCTCTGGTTGTAATGCCCGCCGTGGTGCGAAAAGACGACCTGCCTAGACCAGTTGTCGGTAAGCTGAGCCACCTCCGACTACAGCCGGCATCTGGGCCAGTGCGATCAGCACGCAGCCAGGCCTGGCCCGGCCTGGGCCAATGGATACCACATAGAATCGGACCACGGCGATGGTCGACGCACGCCTTTCTGCGATCTGGAGGCTTGGATATGGAGACGCAACGACGAGCGCATGTAGATGGGTCGTTGCGCCCATACGAAAGGCGTCCTGGCGTCTTGGCCGGAGCGCTGGGTGGCTCCGTTGCAGTGGAACGTCTAATGCGGATTTTCTGCGGGGAGGACATTAAGACGACTCCTGAACGGCTGGACCCGAACCAGCCCAGTGCCCTCCCTTGCCTTCTGGCTATCTTGTGCCCAGACGCCGTCCCATCGCGTCTGGTCTAGTATGACCATTCGATCCACCTAGCGCATTATCGCACCGCCTCGGTCTCGCCGTGACGCGGACTGAGATGGGGCAATTGGTGATCTCGTTATGCTTCCTCGTCCGGATCAGTTCGCAAGCGTGGGGATGGATTCACTCAGCCATGCACGAAATAAATCGTTAGACCGACCTCCAGCTCACTCCAATTTGTGCTGCCGCCTCTGTGGGCCAGCCACCACGAAGCCCTTGTCATGTCTGTACTCGGCCCAGGCGTGGGTGACGATTCTCCCAGGATGTCTAGGGTCCGAGTTCGACTGCGGTAGGCACCGTCGGGCGACGAAGCGAGAAGCCGCCCTCCCGTGTAGCCCAGCGCATGTCGGCCCAGACTGAGGCGTGATTGTCGCGAGTGCTCAGTGTCGGCGCTCCTGTTGCCGCAATCAAGCAGGCCCGCCTGCAGGTTATTCAGTCCCGGCCGTCGCCCGATGCTCGCCGCTCACGCCCGTTCGACCATGCGGTACATCGCGCCAGATAGGAGCAGGCCTGAGTGGTGTCGGTCGACAGATGAGGCCCGCTTGCGGCCACCCGGACAGCCTTCTTCCCGCCTCCCTGCCTCGATCGATAGCTCCGCGCTGAGGAGCCGTGGACACATCGTCGCGGCAGGCCCGCACCGATTCTCTGAAAGCCTGTCGCATTGATTCCGCCTTACGTGCGGCTCGGCATCGCCGCGCCTAACTCGTGCTCAAGCGCACGACCCTCGAGCAGCCGCCCAAAGCGGGGCTCGCACAATGGCAATCTCGGGCGCACTCAGTCCTGTGCTCGCACACGCCAGCGGCACGGTGATTAAGGCGTCTTGACCCATTGGACCCCAGCCGATACAGCCGAATGTACCCGATGGGGGCATCGCCCGCAGGACGATCCACGCCCGCGACCAGGTAGCGGATCATTCGCTTGCTCCAGCTGCTGGCTCCACCGGCCTGCCCTCGGTCCACCCCCCTCACCCTCCGCGGCCCGCCGCCCGCCCTGGCGAGTCCGTTCAGCCAGGCCTCCATTTCGGACACACCGGCCTGCCAACGGACCGCGACGCCGACCCATCTCCGCGCATCCGTCATAGTCCATAGACGTGATGTACCTGGCGCACCCGATCGGGGCTCAACATGGTCTCAGCCGCATTTGCCCGCTACACCGTAGCCGCGACCTGCACAGAAATCACACAAGACTGGAGCGGCCCGAGTTGATACTCATGACACGGGCCTCAGCCGACGCGCACCCGACAACAACGACACCAAGGCTAGAGTGCGTCAACCCGGCCTCAAGTACTTCGGTTCGACATTCGCATCCCCGAAGCTAGCCGCGAGCCCCAGCCCATCTCCATGCACGCGTAGATCAGCCGGAAAGATCTACCCCGGCGCGCGGAATACCTGTGTTCATCCATCGCACAGTTCCATGATCGCGTTTGAGACTAGGCTTCTCATAGGATTTTTTTTGCTTGATCCACGCTAGTGGTGTGAGTTCTCCTAGATTGCTTTGGACTGGGGCATCCTCGTGGTCGACTAAGGCTTCGGAAGTCGGGGTTATGCCGCTATACAAGCGAATGTGCAGTATCAGTAAGATCATTTCCGGAAAGTGTATGCGTGCATCTCCGGCTAATGTGGGTAATATCTTCTATTCATTAAAGCTGTCATGGTTGCTAGGTTTCTGGTTTTAAGATTGGTCCTTAATAACTTCATAGTCTCGTTGGCTGCTGCGCTCAGGGTGTGGCTCCTGGCAGTCGTCATCCAGGTCAAGAGTGTTAGCCCCCCCCCCCCCCCCTCCCCCGAGGACTGTCGTGAAGGGGCCCTCAGCCAACTGGCGACCAGTCATGACGCGCTTCACAGTCTGCGTCATCTGTTGTTGGATACCGTTTCCCCTTGGTGTGTACGGTGTCAGTCGGTCCGCCTCCCTAGTCTTTGGGCCACAGAGACATTCAGCGCCTGATGCCTCGAACGGCCCTGGGTCTGCAGTGAAACTCCCGGGCCGTATCCCTGGCCGTCTTCACCTTCCTTTATCTAGACGCGTTTCGAGCGCTCACGGACAACCCGCTTAGGCTGCCAGTTACGACTACGAGCCCGAACACTCTGCGAACCATGCCGCACTAGTGTCTCGCCGCGTCACTTTACGCGTTGATGGCGGGTGACGCAGGGGCATGTAAGGGAAGCACGAAGAAGAATGTGAGGGAGTCGTGCAGGCCTCACGCTCCGGCCCGCGAGGACGCACCTCTCCGACGCTCTCGGACGGCCACTCATACCTGTGGGACGGGCCTGCGTGACTAACACCCGGCGACAACCTCGTGTTGGAGTAGGAATGAGGCGGCGGAGACGCCGAATATCCAGGCGCATCACTTGACTGCGTCATCGTGTTTCCGACCGTCTCTTAAGGCCGTGTACCGCCGATCGCCACGGGAGCCCTAGTACGGCGCCGATGACTGTTCGAGACAAGCTCCGGTCACCCCCCCCCCCCCCCCCCCCCCCCCCCCCCCCCCCCCCCCCCCCCCCCCCCCCTCCCCCCCCCCCCCCCCCCCCCCCCCCCGCCCTCCCACCCTCCTCACCATCCCGTCGCGTCGCATCCTTCCTGATCCTTACCCACCACAGCACCCCCACGCCGACCGCCCAGTCAGCCTCGAAAGCTAGGTGGAGAGGCGTTTTCGGACTGGGTCGGCGATGGCGTCGCTCGGTCTGTATCAGCCGCACTAAGTCCGGGCCCAAGCGGTTATGTTGCCCGCAGGCGTAGAGCCGTCCGTGTTAGTTCCCTGCCTCAGTGTCCTTATGGGCGATTACCCTGAAGACGCCGAGCAGAGTCGTCACGAGGCCCTATCCAGACTCATAGGGCTGAAGAAGAAATGATCGCTCTGCTACTGTTGGGCACAGAGCATCTGGCCCTCCTTCCAGCCGAATTCCGAACCGCGAGGTTATGCGTCCCTGGACACGCCTGCGCCGACCGGTAAGCCGAACTCCATGCCAAGGCCCCTGCAATGCGCCCTCATTGCTAGCGCGCGCTACGGCCACGACCTTCCAGCCATGAAGCCATGGGTCCGGTATTCATTTATTGAGTAGCAGGCCCTGGAACGACGACATGTCCAAACTGGTGACTGGCCGCCCAACGACTGCCGCACCTGGTAACCACACAAGCGGCAGACTGGACCGCGTACACACCCTGTACGATCCGCTTCTTCCTGCCGGGCGCATCAGCAATTTAATTCCAACGGCGTAGCATGAATGTGACCTACTGAACACGAGAATGAAAGATAATCGACACGAGAAGGTAGAGTGCTGTACGAGAAACACTCATGGGCGCGCTGAGAGAAGGCCCAGAGCCGTTGTACGTGCCCGACGAGCGCACTGACCTATTCTGTTCCCTGCGCTAAGGGTTGTATGCCGCTATGGATCATGAGCTGGGTGCACTCTGCAAGCGCTTTTACTCAATTCTAACGGTGATGCGGCTGTCCGGTCAGCCGGGTAGGACGAGACTGCGTGCGAAGTGCTTTAGGGACCAGAGCGGCATTGTGTCAAACTCTCGCACTGGCTACGCTCCTCGTCAGTGTGCGATCCCCGCGGATTGACGCCGAGTTGAGGGATGTCGCGCACGCCCTCCCGGTGTCCCGTGACAGCCGGCGCATGCGAAGCGCATATTGCACACGGACGGTGACGAAAATGATTCTTCCGCCCCGCACACATGTGTTAGGTCGTCACCCGGGCAATGCCGATTACTGACGTCCTGCGCGTTCGCGATCCTAAACATGACACACTAGCATTCTCGCTGTCCTATGAGCTAGGAGAGCACGACTTCATATGTAGTCTGACCGCGCGACATGTGTAGCCTGGCCGGGAATGAAGATATCCCTCTGGCTGATGTCCCACAATGACGGACATTTCGCGGCCAATTGAGTGACGGCTGTAGTTCCTCGGCACTTGAGGAGATCTTTTGAAGGAAGCAGGTGAACAGGCCTATCGACGAATGGTTCAGGTCACTTCGAAGAGAAGTTCCTTGCCCAGCCCGAAGAGGACTTCGTGGTGTCTTCGCCGGCGTCTCAAAATCCGGAGTCGGGACCACGATATAGGCAAACTGACGCCATTAGCGGTATGCCGTGAAAATAGGACGCTGCACACTTGCGCTGGATAAGCGCGCAGATTAAGCGCCCGGCATGTGTGCGAGATGCACGATCGGCAGTTCTGCGCCACAAACACGAGGGGCGATTTGGTGACCCGTGTATTCGGCCCGACTGTACCCACTCCTGTGACATGCGCGCTGACTCTTGAGGCAACCGCAGAAACTGCTGCTGCGAATGTCACCGTGACAGCTGGAACTGAGGCGTCTGCAGTAACCTGGGCGCCCTGTGTTCGCCTGGACCCGATGTCCTTGCCCAATGACCACCGTGCCTACAGACACCTCTTAGGCAGCGCGCCAACGTCACCCGGGCCCTTCCAAGCAAGTGTAGCCACGGCCCGCGCATGCGGGGTTTTTAGCTGTCTTTTGCTTGAGCGATCGGCAGACGGCCTCACGTAAAGGTGCACCTTCAGGTCTCTCGAGCCAAGACTTGCAGGCGTCGCAGGTCATGCCACATGTGTTCGTCACAGCGACATACGTGGCCAGAGAGCGAGTTCTTCAGCCAGTGGGCAGGTCGGTCTAGCCACGATCAATCGACTGACTGTTGTCCGATCTCGTCGTGATAGAGATTGAATGATCCTTTACTTTGCCGCTGTATGCCAGCGGCCTCCAGTTGGTGATTGAGCGGATAAGATGGTTCTTGCGCAAGCGTGTATCTCGAGATTGTCGGATCTGTTACTTCTTGTGCTGACACCCACACAAAAAAAAAAAAAAAGGTGGAAAGCTCTTGCAACACGACGAGGTCGTAGCTGCCAAGATTCATCGTTTAGAATGCCACGAGAAAACACTCGACGTGGGTTTCTCCTCTAGCGTGTTCCGAAGAATAGCTGCAGAATAGAGTCAGACAGTCATTACCGAAGTAGGTTATTGACACTCTTACTCGAGAGGAATCGTGTGAGTTTTTAGTTGGTCCAGTGTGAAGTCAAGCTGCGTTGCTGCTCCGTGGCGCTTCCAGCATATCGCTTTGTAAGCGATTTTATAGTCTCCCATGTATCCATCGTTGCTGAGAAAGGTCAATGTGTGTGACCCCTGTATATAAGCCATGACGCGTATAAGTAGCCCAGGCCCGCCGTTCGGTGGCGCTCATGCGCGAGACCGGGGCATCTTTTTGAGGTCTGGATCGGAGCAGAGCCGTTGAGCGACTCATTGCACGTGCGTACCGGAGTCCGCAGCATGTCGGCGTACTCGGATCTCGTGGGCCTGCTGCGCGACGTGTACAGTCCAGTGGTGTCATAGGGTAGTGTGCGATTGGCGGCGACAGCCTACGGGCGTTGCGTGCCCCGATTGTTGTCTTTAGCTTGGGTAGAAATAGGGTGCAAGTGGTTCCGGCTCTGAGGGGTTCCGGTGACGACGTGGGGGAGTCGTGGTTCGCGACACGCGCATGCAGTCCCGCGACGAAGAAGCACGGCCTCAAGACTGGACGGCGCGCTGAGGGATGCGTCGTGAGTCCCCTCCTCGAGTGAGTGGGTTAGGTTGATATTATTGGTACCAGCAGACCGCCAAGCTCGGAAGAGAGGTTCTTGCCATGCCCCACTGCCGTCTGCTCGGAACTCCTCGATATGCCTATGCCCGGTTGCGCGGATGCCTGTAGGCGAGACTCGGCCAGTTGATTCCTATGCACGCACGCGTCAAATAGGATAGGCAGCCGCTAACGGACAGCTTGCCTTCAGGCTCGGTAGTGAGAACCAGGCGAATCGTCCTTTCAGTGCGCAAACAATGAGTCGCCGAGTGGCCGCCATGCGAGCGCGTTAACCCCGTTGACTGTAATGAGTCGCTGCGGTGACCCGGCGTGCCGAGAGTCCACGGAGGTCGCGCTTCAGCGCCCACGCGGACACTTCGGTGACCTCATCCTCCGGAGTGCGGGCGGATGTCGTAGGCCCTCGTGCTGTAAGATGGGGGCTTTGCTCCGTATGCCATGGTGCGGAAGGAGTTGGGGTCTGGGCATTCAGGGACGGCGTCGTGTTCCAGCGGTCTCTTCACCGTGCCCTGTATGACGTCGATCTGGTTGATGTCGCAGCTGGGGGACGATCCTCAGTGCCTGCCAGTCTGATCACACTGGGTAGCGGCCTGCGCGTGACGTGGGCTTGTCTCTGCGGGAAGGTCATCGAGTGACCAGGTGTTTGGGCACAGACAGAGCACATATGCTACGCAGGCGGTTACGACGCGCCTGGCGCGAGGAAGCCCCTAGCTTTTCCCATCCTTCCTCGACAGCGGAGTCTCGAAAAGCGCCGCAAAGCCTCAGGCCCCAAGTACGGAACACTCTGTCGCACTTGCGCGACTGCTGACGTTCCACCGATGACCCGGGCCCGCCTCTACCGGGTGCATGCAGCGGAATGCTGTGCTAGCAGTTGCCCGCGCGCAGTGACGGGCACCTTCTCTGTCCGAGACCGGCACAGTCGTCGTCTACCGGTGAAGGGCGCTGTTGTGTGGCTTGTACGCCGTCATCCAGCCGCGCACGGGGGGGGGGGGCCTGCGTGGTGCGGGCAGCACTGGTTATGGTACGAGTGGACACGCGGATCTCCCGATCCCCGACACGCCCGCAGACGTTCACCGAGTGGCTGGGCCCACACGACATCGGCGCGGGGCCGACGGGCTGGAGACGAGACGCCGCACCTGCCGTTCGGGACGGAGGCAGGGCCCGCCCCCCCATTTTTAGTGCGGGAGGTTCCTCCTGATGATGCAGCCTGGAGCCCTCACACTGTTCGAGGCCTAGTTTGACGTGCATCTTCCAGTGAAGCGGATGCGGCACGCTGTGTCCTCTTATGCATGGGGGCGCGGCGAGTCTTCGTGGCCCGTTATTCAGGCCTGGCGCTGATAGGCCCAGTCGAATTTTTGGCCCCGCCCTAATGATATGCCCTACGTCATAGTCGTACTATTTTCCTCCAGTAGTAGGATACGTCCAACACTGCGCGGTGACGTCATCGACGGCATCGCTCCGACGACGCATGGGACCGGGACATGGACGTCTCACAGCGATAGGACGGAAAGCAATGGACCTGTACCAGAGACCGGCACCGCGCCTACGGCGCTTGGGCCCCGTGGTGAGCGCGAGGACTGCGCCACGTACGAGGCGTGTTGTACGAAGAGGCATCCCACCAGCCCCTGGAGCGAGGACGTCGACCCAGGCGGGTTGTCCGCCTGCCCGGCTTCCTCGGTTCCATCCTCGGATCCCGTACGACCGAGTCCTAAGTCCGACCCTCACTACGGCCCGCTCGCAAAGCCGTTTGTTCGCGCGGCGGACACCACCGAGACGCTGTAAGAGCGCAATGATTTGGCACGTTGTCAACGCGCTCAAAGCCCTCCGTGGAAGCCCGCTGAAGTCCAGGACTCGACCTCCGTACGACGCACGCCGGCTCCAATCCTGGATATGTCAAGTCCCGCTGATCGAGCTTCCCGAGCGCTTTTCGAACAGGCTAACAGGCAATGCCCCCCGACGCCCAAGTCTCCCTCGGCTACCTCCAACTCCTCGCCCTGGAGCTTGCACCCAGACGGGTGCCGCACCGCCCCCAGCCATGCATCCGCAGGCCATCTTCCCAGCCGGTGTGTATATGTCACTGCAGATCACCATGTAGTACGCCACCACAGTGTGAGAAATCCCCGTGTTCGAAGTGGAACTCACGGCCTGCGGACGCCCCACCAAGTCCGGCAATCCCTGCCTTATTGTGCGCAGTTCTCCGGTCGGGCTTCGCCATGCAAACTGCACACAACGCCGACCACTCGAACAAGCTCCTCGTGGAGGCTACCGGCCAGGACCTTGAGACGGCCTGGTAGGCGCCAAGAAAGGAGTGGAAGACAACGCGCAGAGGCCGCACAGGTCGAAAACACCTGAGCGTGCAGATACGGTACCCACTGCGCGGGAAGAAACTTCAGACGCCAAGAACCGCCGTTATCGAGGTCGACGGGCGACCAGGCCTCGTCACCGTCGACGTGCTACGGGATTGTCGTGGAGGGGGACCTCCGGCACACTCCAAAAGTCGAGCGACCCGTGTGCTCTCCTGCCCCGTGAACTAGACGTCAGCGCCAACTGCGCCACGACCCGGGCCCCTTCCCCAAACGTGACCGAACTGGGCACCCACTACACGGGACCCTCAGCTACGATCATCTCCCCACCGCCCGCCGCCCACGGCAGACCGGCTGAAACCACAAGCCTGAGAGCACCGCGCATCGGGAGCGATGCCCGCACCGACCGGTTCGAGATCACCGATGAGATCCGGGTGTTTGCTGGCCTACTGGCACGGCAACGCCTCTCGCGGGTCTCCGCAGTCGCACGAAACTCGGTGCCGCGCCGCCGACAACCGCCGATCGAGACCGAGCCGACTCCCGAGGAGGGATATGCCTCGAGCACCGACCTCGACCTACACGGCTCGCCACCGCCATGCCAGGGCGGCGCTCCTGCCCGCGGCCGATGCGCTGACTGACACCCGGTTCCGTGCATGCGACTGTTCCTGCGAGGCAGTGCGCGGGGAACATCACGCGGAAGGTCGGGGTAGGGGGCTCGGGCTACGAGGTGGCCCAGGGACTCCGGACGCGTGCTGGGACGTGTACGCCAAGCGGCCCCGATGAATATCCTGGCGGCAGACAAGCGTCTGGTGAGGCCGATATCATCGTCCCAGGCCCCGCTGCGAGATAAGTGGTCGCCGACGGCGACCTCGTTGCGCCGTTATGTCACATGGTGTCATCTCGACCCTGCGCGACCAAGGCCTTCAACGGCGTCGCGGGTCTCATCACTCCCGCGCTACTCGACGCGCGCTTCGATCCTGGCCGCGCTGCGTTCCGCGATCGTGGCGCACGGACCCCTACGGTCCCTTCCTCGGCGGGCTGCCCGAGCACGTGCGGTTTCGGACCGGGGCAGGGACTTCCTCTCGCGCACCTGTCCGCCGCGCTGACCGCGCTGGTATGCGGACATCACGTTCCTGCCCGCTCCACTACCAGCCGCACATAAAGGCACGGTGGAGAATCTCAACCTCAACGGCCACCGAACTGCTTGTTCGCCGCACCTAGCC
Source organism: Streptomyces sp. YIM S03343 (assembly GCF_054729195.1). Taxonomy (NCBI): domain Bacteria; kingdom Bacillati; phylum Actinomycetota; class Actinomycetes; order Kitasatosporales; family Streptomycetaceae; genus Streptomyces; species Streptomyces sp. YIM S03343. The sequence goes on from NZ_JBPUKX010000004.1 coordinate 27,890, forward strand.
CGGCGCCTACACCCGGATAGAAGCTCGATCCGCCGACCCTCGATCGCACTCCTGGCCACGCGCGCAGCCCATGGTCTCGTTCACGGCGTTGTTATAGGACCTACGTTCACTGAAAGAACTGCTGGCCTATGGGCGCAGTTGGTGGAACACCGAACACCGCCTGGCCGAACTGCATGGCGCCCCCACCCCGCTTCAGCCGTGCTGGCAGATGCGAAGCCCCCTTAACGACATTCCCCGCCGCGGACGTGTGGACGTTCACGCTCAGTGGCACGACATCCTGCGCAATCCCGTCACCAGCCAACGGCGGTGCGCTTTCAAATGCCGCGAACTACGTCGACGGGATCTGGTATGAAGCCGGGCAGCCTGGTCAGCGGAGGTCATATGGTGCGCTTCATTGCCCTCACCACACCCACGAGATCGAAATCTGCGACCTGCACGGTCGTCTGTCTGGGCATCCGCCCACCGTCGCCGAACAGCAACCCCTGAGCAACTCGACGTACTGGCGCCGTCTCCATGTGCCACCCGGCGCGCCCGTGCGCCTGAAGGTCGATGGCAAGGCCGCCGAGAACAACTGCTCCCGTGCGCAACCTTTCAGCGATCGTTTCGCCCACCACCGGGAGGCGGCCCCTTAGCTCGCCGCCTGGGGTACGCGATCACTGCAACCGAGGCGGCACCGAGATACTGGCCCAGCACCGTTTGAGAGCGACCTCACCAGCTGGCGCTGCCCGATCTGTGATCCCGCCCGCAGCGTCCACCCGCCGACACTGGGCCATCCCGTGACCCTCAATAAGCCCGCACCCGACCACACCCAACCAGCACCCTGCTGAGGACGATCCGCCACAGGGAAACTTCCGCAACTGGGCCCGCCGCTCGCCCACACCCAGACGGCCATGGAACGCACCGGCGGGCCCGCGTCGAGTCCAGAAGTATCATGCGCTGGGCCTTTCAGCCGTCCTCGGCTCTGGGCGCATGTTGACTCACGTCGCCACGCCCGCGCCGCGTTCTTCAAGCGCATTCGTCCTGTCTCATGCCATGTACGAGGAACCGGTGAAGTCGTGCTTGCTGTCGGGCCCCACTGCCCGCGTGCGTGTACGCCGCTATATACTCGCATGAGGGTCTTTTCCTCCTCTCCCGTTGTGTTGTTTTGACGCGTATGCGCAAGTTATATAGTCGGCGTGCGTTACGGGCGTGTGCAGTGGGCATGGGCCGACAGCAGCACGACTCCCGGTTCCCCGTCTGGCATGAGCAGGCGATGCGCTTGGAGAACCGGCGCGGGCGTGGCGACGGGTCTATGCGCCCGAGCCGAGGCGGCTGAAGGCCCAGCGCAGTACTTCTGGTCGACGCGGGCCCGGCCGGTGCGTTCCATGGCCGTCTGGGTGTGGGCGGTCAGGCGGGCCCAGTTGCGGAAGTTTCCGTGGCGGCGTCCTCGCTGGGGGCTGGTTGGGTGGGTCGGGTGCGGGCTTTGAGGGTCTCGGGGATGGCCCAGTCGGCGGGTGGCGCTGCGGGCGGGATCAGATCGGGCAGCGCCAGCTGGGTGAGGTCGCTCTCACGGTGCTGGGCCAGTTCTCGTGCCGCCTCGGTTGCAGTGATCGCGTCCAGGCGGCGTGCTGGGGCCGCCTCGGTGGCTGGGGCGAAACGATCGCGGCGCAGTTGTTCGGCGGCTTGGCATCGGCCTTCAGGCGCTGGGCGCGCCGGGTGCGGGAGCGGCGCAGTACGTCGAGTTGCTCAGGGGTTGCCTGGTCGGCGAGGTGGGCGGTGCCCAGACGACGACCGTGCAGGTCGCAGATTTCGATCTCGTGGGTGTGGTGGGGCATGAAGCGCACCATGACCTCGCGGCCGGCCTGCCCGGTCATCCAGTCGGCGACGTAGTCGCGGCTTTTGAAGCGCACGCCGTGGCTGGTGACCGTGCGCGTGTCGTCCTCGAGCGTGAACGTCCACACGTCCGCGGCGGGGATGTCGTTAAGCGGGGTCGCATCTGCCTGCCACGCCTGAAGCGGGGTGGCGCCATGCAGTTCGGCCGGGCGGTGTTCGGTGTTCCACCACTGCGCCCAGGCCAGCAGTTCTTCGGTGAACGCCGTGAACGACATGGGCGGCGCCGTGTCAGGAGTGCGATCGGGCGGCGGTTCGGCTTCTTCGGGGTGTAGCCGGGCAGGGCGGCGAACAGCATGCGGGTGGCGTTGAGGTTGAGATTCTCCACCGTGCCTTTGAGGTGCGGGCTGTAGGGCGGCAGGACAGTGATGTCCGCATCCAGCGCGGTCAGCGCGGCGGACACGGTGCGCGAGAGGAAGTCCCTGCCCCGGTCGAACCGCACGTGCTCGGGCAGCCCGCCGAAGGGACCGTAGGGGTCCGTGCGCACGATCGCGGAACGCAGCGCGGCCAGGATCGAAGCGCGCGTCGGAGTACCGGGAGTGACCGCGACGCCGGTGATGGCCTTGGTCGCGCAGTCGATGAACCAGGTGACATACGGCGCAACGAGGTCGCCGTCGGCGTCCACCCGCAGCGGGGCCTGGACGTGATCGGCCTCCCAGACGCTGTTGCGCCAGGTACGGGGCCGCTTGGCGAACACGTCCCAGGCGCGCGCGGCCTGGGGGCCACCTCGGTAGCCGACCCGCTCCCCCGGCGTGAGGTCCCGGCGCACTGCCCGCAGGAACGTCGGCAGCGACGGAACGGGGTCCAGCAGCGGCACGGCCGCGGGCGGAGCGCCGCCCGGCAGGGGCGTGGCGGGCCGTGAGTCGAGGTCGGTGCTCGAGGCATTTCCCTCCTCGGTCGGCTCGGTCTCGTCGGCGGTGTCGGCGCGGGCGACGAGTTCGCGATGGACCGCAGAGGCGTTGCCGTGCCAGTAGGCCAGCAACACCCGGATCTCATCGGTGATCTCGAACCGGTCGGTGCGGCACGCTCCCGGATGCGCGGTGCTCTCAGGGCTTGTGGTTTCAGCCGGTCTGCCGTGGGGCGGCGGGGGTTGGGGAGATGATCGTGCTGAGGGTCCCGGTGTAGGTGGTGCCCAGTTCGGTCACGGTTTTGGGGAAGGGGCCCGGGTCGTGGCGCAGGGCGCTGACGTAGTTCTCGGGCAGGAGCACACGGTCGCCGACTTTGAGTGTGCCGGGGCCCCTCCAGCGGTATCCGTAGCCGTCGACGGTGACGGCCTGGTCGCCGTCGACCTCGAAACGGCGGTTCTTGGCGTCGAGTTCTTCGCGCAGGGTCCGTATCTGCCGCTCAAGGTGTTCGACCTGTGCGGCCTCTGCGCGTTGTCTCCACTCCCTTTCTTGCGCTCGGCCGGTCTCAAGGTCCTGCCGGTAGGCCTCCACGAGGGCTTGTTCGTGGTCGGTGGTGTGCAGTTTGCAGGCGAAGCCCGGACCGGAGAACTGCGCACGGCAGGGATTGCCGGACTTGGTGGGGCGTCCGCAGGGCCGGTGATGTACCTCTTCGAACACGGGGATTCCTCACACGGTGGTGGCGTACTACAGGGTGATCGGCAGTGAAATCACCGGCTGGGAGATGGCCTGCGGGATGCAGGCGGGGGCGGTGCGGCCCGTCTGGGTGCAGCTCAGGGCGAGGAGTTGGAGGTAGCCGAGGGAGACTGGGCGTCCGGGGGGCTTGCCTGTTGCCTGTTCGAAGCGCTGGAGCGTAGCGGGCTTGATATCCAGGTGGCCGGCGGCGTCGTGGAGGTCGAGTCCTGCGGCTTCGCGGGCTTCCCGGAGGGGTTGGGCGTTGTCGTGCCAGATCTGCGGCGCCGTCTCGGTGGTGTCCCGCGCGACGGCTGCGCGGGCCGTAGTGAGGGCGGCTTGGACTCGGTCGGTACGGGATCCGAGGAGGAACCGAGCGAGCCGGGCAGCGGACACCGCCTGGTCGACGTCCTCGCTCCAGGGCTGGGATGCCTCTTCGTACACACGGCCTCGGGCCGTGGCGCAGTCCTCGCGCTCACCGGGGCCAGCGCCGTAGGCGCGGTGCCGGTCGCTGGTACAGGGCAGTGTGCCGTCCTTCGCGAGGTCCATGTCCCGGTCCCATGCGTCGTCGGATTCGATGCCGTCGATGACGTCCCGGACGTGTTGGCGCTCCTTTGGGGAAAGAACGCTTGCGAGGGCTTCAGCGGCCTCCTGGGCTTCGCGCCGGCCGGCGGGCTCGAAGCCGCCGCCCCATGCATGGGACACGCGTGCCCCTTCCGCCTTCTGGAAGGCCACGTCAATGGCCTCGAACGTGTGAGGGCTCCAGGCGTGCATCATCAGGAGGACCTCCCGCACTGCCTCCTCCCGAACGGCAGGCGGCGTCTCGTCTCCAGCCCGTCGGCCGCGCCGTGATCCGGTGTGGGCCAGCCACTCGGTGAACGTCTGCGGGCGTCGGGGGTCGGGAAGATCCGTGTCCTCGAACCACCGTGCTGCCCGCACCACGCAGGCGTGCGCGTGCTGGATGACGGCGTACCAGCCGAACAGCGCCTCCCGGTAGTCGTCGACGTGCCGGTCCTGAGAGAAGGTGCCGGTCTGCGCGCGGCAGTGCTGCGGGCATTCCGCTGCATGCACCCGGTAGAGGGCGGCCCGGGTCTCGGGGAACGTCAGCAGCGCAGTGCGCAGGTGTTCGTACTTGGGGCCGAGGTTGCGGCGCTTTTCGAGTCCGCTGTCGAGGAAGGAGGGGAAGCGGGGTTCCTCGCGCCAGCGGGCGGAACCCCTGCGTGCATAGGTGTCGTCCTGCCAAACACCGGTCGCGATGACCTCCCGCAGAGACGAAGCCACGTCACGGCGCAGGGCCGCACCCAGTGTGATCAAGACTGGCAGGCACTGAGGATCGTCCCCCAGCGCGGACATCACCAGATCGACGTCATCGTGGCGGTGAAGATGACGCTGGAACACGAACGCCCCCTGAATGCCGCAGACCCCAACTGCCTCCGCACCATGGCATGGAGGCAATCCCCCATCTTGCACGAGGGCTACGACATCCGGCCCGCACTCCGGAGGATGAGGTCACCGAAGTGGCGCGTGGGCGCGGAAGCGGCGACCATCCCGTGGACTGCTCGGCCGCAGGTCACCGCAGCGCTCATACCGTCAACGGGGTACGCGCTCGCATGCGGCCACTCTGGCGACTCATTGTGGCGCACTGAAAGGACGATTCGCCTGGTGTCACACAACCGTGCTGAAGGGAAAGCCGTCCGTGCGGGCTGCCTATCCTTCTTGCGTGGTGCAAGGAATCAACTGGCCGAGTCTTGCCTACGGCATCCGCATGCCGGGCATAGGCATCGAGGAGTTCGAGGCCGACGGCAAGTGGGGCATGCAAGAGCTCTCCGAGCTGGGTCTGCTGGTACCCCTTCCCCTCAACTCGGAGGGGTTCTACGACGCTTCCCTCACGGCGCCGTCGCTTGAGGGCGTGCTCTTCGTCGCGGACTGCATCGCGTTCGACCACGACTCCCCCACGGTCGTCACCCCCCTTCAGGAGCCGGCCACTGCACCCTACGAACCAATCGGGCACGAACGCCCGTGGCTTCCCGCCAATCGCACCTACCGTGACACCCTGGACTCCGTCGCGCAGCAGGCCCACGAGATCCGGTACACCGACATGCTGCGGCTCCGGTACGGCACGTGCAATGATCCGCTAGCCCGATTCAGCCGCCGGTTCGCGGCTCGCACCGAACCGCTTGCCCTTTACGCCATGGCTATCAGGCACGTTGACCTGCTCGCCGAGTACATGGGGCTATACCGCGTGCTGGAAGCGCCACGGAGCAGCAACGGCTTGGACTTCATCACGGACCACCTCGATTCCCTCGAGGAGCACGACTTCGGAAAGCTGCTGACCATTCCAGCATTTCTTCCGGAACACGCTGAGGAGCCCGTCGAGGTGTTCTCCGTGCTCAAAGAACGGGCACTCGGTCGTGTGGAGGCTCTCACAACAGCCGGCATCGATACCGCCAAGCACCTCTACGCCATCCGCAACGGCCTGGCACACGGCAAGAAGGATCTCATTCTCAACGACTTCGGCAACGCAGTCGATGTCGTGGCAGCCGACCTGCCCCTGCTGAAACTCCTGGCACGTATCGCTGTCGAACAGGGCTGACCGCCCCTCAGTCTGGCTCAGCCGAGGACCGTGAGGCCGTCGCCGATCCCAGCAAAACCGCATGCGCGGCCGTGGCAACTGCTGCCGCCGCGCGCCTAGGGTGTCGTGCCCGGTGGTTGCAGGATCGGGTTCCAGGCGAACCAGCCCAGGTTCTCGGCGCCCAGTTCCCACGGGGACTCCAGCAGCAGTTTCCGGGTTGCCTCAAGGTCCGCGGTGACGGGAGTGGGAGCGGGGCCGATACGGGTCATCAAATCGCCCCGTGTGTGCCAGAACTCCTCGTCCTCGTCGCACAGCCGGCGCATCGCCGCTTCCACGCAGGCAGGCCATTTCGGCATACCGTAATGGTCATCGTGGGTCCCGATCCGGGGAGCGCCGGCGAAGACAAGGAAGTCCTCCGGCGGCAGTCTCTTCTCGAAGTGCCTGAACATGTCGATACGCTGTTTCACCTGCTTCTTGATCTCTCCGAGGAACCCCCAGCCGAAGTCCGTCAGGGACCCCTCGCATCCCGGCCAGACCATGTCCCGGTCCAGGACCAGGTCCTCCAGCTCATAGAGACGGAACTGGTCATCGGAGCCCAGGACGTCGAATGCCTGCCGGGTGAGCCAGGTGTTGCGGGCGAACATCGTCCCGTCGTGCAATGCCTTGCGCCGGCTGGTCGGCCGGGAGGCGTGCGCGTCCTCAATCGGGCCGTTGCGCCACACGGACAGGACGAGCCAGTGAGCCGCTGCCCACCGCAGTCCGTCCTCCGCCTCGAAGACGCCCATCTCCTTAAGGCGCTGCCGTGCCCAGTCCAGCGCATCCCGGACGTCCTCGTCCACCGGCTGCCTCTCCCCCATGGTTCCCCGCTCCCCCTCTGTCTTTTTTCTTCGCTGTTCGTGTCATCCGCGCGATGCGGCGCCCGCAGGAAGAACCGGATCGTACGCGGCCTCGCCGGCAGGCCCAGGTGCCGTCTGCGCCAGCCGTGGCGTCCGCCGGGCCGCTCTCAGACGGACCCGGGCTGCTGGAAGGCCGTGCCGAGCGCGCGCAGTTGAGCGCGGCGGGCCTGCATGAGTTCCTCCGGTCGGCGCAGGGCGGTGTCCAGGAGCCATACCCCGCGGCGGAACGGCTGGAAGCCGATGCTCTCCCACAGTACGGCGATCTTCTTCTTCGCCTGGAGCCGATAGGCCTCGGTGACCTGCTCGCGGTCTTCGGGGTACTCGCCCATGCCGGGAAACACGGCTACCGCGCAACAGCCCCCGGACAGGCGGCGGATCGCCTCGACGGCCAGCGCCGGACCCAGTCCGAAACCCCTCCACGCCTTGTCGAGGCTGACGCGGTCGAGGATCAGAAGATCACCGACGGGATGTGTGACCGCTTTCTCGAACGCGGCGCCGTAGCCCGTGCGTCCGGACCGGCCAAGGACGGCGGAAACAATGACCTCAAGATCGCCGGATTCGGCGTCCGCCGCCTCCCACCGGTTGTCGCCGGTGTAGTCACGCAGCCTCCACAGGATGAGGTGCCCGATCTCGGTGCCCGCGGCCGGAGCGTGGCCGCCCCCTTCTTCTTCGTCTTCCCACTCCTCGTCACCCGCCATCCCGTAAGTGACCGCGACGTGCCAGGGTTCCAGAGTGTCCTCGTAGTCGTACGGCACTGCGGGATGTCCGTGACCGTAGTGAAGGTGAAGACGGGCGGGATCGCCCGGGAGTTCACTGACCGGCCGTTTCGGCATCGCTGATGTCATGGCCCAAAGACTAGGAGCGGACACTGACACCCCACCGGGAAACGGTACGAACGAGACCACGGACGCGGCTTGACCCCAATTGGGCTGAGCCCCTTCACAGTCCCACCTCTTGACCTGGATCGACCCGCCAGACCACCCCTGACCAGCACAGACCAATCCACCAGAACCACCCAGCAATAAAGAAATCCCACACCGATCACTACATTCCGAAATGATCACTGAACTTGCACTTCAGAGCCTCCCCGACTTCCGAACCCCCACGGATGCCCCACCTCAGAGACACACCACACCACAGCAAAAAATCCTGAGAAGCCGTATCTCAACCGATCATGGAACGTGCGGATCGAACAGTTTCCCGCCGGGGTGATCTTTCCGCTGTACGCGCATGAAGGCAGGGCCTCGCGGTAGCTCGGGGATGCGAATCGAACCGAGTACTGCCGGGAGGCCCTGGTGTCGTTGTTGTACGCGTCCGAGCCCGTTCAGTTCAACTCGGCCGCTCCATCGTGTGATTGCCTCGCGCACGTGTACGGCAATGCGGCTGACCATCCCGATCGGGTGCGCCGGTATCCGTCGGACATGACGGACGCGGAGTGGGCGGCCGTGCGGCCGTTGCTGCCGGTGCCGGCCTGGCTGAACGGCCGGGGCGGGCGCCCCGAGGGCACCGCCAGCTGCTGGACGCGATCCGCTACCTGGTCGCGGGCGGGATCTCCTGGCGGGCGATGCCCGCGGACTTCCCCGCCTGGGGCCGGGTCTACGCCTTCTTCCGCCGCTGGCGCGAGCACAGGCTGATCGCCGAGTTCCACGACCGGCTGCGCGCCAGGGTCCGTGAGCACGAGGGCCGCGATGCCGAGCCCACGGCGGGAATCATCGACGCTCAGTCGGTGCGGGCCGCCGCGACGGTGCCGGCCGCCTCACGCGGCTACGACGGCGGGAAGAAGGTGCCGGGCCGCAAGCGGCACATCGTGACCGACACCCTCGGCCTGCTCCTGGCCGTCGCGGTCACCGCGGCGGACATCGGCGACCGGGACGCCGCGGCGGGCCTGCTGATGCGGCTGCGCCGCCTGCACCGCGACATCACCCTCGTCTGGGCCGACGGCGGCTACACCGGCCCCCTCGTCGACCGGTGCCGGGACGAACTCGCCCTGACCCTGGAGATCGTCAGACGCACCGACGACATGACAGGGTTCGTGGTGCTGCCGCGCAGGTGGGTGGTGGAGCGCACGTTCGCATGGCTGATGAACTCCCGCCGACTGGCCCGGGACTACGAGACCCTGCCCGCCACCAGCGAGGCGGTGATCCTGTGGTCGATGGTCACGCGGATGGGACGGCGTCTGGCACGGCCACGGGCCGCCGCCCGACGCTGAATGCCCCCGACGTCTCCTGCAGGAGCCACCCGCGCTCCGCCAGACGCCGGACCTTCGAGCGCACCCCCTCGACCTTCGCCGGCGTTGTCTCCAAGCCCAGCCGAACCGTGATCTCCCTGGCCTTCAGTGGTCCTTGGCCCGCGGGCCGCCGCTCGTCGAGCACGCCCAGGATCCGCTGGTAGTCGGGTGCCAGCACCGTCACCGGCAGTCCTTCGCACCACGGCGGCACGACCGAGCCCGGCACCGGCGCGGGCGAGGCCCCGGTTTCCGCCTCCGCCCCGGTCACGGCGGTGGTCTCGGCAGCCGAGGCCGCCAGGGCCTCTACCAGTTCCTCCCGCGCGATCACCCGCCGATCCAGCTCGATCTCCGCGGCCTCCAACACCCCAGCCAGCCGCGCGGCTTCCTCCCGCAGTCCTTCCACCCGCACCCGGGCCGCTGCCTCCCGCTCCTCCAGCATTCCCAGCACCGACGCCATCGCGCACCCCTCGATCACGGAGCCGAAACAAGACGCCACATGCCTCCCTCATCCCGAGCCACACCATGCCTGACCAGCGAAAATCAAGCGATCACGTTCGGTTGAGATACGGCTTCTGAAACAATCACTAGAACCCCAGCTCAACACACCACCCACCCAGTGATCACTAACGGATTTGTCAGGGGCCGCTGCCCGGCCGGTGATCTTTCCGTCCACCGTCGTCATCGACCAGGGCAGCGTGTTCGTCTCGCAGTGCTTTCTCGCGGCCGCCGAACATCTCGGGATCTCGGTCCAGCCCTGTCCGCCCGCTTCCGGCCATGCGAAGGGGCATGTGGAGCGCGGCTTCGAATCCGTGGGGACGCTGTTCGCGCAGTACGTCGCGGGCTACACCGGCTCCCACGTCGGCGAGCGCGGCCGGCGGACCGAGGACGAGGCGTGCTGGACCCTGCCCCAACTCCAGGACCTCCTGGATGAGTGGGTGGTCAGCGGGTAGCAGGAACGCCGTCACAGCGAACTGCGCCATCCTCTGATGCCGAGGCTGATGCTTTCACCCAACGAGATGTGGGCGGCCCTGATCGGGATCAGCGGGCACGTCGCCGTCCCGTTGAAGGCCGCGGACTACATCGAACTACTCCCTTCCCGGCGGTGTGCCATCGGCGCCGAGGGCATCCGATTCGACTACCGCACCTACGACAGCACGTCGCTCAACGGCCACCGGCACCGCTCCACCGCGCCAGACGGAAAGTGGGAGGTCCACTACAACCCCTACGAGCCCTCCCGCTGCTGGGTACGCCTGCCCGACGGCTGGGCCGAGGCGGGCTGGATCCACCGCAACCTGGTCAGCCAGCCTTTCTCCGACACCGCCTGGCGGCATATCCGGACCGTCGTCGAGCAGCGCACCGGACGTGCCGAGCATGAGGAACTCCTCGCCCGCGCACTCGACGCGCTGCTGCGGCGTGCCGCAGCGGCCACGGCTGGCGTCCGTGAACAGCCGCCCAGCGTCCCCCGAGCAGGGGGCGGTCGGGCCGCGTCCGAAACCGGCCAGTTGCCGGCCGTGTCCGGGCCCACGGACCCTGCGCTCGCCCCGCCGTATGCCGACCTCACCGGCGAAGACGAGCAGGAGCAAGACCAGACGGACGAACGGGACGAAGGCACCGACATCAGGCCCTGGCATGTGTTCGACGCGCACCAGGAGGCTCAGCGTTGGTGACCCTCGATGCGTCGGCCACGGAGCAAGCCGATCCGTTCGCTTCGCCGACCACCTGGAGGGAGTGGATGCAGTTCATCGACGCCGAACCGGCGCAGCTGCCCGGCCAGGGGCCGTGGACACTCGACGAACGCCTCGACTACCACTCCCGGTTCGTGATCCTGTCCACCCCCGTCATGGGCAAGATCTCTCTCGCGCTGCGGCGCCTGATGATCCTCAACCGGCGCCACAACGGCACGGCCCGCCGCGGGCTGATCGTCTCCGGGCCACCCACCACCGGCAAGACCACCACCCTCCAGCAGCTCGGCCGCTCCTTCCACCTCGCCGACCGCGCCCGCCACCAAAGCCCCGGACAGCGGCTGCCCGTGGTGTTCCTGTCCGTACCGCCCGCCGCCACACCGAAGATGCTCGTCTCCGAACTCGCCCGGTTCCTCGACCTGCCCATCCCACCGCGGATGAACCAGGCCCAGATCACCGACAACGTCTGCGGCATGCTCCGGGACCTGGCCACCCAGCTCGTCCTGGTCGACGACGTCCACCTTCTCGACACCCGCACCCGCACCGGCGCAGAGACCTCCGACCAGATGAAGCACCTCAGCGAACGCATCCCCGCCACCTTCGTCTACGCCGGCGTCGACGTCGACAAGTCCCCGCTCCTGGCCGGGAACGCGGAGCCCAGCTCGCCGGACGCTTCAAACTCGTCACCAACCCGCCCCTTGCCTACGGCAGCACCACACACACCGCAGCCTGGGAAGGCCTCGTCGTCTGCCGCCGTCACCACACCTGGTTGCTCGGCCACCACACCCTGAGCGGAGACCCCTTCCCCGCCGAACACGCCGACCTCACCCGTGCACCCGAGATCCTCGCCGCCCACCGTGCCCACATCCGCCTGCGAAGCCGCTGGAAAGAAGCCGCCGACCACAGCCTCACCCACGCCATGACCCTCACCGAACGCTGGCGACGCACCGCACCGGCAGACGAACGCATCTGGCCCGCCCGCACCCGCCGCATCAGCACCACCCGAACCCGCCTGTGGTACGCCCTCGCCCGCCAAGCCATCACCTACCCCGAACCATCGCCCTCGCCCAGCTCTTCACCCACCAGCCACGATGGCTCCACATCCTCCAGCACCCCGGCCGAACCCACCCCCTCCACACCACCATCGCCACCCTCCTCGACCGGCCCTGGCTGACCGACCCCGCCCACTACCCCCCACGCCCCACCACCCGTAAAAACCACACCACCGAACTCACCCAACTCGGCTACCACCCACCCCGCCAGACCGGCCGGTCCCGGAAACAAGAACGGCCCAAGCCCTCAACACCGGACCCCGGCACACCACAACGACCAGCGAGCCTGAACACCTCGGCCGACCCCGCCCCCACCGCCCTCCCCACTAGGCTGAGTTCTGCCAGGCCGGCAGGGAACTGGGCCCCAACAAAAGCAACTGGAACGCCTGGGCCCGAGTGCTCACCTACGAGGACACGCCCCTCGCCACAGACAGCCCCGAATTCTTCGCACGCCTTTCCGCAGCGATGACGCTGCCCCAGCAAGTCCGCCAAGCCATCGGGGCCGTAGTGACCGATCCCGAGCAGCAGGACTTCATGCTCCGCCCCCTGGCCAGCGTCGAAGCCGCCATGCAAGCCTCCGCTCAAATCGCCCACCAGGTCTCCCACGTGTGGCAGCACTTCAGCAAAGACGGCGACACGGACAGCAGTGCCGCGATCTACAGCCTGCTGGGCTGCGCCCACGAGCTGCGCCGAGCTCACGTGGAGACCGGCGTGACCGACGCCGACGGCCAACACCTCACCGCCATGATCAACGACCTCATCGAGGCCGTCCTGGCATCCGAACTCGACGAGGCGGACAAGCAGTTCCTCCTCACCCGGCTCAACGACATGCTCGCCGCCGTCCAGCAAGCCCGCCTGCGCGGCCGCTACCCGGTAGAAACAGCCACCGACGCCGCATACGGCGCCCTCACCCGCCGCCCCGACCTCCTCCAGCGGCTCCGAGACGCCCAACTCCTCGACCGCCTGGCCAACCTGCTCACCAGGATCAACACCGTGCTCGCACTGACCGGACAGACCGTCGAACTGGGCCAGGACACCGTGCACATGCTGGAGCGCGGACTAGGCAACTAACCGCCCCACACCCCTTGACGGGGATCTCTGAAATCGGCCAGTGCCGCTCATCGCCTCACCTGGTCCGGAGTTCAACGGAGTGAGGAGCTTCAACGAGTACCCGCGCGTGATTCCGGCCGGAGGACCGGCTCGTGAAGGGGCACCGATGGAACTCCGTGACCAGGGGCGACGTGCCAAAGTCTGGTGGTCGCTTCCCATGCTGCCGGAGATCGTTTCCCACCGTACGCGGCGCGTGACGTAATCAAGCTGCGCCGTCGTGAGGCGAGCTTGTCGGCGCCGCACGGGAGTTTCGTCGGTGCCCCGTGAAGTGTGCGGGTCGTGTCGGAAGGCCAAGGGCACCATCGGGGTCCACCGCAGCAGCCGTCTACGCTCTCGGCATGCAGCGCAGCGATGTCACGAGGGACGACGGCACGTGGGTGGGCCTGTCCCTGGACGTACAGGACTGCCGCCAGCCGGGGCTGTGCGTGTTCAGTGCCGGGCCGCAACTGCTGATCTCCCAGCTGTCGCGGCCTGTGCTGCTCGCCGTTGTCGACAAGCTCCAGGGTGTGGACTTCTGGCGCACCGACGAGTACCGCTCCTTCGTCGCGCCGTTGCGCGCCGATGTGGGGCGCGCCTTGGCGGGCAGCCCGGAACGGTGGGCTCACCGCTTTGCGCAGTACCTCATCGACTCGCCGGACAGCCCGTTGCACGAGGGCCGGTGGCTGCTCTCGTGCGAGAGCCCGCTCCCGCGCTGGCGCCACGCCGACGTTTCGCACGCCGAGTACTGGAGCTCGATGATCGTCGACGGCCATCCGAACGGATACATCGACTGGTTCATCCATTCTGGTTCGTGGGAGGTCCTTCCGCTGCGGCCGATGCCCGATGCCGACGACAGCCGGGTTAAGGCGTACCGCAAGCAAGCCCGTGAAGGGACTCTCCCACCCGTCCTGTTGTGGTGGGTAAGTGGCCTGGACTGCCATCTGATCCTGGACGGTCACGCGCGGCTCGCCGCGGCGATCGCCGAATCCGTCGAGCCTCCGCTGCTGCAGTTGCACCGCACGGTGCCGCGCGATGACCTGTCCGCGCGCATCAACGAGGCCGTGGGCTTCTACGAGGACGAACTGGCACGCTTCGCCGAACTCCGCGCCGTCCACGGCCCCAAGGTCCCGGACGGCGCTGCTACCGCCGGACCACAGCTCGTCCACCTTCTCCACGACCTGAACACCGCGGAACAGCCGACCTGGGCCTGGCCCCTGTCCGGCGGGGAGGACCAGTGGCGCCGCATCGCACGCGAGGTGACAGCCGGCCAGGACTGGCCCCATATCTGAGTCCTGCCGTTCTCCCTCTGATTGTTGCGTCCGGGTGTACCGCCGTACCGCCAGGAGCGCGCACACCGCGGTGAAGGGCCACTTCTCCCAGGCATCAAGCTCTCACGCATACGCGGGCTCTGGCGCAAGCCGCTCAGCGGGCGTCGCGTGGCCGAGTTGGGCTGCCCTGCCCCTGGAGCCCACCGGCTACGGGCAACGTGGGGAGCTCCACTGAGCAGGTCTGGGGTCACCGCTGAGCAGGAGATGGCCGATTCCAAAGAGCCATCGCCCTCAGGCCACGCAGGCTACGGCGTAGGACCACGCACCACCCCGACAACCACTCAAACCGCGCAGCATCCAACCAACCTGCGCAGCACCCCATAGACACCCGCATCGCCCCAGCTCAAACACCAGGCCTACCGCCAACTCAGCTCACCAGCAGCGGGTGATCAAACCCCACCCACCAACCAGAAAACCTGCACAGTCCCAGCTCACAGCCCTACCCACTGCGCAGAAAAACCGGGCCCTGACAGGTCGGGCGGCTGGCGCGCAAGTACGGGCTCAGGGTGTCCTTCAGGCCTTCGGCCCGGGGCGGTACCGGGGTGCTGGTGCTCGTGCCGCAGGAGATTCTCACCAGTGCGCACACCGTCGGCACGGGCGGGCCGGTGGCCGTGACGTCTGTGCCGTCGCACCCGGTGCTGCCCGTGTCCGGGCGGGGACCGGTCAGGCCGCATCCCGAGCACTCTGCCGGTGAGGGTCCGCAGGAGGTCGTCGGCGGTGGGCTGTCCAAGCGGCGTCGCGGGCGTACGCTCGCCGCCGCCGAGCGGGCGCAGCCGGCGGCGAGCGGTGCCGGGCGGCCCTCACAGCCGGCGGTGGCATCGAGGCCCGTGCCGCCCGGTTCGGCAGTTTCCGGCAGGCCGTGCGCGCGACCGGGGCCGCGGCCGGGGCCGGTGATGCGCCGCCGCCGTCGGCGGCGGACGGCGGGACGGCGTCCGGCAGATCGTTCCGCTCCCACGCACACCCGGAAGGCGGCACCACCTCATGACCGGCACGAGAACTGCGGACGAGAAGCTCACCTGGCTCATCGAGGGTCTTGTGGAGCGCACTCCCGGCGCCCGGCACGCGCTCGTGCTGTCCCGTGACGGGCTGAGGCTGTGCAGCACCCCGGAACTGACGGTCGATCAGGCCGACCAGCTCGCCGCGATCGCGGCCAGGATCCAGTCCCTGTCGCACGGCGCCTCCGTCGAGTTCGGCGACGGCAGCGGAGGCGTGCGCTCGTCGATGACCGAGTTCCACGGCGGCACCCTCTTCATCGTCGAGGCCGGCCAGGGCGCGCACCTCGCCGTCGTCACGACCGAGGACGCCGACTGCGGGCTGGTCGGTGGCGCACCATGAGCGAGCTGGTCGAGCAGCTCGGCGAGCACCTGACGGCCCAGCCCCGTACCTCATGAGCCGGCCCGGCCGGGACGACGCACCGGACCGGCTGTACACCCTCGTGGGAGGGCGCAGCCGCTGTGGCCCGGACAGTCCTTTCGACCTGGTCACGCTGGTGGTGGCCGAGTGCGAGCCGTCGCTGGGGATGCAGTCGGAGTACACGGCGATCCTGCGGATGGCGCAGGCTCCCGTCGCCGTGGTGGAAGTCGCCGCGGAGCTCGGGCTCCCGGTGAGCACCAAGATCCTGTTGTCCGACCTCCCGGCGGCGGGCCGTGTCAGTGCCCGTCGTCCCCGCAGGCCGGCCCTTTCCGACCTCGACACCCTGGAGCAGGTGCTCGTTGGCCTCCGCAATCTCTGACGTGCGTACCCCGTTGGGTGCCACCGCCGACAGCGGTCTGAAGATCGTGGTCGTGGGCGGTTTCGGCGTCGGCAGGACGACCATGGTCCGTTCGGTCAGCGAGATCCGTCCCCTCGGCACCGAGGAGACGATGACCCGGGCCGGTGAGTGGGTGGACGACATCAGCGGGGTGCGGGGGAAGACCTCGATGACCGTCGCCTTCGACTTCGGCCGCATCACGCTGGACGCGCGCAATGTGCTGTATCTGTTCGGGGCGCCCGGGCAGGAGCGGTTCTGGTTCCTGTGGGACCGGTTGTTCTCGGGCACGCTGGGGGCGGTGGTGCTGGTCGACACGCGCGGGATCGGTGACTGCTTGTACGCGATCGACCGGCTGGAGGCGCACGGTGCGCCGTTCGTCGTGGCCCTGGACGACTTCGGCGGGCCTCGGCATCCTCACGCGGACGTCCGTCGGGCGCTGGATCTCGATGGGCATGTGCCGCTGGTCGGCTGCGACGCACGCTCCCGACGGTCGAGCAAGGAGGTTCTCATCACCCTGGTCCGGCACGTCGGGAACCGGTACGCCGCAGGGCCGGTCCCCTCCGCCGCCCCGCCGCGGGAGTCCGTGTGAGCCACGACGACGCCGTCCCGCTCGGCCCTCCCCGTTTCCAGGCCGGCCCCGCCCGGGTGTACCGGGAGATGCGGCGCGAGTACGGTGCCGTCGCCCCCGTGCTGCTGGACGGCGGCGTGCCGGCATGGCTGGTGCTGGGCTACCGCGAGCCGCATCAGGTGACCGGTGATCCGGTGCTGTTCAGCCGTGACTCCGAGCTGTGGAACCAGTGGGACACGATTCCGGGTGACTGGCCGCTGCTGCCGGTGATCGGGCGGGGGCAGCCGTCGGTCCTCTACACCGTCGGTGAGCGGCACCGGGAGCGCGCCGCCATGATCAGCAGTGCGCTGGAGGCGTCCGATCCTTTCCGGCTGCGCCGGGACGCCGAGCGGTTCGCGGACGAGCTGATCGATGCCGTCTGCGCCCGGGGCGAGGCGGATCTGATCGGCCAGTACGCGATGCTGCTGCCGGTACGGGTGCTGGCACGGCTGTACGGCTTCCCGTACGAGGAGGGGCCGGGTCTGGTCACCGCGCTCAACGACATGATCGACGGCCGTGAGCGGGCCCTTGCCGGGCAGAGCCGTCTGGCCGCGTCCATGGGGCGGCTGCCGGCCGAGCGCAGCGCGGCGCCCGCCCGGGACGTCGTGTCGCGGATGCTGGCCGGCCGCGGCGGCTTCGGTGACGAGGAGATCGCGCAGGACCTCATGGTGATGATGGCCGCCGGTCACCAGCCCACGGCCGACTGGATCGGCAACTCGCTGCGGCTGATGCTCACCGACGGCCGTTTCGCCGCGTCCCTGTTCGGCGGGCGCAACAGTGTCGCCGAGGCGATGAACGAGGTGCTGTGGCAGGACACGCCGACCCAGAACGCGGCCGGCCGCTGGGCCGCCCGTGACACCCGGCTGGGCGGGCGTCACATCCGCGGCGGTGACCTGCTGCTGCCGGGTCTTCAGGCCGCCGACTCCGGCCCTCAGGTACGCACCGACGGCGCCTCGCTGACCGGCGGGAACAACGCGCACTTCTCGTTCGGGCACGGCGAGCACCGCTGTCCCTTCCCGGCCCAGGAGATCGCCGAGGTGATCGCGCGGACCGGTATCGAGGTGGTGCCGGACCGGCTGCCCGACATCGATCTCGCGGTGCCGGCCGACGCGCTTGAGCGGCGTTCCTCGCCGTGGCTGCGCGGGCTGACCGAGTTGCCCGTGCACTTCACCCCCACCCCTGCCCCGGGAGGCAACCGGCGTGACGAGTGACACCGAGGCATTACGGATCGCGCTGGACCCGCTGGTCGGCGACCTGGACGGCGAGAGCGCGAGGCTGCGTGCGGCCGGGCCGCTTGCGGCGGTCGAACTGCCCGGCGGGGTCCGGGTGTGGGCGGTGACGCATCACGCGCAGGCCAGGGCGCTGCTGACAGATCCGCGTCTGGTCAGGGACATCGAGGTGTGGGGCGCCTGGCGGCGCGGGAAGATCCCGCCCGACTGGCCGCTGATCGGGCCGGCCGATCCGGGCCGCTCGATGCTGACCGCGGACGGCGACGACCACCGGCGGCTGCGCTCACTGGTGGCGCAGGCCCTCACCCCGCGCCGGGTGGAGGCCATGCGGGCGAGGATCACCCGGCTCGCCGGGGAGTTGCTGGACAGGCTCCCGGTGGACGGGGGCGTCGTCGATCTCAAGGCGGAGTTCGCGTATCCGCCGGCGATGCACGTCGTCGCGGACCTCATGGGTCTCGACCAGGCCGTGCTTTTCCGGCTGAAGGTGCTGTTCGAGAAGTTCTTCTCCACCCGGACCCCGCCTGGCGAGGTCGTCTCGACACTCGTCGAGCTGGCCCGGCTGATGAGCGAGACGGTCGCGGCGAAGCGGGCGCAGCCGGGTGACGATCTGACCAGTGCGCTGATCCTCGCCTGTGAGGACGGTGACCGGCTCACCGACCAGGAGATCGTCTCCACCCTGCAGCTGATGGTCGCGGCGGGGCACGAGACGGCCGTCTCCCTGATCGTCAACGCCGTGGTGAACCTGTCCGTGCATCCCGGGCAGCGGGCGATGGTGCTGTCCGGGGAGGCGGACTGGCCGGCGGTGGTCCAGGAGACGCTGCGTTTCTCGGCGCCGACCTCGCATGTGCTGATCCGGTTCTCCGCCGAGGACGTGCCCGTCGGGGACGGGGTGATCGGGGCGGGGGACGCGCTCATCGTGTCCTACGGTGCGATCGGGCGCGACGAGCGGGCGCACGGGGCCACGGCCGGCGAGTTCGACATCACCCGGCAGACGGCCGTGAGGCACATCTCCTTCGGTCACGGGCCGCATGTGTGTCCCGGCGCGGCGCTGTCCCGGCTGGAGGCGGGGGTGGCGCTGTGCGCGCTGTATGCCCGGTTCCCGGGGCTGGATCTCGCCGTGCCGGCGTCGGCGTTGCGGAACAAGCCGGTGGTGACGCAGAACGATCTGTTCGAGCTGCCGGTCAGGCTGGGCGGGTGACGGGTCCGTTTCCTTCTTCCCTCCGGTGCAGGGGCGGTGTTCCGCTGCCTTCCCTCCGGTGCAGGGGCGGTGTTCCGCTGCCTTCCCTCCGGTGCGGGGCGGTGTTCCGCTGCCTTCCCTCCGGTGCGGGGCGGTGTTCCGCTGCGGTGTGAGGCGGTGTGGTGTGCGGCGGTGCGGGCCGGGGGCGGGGGGCGGTGCGGGCCGGGGGGGCCGGGGGGGGCGGTGGCGCGTCGTCCTTCTGCGACGCGCTGGATCTGCCGGCCGGCGGCCTCCTGGCGGGGCGGTGGCGAGAGCGCCGGGGAACTGCTCGGGCGGCCGGACGGCGACGGGCCGGCGGACGATGGTTCGCCGGCCCGGGCGGGATCGTCCCGCCCGGGCGGCGT
Organism: Streptomyces sp. YIM S03343; assembly: GCF_054729195.1. Lineage (NCBI taxonomy): Bacteria > Bacillati > Actinomycetota > Actinomycetes > Kitasatosporales > Streptomycetaceae > Streptomyces > Streptomyces sp. YIM S03343. Next base: position 47,346 of record NZ_JBPUKX010000004.1, read on the forward strand.
CTGCCCGCCCTGGTTCTGCCCGGGCACGGCGGTGGGTGGGACGGGCATCGTGACCGGGCGGTTTCGGGGAGGACTGCTTGCGTGGGCGAGGCCCTCGGCGAGGTGCCGGGCGGCCGGTTGGCACTGCCGGCGGGTGCGGCTGCGGTGAACCGGGAGTTCACGCCGGGGGTGCCGGAAAGCCCCGTTCCCCCCAGGACGTGCTCGAAATCGCGGGTAGGCCCGTGACGCTCACCGGTCCCTGCCGGTGAGCGTCACGGGCGGGTGGCCGAGGCGGGGTCATGGGAGGTGGTGCCGGAGCCAGAGGAAGAGGAGACCGATGGTTCCTGTGCCCAGGCCGTAGCAGGCGCCTTTGAGGATGTGGATCAGGGCTGTGCGGCCCCGGTGGCCGCTCGGGTGGGACGGGGGCATGGGCGGGGCCTTTTGGGTGTCAGCGGCCTGCGGTGAACTCCTGGAGGCGGGCGACCAGCCGGTGGTCGGGGCGGGCCACTATGACGGAGCAGCCGGGGGTGCGGGCGGCCAGGCGGTCGACCTCGTGCTCCAGGAGGCCGGTGGGGGGGACGGCGCCGGAGCCGTTGGTGCGGACGTAGCGGGCGAAGATCTCCAGGCCCTGAAGGAACGCGGCGTCCGGTGCGGCCGTTTCGGCCATCGAATGGGTCAGCTGGTGGAACCAGTGGCGGGCTCTTTTCGATTCGCCCACGGCAAGGTGCTGGAGGTGCAAGCAGTAGGCGGCGGCCCTGCTGCCCGCGCCGGCGGCGAGCTGCCACCAGAACTGTGCCGACTCCGGGTGTCCGGTCAGATGGAGCAGACAGCCGTAGACGAGCGCGCCGTCCACGTCCATCCGGTCCTCCGTCAGGGGGCCGCGGTCCGGGCCCTCGGCGATCTTGTCGACGTGCCCGGCGGCGTCGGGCTCGTTGAGGGCCCAGCGGCACACCACGCCGAGGCGCTGGCCGGCCTGGGCGGCGCGGGTGATGTCCGCGGTGGGCCTGCGGCGGGAGGCGTCCAGGGCCAGTCGCCGCAGTCCTGCCGCGATGTCGAAGCCGCGCGGTGCGGCGGCGGGCAGTTCGGCCTCGGCCAGGAGTGTCTCGATGGTGGGGGTCACGGTCCTTCTCCCTTCTGCCGGGGCTTTTTGCGCTCGTCGGGCAGGCCCAGCTTGATCCGCAGGCGCTCCCTGCCGCGGCGCAGATGGTGGCCGACCGTGCGCTCGTCGATGCCCACGTACCAGGCGACCTTGGAGGTGGGGTAGCCGAGGACGTAGCGCAGCACGATCACCTCGAACTGGCGGTTGGGGAGTTGTGCGATCGCTTCGTACAGGCCGCTCGTGGACTCCATCCGCTGGAGTTTCTCCCGGGCCGTCGTCAGGGCTTTGGCCAGGGCGTGGGTGATGGGGCCGTTGATCACGAAGGCGGGTGCCCGGCCCTCGGTCTCCAGGCGGTCGTGCACGGCGCGCCGTACGATCGCCCACGCGCCCTGTTCGAGGTTGCCTGCGCTCAGCAGCTGGGTCCAGCCCGCGTGGATCTGAAGGAACACCTGGTGGACGACCTCCTCGGCGGCCTCGCGGGTGCCGAAGTGGACCTCCGCGTACCGGTGGAACACCTCCTGGTGGCCGAGGTAGAACGCCTCGAAGTCCAGCGGCAGTTCGAGGGGCATGTGGAGGGAGGTCAGAGCGGCGCGGTAGGCGGGTGGCGGGGTGTCCTCCCCGGCGGCGTCATGGCTCATCGGAGCCTCCCGTCGGCACAGCACATGGGCAGGGCTCCTCTCCGTCGGGGGTCGGCAGGGACCGGCGTCAACTGGTGTGCGCCGACGGCCCGTTGGGCCTGTCACCTACCTAAGTGATTCCCGGGGCGGAACACTCACCGCCGTCGGAAAAAGTCGTCACGGGGGGCGGGCCCGGCTGGTGGTGTGTCATTCAACAAACACTGCCAGTCACTCCTGGTAGTGCTCTGACCAGTCCTGATGCGTGCGGGTGACCGTGAGAACGGGTCTTCGAATCTCCGTCGGGCATCTGCGTGTTCTGGGTCACAGCAAGTCCGGTACCCGGCTCGTACCCGGCGCTGAGCAGCGCGCGCCCCTCGCCCGCGCGCCCCCTGCCGTCACGGCGAGCGGCCGGTCCCCGGCCGACCGGCCGCGGGGCGAAAGGGGATCGGTGCCCGGCCGACCGGCCGCGGGGCGGAGGGGACCGGTGCTCTCTTTTGCCGTGCAGTGCTCTGCACGGCTTCGGGTGCAGCGCTCTGCACGGCAAAAGACCGGTGTCACGGGCGCTGCACACCATGCGCGTACCCGGGCCGGGACCGGGGTCGGCGCCGCCGTCAGGGACGAGGCGCGGCGGCAGCCTGCGGCCGGGGGCCGCCGGGCTCTCCTCACGGGCTGCGGCGCGGGAGCCCGGGACGGTGCCGCGTCCGCGCTCTGCCGGTACTTCCCCGGCCGTGACTGGCTGCTGAGCGCGCTCGTCACCGACGCCCACGACTGTCTCGGGCAGGTGGCCGAGGCCGCGCACGACACCGTGGCCGGTGAGCCGCCGCCCGGGCACCGGGTGGCCGTGTGCGGGGCGGTGCGCGGGCGGGGGCTGCCCGGCCGCACGAGTACGCCCTCCTCCACGGCTCCCCCGTCCCCGGGGTGCATCACCGCCCGGGCGGCCGCCCGGGCACCTCTCGTGCTCACCGGGGCGGTACGTGACGCCCACCGGCAGGGCGGCCGGCCCCTGGCCCGCTGCCCGGCGGACTGCAGGCCGAGGCCGCGCGGCCTCGGCCGCTCCCGCCGCCCGGTCCGCCGCCCGAGGCGGTGGCGGCGCTCGCGGCGGCCCGGGCGCAGCTGTACGGCCCGGCCGGCTTCGAGGTGTCCGGTGTCCGGGCCTTTCGGGGGGGGTGTCGAGGAGCGCGGGCTGTTCTTCAGGGACGCGGTCACCGTTCTCGCCGCGGGGGAGGGTGGGGCTGCCCGGGGAGAGCCTCCGGTCCGGCAGGGCCGCAGACTTCCGGTCCGGCAGGGCCGCAGGCCTCCGGCCGCCGGGAGCCGGGTCCGGGTCCGGGTCCGGGTCCGGGTCCGGGGGGCCGGGCCGGGGCCGCAGGCCGCAGGCCGGGACCGGGGCCGGGGGGTCAGGTCGTGGCCGGGGCCGGGGGGTCAGGTCGTGGGCTGTCGGGGCCGGTTCCCGGGGCGTTGTGGGGTCACCTCTGGCGCATGAAGCGGGCCGCGAGGGCGGCGCCGCTGGGGGTGCCGTCCAGCATCTGGCGCAGGCCGCGGGTCATGATCTCCTGCTCCTCGCGGGTGAGGTGGCCGGTGACCATGGCGTCGGTCCGGGCGTCGATGTCGCGCAGCGCGGGGATGAGCGCCTCCCCGCGCGGTGTGAGCCGGAGATAGACGACCCGGCGGTCGACCTGGCCGGGCTCCCGGTCGACCAGGCTGCGTTTGGTGAGGGTGTCGACGATGCGGCTGGGGCTGCCGCTCTCGCACACGATCAGCCGGCCCACCTCGGCGAGGGTGAGCGGGGCGCGGTCGGCGAGCACCAGCAGGATCTCCGCCTGGGCCGGGGTCAGGTTGAGGGGGCGGAGCTGGCCGGTCATCTGCCGGGCTCCCTCGCGCTGGGCGGCGAGCAGGAGGTAACGCAGTTCCGAGTCGGTCGGGTCGTGTCCTGGCGCCCGGCGGGCCGCGGTCGGCGGGAGGTCGGCGGTGAGAGGGGGGTGGGTCATGACGGCTCCAGTGGGGGCGGGTGTCGGTCCGGCGGGCGGGGTGCACGCCGACAGGAACTGCGGACTACGGACTGTGCGGCTGTGCGGCTGTGCGGCTGTGCGGCTGTGCGGCTGGATGATTTCTCGGTGATGCGTCATCCATGCCGCATCATTCGATGATACGTCATCGACATACAGGCTGCACCTGTTCTTCAGCAGGTCGCAGGGCTTCTTCAAGCCGTTGTGGCGGCGCTTTAGCGGAATCACGGCTCCCACTTCTCTCCGGGACGCCGAATGGTGTTGCAACAACGATGGCGTGACATGCATGATGAAGCATCGGTGTTGGGACATCGATTGCAGGACATCGATGTTGGGTCATTGATGTGTTGCGATCGGTGATCCGGTCACCGGGGGCCGGCCGGCCAGAGGCCGTCCGCCGGTGACCGGCCGCCGGCACCGGTACCACGCTCCGACGCACGCCCTTCACACACACCCCATGCCAAGCCATACCAAGCGAAGGAAGCAAAATGACCGCGCAGACCCTGGAATTCGGCACCACCGCCCTCGACGAGCCGATCGTCCTCGACGACGCCGCAGCGGCCGTTGCTGCCATCGCACGCGGTGAGCTCATCGTCGTGGTCGACGACGAGGACAGGGAGAACGAGGGCGACCTCATCGTCGCGGCCGAGCACGCCGACGCCGCCGCCATCAACTACATGATCACCCACGGCCGCGGCCTGGTCTGCGTCTCCGTCACCGAGGAGCGCGCCGCCGCGCTGAACCTGCCCCCGATGGTCGAGTACAACGAGGACCACCACGGCACCGCGTTCACCGTCAGCGTCGACGGCGGCCCGGAGCACGGTGTGACCACCGGCATCTCCGCCCCCGACCGTGCCAGGACCATCGAGCTCATCCTCGACGGCAAGGGCGAGGACCTGCGCCGCCCCGGCCACATCTTCCCGCTCATCGCCCGCCCGGGCGGCGTCCTGGAGCGCCCCGGCCACACCGAGGCCGCCGTCGACCTCGCCCGCTTCGCCGGCCTGCGCCCCGCCGGTGTGATCGTCGAGATCATCAACCCGGACGGCACCATGGCCCGCCTCCCCCAGCTCGCCGAGTTCGCCCGCCGCGAGGGCCTGGTCCTCACCAGCATCGAGAAGCTCCGCGAGTACGCCGCCGCCCAGACAGCGCGGGTGCAGTGAGCCGTTCCTCCCGGTGGATGGCCGGTGCGTCGACCACGCTGACACGACCCGCGGTCACGCACCGGTTCCTCACCGGAGCCGAAGGAGTGGGCCATGTGCCGGTGGACGGACCGTTCGTCCTGATCCCGAACCACAGCAGCTTCGCCGACCACCTCGTCCTCGACGCACTGCTCACCGTGCTGCGCGACACCCCGACCGGATACCTCACCAAGGCGGAGGCGTTCGTCGACCCGGTGCGCCGCCGCTGGACCGAGGGCATGGGCGGCATCCCCGTGGACCGGGACAGGCCCGGCAAGCAGCTGCTGGCCGCCGCGGACGCCGTCTTCGCCGCCCGCGGCGCCCTCGTCGTCTACCCCGAGGGCACACGGGGCCCGGGCTGGCCCCTGCTGCCCTTCAAGGACGGCGCGTTCCGCTTCGCGGTCCGCTCCGGCGTACCCGTCATACCCGTCGCCCTGTGGGGCGCCCAGCACATCCTGCCCAGAGGAGCCTTCCTGCCCCGCCGGGCCGGGGTGCGCGTCGTCTTCGGCGCCCCCCTGCCCGACGACACGTCACTGCCCCGCCCCCAGCGCATCGCCGCCCTGACCCGGACCGCGCACACGGCCCTCACCTCACTGGTGGAGACCGCGCGCACCGAACCCGGCCCCGAACGGGCCGCCCAGGCCGCCCTCGAACTCGTGCGGCGGGCCGAGGACACCGTGGAAACCATGCTCAGCCGCACCGACCCCCTGCCCGCCGCACACCGGATGCGCCAGGCACGCCGGCTGCTCCGGCTGGCCGCTCTGACCGCCCCCGCCGGCCCGGGCGACCCCGTCCGGGCGGACGCCCGCGTCCTGTCCGCCCGGCTCACCGGGCTGCGCGCCCTCGACGCACCCGCCCCGCTGCGGCCGGTCCTGCTGGCCGGCCTCAGGAAGGAGACCGAAACCGTACTCGAGCACCACCCGGACCATCTGATGGCCCGTTACCTGCTGGGCCGCTGGCACCTGCTGATGCCGCGCGTCCTCGGCGGCGACCGCCGGGAGGCACTGCGCCACCTCCAGCACGCAGCCCGCACCGGCGCCCACGACACCCGCTACCCCATGGCGTACGCCGAAGCCCTCATCACCGCAGGCCGCCGCACGGAGGCCGCCGGGCAGCTGCGCGACGTCATCGACGCACCCGCCCCCGACCCGCGCACGGCCGAGCGCCGCCGCCGGGCCGAAGCCCAGTACCACCAGCTCGCCGCCGCCGGCGGCACCACGACCACCCGGAGGGGGTGAACGACGTCCATGACCGGATCAGCGCTCCTGCAGACCGGCAACACTCTCGTGGTCTTCGACGGACCGCGCAGGCTGACCTGGCACACCTCCGCCGGCGGCGACTACACCCCGGCAGCACTGTGGCCGACCCGGGCACAGGCAGCCCACGTACTCGACCACCTCTACAGCGGCGGATGCCTGCTCGTCCTGCTCGAACAGGAACGCACCTCCGTGCCCATGTACGCGGAGGAGGCCGAACGGCTGCCCGACCACGTCGCCGAACAGACCACCCTCACCAGCGACGGCGTCCTGAGCGAACTGCACGTGCCCGCCCTGAACTGGATGCCCCGCCCGCTGCGCGAACGCGGCCTGCGCTTCCTCGACGACAGCACCGCCCTGATCGGCTCCCGGCCCGACCTGCTGCTGCCCCACCTGCTCGTCGAGAAGCCCCCCTACCAGCCCGGCAACCTCCGCTTCGCCCGGCTGCGCACCCCACGCCCCTACTCCGACGGCCGCATCGGACCCGTCACCGACCACCTGTTCACCACCGGCACCGCCGACCCCCTGGCCGCCCTGGCCTGCCCCGCCGGCGCCGCGATGAGCACGGTCCCGACCTGGGAGACCCTGCCATGACCAGTCCCACAGACCCGTCACTGCGGGGCCCCCTCAAAGGCCGGGTCGTCGCACTCACCGGCGCCGGACGCGGCCTCGGCCTGCTGACCGTCCAGACCCTCCTCGACCAGGGCGCCGCAGTCGTCGCCAACCACCGCTCACCCTCCGACGAACTCGACCGCCTCGCCGACAAGCACCGCGACCGCCTGCGCCTCGTGCCCGGCGACGTCGCCACCGACGAGACCGCCGCCCTCCTCACCGCCGAGGCACGCCGCTTCGGCCGGCTCGACGCCCTCGTCCACAACGCCGCCGTCACCCGCGACCAGCCCCTCGTACGGATGCCCGTCGAGGACTGGGACGAGGTCCAGCGCGTCAACCTGCGCGGCGCGTTCCTCGCCACCAAACACGCCGTCAAAAGCATGATGCGCACCCGCTACGGCCGCATCGTCTACGTCTCCTCCGTCGTCGCCCTCACCGGCAACCCCGGACAGGCCGCCTACTCCGCCTCCAAAGCCGGCCTGCACGGCCTCGCCATGACCGTCGCCCAGGAATACGCCTCCTACAACGTCCGCACCGTCACCCTCGCCCCCGGCATCCTCGACACCGGCCTCGGCGCGAACGTCGCCGCCCCGCAGAAACGGCGCATGACCGACCGCGCCCTCCTCGGCCTCGGCGAGGCCGAACAGACCGCCCGGACCATCGCCTTCCTGGCCTCACCCGCCGCCGACTACATCAACGCCACCGTCATCCGCGCCGACGGAGGAATGAGGTACTGATGAACACCGCCAGCTCCCACATCCTGATCCCCGCCCCCGCCCACACCGTCCGCCAGATCCTCCTCGAGCCCGCCTCCCTCGCCGACTGGAACCCCGCATTCCTGTCCGTGCGCGGACCCGCCGAAGCGACCGTCGGCGAACGCTACCCCCTCACCGGCCGCGGCGGCCTGCGCGGCCACTGGGAATACCGCTCCATCGGCGAAACCCTCATCGACGCCTACTGGGAAGTCCCCGGCCTGTCCGAGACCAACACCTGGCGCATCCTCCCCCACGCCGGCGGCACCCACGTCACCCACTCCTTCACCAACCACGGCGCCCTCGCCACCCTCCTCGCCCCCGCCTTCGGAGGCGTCGCCGACCTGCGGCTGGGACGCCTCGCCGAACGCGCCACACGGCGCTCACCCGCACAGGTGTCCTGACATGAGCCCCGCCGCCGTCGCATCCGCCGCCGCCCTGCTGTCCGCCGCACCCTCCCTCCTCCCCAAAACGAGTACCCGGCCCCGCCATTCCGGGGCCGGTGCCCGGTCCGTCCACCCCGGGGCCGGTGCCGCGTCCGTCCACCCCGGGGCCGGTGCCGCGTCCGTCCACCCCGGGGCCGGTGCGGCGGGTGCCGAGTCCGTCCACCCGGGGGCGCCCGTCCCGTCCGCCGTCCACCAGACGCCCGCCGCCCGGGCGTCCGTTCACCGGGCACCCGGCCAGGTCCTGCCTTCTGCCGCGCCCGCTCCGGCAGCCGCCCGCTCCGACTGCTGGGCCCCGCCCACCCCGCTGCACCTGGCACGCCTGGAGGGCGAATGGCCCGAGGAGCACATCCTGCGCGGGCTCGACTGAACCGGGAGCCCCGTGCGTGACGGGCCCGGGCACCTCCCCCTGCCCGGGCCCGTCACCACGTCCGGCCCACCGCCCGCTTCTCCGCCCGCATCTCCGCCCGCATCTCCGCCCGTGTCCTCGTGCGCTGCCCCGTCCGACTCTCCCACCGCTGCCCAGCCCGACTCACCGTCTGTTCCGCCCGACCTTCCGACCGCTGCCCAGCCCGGCTCACCCTCTGCCCCGCCCGACCTTCCGACCGCTGCCCAGCCCGGCTCACCCTCTGCCCCGCCCGACCTTCCGACCGCTGCCCAGCCCGGCTCACCCTCTGCCCCGCCCGACCTTCCGACCGCTGCCCAGCCCGACTCACCCTCTGCCCCGCCCGACCTTCCGACCGCTGCCCAGCCCGACTCACCCTCTGCCCCGCCCGACCTTCCGACCGCTGCCCAGCCCGACTCACCCTCTGCCCCGCCCGACCTTCCGACCGCTGCCCAGCCCGACTCACCCTCTGCCCCGCCCGGCTCTCCGGCTGTTCCGTGCGGCTCTCCGGCTGTTGTTCCGTGCGGGTCTCCCACGCCGTCGCCGCCGGTACGCCGCGCTCGTTCCGTTCCTTTGGCGTGTCTTTTGCGCCACGCGGTACGCCCTTCCTGTACGCCTCCCTTTGTCGTCCCTCCTGCCCGAAGGACCCACCGTGTCCACTCCCCCTGTGCTGCGGCCCTCCAGCGGTCCCGCATACGCGCGTATCGCCGGCGTGGGCGGCTACCGGCCCTCCCGCGTGGTGCGAAACGAGGAGATCGCCCCCCGTATCGACTCCAGCGACACCTGGATCCGCGAGCGCTCCGGCATCGCCGAACGGCGCCGGGCGGGCGAGCAGGAGAGCGTCGCCGTCATGGGAGCCGCCGCCGCGGGCAAGGCCCTCGCCCACGCCGGCGTCACCCCGGACCGGATCGGCTGCGTACTGGCCGCCACCTCCACCCACTTCCGCCAGCTGCCCGCCCTCGCCGCCGACATCGCCCACCGCGTCGGCACCGCACAGGCCGCCGCCTTCGACCTGTCCGCCGCCTGCGCCGGCTTCACCCACGCCCTCACCGTCGCCCACGACCTCGTACGCGGCGGCAGCGCCGGACACGTACTGGTCGTCGGCACCGAGCGGATGTCCGACCTCATCGACCACGACGACCGCGCCACCGCCTTCCTCTTCGGCGACGGCGCCGGCGCCGTCGTCGTCTCCCCCAGCGACACCCCCGCGATGGGCCCCGTCGTCTGGGGCGCCGACGGCTCCCAGAAACACGCCATCGACCAGTCCGCCTCCTGGCTCCAGCTGCGCCACGACCCGCCCGAGCGCTTCCCCGCCCTGACCATGCAGGGCCCCACCGTCTTCCGCTGGGCCGTGACCGAAATGGCCCGCGCCGCCCGCAAAGCCCTCGACACCGCCGGTATCGACGCCGCCGACCTCGACGCCTTCATCCCCCACCAGGCCAACCTCCGCATCATCGACGCCCTCACCACCACCCTGCGGCTGCCCGCCCGCGTCGCCGTCTCCCGCGACATCGTCCACACCGGCAACACCTCCGCGGCCTCCATACCCCTGGCCATGGAACAGCTCCTGGCCTCCGGCACCGTCCGCAGCGGCTCACTCGCCCTCACCATCGGCTTCGGAGCCGGCCTCTCCTACGCCGGACAGGTCGTCACCCTGCCCTGACACCGCACCCCGCGCACCGCCACCCGTGCAACGCACCACCCCGCACCCCGCAGACCCCGCACCACAGCCCCGTACCGCCGCGGACCCCGCACCAGTTCCCCCGCACCGCACCGCCGCGGACCCCGCACCACAGCCCCCGCACGCACGGCCCTGACAGCCAGCCTCCCTGACCCACCCTCCTCAGGAGCTTGCCATGACCATGCTCAAGGACTCGACCGCCCTCCCGCACCCCGTCCTCGCCGCACAAGGCGCCGCCGGCCCGCTCGTCCCGGGCGAGGAACTCTTCCCCGCCACCCTCCCCGGCGACCCGGACGGACCGCAGGCACCCGAACTCACCACCGTCCTCGACATCATGGAACGCATCTTCCGGCTCGTCTGAGACAACGCCCGCCCGCGCCTCGCCGCGATTCCGTTTCCAGCGCCGTCACCACCACGACCACGCGACATCACACAGGGAGATCACGATGGCGCACGCCGCCCGCCGAGTGTTCGTCACCGGGCTCGGAGCCACCACACCGCTGGGCGGTGACACCGCCGTCACCTGGGAGGCCATGCTGGCCGGGCGCTCCGGCGCCCGGGAGCTGACCGAGCCCTGGGCGAAGGACCTCGCCGTCCGCATCGCCTGCCCGGCCGCCGCCGAGCCCGCACCCCTCATCGGCACCGCCGTCGCCCGGCGCACCGACCGTTCGACGCAGTTCGCGCTCGTCGCGGCCCGCGAGGCATGGCAGGACGCCGCCCTCACCGACGTCGTGCCGGAGCGGCTCGGGGTCGCCGTCGCCTCCGGTCTGGGCGGCCTCACCTCGCTTCTCGCCCAGCACGACGTCCTGCGCGAGAAAGGACACCGCCGGGTCTCCCCGCACACCGTGCCCATGTTCATGCCCAACGGGCCCGCCGCCCACATCGGCCTCGAACTCGGCGCACGGGCCGGAATCCACACCACCGCCTCCGCCTGCGCCTCGGGCGCCGAAGCGATCGGCCACGCCATCGGGATGATCCGCTCCCACCGCGCCGACGTCGTCGTCGCCGGCGGCACCGAAGCCCCGATCCACCCCCTCATCATGACCGCCTTCGCCAACATGACGGCCATGTCCCGCCGCAACGACGACCCCGCCGCCGCCTCCCGCCCCTACGACCGCGGCCGGGACGGCTTCGTGATGGGCGAAGGCGCCGCAATCCTCGTCCTGGAGTCCGAGGAACACGCCCGCGCCCGCGGCGCACGCGTCTACGCCGAGGCCGCCGGCATCGGCCTCACCTCCGACGCCCACCACATCGCCCAGCCCGAACCCGACGGCCGCGACGTCACCCGCGCCGTCCGCGCCGCCCTCACCGACGCCGGCGCCACCCCCGACGAGGTCACCCACATCAACGCCCACGCCACCTCCACCCCCCTCGGCGACATCGCCGAACTCACCGCACTGCGGCGCGTACTCGGCGACCGCGCCGCACGCGTACCGGTGTCCGCGACCAAGTCGATGACCGGCCATCTGCTGGGCGCCACCGGCGCGGTGGAATCGGTGGCCTCCGTCCTGGCCCTGCACCACCGGCTCGCGCCGCCCACCATCAACATCGAACACCTCGACGAACAGGCCGACCTCGACATCGTCCGCGACAAACCCCGCGAACTCGCCCCCGGGCCGGGCCTCGCACTCAACAACTCCTTCGGGTTCGGCGGCCACAACATCTGCCTGGCATTCCGCCACGCCCCCAGCGCAGACGACGACGCCACCCCGGTGTGAACAACACGGGCAGCCGGCGGCGGGCGGCGGCGGGAAACAGGCACCGGCCCCGGCCGGCGGGCGGGAAGCCGGCCGGCGGGTTTCGGCCAATCCCCGTACCGGGGCCGCCACCGCCCGCAACCACCCGGAACGGCACAGCACCAGGCCAGACACCGCCGGCCTGCGGTGCGGGCGGAGGCTCCCCGCACATTCCACGCCGTGCGCGCCCGACGGCACATCCCGCACACACGACGCGCTTTAGCACGCCGGACCATCTTCCCAGTCACCGGCAGCGCACACAGTGACGAAAAAAGGACGCCGCCTTGAAGGACGCCGCCCCGCACCCCGCCGCCTCCACGGACGACGCCTCCCCTCCCGCCGGCCCCCCCGCCCCGCCGTGCGCCGCCCGTCCACCCGACTCCCCGTGTTCCAGGCACCCTTGCCGCACGAGGCGGCGCGGCGGACGCCGGGCCTTGGCACGGGGCGGACACACCCCGGCCGCGCCCGGCCGGACCCCCACCCGCGCGCACCGCCGCCCGGCCGTCCCGTCATGAGACCGGCACTCACCCGCCTCCCCGGCCGCCACGAGGACGTACACCGCACCGCCATACACACCGAGACGAACACCAGCCCGACCCCGGCACCCACCACACCACCCGCACCACCCGCACCACCCGCACCACCCGCAACCGCCGCACCCTCCGGGCCGCCCGCACCACCCGGGCCCTCCACACCCACCACACCCTCCACACCACCCGCAACCGCCGCACCCTCCGGGCCGCCCGCACCACCCGGGCCCTCCGCACCCGCCGCACCCGCCGCCGCGGGCGTGCCGGCCGGCTCCGGGAGCACGCCGGAGCAGTACTACGGGCAGGTCGTCGAACGCATCACCGCCCTCGCCCGCCAGGGCCGCACCGCACCCGCCATCACCCACGTACTCCAGAACGAGGGCTACACCATGGCACCCGGACGCAGCGACCCCATCAGCCTCACCACCGTCCGCCGCATGCTCCGCGAGAACGCCCGGCCGGCCGGCCGCCGCACCACCGCCGAACCCCGCGAGAACCTCGCCCCGAACGAGTGGTGGCTGCGCGACCTCGCCCTCGAACTGGCCATGCCCTCCATCACCCTCCACGGCTGGGTACGCCGCGGCTGGGTCACCGTCGCACGCAAAGAAAACCGGCCACCCCACCGGCTGATCCTCCACGCCGACCCCACCGAGATCAACCGGCTGCGGGCCAAGCGGCCCGGCGCCGAGCAGCAGGACGCGGGCAACGGGCCGGCGGGGCCGCCGCACTGACGGAGCGTCCGAACGTCCGAACGTCCGAGGGTCCGGACGTCCGAGCGTCCGAGGGTCCGGACGTGCGGATCGCGCCTTCCCTGCGGGCGCGGTGCGCGGCTCGCATATGCGGACGGCATCTGCCGGTTCCGCATCGGTGCACGTCAGGCGTCCACCCGTCACCCTTCCCCGCCGCAGCCCCCGTACGAGCCGGCGCTGCCGCATGGCCGGATCACCACCCCGCGGGCGCCGCGGTGAACGGCAACGCCTTCAAACATGTTGCGGCATCGATGTCGCGTCATGCATGATGAATCATCGATTGAGTATCATCGATGTCCCAACACCGACTGCGCGTCCGTCTGTCCGGCGGCCGGCGGACGGCCCGCCCCTCCGACAGGGGCCCCGATACCAGGAGTAGAGAAGTGAAGAAGATCGCCCACCTCGCCGCCACACGGCCCAAGGCCGTGATCTTCGGCTGGCTGCTGCTGCTCGCCCTGGCCGTCCCCTTCGCGCTCCAGCTCGAGGGCGCCCTGAAGACAGGCGGCTTCTCCGACCCCCGCGGCGAGTCCGTCACCGCGCAGCACACGATCGAGCGCGCCTTCAAGGAAGCCCCCAACTCCCTCCTCGTGGTGCTGCACAGCAAGGACGGCTCCGTCGCCGGCGCCGTCGCCACGGCCCGCGAGGTCGCCGAACGCCAGGGCGCCTCCAGCGTCACCGACCGCACCACGCACCCGGAGTGGATGTCGAAGGACGGCCGCACCACCTTGCTCCAGGTCGGCTTCACCAAGGACAACACAGCAGTCCAGAACCTGGTGCCGGACCTCCAGGACGAGGTGCGCGCGGCCGTCGGCAAGAGCGTCGAGGCCGACGTCACCGGTGCGCCCGCGCTGGACTACGCGCTGAACGTGCACTCCAAGGAGGACGTCACACGCGCGGAGATGATCGCCTTCCCCGTGCTGTTCGTCGTCCTGCTGCTGGTGTTCCGCTCCGTGGCCGCGATGGCCGTCCCGCTGGTCATGGCCGGCGCCACCCTGATGGCCACCGAGGCCATCGGCTACGGCATGACGCAGGTCACCGACGTCAACAGCCTCTTCGCCAACATCGTCTCCATGGTCGGCCTGGCCGTCGCCGTCGACTACTCCCTGTTCATCGTGAAGCGGTTCCGTGAGGAGCTCGCCGAGGGCCGCGCCGTCCCCGACGCCCTCGAGCGCACCATGCGCACCGTCGGCCACTCCGTCCTGTTCAGCGGCATGGCGGTCATCGTCGCCCTCTCCGCCCTGTTCATCCCCCGTGCCATGTCCTTCACCAGCATCGCCCTGGGCGGCGTGGCCGTCTCCCTGACCGCCGTCGCCATCGCCATGACACTCCTGCCCGCCGTGCTCAGCCTGCTCGGCCACCGCATCAACTGGGGCACCCTGCACCGCCGCAAGAACGCCGGTGCCGACGCGGCGCAGCCCGCCGCCAAGCCCGCCGAGCGTCCCGCCGGCCGTTTCACCAGCCGTCCGGGTCTCGTCCTCGCCGCTCTCGTGGCCGCGTTCGCCGCACTCGCCGCCCCCGCCGCCCAGCTCACCCTGCGCGTCCCCGTCGCCAGCGCCGACATCCTGCCCTCCGGCGACAGCGCCCGCACCGGCCTGGAGCGCATCAAGAACGACATCGGGGTGCGCGAGATGTTCCCCGTCCAGATCGTGCTGAGCGCCGACCGCTCCCAGGCCGGCGCCCTCCTCAAGAGCGCCGGCGCCATCGCCTCGTACGCGAAGACCGCGCCCGGCGCGGACAAGGTCCAGGCCGTCACCACGCTGGGTCTGCCCTCCTCCGGTCTGCCCCAGGCCCTCGCCGGCACGGACACCGTCAGCGCCGAGACCAAGGGCGCCCTGCAGCAGCTGTGGACGCGTGACGGCGACAGGCTCGTCACCCGCATCGTCGTGACCCCCGCCTCCGACCCCGACAGCTCCGCCGCGCACCACCTGGTGGACAACCTGCGCGACCACCTCGGCAAGGAGACCGAGCCGAAGGTCACGGCGCAGCTGGCCGGTGCCACCGCGACCGGTTCCGACTTCGACGACCTGGTGCTGCGCTCGGTGCCGCTGGTGGTCGGCATGGTGGCCGTGCTGAGCTTCCTGATCCTGCTGTTCGCCTTCCGCTCCGTCCTGCTCCCGCTGCTCGCCCTGGCCTTCAACATCGCGGTCGTCGGCGCCAGCCTCGGCGTCCTGGCCCTGGTGTCCGGCAACTCCGACCACTCGATCAACAGCGTCACCCCGCTGATGCTCTTCGCGGTCATGTTCGGTCTGAGCATGGACTACATGGTGATCATGATCGGCCGGATGCGGGAGATGTACTTCGGGGGCCTGACGCACCGGGAGTCCGTCCTCGGCGGCCTCGCCCGCACCGCCGGCCTCGTCAACGGCGCCGCCGCCATCATGATCGCCGTCTTCGCCTCCTTCACCAGCGCCCAGATCAGCATCGTCCGCGAACTCGGCATCAGCCTCGCCGTGGCCGTCGTCCTCGACGCCCTCGTCATCCGACGCCTGGTCATGCCCGCCGCACTCCTCCTCATCGGCGACCGCACCTGGGGCCGCCCCCGCCACACCCAGCGCCAGGCCGCCCCGGCCGCACAGCCGGCCACACAGACAGCCACGGAAACACACCCGGAGCCGGCCCCCGCCAGCGCCGCCAGCGACATCAGCGAACACCCCCTCGCCGAGCAGCCCACACACTGACCCCACCCCCCGCACCCCACCCCGCACCACCTGGCACCACCCCACACCACC